>NZ_JAJUWT010000003.1 GCF_021390395.1 Saccharothrix sp. S26
CCCCCGGACCCCGAGCCCCCGGACCCCGCGCCCGCCGAGCCCCGTCCGCCCGCGTGCTCCCGCCCCGCGCCTCCCGCCGACCACCGACATGACCCTGCCCAACCGCGCCCCCCGAACCGTGCCCCCGTGCCCCCGACCACGCCCCACCGGCCGCGCACCCCAACTACGCTCACCCCGTGATCACGTTGACCGCCCGCCTGTCCCCGTCCGCCCTGGACACCCGTCGCGGCGTGGTGCGCCTGCACCCCGAGGTGCTGGACGCGCTGGGGCTGCGCGCGTGGGACGCCGTGCGCCTGACCGGTGCCCGGGTGAGCGCCGCCCTCGCCGCCGCCACCGCCGGCGACGGCCCTCCCGGCGTGGTCTTCGTGGACGACGTCACGCTGTCGAACCTCGGCGTGGTCGAGGGCGCGGAGGTCGTGGTCGCCCCCGTGGACGTCGCCGCCGCACGCACGGTCGTCGTGGCCGGGTCGCGGCTGGCCAGCACGTCACTCACCCCCGAGACGCTGCGCATGGCGCTCACCGGCAAGGTGCTGACCGTCGGCGACGCGGTCTCGCTGCTCCCGCAGGACCTCGCCCCGCCGCCCGGTACGGACGTGAGCGCCACGCGGCGCAAGCTGTCCAACGCCATCGGCATGACGTGGACCAACGAACTGCTCACCATCACCTCCACCGACCCCGCCGACCGCCCCGTGGCCGTGCAGCCCTCGACGGTCGTCGGCTGGCGTGACGGCGCGCGCACCGGTGACGCGCCGGCGGAGGTGGCGGCGAGCGCCACGGCGCCCAGCACGCCCGCCGGCACGGTCACCGCAACCGAGCCGGAGGTCGTGGTGCCCCCGGTGCCGGTGGCGGACCTAGTCGGGCAACAGGAGGCCGCGAAGCGGCTGGCCGAGTGGTTCGACCTGACGTTCAGCCACCCCGAGCTGCTGGCACGCCTCGGTGCCGCGCCGCGGCTGGCGGCCCTGGTGAGCGGACCCGAGGGTGTCGGCAAGTCGACGTTCGTGCGTGCCGTCGCCCACAGCGCCGACGCCGCCGTGGTCGAGGTCGCCGCGCCCAGCATCGCGGTGCTGGAAGCCAACGCCGCGGCCCAGCGGGTGGCCGACGCCCTCGCGCGGGCCCAGCGGCAGTCCCCGGCCGTGTTGGTGCTGACCGACGTCGAAGCGCTCCTGCCCGCGGCCTCCGCGCCGCCGGTGGCGACCGTCGTGCTGGACGCGCTGCGCGGACGCCCCGACGGGGTCGCGTTGGTCGTCACCAGCGCGCACCCGGAGGCCGTCGACCCCCGGCTGAGGGTCCCCGAACTGGTGGACCGCGAGATCGTGCTGCCGCTGCCCGACGGCAAGGCCCGCACCGAGCTGCTGCGCGTCCTGCTGCGAGACGTGCCCGTGGAGTCCGATGTGGACCTCGGTGCCATCGCGGACCGCACGCCCGGCTTCGTCGCGGCGGACCTGGTGGCGTTGCGGCGCGAGGCGGCGCTGCGGGCGGCGTTGCGGCAACGGGACGTGGACGAACCGCGCGTCGCGCAGGCGGACCTGGTGGGAGCGCTGGAGATCGTCCGCCCGATCTCCATGTCCACTTCGGACACCCTGCGGACCGGCGGGCTCACGTTGGACGACGTCGGCGACATGACCGAGGTCAAGCAAGCCCTCACCGAAGCCGCGCTGTGGCCGTTGCAGTACCCGGACTCCTTCGCCCGACTGGGCGTCGCACCACCGCGTGGCCTCCTGCTCTACGGGCCGCCGGGGTGCGGCAAGACGTTCCTCGTGCGTGCGCTCGCGGGCAGCGGACGGCTGAACGTGCTGTCGGTCAAGGGCGCGGAGCTGATGGACAAGTTCGTCGGCGAGTCCGAACGCGCGGTGCGCGAGCTGTTCCGCCGCGCGGCCGAGGCCGCTCCCGCGATGGTGTTCCTGGACGAGGTGGACGCACTGGCGCCCCGGCGCGGCCAGTCGTCCGACTCCGGCGTGTCCGACCGGGTGGTCGCGGCGCTGCTCACCGAGCTGGACGGCGTCGAACCGTTGCGG
This sequence comes from Saccharothrix sp. S26, assembly GCF_021390395.1. GTDB lineage: Bacteria > Actinomycetota > Actinomycetes > Mycobacteriales > Pseudonocardiaceae > Actinosynnema. Next base: position 2,016 of record NZ_JAJUWT010000003.1, read on the forward strand.
GACGTCATCGTGCTCGGCGCGACGAACCGGCCCGAGCTGGTCGACCCCGCGCTGCTCCGACCTGGTCGGCTGGAGCGGCTGGTGTACGTGCCGCCGCCGGACGCCGACGCGCGCGCCGAGATCCTGCGGGCCTCGTCGCGGAACACGCCGCTGGCCCCCGACGTCGACCTGCGCGCGTTGGCCGAGGAGCTGGACGGCTACTCGGCGGCGGACTGCGCGGCGTTGATCCGCGAGGCCGCGCTGACCGCCATGCGCGAGTCGCTGGCCGCGGCGGAGGTGACGGGCGCCCACCTCGCGTCGGCGCGTGAGGCGGTCCGACCGTCGCTGGACCCGGCCCAGCTCGAAGCCCTCGCCGCCTACGCCAGGTCGCGCGAGCGGTGAGGGCTACGAAACCTTGCCGGACGGGCCCTTGTAGTCGTTGGTGACGATCACGATGATCCCCGGGTGGGCGCTCTGGATGCCGTCGAACCGGGGCTCCACCCGGGCGTTGAGGATCCGGGCCAGCTCGCGCGCCGACGGTTCCTCGTCCGTGCCGGGGCGGAAGTAGACCGTGGTGGTCCAGATCGTGCCCTGCGAGTAGTTGCCCTTCTCGGCGACCTCCCACCCGGCGCTGACGACGTCGTTCGCCGCGCGGGCGGCCAGGCCCTGGGTGGTGCTGTTGTTGTAGACGCGCACCGGCACCTTGGGCGTCGTGGTCACCGGCGGGGGCGGCGGTTGCGCCGTCGTGCCACCGGCCTGCGCCGACGCCTCGGGCCCGGTCGTGGTGGGTCCGGCCGTGGTGGTGGGCGGTGACGTCGAGGCGGACGGGGACGACGGTGTGGTCGGCTCGGCCGTCGAGGTCTGCGAGCTGTCCGACGTGCCCGCGGTGGTGGTCGACGGCGGGGTCGGCTGCGCGGCGGGCGGGTTGTCGTCCGCGCCGCCGGTGAACAGGCTCACCAGGCCGATCACCAGGGCGATGACGGCGACGCCGAGCAGGCCGTAGCCCGCGGCGCGGGCCGGGTGCGCGGGGCCCGTCGGCTGTTCCGGGTTCGTCATCGGCGCTCGACGCCTAGCCGCTTCGCCGCGCGGGCGCGTTGCCTGCCGGAGCGGGACCTGCGCAGTCTCTTGATCAACATCGGGTCGGCGGCCAACGCCTCTTCCTTCTCGATCAACGCGTTGAGCAGCTGGTAGTAGCGCGTCGCGGACATGTCGAACAGCTCCCGGACGGCCTGTTCCTTCGCACCCGCGTACTTCCACCACTGGCGTTCGAAGGCCAGGATCTCGCGCTCCCGGTCGTTCAAACCGTCGTCCGGCCCCTCCGCCGGCGCCAGTGCCTCTGCGGCGTCCATCTGGCTCCTCAGCCGTGTCCCGTGCGTGGGTGCCATTACATCACGTGATCTTGGTGTGGGTCGGCTCATCGGTCGGCGCGTCCCCTTCGACGCGCCGTTAGGCTGCACGCCATGGCAGTTCACCCGATCCGGATCGCCGGAGATCCCGTGCTCCACCACCCGACCCGCCCGGTCGAGGTGTTCGACGAGGCGCTGCGCACGTTGATCGACGACATGTACGAGACGATGGCGGCGGCGAACGGCGTCGGCCTCGCGGCCAACCAGATCGGGATCGACCTGCGGTTGTTCGTCTACGACTGCCCGGACGACGAGGGCGTGCGACACCGGGGCGTCGTGGTGAACCCGACCCTGGAGACCTCCGAGGTCCCGCTGGGGATGCCGGACCCGGACGACGACTTCGAGGGCTGCCTGTCGGCCCCGGGCGAGTCCTACCCGACGGGTCGGGCGACGTGGGCGAAGGTGACCGGCTTCGACGGCGACGGCAAGCCGATCGAGGTCGAGGGCACGGGGTTCTTCGCGCGGTGCCTCCAGCACGAGACCGACCACCTCGACGGCGTGATCTACCTGGACCGGTTGGTGGGACGGCACAAGCGGGCCGCGAAGAAGATGCTCAAGGCCAACGGCTGGGGCGTGCCGGGCCTGTCCTGGGATCCGGCGACCTCGGAAGACCCGTTCGCCGACGACGAGGACGACTAACGCGCGACGCCGGCGCGTTTGCGCCGGGCCCGAACGCCGGGCCCGAACGCCGGGCCCGCGACGCCAGGCCGAGGCGGCTGCGGGCAGGGCCGCAAACGGTTCCACCGCACCGCGGCGCACCCCGCGGGACACCGCTCGGGGGCGTCGGCAAGCTGCGCGGGCGGCATCGGCGTGCTGCGGGCAGAGCGCTGCGGCGGACGGCTGCGTCCGGCGGCGGCTGCGTCCGGCGGCGGCTGCGGGGGCGGACGGCTGCGGCTGGCGCTCGCGACCGGCGGTGGGCCCGGGCGGCGGCAGGCGCGGACGGCGGCGGACGGCTGTGCCGGCTGGCGGCGGCGGACGGCTGGGACCGGCGGTCGGCGGGTGCGGACGGCTGGGATCGGCTGGCGACGGTCGGCGGGTGCGCTCGCGGTCCGTGCGGCTCGGCGGGGTGGTGGCGACCGTGGCCGCCACCGTGATCCCCGAGCGTGCGACCTCGGCGGTGACCCCCGGGCCCGGTGACTCCGAACGCGCGGCCCTCGGTCGTACCCCGGGGCCGTGAGGCGGCCGGCTGCGGCCGGCGCGAGGGGAGGGTTGGTCGGGCGGTCCTCGTTGTTTCAACCGACGTTCGAGACGCCGGATAACGGTGTTTCCGTTCACAGTCGGAGTGAAGATCACCCGATCGTGAACGGAGTCACCGCCTGAAACAGCAGCTCAAGCCCAGTCTACCGACCTACGGCCGATCATGCCGGCGCAAGCCGATCTGCCGCCAACCCCGGCGCTTGCCCGGCCGCGCCTGGCCGTTCGTCTCCGCCGCCACCTGCGTCGGGTCGACGGTCCGCCGCGGCCGCCGGACGGCACGCATCGCCGCGCCCGCCACCCGACCGCCCAACGGCTGCCGCAACCCCAACCGCCGCGCCGCCACGCCGTGCGCCCGCTTGATCGCCCGCCGATCGGCCGCCGGCACCGACCACGCCTCCGGGTGCTTGGCCAACCACCGGTACCGGCGCACGGAGTACGGCAGGTGCGCGAGGTACGCCAGCATTGCCGCGATCAACGCCACCAGCGGGAACGTGATCACCGCGGCGGCCAGCAGGGCCACCAGCACGAGCAGCGGCGCGACGTAGCTCGGCGGCACCTTGATCGTCTTCACCGACAGGGTCGGGATCCGGCTCACCAGCAGCAGGGCGATCCCGACGGTCCACACGGCCACCACCGGCGAGCTGGACCACCACCCGGACCGGTTCAGCTGCTCGTCCAGGATCAACGGCAGCAGCAACAGCAACCCGCCCGCCGGAGCCGGCACGCCGACGAAGAACTCCTTCGCGAACGGCGGCTGCTCGACCTCCAGCAACGTGTTGAACCGCGCCAACCGCAGCACCATGCACACCGCGAAGATCAACGCGACGACCCAGCCCTCGCGACCCGGGTCGAACCGCCACACGTAGATCACCAGCGCGGGCGCGACGCCGAACGAGATCGCGTCGGCCAGCGAGTCCAGCTCCGCGCCCATCTTGCTGGTCGCGTCGAGCAGCCGGGCGATCCGCCCGTCCAACCCGTCGAACACGGCCGCCGCCGCGATCGAGGCGATCGCCGCCCCGTACATCCCGATGATCGCGAAGTGCACGGCCGACAGCCCCGCGCACATCGCCAGGACCGTGATGGCGTTCGGCAGCAGCCTGATCCCCGGCCCGCTGGGAGCCATCGGCTCAGCCCTCCGACGGGGACGACGGCAGCTCGGCCAGCACGGTCTCGCCGCCGATCGTGCGCTGCCCGGCCTCCACCAGCACCCGGCTGCCGGTCGGCACGTACAGGTCGACCCGCGAGCCGAACCGGATCAGGCCGTAGGTCTGCCCGACCGCCACCTTGTCGCCCTCGGCGACGTGGCACACGATCCGCCGCGCCACCAGGCCCGCGATCTGCACGACCACCACGTCGTGCCCGGACGGCGTGGTCAGCCACACCGTGTTGCGCTCGTTGTCCTCGCTGGCCTTGTCCAGGTCGGCGGACAGGAACTTGCCCGGCCGGTACGACACCTGGCGCACCAGGCCCGGCACCGGCACGCGCTGCACGTGCACGTCGAACACCGACAGGAACACGCTGATCCGCGTCATCGGCGCGGAGCCGAGGCCCAGCTCGGCGGGCGGCACGGCTTCGACCACGTGCGACACGGTGCCGTCGGCCGGCGCGACCGCGACGTCGGGACGGGTCGGCGTGGTGCGCTGGGGTTCGCGGAAGAACCACGCCACCCACGCGGTCAGCAGGCCGCCGACGACACCGGCGCGCTTGGAGTACCTGCGCAGCAGCAACGTGAGGACGGCAGCGCCCGCCACGAAGGGGCGGCCCGCGGGGTGCATCGGGGGGACGATCCCCTTGGCGAGCTCGAGGAAGTGGGAGACGGCACCACTGTGCTTGTCGCGATCGACGGTCATGGCTCTTCCGTGTCAGGGCAGTGCTTCCGGCCCGCCACACGCTACGCGGCTCCGCCGGCCCGCGTCCGGCCCGCCCGTGCGTCCCCCGACGAACGCACGGACCGGCCGGAGCTCCGATCATCCCCAGTGTAAGCCGGGTCACACCCGTGATCAACGTCGGACGGTCAACCCGGGGTCACTCTCCGTGCAGCAGCCGGACGGCGACCTCCGCGCCCGCCGCCAGCTCCGTGACGTCCTCCGGCACCTCGATCAGGCAGTTGCTCAGCGCCAACGCCGACAACAGGTGCGACCCCGGCCCGCCGACCGGCGTCACCACCCGGCCCGACTCCGGGTCATACGCGCCGCGCCGGAACTGCGTGCGCCCCGCCGGCGACGTGATCGGCGAGCTCAACCGGGCCACCGCCGTCGGCCGCTCCACCCGCGAGAACCCCATCGCCGCCCGCAACGCCGGCCGGATGAACACCTCGAACGACACCTGCGCGCTCACCGGGTTGCCGGGCAGCGTCGCCACCGCCACCCCCTGGTAGCGCCCCGCGCCCTGCGGCCCGCCCGGCTGCATCGCGACCTTCGTGAACTCCACGCCACGCCCCGTGAACGCGTCCTTCACCACCTCGTACGCCCCCGCGCTCACCCCACCGGAGGTCAGCAGCAGGTCCACCGACGCCAACCGGGGCGCGATCGCCGCGTGGAACCGCTCGACGTCGTCCGGCACGAACCGCAGCAGCTCCGCCTCACCGCCCGCCTCGCGCACCGCCGCGGCCAGCATCACGCCGTTCGACTCGTAGATCTGACCCGGCCCCAGCGGCACACCCGGCCCCACCAGCTCCGACCCCGTCGACAGCACCAGCACCCGCGGCCTGCGCCGCACCGGCAACGACCCGAAACCCAACGCCGCCGCCAACCCCAGCTGCGCCGCACCCAGCACCACGCCCGCGCGCAGCACCGTCGTGCCCACGGCCACGTCGTCCGCCATCCGCCGCACGTTCTGGCCCACCACCACCGACCGGTCGACCCCCACCGCGGACGTGCCGCCGTCGGTCCACTCCACCTGCACCACGGCGTCCGCACCGGCCGGCACCGGCGCGCCCGTCATGATCCGGTGCGCCGTGCCCGGCTCCAGCGGCGCGGACGCCGCACGACCCGCCGGGATGTCCTCCACCACCGGCAACCGCACCGGCGGCGACGCCACGTCGGCCGCGCGCACCGCGTAACCGTCCATCGCCGAGTTGTCGAACGGCGGCAGCGGCACGCCCGCCACCACGTCGTCCGCCAGCACCAGCCCCGGGCAGTCGGCCACCGGCAGCTCCACCACCGGCATCAGCCCGACCAGCCCGGCGACGCGGGCCTTGTGATCAGCGACTCGGGTCAGCGTGTTCGACACGCGCCCCATCCTGCCGCGCCCGTGGCAGACTGCCCCAACCGGCTGATCACGACAGGGGGAAAGTTGCAGGTCCGGACCCGCCACACCCCCACCTTCGGGGTGGCACGACTCGTCCTGGCACCCGGTGAACCGGTGGTGGTCGAGCGCTCCAGCGTGCTCGCGACCAGCTACGGCGTCGCCGTCGACAGCCGCGCCAAGTCGCCCGGCGTCACCGCCGCCCTGTGCACCGCGGGGCCGGAAGGCGGCTGGGTGGACGTCGCCCCGCCCCTGCCCGGCGACCTGCACGTGCTCGAGCTCGACGCCACCACCGGCTGGTGCGTCGCCCGCGACAGCTGGCTCGCCTGCGCCGCCACCGCCCACCTCGACCCGTCCGCGCCGCCCGTGCGCGCCCTGCACGGCGGCGACCACGGCTTCCTCGCCTACGCGTTCGGCGTCGGCTCCGTCGTGCTCAGCTGCTACGGCACGCTCGACGTGGTCACCCTCGAACCCGGCGAGCTGGTCACCGTCGCGAGCAGCCACGTGGTGGCGTTCGCCGACACCGTGCAGTGCCGCCTGCGCGCCGTTTCCCCCGACGCGCCCCAATCGGTGCGGAATGGCGAAGGGCTGGTCCTGGACTTCGCCGGACCCGGCCTCGTGCTCACCCGCACCCGCAGCCCGCGCGGACTCGTCAGTTGGTTGCGCGACAACGGATTCAGCGTCCGCTCATGACTCCATAAGGAGGTATCGGGGAACCCCCTCGTACCTCTAGCGTGGCGGTTTGCTCAAGGTATTTCTCGAAGGAGGACGTCTTGGCTGTCGGCACGGTCAAGTGGTTCAACTCGGAGAAGGGCTACGGATTCATCGCGGCCGACGGCGGGCCGGATGTGTTCGTGCACTACTCGGCGATCCAGATGGAAGGCTTCCGGACGCTGGCCGAGGGCGACCGCGTGGAGTTCGAGATCCAGGCGGGGCGCGACGGCCGCAGCCAGGCATCGGACGTGCGGAAGGCGCAGTGACCTCCGCCCGACCCGCCCCGCGGCGGGTCGGGCCGCCTCCCCCCGCTCCTGGTCCGTTTGGCGGGAACCCCGTGTAAGGCCCTGTACGCGGACGTTAGGCTCCGTCGCGTGTCGGAGGACCTGAGCGGGCGACGGCTGGGCCACTACCGGATCGACGGGGTGCTCGGCCGCGGTGGCATGAGCGTGACCTACAAGGCCACGGACGTCAGGCTCGGTCGCAAGGTCGCCCTGAAGGTGATCGGCGAGCACCTCACCGCGGACGCCGAGTTCCGCGAGCGGTTCGTCGACGAGGCCCGCAACACCTCGGCGATCGACCACGCCAACATCGTGCCGCTCTACGACTTCGACGAGGTCGACGGGCTGCTCTACATCGCCATGCGGCTGGTCGACGGCCAGGACCTCGCCAGCCACATCAAGGACGGCCCCCTCTCGCCCGCCCGCACGCTCGCGCTGCTCGGCCAGGTCGCCGAGGCGCTCGACATGCTGCACGGCAAGGGCCTGGTCCACCTCGACGTGAAACCGGCCAACGTGCTGGTCACCACCAAGGAAGCCGCGGGTGAGCACGTCTACCTGGCCGACTTCGGCCTCACCCGGCGCGGCGCGACCGGCCACCGCACCCGCACCGGCGACTTCCTCGGCTCACCCACCTACGCCGCGCCCGAGCACCTGCGCGGCGAACCGCTCGACGGCCGCACCGACCAGTACGCGCTCGCGTGCATGGTGTTCGCGTGCCTGACCGGGCGGCCGCCGTTCCAGGGCAGCGTGCAGGACGTCATCCAGGGACACCTCGGCGCGGAGATCCCGTCGTTGACCTCGATGGTGTCGCTGCCACCCGCCATCGACGACGTGCTGCGCAAGGGCACCGCCAAGGACCCCAACCAGCGGTACGGCTCGTGCGTCGAGCTGATCGCCGCGGCGCGGGCCGCGCTGTCGGGCGCGGTGCAGGGCTCGCCGCCGCCGCGCCGCACCGATTCCGGCGCGGTGCCGATGGGGCCGCAGACCGGTGGCGTGCCCGTGCCGCAGCAACAGCCGCAGCCGGGCCAGTACCGGCCGCCCTACCAGCAGCAACCGCAGCAGCCGGGTTTCCTGCAGGATCCCGTGCGGCTGCGCCCGCCCGCCCAGGTCGGCGCGAGCGCGTTCACCAACACCGGCAAGACGCGGCCTGCGTGGTTCGCGCCCGTCGTCGCCGGCGCGGTGGCGATCGTGCTCATCGTCATCCTCGTGGTGATCCTCACGCCGAAGGATGAACCTCCGCGCCAGGGCGGCAGCGGCGGCACGAGCCAGTCCATCGAGGTCGGGGGCACGACCAGCGGCAAACCGCTGCCCACCAGCGTGCCCGTCCGGACGTCCCGCTGACCTGCTCTTCTTGCACTCTCCTGCGTCGAGTGCTAAACACGGTGTTGGCACTCGGAACACCTGAGTGCCAACACGCAGGCTGGGACGGTGAGGCCCGTCCCCTCCAGGGGGCTGGTCGTCCGTCGCGGGCACCGAGCCTGGCCGAAGCACCGTGTTCCGCTGCGGGCGCGCGCCCGTAGTGGCCCCATTCGTAATCAGGCGGAGGAACACACCGCAATGGCCAAGATGATCGCGTTCGACGAGGATGCCCGCCGCGGTCTCGAGCGTGGCATGAACATTCTCGCCGACGCCGTCAAGGTGACGCTCGGCCCCAAGGGTCGCAACGTCGTGCTCGAGAAGAAGTGGGGCGCGCCGACCATCACCAACGACGGCGTCTCCATCGCCAAGGAGATCGAGCTCGAGGACCCGTGGGAGAAGATCGGGGCCGAGCTCGTCAAGGAAGTGGCGAAGAAGACGGACGACGTCGCGGGTGACGGCACCACGACTGCCACCGTGCTCGCCCAGGCTCTGGTCCGCGAGGGCCTGCGCAACGTGGCCGCGGGCGCCAACCCGCTCGGCCTCAAGCGCGGCATCGAGAAGGCCGTCGAGGCCGTGACCGAGCAGCTGCTCAAGACCGCCAAGGAGGTCGAGACCAAGGAGCAGATCGCCGCCACGGCGTCCATCTCCGCGGGCGACTCGACCATCGGCGAGCTCATCGCCGAGGCCATGGACAAGGTCGGCAAGGAAGGCGTCATCACCGTCGAGGAGAGCAACGCTCTCGGGCTCGAGCTCGAGCTCACCGAGGGCATGCGCTTCGACAAGGGCTACATCTCCGGTTACTTCGTGACCGACCCCGAGCGCCAGGAAGCGGTCCTCGAGGACCCGTACATCCTGCTCTACGGCTCGAAGATCTCGTCGGTGAAGGACCTGCTCCCGCTGCTGGAGAAGGTCATGCAGGGCGGCAAGCCGCTGCTGATCATCTCCGAGGACGTCGAGGGCGAGGCCCTGGCCACGCTGGTCGTCAACAAGATCCGCGGCACGTTCAAGTCCGTCGCCGTCAAGGCGCCCGGCTTCGGCGACCGCCGCAAGGCGATCCTGCAGGACATCGCGATCCTCACCGGCGGCCAGGTCATCACCGAGGACGTCGGCCTCAAGCTGGAGAACGCCGACCTGTCGCTGCTGGGCAAGGCGCGCAAGGTCGTCGTGACCAAGGACGAGACCACGGTCGTCGAGGGTGCGGGTGACCCCGAGCAGATCCAGGGTCGCGTCAACCAGATCCGCGCCGAGATCGAGAAGTCGGACTCCGACTACGACCGCGAGAAGCTGCAGGAGCGCCTGGCGAAGCTCGCCGGCGGTGTCGCGGTGATCAAGGCCGGCGCCGCCACCGAGGTGGAGCTCAAGGAGCGCAAGCACCGCATCGAGGACGCCGTGCGCAACGCGAAGGCCGCCGTCGAGGAGGGCATCGTCGCCGGTGGTGGCGTCGCGCTGCTCCAGGCCGCCGAGATCGCGTTCGCGGGCCTGAACCTCGAGGGTGACGAGGCGACCGGTGCGAACATCGTCAAGGTCGCCGTCGAGGCGCCGTTGAAGCAGATCGCCGTCAACGCCGGCCTCGAGGGCGGCGTCGTGGTGGAGAAGGTCAAGGGCCTGCCCGTTGGCCACGGCCTCAACGCCGCGACCGGCGTCTACGAGGACCTGCTGGCGGCCGGCGTGCCGGACCCGACCAAGGTCACCCGCTCGGCGCTGCAGAACGCCGCGTCGATCGCCGCCCTGTTCCTGACCACGGAGGCCGTGGTCGCGGACAAGCCGGAGAAGGCCTCCAACGCCCCGGCCGTCCCGGACGCCGGCGGCATGGACTTCTGATCGACCCCCGGTCTCACTGACCGAGGCCCGATCGGCCGAAGTTCACGAAGGGCCCGGTTCGCCCCTGGCGAACCGGGCCCTTCGCCGTCCCGACCTGCGGTGAAATGGCCCAACCGAACACGATCGGGTGAGATCCGCGCCAAAGTGTACGGAAACACCGTTACCGCCCCTCGGTTAAAACGAGACAGCCCCCCTCAACCACCACCACCCGCCCGACCCACCCGACCCGCCACCACCCACCCGCCCGACCCGCCACCACCACCCGCTCGCCACGACTCGTCCCTCGCCACCCACTCACCACACCCGCCACCCACTCACCACACCCGCCACCCACTCACCACACCCGCCTGCTTACCCCCACCCGACCACTCGCACCCGCGAGCCACCGCCCGCTGCCGACCCACCACCACCACCACCCGCCATCACCGCACCCACCACCGACCCGCCTGCCTCGGACACCACCCAGACACCCGCCCACAGCGACCACCCACCGACGACCCGGCCACCGACGACGCGGCCACTGACGACGCGGCCACCGACGACCCGGCCACCGATCCAGCCACCGACGACCCAGCCATCCCGGATGCCGACCGCGGGTCGGCAGGGGATCCAGGGGTGATCGGTGCCGCGACGACCGGTCGCCGTGCGCCGAGCCGCGTCGTGGACCGCGTGACACCGCTCGCCGGGCATCCGGCTGGACTTGAGGACTGGAGTTGACCACGTGCTCATCGCGCACCTGAGCGACCCGCACCTGCGGACCGATGCGTTGGCTGCCGAGCCGGCCGCGTTGCTGCGCCTGGCGTTGGGTCGGGTGTTGGCGTTGGACCCGCGGCCCGATTGCGTGGTGATCACCGGTGATCTCGCGGAGTACGGGCATGTGGACGCCTACGCGCAGTTGCGGGAGGTGGTTGGGCGGTTTCCGTTGCCGGTGCACTTGACGACCGGGAACCACGACGACCCCGAGGCGATGTTGGAGGTGTTCGCGGGGACGTCGTTCGTCGGCGGTGGTCGGTCGGCGCATTATGCGGTGGATCATCCGGGGTTCACGGTGGTCGCGTTGGACTCGTGGCGGGCCGATGGGCCGGCTGGGCTGGTCGGCGAGGAGCAGCTGTCGTGGCTCGACGACGTGCTCGGGCAGCGGCCGGAGGTGCCGGCGTTCGTGTGCCTGCACCACCCGCCCGTCGCGGTCGGCATTCCGTTGCTCGACGGCATGCGGCTGGAGGACGGGCCGGCGTTGGGGGAGGTGCTCGGGCGCCACGGCAACGTCGCCCGCGTCCTGGCCGGCCACGTGCACCGGGCGATCAGCGTGCCGTTCGCGGGAACGGTGGTGACCGTGGCGCCCAGCACGTATCGGCAGACGTCGTTGACGCTTCGCGCCGACCAGCAGACCGGGTACCTGGCCGAGCCGACCGGCTTTTTGCTGCACGTCGCGACCGAGTCCGGATTCGCCACGCACACGGTTGCGGTGAGTGCGGCGGGTGGGTTGATCGGTGCCTTCTGACGTGGAGGAATTCATTCGAAGGTGATTGGTGGACGTTGCGGAAAGTTCACGCCCCAAAACACACGAATGGGCGACGCAAAGGCTCGGCGGCGGTCGCTTCGGCGAGGGCGTGGGACACCGGTTTGCCGTCCGCCAGGAGTTTGTGGAACGTCCCCATGGTCGCCGCGGCGGCACGGTCGCCGACCTCGTTGACGGCGGCCACGACGGTGCGCGAGCCGCTGGCCAGCAGAGCGCCGGCGAACCCCAGCGCCTCGTCGCCCGGCCGGATGTGACTCAGCGCCAACGAGCACGCCGCCAAGATCACTTGTTCGGGTGCGGTCGGTAGGCGGGCGGCTTCGTGGGCGAACAGGGGGCCGTCGACCAGCTCCAGGCGCGAGAACAGGGCGTTGTCGGCGACGTGCTCGCCGTGCGCCGCGATGTGCGCCAACCGGGCCCCGTTCAACGACGCCAGCACGTCACTCACCGCTTCCGCCATCACTGAATCGGGGTACGTCGCACGGAGGTCGCTCACCTCGCCGACCGCCTCCGGCAGGTCCGGGCCCGCCACCAGCAGCACCCGCCGCGCCGACGTCTTCGCCGTGATCGCGTTCAGCCACGCGGTCGCCGAAGGAGCTACCACGATCGGGCGACCGTGCAAGGACGGCAGGGCGTTCCACGGCACCGCGTACAAGTCACCGGTCGGCACGACGACCAGCTCACGCGGCCCGATCAGCCCGGCCAACGGCCCGATCAACGCCTCGTCCAACCGCTCCGCCCGCCGCGCCGCCGACGCCGTCACGGCCGCCGCGAGCACCGGCGACAGGTGATCGGGCCCGAGCGCGTCGACATCGGCGTGCAGCTCCCGCGCCGACTCGAACACCCGCGCCGCGCCGCCCAGCCGCACCAGCGTCGCCTCACCGGCCACCAGCACGACCGCCGACAGCACGCCACCGTGCGTCACGAAGCTCACCATCGCGCGATCACCCAACACGGGCGCTACGTCGGCCACGGCGCACACCGGCCGCGGCCGGCCCCAGACGCTCGTGTGCCACCCGAGCCGAGCCACCTCGCGCTGCAACTCGTCCAGCCGTTCCTCCAGCTCAGCCACCGGCCGGCCGTCCAACCGCGCCTGCTGCACCGCCCGCGACAACGACCGCGACTGCGCCACCCGCCGCGCCAGCACCGGGTCGTCGATCGCCGGCAACGGCTCGTACCGGTACACCTGCGCCCGCGTCCGCTCCAGCCAGTCGAACGCGACCTCGGCGTCGGCCTCGTGGTCCAGCACCAGCCCGACGGCCAGTTCGCCCAGCTCACGGCCGTGCACGGCGGTGCCGCACAGCAGGTCCAGACCACCCATCCGATCGCGGACGCGGCCCAGCTCGGTCAGGCCCTCCTCCGCTTCGCGCAACGCCGCCCCCGGCTCGCCACCGGCCACGGCCAGCTCGGCACGGCACAGCCGCAGCAGCATCCGGTGGTCGATCGGCGTGATGGGGCCCGGCGGCGGGACCTGGTCGAGCAGCGCGCGGGCGGTCGCGAGGTCGCCGCGCCGGATCGCCATCCGCACCGCGAGCAACCTGGCCACGGCCGCCTCATCGGTCAGCCCGACCGCCTGCAACCGCTCCGCCAGGCGGGTCGCCCGAGCCGGGCTGAGCCGCGCCGGACCCAGCCGCGCCGAGGCACGCGCCGAAGTGGTCGCTGACGCCACCGAACGCCCCTGAGCAGGCAAGAACGCCTCGACGGCCGCCGAGGTGGTGGAGGCCGCGGTGAGGGCGACGGTGTCCGGGGTGGGCGGGGGAGGGGCGGGAGCGGCGGACGGAGCGCTGGTGGCGGAGGGGTCGGGAGCGGAGGGGCTGGAGGTGGAGGGGGCGGGCGCGGAGGGGGTGGGAGCGGCGGGGTCGGAGGTGGGCGCGGAGGAGGTGCGGGCGGCGGGGTCTTCGGCGGTTGGGGATGGGGTGGTGGCGGCGAGCGCGGTTGTGGAGGGGCTGGTGGCGGGTGTGGTGGTGGCGGGCGCGGAGGCCGTTGCAGTGGTGGTGGCGAATTCGGCGCGCAGGCGCATCAGGGCGGCCAGTTCGGCCCACGAGCGGCTGCCGCGGCGGCGGAAGCGGCGTTGGGCTTGGTTGGACAGGTGGTGGGCGGTGGTCGGGTCGCCTTGCAGGAGGGCGGCGGCGGCGCGGGCCAGTTCGGCTTCCGCCAGGTCCTGGCCGACGCGGCGGCGGCGCAGCACGACCAGGGCCTCGTCCAGGTGCTTGGCCGCCTCGTCCGCCAGGCCCGCGGCCAGCATCACGCGGGCCCGGTCGATCCTCGTCCGCGGCACCAGGTCCGGCGCGAGCAGGCGGAACACGCGTTCGGCCTGCTCGTGGTAGGACAGCGACCGGGGGATGTCACCGGTCAGGTGGGCGATGTCGCCGAGGTTGCCCAGCGCCTTCGCCTTGAGCAGCGGCAGGTCCGCGGCCTCGGCCAGCTCGATCGCGCGGTGCATGTCCCGCTCCGCCGCCTCCGGCAGGCCGAACGCGATGGTGGTCAGCCCCCGGTTCATCAACGCCGTCGCCAGCGTGGCCGCGCCGACCGCGCCGGACGCCCACCCGGCCTCCAACTGGCGCACCGACTCGTCGTACAGGGCGATGGCCTCGGCGGTGCGGCCCGCCCGGTGCAGGATCAGGGCCTCCTGGTCCTTCACGATGGCGCGCAGGCCGACCGCGTCCGGTCCCTCGGGCAGGCCGGCGATCAGCTCCGCCGCCGTCCGCAGGCGCGCCAGGCCGTCCTCGACCGAGTCCGTCTCGGCCTCGCCGTAGGACAGGGTGATCAGGATCCGGATGCGGACCGTGGTCGCTTCGACGCCGGGCGAAATCACCGGCAGTGCACGCAAGGCGCGCCGCAGCAGCGTCACCGCATCGGCCGGACGGCCGCGCGACGCCGCCCGGTAAGCCTGTTTGTGCAGGTCGGTCGCCACTTCGAGGCCGTCTGAGGTGGGCTGGGAGACCGGGAGGGCGGAGCGGGGCACGGACACGTCCTTAATGCCAGCACACAGAACGTGTCCGAGAAGCCGTCTTGTGGCTGCTATCTGTGCGCCGAACGGGTTACTGTCCGTGAGTGCACGATCGGTCGACTCACCGTCACAACACGATGGTCGGCGTCACGACCGTCCGCCCCGGCTCGCCCCGGGAGTTCACCAGGTGCACGACGATCTGCGTGGTGCCCGCGGGCACGTCGGACAGCACGAACCGGCCGCCGTCGTCGGCCTTGGTGGTGCTCGACTCGTGCTCGGCGACCCTCACCTCGACGGTGTGCTCACCGGCGGGCACGAGCCAGCCGTCGATGCGGTGCCGTGCGCCGATGGACGTGAAGTTCACCATCAACGTCAGGTTGTCCACCGTGAACGTGATGGTGCCGGGGCTGCCGCCGCGCACCCCCGCGAAGGAGCCGGCGCGTTCCCACCGGGCCACCTCGACGTCCAGGTTCTCCAGCGCCACCGCGAACTGGATGCGTTCGACGAGCCCCGGCGGGGGCGCGTCCAACTCGTACACCAGGCGGTTCAGTTCAGTGAGGACAGCGGTGTCCTCTTGGCCTCTGCGGTCATCGCGCGGGTCGATGTCGTTCACCGCGATCCTCCTTCCGCGTCGAGATGTGTGCGCAACATGGTCAGGCACCGACCCCGGGTGGGGCCGATGCTGCCGCGCGGCATGGACAGTGCTTCGGCGACCGCGCGGTACTCCGCCCGGCCGGCCAGCACGGTGAGCCGCAGAAGCTCCTGGCACTTCTGCGACAAACGGCCGAAGGCCCGCCACAGCCGGTGGTCCCGGTCGGTGACCAGGGCGGCGTCCTCGGGCAGGCCGTCCTCGCTTTCCAGTTGTTCCGCCAGCTCGTCGCTCAGCGCCGCTTCACGGCGAGCCGGTGTCCAGGTCCGTTGGGCCTCGCGGCGGGTCGCGACGACGAGCCACCCGGCCAGCGCGCGCGGCTCGACCAGCCGGTCGAGGTGGCGCAGCAGCGCGAGCCAGACCGTCTGCACCACGTCCTCGGCGGTGTTGCGGTCCAGCCCGTGACCTCGGGCGACGTGCCACACCAGCGGCGTCAGGTCGGCTACCAGCACGTCCAACGCCCTGCGGTCGCCGTCGCGCGCGGCGACGACGCAAGCCGCGTGCCGGTCCGTCCCGTCGAGACCCTCCCACGGTGGGCGCTCACCGGCTGTGCGCAGTTCTCCCACGTCGTCACCTCCTTCTCGGCATCCCCCAGCCGAAGCTGATCGTCACACACGTTCGTCACCACCGGCGCGGCGGCGGTCCGCGGTGCCCCCCTCGCACCGCGGACCGCCCTCCCCCCACGGCAGGCGACCCCCGATCGACACCCCTCGAAGCCGACCGACGGCCACCTCCCTCCCCCCAGCGGCATTCAGTTGCGCGCCACCGACGTCGTGTCGGCGTCCACCGGGACGCTGTGCGTCTGGTGGTGCCCCATCGGCGTCACGGGCGGCACGTCGCTCAGTGCTTCCTTCGGGTCCAGCTCGGCGACCGGCTCCCCGTCGCCGGAGAACTGCTTCTCCAGCTCCTCGGGGTCCAGCTCGTCGACGCCAGGCGGATTGGCGCTCATTCGGCCTCCTCAGTCGGGGTTGAGGACCGGTCATCAAGTAAGGAGTGAGTAGTTCTACGCGAGATACATCGGCGCGCTTTAACAGTTCACTCCGACTTCGGCGGCCACCGCTACGGCTATGGTCTAGACCATGCTCGAGGTCATCGCACTGGACGCCACCGACGCCGAGAACGCGCAGGACGGCGGCGCGCACCGGCTGGAACTCACCGTCGACATGGCCGCGGACGGGCTGACCCCACCGGTCACCGTGCTGCGGGACGTGCTCTCCGCGACCGACCTGCCGGTCCGGGTCATGCTCCGCGACGCGCCCGGCTTCGCGCCCGGCGACCTGGACGCGCTGCGGCGCGACGCGGCGGCGCTGCGCGAGGCGGGCGCGGCGGAGTTCGTGCTCGGCTTCCTCGACGCCGACGGGCGGGTGGACGAGGCGGCGTGCGCGGCGCTGGTCGCGGAGTTGGACGGGTGCGCGTGGACGTTCCACCGCGCGCTGGACCACTCGGCGGACCCGGAGGTGGCGTGGAGCGCCGTCGGGGGACTGGGCTGCGACACAGTGCTGGCGGCCGGCAGCCCGCGCGGGGTTGCCGACGGGTTCGCGGTGCTGGAACGGTTGGCCGCGCGGCAGGGTGCGGTGCGCCTCCTGGTCGGCGGCGGGCTGAAGGCCGAGCACGTGCCGGCGCTGAAGGCCGTCGGCGTCACGGGGTTCCACGTGGGCAGCGCCGTGCGGCCAGGCGGGTGGGGCGCCCCGGTGTCCGCCGACGCGGTCCGGACCTGGGCGAATCTGGTCTAGACCGCTTGCCGATGCGGACATTAGCATCGCCGTTGCTTCCCTTGAAATAGCTGTTGCACATTGCGCAACGTTGCGAGAAGAGGTGGCGAGGATGCGGTTCGCACTGACAGCTGCCGCCGTGGGCGTCGCCGTGCTGGCCGGGTGCACCCCGGTCCAGTCCGGCCCCGTCACGAGCACCGGCACGGACGAGCAGACGGGCCACCTCCGGGTGTGGCTGTTCGACGAGGTCAACCACGGCCCGAAGGAGGCCGTGGTCCAGGAAGCGATCACCGAGTTCCAGAACGCGCACGACGGCGTCACCGTGGAGGTCCAGTACATCCAGGTGCAGACCCGCGCCGAGCGGTTCAAGGCCGCGTTCAGCGACCCCCGCAGCGCACCCGACGTCGCCGAGTTCGGCAACACCGACCTGGCGGGCTACGTCGCGGGCGGCGGGTTCACCGACCTCGACCTCGGCACGTGGGACGAGGCCAAGGACCTGCTGCCGACCGTGCTCGACACCGCCAAGGTCGACGGCAAGCTCTACGGCGTGCCGTGGTTCGTCGGCGTGCGCGCGCTCTACTACCGCACCGACGTGTTCGCGGAGCTCAACCTCCAACCGCCCGCCACGCTGGACGAGATCGCGCCGCTGGCCCGCCGCATCCGCGCGGCCAAGCCGGACCTGCTCGGCATCTCCGCCGGCGGCAAGTACACCTACGGCGCGATGCCGTTCGTGTGGGCCAACGGCGGCGACATCGCCCGCAAGGACGGCGACAAGTACGTGGCCGCCATCGACAGCCCCGAGTCGAAGGCGGGCCTGCGCCAGTACACCGAGCTGATCGCGGACGACATCTGCCCGCCCGCCCAGTGCGCGGGCAACGGCGGCGACGCCAGCGTCGAGGCGTTCCGCGCGGGCAAGGCGGCGATGGTCGTCGGCGGCGACTTCAACCGCAAGTCCGTCGACGACTCCGCCGCCGCCGGCAAGTACGCGGTCGTGCCGCTGCCGGGCAAGAAGGCGGGCGAGATCGCGCCCGCGTTCGCCGGCGGCAACCTGCTCGGCGTCATGAAGGGCAGTGAGCGCAAGACGCTGGCCACCCAGTTCGTGCAGCTGCTGGCGGGCAAGCAGTACCAGCGCAAGATGTTCGACGCCATGGGCAACCTGCCCACGTTCGGCGACGTGCAGGCCGAGGTGGCCAAGGCCAACCCCGTGCTGGAGCCGTTCATCAAGACCCTCGACGCGGGCACGCGGTTCGTGCCGGTCACGCCGAACTGGGCCAAGATCGACGCCCAGGCCGTGCTGCCGACGCTGTTGCAGCAGGTCGCCGCCGGTGGCGAAGACCTCGACAAGGCGGCGGCACAGGCGGCCGAGCAGATGAACGCCGCCTTCGGTTCATGACGACGACCGCTCGCAAGGGCGACGGGCGGGTCGCGTCCGCCTACCTCGCCCCCGCGCTGCTGGTGCTGGTCGGCCTGATGGGCTACCCGATCTACCAGCTCGTGCTGATCTCCCTGTTCGACTACGGCCAGGAGCAGGTCAGCGGTGGCGCGCCGCTGACCTTCCTGGGCCTGGGCAACTACACGACCCTGCTGTCGGACGCGCGGTTCTGGGACGTGCTCGCGCAGACCGTCGGGTTCGCGGCGGTCTGCGTGGCGGGCACCCTGCTGGTCGGCGCCGTGCTGGCGGTGCTGGCCACCAGGGTCCGCACGTGGGCGCGCACCACGTTGTTCCTGGCCGCGCTGGGCGCGTGGGCGACGCCGGCGGTGGCCGGGTCCACGATCTGGCTGTTCCTGTTCGACGCCAACTTCGGGTTCGTCAACGAGGTGCTGGGCACCACCGGGCTGTCCTGGACCTACGACAAGTGGACGGCGTTCGGGCTGGTCGCGGCCCAGGTGATCTGGTGCTCGTTCCCGTTCGTCATGGTCACCCTGTACGCGGGGATCAAGGCGATCCCGGGCGAGGTGCTGGAGGCCGCCGCGCTGGACGGCGCGAGCACGGCCGGGACGGCGACCAAGGTGATCCTGCCGCTGCTGCGGCCGCTGCTGATCGTGGTGACGATCCAGTCGATCATCTGGGACTTCAAGGTGTTCACGCAGATCTACATCATGACCAACGGCGGCGGCATCGCCGGCCGCAACCTGGTGCTCAACGTCTACGCCTACCAGCAAGCGTTCGCCGCCTCCGAGTACGGGCTCGGCGCGAGCATCGGCGTGGTGATGACGGTGTTGCTGCTGCTGGTCACCCTCGGCTACCTGCGGGCGTTGCGCCGCAGCGGGGAGGCGCTGTGAACCGGCGCGCGTCGCGGGGTTTCGCGGAAGCGGCGGCGGTCGTCGTCGCGGCCGTGGTGGCGTTCCCGCTGTACTGGATGGTGCTGACCGCGCTCAAGCCCGGCGCGGAGGTGATCTCGGCCGACCCGCGGCCGTGGACGCTCGCGCCGACGCTGGACAGCTTCGTGCGCGCGCTGACCGTGCAGAGCTTCGGCCGCTACCTGCTCAACAGCCTCGTGGTGGCGGTCGCGGTGGTGCTGCTGGGCCTGCTGCTGTCGTTCCTGGCGGCCACCGCGCTGACCCGGTTCCGCTTCCGCGGCCGCACCACGCTGCTGGTCATGCTGCTGGTGGTGCAGATGGTGCCGGTCGAGGCGTTGACCATCCCGCTGTTCTTCGTCATGCGGTCGGTGCGGGACGTGGCGCCGGTGTTCGGGCTGAACCACCTGGGCTCGCTGGTGCTCGTGCACCTGGCGTTCAGCCTGCCGTTCGCGATCTGGATGCTGCGCGGGTTCGTCGCCGCCGTGCCGGCGGAGCTGGAGGAGGCGGCGACGCTCGACGGCGCGTCCCGGTTCCGGTTCCTGTGGCAGGTGCTGTTCCCGCTGGTCGCGCCCGGTCTGGTGGCCACCAGCGTGCTGTCGTTCATCCACGCCTGGAACGACTTCCTGTTCGCCAAGACGTTCATCATCTCGGCGGCGGAGAACCAGACCCTGCCGCTGGCGTTGCAGGTGTTCGTCAAACCGGACCAGAACGACTGGGGTGCGATCATGGCAGGATCGACGTTGATGACGATTCCGGTGCTGGTGTTCTTCATCCTCGTGCAGCGGCGGCTGGTCTCCGGCCTGGCCGGGGCGGTGAAGTCGTGATCCTGCCGCGTCCGGTGTCGTTCACCCGGGGTGACGGCGAGGTGCCGTTCGACGGCACGTTCCAGGTCGAGCGCGTGGCCGGGCCCGCCGAGGGCTACCGGCTGTCGGTGTCGGCGGGCGGCGTGCGGGTCCAGGCGTCCGACGACGCGGGCGAGTTCTACGCGCGGCAGACGTTGCGGCAGCTCAGCGGCCCGCAGGCGTTCCGGGTGGTGCCGCCGGGCGTGGTGGCGCTGCCGGTGTGCGAGGTGGAGGACCACCCGCGGTTCGCGTGGCGGGGCGTGATGCTCGACGTGGCGCGGCACTTCCTGCCCAAGCACGACCTGCTGCGGTACGTGGACCTGCTGGCCGTGCACAAGCTGAACGTGCTGCACCTGCACCTGACCGACGACCAGGGCTGGCGGTTCGAGTCGCGGCGCTTCCCCCGGCTGCACGAGGTCGGCGGGTGGCGGCCCGACTCGCGGTTCGGCGACCGGCGCTCCGGCGGCATGGCCGGGCGGCCCCACGGCGGCTACTACACCCAGGACGACCTGCGGGAGGTCGTCGCGTACGCGGCGCAGCGGCAGATCACCGTGGTGCCGGAGATCGACGTGCCGGGGCACAGCCAGGCGGCGATCGCGGCGTACCCGGAGCTCGGCGCGTCCGGCGGCGGGGTGTGGACCGACTGGGGCGTCAACCCGAACGTGCTGCGCCCCGACGAGTCCGCGGTGGACTTCTACCGGCAGGTGTTCGACGAGCTGCTGGAGGTCTTCCCGTCCGAGGTGATCGGGCTGGGCGGTGACGAGGCCGAGGGCGGCGACGGCCGGTTCGTCCGCCGCATCGCCCAGCACCTGCACCAGCGCGGGCGGCGGCCGTTCGGGTGGGACGAGGTGCTCGGCGTCGGGCCGCTGCCGACCCGCACGATCGTCGCGTCGTGGCGCGGCGAGGAGCACAGCCTGACCGCGTTGGACCGCGGCCACGACGTCGTGATGTGCCCCGAAGAGCACCTGTACCTGGACTACCGGCAGTCCGACCACCCCGACGAGCCGATCCCCGTCGGCACCGTCACCACGCTGGAGGACGTCTACCGGTACGAGCCGGCGGCGGCGGACCGGGTGCTGGGCGCGCAGGCGAACCTGTGGACCGAGCACCTCGACTCGCCGCGGCGGCTCGACTACGCAGCCTTCCCCCGGCTGAGCGCGTTCGCCGAGGTCGTGTGGAGCCCCGCCGGACGTGACGAGGCGGAGTTCCTGACCCGGCTGGCCGAGCACCACCTGCCGCGCCTGGACGCGCTCGGCGTCGAGTACCGCCCCCTCGACGGCCCCCGGCCGTGGCAGGCGCTCCCGGGAGTGCCCGGCCACCCCCGCTGATCAGTCCGCCTCGGGCACGAGGATCCAGGCGGCGAGGTAGAGCACCGCGCCGGCGCCGACGCCGAACAGGGTGGCGGCGACGAGGAGGATGCGCAGCAGCGCCGCGTCCACCCCGAGCATCTCGGCCGCACCGCCGCACACACCCGCGACCATCTTGTCGGTCCGGCTGCGGCGGAGCTTCTTGACCTTGGCGGTGGCTTGGTCCAACACGTCGTTCGTCATGGCTCAAGAGTGCTCCGCCCCGGCTCGCGGGACATCGGGGACGCACCCTGACTTCCCCCGGACCCCCTCGCTCAGGGTGTCACCAGGACCTTGCCCCTGAGGTCGCCCGCCTCGGCCCGCCGGTGCAGCTCGGGCAGGTCGGGCAGGCCGTGCCGCTCGGACACGTCGACCACCACCACGCCCCGGTCCACCAGGTCCACCAGCCGCGTGAGCTGGTCGGCGTCGAAACGGGTGACGAAATGGGCGTCCGGGGCGTCGCTCAGGGTCGCGGAGACGACGACTGCGCCCAACCGTGCCACTTCCGCGTCGGCGACGAGGTTGAGCACGACGTCGAACCGCCCTCGCGGCCCGTAACCGACGACCTCGTCCGCACCCAGCCCGCGCACGGTGGCGGCGCTGCGCGGGGACGCGGTGGCGGTGACGTGCGCGCCCGCGTGCTTGGCCAACTGCACCGCGAACCCGCCGATGCCGCCGCCCGCGCCGTTGACCAGCACCCGGTGGCCCGGCCGCACGTCGCCGTGCTCGAACACCATCTGCCACGCGCTCAGGCCGGCCAGGGGCAGGGCGGCGGCGTCGGCCAACGGGATGGTGGTCGGCGCGGGGACGAGCCGGTCGGGCGTGGTCACGGCGTACTCGGCCGCCGCGCCGTCGATCCAGCCGACCACCGGCGCGCCGGCCACCGTGCCGGCCACGTCCCAGCCCAGCGCGTGCGGCAGCGGCAGGTCGAACCGGCCCGCCCGGACCGCGACCTCCGTCGGGTTGAACGAGGTCGCGGCCACCCGCACCAGCACCTGGCCGGGTCCGGGCTCGGGCCGCGGGACGTCGTCGACCACGATCACCCGCGGGCCGCCGAACTCGTGGATCCGTGCGATCTTCATGCGGTCGACGGTAGGCAGCGCGTGGAAGACGATCCATGCTCCCGAATCCCATCTTCATGTGTAATCGTCTTCGTGGACGTGCTCAGCGACGTGATCGCGGTGATGCGCACCGGACGGCCCGTCGTCGCCCGGGTGGCGTGGGAGGAACCGTGGGCGCAGCGGTTCGCACCGGTGCCGGGCGCGTCCGGGTTCCAGGTCGTGCTGGAGGGTTCGTGCTGGCTGCTGCGCGACCACGCCGAACCGGTCGAGCTGCACCCGGGCGACGTCGTGTTCCTGCCCGACGGCCGCGGGCACGTGCTCGCGGACAGCCCCACCACCCCGGTGGCCGGCGAGGCGTGCGACCCGAACGCCCCGGACTTCGCCGCCGAGCACCCCGCGCCCGCGCACCCGACCACCGTCACGCTGTGCGGCGCGTACGAGCTGGCCCACGTCCACCCGTTGCTGCGCGACCTGCCGGACACCGTGCTCGTGTCCGGCCCGGAACCGCGCGCCGCCGTGGCGCTGCTCGCCGCCGAGCTGGAGCACCCGCGCCTGGGCTCCGACGCCCTCGTCCCCGCCCTGCTCGACGCGCTGCTGCTCTACCTGCTGCGCACCTGGTTCACCGGGCGTGAGCACGCCACCGGCTGGGCCGCCGCGCTCAACGACCCCGTCACCGCCACCGCGTTGCACCACATCCACCGCGACCCCGCGCACCCGTGGACGGTCGCGGGCCTGGCCGCCGCGTCCGGCCTGTCGCGCGCGCCGTTCGCCAAGCGCTTCACCGCCCTGGTCGGCCGACCACCGCTGACCTACCTGACGTGGTGGCGCATGACCACCGCCGCCCGGCTGCTGCGCGAGACGGACGCTCCGCTGGCCACCATCGCCGGCCGCGTCGGCTACAGCTCGGAGTTCGCGTTCGCCGCCGCGTTCAAGCGCGCCCACGGCACCGCGCCGGGCCGGTACCGGCGCGCACACCCGACCACGTGACGCCGGCTCGCCACCGTCGGGGTGTGCCCGGCCGCACGACCGGGAGCACAATCGGGGCACCCCGCTGGAGGAGGTCCGACGTGCGTGATGTCCTCGCCGAACTGGCCCGTCGCGTCGACCGGGGCGAGACGGTCGGCGTCGGCACGGTGGTGGCCACGTTCAGCTCCGCGCCACGCCCGCCCGGCGCGGCGATGCTGGTCGGTGCGGACGGCGCGGTCGTCGGCAGCGTCTCCGGCGGCTGCGTGGAAGGCGCGGTGTACGAGTTGGCCCAGGAGGTGGTCCGGGACGGGCGGCCGGTGCTCCAGCGCTACGGGGTCAGCGACGACGACGCGTTCGCGGTCGGGTTGACGTGCGGCGGGATCATCGACGTCTACGTGGAGCGGGTGGACAAGGGCTCGTTCCCCGAACTGCCCGAAGTCCTCGACACGGTCCGGGCGCAGGAGCCGGTCGCGGTGGCCACGGTGGTGGAGCACCCCGAGTGGGTCGGCCGCCGCGTGGTCGTCTGGCCCGACCGCGCCGCGGGCGACGTGCCGTCCGCCCGGGCGCGGGACGCGATCACCGACGACGCGCGCGGCCTGCTCGCCACCGGCCGCAGCGGCACCCTGCACTACGGGCCGGACGGGCAGCGGCGCGGCGAGGGCCTGGCCGTGTTCGTGAACTCGTTCGAGCCGCCGCCCCGGATGCTGGTGTTCGGCGCGATCGACTTCGCCGCCGCCGTGGCCAGGCTGGGCGCGTTCCTCGGCTACCGCGTCACGGTGTGCGACGCGCGCCCGGTGTTCGCCACGGCGAGCCGGTTCCCCGAAGCCGACGAGGTGGTCGTCGACTGGCCGCACCGCTACCTCGCCGCGCAGGCCGAGGCGGGCCGGGTGGACGAGCGCACGGTGGTCGCCGTGCTGACCCACGACCCGAAGTTCGACGTGCCGCTGCTGGAGGTCGCCTTGCGCCTCAAGCTCGGCTACGTGGGCGCGATGGGGTCCCGCCGCACGCACGACGACCGGCTGCGGAGGCTGCGCGAAGCGGGCGTGACCGAGGGAGAGCTGGCCGGGCTCGCGTCCCCGATCGGCCTGGACCTGGGCGCCCGCACGCCGGAGGAGACGGCGGTGTCGATCGCCGCCGAGATCATCGCGCTGCGCTGGGGCGGTGGAGGTGAGCGCCTGACCCGCACCGACGGCTCCATCCACAGGTGAGGGGGTCGTCGGCCCCGGCGACCGGACCGCTCGGATCGTGGACGAGTTCGCGCAATGCCTGGCGAGCCGGCCCGCGCCGGCGGAAGCTGAGGAGGTGACTGGACCCCAGACCGCCGCCAGGCCGCACCTGCGAGCCGTGCCGGACGAGCCGCTCGACCCGGTCGACCCGGCGGGCGCGCCCGTCCTCAAGCGCGTGCTGCCGGTCCTGGCCGGGCTGGTGGTGGTGGCGCTGCTGGTGCGCGGGTTCCGCGGGCGGCACCGCTGAACGCGCGCGGTGGGCGGCCGGTCCTCGGGCTGGTCGCCTGCCTCGTCGTGCTGGTGGCGTGCACCGGGTCGCCGGTCGTGATCACCTCGCCGCGCGCGCCCGCGACGACCACGTCGTCGGCCGCGCCGGAGCCGCCGTCGTTCACGCTGGCCGCGGGTGGCGACATCCTGATCCACCCGGCGCTGACCGAGCAGGCCGACGCCGACGGCGCGCGCAACTTCGTGCCGCTGCTGGAGGGGCTGCGCGAAGCGATCGCGGCCGACGTGTCGATCTGCCACCTGGAGACGCCGCTGTCCGCGCCGGGCGCGCCGACCTACGGCTACCCGGCGTTCAGCGCGCCGCCCGAGGTCGCGTCGGCGTTGAAGGAGATCGGCTACGACAGCTGCTCCACCTCCTCCAACCACACCCTCGACCGGGGTGCGCCCGCGATCAAGACGACGTTGGACGTGCTGGACGCGGCCGGGCTCGAGCACACCGGCTCGTTCCGCTCGCCCGCGGAGTCCGCGACGCCGTTGCTGCTGGACGTGGGCGGGGTGAAGGTCGGGCACATCGCGTTCACCTACGGGTTCAACGGCATCCCGCTGCCGCAGCCGTGGATGGCGAACCAGCTCTCCACCGAGGGCGTGCTGGCGGCGGCACGCGCGGCGAAGGCGGCCGGCGCGGAGGTCGTGGTGGCGAGCCTGCACTGGGGCAACGAGTACCAGCACGAGGCGACGCCGCAGCAGAAGGAGATGGCGCGGGCGCTGCTGGCCGACCCGGCGGTCGACCTGATCATCGGCACGCACGTGCACGCCGTGCAGCCGATCGAGCAGGTCAACGGCAAGTGGGTCGTCTACGGCATGGGCAACGAGGTGGCCCGCCACTCCGAGCCGCGCGGCATCACCGAGGAGGGCATCGTCACCCGGTTCAAGTTCGTGAAGGGACCGTCCGGCTGGGCGGTGGCCGAGGCGTCCTACGTCCCGACCCTGGTCGAGTTCGGCCCGCCGATCCGCGTGGTCGACCTGACCCGCGTGCCCGCCAACCCGCGCCGCACGGAAGCCCTCACCCGCACGGACGGCGTCGTGCGCAGCCTCGGCGCGGCCATCACCCACCCCTGACCCGAGCGGCCGGGGGCGTGCGGTCCCTCGGAAGGTCGTGACGCTCCGGAACCGTTGGGGCGAAACGGAAAACCACTTGTCACCCGGACAGGTATTACCGGCCGGGATCGGCCCTCGAAAGGGGATGGGGACCGCCCGTGTGTGCTGCACTCGAAGGGCGGACACGCAAGGGCAGCCACTACGACCAACGTGGTGACGCCCACTGTGGAGGGAGGCTCCCATGCCTGTTCAGACCACCACCCGCACGGTCGCCACACCGGCGGAGATCGAGCAGCTCGGCGCCCTGGTGGCCGAGCCGGAGTGCGCGCTGACCGACCCGCCGCTGCACGTGCCGAACGCGGCCGGCGTGCTCCTCGCGCTGCTCCTCCTCTCCTCTGGGACGCCGAAGGAGTCCCGGAAGTAGGCACCCGGTTCGGCGGAGGCCGCACGGCGAATCGGCGAGGAGGGACTGTGGACGCGTCGTCCTGCGCGAGCGACGCCGCGAACCTGGCCGGTCGGGTGCTCGGCGCACTGCGGGGAAGCGGTGGAGCGGGTTTGGCCGACTTCCTCGACTCGTGCGCCGACCCGACCGCCGGGCTCGGCGCGGTCCGGCTGGTGGGCGCGGACGTCTTCCTGCCGCACGTGGTGCTCAACCACCCCTTGCCGCCCCAGGACGCCGAAGTGGTCGCCGCGTCGTTCGAGGTCTTCCCACCGGTCACCGAGCCGGTCGCGCCGGAGCAGTGGGTGATGGCCTGGCACGACTGGTCCACGGTGTCGGTGCTGGCCAGGCTCACCGGAGACGTGCCGGTCACCTCGCCCGCGGACCCGGACGCCGTGCTCGGCCCGGCGCACGACTGGGTGCGCTGGGCGGGGGCGGTGGCGCAGCTCTCGGCCCTGGCCCAGCCCGGTGCGACCGGCCCGGTGGTGGACGCGGTCGTGGCGCAGCCGTTGGCGCTGTGCCGTGGGGCCGTCCGGACCGTGCTGCGCCGGGACTTCGGCACCGCGAGCCGGATGGCCCGCTGGGTCGCCCTGGCGCACGCCAGGGGTGCCCGGCCGCCGGTCGACCCGGTGCTGCTGGTCGAGCACGTCGAACCGCGGGTCGGCGCGGAACCGCGTCGGCTGCTGGACCTGGCCGTCGCCCGTCACCTCGTGGAGGCGGCGTGAACGCCGTGGTCCGCCTTGCCCACGACGTCTCGGCGGGCGCCCTGGGCTGGCTGCACGCCAACCACCGCCTGGGCGGGTTCGACGACGACGCCACCGCCGACCTGGACGACCCCGACAGCGTCTACAAGCCGGTGGCCGAGTTGGCGCTGGCCGCGTCGCTGGTGCTGCGCGAGGGCGTGGCCGGGACGGCGGAGCTGCGGTCGGCGCGCGAGCTGTTGGCCTACGCCTGGGCGCAGTTGCGCGAAGGCGACCTGCTCTACGAGCGCCAACTGCGGCACGCCGTGCTCACCGACCCGTTGGAGACCTACGCCCCCTACGCCCGCAGTGGCTTGCGCCACGAGGCGCTGGAGCAGCTCATCGACCGGTCGTCGGCGGCGGACTCCCTGACCGAGGTGCTGCCCAACCGCCGGTTGGCCGTGGCCAACGCCCACCGGGTCGTGGGCACCCGGCGTGACGACGACTTCCCGGCCATGCTCCGGCAGACGTGGCTGGGCCGCACGACCCAACCGTGGGCGATCGACTGGTACACCGCCTACTGCATGACGCACACCGTCTTCCACGTCACCGACTGGAGCGCGTTGCCGGGGGGACTGCCGCCCGACGTGGTCGAGTACGTGGGGAACTGGCTGCCGGTGTGGTGCGAGGTGTGGGCCGAGGCCGGCCAGTGGGACCTGCTCGGCGAGCTGCTGGTCGTGGGCGCGTGCCTGCCCGAGCCGTGGTGCGACCGCGCGACCTGGGAGGCGTTCGCCCGCGCCCAGCACGCCGACGGGCTCGTGCCCAGGGACGCCGAACCCGTCGACGACGACCCGCGGCAACGCTTCCTCGACCACCAGCACACCGCCGTGGTGGCCACCATCGCCGGCACGCTGACCGTGTCCCGGCTGCTCGGCGGGGGCCGGTGAAGGACCTCGTCGCGGACCTGCCGGCCGCCGCGCCCGGTGCGACGGGCGTCGCGGTCGCGTTCCGGCGGGGCGATGACGAGCTGGTCCTGGTCGGCGGCACGACCGGTCGCCGCGATCCGCGTCCCGTCACCGGGCGCACCCGCTTCGAGCTGGGGTCGCTGACCAAGACGTTCACCGGCCTGCTGCTCGCCGAGATGGCCGACCGGGGCGAGGTGGAGCTGTCCGACCCCGTCCGCCGTCACCTGCCGGTGGGCGCGGTGCCGCACCTGGGCCGCGAGGTCACCCTGGAACGCCTGGCCACCCACACCGCCGGCCTCCCGCGCCTGCCGCCGGGGATGTTGGCGCGGGCCGTGCCCCGTTGGCGCACCAACCCGTACCGCGACTTCGACGCCGACGACTTCACCGCCGCGCTGCGCCGCACCCGGGCTCGGGCACCCGGCCGGTACCGCTACTCGAACGTCGGCGTCGCGCTGCTGGGCGAGGCGTTGGCCGGTGCGGCGGGCCGGCCCTACCCCGAACTGCTGGCCGACCGCGTGCTGCGCCCGTTGGGCCTGGACGACACCGACTGCTCCACGTCCCCGCAGGTCACGGGTCACCTGCGCGGGCGTCCCCGACCACCGTGGGAGATACCCGGCCTGCCCGCCGCCGGGGCGTTGCGCTCGTCGGCGCTGGACCTGCTGCGCTACCTGACCGCCCACCTGGCCCCGTTCACCGGGCCGCTGGGCCGGGCCGCCGCGGAGGTCACCCGGCCGCGGGCGTCGGCCCGTGACCACGAGGTGTGCCTGGTGTGGAACCTGCGCCGCCGGGAGGGCCATGACCTGCTGTTCCACTCCGGCGGCACGCGGGGCTGCACGACGTTCGCCGCCTTCAGCCCCACCACCTCGACCGCTTTCGTCGCCCTGGCCAACGCCGGCCCGACGGTGGACGCGTCGTTCGTGCAACGCTCCTACGAAGCCGCCTGGTCACTGGCGTGTCGAACCTTTCAGCCCCGCGTCTCGAACACCCGGGAGCCTTGAGTTCGACGCTCAGGTCGAACGCCCGACCGTGCGGGCGCTGTACGAGCGGTGGACGTGGACCGGCTCAACGGGCGGCCAATGGACCATGAGAGCTAGGGCGACCTGGCCGCACCCGGACCGGCATCGCCCGCCTCGCGGTCCCACCCTCGTCCCGCCGACCCGGCCGGGACCGAGCACCCTTCCGGGTGGCGAGTCCGTGGGACATGCCCCGGTGGGGCGGTCGTAGGATCGGATCACTGGAGGTCGACGAGGGGGTGATGTGGTGCTCGACAGGTTCCGCGACCCGGTGTTAACCGCCAAGGAGACCGCCCGGCACCTCCTCATCCCGCAGCGGACGCTGAACCACTGGTTGGCCGAGGAAGCAGGCGGCGCTCCTCTCGTGCACCGGGTGCCGCCCGAGCGCCGAGGGTGGCCCACCGTGCCGTTCGTGGCCGTGGTCGAGGCGTACGTTCTCCGGTCGCTTCGCGATCTCGGCCTCACCAAACGGAAGATCAGGGACGCGGCGACGGCGGTGCGCCAGGAATTCGGCACCGCTTACGGGCTGGCCACGAAGAAGATCGTCACCGACGGTGTCGACATCTTCTTGGATTACGCCGACGGCGACCTTGCCCGGGTCGGGGACCAGCAGCGTCCGATCAGAGAGGTGCTCGACGGCTATCTCCGGTACATATCCTGGGACGCCGACGACGAGTTCGCCTCATCGCTGAGGTTGCGCCAGTACCCGGACATCGCGCCGGTGGTCATAGATCCGAGATTCGGGTGGGGCGCTCCGGTCATTGAGGAGAATCGGGTTCCGGTCGACGCGATCGTGGAGATGTGGCTGGCGGGGGACTCGCTGAAGGACGTCGCGTACGAGTACGACCTGCACCCCGAGCAGGTGGAGGCGATTTGTCGGGCCGCACAGCGTGTCGCCGCTTGAGTTCTTCCTCGACCGCGGTCTGGGCCGAGGTGTGGCGGACGGCCTGCGTGCGGCCGGTTGGCTGGTGCACCGCATCGCTGATCACTTCCCCGACGACGCCCAAAGCGTCGCGGACGAGGAATGGCTCGGCTACGGGCTGGCACGCGGTTGGGTGCCGCTCTGCAAAGACGGCCGGATCAAAGGGCGGCACCACGAGCGCGAACCCCTGGTCGTCCACTCCGCTGTTCTTTTCTACCTGAACAATCAGCAGCTGCGCCGCGAGGAGATGGTCGTTCGCCTTCAGCGAGTGCGGTCGGCGACCGACCACGCGGTGGAAAGGGGTGGGCCGGCGATCTACGCGATCGGGGAGTCCGGAATCCGGCGAACCTGGCCCTGAGCGCCGGTCACCGTTCCAGCACGGCTCGGACCCGGTCCAGGCGGGCCAGCCAACGGGCGGTGGTCGCGTCGCCGGCGGCGAACCCGGTGAACCGGTCCGGCTTCGGGGCTCGCGCGGGCACGGTCAGGTGTCCGTCCACCGGCACCAGCGAGTCGGTGGTGACGTCACCGTCCAGCAGGGGCAGGGTGCCCAGGCCGCACGCGAAGTCCAGCTCCGGCAGGGCGGCGGCCAGGGCCAGGCCCGCCGCCATGCCGACGGAGGTCTCCACCGCCGACGACACCACGCACGGCAGGCCGCACGCCTCCGCCACGGCCAACGCCCGCCGCACGCCGCCCAGTGGCGCGACCTTGATCACGGCCACGTCCGCCGCACCCGCCACCGCCACCTTCAACGGGTCCTCGGCGCGCCGGATCGACTCGTCCGCCGCGATCCGCACGTCCACCCGCCGCCGCACGGCCGCCAGCTCCTCGATCGACGGGCACGGCTGCTCGACGTACTCCAGGCCGCCCGCCGCGCGGTCCAGCTCGCGGATCGCCGTGACGGCCGTGTCGACGTCCCACGCCATGTTCGCGTCGACCCGGATCGCACCGGACGGCCCGAGCGCGTCCCGCACAGCCTCGACGCGGGCCAGGTCGTCGGCCAACGCCGTCCCCGGATCGGCCACCTTCACCTTGGCGGTGGTGCAGCCGGAGCGGGCGACGATCTCGTGCGCGCGTTCCGGGGAGACGACGGGAACCGTGCAGTTGACCGGGATCCGCGAGCGGACCGGCGCGGGCCAGCCCTGTTCGGCGGCTTCCAGCGCGCACGCCAGCCAGGGCACGCACTCCTCGTCGGAGTAGTCGAGGAACGCGCAGAACTCACCCCACCCGGCGGGCCCTTCCAGCAGCACGCCCTCGCGCACCGTGATGCCGCGGAACCGGTTGCGCATCGGGATCGAGTAGACCAGCACCGGACGAGCTTAGAGGGGGTCCAACGCGGCGACCCGGCGCAGCGCGCTGCCGGCCAGTTCCGGGTCCAGCTCCTCCACCACGATCCGCAACGCGTCCTCGAACTGGTCGAGGCGACGGTCCAGCTCGGCCAGCTCCCGGGTCGGCTCGGCGATCGCGGCGATCAGGCCGGGCCGGTTCTCGGTGCGCCGCAACGCCTCCCGCAACGCCTGGCTGTCCCGCAGGGCCACCAGCGCCCGCCACAGCAGCCGTTCGACCTGCGCGGTGCGGCTCGGGTCGAGGTCGCGCACGGCGTCGAAGTGCCCGCACAGGCGACCGGCGCGGCGGCGTTGGACGGGATCGGTGAACTGCTCGCAGTGCACCACGTCCCGCGCGTCGGCGGACCGGACCACGTCCCACTCGGTCAACCGCCCCCAGAACCGCTTCCGCTTCGCGGCACGGCGGATCACGTCGAGGTCGACCCCCGGCCGCCACAGCCACCAGCGGGGTAACGGTGCGACCCGGGCCACGTCAGCGGGCCGCGAGGAACGCGGCGAACGCCCGCCGGGAGAAGGTCAGCACCGGGCTCCGGTCACCGAGCTTCGAGTCCCGCACACCGACCGCAGCAACGCTGGAACCGACTTCGACACACCCGTTCGCCGACTCGCTGTAAGACGACTTGCGCCAGCCGACTTCGACGCACCCGTTCTGCGCTTGGCTGTAGGACGACTTGTGCCACCGGAACCTCATGCAGATCACAAATCCTTCATAGTCTTCCTGACCCAGCCGGGGAAGTCTTCCGGCTTGTCCGCGCGGACCTGCAACCGGGTCAATACATCGCGGTAGACCGACACCTGCGCGGGCTCCTCGTAGTAGATGCCCTTGACACGGGTCTCGGTGTAGACGCAGCCGGGGTCATGTGCCACCTCCGAGGGAAAGGTCAGCACGGTGAACGGGCCTTCGGTTCCAGTATGCGCACCGGCGGAGGCGGGCAGTACCTGCATCTCGATGTTCGGATCTTCCCGCCGCTCCACCAGGTGCGCCAACTGGGCCTTCAAGACGCCGGGACCGCCGACCTGGAGGCGCAGCGCGGCCTCGGAGATCACCGCCCACACCTGCGGCGCGTCCTCCTGGTCCAGCACTTCCTCCTGGCGCGCGATGCGCAGCTCGACCCGGCGCGCCACCTCGGTGTTCGACAGGCTGGGATCGCCGTCGCGGATGATGGCGCGGGCGTAGTCGGGGGTCTGGAACAGGCCGGGTACGACGATGGCGTCCCAGCTCTCGATCTTCACCGCCGACGACTCCAACCCGAGGAACAGCTTGAAGTACTCGGGCACGGTGGACTCGTCGAACCCGATCCACCAGTCGCGGCCCTTCTTGGCCCGCGTCCGCAGCTCCAGGAAGAACTCCGACCGCTCCGGCACGCCGTACAGCTCCAGCAGCCGTTCCAGCTCCAACGGCTTGGGCAGCGACCGCGCGGTCTCGATGTGCCCGATGTTCTGCACGCTGCCCTTGATCGCCTTCGCCGCCTCGTCCCGGCTGACGCCGGCGTCCTCGCGGAGCTTGCGCAGTTCGAACGCGACCCAGCGCTTGAGCACGGTCGGGCTGGTGGAGGACGCGACCACGGTGCACCTTTCACTCCGTTGAGCGATGCCGTTGGAGTCCACTCCCTTGTAGTGTGCTCCAAACTGGTCATCCAAATCCAAGCCAGCAACGTACTCCAGCCGCCGTCGCGGGAAGGGGATTGAGCGTGTTCACGAATGGTGGAATCGCGGTCGACTCGTGGGTCCGGGTCGAGGCGCACTGCTCGATCGAGACCGAGGTGGTCGGCGACGAGGCCCAGTTCACCTTCAGCGGCCGGCGCGGTGGCGAGCTGAGCCTGGTCGTCACCGAAGCCGGCCTGGAGAAGGTGGTCGAGCACTTCCAGCAGGCGCTGGCCGAGATCAGGTCAGCCGACGTCGGGGAGCTTGGGACCGAGTAGGTCGTCGGCGTCCACGATCCGGTACGCGTAGCCCTGCTCGGCCAGGAACCGCTGCCGGTGCGCCGCGTAGTCGGTGTCCAACGTGTCCCGCGACACGACCGAGTAGAAGTGCGCCTGCCGCCCGTCGCCCTTGGGCCGCAACAACCGACCCAGCCGCTGCGCCTCCTCCTGCCGCGACCCGAACGTGCCCGACACCTGCACGGCCACCGACGCCTCGGGCAGGTCGATGGAGAAGTTCGCCACCTTCGACACCACCAACGTCCGCAGCTCGCCGTTGCGGAACCGGTCGAACAGGGCCTCGCGCTCCTTGTTCTTGGTCGACCCCTGGATGACCGGCGCGTCCAGCGCCTCGCCCAGCGACTCCAACTGGTCCAGGTACGCCCCGATGACCAACGTCGGCTCGTCGGGGTGCCGGTCCAGGATGGCCCGCACCACCGGCAGCTTCGTCCGGGCCGTGGAGCACAGCTTGTAGCGCTCCTCCGGCTCGGCCGTGGCGTACTCCAGCCGCTCGTTGTCGGTCAACGTCACCCGCACCTCGACGCACTCGGCGGGCGCGATCCAGCCCTGCGCCTCGATGTCGCGCCACGGCACGTCGTACCGCTTCGGCCCGATGAGCGAGAACACGTCGCCCTCCTGGCCGTCCTCGCGCACCAGCGTCGCGGTCAGCCCCAGCCGGCGGCGCGACTGGAGGTCGGCCGTCATCCGGAACACCGGCGCGGGCAGCAGGTGCACCTCGTCGTAGACGATCAGGCCCCAGTCCCGCGAGTCGAACAGCTCCAGGTGCTTGTACTCGCCCTTCGACTTGCGCGTGATCACCTGGTAGGTCGCGATGGTGACCGGCCGGATCTCCTTGCGCTCGCCGGAGTACTCGCCGATCTCGTCCTCGGTCAACGACGTGCGCGCGACCAGCTCCCGCTTCCACTGCCGACCGGCCACGGTGTTGGTGACCAGGATCAACGTGGTCGCGCCCGCCTCGGCCATCGCGGCCGCGCCGACCAGCGTCTTGCCCGCGCCGCACGGCAGCACGACCACGCCCGAGCCGCCCGCCCAGAACGCCTGCGCGGCCCGCCGCTGGTAGTCGCGCAACTGCCAGCCGTCCTCGACCAGGTCGATCGGGTGGGCCTCGCCGTCGACGTACCCGGCCAGGTCCTCGGCCGGCCAGCCGATCTTGAGCAGCAGTTGCTTGAGCCGGCCGCGTTCGCTCGGGTGCACGACCACCGTGTCGTCGTCGACCCGCGCGCCGAGCATCGGCTTGACCTTCTTGTGCCGGAGCACCTCCTCCAGCACCGCGCGGTCCAGCGAGTTCAGCACCAGGCCGTGCGCGGGGTGGTTGGCGAGCTGGAGCCGGCCGAACCGGCCCATCGTGTCGACCACGTCCACCAGCAACGGCTGCGGCACGGGGTACCGGGAGTAGCGGACCAGCGCGTCGACCACCTGCTCGGCGTCGTGGCCCGCGGCACGCGCGTTCCACAGCGCCAGGGGTGTGATCCGGTAGGTGTGCACGTGCTCGGGGGCGCGTTCGAGCTCGGCGAACGGCGCGATGGCGGTGCGCGCGTCGTCCGACAGCGGGTGCTCGACTTCAAGCAGCAGGGTCTTGTCCGACTGGACGATCAGCGGGCCGTCGGTCACGGGTGCGTGCTCCTGTCGCTTGGTGTCCTTCAAGTGTGCATACCGCGTGCAAGTCCGAAGCGGACAGTACGCGGACGGGCACTGAACGCTTACGGACTCGGTTCGATAAAGCCGCGTACGCCCGCGTGGCGCAGCCGATAGCGTCCCTGCGCCCCACCCGCGTGAACGCGCGCGGACGCACAGGGGCCCTCCCGGATGAAAACGAAGGTCATCATGAGCACGGACATGCCCCCGTCCGCCCCGCAGTACCAGAACGGTCCCCAGTACCAGGGCGCTCCGCAGCAGCCGATGGGCGCGGCCCCGCAGTACCACAACGCGCCGCAGCCCCAGCAGATTCCGCCTGCGCCGAAGAAGAAGGGCATCGTCGCGCGCATCCTGACCGCGATCATCGGCATCGTGGTGGCCGGCGTGGTGGTCTACGGCATCAACTACTTCACCAGCGACGCCGCCCAGACGAAGGCCGGTGACTGCGCCAGCCTGACCGGCACCAACACCAAGCCGGACTACAAGACCGTGGACTGCGGCTCGGCCGAGGCCAACTACACCGTCGGCAAGGTGCTGGGCTCCACCGCCGAGTCCTGCCCCGCCGAGTTCTACGACGAGTACACCGAGACCGCCCGCCGCGGCCCCGACTCGAAGCTGTGCCTGGTGCCGAACCTCGCCGAGGGCAAGTGCTACGACATCGAGGGCAGCACCACGACCATGGGCTACCCGCCCGTCGACTGCGGCAAGTCCGGCGTGCACAAGCTGGTCAAGCTGGAGAAGGGCACGGCGGACGAGACGCTGTGCACCGACAGCCTGCCCCTGGTCTACCCGGAGCCGAAGACGACGTTCTGCTTCGCGCCGACCGAGAACGCCTGACCGACCCGGCGCGCGGGGCCGCGACCGGCTGATCCACCTCGCGGGGGCGCGTGGCGTTACCTTCTGTGGCGTCACGCGCACCCGTCCAGCGAGGATGATCATGAGCAACGAGCCGAGTCGACCCGCCGACGACGCGCCGAACCCGGGCGCGGGCGATCCCGCCGCCCGTCCCGTCGTGCCGCCCGCCGACGCCGAGCGCATCGCGGCCTCGCAGGACGCCGCCGCGTCGGCCTCGGCCCAGGAGAAGCCGCTGTCCACCCCCGCGTCGACCGGCCTGGGCTCCGGCGTCGGCGAACCCGACGCGACCCCCGAGCCGGGTGCCGGCGCGCGGGACGTCCCGGTGTCGGGCAACGAGCCCGTGACGCCCGCCGGGCCGACGGCCGTGCCCGGCGCGCGCCCGGCACCCGCCGCCGAGACCGGCCGGACCGGTGGCGGCGGCCGGAAGGTGCTCATCGGCGTGCTGGTCGTGCTGCTGATCGGCCTCGTCGCCTACGGCGTGCGCTACCTGACCAGCGACGCCGCCAACGCCGAGGTCGGCGACTGCGTCAGCGTGAGCGCCGAGAGCGACAACCGCGCCGACGTCGACACCCTCGACTGCTCGGCCGACCGGGCGTCGTACAAGGTGGGCAAGGTCCTCGACCAGGCCGACGCCACGTGCCCCGAGGACGGCCTCTACACCGAGATCGTCCCGACCAGCGGTGTCGGCGACGGCTACAAGCTGTGCCTGCTGCCGAACATGGCCGAGGGTTCCTGCTACAAGCCCGACGACGGCAGCGGGTTCGTCAAGACCGACTGCGTCGGCCCGGAGACGATCAAGGTGATCAAGGTCATGCAGGGCGTCGCCGACCTCGAAGCCTGCCCCGACGGCGCGGGCATGGCCTACCCCGAGCCTCCCGTCACCTACTGCCTGGCACCCGCCGAGATGTGACGTCCGCCGCAGCACGGGCGCCACGGGCGGGTGAAACCGCTCAACCCGGCGTGCGGCCGTGCCGATGCCCTGTTCCATGCGGAAGATCGGGTTGGGCGTCGGCGCGGTCGCGGTCGTGGTGGCGGGCGCGTTCGCGGTGACGCTGCTCGGCACCGGTCCGTCCGGTCCCGAGCAGGGTGGGTGCGCGCACATCGAGCGCGTCGAGGAAGGTGCCGCGTACCGGGCGCTGGACTGCGCGGCCGACGACGCCAACGTGCGCGTGGCCAAGGTCGTGGACGACGCCTCGCAGTGCCCCACGGGCGGTGCGCCGTACACCGTCTTCCACCGCACGACCACGTTGTGCCTGATGCCGAACTTCGTGCAGGGCGCGTGCTACCAGGGCGACCGCGCGGTGGGGATGCGCAAGGTGGACTGCGCCACGGCCCGGGCGATCCGGGTGGCTAGCGTCGCCCGTGAGCCGGTGGAGTGCGCGAACGGCCAAAAGTTGACCTACCCCGAGCCCGCCGTCACGTTCTGCCTGGTCCGCGCGTCGGAGATGCGCTGAAACCGGTGCGCCCGCCGGGCGCACGGGGGTACGTTCCGCTCGCCGAAATGTCGAGAGGAACGCCAGGTGACCACGCCTCCCCACCAGCCACCCCACGGCTTCCCGCCACCCCAGCAGCCCGGCTGGGGCCCACCGTCGTCGCCGCAGGGCTTCCCGGCCCAGGACGGCGGCCACCAACCGCCGCCCGGCCACCAGGGCCAACCGCCCCAGTACCCGGACCAGGCGGGCCACCCGCAGCCGCCGCACGGCCAAGCCCAGTACCCCGGCGGCACCCAGTACCCGGGTCAGGCCGGCTACCCGAATCAGGCCGGCTACCCGGGTCAGCCCCCGTACCCCGGCGATCCCACCCAGGCGGGTTACCCCGGCCAGGCCCAGTTCCCCGGCCAGCCCGGCGCGCAGGGGTACCCGGGGCAGCCCGGCCAGTTCGCCCCACCCGGTTACCCCCAGCAGTTCCCGCCCCCGCCCGCCAAGGGCACGTCCCGCGGTGCGAAAGCACTGGTCGCGGTGGTGGCGTTGGGGATCGTGGGCATCGTGGTCGCGGGCGTCATCGCCGGCATCACCGGGCCGTCGGGCGCGGAGGCGGGTGACTGCATCAAGGTGGTCTCGGCCAGCGTGAACGACGCCGACGTGGAGAAGATCGACTGCTCGTCGCCGGAAGCGGCCTTCAAGGTGGCCGCCAACCTCGACAGCAGCACCGACGCCTGCCCGGACGGCGACTACGCCGAGTACTCCGACAGCGGCGGCCGGCGCAGCGACGGCTTCAAGCTGTGCCTGATGCTCAACGCCGCCGAGGGCGAGTGCTTCAAGCAGGAGGGCTCGATTGTCGCGGCCAAAACCACCAAGGTGACCTGCGATTCGAGCGCGACCTACAAGGTGGCCAAGGTCATCGCGGGCCGGGCGGACGAGAACGAGTGCGAGAGCGGCGAGACCGTGTCCGTTTACTCACAGCCCGCAACCACGATCTGCTTGACGGAAGCCTGAACGCATCCGGCGACCACCGGACGTCACGCGCTCGTCGCCGGATCGAGTTCCAACCGAGCCGGAAATCGAAAAAATAGGGGGCCTTCCCGCAATGGGAAGGCCCCCTATCGCACGCGTTCTCGCTAACAGTGAGTCAGTTCGTGGTTCCAGGCGGCAACAACCCGCCGACGTCCAACCGCTCCGGCAGCACCTCTTCGGTGTCCATCATGTCGGCGACCCGCTGCAACCGGACGGGGTTGAGCGACAGCGGGAACGTGCCCACCGACACCAGCGCCGCGGTCCGCTGGTCCACGTCCATGTAGCCGGTCAGCGCGTTCTGCACCGACAGCTTGTCGTTGGACGCCGCCTCCTGCGCGTCCCGCAGGACCTGCCGGAACAGCGCCAGCGTGCGCGGGTTGGCGTCGGCGAACTTCTTGCTCGACGCGTACCCCGACATGGGGAAGTCCTTGGTCGGGCCCACGGCGGTGTCGGTCAGGATGCGCGCGCCGGCCCCGGCCTGGGCCTGCGTGATGTAGGGCTCGGTCATCCACGCCGCGTCGACCTGCTTGGCCTCCATGGCGGTCACCATCTGGTCGAACGGCATCTCCGACGGCCTGATCCGCTGCTTCTCCACGCCCGCCGTCTTGAGCACGGCCTTCGTGGTCAGCGCGCCGACGTCACCGGTCGACGGCACGGCGATGCGCGGGCTGGACAGCTTGCCCGGGCTGTCGTAGTTCGGGTCGAGCGTGACCAGGGCCATCGTGTTCGTGCCCGCCTGGTAGGCCTCGCCCTGGAGCTGGAGCTGGGTGCCGCCGGCGAAGCTGCGGAACAGCGTGACGTGCGTCGCCCAGGTGATGTCCAGCGTGGTGTCGAGCTGCTTGATGCCCTCGTCCTCGCTGTTGAGCGGCACGAGCTGCACCTGGAGCCCGGCCTTCTCGAACAGCTTGTTGTTGTACGCCAGGCGCAGTGGTGCCACGTCCACGACGGGCAGCACACCGATGCGCAACGTGCTGCGTTCCACGTCGGGGCGGTCGTTCCCGTCGGTGCCGGGGATCAGGCCGCACGCCGTCAAGGTGGCGGCACACGCGAACAACGCTGCCGCACGTCGCAGAACACGCGCTGGGGTAGGCATGGCACCTCTCGCCGGGATGACCTCTACAGGCGGGTCTTTTTGATCAACGAAATTCTCGACGCACTTGTCGATGCCCGGGATGGTAACCACCCAGAGGTATGAAACGACAGCCCTGCTCCGATACGGTGAGTGCTTCCGGAGTCTTCCCCGGGGCTGGGCATGAGCACTACGCTCCCCGCCTGGTGGCACAGGTCGTAGCAGACCGTCGTGTCCCGAGCGCGGAGCGCGGTGACTAGCCGGCACCACCGCTCCTGTGCTGCAATTCGGCCCGATTTCGTGTCCATGCTTCGGTCCGCGGGGGAGAGGCCGGGGAACACTGCTGCCGGAAGAGGAAGCCCAGGGTGGCCCGTCGAGAGAGAGGTCCCAGCCAGTCAGGCGTGGGGATTCCACCGCGCTCCGAAAGGCCCGGAACGGGTGACGGACTGGCTGCGCTGAGTGATGGAACTGTGACCGAGTCAACGGGTGCCGGGACGAAGGCTGGTTCGACCGCGACCGGGCGGGGCCAGTCGGCCCGCACGGCCGCCTGGCGGCTGCGCAACTGGCGGCTGCCGACCAAGCTGACCGCCGTGCTGCTGATCCCCACCATCGCCGCGGTGGCCCTCGGCGGACTGCGGGTCAACTCCGACCTCGCCAACGCCGCCGAGCTGAACCGGCTGGCGAACCAGATCCAGCTCGAGTCGGCCGTCGCCGACCTGGTGCAGCAGTTGCAGCGCGAGCGGGACCTGAGCGCGAGCCACGTCGCGTCCGGCCGCGAGCTCGACCGCGTCGTGCTCGACCGCCAGCTGCGCCGCGTCGAGGACACCGTGCAGGCGCTCAACGCCAAGATCGCGGACCTCAGCGCCGACCTCGACGACGACGTGGTCACCCGGTTCCGCCGGGCGTCCAGCCAGCTCGACCGGCTCAACAGCCTGCGCAACGCCGTCCGCGAGACGAAGTACCCCTCCGACGCCGTGCTGCGCACCTACTCCGAGTCGGTGGAGAGCCTGCTCGACCTCGGTGAGCAGGCCATCGCGGGCATCAACGAGCCCGAGCTGGTGCGGCTGCACCTGGCCACCAACGCGATCGCCCGCATCAAGGAGCAGGAGTCGCGCAAGCGCGGCATCATGCTCGACGTCTTCCAGCGCGGCGGCTTCGGCCCCGGCCAGGAACGGCAGTTGCTGGCCGCCAACGCCGAGCTCGACGCGGCGCGCAACGACTTCCGCAAGTCCGCGACCCCCGACCAGGCCAAGATCTACGACGACACCGTCACCGGCCTGATCGTCGACACCGCGAACGACATGCAGGAGACGGCGCTGAACCTGGCCGCGGCCAGGCAGCCCATGACGTCGCTGCGCCCGGAGAAGTGGGACATCGCGTCCACGCTGACGGTGAACCTCACCCGTGACGTGGAGAACCTGCTGCTGGAGCAGTTGCAGAACCGGACCGACGAGCTGACCGGCGAGGCCCGCGGCGCGGCGTTCCGCGACTCCGGCATCGTGCTGGGCGCGTTGCTGCTGGCCCTGGTCATGGCGCTGTTCGTGGCCCGCTCGATCCTCAACCCGCTGCGCACGCTGCGCCGCACCGCGCTGGAGGTCGCCGACCACGGCCTGCCCGAGGCGGTCGGCCGGATCCTCGCCGACCCGAACCCGCAGGAAGCGGCGAAGACGGCCATCGCGCCGGTGCCGATCACCACCCGCGAAGAGGTCGGCCAGGTGGCGCGGGCGTTCGACGCGGTGCACGGCGAGGCGGTGCGGCTGGCCGCCGAGCAGGCCCTGCTGCGCGACAACGTCAACTCGATGTTCGTCAACCTGTCCCGCCGCTCGCAGGCCCTGGTCGAGCGCCAGTTGAACCTGATCGACCGGCTGGAGCAGGACGAGCAGGACCCCGACCAGCTCGCCAGCCTGTTCGAGCTGGACCACCTCGCCACCCGCATGCGGCGCAACAGCGAGAACCTGCTGGTCCTGTCCGGCACGGACCTGTCGCGGCGGCTGACCCGACCGGTGCCGGCGGCCGAGGTGCTCGGCGCCGCGGTGTCCGAGGTCGAGCAGTACGCCCGCGTGCAGGTCGGCCAGACCCCGGAGCTCACCGTCCAGGGCCGCGCGGTCAACGACCTCGTGCACCTGATCGCGGAGCTGCTGGACAACGCCACCGCGTTCTCCGACCCGGTGACCAAGGTCACCGTGCGCACCGCCCGCACCCGCAAGGGCGAGCTGGCGATCGAGATCCAGGACCGCGGCGTGGGCATGGGCGAGCAGGAGCTCGCCGACGCCAACCAGCGCCTGGCCGACCCGCCGGACGTGGACGTCGCGGTGTCCCGCCGCATGGGCCTGTACGTGGTCGCGCGGCTGGCCAAGCGGCACGACATCAAGGTGCGGCTGCGGTCCAACGAGGACATCGAGGGCGGCACCACCGCGCTCGTGCTCGTGCCGGACACGCTGGTCGCCTCGCCCGGCTCGATGGGCTCCCCGGTGGGCGCGGAGCCCGCGTCGGTGTTCGGCGAGCCCGGTGGCTTCGGCGACTCGGCGTTCGGGTCGACGGCGCAGCGCGCGTCCGGCATCGCCGGCGCGTTCGGCACCGGCACGATGTCCCGCCTGGACGAGGACACCAGCTTCCCGAGCATGCCGCGCATCGAGGACGAGCCGGCGTTCCCGGTGAGCTTCGTGCAGGGCACGGGCGAGCAGGACGCGGCCCGCGTGCCCGCCTTCGGCG
Source organism: Saccharothrix sp. S26 (assembly GCF_021390395.1). Taxonomy (GTDB): domain Bacteria; phylum Actinomycetota; class Actinomycetes; order Mycobacteriales; family Pseudonocardiaceae; genus Actinosynnema. Next base: position 43,937 of record NZ_JAJUWT010000003.1, read on the forward strand.
AGGTGCCGACGTTCGGGCAGGCGCCCGCGGAGACGCCCGCCGAGGTGTCGCAGCCGTGGCTCGCCGGCGCGGAGGAGCGCGACGTCGACCGCGAGCCCGAGGGCTCGTTCGGCGAGCCGACGCTGTTCACCGCCTACGAGGACCGCACCGAGCACGACACCGATCACGGTCACGGCTTCGAGACGACCCAGTTCGCACCGGTCGACAGCGGCTTCCTGATCGACCCGGAGCCCGAACCGGAGCCGCAGGCCGCGCCGCCGGCCAGGGAGGTCGAGCACGACTTGGACGCCCCGACCGAGCGGCTGCCGATCTACGAGGCGGTCCTCTCGCAGTGGTTCCAGGCCGTGGGCAGCGAGACGTCCGCGGCGACCGCCCAGGCGGTGCCGCCCGCACCCGCCGAGCCGGGCCTGCCGACCCGCAAGCCGCGCCCGGTCCCGCCGGTCGCGCCCACCACGTCCGACGACCCGCTGCCGCAGCGCGGTCTGCTCGACTCGGGCCAGAACGCCGTGCCGCGGCGCGAGGCGGACGCCGATTCGCTGCCCCAGCGGGGCGAGGCGACGTCCGGTCGCGCCGAGGGCACTAGTCTGACCGAGGGCGGGCTGCCCAAGCGGCAGCCCGGTTCGCCCACCAACCTGCCCAAGCGCGCCGCGGAGGTGTCCCGCGTGACCGAGCCCGAACCGGTCGCCGAACCCGAGCCGGCCGCGCTCGCCGCCGAGTCGGTGTGGGAGTCCCCCGCCGACGAGGGTTGGCAGGCGGCACAGGCCTTGCTGAACAAGGCACCAGAGACCACGACACAGGCGGGGTTGCCCAAGCGGGTGCCCAAGGCTCAGCTTGTGCCGGGATCAGCCGCACCGAAGCAGACGGCCTCGGAGCGGCAACCGCAGCGGCCCCCGCTGCCACCACGATCGGCTGACGCGATCCGTGGACGCATGTCGAGTCTTCAGCAGGGCGTCCGTCGAGGGCGACACGCTTTGATCGACGCTTACGCTGGTGACATGTCGAGCCGGCAAGACGAGGAGCAGGAGTGACGACCGCAGCTCAGCCAGGCAGCTTTGGTTGGCTTATCACCGACTTCGTGCGCCGGGTTCCCGGTGTGGCACATTCCGTGGTCGTGTCGGCGGACGGGCTGTTGCTCGCCGGCTCGCAGGGCCTGCCCCGCGACCGCGCCGAACAGCTGTCCGCCGTGGCATCCGGCCTCGTCAGCCTCACGGCGGGCGCGGCGCGGTGCTTCGAGGCGGGCACGGTCAACCAGACCGTGGTCGAGATGGAACGGGGCTACCTGTTCCTGATGTCGATCAGCGACGGCTCGTGCCTCGCCGTGCTCGCCGCCCCGAACTGCGACATCGGCCTCGTCGCGTACGAGATGACGTTGCTGGTCGAGCGCGTGGGCCAACAGCTCACCCCGGAGCTGCGCGCGCAGCTCCAGGGCGTGGTTCGGCGGTAGATCCTCATGAGATCGTGGGGGTGAAGGTAAATGGCTGAACGATCTGGCGCCGGCGGCCGACGCTTCGGTAGGAACTTCAACTACCAGGAGTGGGCGGTCGGGGGCTTCCAATTCGCTGAGCCGGATGCCGACCCCGCACAGGACGAGGAAGCCGAGGACGCACCCAACTCGTGGCCGGGCCGCCGGGCGGAACAGGCGCCGGGGCCACGGGTCGAAGGCACAGGGCAGGGGCAAGACGATATGTCTCAGCGTGAGGTTGACGACTCGTCGTACGGCTACGACGACGTTCCCAACCGGTTCGACATCGACGGGTACGGCAGCGGCCTGTTCGGAGGTCCGGGCGCCGATCTCTTCGGTGCCCACGGCCTGCCCGACAGCGTGCCTGAACAGGTGCCCTACACGACCGGCCCCCAGCCGGTCGTGCGGCGCGAGGAGAACCCGGCGGCGGAGTCCGGATCCCTGGTCCGCCCGTACACCCGGACCGGTGGCCGCACCCGGCCCGACTACGACCTCGCGATCGAAGCGCTGGTGTCGACCAGCGAACGCGGGCTCGAACGCGACGCCGCGGTGCTCCCCGAGCACCGGTCGATCTGCGGGTTGTGCACCGACACCAGGTCGGTGGCCGAGGTCGCCGCTCACCTCCGGCTCCCCCTCGGGGTGGTGCGGGTGTTGATCGGCGACATGGCGAGCATGGGTTTGGTTTTGATTCACCAGGGTGGCTTGGTCGTGGGGGACCGGCCGTCCATTGAATTCCTTGAGAGGGTGCTCAGTGGGCTTCGCAGGCTCTAGCCCCAACGCGGCCGAAGGCGCCAAGAAGCCGACGACGTCCGCGAAGATCGTGGTGGCCGGTGGTTTCGGCGTGGGGAAGACGACGTTCGTCGGTTCCGTGTCGGAGATCGTCCCGCTGACCACCGAGGCGGTGATGACCGAGGCGAGCGCCGGGGTGGACGACCTCTCGGCGACGCCGAACAAGGTGACGACGACGGTGGCGATGGACTTCGGCCGCGTGTCGTTGGACCAGGACCTGATCCTGTACCTGTTCGGCACACCCGGTCAGCACCGGTTCTGGTTCATGTGGGACGACCTGGTGCGGGGTGCGATCGGTGCGATCGTGCTGGTGGACACGCGTCGGTTGGCGGACGCGTTCGCGTCGATCGACTTCTTCGACGACCGGCAGTTGCCGTACGTGGTGGGGGTGAACTGCTTCGACGGTTTGCTGCACCACCGGATCGAGGACGTGCGGGAGGCGTTGACGATCGACCAGTCGGTGCCGATAGTGACGTGTGACGCTCGTAACCGTCAGTCGACGAAGCAGACGTTGATCACGTTGGTGGAGCACGCGATGCGCCAGTGGATGTCGGTCCGGGCGGGTTGATCGGGTTCTCGGCCTTCGTGGTCTGAGGGTTTCACGCGCCGAAGGGCGGTCTCCTCGTAGGAGGCCGCCCTTCGGCGTGCCCGAGCAGGTGGGGTTCGCCCGGCCCTTCGGTGCACAGGTGGTGGTGCGGCCGCGTGGCCGCGGTTTGACCGTAGGTGGTGCAGGCTTCGCCGATCAGGTGATCATCTGGCCCGAACGGTGGTTACGCTCCGTCGCCCTCGACCAGGGCGGCGGACGTGATGCGGTGCAGCGGGAAGCGGCGCACCTCGCCGTAGCTGACGTCCACGCCCTCCAGCACGCCACCGCCCACGACCTGCGGCGTGATCACGCGGCGGGCGGCGGTGCCGTGGCCGTCCACGAAGTCGACCAGCACGCTGCGGCCCTCCCGCGCGGCCCGTTGCAGCAACGCCAGCGTGGCCGACGGTCCCGCGCCCAGGTGACCCGGCACGGACACCCGGGCACCGCCGGTGGTCGTCGCCGCACGATCACCGGCCCGCACCAGCCGCACCAGCTCGCCCAGCTGCTCCTCCGACGGCGTGGTCGGCTGCACCGGCCTGCGCCTGCCCTTGCCCGCGATCCGACGCCCACCGGCCCGCAGGTCCAGCACGTGCCCGTCCGGCCCCTCGGCGGCGGGCGCGAAACCGGCCGCCCGCAGCCCGTCCAGCACCTCCGCCAGCGGCAGCGGGCTGACCAGCACGGTCGGCGCGATCTTGCGCAGCGCCAACCGCTCGGCCGCCGCGTGCGCCATCACCTCGGTGACCAGCACGGGGTCGTCGCAGCGCAGGAACGACCCGGCCGCACCGCCCCGCAACCGCCCGTACCGGCGGGCCGCGTCGTCGATCAGGTACGTCAACGACTGCGGCACCGGCGTGCGCGACCGCGCCCGGAACAGCTCGTGCAGGTCGGCGGCGCTGCGCCCGGCGTCGAACGCCCGCCGCACCGAGTCCTCGCGCACCCGGTAGACCGTGGCGCTGCCCGCCGACTCGACGTCCGCGACCAGTGCGATCTCGTCGGCCAGCTCCGGGTCGAGCCGGCCGGGCGCGACGACGGTCAGGTCCGCCTGCACCAGCACGTGGTCGACCGGCGCGGGCAACGCGTCGCCGAGCCGCTTCGCCGCCGGGCCCGGCCCCTCGGTCAGCAGCGTGCGGCCCTGCGCGGTGATGGCGTTGTGCGCGAGCACGCCGACCCGCGTGCCCTCGTCGACGGTCCACCGCACCAGCTCGTCCCGCAGCCGCCCGCCGCGCCGCGGTGCCCGCCACGCCAGCACGGCGGCCAGCTCGTCCGGGTCGGTCACCGCGGTGCCCGGCGGCAACGCCACCAGGGCTTCGAGGATGCGCCTGCGGTCGCGGGGCGCGCCCGGCCGGTTCAGCTCGGGCGCGAGCGGGTTGAGCAGCCGGTCCCGGTCGTCGCGCTGCCCGATCAGGCCGGGCAGGCGGGGCAGGTCGAGCCACGCCTGGGCCAGCGTCGCCCACCGGTGCTCGGGCGCGGCGACCAGCCACGCGTCGGTCTGCGTGGTCGGCACCCACTCCGGTTCCAGGCCCTCGGTGTCGGCGACCAGGCCCGCGTTGACGACCAGCTCGACCAGCAGCGCGGCCCGGCGCTCGTCCACGTCGAGGTCCTTGGCGAGCTTGCGCAGCTCCCGCACGCCGACCCCGCCCGACCGCAGCACCGGGGGCGGCTCCTGCGACCAGCTCTTGAGCAGCGCCTCGACGTGCCGGGAGAGCTCCAACGCCTCCCCACCGCCGGTGTGGTCGACGTCGGACGGGTCGCGGCGGAACGTGGTCAGCGGCGGTTCGGTGGTCTGGATCGCGCCGAGCGGCCGGTCACCGCGCACCTTCAGGCCGATCTCGCGGGGCAGCTCCACGGTCTGCGCGTCCCGGCGGACCAGCAGGCCGCGGGCGAGCAGCTTCTGGATCGGCGTCCTGGCGTTGGCGAGGGACACGACCTGCGCGGCGTCCTTCGTCTGCCCGACCGGCGGTCCCGCGGCGAGGGTTTGCAGCACGCGGTGCTCGTCGGGGTCGAGCGCGCTCAGGTCGGCGTCGGCGAGGCGCGGCACGGACCGGCCCAGCCCGCACGGGAACGGGTTGACCGCGTCACGCGTGGCGGGCGGGGTGGACAGCGCGTGGTCCCCGCCCCACAGCAGGGCACGGGCGCGCAGCGTCTCCAGGGGCGCGCTGATGTCGGTCCGGCCGAACAGCTCCTGCACCGCCGTCCGGCTCACCGGCGCCAGGTCGGCGTCCAGCACGAGCAGCGCTTCGAGCACCGTGAGCGTCAACGTGTCGAGGTCCTCGCAGGCCCGCGCCACCGAAGCCCGCGACCCGATGCGGGTGGCGAGCACGGTCGTGTCGGCCGGCGGGGGCGTGGCCAGGTCCGGCCGGGCGCGCAGCAGCGCCACGAGCGCGGAGTCGTCCTGCGCCCGCAGCCACTCGGCGAGGGTCGTGCCGGACATCCTCACCACGGTATATGCCGACCGGCGGCACGGGGCCGACCAGCCCCCGAAACCTCACCGCGCACGGTCGACGCGAGTCCTCACCGGTACTCGTCGGGGCCGGTGGTCGGGTCGGCGGGCCAGGCGTCGCGGCCGGTCAGGTGCAGGACCAGGGCGGCGATGTTCCACGCGTCGTCCGCGCCGCTGTGGTGCCTGCCCTCCAGCGGCAGGCCGGCGATCTCCAACGCCTGCGCCATGCCCGGGCGCTTGCGCAGCCCGTGCGCCCGCGTGAACACCAGCTTCGCGTTCCAGTGCCGCCGCCCGAACGGGTAGGCCACGCCCGTCGCCTGGCACTGCCGGGTGAACTGCTTGCGGTCGTAGTCGCCCCAGCTCGACCACGGCCGCGTGCCCGCACTGTGCTCGACCGCGAGCAGCCGGCACGCCTCGGCGAAGTCGACGCCCGTGTCGACCTCGGCCTGCGTCAACCCGGTCAGCCCGGTGCAGAACGGGCTGACGGTCGACCGGCGCGGTCGGACCAGGATCCGGTGCTTGGCGACCCGTTCGCCGGACGCGAGGTCGACCTCGGTGAGGCCGATCTCGATGATCTCGCTCACCTGGCCGGGCGGCGGTCGGCCCTCCCAGCACGTCGCCTCGACGTCGACCACGTTCACCAGCTCGGCTGCGCTCACCGCCACGAGGGTAGGGATCACACCCGTGACGTGGCTCTCGCTTTTCCCGCCGACCACCGGCAGACCGCCACCAGCGCAGATGAGGCACACTTGTCCACGACGAAGGCACCACCGAGGAGGAACCGTGGCCAAGGCCCGCCCCGAGCGCATCGACCCGCACTGGCCGGAGCCGCCCGCCGACGGCAAGTACGCGGTGTCCGAGCTGGCCAGCGACGTGCAGGGCGCGTTGTCCCCGTTCGGCAAGGTCACCTTCCCGCTGCCGGTCGAGGAGCTCGGCTACCGCCACCCGCAGACCGAGATCAACCGCTAGTCCGAACGCGCGCGGCCGTCGAGCCGCGCGCGTTCCGTATTTCTGCGCGGACTACGCTCGAGACCTCTTGAGCTGTGCTGTTCTGGGAGGTTCGATGCCGGTCCCCGGCCCTGGTTACTCGATCACCGTCCGGCTGGAGGCCCCGCCGTCGGCGTCGGCCGCCGGCGACCTGACCTCGGCCGTCGGCCGGGCGGGCGGCGTGATCACGGCGTTCGACGTCGTCGAGTCGCACACCGACCGGGTGATCATCGACCTCACCTGCAACGCGCTGTCGGCCAACCACGCCAAGGACATCACCGACACCCTGGAGCTGCTGCCGGGGATCGTGGTGCGCAAGGTGTCCGACCGGACGTTCCTGGTCCACCTCGGCGGCAAGATCGAGATCTCGTCGAAGGTGCCGCTGCGCAACCGCGACGACCTCTCCCGCGCCTACACCCCCGGTGTCGCGCGGGTCTGCCAGGCGATCGCGGAGAACCCCGACGACGCCCGCCGCCTCACCATCAAGCGCAACACCGTGGCCGTGGTCACCGACGGCTCGGCCGTGCTGGGCCTGGGCAACCTCGGCCCCGCCGCCGCGCTGCCGGTGATGGAGGGCAAGGCCGCGCTGTTCAAGAAGTTCGCGGGCGTCGACGCCTGGCCGGTCTGCCTGGACACCCAGGACACCGAGGAGATCATCCGCGCGGTCGAGCTGATCGCACCCGTCTACGGCGGCATCAACCTCGAGGACATCGCCGCGCCGCGCTGCTTCGAGATCGAGGCCCGGCTGCGGGAGAAGCTGAACATCCCCGTCTTCCACGACGACCAGCACGGCACCGCGATCGTCGTGGTCGGCGCGCTGCGCAACGCCCTGCGCGTGGTCGGCAAGAAGATCTCCGACTGCAAGGTCGTGGTGTGCGGGGTGGGCGCGGCGGGCAGCGCGATCATCCGGCTGCTGCTCAAGCAGGAGCCCGGCGACGTGGTGGCGGTCGACGTGGACGGCATCGTGCACCGCGACCGGCCGGGGTTGGACGACAACCTCAAGTCCATCGCGGCGGCGACGAACAAGGACAACGTGAGCGGGCGGCTGCACGACGCGCTGGTCGGCGCGGACGTGTTCATCGGCGTGTCCGCCCCGAACCTGTTCGGCGCGGAGCAGGTCGCCACGATGAACCGCGACGCCATCGTGTTCGCGCTGGCCAACCCGGACCCGGAGATCGACCCGATGGAGGCGCAGAAGCACGCCGCCGTCGTGGCCACCGGGCGCAGCGACTTCCCGAACCAGATCAACAACGTGCTGGCGTTCCCGGGCGTGTTCCGCGGCCTGCTGGACGCGCACGCCCGCACGATCACCGACTCGATGCTCATCGCCGCCGCGAACGCGGTCGCGGACGTGGTCGACGGCGACCGGCTCAACGCGTCGTTCATCGTGCCCAGCGTGTTCGACACCTCGGTCGCGCCGGCGGTCGCCGAAGCCGTCCGCAAGGCCGCCACGGAGTCGGCTTCGGCCTAGCATCGGGCCATGAGCAACCAGTTCACCCACTTGGACGCCGCCGGCGCGGCACGCATGGTCGACGTGTCCGAGAAGGAGCCGACCACGCGCACGGCGGTCGCGTCCGGTGTGCTGCGCACGACGCACGAGGTGGTGGCGTTGCTGGGCCGCGACGGCCTGCCCAAGGGTGACGCGCTCGCCACCGCCCGGATCGCCGGGATCATGGCGGCCAAGCGGACGTGGGAGCTCGTGCCGCTGTGCCACCCGATCGCGTTGTCCAGCGTCAAGGTGGACCTGACCTTGGGTGACGCCGAGGTCCGCATCACGGCGACCGTCCGCACCACGGACCGCACGGGCGTGGAGATGGAGGCGTTGACGGCCGTGTCGGTGGCCGGGCTCACGCTGCACGACATGGTGAAGGCGGTCGACCCGGCGGCGTCGCTGGACGCGGTGCGGGTGGAGCGCAAGGAAGGCGGCAAGACCGGCCTGTGGGTGCGCCCGTGAGGACCGCCCGGGTCGTCACGGCGTCGAACCGGGCCTCCGCCGGCGTGTACGCCGACCGCGGCGGGCCGATCATCGTGCAGTGGCTGCGCGACCGCGGCTACGACGTGCCCGACCCGGTGGTCGTGCCCGACGGCGAGCCGGTGGCCGAGGCGTTGCGCGCGGCCGTGGCGGACGGTGTGTCCGTCGTCATCACGACCGGTGGCACGGGGATCAGCCCCACCGACCGCACGCCCGAGGCGACCCGGTCGGTGCTGGACTTCGAGGTGCCGGGTGTGGCGGACGCCATCCGCGTGTCAGGCTGGCCACGCGTGCCGACCGCCGTGCTGTCCCGCGGCGTGGCGGGGGTCGCGGGCCGCACGTTCGTGGTGAACCTGCCCGGCTCGACGGGCGGGGTGCGCGACGGGCTGGACGTGCTCGCGACCGTGCTGGAGCACGCCGTCGACCAGGTGGCCGGAGGTGACCACGCATGACCGAGGTGCTGCGGGCGACCGTCAGCGATCAGCCGCTGTCCGTGGACGAGCACGCCAAGCTCGTGGAGCACGCGGCGGCGGGCGCGGTGGTGACGTTCGCCGGGGTGGTGCGCGACCACGACCACGGGCGTTCGGTGCGCGAGCTGGAGTACGTCGGGCACCCGACGGCCGGCGCGGTGGTGGCCGAGGTGGTGGCGGACGTGGTGGGCCGGTTCGAGGGCGTGCGCGCCGTCGCCGTGTCCCACCGGGTCGGTCCGCTGGCGATCGGGGACGTGGCGCTGGCGTGCGCCGTGTCCGCCGAGCACCGGGGTGAGGCGTTCGCGGTGTGCTCGGAGCTCGTCGACGAGGTGAAGCGGCGGCTGCCCGTGTGGAAGCGGCAGGTCTTCACCGACGGCACCGACGAGTGGGTCAACATGCCCTGATCAGGGCGTCGGGCAGAACTGCCCCGGAAACGGGTTGGGGACCCCGGACCGCCGAGGGGGGCGGTCCGAGGTCCCGGTTCCGTCGTGCACCGACTCGCGCCGGCCACAGATCACTTGGTGGCGATCTTGTGCCCGGGCATGATCAGGTCGGCGTTCGGGATGAACTGCTTGTTGAGCTCGTGCAGCTTGGCCCAGCCACCCTCGATCTTCAGCTCGTCCGCGATCTTCGACAGGCTGTCGCCCGGCTTGATCTCGTAGTCGCCGTTCGGGTTGGAGGACGGCAGCGCGACCGTCACCGGGGCGGGCGCCTGCTCGACGGGGGCCGACTGCACGGGGGCCGGCGCGGACTGCTTGGGGGCGGCCTGCTGCACGGGGGCCGGCTTGGCCTTCACGGGCGCGGGGGCGCCGCCGAGGCCCTTGGGCCCGCAGACGGGCCAGGCGCCGATGCCCTGGGTCTGGAGGACGTTCTCGGCCACGCGGATCTGCTCCTCGCGGGAAGCCTGGTGGGGCATTCCGGAGCCGCCGTGCGCGGTCCACGTGGACGGCAGGAACTGCAGGCCGCCGTAGTAGCCGTTGCCGGTGTTGATGCTCCAGTTGCCGCCACTCTCGCACGCGGCGACCGCGTCCCAGTTGACGCCGGAACCCTGCGCGTTGGCGGTGCCGGCGGCCATCGCCAGCGGGGCGCCCACGATGACGCCGGCGACGGCGACCTTCGCGATGCTCCGGGCGGCGGGACTGGTGGTCGGGCGGTGCTTGCCTCGGTAAGAAGCCATTTCCCTCTCGTCCACCCGCACCTGCGCGATCGGCTCGGGTTCGGGCCCGGTGCGCCGTTCGGCTTGATCCCTGTCCGGTGGTTGTCTCTCGCTCGGGGGGTGTTCCGGGGCGCCGGTGGACAGGTTCGGTGCGAGGCGTCCCGGTCTAGCTCTGGTCGGTCGGGGCCAACCGAGAAGCGACGGTACGTAACCGGGAGCCGCTCGCCAAATGATCTGGCATGTGACGCGCGTCACTGTAACGCGACAGAGTGACTCCCCGACTGCCCCGTTTAGCCTGCTCAGGGCACCGTTATCGGTCTGTTTCCGTTCCGAGATTCGCCGAGATCAATCACCGTAAGTGAGGTTTAGCTCACGTGTTAACCCGCAAGTGTGGCGAACTCTCAGCCACCGGCGAAGGGCGGCAACACGTCGAGTTGTGACCCGGACAACACTGCCGTGTCATGATCACGAACCGCCACGCCGTCCAACAGGAAGCTGCACGCGGGCAGCACGCGCGCCACCTTGTCGCCGTGCCGCCGCCGGACGGCCTCGACCGCGGCCCGCACCGTGGCCGCGTCGCCGGGCAGCTCGAAGCTCTCGTCGGGCACGCCCACGGCCGCCCGCGCACCCGCGAAGTACCGCACCGTCAGCCGCACGTCAGCCCCCGATCGCGCTCATGGGCCGGTCGGGCTGGCTGAACCCGGCCGAGTTGATGCCGTGCCCGGCCGCCTTCGCCCACGCGTTGCCGCGCCACGCCGCCGCGACGTCCTCGTCCGACGCCCCACCGCGCAGCAACGCCCTCAGGTCCGTCTCCGCCTGGCTGAACAGGCAGTTCCGCACCTGGCCGTCCGCGGTCAGCCGGGTCCGGTCGCAGGCCGCGCAGAACGGCCGCGTCACCGACGCGATCACGCCGACCACCGCCGGACCGCCGTCCACCAGCCACCGCTCGGCCGGCGCGCCGCCCCGCTCACCGGGCTCGGGCGTCAGCGTGAACGCCGTGCGCAGCGACGCCAGGATCTCCTCGGCGGTCACCATGTCCGCGCGGTCCCAGCCGTGCTGCGGGTCCAGCGGCATCTGCTCGATGAACCGCAGCTCGTAGCCGTGCTCCAGGCAGTGGCGCAGCAGCGGCACGGCCTCGTCCTCGTTCACGCCCCGCATCAGCACCGTGTTCACCTTGACCGGCGACAACCCGGCCTCGCGGGCGGCGGCCAGGCCCGCGAACACGTCCCCCAGCCGGTCGCGGCGGGTGAGGCGCCGGAAGCGCTCCGGGTCGAGGGTGTCCAGCGAGACGTTCACCCGGTCGAGTCCCGCGGCGACCAACCCGGCCGCGCGCCGGGCCAAGGTCAACCCGTTCGTGGTCATCGAGATGCGGGGCCGGGGGTCGAGCGCGGCGGTCCGGGCGATCACGTCGTCCAGCCCGGGGCGCAGCAGCGGCTCGCCGCCGGTGAACCGGATGTCGGTCACGCCGAGCAGGGTGACCGCGATGGCGATGAGCCGCACGAGCTCGTCGTCGGAGAGCAGGTCCGGCTTGGGCAGCCAGTCCAGGCCCTCGGCGGGCATGCAGTAGGTGCACCGCAGGTTGCAGCGGTCGGTCAACGACACGCGCAGGTCGGTGGCGACCCGGCCGAACCGGTCCACCAGCAGCGGTGAGCCCGGCCGTTCGGAGGTGTCCGGGTTGCCGCGCACGAGGGGTAGCCCCAACTCGACTGCTGTCACCCATCCCAGGGTAATCGGCCGACACTGGCGAGTGCTGCTGGAAACGGGGGACGGTGGGTGGACGAGGATGCCGAACCCGTTGGCGGGAACGCTAAATTGCCGGGCATGACCAGTGAGCACGAGGTGCCCGCGGACGTGCTGGAGCGGTTCGGCGGCTACGTGCGGGAGACCAGCGCGCTCACCGTCCTGTTCCACCATCGGGTGGCCGAGCGGATGGGCCTGTCACCCACCGACGAGAAGTGCCTCGACCTCGCCCTGCGCGAGCGAGGCCCGATCACCGCCGGTCGGATCGCCGAGCTGTCCGGGCTGTCCACCGGCGCGGTGACCGGCGTCATCGACCGGCTGGAGCGCGCCGGGTACGCGCGGCGGGTCCGCGACCCGCACGACCGGCGCAAGGTGCTGGTCGAGCTCACCGCACGCGACACCGGCCGGTTCAGCGACCTGGTCTCCGGCGCGGAGGAGGCGCTGCGCGAGGTGCTGTCGCGGTTCACCCCGCGCGAGCGGGACGTGCTGGAGCGCTACCACCGGGCGCTGGTCGAAACGTTCCGCCGGCGCGTGATCGAGGCCTGAGCCGGCAGCATGTCCGCCATGGCCGCTCAGTGGAACTACCTGATGGACATGGACGGCGTGCTCGTGCACGAGGAGCACCCGATCCCGGGGTCGAGCGAGTTCGTCGCCGAGCTGACCGCGAACGACATCCCGTTCATGGTGCTCACGAACAACTCCATCTACACCCAGCGCGACCTGCGGGCCAGGCTGTCCCGCACGGGCCTGGAGGTGCCCGAGGCCGCGATCTGGACCTCCGCGCTGGCCACCGCGAAGTTCCTCGACTCGCAGCGACCGGGCGGCTCGGCGTTCGTCATCGGCGAGGCGGGCCTGACCACCGCGCTGCACGAGATCGGGTACGTGCTGACCGACCGCGACCCGGACTACGTGGTGCTCGGCGAGACCCGCACGTACAGCTTCACCGCGATCACCAAGGCCATCCGGCTGGTGGAGGAGGGCGCGCGGTTCATCGCGACCAACCCGGACGCCACCGGCCCGTCCCGCGAGGGCTCGCTGCCCGCGACCGGCTCGATCGCCGCCCTGATCGAACGCGCCACCGGGCGTGCTCCTTATTACGTGGGCAAGCCCAACCCGTTGATGATGCGGTCGGCGCTGCGCGCGCTCGGCGCGCACTCGGAGAACACGCTGATGATCGGCGACCGGATGGACACCGACGTGCGGTCCGGCCTGGAGGCGGGCCTGCGCACGATCCTGGTGCTCACCGGCATCTCGGCGGAGTCGACGGCCGAGCTGTACCCGTACCGGCCGACCCGCGTGGTCAAGTCGATCGCCGACCTGCTCGGCCACTCGGCCAACCCGTTCCCGGACGAGGTCTGACCAGCGCGAACCCCGGAATTGTCGGTGCCCGCCGCTAGCGTGACCGGCCATGGGGATCAACCACCTGGCGGTCGTCGAGTCCTACAGCGCGTCCTTCACCGAGGCGGTGGCGGGCAACCTCGGCGCGCCGGTGCCCAGCTGCCCCGGCTGGACCGTGGACGACCTGGTGGCGCACCTCGCCCGCGTGCAGGCGTGGTGGACCGTGGCCGTGCTGGCGAGGGGCGCCTACCCGGACGAGGAGGCGGCGCGGCGGGCCGCCGACACCGGGCCGGACCGGGTCGAGGGGTGGCGTGAGGTCAGCGCCCGGTACGTCGCCGTGCAGGAGGACTACCTGCGCGGCGCGGGCCCGGACGCACCGGTGTGGGTGTGGTGGAACGACGAGGAGCGCGACACGGCCTCGGCACTGGTGGCCCGGCAGGCGCACGAGGCCGTCGTGCACTGCTGGGACGCCCGACGGGCCGCGGGCGCGCTCGAACCGATCCCGGCCGAGCTGGCGGCGGACGGCGTGGACGACTTCCTGGCCCGCTTCCTGCGCGGCGAGCGCTGGACCTCCGGCCCGGCGGTGCTGGAACTGGCCGCGACCGACACCGGCCAGACCTGGCTGCTGGGCACGGACGGCACCGCCAAGCCCAGGCGGCTGGCCGAGGGCAGGGCGGACGCCCGGCTCACCGGCACCGCCGAGCAGCTCTACCTGCTGCTGTGGCGGCGCCTCGGGGTGGGGGAGGTGACCGTGACGGGCGACGGCGCCGCGGCGGACGCCCTGCTGGGCTGGCCCGACCTGACCTGACGACCCGGCTCACCAGCACCACCGGCGAAGCCGCACCTACTCGCTGTGGCGGTGGGTGACGGCGCGCAGGCGGACGCGCTGCTCGGGCGGCCCGGCCTGGCCCGAGCGCGGCCGATCCTCGCCCACCTGCGGTGGCGGGAACCCGCCGGCGGACGGCATGCCGTTGAGCCGGTCGGCCATGCGCTCGGCCCGATCCCGCAGTAGCTCGGCGCGGCTCGATCCGGGACCGCCGAACGCCGCACCCAACCGATCGAGCAGGTCCGCCTGCAACCGCAGCCACTCGATGTGCTGCCACGGGTGCCACGCCGTGCCCGCCCGAGCGGCCACCGCGACCATCACCTCGTCGAGGTCCCCGGCGATTTCCTCCAACTGTTCCCTCATGGCCGGTGAGAGCCCGCCGGCCGCCGTTCGTCACGGCGAACCGCCCGGAACTCACCCTGCCGGGGGAGCTTCACGTCACCCGAGCCGTAGTGACCACGCCGGGCGCTGATCGACTTGTGCGCACCACACCGCCGCGTCGCTTATCGTCGCAAGTGTGGAACGACCGCTCTTCGTGGTTGGCGACGTGCACGGGCACCTCGCCGAGCTGACCCGCGCCCTGCACGCCTCGGGCCTGGTCGACGCCGACGGTGACTGGTGCGGCGGTGACGCGGAGCTGTGGTTCCTCGGCGACTTCGTGGACCGCGGCCCCGACGGCATCGGCGTGATCGAGTTCGTCATGCGCCTGGCCGAGCAGAGCGGCGGCCAGGTCGACGCCCTCATCGGCAACCACGAGGTGCTGCTCCTGGGCATGCACCGCTTCGGCGACCGCAACGTCCCGGGTGCCCCGACCCCTCGCAGCTTCGCCCGCAGCTGGCTGCTCAACGGCGGCCTGCGCAGCGACCAGGACCGCCTGGCCGAGGCCCACATCGACTGGCTCACCACCCGCCGCGTCCTGACCGAGGTCGACGGCCACCTGCTGATGCACTCCGACACCCTCGCCTACCTGGAGTGGGGCACCACGATCGACGAGGTCAACGAGGCCGTCCGGGAAGTCCTGAAGGGCAACGACCTGGACCACTGGTGGGAGTGCTGGCGGAAGATGACCACCCGCTACGCCTTCCGCGGCCCCGACGGAGCCGAAGTGGCCACCGACCTGCTGAACGTCCTGGGCGGCCACGAGATCGTCCACGGTCACAGCGTCATCGCCGACCAACTGGGCGTCCCACCGGAAGAGATCGACGGCCCCTTCCGCTACGCCGACGACAAGGTGCTCGCCATCGACGCCGGCCTCTACAGCGGCGGCCCCTGCCTCGTCGTCCAACTCACCAACCAGCCCACCTGACCTGCGAAAACCCACCCACAACGGACCCGCACCGAACCACCGAGGCCCGATTTGACATGGGTTCGGGTGCTTTAGGCTGGTCGAAGCCGGGCAGGCTTGGCGGGCGCTTTTTCCGCCAGGCCTGCCCGGCTTTGGCCTGCCTGGAGTGCCCGTAAGGGCCCCATGTCAAATCGAGCCGCCCTTAACCCCGAGCCCTCGTCAAGCAGCCACGATCTCCTTGCCCAAAGGCATCAACGACACCGGCACCAGCTTGAAGTTCGCCACCCCCAACGGGATGCCGATGATCGTCACGCACAGCAGCACCCCGGTCACCACGTGCCCGATCGCCAGCCAGATCCCGGCCACCACGATCCACACGATGTTCCCGAGCAACGACGGCGCACCTGCCCCGGGCCGGTCCACCACCGTGCGCCCGAACGGCCACAGCGCGTAGTTCGCGATGCGGAACGAGGCCAACCCCCACGGGATGGTCACGATCAGCACGCAGCACACCACCCCGGCCACCACGTACCCCACGGCCAGCCAGAAGCCGCTCAGGACCAGCCAGATCAGGTTCAGGATGAGCCTCACCACCCCATCTTGCCCGATTAAGCTCCCGTCCCGTGCCGAACAAACTCCGCTGGGGCGTCGTCGCGACGGGCGGCATCGCCGACGTCGTCACCGGTGACCTCCGCCTGCTGCCCGACGTCGAGGTGCTCGCGGTCTCGTCGCGCGCCCTGCCCAAGGCCGAAGCCTTCGCGGCCAAGCACCAGATCCCCCGCGCGTACGGCGACTACGCCGACCTGCTGGCCGATCCGGACGTGGACGTCGTCTACGTGGCGACGCCGCACGTCCAGCACCACGTGGTGACCCGCGCGGCGTTGGAGGCGGGCAAGCACGTGCTGTGCGAGAAGCCCGCCACGCTGACCCTCGCCGAGTTGCAGGACGTCGTTGACTTGGCGCGCGAGCGCGGCCTGTTCTTCATGGAAGCCATCTGGACCAGGTTCAACCCGCTCATCGTGCGCATGTCGGAGCTGATCGCGGAGGGCGCGATCGGCGAGGTGCGGTCGGTGCACGCCGACTTCGGCTTCGCCCTCGACTACGACCCGGCGCACCGGCTGTGGAACAGGGCGCTGGGCGGCGGGTCGTTGTTCGACCTGGGCATCTACCCCGTGTCGTTCGCGCACCTCGTGCTGGGCGAACCGGAGACGGTGCACGCGCACGGGCGGATGGTCGGCGGCGTCGACGCCGAGATCGGGATGCTCCTGGGCTACGCGGGCGGCGCGCACGCGTTGCTCGGGTCTTCGCTGGTCAGCCCCCTGAGGTCCGGTGCGGTCGTGTACGGCACGCGCGGGTTGGTGGAGCTGCCGGAGGCGGTGTACAACCCGAGCCGGATCGTGGTGAACGGCGTGGAGCACCGTCACGAGCAGGAGGGCGCGGGGTACGTTCCGCAGTTGCGCGAGGTCGTGAACCGGGTGCTGGCGGGTGAGACGGAGAGCCCTTCCATGACGCCCGCCGAGTCGCTGGCGATCCTGCGCACGCTCACCAGGGCCGCCGAGCGGGTGGGCCTGAGCTACGACGACGTGACGGTGGGGTAGGGCATGAAGGTGTGGAAGCTCGCGGGTGTGGCGCTGGCCGGGATGGCGGGGCTGGTCGTGGTGAAGCGTCGGCGCGCCGGTGCCGTCGAGGCGGTGCGGCCGGTGGTGACCCGTCGCCGGGAGGCACCGCGGCGGGCCGACGCGCGGCGCGGGCTCCGGGCGGCCCCGGTGCGGCGCGTGCTGAAGCCGGGTGACGCGAAGTAGGTCAGGTCAGGGCTGCCCGAACGCCAGCAGTGCTTCCGTCACGACCATCACGGGTTCGACCCGGCGGCTGCTCGGCGTGAGCAGGTGGCTCAACGCCACCCGCACGATCGTGTCCGCGATCAGGTGCACGCGCGCGTCGGGCAGCGTCCGCCAGTGCTGCCGGATGTGCTGGGCGAACACGGAGGTGGCGAGCGTCAGGACCGGCCGTCCCCTGGTCGTGAGCAGGGGCAGCATGTCCTCGGCGTTCGCGCCGTTCAGCACGGACTTGGCCAGCGGGTCGCGCGTGGCCAGGTCGAACGCGAACGCGATGCTGCGCCGCAGCCCTTCCAGCGGGTCGTCGGTGCTGGTCAGCCGCTCGCGCACGCCGTCGAGGAATTCGGCCGTCTTGTGCAGCGCCACGGCCTGGATGAGCCGGTCCTTGTTGCCGAACTCGTTGTAGACGGTCTGCCTGCTCACGCCCGCCTTGGCGGCGACCTCCGCCATGCGCAGTCCGCGTGAGCCGTGGGCCGCGATCAGCTCCACCGCGACGTCGAGCAGTGCCCGGGTGAGTTCCGTCACGGCGCAAAGCTTGGCACAGCGCATAGGGTGCCAAGCGTGCCGTTGACCGTGGGATTCGACCTGGACATGACGTTGATCGACCCCAGGCCGGGCATGGCGGCGGTGATGGACGCCGTCGCCGCGGAGAGCGGCTACCCGCTGGACGGGGCGCACTTCGCGGCCAACCTCGGCCCGCCGCTGGACATGATCTACCGCGACTTCGGCGTGCCCGAGGCGGACATCCCAGGTCTGATCGCCCGGTTCCGGGAGCTGTACCCGCAGGTCGTCATCCCGGCCACGGTCGCCCTGCCGGGCGCGGCGCAAGCGCTTGCGGTGGTGCGTGAGCTGGGCGGGACGACGATCGTGGTCACCGGCAAGTACCGGGCCAACGCGGCGCTGCACCTGGCGGCGTTCGACTGGGAGGTCGACCACCTGTTCGGCGAGCTGTGGTCGACCGGCAAGGCCGAGGCGTTGAAGGCGCACGGCGCGGCGGTGTACGTGGGCGACCACGTCGGTGACGTGCGTGGCGCGAAGGCGGCCGGGGCGGTGTCCGTGGCGGTGGTGAGCGGGCCGTGCGACGCCGACGAGTTGACGGCCGAGGGCGCGGACGTGGTGCTGCCGGACCTGACGGCGTTCCCGGGGTGGCTGCGGGCCAACGCCGACCGGCTCAGCGCCGGGACCGCGGCCGGGCGTTCCTGACCGCGCCGAACACGCCCAGCGCGAGACCCGCCGGGGCCAGGAGCCAGCCGGCGGCGAACACCCAGGCGGGCAGGCCGCGTTCACCCGCGATGAACATCGCGACGATGGCCGCGACGCCGAGCGCGAACAACGCCACGGCCAGCGGCATCAGCTTCGTCGACATGGGGTGGAGCGTAGTCGCGCGATCGGAGGTGCCCCGAGGATGGTGTTCTGGATAGTCTGAGGGGACGCGCCCTGGGCACGCCCCGGGGCGCGTTCGTCGTGTGATCGCAAAAGGATTGGTGAGAACGGTGCCGACCGGCAAGGTCAAGTGGTACGACTCGGAGAAGGGCTTCGGCTTCGTCACACAGGACGGCGGCGAAGACGTCTACGTGCGGAAATCCGCGCTGCCTCCGGGTGTCGAGGGCTTGAAGGCCGGTCAGCGGATCGAGTTCGGCATGGCCGAGGGCAGGCGCGGGCCGCAGGCGCTGTCGGTCCGGCTGATCGACCCTGCGCCGTCGGTCGCGGAGGCCCGGCGTCGGCCCGCGGAGGAGTTGCACGGCTTGATCGAGGACATGATCAAGCTGTTGGAGGTCAAGGTGCAGCCCGAGCTGCGGCGGGGGCGGTACCCGGATCGGAAGAACACGAAGTTGATCGCTGAGGTGGTTCGGGCGGTGGCGCGGGAGTTGGATCCGTAAAGGGCGGTGGTTGAGCCCGGCTCGGTGGTTCGGTCCGGGCGGCTCGGTGGTCCAGTCCGGCTCGATTTGACATGGGGCCCGTACGGGCACTCCAGGCAGGCCAAAGCCGGCAGGCCCGGCGGGGAAGAGCGTCCCGCCAGGCCTGCCGGCTTCGACCAGCCTAAAGCACCCCAACCCATGTCAAATCGGGCCTCGGTGGGTGCGCTGCGGGTCCGTTGTGGCTGAGTTTTGGGTGATGAGGTGGGGTTAGTTGGTGGTGCGGTCGTCGATGGAGAGGATCCAGGTTCCCCTGGCGACGAAGTCGAACGCGCCCGTGCTGCTGGCCTCGATGCGTGCGCCGTATTGCTGGACCTCGACGCTTTCGAGCTGGTCGTCGGGGTTGGGCAGGAGCAGGGTGTAGGCGTACTTGGGGTCGCGTTCGGTGAACAGCTTGCTGCGCAGTGGTTCTTGGGGTTCGCCCTTGGCGTTGCGGTAGGTGAACTTGACCGACCAGGCGGTGTCGGCCAGGTCGCCCGGCACCGAGATCTGGACCGGTTTGCCGGGGCGCACGCGCAGGACGCCGACGGCGTCCGGGTCGACGTCGCAGTTCTCCGACTGCAGGTCGCAGTACTGGGACGGCTTGACGTTGATCGCCTCGCCGTCGGCGTAGAAGGTCACCTCGGGGTCGGTGGGTGTCGCCGCGCAGCCGGTCAGGAGCACCAGCAGCGACGCGGGGATCAGGACTCGGCGCACGGCGACCGAGCCTACGTGCCCGCCCCCGGCACGACGGGCGCGGGCCGCAGTGGGCGGTCGCCGCCCAGGCCCGGGATCAGGGTCGTGCCGCGCTTGGTCTGGATGGTCTGCGCCAGGCCGATGGCCAGCAGGACCGCCAGGACGGTGAAGCCGATCCAGTACTCGGTCGGCAGCAGGACGCCCAGGGCGCCGCCGAAGACCCAGCCCAGTTGCAGGATCGTCTCCGACCGGCCGAACGCCGAGGCGCGGGACTCGTCGGGGACGTCGTTCTGGATGACCGCGTCCAACGACACCTTGGCCAGCGAGCTGGCGGTGGCGCCGATGAGGCCCACGGCGGCGGCGGTGGCCAGGCCGGGGAGGACGGCGGCCAGGACCACGGTGGCCAGGGCGGCGGTGAGGCAGCCGATGACGACCTGGTCCGGTGAACCGAACTGCAGGCGTGCACCCACGGCGTTGCCGAGGAAGCTGCCGATGCCCGCGGCGGCGGCGATGACGCCCAGCAGGAGCACCTGCATGAGCGGGTCGCCCTCGGTCTGGGCGCGGACGACGAAGGCGGCGAACAGCATCAGGAAGCCGGTGAGCATCCGGATCGCGCCGTTGCCCCACAGGGCGACCACGACGGCGCGGCCCAGGGCCTGCCGCTTGGGCTTGTGCGGCTTGGCGCGCAGCGAGGTGGGGACCTCGCCCTCGGTGACCTCGACCCACGAGGGGATGCGCAGGCAGTAGTAGGCGTTGGCCAGGCAGAGGGCGGCGGTGAACCAGAGGGCTCCCGGGGAGCCGAAGAGGTTCGCGAAACCGGCGGCGACCGCGCCGAACACGCCGCCGGCGGCCAGACCGAACACGGTCATGCGGGCGTTGGTCTTGGAGAGCGTGATCTCGCGTGGCAGGACGCGGGGTGTGATGGCGGCCTTGAGGACGGTGAACGACTTCGACAGGACCATGCTGCCCAGCGCGGCCGGGTACAGGCCCCAGTTGTCGAAGTTCAGCGCCATCACGATGGACAGGAAGACGCGGATGACGCAGGACGCGGCCAGCGCCATCCGCCTGCCGTGCTGGATGCGGTCCAGCGCGGGGCCGATGACCGGGGCCACCAGTGCGAACGGCGCGACGGTGATCAGCAGGTAGAGCGCGACCTTGCCGCGGCTCTCGCCGGTGGCGGCGGAGAAGAACAGGGTGTTGGCCAGCGCGACCGCCATGGCCGCGTCGGCCGCGTAGTTCAGCATCACCGCGTAGGTGAGGGACGACAGGCCGGACTGCTTCGCGCCGTCGGCGTGCGCGGCCCGGCGGAACAGGGCCAGCGCCTGGCCGCTGAGCTGGCGGACGCGGAACCACGCCACGCGGGTGACGGTCAGCTTCTTCGGCAGCGTCGGCACGGTCGGCTTGTCGTCCGGCGGCGGGGCGAAGCGGGCCGACTCGCGGTGCTCGCGCGGTGGTGGCGGCGGCCGGTGGCCGGGCGGGTCGGGGGGCGGCGGAGCGCCCGGGGTCGGGTACGGCCGGGTGCGCGGCTTGTACTCGTCGTCCTCCCACGGGTACCGCCGCGACTGGTCTTCCGGCCGAGGGGGTGTCACGCCTCCAATCCTGCCTCACCCGGTGCGGGCTGTCTCACACATTGCCGCCGGTGAGCACGGTGGCGATCGTCTCGCCCGGGATGTCGGCGGTGGCGACGGCGGCCAGGCCGATCGCGCCCGCCGGCTCCAGCACGAGCCCCAGCGTCGTCCGTGCCAGCGCCATCGCCTCGCGGATCGCGTCGTCGGGCACCAGGAGCATGTCGTCCACCAGGGCCCGCAGCCTCGGGATGGCCGCCGGCACGGGCACGCGGACGGCGATCCCGTCGGCGATGGTGTCGATGGGCGTGTCGGCCACCGGGCGGCCCGCCCAGGCACGGGCGACGGCCGGGGCGCCCTCCGCGCACACGCCCACGACCCGGGTGGTCGGGGAGTGCTCCTTGAGCCAGCGGGCCATGCCCGTGATCAGGGCGCCGTCGCCGACCGGGACGACGGCGGTGTCGATCGGGGTGCCGGCCCGGAGGAGTTCCACGGCGATGCTGCCCGCGCCCTCGGTGATGGCCACGTCACGGCCGTCCTCGACGAACACCGCGCCGGTGCGCTGGGCGTGCTCGCGGGCCGCGTCCTTGGCCCCGGTGAAGTCGCCCGGCACCTCCGTGACCGCCGCGCCGAGGGACTTCATCCGGCGCACCTTGTCGCGGACGGCCGACTCGGAGACGAACACCTCGACCGGGAAGCCGCGCCGGCGGCCCACGTAGGCCACGGCCTGGCCGAAGTTGCCCGCCGACGCGCACACCACCGGCCGGCCGGGCGGCAGCGTCGCGCCCATGAAGTCCGCGCCGCGGCCCTTGAAGCTGCGCAGCGGGTTCACCGTCTCGACCTTGATCAACACCCGGCGGCCCAGCGCGGCGCACAGCTGCTCGTCCACGTACTGCGGGGTGCCCCGGAAGACGGGGTCGATGGTCTCGGCGGCGCGGGCGATGTTGTCGAGGTCGATGTCCACCTGCCCGACCGTAGGTCACTACCGGGTGAACCGGACCCGGAAGATCGTCGGCCAGTTCTTGCCGGTGACCAGGAACTCGTCCGTGCCCGGCACGGCCGCGATGCCGTTGAGCACGTTCGAGGCCGGCACGTCCGGCGGGCGCAGGCCGCCGAGGTCCACGGCGGCGGTGACCTGGCCGTTCGCCGGGTCGATGCGCACCACCTCGTCGCTCTGCCAGATGTTGGCCCACACCTGGCCGTCCACGCACTCCAGCTCGTTCAGGCGGGTCACCGGCTGCCCGTCGCGGCGGACGGCGACCCGTCCCGTCTCGGCGAACGACGCCGGGTCGCGGAACGCCAGCTCGTCACTGCCGTCGCTCATCACCAGCCGGCCGCCGTCACGGCACAGACCCCAACCCTCACCCTCGTAGGTGACGCGTCTCACTTCTTCGAGCGTGTCCCGGTCGCGTTCGATGGCCACGCCGTCCTGCCACGTGAGCTGCCAGATCCGGTCGCCGACCACGGTGATGCCCTCGCCGAACAGCGGTTCCGGCAGGTCCACGCGGTGCTCCACCCGGCCGGTGACGGGGTCGAGGCGGCGCAGCGAGGACTGGCCTTCGAGCCCGGTGCCCTCGTAGAGGACGCCGTCGGACAGCTCCAAGCCCTGCGTGAACGCGCCCGGGTCGTGCGGCAACGTGCCCAGCACCTCGACCCGGGTCGGCCCCGGTACCGGACCGCTCGGAGGGGTGGCGCACGCCGCCGACAAGACGAGGACCGCCGCCATCATGAGCCACCGCACGTCCGAAAGGGTGGCACGTGTGCACGGGGCTGCGAAGACGTGCGGCACAATTCACCTGTGACCGCCACGCCGACCCGCCAGCCCGATCCCGCGCTCGCCGACACCGAGGCAGTCCAGCTCGCCCGAGCCGCCGCACAGGAGGAGGCGGGCGAGGAACGCATCGGCGCCCACGTGGGCACCGTCGCCGAGGACGAGGTGTCCGCGACGCACCTGTTCGAGGCCGAGCACGCGGGCTACCGCGGCTGGAACTGGGCCGTCACGGTCGCCTTCGCCGGACCCGGCACGCCGCTGTCGGTGAGCGAGGTCGTGCTCCTGCCCGGCGACGACGCGCTGGTCGCGCCCGAGTGGGTGCCGTGGCACGAGCGCGTGCGCGCCGGCGACCTCGGCGTCGGCGACCTGCTGCCCGCGCCCGAGGACGACCCGCGCCTCGCGCCGGGGTACGTCGCCTCCGACGACCCGGCCGTCGAGGAGGTCGCGCTGGAGGTCGGCCTCGGCCGCGTGCGCGTGCTGTCGCGCGAAGGCGTGCTCGACGCCGCCCAGCGCTGGCACACCGGCGACTTCGGGCCGCGCAGCGAGATGGCCCGCAGCGCGCCCGCCACCTGCGGCACGTGCGGCTTCTACACCCGCATCGCCGGATCGCTCGGCGCGGCCTTCGGGGTGTGCGCGAACGAGATGACCCCGGCCGACGGGCACGTCGTGCACGTGGAGTACGGGTGCGGCGCGCACTCCGAGGTCGAGGTCGAGGGCGGCCCGCTCGTGCCCGTCGCCGAGGTCGTCTACGACGACGCGGTGCTCGACGTGGAGGCCAACCCGGCTGCCGACGAGAGCGGGAAGTGAGCGCGGACCCGTTCGGCACCGAGGCGCTGCGCGAGTCGGTGCTGGCCGCGTGGCGCGGCTCGCCCACCCGGTTCCGCGAGGACGCCAACGCCGAAGAGGACCTCAGGCTCGGCGGGTACCGCGACCGGCTGCTGGTGGAGCTGGCGCAGAACGCGTCCGACGCGGCCGGTGACGCGCCCGGCGTGCTGCGGCTGACCCTGGTGGACGGCGAGCTGCGCGCGGCGAACACCGGCGCGCCCCTGGACGCGGCGGGCGTGGCGGCGCTGGCGTCGTTGCGCGCCTCCTCCAAGGCCGCGGACACCGTCGGCCAGTTCGGCGTGGGCTTCGCGGCCGTGCTCGCGGTGACGGACGAGCCGCGCGTCGTGTCGCGGTCCGGCTCCGTGGCGTTCTCCGCCGAGCGCACCCGCGAGGCGGTGCCGTCGCTGGCGTCCGCGCGCGGCGGCGACGTGCCCGTGCTGCGGCTGGTGTGGCCGTCCGACGAGACCGACCTGCCCGACGGGTTCGACACCGAGGTCCGGCTGCCGCTGAAGGTGCACGCGGACGGGCTGCTGGCCGAGTTCGCGGCCCAGGTGCCCGACCTGCTGCTGGCGCTGCCCGGCTTGCGGCGGGTCGAGGTCGGCGCGGACGCGTGGGAGCGGTCCGAGGCCGACGGCGTCGTCGTGCTGACCGGGCCCGGCGGGGCGCAGCGGTGGCTGGTGCACCGCGTCGGCGGCGAACTGCCCGCGTCGCTCGTGGCGGGCGTCGAGTCGCGGCCGCAGTGGTCGGTGTGCTGGGCGTGGCCCATGGACGAGCCGCTGTCCGGCGACGTGCTGCACGCGCCCACGCCCACCGACGAGAAGCTGTCGCTGCCCGCGCGGCTGATCGCGACCCTGCCGGTGGAGCCGTCGCGGCGGCGCGTGCTGGCGGGTGCGGCGGCGTCGTTCGTGCTGGAGCAGGCCGCCCTGGCGTACCCGGACCTGGTCGTGAAGCTGCCCGCCGTCGAGCGCACGTCGCTCGTGCCGCTGCCCGGGTTCCCACTGTCCGAAGTGGACGACCGGTTGTGGACCGGGATCCTCCGCGCCCTGCGCGACGCGCCCTGGCTGCCCGGCGCGGACGGCGAGTGGCTCGCGCCGACGACCGCGAAGGTGCTCGACCTGGCGTCGTTCGAGCTGGTCGAGCTGCTGGAGGACGTGGTACCGGGCCTGCTCGACCACGAACTGACCCTGCCGCCGCACGCGAAGGCGTTGGCCGCGCTGGAAGTGCCGCGAATGGGTGTGTCCGAAGTGGTCGCCGCGCTGGCCGGGGTCGGCGGCGACCCGACGTGGTGGCACCAGGTGTACGACGCGCTCGCACCCGTCGCGGACGTCGACTCCACCGCCCGCGAGGAGCTGGGCAGCCTGCCCGTGCCGCTGGTGGACGGGCGGCTGGTGAGCAGCCCGCGCGGGGTGCTGGTGGGCACCGACACGGACCTGTTCTCGGTGCCCGGCCTGCGGATCGCGCACCCCGAGGCGGCGCACCCGCTGCTGCTGCGGCTGGGCGCGACCGAGGCGGGCCCGGCCGAGCTGCTCGACTCCGACGCCGTGCGCGAAGCCGTGCACCGCAGCCTCGACGACCCCGCGTTGGACGGCCCGGAGCTGGTGCGGACCGTGCTGCGGCTCGTGTCGCGGGCCGGCGGGCGACCGTGGCTGGCCGAGCTGGCGCTGCCGTCGGCGGACGGCGAGTGGCGGCGCGCCGACGAACTCGTGCTGCCCGACTCGGCGCTGCTGGCGGTGCTGGAGCCCGACGCGCCGTTCGGCGTGCTGGACGCCTCGCTCGCGGCGGACTGGCCGCGGTCCGTGCTGACCGACGTCGGCGTGATCGACGGGTTCACCGTGGTCGAGGACGACTCGCCCACCGAACCCGACCACGACCTCGCCGACGAGGGCTACTGGTGGGACGCGTTCGACGTGCCGCCCACGCGGGTGCTGGGCATCCGCGACCTGGACCTGGTCGCGCGCGACAAGTGGCCGCAGGCGCTGGCGATGATGGCCGCCGACCCGGTGGCGTGGCGCGCGGTGACCGAGCCGGACGGGTACACGGGCTGGTGGCTGGCCCGATACGCGACGATCGACGGCGAGCCGCTCGGGTCGTGGCGACTGCCCGACGCCGACGGGCTGGAGGGTTTGTACGACGTCGTGCCGTCGGTCGACGTGCCGCCGCACGTGCTGGCGGCGGCCGGTGTGCGCACGTCGTTGAGCGTGGTGGACTCGGACGACGTGACCGACCTGATCGCCCGGCTCGGTGACCCGGCGCGCAAGCTGTCCGATGCGTTGGTGCTGCGCGTGCACGGCCTGCTGGCGGAGGTCGCGGACTCGGTGAGCGTCGAGCCGCCGGACCGGGTGCGCGCGCTGACCGGCACCGCCGAACCGGCCGACGACGTGCTCGTGCTGGACCTGCCGTGGCTGCTCGGCGTCCTGCCGCCCGCCCAGGTGCTGGCCTCGTCCGGCTCGGCGGCGGAACTGGCCGAGCTCTTGGCGCTGCCGTTGGCGTCGGAGGAAGTCTCCGGGGCCGTGGTCGGCGAGGGTGACGAGGTGATCTGGTCGGAGCTGGGCGCGGTGCGGCTGGCGTGCGACCTGTTGGGCGTGGAGCTGCCGTCGGGTTCGCTGATCGTGCACGATGATCTGGTGGTGGCGGCCGAGGGCGCTGAGCACTCGGTGTCGTGGTGGGTCGACGGTGACGTCGTCCATGCCGCCGACACCCCCGAAGGCCTGGCCCGTGCGCTGGCGTGGACCACCGGCCGGTGGGATGATCGACACACGTTCGCCGCCCTGATCGCCGACCCGACCCCCGCAGTGCTCCTGGGCTGACCCTCACCTGGCCTTGTCCCGGGCCCTGGCCCGCCGCAAGATCACCCGATCGTGCAAGCGCCTCCGGGGATGAATGGAAATCCGGGATTTGTTGCCGGAAAAGAGGGAGGCGCGGCGCCCCGGCCCCCAGTGTCCGCCGAGAGGTGCCACCGAGCCCGGTGCTGCGCCGTGACGCTGGTGTCGAGCCGAGCAGGGTGCCGGGCTGAGGAGGGGGCCAGGCTGAGGAGGGCGCGGGCCGGAGCGGGCTGGGCGTCGGCCGAGGGCCCGTGGTGGCCGACGACCGGTCGTGGGGCTGGCCGGGCAGGACTGGCCGACGGCCGCTGGCCTCGGCCGAGGGCTGCCGGGCCGTTGGTGGTCGGGCCGTTGGTGGCCGGGCCGCTGGTGGCCGGGGCGGTGATGGTCGCGGGTGTCCCGGGCTGTCCGTGATCGCGGGTGCGTGGTGGCGGGTGCCCGGTGTGCGGTGGTGAGTGCGCGCGTGGTGGCGAGGGTTGGCCGGTGAGTGTGAGTGTCGGGCCAGTGGCTGTGAAGGGCTGCGGAGGGCGCGCGGACTGTCGGTGGGACTGTCGGTGGGACTGGCGGTGGGACTGGCGGCGGGGCTGAGGGCTGGTCGCCGGGTGCTGGCCGGTGGTCGTCGCGCCGGTCGTCGCTGGTGGCGTTCGGCAGGTAGCTGGCTGGCGGGCGGGCGGCGCGGGGTTTTGGGTGGGTGCCGATTGGGTGGGTGCCGGCCGGCCGGCTGGGTGGGGTGGGGGGTTATTCCAGGCCCTGGCCGTGTTGGGCGGTGCGGCTGCCGCGGCGGGCGGCGGAGCGTTGCCAGGTGAAGATGCCGTAGCCGATGATGCCCAGCACGCCGCCGGACAGGCACGTCCACAGCAGGACGGTGTGGTCGCGGGCGAACAGCAGGACGACGACCAGCGCGAGCACCCACAGGGCTGTGCCGACCACGATCGCGGGCATCGGGTCGGCCAGTTTCGCCGGCAGCGGGGGCGGTGGTGGGAGGGGTGTTGCGTCCTGTTCGGCCACGTGCGGCAGGCTACCTGCCCGCAACACCGGTAGGGCACGCTCTGCCCTGCTCGAGCACGACGGATCAGCACCGAGGAGACCAGATGGCGACCGCCGAGACACCCGCCACGCAGACACCGCCGCCGGGCGGGCCCGGCCGTTCCAAGTTGGACGGGTTCTTCAAGATCTCCGAACGCGGCTCGTCGGTCGGGCGGGAGGTGCGCGGCGGGCTCGTCACCTTCGTGACCATGGCCTACATCGTCGTGCTGAACCCGCTGATCCTGGGCAGCTTCGCCGCCGACGCCCCCGGCGCGAAGGTCGACGTGCTCGGCAACATCCTCACCGTCCCGCAGGTCGCGGCGGTGACGGCGTTGGTGGCCGGGGTCATGACGATCCTGTTCGGACTCGTCGCCAACTACCCGTTCGCGCTGGCCACCGGCCTGGGCATCAACTCGTTCGTGGCCGTCACGATGGTGCCGCAGATGTCGTGGCCCGAAGCGATGGGCCTGGTCGTGGTGAACGGCCTCGTGGTGCTCCTGCTGGTCGTCACGGGCGTCCGCACGGCCGTGTTCAACGCGGTGCCGGCGGAGCTCAAGGCGGCCATCGCGGTCGGCATCGGGTTGTTCATCTGCTTCATCGGCCTGGTCGACGCGGGCTTCGTGCGGCGGCTGCCGGACGCCGCGGGCACCACCGTGCCGGTCGGCCTGGGCATCAACGGGTCCATCGCGTCCTGGCCGACGTTCGTGTTCGTGGTCGGCCTGGTGGTCACCGGCATCCTCGTCGCGCGCAAGGTCAAGGGCGCGATCCTGATCGGCGTGCTGGCGGCGACCGTGCTGTCGATCGTGATCGAGGCGATCGTCAAGGCGGGCCCGTCGCAGGGCACCAACCCGACCGGGTGGAACCTCGGCTACCCGGCGTTGCCGGATCAGGTGTTCGGGCTGCCCGACCTCTCACTGCTGGGTGACGTGTCGTTCGGCGCGTGGACGCGGGTGCCCGCGCTGACCGCCGCGCTGCTGGTGTTCACGCTCGTGCTCACCGACTTCTTCGACACCGTCGGCACGATGACGGGCCTCGGCAAGGAGGCCGGCCTGATCGGCAAGGACGGCCAGTTGCCGGGCGTGTCGAAGGCGTTGTTCGTCGACGGCCTGGGCGCGGTCGCGGGTGGGGCGGCGTCCTCGTCGTCCAACACCGTTTACATCGAGTCGGCGTCCGGCATCGCCGAGGGTGCGCGGACCGGGTTGGCCAACATCGTCACCGGCCTGCTGTTCCTCGCCGCGATGTTCCTCACCCCGCTGTACGCGGTGGTGCCGATCGAGGCCGCCGCGCCCGCGCTGGTGGTCGTCGGCGCGCTGATGATCATGCAGATCAAGGAGATCGACTTCGCGGACTTCTCGGTCGGCCTGCCCGCGTTCCTCACCATCGTGATCATGCCGTTCACGTACTCGATCGCGAACGGCATCGGCGCGGGCTTCGTCAGCTACGTGGTGCTGCGGGCGCTCACCGGGCGTGCGCGCAGCGTGCACCCGCTGATGTGGGTCGTGGCGGCGGCGTTCGTCGTCTACTTCGCGATCGGCCCCATCCAGGCCGTTCTCGCCGGCTGAGATGGGCAAGTTCACACGACGGGCGCAGAGATCGTGAGGTATGCTAACTACGTGACGGAGACCGAGGCTGAGGCGGGACTGGCGAGTCGGTTGCGGCTGGCCGTCGTCCGGCTCAACCGCAGGCTCCGCGCGCAGCGGGTGAACTCCGCGATCTCGCTCACCCAGGTGTCCGCGCTGTCGACGCTGCACAAGTGCGGGCCCCTGACGCCGGGCGAGCTGGCCGCCAAGGAAGGCGTCCAGCCCCCGTCGATGACCAGGGTGATCGCGGCCCTGGAGGAGTTCGGGTTCGCCACGCGCCGCCCCCACCCCACCGACGGCCGCCAGGCCATCGTGGAGCTGAGCGAGGCGGGGCTGAGCTACATCAACGAAGAGGTGTCCGCGCGCGAGGCCTGGCTGGACAAGCGGCTGGCGGAGCTGACACCGGAGGACCGGGGCGTGCTGTCGCGCGCCGCCGAGATAATCGACAGGATGGCGGGGCAGTAACGAAGTGCCGGCGTACGCGGGTGGTGCAGAGACAGACCAGGTCGAACGCAACCCAGCCGCACCCCCGCCACGCCGGCGCATGTTCGGCTCCCTGCGCGTGCGCAACTACCGGCTCTACGCGTCCGGCCAGGTCGTCTCGCTGGTCGGGCTGTGGATGCAGCGCGTCGCCCAGGACTGGCTCGTGCTGGAGCTGTCCGACGGCTCCCCGGTCGCGCTCGGCATCGCCGCCGCCCTCCAGTTCGCGCCCACGCTGCTGCTGTCGTTGTGGGCGGGCGTGCTCGCCGACCGGATGGACAAGCGCAAGCTGCTGCTCGTGCTGGAGACCGGGCTCGGGCTCTGCGCGCTGACGCTGGGCCTGCTCGACGTCACCGGCGTGGTGCAGCTGTGGCACGTCTACCTGCTGTGCCTGCTGCTCGGCGCGGTGTCGGCGGTGGAGACGCCGGTGCGGCAGAGCTTCGTGGTGGAGATGGTCGGCCGCGACCAGCTCACCAACGCGGTGGCGTTGAACGCGATGACGTTCAACCTGGCCCGCATGGTCGGACCGGCCGTGGCCGGGGTGATGATCATCGTGGTCGGCACCGGCTGGGTGTTCCTGATCAACGCGGTCAGCTTCGTCGGCGTGCTGGCCGGGTTGCTGCTGATGCGCGCCTCGGAGCTGCACCGCGGCGACCCCGTGCCGCGCGAGAAGGGCCAGCTGCGGGAGGGCCTGCGGTACGTGCGCAAGCGCCCCGACCTGGTGATCCTGCTGTTCCTGGTGTTCTTCATCAGCACGTTCGGGCTGAACTTCTACGTCACGCTGGCCGTGCTGGCGCGCAACACGTTCGGCGGTGACGCCGACGCCTACGGCCTGCTGTCGACCATGCTGGCGGTCGGCACGCTGGCCGGTGCGACGCTGGCGGCGAAGCGCAGCGCGAACGGCAAGCCCCGGCTGCGGCTGCTGATCATCGGCGCGCTGGCGTTCGGCGTGCTGGAGATCGTCGCCGGGATCATGCCCTCGATCTGGCTGACGTGCGCCGCCCTGATCCCGCTCGGCATCGCCATGATGACGTTCACGACGACCGCCAACGCGACCGTGCAGTTGGCCGTGTCGCCCGCCATGCGCGGTCGGGTCATGGGCCTGTACATGCTGGTGTTCCTGGGCGGCAACCCGGTGGGCGGCCCGGTGATGGGCTGGCTGGCGGAGCACTTCACGGCACGCGCGCCGCTGGTCGTGGGTGGTGCGGTGTCGATCCTGGCGGCCGTCGTCGGCGGGGTCGTGCTGGCCCGGCGGGGCGGTCTGAAGCTGCCGACGCACCGCCTGGGCCTGCGCCGCCGCGCCCGCGCCTGAGGCGCCCGACAATGGGCGCGTGGTCATCGCAACGGACTGGGTCCGGCTGCTCGTCGTCTGCCTGATCTTCACCGCCGTCGCGGCCGCGGTGCTCTGGTGGGCGCGGCTGGCCTCGCCCCGGCCGGTGGTCCGCGCGGCGCTGCGGGCGACCGCGCAACTGGCCGCGGTGTCGGCCGTGATCACGGTGGTGCTGGCGTCACTGCCGCTGACGGCGGCGTTCCTGGTGCTGATGGCCGGTGTGGCGACGGGGACGTCCGCGGCCCGCACGAAGACCGGCCGACGCGGGGTGTGGGTGGGCGCGGCGATCCTCGGCGGCACCGTGCCCGCGCTGGCCGCGCTGGTGGTGAGTGGCCTGGTGCCGCTGCGGGGCATCGCGCTGGTGCCCGTCGGGGGCATCCTGATCGGTGGTGCGATGACGGCGACGACGTTGTCCGTGCGGCGGGCGCTGGACACGTTGCGCGACCGGCACGGCGAGTTCGAGGCGGCGCTGGCGCTGGGGTTCACCGAGCCGGTGGCGGTGCGCGAACTGGTGCGGCGGCCGGCGGCCGAGGCGTTGGTCCCGGCGTTGGACCAGACCCGCACGGTCGGCCTGGTCACGTTGCCCGGCGCGTTCGTCGGGATGCTGCTGGGCGGCGCGCCGGTGTGGCAGGCGGGAGCCTTGCAGTTGGTCGTGCTGCTGGGGTTGTTGGCGGTGGAGGCGGTGGCGATCGCGGTGGTCGTGGAGCTGGTCGCGCGCGGGCTCGTGCGCAGGGCTGGTGCCGTGGGGGAAGTTAGGCTAACCTAAGTCTCGTCGCTTCGTGGTGGGAGCGGCAGTCAGTTCGGGAACAGACGAGGCCCCGCCTCCCGGTCGTACCGCCGGAGGCGGGGCCTCGTCGTGCCCGGCGGCGAAACTCGCGTGCCGGCGCGGGGTGCGCGTGTCACGATCGGGCGGTGTTGACAGCCAGGAACGTCACGCTGTCGTTCGGCCCGCGGACCGTGCTCTCGGAGGTGGACCTCGATGTCCCCGAAGGCGAACGCGTAGGGCTCGTCGCGCCGAACGGCGCGGGCAAGTCGACGTTGCTGCGCGTGCTGGCCGGCGAGCTGACCCCGGACTCCGGCACGGTCGTCGCGCGCGGGCTCGTCGCCCACCTCACCCAGGAGACCGAGATCCGGCCGGGGGAGTCGGTGCGCGAGCACCTGGCGCGGCGCACGGGCGTGGCGGCGGCGGAGCGGGCGTTCGAGGCGGCGACCAAGGCGTTGAGCGAGGGCGCGCCCGGCGCGGAGGACGCCTACGCGCGGGCGTTCGACGCGTGGACGGCGGCCGGCGCGGCGGACTTCGCCGAACGCGCCGACGAGGTGTGCGAACGGCTCGGGCTGCCGGCGACCCTGCTCGACGAGCGCGGGTCGGGCGAGCTGTCCGGCGGGCAGTCGGCGCGGCTGCGGCTGGCGTCCGTGCTGCTGACGACGGCCGACGTGCTGCTGCTCGACGAGCCGACCAACGACCTCGACCTGGCCGGGCTGGAGGTCCTGGAGTCGCACGTGCTGCGCAGCCGTGCCGGGATGGTGCTGGTCAGCCACGACCGCGAGTTCCTGGCCCGCACCGCGACCCGGATCGCCGAGCTGGACGAGTTCAGCCACCGGGTGAGCGTGTTCGGCGGCGGGTGGGACGCCTACGTGCAGGAGCAGGCCCGCGCGCGGCAGCGGGCGTGGGAGGAGTACGAGACCTACGCGGCACGGCGCGACGCGTTGACCGCGCGGGCCCGGCAGACGCGGGAGTGGTCGCGGCAGGGCGTGCGGCGCAACGCGAAGTCCGACGAGAGCGACAAGAACATCAAGGCCGCCCGCAAGCAGGGCGCGGAGAACCTGACCGCGAAAGCGTCCGTCGTGGACCGCCAGTTGGAGCGGCTGGAGGAGGTCGAGGAGCCGCGCGAGCCGTGGGAGCTGCGGTTGACGCTGCCCAGCGCGGGACGCGGCAGCGAGGTCGCGTTCACGTTGCGCGGTGCGGTGGTCAGCCGGGGTGACGTCACGCTCGGGCCGGTCGACCTGACCATCGGCGCGGGCGAGCGGTGGCGCATCGCGGGACCGAACGGGTCGGGCAAGTCGACGTTGCTGGGCGCGCTGCTCGGCCGGTTGCCGTTGGTGGCAGGCGATCGGAGCCAAGGTCCGGGGGTGGTGGTCGGCGAGGTCGACCAGGTGCGCGCGGACTTCGCCGTGCCGTCGTCGGTGCTGGAGGTCGTGACCGGCCTGACCGGGTTGGCGGAGGTGGAGGCGCGGACGCTGCTGGCGAAGTTCCGGGTGGGCGCGGACGCCGTGCTGCGGCCGGCGCGGTCGCTGTCGCCGGGTGAGCGCACGCGGGCGGGGTTGGCGGTGCTGCAAGCGCGCGGGACGACGTGCCTGGTGCTGGACGAGCCGACCAACCACCTCGACCTGGCGGCCATCGAGCAGGTGGAACGGGCGCTGGACGGTTACGGCGGCACGCTGCTGCTCGTCACCCACGACCGCAGGCTCGCGTCGGCGGTGGGGGTTGACCACACCTTGGACGTGCGGACCCTGGCAAGATAGGCGCATGGGCACCGAGGAGGACTGGCCGATCGAGCAGACGTGGTCACTGCGCAACACGCATTGGCACGCTTATGTGGAGCACACGTCCCTCGACCACGCCTCCCCGCGCTCGGAGCGGTTGGAGCGCACGCCGGAGGAAGTGCTGACCACGCCGACCGAGGTCGCCGCGTGGCTGGAGGTCAACCTGCGCAGCGCGACCAAGCCCGAGGAGGCCGGCAAGAAGCGCACCAAGGACGAGCGCGACTTCTCCGACTCCAACCGGGTGCACACGTCGCTGGCGTCGGCGGGCGAGAGCATCTACACCGGGGTGAAGGGCATGCTGACGTTGGCGGTCGAGGCCGTGACGCCGGACGAGTGCCGCAGCTCCCACGACGGCGCGGACGTGGCCCCGCTGAAGGCCGGACGTCGCCGCTGACCCGGCGCGAAGTGCCCCTGGGCCGAATGGGGCCCGGGTGAGACGCCCCACCGTCCCCACTCGGGCGAATCGGTGGTGCGGTCGAGACGCGTGCGTTGACTGCGGTGGCTTCCGCGGCCGATCGTGCAGCCATCGGCTTCTGGGAGCGCTCCCAGAGCGGGTGGTCACCGACCCGCACCCGGCCGCGTCACGAAGGAGACGAACCGTGCCCGCACGCAGCAAGTCCCGACCTCCCGTCCTGGTGGCCCTGGCCGCCGCGCTCCTCGCGCTGTCGGCGCTCGTCGTGGCCCAGCCCGCGTTCTCCGCCACCGCCCCGGGCCCGGCCGCCGCGACGCGGGTCATGCCGCTCGGCGACTCGATCACGGCCGGTCCCGGCTGCTGGCGCGCGTACCTCTGGGACCGCCTGCAGAAGACCGGCTACACCGGCGTCGACTTCGTCGGCACCCAGCCCGGCGGCGGGTGCTCGGTGCCGTTCGACGGCGACCACGAGGGCCACGGCGGCTACTCGGCCATCGGCATCGCCGAGCAGAACCAGTTGCCGGCGTGGCTGGACGCCACCCGGCCCGACATCGTCCTCATGCACCTGGGCACCAACGACATGTGGGGCAACTTCCGCCCCATCGAGTCCGTCATCGCCGCGTTCTCCAAGCTCGTGGACCAGATGCGGGCGAGCAACCCGGACATGAAGATCCTGGTCGCCAAGATCATCCCGATGAAGTGCCCCGAGTGCACCCACGTCGTGGCGCTCAACGAGGCCATCCCCGGCTGGGCGGCGGCCAAGACGACGGCGCGCTCGCCCATCACCGTGGTCGACCAGTGGACCGGCTTCGACACGACCACCGACACCGGTGACGGCGTGCACCCCAACGACGCCGGCTTCCGCAAGATGGCCGACCGCTGGTACCCGGCCCTGACGGCTGCCCTCGGCAACACCCCGACGACCACGACGACCACCACGACCACCACGACAACCACCACGACCACGACGACCGTCCCGCCTGTCGGCGCGTGCGCCGCGACCTATCGCGTCGCGAGCCAGTGGAACGGCGGCTACCAGGGCGAGGTGACCGTCCGCAACACCACGTCGACCGCGACGGCGAAGTGGACGGCCACGCTCACCTTCGCCAACGGCCAGCAGCTCACCCAGGTCTGGGGCGCCACCGCCACGCAGAGCGGACCGACCGTGACGGCACGGGACGCGGGCTGGAACGGGGCGCTGCCGGCAGGCGGTTCGGCCGCCTTCGGCTTCCTCGCCAACGGCACCGGCACGGCCGCCACGGTCAGTTGCACGACCGGCTGACCCGGCGCGGAGGTGTGACGGCCGTCACGGTCGGAGTTCGGTGAGCGTGTCGATCCGCGGCGCGGGCCGTTCGACCTTGGGGTGAACGGGGGCCGGAACAAGGGCCCGGACGACTGCCGAGGGAGACGGAACGATGAAGTACATGCTGATCATGCGCGCGACGGACGAGGCGCTCGCGAGCCTGGGCGAGATCGACTTCGGCGTGATGCTGGAGACGGTCGGCAAGTTCAACGACGAGCTGATCAGGGCCGGGGTGCTGGTCGCCGCCGAAGGGCTCGAGGACGCGGCGGAGGGCGTGGTGGTCGACTACTCGGCCGAGCCGCCCGTGGTGACCGACGGCCCGTACGGCGAGACGAAGGAGCTGTTCAACGGCTTCTACATCCTCAACGTGGCCTCCAAGGAGGAGGCGGTCGAGTGGGCGAAGCGGTTGCCGATCACGGGGGCCGGGTTCAAGACCGAGGTCCGGCGGGTGCCGTCGATCGACGAGTTCCCGCAGGACAACGAGTGGGTGCGCAAGGAGCGGGCGTGGCGGGAGGCCACCGGGCAGCTCTGAAGGCCACGGGCTGCCCGCCGCGCTCGCGAGGGCGCGGCGGGCAGCGGACGGCTACGGGCCCACCGGCCAGGTGTGGACCGGTTCGCCCGCGTGCGACAGCTCCACGTACCGGCCGAGCATGGCGCTCAGCGCGGCGTCGCGGTCCGCGCCCCGGTCCTCCAGCAGGGCGACCGTCTCGCGCTGCCACTGCGACCCCGTGCGCCGGGTCAGGCACCGCGCCTCGATCACGCCCAGGTAGCGCTCGCGCGCCTCGTCGGACACCCCGCACGCCTTCAGCCCCTCGTGCGCGAGCGGCAGGAGGCGGCGCAGCACCAGCTCGTCCGGCGGCACCCAGCCGATGCCGGGCCAGTACAACTGCGAGCCCATGCCGTGCCGCGAGCCGGCGTACAGGTTCTCCTCCGCCGCGTGGAACGACATCTGACTCCACAAAGGACGTTCCAAAGTGGTCAGTGCCCGCTGCGCGCCGTAGAAGAACGCCGCGTTGGCCATGGTGTCCAGCACCGTCGGCCCGGCCGGCAGCACGCGGTTCTCCACGCGCAGGTGCGGCACGCCGTCCACCACGTCGTACACCGGCCGGTTCCAGCGCCACACCGTGCCGTTGTGCAACCGCAGCTCGGTCAACGACGGCGTGCCGCCCGACCCGAGCACGTCCAGCGGGTCCTCGTCGCCGGTCTCCGGGAGCAGCGCCGGGAAGTACCGCACGTTCTCCTCGAACAGGTCGAAGATCGACGTGATCCACCGCTCGCCGAACCACACCCGCGGCCGGACGCCCTGGTTCTTCAGCTCCTGCGACCGGGTGTCGGTGGCCTGGAGGAACAGCGGGATGCGGGTCTCGTGCCACAGCGCCCGGCCGAGCAGGAACGGCGAGTTCGCCGCGATCGCCACCTGCACCCCGGCCAGCGCCTGCGCCGCGTTCCAGTGCGCCGCGAAGTCGTCCGGCGCCACCTGCAAGTGCAGCTGCACGGACGTGCAGGCCGCCTCGGGCATGATGGACTCGGCGTAGCTGGACAGCCGCTCGCCCGCCCGGCCCGGCATCGGCGCGCCCTCCATCGACAGCACGACCTCCTCGCCGCGCGCGGCCAGGATCTGGTCGTTCAACGTCGTGTACCGCGCCTGCTGCGACAGCCACCGCCGGTCGAAGTGCTCGTGCCGCAACGTCGGCAGCACCCCGATCATCACGATCGACGTGCCGGCGTCGTGCGCCTTCACGTCCGCCGACGCCAGCGTGGAGACCAGTTCCTTCTCCAGGTCGAGCGTCTCGTCGCCGGCCAGCTCGCGCGGCGGGACGTTGACCTCCAGGTTGTGCTGGCCCAGCTCCAGCGTGAACGACGGGTCGTCGATCTTCTCCAGCACCTCGGAATTGGCCATCGCGGGCCGACAGTCGTCGTCGACCAGGTTCAGCTCGATCTCCAGCCCCATCTGCTGCCTCGGGAAGGAAAAGCTCTCCTCCACCAGCATGGTTCCCAGCGCGTCCATGCACCGCTGCATGCGCTCGCGGTAGCGCTGGCGGTCCTCTCTGGTGAACGTCCGACTGGACACATCCGTACCCATGCCGCCTCCCAATCGGTAGGGCTGCTCCGGCGGGCTTAGCGGAGGCCAACCGTGACACAGCGAGCACCTGCCCGCCAGCGCCCAAATCGGTGCTCTCTGTCACATAGCGGTAACAATCAGCGAGAACGCGCTGGTGGTGGGCTTATAAGCGGGGCTTGCATTTTGCGAGGGATGTTCACCTCTCGCCTGGTGGGACACTGCACGCGTGATCGAGATAGACGACCCGGCGGACCCCCGGCTGGACGACTTCCGGGACCTGTCCACGGCCGACCGCCGACCCGACCGCCCCGGCGGGCGCGGCCTGGTGATCGCCGAGGGCGTGGTCGTCGTCGAACGGCTGCTGGACTCGCCCTACCCCGTGCGCGCGCTGCTCGGCGTGCGGCGGAAGGTGGAAGCCCTCGGCGACCTGCCCGCGCCCGCGTACGTGACGTCCGCCGAGGTCATGGCCGAGGTGGTCGGCTTCCACCTCAACCGGGGCGTGCTGGCCGCCGCCGACCGCGCGCCCCAGCCGGACGCGGCCGACCTCGTCGCCTCCTCGCGGCGGCTCGCGGTGCTGGAAGGCGTCGGCGACCACGAGAACCTGGGCTCGCTGTTCCGCAACGCCGCCGCGCTCGGCATCGACGGCGTGCTGCTCGGCCCGGGGTGCAGCGACCCGCTGTACCGGCGCAGCGTCCGCGTCTCGATGGGTCACGTGCTGCGGGTGCCGTTCGCGTCGATGCCGAACCTGACCGAAGGCTTCGACCTGCTGCGCCACAACGGTTTCACGGTGGCCGCGCTCACCCCGCGCGCCGACGCGCGCAACCTCGCCGACGCCGGGCTGCGCGGCCGCAAGGTCGCTGTGCTGCTCGGATCGGAGGGCCCGGGGCTGACCGAGGAGGCCATCGCGGCGGCCGACGTCGCCGTCCGGATCCCGATGGCGGAGGGCGTCGACTCGCTGAACGTGGCCACCGCCGCCGCGATCGCCTTCTACGCGATCGCCTGAACGCGCTACGTTCTCCCGAGCACGAGCAGAGGAGGACGTAGGTGGAACTGCGGGTCCAGGACGGCCGGGCCGTGCTCGCGGGCCGCGACGACGCGGGCGAGCGGGAAGTCGACCCGCACACCCTCCCGCTCGGCGCCGGCCTCGCCGACGCGTTGCACGAGTGGGCGAAGGTGGCCGACGCGGTGACGCGGTCCGACTCGCCTTCCGACGGCGTGGCGAGCGCGCTCGTGACCAGGCGAGGACGTCAGTTGGCGGGGAGGGTGGCGGCCGACATGGGCACTCCGGTGGAGTACACGGACCCGGTGACCGGTGAGCAGGTGGTCGTGGACGTGCCGGCCGAGGACGACCGGCCGGACGACGTGACCGGGTCGGGCGAGGCGGCCGACCTGGTCGACGGGGACGGCGCCGAGGCCGAGGAGCCGGAACCCCGGGAGGAGACCCCCTGGGGCACCGGGCTCACGGTCAGCTTCATCGTCGCGGCCGTGGTGACGTTCACCGTCCACACCCTGTCGGTCGGCCTGGGCGAGACCAGCCAGTGGCTCGCGCTGCTGGCGAACGTCCTGGTGGTCGGCGGCATCGCCCCGTCCGTGTGGCTGGCGCGGAACGTGCCGGTGTGGCGGTGGGTCGCGTACGGCGTGGTGGCGGGTGTGCTGGCGGCCTGGCTGTCGTTGCTGCTGACGACCCTGCTGAGCCCCTAGGCCAGCGAGTCCCGCCAGGCGGTGTGCAGCGCGGCGAACCGGCCGCGCCCGCCGATCAGCTCCTCCGGCGTGCCGTCCTCCACCACGCGGCCGCCGTCGAGCACCAGCACCCGGTCGGCGATCATCACGGTGGACAGGCGGTGGGCGATGATGAACGCCGTCCGCTCGGCCAGCACGGTCTCCAGCGCGCGCTGCACCGCCCGTTCGGTCGGCACGTCCAAGCTGGACGTCGCCTCGTCCAGCACCAGCACCGCCGGATCGGCCAGGAACGCCCGCGCGAACGCCACCATCTGCCGCTGCCCGGCCGACAGCCGACCGCCGCGCTTGCGCACGTCGGTGTCGTAGCCGTCGGGCAGCGCCCGGATGAACTCGTCCGCGCCGACCGCCCGTGCCGCGGACTCGATCTCCTCCCGGGTCGCGGAGGGGCGGCCCAGCGCGATGTTGTCCAGCACCGACCCGTCGATCAGGAAGTTCTCCTGCGTCACCATGACGACCGCGCGGCGCAGCTCGGCGTCGGCGACCGACCGCAGGTCCACCCCGTCGAGCCGGACCGAACCCGCGGTCGGGTCGTAGAACCGGGCCACCAGCTTGGCCAGCGTCGACTTGCCCGCCCCGGTCGCGCCGACCAGCGCCACGGTCTGCCCGGCGGGCACGGTCAGGTCGAACGGCGGCAGCACCAGGGGCGTCGAGTCGGAGTAGCGGAACTCGACGCCGTCGAACCGGACCGAGCCCCGCACGTCGCCCAGCGGGGTCGGCTCCTCGGGCTCGCGCACCCGCGGCCGCTCCTCGAGCAGGCCGGAGATCTTCTCAAGCGCGGCGGTGGCCGAGGCGTAGGCGTTGGCGAACATGGCGAGCTGGTCGAACGGGTCGTAGAACCGCCGCACGTACAGCGTGAACGCGGCCAGCACGCCCAGTTCGAGCTGCCCGTTCGCCACCCGGAACGCGCCCCAGGCCAGGATCACGGCCAGCGACAGGTTGCCGATCACCCGGACCAGCGAGGTGAACGCCGCCATCACGCCCATCGCGTCGGTGTTGGCGTCGCGGAACCGGGCGTTCAGCTCGCCCATGATCTTCTCGTTGCGCCGCTCGCGCCGGAACGCCTGCACCGCGCGGATGCCGTTCATGGTCTCCACGAACTGCACGATGATCTTGGCGATCGCGCCGCGCGTGTGCCGGTAGGCCCGCCCGGAACGGCGGCGGAACCAGCGGGTCAGCAGGATCAGCGGCAGGAAGCCCGACAGCACGACCAGGGCGAGCGGGACGTCCAGGTAGAGCAGGACCACCGAGATGCCCAGCAGCGACAGCATCGAGGTGAAGAAGCCGTCCAAGCCCTCTTCGAGCAGGTCTTGCAGCGAGTCGACGTCGCTGGTCAGGCGGGAGATGACCTTGCCGGAGGTGTACTTCTCGTGGAACGAGACCGACAGGCGCTGGGCGTGCCGGAACACGCGTTCGCGCAGGACCAGCAGCACGTCCTGGCCGATGCGGCCGGTGAGCCGGACGAACGTCCAGCGCAGGAGCGTGGCCGAGATCGCGGCGACGACGTAGCCGCCGACGCACCAGGCCAGCGCCTCGGGGCGGCCGTCCAGCGCGGCCGGCACGCCGGTGTCGATGGCGGCGGCGATGAGCAGCGGACCGGCGAGGTTGACCACGTTCTCCGCGATCACGATCAGCAGCGCGAGGATCGCGGCCCGGGTGTGGGGGCGCAGCAGCTCGGCCAGCAGGCGGCGGGAGCGGGCCTGGAGCTTGACGCCGGTGGCGTAGTCGACGTCCTCGACGTCCTCGGCGGCGACGCCCCGCCAGGCTTCGTCGTCGTTGTCGTCCTGGGGCCCGCGTCGGGGCTCGGTCGCGGTGCTCACGCCGCCACCTCCTCGTCCTCCATCGTGGACAACAGGTTGCGGTAGTCCTCGTTGTCCGCCAGCAGTTGCGCGTGCGTGCCGGTGGCCGCGATCCGGCCGTCGACCAGCATCGCGACGCGGTCGGCCAGTTGCACGGTGCTCGGGCGGTGGGCGACGACGAGCGCGGTGACGCCCTTGAGCACGCGGCGCAGCGCGGCCTCGACCTCGGCCTCGGTGTGCACGTCCAGCGCGGACAGCGGGTCGTCCAGGACCAGCACGGCCGGGTGGCCCGCGACCGCGCGGGCCAGCGCCAGGCGTTGCCGCTGGCCGCCGGACAGCGACAGGCCCTGCTCGCCGATCCGGGTGTCCAGGCCCCACGGGAGGGCGTTGACGAACTCCTCCGCGCGGGCCACCTTCAACGCCTCGCGGACCCGTTCCTCGCTGACGTCCTTCGAGCCCAGGGCCACGTTCTCGGTGACGCTCGCGGAGAACAGGATCGGCTCCTCGAACGCGGTGCCGACGACGCGGCGCAGCTCGGCCAGGTCCAGGTCGCGGACGTCGACGCCGTCGAGCGTGACGCGGCCGGCGGTGACGTCGGCCAGG
Source organism: Saccharothrix sp. S26 (assembly GCF_021390395.1). GTDB lineage: Bacteria > Actinomycetota > Actinomycetes > Mycobacteriales > Pseudonocardiaceae > Actinosynnema. The sequence continues at coordinate 85,270 of NZ_JAJUWT010000003.1, forward strand.
CGCGGCACGAGCGCGGTGACGGTGGTCTTGCCCGAGCCGGTGGCCCCGACGAGGGCGACGGTCTCACCCGGTCGCAGGTCCAGGTCGACGCCCCGCAGCACCTCGTCGTCGGAACCGGGGTGGTGGTAGCGGACGCCCTCGAAGCGGACGTGCCCGCGGACGGGCGTGGCCAGGGGCTTCGGGTCGGCCGGGGTGGTGACGGTGACCTCGGTGTCGATCACCTCGAAGTACCGTTCGAGGGCGGAGGCGGTGGAGTTCGTCTCCGCCAGCAACCACCCGATCGAGTCGATCGGCCAGCGCAGGTAGGCGCTCACCGTGACGGCCGCGACGAGCGTGCCGACGGTGACGGTGCCGTTGGCGATGCCGATCGAGCCGAAGGCGAGCTGGCCCGCGATGCCCAGCTCGGGCAGCACGATCAGCACCGCCCAGAGCGCGGCGAAGATCCGGACCTTCGCGATCTCGGTGTCGCGCAGCTCCCGGGCCTGGCGGACGAACCGCTTGGTCAGGTGCGGCCCGCGACCGAATGCCTTCAGGACGCGGATGCCCAGGACGGACTCCTCGACCACGGTGGTGAGGTCGCCGGACTGGTCCTGCGCGCGGCGGGCGACGACCTTGAACCTGCTCTCGAACAAGTAGGACAGGACGACCAGCGGCAGGGTGCCGGCCAGCACCACCAGGCCGAGCATCGGCGACAGCCAGAACAGCACGCCCAGGCCGGTCAGCACGACCAGGGTGTTGACCACCAGGAAGATCACGGCGAAGCCGACGAACCGCCGCACCTGGGTCAGGTCGGTCGTGGCGCGGGACAGCAGCTGCCCCGACTGGTAGCGGTCGTGGAAGGCCACCTGCAGGTCCTGCAAGTGGTGGTACAGCTCGTCGCGCATCCGCGCCTCGACGTCCGACGCCGGTCCGGCGATCAGCTTGCGCCGGGCGTAGAACAGGCCCGCCTCGGCGCAGCCGAGCGCCACGATGACGCCGATGAGCAGCGGCAACGCGCCCAGGTCGCGGCCGGCGATCGGGCCGTCCACGATCTGTTGGGTGATCAGCGGGATGCCCAGGCCGCACATCATCGCCAGCATGGTGGCGACCATCGCCAGCACGACGGGCGTGCGAACAGGTTTCAGGTACGGCCACAGCCTGCGCAGTGTCGCGGCTGTGGAAGTACGGTCTTCCGACACGAGTCCCCCTCCGGTCCACCCCGACGTTACGAAGGTGGACCGACCATCGGCATCCTGTTTTCCTGTCCCCGACCCTGCAAGCTGGACCTAGGTGGAGGTCAAGGTGGAGGTGCGGTTCCTGCGGGCGGAGGCGACCATGGCGTTCCCGCGCGGGAGGTTGTTGGCGGTGCGCGGGGGGCGGTTGTACGTGCTCGCGCCGGACGGGTGGGACGCGGTCGGTGGGCGGCGGCCGGAGGGTGCGCGGCCCATCAGCCGGGAGGAGGCGGTGCGGTGGTGCCGGTTCGAGGGGTTCGGGGAGGAGGTGTTGGAGCAGGTGCCCCTGCCGGGGTGACGGGGGCTGGTTTCGGTCGGTGCCTCTTCTGTCAGTGCTTCCTGCGGAGGATGGTGGGGGCGGTGAGGAGGGCGGCCAGGCCGTAGCTCGCGCCGGCCAGCAGGGTCAGCACGGTCCACTTGTCGCCCAGGGAGGTGAAGTGGTCCGGGAGCTTGAAGTAGTGGGCCAGGCCCAGCAGGATCGGGCCCAGCAGGATGATCGGCCACACCGGGCGGACCTTCAGCAGCCACAGGAGCGGGCCCGCGAGCAGGGCGCTGACCAGCAGCGCGATCGGCAGGCCGATGACGACCAGCAGGATGAACTCGCCCAGCGTGCTTTCGTTGACGATCCGGTCGAGCACGCCGCCGCGGTAGGCCCAGATCCAGGCGGTCAGCAGCGCGGAACCCACGAAGGCCGACACCAGGACGCGCACCAGCACCTTGACCGCGAAGCCGCCCGCGGTCAGGCGTGAGGTCGGTGGGGTCTCAGCCACGGGCAGAAGTGTGGCTCACCGGGTGGCGCGCTGTCACCGGGGCGGCGAGGACGAAACCGAGCACGCCGGCGGCCACCGAGCCCGCGGGGATCGAGACCCAGACGGTCAGGAGGGTCAGGGCGGCGGTGAAGGTGACGCCCACGATGGCGTAGCCCAGGGGGCGGGCTTGGTGGGCGGCGCGCAGGACGAGCCAGGCGATGAGGGCGCCGAGGATCAGGCTGATCGGCATGGCGACCAGGCCCAGGGCCAGGCAGTCCCAGTCGTCGGTCGAGCAGATGGTTCCGGAGGCGATGAACTCGCGCAGGCCCCACCAGGCGGCGCCCAGGGCTGCGCCCAAGACGGCTCCGGTGACCAAGCGTCCCAGCATGGGTGGTGGTTACCCGGGTGATCGTTGCCGGTAAACGGGCGGGTGGGGTGGGGTGTGGGCGGTCGGGTCTCGGGTCAAGTCCCGAGGTCAAGGCGGGGGAAGAGTCCGGCTCCATTTGACAGGGGGCCCGTACGGGCACTCCAGGCTGGTCGAAGCCGGCAGGCCCGGCGGGGAAAAGCGTCCCGCCGGGCCTGCCGGCTTCGACCAGCCTAAAGCACCCGAACCCATGTCAAATCGGGCCTCTGCGGTAGAGTTCCGCGTCCGTTGTGGGTCAGCCCCGGGTGGAGCGGACGCCCAGGAGGACGTCTTCCCACGACGGGACGATCGGGTGGTTCTTCTTGCCGCGCTTTGGTGGGGGGTCCTTGCGCGGTGGTTGTGGTTTGGTGCCCGGGGCCGGTTGAGGGGGGATCGGGTCCTCGGCGGCCGGGGGTTCCGGGGTTGGTTGCGGGTCCTGGGCAGGCGGAGGAGGTGGTGGGGCCGGTTCCTCGCGGACGAGGATTTCTGGTTCCTCCGGCTTTTCCAGTTCCAGGGCTTGGCGGGCCAGTTGGGTGACCGGGCGGACGGTGCGCAGGGTCCGGTTCGGGTTCGGGTCCATCAGTTCCATGGCGCCGTCGTCCAGGGCCGTGACCGTGCCGCCTTGCGCGCCCGGGTGGAACGCCCAGTGGGCCAGGTTGTCCGACCTGCCGGCGGTCCAGTGCAGTTGGACGACCCAGCGGCCGTCCTCGCCGCGCCACGAGTCCCAGCTCACGTCGGCGTAGTCCTGGCCGCGCAGGCCGAACGAGTGCGCGACGACCTCGCCGAGGGTCTGCACGTCCGGGCCGTCCTCGCGGACGGGGTGGGCGCGCTGGGCCAGTTCGGCGGTGCGGGAGCGTTCGAGGAGGACCGGGTAGGCGTAGCGCTCGACCCGGTGGGTGGGCAGGCCGGCGGCGGCCGCCACCTGGGCCACGGACTCACCCGCGCGGATGCGGGCCTGGATCTCGCGGGGGCGCATCTGGCTCTCGACCTCGATCTCGATCTGGCCGAGACGGGTCAGGTCGCCGCGGGCGGCCGCGCGCAGGCGTTCGTCGGCGGGGAGCACGAAGCGCTCGCCGCGATCCGGGTCCTCGAGGATGACGGACTTGCCGTCGTCTTCGAGCCCGATGACTCGCAACGCTCGCATCATGGCCTCCCGGATGGCTCACCTCGCCGAGTACTCACGTTAATGCGGCGCGCCGCCTTGACGGGGGAGACTCGCCGTGGTCACCGATATCTTCGTGTGATCTTGCCGTATGTCGGCCGCGCGCGCACGTTCGTTACCCCAAGGTTCACCTGTGCGGCCCCGGGGCGAGGTGGGTTCGGGATGCCGAAGTGCCTGGTGGAACACGACGGGGGCCGTCCCGTGGTGGGACGGCCCCCGTCGGCGGACTCGGCTGGTCAGAGCTGGGAGACGACCCAGTCGACGGCCTTGGTGAGGGTGCTCACGTCGGTCGGCTCGACGGCCGGGAACATGGCGACCCGGAGCTGGTTGCGGCCCAGCTTGCGGTACGGCTCGACGTCCACGATGCCGTTCGCGCGCAGCACCTTGGCGACCGCGGCGGCGTCGACGGAGTCGTCGAAGTCGATGGTGCCGACGACCTGCGAGCGGTGGGCCGGGTCGGCCACGTACGGGGTCGTGTAGGAGGTCGACTCGGCCCACGAGTAGAGGCGGGACGACGAGTCGGCGGTCCGCTCCACGGCCCACTGGAGGCCGCCGTTGCCCAGGATCCACTCGATCTGGTTGTTGAGCAGGAACAGGGTGGCCAGGGCGGGCGTGTTGTAGGTCTGGTCCTTGGTGGAGTTGTCCAGCGCCGTGGTCAGCGACAGGAACTCCGGCACCCAGCGGCCCGACTGGCCGATCTCGGCGACGCGCTCCAGGGCGGCCGGCGACATCAGGGCGATCCACAGGCCGCCGTCGGAGGCGAAGCACTTCTGCGGCGCGAAGTAGTAGACGTCGAAGTCGGCCGGGTCGACCGGCAGGCCGCCCGCGCCCGAGGTGGCGTCGATGGCGATGAGCGCGCCGTCGCTGTTCGCGGGGCGGGAGACGGGCACGGCGACGCCCGTCGAGGTCTCGTTGTGCGCCCAGCCCACGAGGTCCGCGCCCTCGGCGTAGGTGATCTCGGGCGCGCTGCCCGGGTCGGCCTTGACCACGATCGACTCGCCCAGGAACGGCGCGTCGTTGGTGACCTTGGCGAACTTGGAGGAGAACTCGCCGTAGGTGAAGTGCTGCGCGCGCTCGCGGACCAGGCCGAACGCGGCGGCGTCCCAGAACGCGGTGGTGCCGCCGTTGCCCAGGACGACCTCGTAGCCCTCGGGCAGCGAGAACAGCTCCCGCAGACCGGCGCGCACCGAGCCGACCAGGGATTTCACCGGCTTCTGCCGGTGGGAGGTGCCCATCAGCGCGGCGCCCTCGGCCGCGAGCGCCGCGAGGGCCTCGGGACGGACCTTGGAGGGCCCGCACCCGAACCGGCCGTCGGACGGCAGCAGGTCGGAGGGCAGGACCAACGTGGTCGGGTCGGCGGTCTGGGTCATCGCGAAGCCTCCGGTTACGGGGAGGGGGTCGGCACGACCGGCGCCGTTGCCGGGGCCTTAAGTGTTGCAGCCGCGTGGCCGGCCGGTGACAGGCGGGTGTCCTGGCTCACGTGGAATCACCGTCGGTGACCTCGCGCGGGTGCGTGTCGTGGTCGGCCCGGTCGTAGCCGACGAAGATCCACAGGTCGTGGCGGCCGTCGTTGCGGATGGTGTGCGCCCAGTTCGGGGGCGGCGCGACCAGCACCCCACCCGATCCGGTGAACGTCCGGTGGTGGGTGGGTGTGCCCGGGCCGGTGTCCCAGTGCAGTGACCAGGTGTCCTGGTAGACGACGGCGAGCAGTTCGCCCTTGGTGGCGTGGTAGTGCTGGCCGCGGGTCCGACCCGGTCGGATCGAGGCGAGGTGGGCGTCCGCGATCGGGCCGATCGCGGACAGGTCGGGCAGGGTGAAGCTGACGCCCCGCTCGTCGGAGAAGGGCGTCAGCGGCGTGACGGGCAGGTCGGTCACGCGATCTCGGACCAGCCCTCCACCTCGGACGGCTTGCGCGGGCCGGGGCCGACGTACTTGGCGGACGGGCGGACGAGGCGGCCGGTGCGCTTCTGCTCCAGGATGTGCGCCGACCAGCCGGCGGTGCGGGCGCAGGTGAACATCGCGGGCATCATGTGCGGCGGCACCTGGGCGAAGTCGAGGATCACCGCGGCCCAGAACTCGACGTTGGTCTCGATGGCGCGGTCCGGGCGGCGTTCGCGCAGCTCGGCCAGGGCGGCCTGTTCGAGGGCGTTGGCGGCTTCGTAGCGGGTCGCGCCGAGCTCCCGGCACGTGCGGCGCAGCACGCGGGCGCGCGGGTCCTCTGCCCGGTACACGCGGTGGCCGAAGCCCATCAGGCGCTCGCCCCGGTCGAGGATGCCCTTGACGAAGCCCTCCGCGTCGCCGGTGCGCTCGACCTCTTCGATCATGGGCAGCACGCGGGCGGGCGCGCCGCCGTGCAGGGGGCCGGACATCGCGCCGATCGCGCCGGACATGGCCGCGGCGACGTCCGCGCCGGTGGAGGCGATGACGCGGGCGGTGAAGGTGGAGGCGTTGAGGCCGTGCTCGGCGGCCGACACCCAGTAGGCGTCCAGCGCCTTGACGTGGGCCGGGTCGGGCTCGCCGCGCCAGCGGGTGAGGAAGCGCTCGGTGATGGTGGTGCACTCGTCGATGCGGTGCTGCGGCACGGCGGGCCGGCCGATGCCCCGCGCGGACTGCGCCGCGTACGACAGGGCCATGACGGAGGCGCGGGCCAACTGCTCGCGCGCCTGCTCGTCGGTGATGTCCAGCAGCGGCTGGTAGCCCCAGATGGGCGCGACCATGGCCAGCGCGGCCTGCACGTCCACCCGCACGTCACCGGTGTGCACCGGGATGGGGAACGGTTCGGCGGGCGGCAGGCCGGGGCCGAAGCGGCCGTCGACCAGCAGCGCCCAGACGTTGCCGAAGGTCACGTGACCGGCGAGGTCCTCGATGTCCACGCCGCGGTAGCGCAGCGCGCCACCGTCGCGATCGGGTTCGGCGATCTCGGTGCGGAAGGCGACGACGCCTTCGAGACCCGGCCGGAAACCGTCGTCCTCGGTCTGCACCACGCTGTGCGCTCCTTCTCGGCGGAGTGGAAGTTGCAAGCACCTTGCTCCCGTTACGACGTGCCGGCAATCGCGGCCGCGCGTGTCGTCGGTCACGATCAAGGAACCGATTCAGAACGGAGCCGTGATCGTTAAGCCCTTGTTTCCGCCCCGCGTTCGGGGCGTGTCCCGTGGTAGACCACCGGGCATGCACCTGACACCGCACGAGCGGGACAAGCTGCTGGTCCACGTGGCGGCCGACGTCGCGCGCAGGCGGCTGGAGCGCGGGGTGGTCCTGAACTACCCGGAAGCGGTCGCGCTCATCACCGACCACGTGCTCGAAGGCGCGCGGGACGGCCGGACGGTCAGCGAGCTGATGGACAGCGGCCGGCACGTGCTGCGCCGCGACCAGGTGCTCGACGGCGTGCCGGAGATGATCGAGTCCGTGCAGGTGGAGGCGACGTTCCCGGACGGCACCAAGCTCGTGACCGTGCATGACCCGATCGTGTGAGGAGCAGCCCGTGGTCCCTGGCGAGATCATCACCGGCGACGAGCCGGTCGAGCTGAACCCCGGCCGGCCGCGCACCACGCTCGTCGTGGTCAACGCGGCGGACCGCCCGGTGCAGGTGGGGTCGCACTACCACTTCGCGGCGGCCAACCCCGGCCTGGAGTTCGACCGCGAGGCCGCCTGGGGCAAGCGGCTGGACGTCCCGGCGGGCACGGCGGTGCGGTTCGAGCCGGGCGTGGAGCGGGAGGTCGTGCTGGTGCCGATCGCGGGCGCGCGGCGGGTGCCGGGGCTGCGGCCGGAGTGGGCCGGGGACTTGGACGCCGGGAAGCCGGGCGCGGGTGCTTCGGGCGCTTCGGAGCCGGACGCCCGAGGGTCGGGCGCCGGGGAGCCCGCTGGGGAGCTGGACCGGTGAGCGGCATCGACCGACGCCGGTACGCGGAGCTGCTGGGGCCCACGGTCGGTGACCGGATCAGGCTCGCCGACACCGACATCCTGATCGAGGTGACCGAGGACCGGTCGATGGGGCCGCACGGCTCCGGTGACGAGGTGATCTTCGGCGGCGGGAAGGTGATCCGCGAGTCGATGGGCCAGGGCGTGGCCACCCGTGCGGAGGGCGCGCCGGACCTCGTCATCACGGGCGCGGTCGTGCTCGACCACTGGGGCGTGGTGAAGGCGGACGTCGGGGTGCGCGACGGCCGCATCGTGGGCATCGGCAAGGCGGGCAACCCCGACACCATGGACGGGGTGGACCCGGCGCTGGTCATCGGGCCGTCGACCGAGGTGCTGTCGGGCAACGGCAAGGTGCTCACCGCGGGCGGCATCGACTGCCACGTCCACTTCATCACGCCGGGCATCGTGGACGTCGCGGTGGCCTCGGGGCTGACCACGCTGATCGGCGGCGGCACGGGCCCGGCGGAGGGCACGAAGGCCACCACGGTGACGCCCGGCGCGTGGAACCTGGGCCGGATGCTCGCCTCGCTGGACCACATGCCGGTGAACGTGCTGCTGCTCGGCAAGGGCAACACCACGCGCGCGGACGCCCTGCGGGAGCAGTTGGCCGGCGGCGCGGGCGGCTTCAAGCTGCACGAGGACTGGGGCACCACGCCGGCGGCGATCGACGCGTGCCTGCGGGTGGCCGACGAGTCCGGCGTGCAGGTGGCGATCCACACCGACACGCTCAACGAGGCCGGGTTCGTGGAGTCGACGCTGGCGGCCATCGCGGGCCGGTCGATCAACGCCTACCACTCCGAGGGCGCGGGCGGTGGGCACGCGCCGGACATCATCAGGGTGGTGTCGGAGCCGAACGTGCTGCCGTCCTCGACCAACCCCACCCGCCCGCACACGGTGAACACGCTGGAAGAGCACCTGGACATGTTGATGGTGTGCCACCACCTCAACCCGTCCGTGCCCGAGGACCTGGCGTTCGCGGAGAGCCGCATCCGGCCGACCACGATCGCGGCCGAGGACGTCCTGCACGACCTGGGCGCGATCTCGATGATCAGCTCGGACTCGCAGGCCATGGGCCGGGTCGGCGAGGTGATCATCCGGACCTGGCAGACCGCGCACGTGATGCTGCGGCGGTTCGGCGAGACGGCCGACAACCTGCGCGCCCGCCGGTACGTGGCGAAGTACACGATCAACCCGGCCATCGCGCACGGCATCGACCACGAGGTCGGGTCGGTGGAGGTGGGCAAGCTCGCGGACCTGGTGCTGTGGGAGCCGAAGTTCTTCGGCGTGCGGCCGTCGGTGGTGCTCAAGGGCGGGTTCATCGCGCACGCGGCCATGGGTGACGCGAACGCGTCCATCCCCACCCCGCAGCCGGTGTTCGCCCGGCCGATGTTCGGCGCGCACTCGGCGGCGCGCAGCAGCGTGCACTTCGTGTCGCGGCAGGCGGTGGACGCCGACCTGGCGGACGTGCTGCGGCTGGCGCGGCCGTTGGTGGCGGTGCGGGACACGCGGGGCGTCACCAAGGCGGACATGGTGCTCAACGACGCCATGCCGTCGGTGCGGGTGGACCCGGACAGCTTCGCCGTGCGCATCGACGGCGAGCTGGTGGAGCCCGCGCCGGTGGCGGAGCTGCCGATGGCCCAGCGCTACTTCCTGTTCTGATGAACCTCGCGGCGCTGATGATCGCGGACTCCCGGTTCCCGGGCGGCGGGCACGTGCACTCGGGCGGTCTGGAGGAGGCCGTGTCGCGGCGGTTGGTGCACGACGAGGCGTCGTTGCGGTCGTTCCTGGTCGGCCGGCTGCGCACGGCGGGCGCGTTGGGCGCGGTGTTCGCGGCCGCCGCCTGCGGTGGGCGGTACGCGGAGCTGGACGCCGAGCTGGACGCCCGCACGCCGTCGCCCGCCCAGCGCAACGCCTCCCGCGTGCAGGGGCGCGGCATCGCGCGGGCGGCACGGCGGGCGTGGCCGTCGGCGGCGTTGGACGAGCTGCTGCGCCTCACGCCCCGGCCGCACCACCCGATCATCGTCGGCGTGCTGGTGGGCGAGCCGTTCGCGGCCGCGCAGACCGCGGCCTACCACGCGGTGACCGGGCCCGCGACGGGTGCGATCCGGCTGCTCGGGCTGGACCCGTTCGGGGTGAACGCGGTGCTGGCCCGGCTCGCGCCGCGGATCGACGCCATCGCCGCGATGGCCGCCGACCACGTCGGCACCCCGCCCGAGGACCTGCCCGCGCCGAGCGCCCCGGCGCTGGACCTGCTCGCCGAAGCCCACGACCGCCACCACTCGGAAGAGGTGCGTCTCTTTGTCAGCTGACCACGTGCACCCGGTGAACTTCGACCCCGCCGACGCGGGCCACGACCCCCACGAGGCACACGAGCCGCACGAGCACCGGGCGGTGCGGATCGGCATCGGCGGGCCGGTCGGCAGCGGCAAGACCGCGTTGACCGCCGCGCTGTGCCGGGCGTTGGGCGGCAGCGTGAACCTCGCCGTGGTGACCAACGACATCTACACCACCGAGGACGCCGACTTCCTGCGCGCCGCCGGGGTGCTCGACGTCGAGCGGATCGAGGCGGTGCAGACCGGCGCGTGCCCGCACACCGCGATCCGCGACGACATCACCGCCAACCTCGACGCGGTGGAGCTGCTGGAGCACCGGATCCCCGGCCTGGAGCTGGTGATCATCGAGAGCGGCGGCGACAACCTGACCGCGGTGTTCAGCCGCGGGCTGGTGGACCGGCAGATCTTCGTGGTCGACGTGGCGGGCGGCGACAAGGTGCCGCGCAAGGGCGGTCCCGGCGTGACCACCGCGGACCTGCTGGTGATCAACAAGACCGACCTCGCGCCGATGGTGGGCGCCGACCTCGGTGTCATGACGGCCGACGCCCACCGGATGCGCGGCGCGCTACCGGTGATCAGCCAGTCCCTTGTGGACACACCGGACGCGCCCGCGGTGGCCGACTGGGTGCGCGCTCAGCTGCGCACGCTCGCGGCGGTCAGTTGAGCGCCGAACGGGCTCACGTCGCCCGCGCAGCCGTGCTGGTCGGTCATCGGCAGGTACAGCGGCGCGGTCTCGTCCGGCGGGAACACGCGGATGCCCCACACGGGCGTCTTGCGGCACGTGCCCGGGTCGAAGTTGTCGACTTGGGCGAAGCCGACGTCCGAGACGGCCGAGGCGCCGTGCGGCAGGGTGAGCGTCGATCCGCGTTCGCCGACGCGCACGGCCGCCGCGCCGACCTGGTTGCCGTTGCTGTCCACATAGGACACACCGGGGAAGCCGCGCAGCGCGCACGTGCGCAGCCCCCGGTTGGTGAGCACGACCTCCCGGTACACGGTGCCGGCCGCGCCTCCCACCTGGCCGAACCGGATGTCGAGGCCCACCGACTCGCACGTGGTGACCTCGGCTGCCTGTGCGACGGCGGCCCCGCCCGTGGCGAGCACGGCGGCCGTTATCGCGACTGTTGCGAAGAATCTCCTCATCACGATCTCCCCCGAGATGCGTGGGTGGCAGGTCCACCCGATCCGGGGACGTGCCGGCGGTCACCGGGGTTGCTCCGGTGAGGGCGCGGGCTCGCCTGGTCGTGGCACTCGACCCGAACGGCCGAACGGTCGTGCGCGAGCTGCGGTCGATGGCACCCCTGCGGCTCGTGCCGCGCCGAGGGCCCCGGGAGGTGGCGTTGGCGCACCTGGTCAGCGCCGTGACGGCACCGCTCGGTGGCGACGACCTGGAACTGCGCGTGACGGTCGAGGCCGGCGCGTCGCTGGAGCTGCGCGGGGTGGCCGCGACGCTGGCGCTGCCGGGGAGGCACCCCGGCGGCAGCCGTGCGGTGGTCGACGTGGAATTGGCCGACGGCGCGTCGTTGGCCTACTTGCCGGAAGCGACCGTCGTCACCGCGCGTGCGTGCCACGAATCGGTATTTCGCGCACGGATGGGGGAAGGCGCTCGGTTGCGCACGCGGGAAATCGTCGTGCTGGGCCGCGTGAACGAACGACCCGGCTCGCTCACCACGACGCTGGACGTCCGGCGAAACGGTCCGGTAATTCGTCAGACATCTCAATTGGGAACGCCCGAAGTGGATGACAGCCCGGCCGGGCTGGCGGGCCGCCGGGTGTTCGGCACCGAGCTCCTGTGCTGGGACGACGACGTTCCGGAAGCGATTTCAGAACCGTGGTGGTCGCTCGTGCCGCTCGCCCGCGGCGGAAGTCTGGCCACCGCGTTGGGCGACGACGCGGTGACCGTGGAACGCGCGCTCGACGAAGCGCGGGCCAGGCATCCGGGCTCGAAGGGTTTCTGACTCGATCTCGTGCACGATTCCGAGGCGAGGCTCACACCGAAAGTCACGGATCGGGTGGCGGTCATCACCGTGCGGGCGGTTTCGCCTTCGGCCCCGAACCCGTACGGTCGCGGGATCGCCAGGTGCCACAAGTGCCTTGGCCAGGCTTGAGCACGCTCCGGGAGGTCGGGATGTCGGAGACGACGAACATCGCGTTGCCGTCGATGCGCGTGTCCTACGAACAGGGCTCGCTCACAGAGAGCGACCTCGCGGCCAGTTGGCACGAGCAGTTGCAGCTGTGGCTGGACCAGGCGACGAGCGCGGGCCTGCCCGAGCCGAACGCGATGGTGCTCGCGACCGCCGACACCGAGGGCCGCCCGTCGTCGCGGACGGTGCTGGCCAAGGGCCTGGACGAGCGCGGCCTGGTGTTCTTCACCAACTACACGTCGGCCAAGAGCCACGACCTGATGGCCACCCGGTACGCCTCGGCCACGTTCCCGTGGTTCGCCATGCAGCGGCAGGCCCACGTGCGCGGCACGGTCGAGAAGGTCGGCCCCGCCGAGACCGCGAGCTACTGGGAGAGCCGCCCGCGCGGCTCGCAGCTGGGCGCGTGGGCGTCGCCGCAGTCCCGGGTGGTCAGCGGGCGCTCCACTTTGGAGAGCGCGTTGAACAAGGTCGAGCGGCAGTTCGCCGACGCCGACCGGGTACCGGTGCCGCCCCACTGGGGCGGCTGGCGCATCCGGCCCGAAGAGGTCGAGTTCTGGCAGGGCCGCCGCGACCGCATGCACGACCGCCTCCGCTTCCGCCTCGGCCGTGACGGCTGGGAAGTGCAGCGCATCGCGCCGTAACGCGTTCGTGGAAGACCGGCCCCGTGGCGCTGCACCGCCGCGGGGCCGGTCCGTTCCCGGGGTGGTCCACGTCTCGGTGCAGGACTCGTTAGTTGACGTACGCTAACGACCGTGCGGAGAGTGCTGGGGAAGATCGCCATCGACACCCGACCGCTGAAGGTCGTGGCGTACCGGCGGCTGTGGCTCTCCACCGTGGTGACGGCCATCGGCAGCCAGCTGACCGCGGTGGCCGTGCCCAAGCAGGTGTACGACCTCACCGGGTCGTCGGGCTGGGTGGGCGTGTCGGCCGGTGTGGCGCTGGTGCCGTTGCTGATCTTCGGGCTGTACGGCGGCGCGATCGCGGACGTGGTGGACCGGCGCAAGCTGCTGGTCGTGACGAACACGGGCATCGCGGTGACGTCCGTGCTGCTGTGGGGCCAGGCCGCGCTGCACCTGGACTCGGTGTGGCTGGTGATCGCCCTGCTCGGCCTGCAACAGGTGTTCTTCGCGGTGAACGCGCCCGCCCGGACGGCCTCGATCGCGCGGCTGGTGCCCGCCGACCAGATCCCGGCCGCCACCGCGCTGGGGTCGACGGTGATGATGTTCGGCGGCGTGTTCGGGCCCATGCTGGCCGGTGCGCTGATGCCGGTCGTCGGACTGTCCACGTTGTACCTGGTGGACGCGGTCGCGTTGACGCTGACGATCTGGGCGGTCTGGAAGCTGCCGCCGCTGCCGCCGCTGAGCGGGACGTCGAGGCGGGCCGGGCTGCGGGACGTGGTCGACGGGTTCCGGTACTTGGCCGTGCAGAAGCTGCTGCTGGCGAGCTTCCTGCTGGACATCATCGCGATGGTGTTCGGGATGCCCCGGGCGCTGTTCCCGGAGATGGCCGAGCACACGTTCGGCGACCCGCCCGGCGGCGGGCTGGCGCTGGGCCTGCTGTTCGCCGCGATCCCGCTGGGCGCGATGCTGTGCGGCCTCACGTCCGGGTGGACCTCGCGGGTGACGCGGCACGGCATGGGCGTCGTGGTCGCGGTCGTGGCGTGGGGCGTGGCGATGATCGGGTTCGGGCTGTCGCACGCCCTGTGGCTCGCCGTGGTGTTCCTGGCGATCGGCGGCGCGGCGGACATGATCAGCATGGTGTTCCGCAGCGCGATCCTCCAGTCGGCGGCGACGGACGAGATGCGCGGCCGGATGCAGGGCGTGTTCGTCGTGGTGGTGGCGGGCGGGCCGCGGTTGGCCGACCTGCTGCACGGCACCGCGGGCGCGGCGATCGGCCCCGGCAGCGCCACGGCGGTGGGCGGCCTGCTGGTCGTGGTGGCGACGGCGGTGGCCGTGCTCGCCATCCCGGCCATCAAGCGCTACCGCTTCACGCCCGAGACCGTCGAGTCGGTGGAGCTGCGCGCCTGACCGAGGGGTCAGACCGGCGTCCTGCTCGCCTGGCCCGGGTCGCCGTGCCGGTCCTGCGCCGCGCGCAGCCGCAGGCGGTCCAGCAGCCTGATCGACGGCGTCGCGGTGATGCCGTGCAGGACGATCGAGCCGATCACGACCAGGCCGACGACCCGCCAGATCACGTCCTGGTCGGCGAAGTCCCCGGCTTGCAGCGCGTAGGCGACGTAGAACAGCGAGCCGACGCCCCGCACCCCGAAGAACGAGATGACGGCCCGCTCACGGGGCCCGGTCCGGCCGCGCGCCAGCGCGAGCAGGCCGGCCAGGGGCCGCACCACGAGCAGGACGACCAGCGCCACCAGCACGTCCCGCCAGCCGGTGCCCGCGAGCAGGCCCGTGACCGCCGCGCCGCCCAGCAGGAAGATGATCAGCACGGTGAGCATCCGCTCCACCTGCTCCACGTACTGGTGCAGGACGCGGTGGTAGCCGTGGGAGCGCTCGGCCGCCCTGATCGTGCAGGCGCACACGAACACGGCGACGAAGCCGTACCCCTCGGCCAGCTCGGTCAGCCCGTAGGCCAGGAAGGTCGCGGCGAGCGCCACGAAACCCTCGGCGTGCTCTGCGAGCCGCAGGTCCTGCGACGGCGCGGCGAAGAACAGCTTGCGCAACGCCCACCCGGTGAGCAGGCCGACCAGCACGCCGCACGCCAGCCGCCACAGCACGTCCACCAGGAGCCACTGCGGCAACCAGGCGGCCGGGGCCGCGCCCACCACGCTGATCGCCACGGCGGCGTAGGTGAACGGGAACGCCAGCCCGTCGTTGAGCCCGGCTTCGGACGTCAACGCGAACCGCGCCTCGTCCTCGCGCTCGTCCGGGTCGTCCGCGGGCTCGGCCACCTGCACCTCGCCCGCCAGCACCGGGTCGGTCGGCGCGAGCACCGCCGCGAGCAGCAGCGAGGACGCCACGCCCAGGCCGAGCGCGCCCCAGCCCAGCAGGGCGACGGCCAGCATCGTCACCGGCATCGTGACGCCGAGCAGCCGCCAAGTCGTCGACCAGCCGCGCAGGCCGAACGGTCGGTTGAGCGCGAGGCCCGCGCCCATCAGCGAGACGATCACGCACAGCTCGGTGAGGTGCAGGGTGAGCGTGCCGTGCGCGGTCGGGTCGGGGTCGGGCAGCGGGCCCACGAGGCCGAACGCGACCGCGCCGGCGGCCAGGAACACCATCGGCATCGAGATCGGCGCCCGACCGAGCACCCGGGGCAGCACCGCGGCCAGGAGGGTCGCGACCCCGATGCCGGCGTAGGCCAGGGCGGTCGCACCCACCAGCAGGTCTCCTCTCGGCAGCCCCGCTCGAACACGGCTTCGGTCGGAGGTCCCGATCGGGTACCCCGGCGCCGTGCGGCCAACCACTCGTGGCCAGGAGCGACTACGGCGCTACTGAGCGCGCAGGAACCGCGCCCACGAGGTGGCGGGGAAGGTGACGGTGGGCTCCGGGTTCTTGGAGTCCCGCGCCGCCACCCGCTCCCGGACTCGCGCCACCTCGACGCAGTTGGCCGTGCTGGCACTACGAGAACTTTTGCGCCACAACACCTCGACGCAGTTCGCGGTGTCTGCGCTGCGGGAACTCTTACGCCACAGGGTCATGCGTCCATCGTGTCATGCCAAAGCCTTCAGGTAGTCGAGCGTTTCCTCGACGGTGTAGGCCAAACGACGCAGCGCCGCCCACGTCGCCTCGAACACCTCGATCTGCTCGTCCTCGTCGATGAACAAGCTGGCGACCTTGTTCTCCAGCAACACCAAGCTCGGGTCGTCGTCGTACTCGAGGATCACGAAGGGACCGCTGAGGCCGCCGTGCAGTTCCGCGTCGGTCGGCACCACGCGCACCGTGACGTTAGGACGTTCGCCGGCGTCGATGAGGTGCCGAATTTGGCGGCGTTGAGCCCCTTGGTCGTGGAACGGGCGCTCCAAGACGCTCTGCTCGATGAGCACGCTGAGCTTGAGCGGGTTGCTGCGGCTGAGCAACCCTTGGCGCGCCATACGGCTGGCGACCAGGGCATCCACCTGGTCATCGGTCAGGGCGTGTCCGGTAGCTTTGATCAACGCGCGGGCGTACTCGGGGGTTTGCAGAAGGCCCGGAATAACCAGAGGTTGGTAGTGCAGCAGGGAACTGGCTTCATCCTCGAAATCGGCCCAGGTCTGCCAGTCTTCGGGAAGGTTTTGGTTGTTCATGCGCAACAGGCCGCGTTGTTCGGCGTGCCTGGCCAGGTCGAGGAGTTCGACCCGTTGTTTTCGCGCAACGTTGTAGAAGTCGAGCAGCTTCTCCAGGTCGTCGAGGTAGATGCCGAGCCCGGAGGTCTCGATGCGGCTGATCTTGCTCCCGGACATGCCCACTGCCTCACCCACGGCATCGGTGCTGGTACCGGAGGTGGCGCGGAGCTTCTTGAGGACGTATGCGAGTCGGCGGGAGCGGACCGACGTACCGGCGCGGCGTGCCATGCGATCAAACTAGGGGCGCTGCAATTTGCAACGCAATGACAGTCACCCTAACGAGTTATTGCGCAAGTTCGGGAAGCGCTGCGAATCTTGGGGCATGGAGCCGATCATCAAGGTGATCACGCCTAAGCGTGAGTGGTTGTTGCGGTGCTACTCGGACAAGGAGGACGTGCTGAGCCTCGAAGTGCAGGACGGCGGGATCGACGTGTTCCTGCCCTCGGGCCGGGACGGCGTCCGACTGGAAGCGGACCAGATCGCGGCTTTCCGGGAAGCGCTGGACGAAGCGATCGCGCAAGCCGAAGCCGACCTGCGGGAGGCCGCCCGGCGCTGAACATCAAGACTTGCCCAAGGCGTGCCGATCGGACTATCCGGGCCCAGTGTGATCCGGCACACTCACTCGGCATGGCGGAAGCGACGAGCGCACCGGCGCAACCGGAACTCAACCGGGCCATCGGCCCGAAGTTGCTGCTGTTCTTCGTGGTCGGTGACATCCTCGGCACCGGCATCTACGCCCTCACGGGCAACGTCGCGGGCAAGATCGGCGGCGCGCTGTGGCTGCCCTTCCTGGTCGCGTTCGCGGTGGCGTTCCTGACCGCGTTCAGCTACCTCGAACTCGTCGGCAAGTACCCGAGGGCGGCCGGCGCGGCGCTCTACACCAACCGGGCGTTCAAGATCCAGTTCCTCACGTTCATGGTGGCGTTCGCGGTGATGAGCTCGGGCATCACCTCGGCGTCCTCCGCCGCGCTCGCGTTCGGGCGCACCTACCTGCAATCGGTCATCAAGGAGTTCTTCTCCGACACGTTCACCGTGTCCGCGACGCTGGTCGCGATCCTGTTCATCATCGGCCTGGGCGTGATCAACTTCCGGGGCGTCTCGGAGTCGGTCAAGGCCAACGTCGTGCTGACCTGCATCGAGCTGTCCGGCCTGGTGATCATCATCGCGATCGGCATCTACGCGGTGCTGGCGGGCGACGGCGACCCGAGCCGGCTGACCCAGGTCGACCCGGCCCCCGGCCAGAGCGCGCTCGTCGCGATCACGTCCGCCACGGCGCTGGCGTTCTTCGCGATGGTCGGGTTCGAGGACTCGGTGAACATGGCCGAGGAGTGCCGCGACCCGGTCCGCATCTTCCCGCGCGCGATGCTGTGGGGCATGGTGGTCGCGGCCGTCATCTACGTGCTGGTCGCGATCACGTCGTCGCTGCTCATCCCGGCCGACGAGCTGTCCAAGGCGGGTTCCTCGGCGCTGCTGAAGGTCGTCACGGTCGGCGCGCCCGGCTTCCCGCTGTGGGTGTTCTCGCTGATCGGCCTGTTCGCGGTCATCAACTCGGCGCTGATCAACATGCTGATGGCCAGCCGGCTGATCTACGGCATGTCGAACGAGCGGATCATCCCGAAGGTGTTCGGCACCGTGCACCCGTTCCGCCGCACGCCGTGGATCTCGATCGTCTTCACCTCCGGCATCGCGATCATCCTGGTGACGACCACCGACATCGCCAAGCTCGGCGGCACCACGGCGTTGCTGCTGCTGGTCGTGTTCACCATCGTCAACATCGCGGTGCTGGTGCTGCGCAAGGACAAGGTCGAGCACAAGCACTTCCGCGCGCCGACGTGGGTGCCGGTGCTGGGCGCGATCACGTGCGCCTACCTGGCCAGCCCGCTGTCGGGCCGCGCGTCGGCGGACTACGAGATCGCGCTGTACCTGCTCGCGGCCGGCGTGGTCCTGTGGCTGATCAACCGGCTGGTGCACGGCAAGGTCGAGTTCGACCCGGAGAAGCTGGCGAAGTGACGCGGGGGAGCGGCCTGGTCGTTCAGGCCGCTTCCACCCGGTACGGGTCGTGCTCGGCGAGCAGCTTCTCCAGCCGTGCCTGGTCGACGCGGCTCACCACGTACGTCTCCTCCTGCCGGTCGCGGACGCACTTGGCCAGGGTGAACGCCGACGTGACGGTGAACAGCAGGCCGAGCGCCAGGAACGCGCGCACCCAGCCGTCGACCGGCAGGTAGGCGACACCGAGGCCGACGGCGGCCAGCGACAGGGCGAAGGAGATCACGGCCTGCGCGTAGAAGGCGGTGGTGGTCGGCGAGTGGGGTTTCGCGGTCATGCCCGAAGCGTCCCCGTCGACCCGCACCGCTGTCATGAGTACCGCTACTCAACCAGCCGGCCGGATCAGGCGAGCGCGGTGCGGTGGCGGCGCAGCTCGGTGGCGTCGTGGGCGCTGAACACGTCCACCTCGCCGCCGTGGTCGCGCACCAGCTCCCGCAACCGCCCCTGGTTGGCCAGGCGCAGCTCCGGCAGCACCTGCATCCGCTCCTGCATGAACGTCAACGCGGGCGGGCAGTGGCGCTCCGGCGCCATCTCGCCGTGGAAGAAGTACGAGTCGCCCGCGTGCAGCAGCCACCGGTCGCCGACGCGCACCGCCACGCCCGTGTGCCCGTGCGTGTGCCCGAACAACGGCACCAGCAGCACGTCCGGCCGCACCTCGCGCACGCCCGCGAAGCCGAACCACGTCTCGCCGGTCGCCTCGTGCGGCACCCACTTCGGGCCGTGCCGCCACTGGTTGTCCGGGTAGCGCACCCGGTCGTTGCCCGACTTGTCCGGACGCGTCGCCGCCGCCAGCTCCTCGGCCGACACGTGCACCCGGGCCTCGGGGAAGTCGCGCAGCCCGCCGCCGTGGTCGAGGTCGAGGTGGGTCAGCACGACGTCGCGCACGTCCGACGCGGCGTACCCGAGCGCCTCCACCTGGCGCGACGCGGTCTCGGCCTCGTCCAGCACGGGCCTGCTCATCAACCGCCACCAGCGCGCCAGCGTGTCACCTGGTCGGCGCACGTCGCCGAGGCCGAGGCCGGTGTCGACCAGCACCAGGCCGTCGTCGGTCTCCAGCAGCAGCACGTGGCAGACCAGCTCGGCCGTCGCGAGGTAGGAGCCCCGGCCGGTCACCAGCTTCCCGCCGAACGGGCGCATGGTGCCGCAGTTCAGGTGGTGCGCCTTCATGCTCTCGGCCTTCCCAGGAGTGCGCCCAGCCGGGCGGCGACGGCGTGCAGGGGGTCCAGCGAACGGCGGGTGCGGGCGAGCAGGAGCGCGCCCTCGATGGCGGCCAGCACGACGGTCGCCAGGTCGTCGTCGCCCACGTGCGCGGCGATGACCTGCTGCCACGACGCGTAGGCGTCCGCGCAGGCGACCCGGATCGGCTCGCTGTCCGACGCCGCGTCCAGCGCGACCGTGGCGACGGGGCACCCGTTGCGGAAGTCCGAAGCCAGCAGCTGCGCGCCGAGCAGTTCCACGGCTTGGGAAAGCGCTTTCGCCGGGTCGGGCTCGGCGGTCATCACGGCGGCCAGCGCGTCCCGGAGGTCGTTGCCCGCCAACGCCACCGCCTCTGCCGCGAGCTGCTCCTTCCCGCCGGGGAAGTGGAAGTAGAGCGAGCCCTTGGGCGCGCCGCCCTCGGCGAGCACCTGGTTGAGGCCCGTCGCGTGGTAGCCCTGCGCCCGGAACAGGTCCGCCGCGGTGCGCACCACCCGTTGCCGGGTGTCGGTCCGTCTTGGCATGGTTTTACTATAGAGACCGGTCTAGTGAGAAAGTCAAGGGGAGCCCTGCTCGGATACGCTCCTGACCCATGCTGGAGATCGCCCACGGCGCGGCACGCGCCGTCATCGCACCCGAGGGTGCGGGACTGAAGTCCTACGAGGTCGGCGGCGTGCCGTACGTGGAGACGTACGACGACGAACCGCCCATGGGCAGCGGCGCGGTGCTGGTGCCGTGGCCCAATCGCGTGGCCGGGGGCAGGTGGGTGCTCGACGGCGAGGCGCAGCAGCTGGAGATCGGCGAGCCCGCCCGCGGCAACGCCATCCACGGCCTGGTGCGCCGTGCGATCTGGGGCACCGTGGAGCACACCGGGTCGCTGATCTCGCTGGAGACGCCGGTCGCCGGCCTCGGCTGGCCGGTCGAGCTGCGCACCACCATCACGTACGCGCTCGACGACAACGGCCTGACCGTCTCGCACGGCGTCACCAACGTGGGTGACAAGCGCACCCCGTTCGGGGTGGGCACGCACCCGTACCCGCGTGCCGGCGCGTCCTTGACCGACGAGACGTCGCTGTCGCTGGCCGCCACGACCGTGCTGCCGGTCGACCCCGACACGATGATCCCCAACGGCCCGGCGACCCCGGTCGAGGGCACGGAGTACGACTTCCGGGTGGCGCGGCTGCTCGAAGGCGTGAAGCTGGACACCGCGTTCGGCGGGTGCGAGCCGGTGGACGGGCTGGTGCGGCACGTGCTGAAGGGGCCGGCCGGCGGCGTCGAGGTGTGGGCGGACCCGGACTTCAAGTGGGTGC
Organism: Saccharothrix sp. S26; assembly: GCF_021390395.1. GTDB lineage: Bacteria > Actinomycetota > Actinomycetes > Mycobacteriales > Pseudonocardiaceae > Actinosynnema. Next base: position 106,010 of record NZ_JAJUWT010000003.1, read on the forward strand.
AGGTCTACACGCCCGACAACTTCCCCGGACGTGGTCGCGCGGTCGCGATCGAGCCCATGACGTGCCCGCCGGACGCGTTGAACAGCGGGGTCGACCTGCTGTGGCTGGAGCCGGGCGAGTCGTGGGCCGGGCGCTGGGGTTTGCGCCCCCTGTCGTAGGCCGTTAGCGTCGCTAACTATGAACGTCGCTATCACGGGTGGGTACGTCGTCCCGGTCGTCGGTGAGCCGATCGAGGGCGGCACGGTCCTGGTCCAGGACGGGAAGATCGTCGCGGTCGGCCTCGACGTCGAGGTGCCGGACGGCGTCCCGGTCGTGGACGCGGCGGGCGGCTGGGTGCTGCCCGGCTTCGTGGAGGCCCACGGCCACCTCGGCGTGCACGAGGAGGGCGAGGGCTGGGCCGGGCAGGACACCAACGAGATGACCGACCCCAACGGCGCTCGGCTGCGCGCGTTGGACGCGATCAACGCCGCCGACCAGGGCTTCGCCGACGCCCTGGCCGGCGGTGTCACGACCGCGGTCGTCAAGCCCGGGTCGGGCAACGTCATCGGCGGGCAGACCGTGGCGGTGAAGTGCTGGGGCCGCACGGCCGACGAGATGCTGGTGCGCAACCCCGTCAGCGTGAAGAGCGCGCTCGGGGAGAACCCGAAGCGCGTGTACGGGGACCAGAAGAAGCTGCCGTCGACCCGGCAGGGCGTGGCGGCGGTGATCCGTGACGCGTTCACCAAGGCGCAGGACTACGTGGCCAGGCGTGACGCGGCCGAAGGGGCGTTCGACCGCGACACCACGTCCGAGGTGCTGGCGCGGGTGCTGTCGGGCGAGCTGCCGTGGTGCCAGCACTGCCACCGCGCCGACGACATCGCGACGGCGTTGCGGCTGGCGGACGAGTTCGGCTACCGGCTCATCGTCAACCACGGCACCGAGGGTCACCTGATCGCGGACCTGTTGGCGGAGCGTGACATCCCGGTGATCATCGGGCCGCTGTTCACGTCCCGGTCGAAGGTCGAGGTGCGCAACCGGTCGTTGCGCAACCCCGGCATCCTGGCGCGCGCGGGCGTGCGGATCGCGATCACCACGGACCACCCGGTCGTGCCGATCCACTTCCTCGTGCACCAGGTGACGCTGGCCGTGAAGGAGGGCTTGGACCCGCGCGTCGGGCTGGAGTCGATCACCGTGAACCCGGCCCGGATCATGGGCCTGGACGACCGCGTGGGCTCGCTGACCCCCGGCCTGGACGGCGACGTCGTGATCTGGTCGGGCGACCCGCTGGACGTGATGAGCCGGGCCCTGAAGGTCTTCGTGGAGGGCCGCGAGGTCTACCGCTACGCCGACGGCGAGGAAGTCGTCACCACCCCCTTCTACCGCGAACCCTGACCCGCGTGTCCTACCCCCAGAACGCGAGAGTCCTACGTTCGGAACGCGAGAGTCCTACGTTCGCGCACCCCGAGTTGAACGCTCAGAACACTTGATCTTGTTCTGAACGTTCAACTCGGGGGTTCTGAACGTAGGACTCACGGGTTCTGAGCGTAGGACTCTCGCGTTCTGAACGTAGGACACTCGCGTTCTGGGCGTAGGACTCGCGGGTTAGCGGAGGGTGCGGCCGATGACCAGGCGTTGGATCTGGTTGGTGCCCTCGAAGATCTGGAGGACCTTGGCCTCGCGCATGTAGCGCTCCACCGGGAAGTCGCGGGTGTAGCCCGCGCCGCCCAGGACCTGCACGGCGTCCGTGGTCACCTTCATCGCGGTGTCGGTGCAGACCAGCTTCGCGATCGCCGCCTGACGGGTGAACGGCAGGCCGCGGTCGCGGCGGCGGGCCGCCTGCAAGTACGTGGCACGGGCCGATTCCACGGCGGCGGCCATGTCCGCCAGCAGGAACTCCAAGCCCTGGAAGTCGATGATCGCGCGGCCGAACTGGGTGCGCTGCTTGGCGTACGCCACGGCCTCGTCCAGCGCCGCCTGCGCCAAGCCCACGCCGCACGCGGCGATCCCCAGCCGGCCCGAGTCCAAAGCGGACAGTGCGATCTTCAGCCCGTCGCCCTCCGACCCGATGAGCCGGTCGGCCTCCAACCGCACGCCGTCGAACGACAGCTGCGCCGTGATCGACCCCGTCAGGCCCATCTTGCGCTCCGGCTTGGCGGCCACCAGCCCGTCGACGTGGCCCGGCGCGAAGAAGCAGCTCACACCCTTGCCGCCGGTGTCGGACGTGCGCGCCATCAACGTGTAGAAGTCCGCGACCCCGGCGTGCGTGATCCACGCCTTCGTGCCGTTCACGGTGTAGTGGTCGCCCTCGCGCACCGCCCGCGTCGACAACGCCCCGGCGTCCGACCCGGCGTGCGCCTCGGACAACGCGTACCCGCCCAGCAGGTCACCCGCCAGCACGTCCGGCAGCCACCGCGACTTCTGCTCCTCGCTGCCGAACGTGGCCAACGCGTAGCTGGACATGATGTGCACCGAGAGTCCGACGCCGACCGACATCCACGCCGACGCGACCTCCTCCAACGCCTGCAAGTACACCTCGTACGGCTGCTCACCGCCGCCGTACCGCTCCGGGTAGGGCAGCCCGAGCAGCCCGGTCTTGCCGAGCAGCCGGAACGCCTCGCGCGGGAACCGCGAGTGCTCCTCGGCCTCGGCGGCCTGCGGCGCGAGCTCGTCGCGCGCGATCTCGCGGACCAGGGCGAGCAGGTCCTCGGCCTCGGTGGTGGGCAGCAGGCGCTCGGCGGGCATCGTCGACCTCCGGATCGCGGGGGTACCGTCATCAGTACTGTAGGACGTACTCCAGTACTGGAGCCAGGCGCTGTGACAGAGTTGCCACCCATGACCTCGATCGTGCGCAGGCCGCTGACGCCCAGGCAGGTGGAGCTGCTGGGCCGATTGGAAGCGCTGGTGCTCGCCGAGGGGTTCGCGCACTTCACGCTGGACGACCTCGCCGCCCGCCTGCACTGCTCCAAGTCCACCCTGTACGCGCTGGCCGCGAGCAAGGAGCAACTCGCGGTCAAGGTCGTCGGCCGGTACTTCCGGGGCGCGGCCGAGCGGATCGAGCAGCGCATCGCCGACGTCAAGGACGTGCGGGCCCGCGTGGGCACCTACCTGGCCTGCGCGGCGGACGAGCTGCGGCGGGCGTCGGCCCAGTTCATCACCGACGTCTCCGCCTTCGCGCCGACGCGCAGCACCTACGAGCGCAACGCCCGCGCCGCCGCCGAGCGCATCCGGGAGTTCATCCAGGAAGGCGTGCGGGACGGGGTGTTCCGCGAGGTGCACGCGGCGCTGATCGCCGAGATGGCCGGGCTGCTCATCGAGGGCATCCAGACGGGTGTGCTGACCCGGCGCGCGGGCGTGTCGGACGCCGAGGCGTTCACCGCGCTGGGGGAACTGCTGCTGGACGGGTTGCGGAGAGAACGGAGCCAGTCGTGATCGTCGTTGCAGGTGAGGCGCTGGTCGACCTGGTGCCCACGGCCGGGGGCGACCTGTCGCCGAGGCTGGGCGGCGGCCCGTACAACGTCGCCGTGGCCGCCGGGCGGCTCGACGCGCCGGTGAGCTTCCTGTCCCGGGTGTCGAGCGACCTGTTCGGCGACCGCCTGATCGAGCGGCTGCACGCGTCGAACGTGCGCACCGACCTGGTGCAGCGCGGCGAGCAGCCCACGACGCTGGCCGTGGTCGGCCTGGCCGACGACGGCTCGGCGCGCTACTCGTTCTACGTCGAGGGCACGGCGGACCGCCAGGTCACCGATCCGGGGCCGCTGCCCGCCGGCACGAAGGCCGTGTCGTTCGGCACCCTGTCGCTGGTGCTGGAGCCGGGCGCGAGCACCTACGAGCGGGTGCTGTGGCGCGAAGCGGAACGCGGTGCGCTCACCGTGCTCGACCCGAACATCCGTGCGAGCCTCATCCGCGACCCGGCGGCCTACCGCGACCGGTACGACTCCTGGCTGCCGCACGTCGGCCTGCTGAAGGTGTCCGTCGAGGACGCCCGGTGGCTGGCCGACCTGCCCCCGGACGCGCCCGAGGACGACGTGCTGGAGGTCGTGCGCGACTGGCGGGGCGCGGGCCCGGCGGCCGTCGTGCTCACCCGCGGCGGCGACGGGCTGGCCGTGCTGACCGCCGGCGGCGACGTGATCCGCGTCCCACCCACGCCCGTGGACGTGGTCGACACCATCGGTGCGGGCGACACCGTGCAGGGCGCGCTGCTGGCCTGGCTGCACGAGCACGACGCGCTGTCCGTCGAGGCTGTCCGAGGTCTGGACGCCGATCGGTGGTGTGCGGCGCTGGCCCACGCGGGCGCGGCGGCGGCCATCACGTGCTCCCGGGCGGGCGCGGAGCCGCCGTTCAAACGAGAGCTGGAGATGACCTAGCTCTCACCCCTGTTGAGGTGGATAAACAGCCCATAAGGGCTACGGTGGTGGATGCACGCTAGCCACCCATGCATCCGGATGTGATGCCGGTCCCACCTCACAGAATCGGTTCACTCCGCGACTGTGTTGGGGGTCGTCCTCTGACTAGCGTGGGAGAACTGACAGGACCCCAACGGGGTGGTGCTGCGGTGCGGGGCGATCCCACGCCCGCGCGCGTGCGTGCGAGACCCGCATGAGCCACCCCGCCCTAGCGTGAGAGGGACTCTGCATGCCCGACGCGACGACTGCGCCGAACGACACCCGTACCGTCGCGCTGCGCCATCCGGGCGGAGAGCACGAGATGAAGGTAGTACCGGCCACCGAGGGTGCGCCCGGTATCGATCTCGGCAAGCTGCTGGCCACCACCGGCCTGGTCACCCTGGACAGCGGGTTCGTCAACACCGCGTCCTGCTCCTCCGAGATCACCTACATCGACGGTGACGCGGGCATCCTGCGCTACCGCGGCTACCCGATCGAGCAGCTCGCCGAGAAGTCCAACTTCATCGAGGTCAGCTACCTGCTGATCTACGGCGAGCTGCCGACCCAGGCCCAGCTGGAGGAGTTCTCCTCCAAGATCAACCGGCACACGCTGCTGCACGAGGACCTGAAACGGTTCTTCGACGGCTTCCCGCGTGACGCCCACCCCATGCCCGTGCTGTCCTCGGCGGTGTCCGCGCTGTCGACGTTCTACCAGGACAGCCTCAGCCCTTTCGACGCCAACCAGGTCGAGATCTCCACGATCCGCCTGCTGGCCAAGGTGCCCACCATCGCGGCGTACGCCTACAAGAAGTCCGTGGGCCAGCCGTTCCTGTACCCGGACAACTCCCTGGGCCTGGTGGACAACTTCCTGCGCATGACGTTCGGCTTCCCGGCCGAGCCCTACGACGTCGACCCCGACCTGGTGCGGGCGCTCGACCTGCTGTTCGTGCTGCACGCCGACCACGAGCAGAACTGCTCCACCTCGACCGTGCGGCTGGTCGGCTCGTCGGAGGCGAACCTGTTCGCGTCCATCTCGGCCGGCATCAACGCGCTGTTCGGCCCGCTGCACGGTGGCGCGAACTCCGCCGTGCTGGAGATGCTGGAGAAGATCCGGCGCGAGGGCGGTGACGTCTCCGCGTTCGTGAAGAAGGTCAAGAACAAGGAGGACGGCGTCCGCCTGATGGGCTTCGGCCACCGGGTCTACAAGAACTACGACCCGCGTGCCGCGATCATCAAGAAGACGGCCGACGAGATCCTCGGCAAGCTCGGCGCGTCCGACGAGCTGCTCGACATCGCCAAGGCGCTGGAGGAGACCGCGCTCGCCGACGACTACTTCGTCGAGCGCAAGCTCTACCCCAACGTCGACTTCTACACCGGCCTGATCTACCGCGCGATGGGCTTCCCGACGAAGTTCTTCACCGTGCTGTTCGCCCTGGGCCGGCTGCCCGGCTGGATCGCGCACTGGCGCGAGATGATCAACGACCCGGCCACCAAGATCGGCCGCCCGCGGCAGGTCTACGTCGGCTCGCCGGAGCGCTCGTTCGTCTCGATCGACCAGCGCTGACCGCTGTCACGCCAAGGCCCGCACCGGCATCCGGTGCGGGCCTTCTCGTTGTGCGGCAACATCATCCGCCGAGTTCGGCGACGAGCGCGCGGTAGGCGTGGAACGCCGGTTTCGGGGTGTAGTCGTCGGTGGTGAGGCCGAAGTTGTGGAACAGGCCGGGGTTCGCGCTGTCGGCGTCGCGCAGCGCGAAGTGGGTGTAGCCGGTGAGGCGCAAGCGTTCCGCGTTCTCGGCGAGGACGCGGACCACGGTGTCCACCACCTCCGCCTGCCGTCGTGGCGACCGGTCCGGGCCGGTCGGCCAACCGTGCTCGGTGACGTGCAGCGGCAGGTGCGCGAGGCCGGCCGGCGCCATGACGTTCTCGCGGTGGTGCGCGAGCAGCCCCGCCACGCCGTCGGCCAGGTCGCCGTCGAGCGGGCGGAACACGTCGGGGAAGAAGTCGAGGCCCACGTAGTCCAGCGCGTCCGCGAACGCCGGGTCGCCGTCGGTCAGGTCGGCGAGGAACGACGTCGCCGGGCCGAACAGCGGGGTGGTGTTGACGCCGACCGCCAGGTCGTGGCCCAGGGCGCGGGCGTGGGCCTTGGCCGCGACGACCCCGGCGGTGATCGCCTCGCGGACGCGGGGGTAGCAGCCGTCGAGCACCGGGTTGTCGGTCACGTTCGGTTCCTCGGTCACCTGGAGCGTCGCGGTGACCGGGCCGTACCGCTCCACCAGCGAGCGCAGGAAGGCGCAGTAGCCGGCGACGTCACCGGACGCGGACTGGTACTGCGCCACCAGGTCGAGCCGCCGGCCGCGCACCGCGTACCGGGCCGCGTCGGCGGGCGTGGTCGGTGTGCCGCCGGTGTCCTTGAACGCCGTGTACGCGCGCACGAGGAACGGGCCGGTGGAACCCTGCAGCTCGTCGAGCAGGGCGGAGATCCGGTCGGGCGAGTCGGGTGGGCCGGTGGCCAGGCCGCCGGTGTCGTCACCGGTCGCGCCGCCGGGGTAGATGCCGAAGAGCACGGGCGTCAGTCCTCTCGCGTGGGGAAGGTGAGGGAGCCGGCGCGGATCTCCTCGGTGACCGAGCCGATCCACGCCAGTTCGGCGCGGGCCTGGGCCAGCGCGTACTCGGCCTCGATGACGTGCAGCCGGGGCACGCCGCTCGCCAGCACGGCGGCCAGGTGGTCGGCGTCGGCCGCGATGCGGTCGGCCAGCCGTCGGGCGCGTTCGGTCAGGGCGTCCACCGCGCCGTCCGGGCCGAGCGCGCCGAGGTAGGCGACCGCGCCGAGGAACTGCGTGAACTCGCGGCGGGGGGTGCGGATCTGGCTGTCCAGCCGGCGCACCAGCTCGTCGTGGCCGTCGTCGGTGAGCGCGTAGACGGTCCGTTCCGGGCGGTTGCCGGTGCGCTCCGTGCCCTGCGGCGCGACCCAGCCGGCCGCGACCAGGGCCTCCACGACGTCGTACAGCGTGCCCCGGTTGATCGCGGCGCCGCCGCGGGCCCGCAGGTCGGTGAGCATCTGGTACGGGTGCGTCGGGTGCTCCAGCAGGAGGCCCAGCACGGCGAGCACGAGGGGGTTGTCGAGCGCGCGTCGAGGCATGGTCGAAATCTATCAGTCGAAAACGACTATTGACGACCCCGGTCGTCGTGCGGGGTGCCGGCCACGCTCCTAGGGTCGGTCCGTGGACTCCTCGACCGTCGTGTGGTTCCGGCGCGACCTGCGCACCGCCGACCACCCCGTACTCCTCGCGGCGGCCGAGCGGGCGTCACGCGCGCTGGCGTTGTTCGTGCTGGACCCCGTGCTGCTGAAGGCGTCCGGCCGGCCGCGGGTCGAGTTCCTGCACCGGTGCCTGCGGTCGTTGGACGCGCGGCTGGACGGGCGGCTCGTCGTGGTCGAGGGCGACCCGGCGGAGGTCGTGCCGCGGGTGGCCGCCGAGGTCGGGGCGTCGTCCGTGCACGTCTCCGCGGACGCCGGGCCGTACGGCCGGGCCCGGGACGCGGCCGTGGCGCGGCAGGTCGAGCTGGTGCGCGTCGGATCGCCCTACGCCGTCACGCCGGGGCGGGTCACCAAGGCCGACGGCACGCCGTACCGGGTGTTCACGCCGTACTTCAAAGCCTGGCTGGACCACGGGTGGCGTCCGCCCGCCGAGACCGACGCCTCGACCGTGGACTGGATCCGGTCGGACCTCGGGCGCTCGCTGCCGCCAGGAGAGGCGCTGCCGGACGTCCAGGCGCGGTGGGAGGCGTTCCGGGACGAGAAGCTGCCCGACTACGCCACCCGCCGCGACCGGCCCGACCTCGACGCCACCAGCCGGTTCTCCCCGTACCTGAAGTGGGGCGTGGTGCACCCCAGGACGCTGCTCGCCGACCTCGGCCGCGGCGCCGGCGCGGCCGCGTTCCGCACCGAGCTCGCCTGGCGCGACTTCTACGCCGACGTGCTGTGGCACCAGCCCGACTCCGCGCGCCGCAACTACAACCGCGCGTTCGACCGGATGCCGCTGGACGACGACCGCGAGCGCTTCGAGGCGTGGTGCGCGGGCCGGACCGGCTACCCGTTCGTCGACGCCGGGATGCGCCAACTGCTCGCCGAGGGCTGGATGCACAACCGGGTCCGCATGGTCGTGGCGAGCTTCCTCGTCAAGGACCTGCACCTGCCGTGGTGGTGGGGCGCGCGGCACTTCATGCGCCACCTGGTCGACGGCGACCTGGCGTCCAACCAGCACGGCTGGCAGTGGGCGGCGGGCACCGGCACGGACGCGGCCCCGTTCTTCCGCGTGTTCAACCCCGTCACGCAAGGCGAGAAGTTCGACCCGCACGGCGACTACGTGCGCCGGCACGTGCCCGAGCTGCGGGACGTACCGGGCAAGGCCGTGCACCAGCCGCGCGACCCGATCGTGGACCACGCGCACGAGCGCCGCGAAGCGCTCGCCCGCTACGCCGCGGTGAAGGGTTAGCGCTGGGTCAGCGCAGCACCTCGCGCAGCCGAACGCGGGCACCCGTGCGCAGGACGGCGTTGGCGTACACCTTGCCGCCCAGCCACGTGATCGCCGCGACCGCGAGCAGCGCCAGCACGATCGCCAGCAGCACCTGCCAGGTCGGCGCCACGCCCATCGCCATCCGGCCCGGCATCAGGATCGGCGCGAACGGCGGCAGCACGGACAGCACCGCCACCGCCGACCCGGTCGGGTCGCTGATCATCAGGTTGATGCCCAGCACGAACGCGATCACGATCGACATGCTGATCGGCGTCAGCACCGACTGCAGCTCCTCCTGGCGCGACACCAGCGACGCGGCGGCGGCGAACACCGTGGCGTACAGGAAGAACCCGAGCAGGTACCACAGCAGCCCGGTGGCCAGCGCGCCACCGGCCACGCCCGCGACGTCCACCACCCCGGACGCCGTCGACAGCACCAACCCGATACCGCCGATCACCACCAGTTGCAGCAACCCCACCGCGCCCAGCCCGACGACCTTGCCCAGCAGCAACTGCCAGGGCCGCAGCGTCGCCAGCAGGATCTCCACCACGCGGCTTGACTTCTCCTCCACCACGCCCTGCGCGACCATCGTCCCGTAGACCAGCAGCGAGTAGTACAGCAGCGCGGCGATCACCAGCCCGATCACCAGCCGCTGCCCCTGCCGCTCGTCCCGCGGCTCCAGCGCCACCACGTCCACGCTCGCGCGTTCGAGGTTGCGCGCCACCTCGGCCGGGTCCACGCCCGCCTCGGCGAAGTGCGCGTCCAGCACCTGCTGCTTGACCAGCAGGTCGATCGAGTTGCGCAGCGCGCTGCCCAACGACTCCTTCACCACCACGCGCAGGTCGTCCGACGCGCCGGTGATCAGCGCGTCCACCTCGCCGGAGCGGACCTGCTCCTCGCCCGCCGCCGGGTCGGCCACGTCGACCGTCTCCACCTCGCGGCCGAACGACCGGGCGGTCTGCTTCAACGGCTCCGCGAGCACGGTCGCCTGCCCGCTCAACGCGACCCGGTCGCGACCGGCGTCCTGGAAGAGCACCGACTGCAGCAGCAGGTACCCCGCCATCACGGCGACGATCACGACCGTGCCCCACAGGAACGACTTCGTGCGCACCTTGCCCAGGAACTCCCGGCGCGAGACCAGGAACACCGCCCGACCGGGGGTGAGGCTGCTCATGCGGCGGACTCCTCGGTCACCACGCTGCGGAACAACTCGGTCAGCGACGGCCGCTGCCGGGAGAACTCGTGCACCGGGCCCGTGGCCAGGGCGGCGCGCAGCACGGCCTGGTCGTCCACGTCCGACGCGACCTCCAGGACCGTGCGGCCGGACGAGGTGTGCGCCGACCGCACGCCCGGCAGGTGGTCCGCCCAGCCCGGAGCGGCCCGCGGGGCGTCCACGACGAGCTTGGACTCGCCGCCGGCGCGCAGCTCGTCCACCGAGCCGGACGCCACCAGCGTGCCGCCGCGCACGATGCCGACCCGGTCGCACAACCGCTCCACCAGGTCGAGCTGGTGGCTGGAGAACACCACCGGCACGCCGCCGGCCGCCTTCTCCCGCAGCACGGCGCTCATCACGTCCACCGCGACCGGGTCCAGGCCGGAGAACGGCTCGTCCAGCACCAGCACGTCCGGCTCGTGCACCAGCGCCGCGGCCAACTGCACGCGTTGCTGGTTGCCGAGGCTGAGCCGCTGCACCTCGTCGCCGCGGCGGTCGCGCAGGCCGAGGCGGGCGATCCAGGTCTCCGCCGAGCGGTGCGCGGCGTTGGTCGACAGGCCGTGCAGCTCGGCCAGGTAGACGAGCTGGTCGAGCACCTTCATCTTGGGGTAGAGGCCGCGTTCCTCGGGCATGTAGCCGATCCGGCGGCGGGTCTGGAAGGTGATCGGCTCGCCGTTCCACCGGACCTCGCCCGAGTCGGCGGCCAGCACGCCCAGCGCGATGCGCATCGTCGTGGTCTTGCCCGCGCCGTTGCTGCCGACGAAGCCGAACAGCTCGCCCGCCCGCACGTCGAAGGTCATCCCGTCGAGCGCGACGACCTCCCCGTAGCGCTTGGAGACCCGGTCGACCTCCAGCACGCCCTGTGCCACGTGCTCTCCTCCTGTAGTCCGGTCGTGCCTAGCCGTAGACCTGGGTGGACAACGGCTTGAACGGCGTGCGGCTGAACACCGCCTCGACCGGCAGGCCGAACACGTCGCAGATCCGCAGCGCCAGGTCGAGGCTCGGGTAGTGGTCGCCCCGCTCCAACGCGCCGATCGTCTGGGGGTTGACCTCCACCGCCTCGGCCAACCCCGCCCTCGTCATACCCCGCTCGACCCGCAGCACCCCGATCCGGTTGTGGATGGGCTGCCCGGGCCCCCGGCGCACCGGACTCATGCTACGAAGTGTTGCGAAAACCCAACAGAACGGCAAGTAAACAATTCACAGAATAGGCCGAACGGCGGTATCCGCCCGCAGGCATGCCCGAGAAATCACGTTTCGGTGAAACGATACGTCGCCGGGAACCGAATCGAGTGTCGACGGGTCGAATTGCGCAGTAGGGCCGCAAGCCCCGTTGCCGTGAGGGGTGAACATGGAGCCGGACCAGTGGCTCGCGCAGTACGGAGAGAAGATCGAGCAGGCCAAGCGGAACGCCGCGCAGGCCGAGACGCAGCTGGGCAGCGTCGGCGGCAGCGCCACGTCCCCCGACGGCCTGATCACGGTCACCGTCAACGCCTCGGGCGCGTTGACCGACCTGATCCTGCGCCCGCAGCTGCGCGGTGAGGACCCCGAGCGGATCTCCGGTGCCATCATGACCGCCGTCGCCCAGGCGCAGCGCGCCGCCGCGGGCCGGGTCGTCGAGATCATGACGGAGTTCGTCGGCGACAGCCCGGCGCTGGAGTTCGTGAAGTCGAAGATGCCCAACGGCTATTCGGGTGACGGCACGGACGCCGTGGAACCGGAGCCGGAGATCCAGCGTCGAGACACCAGGCCCGACGACGACTACTTCACCAACCCACCCGATGTCATGGCCTGAGCAGGGGGTAGATGACCATGTTCGTCTCGTTCAACGTGAACCCGGAGGAGATCCGGGCGCACGCGGGAACGGTCGACCAGCTGACGCAGCGGATGCTCTCGGCCACCCAGACCGCTGACCCGTCGCTGTCGACCGACGCCTTCGGCGTGTTCGGTTCGTTCCTCGCCCAGTTCCTGCTCAAGACCGCGGGCTCGGGCCAGGACATCCTCGGCCAGGCCACGGAGACCGTCGCCGACATGTGCCAGGGCCTGAAGGAGGTCGCCGAGCTCTACGAGAACGTCGACCTCGACAACGCGTTCGGCTTCAACGGAAGGGCACGGGGATGAGCGGGCAAGCCACCACCCAGGGCCGCGACCCGTCGCACCTGATCGGCGACGTGCAGGGCACCGTCGCGGCGGTCGAGCGCGGCGACTGGGTCCAGGCGGGCCTCGGCATGGCCAACACCGCCATGGGCATCGTCGGGCTGGCCTCCAACCCGCTGTCGGGCTTCCTGTCCGCCGGGTTCAGCTGGGCCATCCAGCACGTCGACTTCCTGCGCGAGCCATTCGACGCGCTGCTGGGCAACCCGCAGGCGATCCAGCGGATGTCCGACAGCTGGGCGTCCGCGGCCAAGCAGATCGAGGGCATCGTCGCCGACTACCGCCGCACGTCGGTGGAGGAGACCCGGACCTGGCGCGGCCGTTCCGCCGACGGGTACCGGGCGGCGAGCAAGAAGCACGCGGCCGGGCTGGAGACGCTGGCCAAGGCCACGCAGGGCATCTCGCGCGCGGCCAAGGGCGCGGGCGAGCTGGTCGCGACCGTGCGCAAGACCATCATGGACCTGATCAGCCAGGCCGTGTCCGAGATGGTCATGAAGATCATCCAGTGGCTGGCGGCGTCGTTCCTGACCTTCGGCGCGGCCATCGGCGCGGCGATCGCGGACATCGTGCAGATGGCGTGCAACTACGCCAAGAAGCTCGCCGACTTCCTGCAGAAGCTCGGCAACTCGCTCAAGAAGCTGATCGACCTGATCAAGTCGGTGGCGCAGATCGCCCAGACCGCCAAGCAGATCCTCCAGGCGATCACGGCGATGACGTCGTCGAACAAGGGCTCGGGCGGCGGTGGCGGCGCGGGGCCGCGGTTGTCGCAGGGCGGTCTCGGGCTCGACGAGCGGCGGCTCAACGACATGGACCGGGACGCGAACCGGCGTTACACCAACGACCCCGGTGGGGCGACGATCCCGTCCGGCGGTCCCAGCCCGATCGGCCCCGTGGTGAGCCGCCCGCCGTCGGTGGGCGTCGGGTACGGGCCGGGCATCGGTGTGCCGGAGCCCGGCCGCGCCTACCCGGGCGGGCCGAGCGGTCCGGTGGTGAGCCGTCCCCCGACGGTCGGCGGCGGTTCCGGTGGTTCCGGGTCCGGTGGGTCCGGCGGTTCGGGCGGGTCCGGCGGCGGTCACTGGGAGCCCGGTCGGTGGGTGCCGGGCGGCAGCGGCTCGTCCACGGGCCGGGTGCCCGCGCCGCCTTCGTTGGGCGACACGACGTACGCGACGGGCACGACGTCGCCTTCCGTGCCGACCGTGCCCCCCGTTCGGCCGGTGTCGGCCGACCTGCCCCACGTGCCCACCGGTGGTGGGGTCGGCGGTGGGGTCGGTGGCGGTGGCGGCGGCTTCGGTGGTGGCGGTGGTGGTGGCTTCGCCGGCGGTGGCGGTGGCTTCGCGGGCGGCTCCGGTGGCGGTGGCGCGGGTGGGGCCACGCTCCAGGCCGGTGGCTCGTCCGGCGTGCTCGGCCCGGCCGGTGGTCCCGGTGGCGGCGCGGCGGGCGGCGGCGTGCCCGGTGCGGCCGGTGGACGTCCCGGTGCCGCCGGCGGCATGGGCATGATGGGCGGCGCGCCGATGATGGGCGCGCCCGGCCAGGGCGGCGACGGCAAGGACCACCAGCGCAAGGTGCGGCTGGAGGGCGAGGCCCTGATCGAGGAGCCGCCGAAGGCGGCGAAGCCGATCATCGGCGAGTGACCTGCGACGTCAAGGGGGACTTCCACCGCGGAGGTCCCCCTTCGTCGTGCCCGCCGAGGTCGCGAACGTTGAACTCGGGGGTCGCGAACGTAGGACTCTCGCGTTCTGAACGTAGGACTCGCGCGAGAGTCCTACGTTCAGGTCGCGTGTGTCCTACGTTCGGAACGGGTGAGTTGAGCGTTCAGGACGGGGACTGGGCGGCCAGCTCGGCGGCGACCTCGGCGGCGACGGCCGGTTCGGCGGCGGCGCGGTCGGTCGAAACCAGACCGATCCGGGTGCGGCGGTCCAGCACGTCGTCCACCGTCAGCGCGCCCTCGTGGCGGACGGCCCAGGCGACCTCGCCGACCTCGGCCACGCGGCCGCCCTCCGCGCCGTAACGGGCGGCCAGGTGCGGTGGGCCCGCGGGGCGGCCCGCGCCGACCAACGGCAGGCCCGCGGTGCGGGACCGGGTGGTGGTGAGGCCGGTGGCGTCCACCGCGTCGGCGGCCATCCGGCGGTACGTGGTCAGCTTGCCGCCCACGACCGTGGTCACGCCGTCGGCGGTCAGCACGGCGTGCCGGCGCGACAGGTCGGCGCTCGGTCCCGCGCCGGTGTCCAGCAGGGGCCGCAGCCCGGCGAACGCCCCCAGCACGTCGGCGCGCGTGAGCGGGCGTTCGAGCACCGAGGAGGCGACGGTCAGCAGGAAGTCCACATCGGACTCCGGCACGGTCGGCACGTCCGGGATCGGCCCGTCCACCGGCTCGTCGGTCAGCCCCACGTACACCCGGCCGTCACGCTGCGGCAGGACCAACGCGTAACGGTTGCGCGCACCCGGGATCGGCACCGTCAGAGCGGTGTTCGACAACCCCACGGTGGACGCCGAGAGCACCAGGTGCGAGCCGCGGGACGGGCGGAGCCTCACCTCGGGCACCAGGTCGCCCGCCCACACGCCGGCCGCGTTCACCACCGCACGCGCCTCGACGCGCAGCGACGCCCCGGTGAGCGTGTCCACCACGTCCGCGCCGTGACCGGTCAACGCGGTGGCCCGCGCTCGGGTGATCACGCGCGCGCCGAACCCGGCGGCGGTGCGGGCGAGGGCCACGACCAAGCGGGCGTCGTCGACCAACTGGCCGTCGAAGCTCAGCAGCCCGCCGCGCAGGTCGGCCCGGCGCAGCCCCGGCGCCAGCGCCAGCGCCTCGACGGCCGGCACCCGCCGCGGGCCCGGCAGCACGCGGGACGGCGTGCGGGCCAGCCGGCGCAACGCGTCACCCGCGCGCAGGCCCGCCAGCACGACCGGGTCGTGCGACCGGCCGTGCAGCGGCACGAGCTGCGGCAGCGGCCGCACCAGGTGTGGCGCGGTGCGGGTCATCAGGATGCCCCGCTCCACCGCGCTCTCGTAGGCCAGGCCGACCTCGCCCTGGGCGAGGTAGCGCAGCCCGCCGTGGACCAGCTTGCTCGACCAGCGGGACGTGCCGAACGCCAGGTCGTGCGCCTCCACCAGGCACACCGACAGGCCGCGCGAGGCGGCGTCGAGGGCCACGCCCGCGCCCGTGACGCCACCGCCGACGACGAGCAGGTCGACCCGGGCGGACGCCAGGTGGTCGAGGTCGGCGCGGCGGCGCGCGGCGTTGAGCGAGGTGGTCACGACAGCGCCGCGTCCAGGTAGGCGGCCAGTTCGGCCAGCAGCTCCTCGAAGTCCAGGTCGGTGGTGGCCGGCCGGATCGACAGCACGAGGGACTGGGTGGTCAGCAGCACCAGGCGGGCCTGGGCGGCGGCGGAGCCGGGACGGATCGAGCCGTCCGCGTGGCCCTCGTGGACCTGCGCCACCAGGAACGCCTCGACCAGCTTCTGCGTGCTGCCCAGCCGGCGCACGAGGTAGGGCAGCATCAGCTCGGCGTCCAGGTCGAGCACGCGCCGCATCAACGGGTCGGCGGCCAGCAGCCGGATGCCCGCGATGGCCTGCGCCACGAGCCGCTGCCTGGCGTTGTCGCCGGTCACCTCGATGCGCTGGAGCAGGGCGGTGAACTCCCTGGTCATCAAGGCCCTGACCAGCGTGCCCACGTCCGGGAACCGGCGGTAGAGGGTCATCCGGCTCACGCCGGCGCGCTTGGCGATGTCCGTCAGCGTGGTGCGGCGGACCCCGACCTCGACCACGCAGTCGCGGGCCGCGTCGAGGAGCGCGTCATCACTGTGACGTTGAGACGTCATGTGTCACACTGTAGCGGTGACCGAGCACATCGACCACACCCTCCGGGGCAGTTGGACACCCACCGCCGGCTCCCTCCCGCCTCACGCGCTGAAGTGGTTGCGGGACCGGATCGGGCTGGGTGACGCCCGCACGCCGGCGCGGGCGCCCCAAGTGCCGGAGTCGCTGCTGACCGACGCGGCACGGGCCGCGCTGGGCGAGGTCGTCGGGCCCGGGCACGTGCGGGTCGACCGCGACTCGCGGCTGGGCCGCGCCGGCGGTCTGTCCTATGTGGACCTCCTGCGGCAGCGCGGTGACGGCGCGCTCGCCGCGCCGGTCGCGGTGGTGCTGCCCGCGTCACCCGAGCAGGTGGTCGAGGTGCTGACGACGTGCGTCGAGCACGACGTGGCGGTGGTGCCGTTCGGCGGCGGGACGTCCGTGGTCGGCGGGGTGAACGCCCTGCGCGGCGACAAGGCCGCGGTGATCGCGCTCGACCTGCACCGGCTCGACCGGCTCGTCTCGGTGGACCCGGTGTCCCGGCTGGCCGTGCTCCAGGCGGGCGTGCCGGCGCCGCGGGCGGAACGGCTGCTGGCCGCGCACGGCCTCACGATCGGGCACGTGCCGCAGTCCTACGAGCGGGCCACCATCGGCGGGTTCGCCGCGACCCGCTCGGCCGGCCAGGCGTCGTCCGGGTACGGGCGGTTCGAGGACCTGGTGGAGGGCGTGCGGCTGGCCACGCCGGTGGGGGAGTGGCGGTTGGGCGGCGCCCCCGCGTCGGCCGCCGGGCCGGACCTCAAGCAGTTGGTGGTGGGCAGCGAGGGCGCGCTCGGCGTCATCACGGAGGTCTCGCTGCGGGTGCGGCCGCGGCCGGTGGTCGAGCGGTACGAGGGCTTCGTCGTGGACGGGTGGGAACGCGGGTCGGCCGTCGTGCGGCGGTTGGCGCAACGGCGGGTGCTCGCCGACGTGACGCGACTGTCCGACGTGGACGAGACGGCGGTGTCGCTGGCGCTGGCGGGCGGCTGGAAGACCACCGCGCTCAAGGCGTACCTGCGGGCCAGGGGCGTGCGCGAACCGTGCCTGCTCGTGCTCGGGTGGCACGGCGCGTCACCGCGCGAGGTGAAGCGGCGACGCGCCGAGACGTTGCGCGGGGTGGAGCTGGTGGGCCTGGGCAAGGCGCTCGGCGAGGCGTGGCGGCACGGCCGGTTCAACGGTCCCCGGCAGCGGGACGCGTTGATCGAGGTCGGCGTGTGCGTGGAGACGTTGGAGACCGCCACGCACTGGTCGACGGTGTCGGAGCTGCGTGCCGCGGTGCGCGAGGCGCTGGTCGACGCGCTGGGCGACTGCGTGGTCATGTGCCACATCTCGCACGCCTACGAGACCGGCGCGTCGCTGTACTTCACGGTGCTGGCGGCCCGGGACGCGGCCGACCCGATCGGGCAGTGGCAGGTCGCGAAGGCCGCCGCGAGCGAGGCCATCACCGGGCTCGGCACGATCAGCCACCACCACGCCGTGGGCGTGGACCACGCGCCGTACCTGGAGGCCGAGATCGGCGGGCTGGGCGTGGACGTGCTGGCGGCGGTGAAGCGCACGCTCGACCCGACCGGCGTGCTCAACCCCGGCAAGCTCCTCGCTGGCGACTTGACCCCCGCGGAGCTAGCGTCGCCTGGTGACCGGTGACCTGCTGATCCGCTCCGTGCGGCCGTGGCCGAACGCCCCGGGCGCACCCCTGGTCGACGTGCTGTGCCGGGACGGGCGCACAGCGGCGTTCGGCGCGGACCTCGACCCGCCACCCGGGACGGCGGTGGTGGACGGGCGGGGCGGCGTGCTGCTGCCCGCGTTCACCGACGCGCACGCCCACCTCGACTCCACCCGGCTCGGCCTGCCGTTCCGCCCGCACAGCGCGGGCGACGGGCTGGCCGAGCTGATCGACAACGACCGGCGCAACTGGCGGGCCGCCGAGGCGTCGGTCGCGCAGCGCGCCACCCACACGCTCGGGCGCACGATCGCGTTCGGCGCGACGCACGTGCGCAGCCACGCGCAGGTGGACGTCGACTCGGGGCTGGAAAAGCTGGAGGGCGTGCTGGCCGCGCGCGAGGAGCACGCGGGCCGGGCGCACGTCGAGGTGGTGGCGTTCCCGCAGTGCGGCATCCTGCGCGAGAAGGGCACCGCGGAGCTGCTCGACGCGGCGCTGCGGGCGGGCGCGGACCTGGTCGGCGGGCTGGACCCGGCGGGCTACGACCGCGACCCGGTGCGGCACCTGGACGTGGTGTTCGGGTTGGCCGAGAAGCACCAGCGCGGGGTGGACGTGCACCTGCACGACGCCGGCACGCTGGGCGCGTTCCAGGTGGAGCTGATCTGCGAGCGCGTGCGGGCCCTGGGCATGCAGGGGCAGGTGACGATCAGCCACGCGTTCGCGCTGTCCACAGTGGACGTCGAACGGCAGCGCGAGCTGGTGGAGCGGCTCGCGGAGCTGGACGTCGCGGTGACGACGGTCGCGCCGGGCGTGCGAGACCCGTTGCCGTTGCAACTGCTGCGGTGGGCCGGGGTGAGGCTCGGCCTCGGGCAGGACGGCATCCGGGACTACTGGTCGCCCTACGGCAACGGCGACATGCTCGACCGCGCGTGGCAGCTCGCCTACCGCAACGGGTTCCGGCGCGACGAGCTGGTGGAGATGTGCGTCGACATCGCCACCCGGGGCGGCGCGTCGGTCCTGGGACGGGCGCTGGGGCTGACCGAGGGGTCGCCCGCCGACCTGGTGGT
This sequence comes from Saccharothrix sp. S26, assembly GCF_021390395.1. Classification (GTDB taxonomy): domain Bacteria; phylum Actinomycetota; class Actinomycetes; order Mycobacteriales; family Pseudonocardiaceae; genus Actinosynnema. The sequence goes on from NZ_JAJUWT010000003.1 coordinate 124,807, forward strand.
GGTGCCCGGCGACACGGTGACGGCCGCGGTGATGGATCGCGCTCCGCGCACCTTGGTGGTACACGAGGGGCGTGTGGTGGCCGCCGATGGTCAGGTCGTGTGAATGGTCGCCCGCGGTGCGGCGCCGGTCAGTAGCCTGCGCGGCATGAGTGAGACGTGGGAGGCCCTCCAGGCGACCCCGTTGGTCGAGGTGCGGCGACGTGCGGCGATCATCGGTGAGCGCGCCGACGTGGCGCCGATGACCGTGGACGGCGCGGAGCGGTTCGCGTGGAACGACCGGGGCGGCCAGTCGACCGTCTGGTACTTCACGCCCGAGGATCGTGCGTTGCTGCTGACGTTCGACCACGAGACCGACCTCAACCTGTACGCGGAGGGTGACTACGCGGTGCAGGAGTCGCTCTACCGGGGCGTGCCGGAGGACCTCGTCCGGCTGGTGCGCAACCGGCCGGAGAACTACGAGTCGCTCAACCTCACCGACGAGACGACCGGGAACACGATCCACTACGCCGGTGGCGTGTTCTGGTTCGACGGCGAGCGGTGGCAGGCGGCCGAGGGCTTCCTGGCGCACTGCGAGCGCGAGGGCCTGGACCCGATGGTCGAGTCCGGCTTCGAGTACTGCCTGGAGGCGTACCGGTTCGGGCACGACCTCACCGCCCCGCAGGGGTGAGGGCGAACAGCTCGGCCCACTGCTCGGCGGTCAGGTCGCGCGGTAGCGTGCGGTCGGTGACGCCGTGGCGGCGGGCCCACGCGGCGAGTCGGGCCCGGGGGTGGGCCGCGCGCACGATCGACGGCACGCCCCGACCCCGGCCGGTGAACACGCGGTGCACGAACGCCTGGTAGCGGCGGCGGTCGCGCGGGTCCACCAGCGGCGTTCGGCGGCGGGTCACCGTGAGCAGGCCGCCGTCCACCCCGGGACGGGGCCGGAACGCGGCGGCCGGCACGCGCCGGACCAGCGTGAACGAGTACCAGGGCCACCACTGGGCGGTCATCATCGTGGCGCCGCCGACGCCCGCCCGACGGCGGGCGACCTCCCACTGGACCAGCAGCACGGCGTCCGTCCACCCTCCGTTGTGGACGATCCGGCGCAGCATCGCCGTGGTCAGGTGGAACGGCAGGTTGCCGACCAGGACGTGCGGCTCGCGCGGCAGGCGGTGGCGCAGGAAGTCCGCCTCGACCAGGGTCGTGGTCGCCGCCACGCGGCGGCGCAGCTCGCGGACCCGGGCCGGGTCGACCTCCACGCCGGTGAGCGGGCGGCCCAGGGCTTGCAGGGGCAGGGTCAACGCGCCGGAACCGCAGCCGATCTCCAGGATCGGCCCGCTGGTCCGGGCGACGAGGTCGACCACGGCCGTGATGACCGCGCGGTCGACGAGGAAGTTCTGGCCGTGCTCGTGCCGGCCGTCGTGGTGCGTGCGCACTGGTGGGGCTCCGCGGCTGCTGGAAGCGAACCGGGCAGCGGAAGTGTGGGCCGCCCGGCGAGGACTCGCTGGAGCGGCGGAACCGGGGTGCCGCCGCTAGACGCGGCGCAACCGGGTCACTGCACAGGCGCACATGCCAGCGACGCTAGCGCATCGCCGGCCGTGTTCGACAACCGTTTTTCCTACAGGGTCACCAGGGCCTTGCCGAGGTTCTCGCCGCGCAGCATCCCGATGAACGCCTCCGGGGCGCGGTCCAGGCCCTCGGTCACGGTCTCCTGGTAGCGCAGCTCGCCCGCGGCGACCCAGCCGCCGACCTCGCGGACGAACTCCTCGCGCAGGTGCTGGTGGTCGTAGACCAGGAAGCCGCGCAGGGTCAGGCGCTTGCCGACGGCCAGGCCGAGGTTGCGCGGGCCGGTCGGCGCGGTGTTGTAGCCGGAGATCGAGCCGCACAGCGCGGCGCGGCCGAACGTGTTGAACGAGGCGATCGCCGCCTCCAGGTGCTCGCCGCCGACGTTGTCGAAGTACACGTCGATGCCGTCCGGGGCGGCCTTCGCGAGCTGCTCGGCGACCGGGCCGTCCTTGTAGTTGAACGCCGCGTCGAAGCCCAGCTCGTCGACCAGGTACCGCACCTTGGCCTCGCTGCCCGCGCTGCCGATCACGCGCCGCGCGCCGCGCAGCCGGGCCACCTGGCCCGCGACCTGCCCGACCGCGCCCGCCGCGCCGGAGACGAACACCACGTCGCCCTCCTTGAACGCGGCGACGTCCAGCAGGCCCGCGTAGGCCGTCATGCCCGGCATCCCGAGCACGCCCAGGTACGCGCCGAGCGGGGCGGCCTGCGGGTCGACCGTCGTGGCGTTGGCCGCGTCCACCGCGGCGTACTCGCGCCAGCCCAGGCCGTGCAGCACGGTGTCGCCGACCTCGAAGCCCGCCGCCTTCGACGCCACGACCTCGCCCACCGCGCCGCCGTCGAGCGCCGCGCCCAGCTCGAACGGCTCCACGTACGACTTGCCCGCGTTCATCCGGCCCCGCATGTACGGGTCGACGCTCATCACCTGGTTGCGGACCAGGACCTGGCCGTCGGCGAGGTCCGGCAGCGGCACTTCGACCAGGTCGAAGTCGTCCGGGGTGGGGAAGCCTTCGGGGCGGGAGGCGAGACGGATCTCGCGCGCGGTGCTCGGCAACGTCATACCAGGTGCAACACCGCCGTTCGGGCGGGCTGTTCCGCCGTTCAGGTGTGAGGTGAGTCCCTGAGCGCGGTCACCGCGCGGTAGGTGAAGCCGAGCCGCCGGTAGACCGCGACAGCGGCCGCGTTCGCCGCGTCGACCATCAGCCCGCACGTGCCGCGCTCGGCCAGCAGGGCGCTCGCGACGAACCGGCAGACGGCCGTGGACAGCGACCGGCCGCGGTGGTCGGGGTGGGTGGCCACGCCCGCCACGAACCCGACCTCGGGCGCGGGCCAGGCGTCCGCGGCCACCGAGACCAGCACGCCGTCGACGTGCGCGCCCGCCCAGCGGGACGGTCCGGGCTCGCGCGGCCACGCCCACGTGTCGGGGTTGGCCTTGCGCAGCAACGCCTCGACGTCGTCCCACTCGTCCTCGGCCAACCAGCGTGGGCCGGGTGCGGGGTCGAGCACGCCGGTGCGCTGCATCCAGCCGAACGTGCCGCGCACCGGCCAGTCGAGCTCGTCCGCGACGGCGGCCGTGACCAGGGGCCTCACGCCGGGGCGCACGTGGGCGCGCAGCAGCGCCGCCACGTCGTCGGTGGGGCCGACGAGGACCAGGCGGTCGAAGCGGAACAACCCCGGGGCGAGCACGGCGACGCCCTCGCCGTGCGCCCAGGCCGTGCCGCCGCGGCCGGGCAGCAGGGCCTGGGCGGCCCACCGCGCGATCGGGTCGGCGGTGGCGGCGGAGACGTCGGCGGGGGTGGGCAGAACGCGCATGACCGCATCATCACCCAAGAGCTACCCTCGCCCGCATGGACATCCGGCAGGTCACGTCGTTCGACGCGGTGGTGGCCGCCGGGCACCTGTTCGACGGCCCGCCGCGCGAGGACGCCACCCGCGCGTTCCTCGCCGACGACCGGCACCACCTGCTCATCGCCTACGTCGACGGCACGCCCGCCGGGTTCGTCTCCGGCGTCGAGACCATCCACCCCGACAAGGGCGTGGAGATGTTCCTGTACGAACTGGGCGTGGACGAGGGCTTCCAGCGGCGCGGCATCGGCAGCGCCCTGGTGGCCCGCCTGATCGAGCTGGCCGGGGACCGCGGCTGCACCGGCGTGTGGACCGGCACGGAGAAGGACAACGCCGCCGCCCTGGCCACCTACCGCCGTGCCGAGGCCGAGCTCGACTTCGACACGGTCGCCGTCTCCTGGGGCTTCTAGCGGAACAGCGCGCGTTTCTGCGCCGACTCCTCCAACGCCCGGTACGCCAGCTCCAGCGCGGTGTTGTACTCGCCCTGGTCGCGCGGCGGCACCGACTCGTCCGGCGCGGGCACGGTCGTCATGGTGAACCAGCGCTCGTCCCACAGCAGCTTCACCACGGCTTCCCAGTGCTCCGCGACGACCTGCTTGACCAGCTTCTCCTGGTCGATGATCGCGGCCATCCGGTCCTGGGACTCGGCCAGCCGCTCCAGCAGCTGCCGCACGCGGGCCCGGTCGGCGGCGCGCATCCGCTCCACCGACTCGCCGGCCAGCGCGACGACCTCCCGGTACCGCTCGATCGCCGAGACCGCCTCGGCCTCCGGCGCGCCGTGCCCGCTCGTGCGCTGCGCGGGTACGACTGAGGCGTGGCTGATCATGGTTCCTCCCCGGTGTCGAACGGGATGACGACCTGCGGCCTGGAGTGCTCGAACCGGTCGAAGAACAGGCCCCGGCGCGGTCGCGGTGACCACGCCATGACCTGCTCCGGTCCGAACGACAGCAGTTCCTTGCCCTGGACGTCGAACGCGATCCACGCGCCGATGTCGTCGTAGACGCCCGGCGGCAGGCTGTTCTTCAGCCGCTGCGCGCCACGCCACCAGCCCAGCACGTGGGTGCGGTTCTCCGGCCCGTGCTTGAGCACGGTCCGCAGGCTGTCGACCCCGGAGGCCCGCGTCGTCGGGTCCTTCGCCTCCAACAGGGTGTGCGCCGCGTCCACCGCGTAAACCACCAGGTAGTGGGGTGGCAGCGGCGCGCCCGTCTCGCCGGTCATGCTCTTGGTGATCCGCGCCGCCGTGTCGTCGACCAACTCGCGCACGCTCTCCAGGCCCAACAGGTGCACCTCGTGACCCGCGTCACCGAGCTGCTTGTGCAGCCGTTCGGCGTGCGGCCAGGCGTCCTCGGCCAGGCACGCCAGGGTGAACCGGGCCTCACCCGGCTCGTGCTGGCGGGCCAGCGACAGCGCCGCGCCGCCCAGCACCCGGGCCGCGTCGTCGGCCAGCGAGCCGAGCACGGCGATGTTGCGCCCCGGCGTGCGGGCGAACCGCACCCCGGCCGCGCTGCCCGCCACGTCGATCACCTGGCCCAGCAGCACGGTGGGGCTGTTGCCCTCGCCCGGCCGCAGCGCCCGGAAGTCCGGCAGCGCCTGCAACGCGGGCACCTTGCTGCCGTCGAACAGGATCGGCTCGGCCAGATCCGGCGGGCGCAGCCGGTGCAGCTCGGCCTGCAACGCGTCGAACGTGCCCCTGGCCGTGGCGTCGGGGATGCGCGCGACCTCGTTGCCCGGCCGCACGCCCGACTCGTGGTTGACCACGGCGTGCCAGCGCGGCAGCTCCACCGCGGCGTCGTTCTGCGGCTCGGCCAGCACCCGCCGCGCCTTGGGCAGCGCGATCCGCACGGTGAACTGCTCGAAGATCGCCGACTTGCCCCAGAAGCCCTCGATGCCCGACACGTCCTGGCTGGACAGCACCAGGTGGATGCCCTGCGACCGGCCGCGCCGGGCCACGTCCTCCAGCAGCTGGGTGGCCTGCGCGGTGACGTGGTCGCGCTCGCCGAACAGGTACTGGAACTCGTCGATCACCGCCACGATCCGCGGCCAGTGGCCGTGCGGGTCCTCCTCGCGCAACTGCTCCAGCTTGGTGACCTCGTGCCGCTTGGCCGCGTCCGCCCGCCTGCGCATCTCGTCGGCCAGGAACGCCAGCAGCGCCACGCCGAACTCGCGGTCGGTGTTGACGTTCACCCCGACCAGCCGGGCGTGCGGCAGCCACGTGGGGTCCTTGCGGCCCGGCGCGAACTGCGCGAACGACACGCCCTCCTTGAAGTCCAGCAGGTACAGCTCCAGCTCGTCCGGCGCGTACCGGGCGGCCAGGCTGCCGAGCATCGCGTAGAGGAAGTTCGTCTTGCCCGAGCCGCTGGGCCCGCCGATCAACGCGTGCGGCGACGTGTCGCCCAGCCCCACGTGCACCGGCTCGCCCTCCAGGAACCCGACCGGCGCGAGGACGCCCGCCGACGAGTTCTCCCGCCAGAACCGCTCCGGCAGCAGGTCGGCGAACCGGCTGAGCCGGTGGCGGCGCTCCTCGCGCTTGTCCGCGATCACCGCGCACGCCCTGGGCACCTGGGCGCGCGGCAGCGGCGGGTCCAGCGCCACCGCCACGTGCTTGCCGGTCATCGTGCAGGTCGCGCTGTGGTCGGCGGCGATGGTGACGGTCTCGATCGGCGAGTTGACCGTGACCGGGATGTCGACGATGAACAGCTGGATCCCGGCCGCCAGCCCGTTGCGCGCGACCCGCTGCAACTGCTGCTGGTGCTCCTCCCGCAACGGCTGCCGGTTGCCGAACAGCACCGCCACCCGCCACGGCTCGGTGCGCCGCCCGCCCGCCGCCCGCACCGACTGGTGGCCCTCGGTCAGCACACCGGTGTGCACGCGGCGGATGTGGTCGGACAGCTCGTCCAGCAGCTCGTGCAGCCGGGCCGGGTCGTGCACGGTCAGCAGGCCCGCGCGGGTCAACGGGTACAGGCCGGGCAGCGCGCCGGTGAGCTGGCCGACGTCCCACACGTGCACGTGCACCAGGCCCGGCTGGAAGTGGCTCAGCACCCGCAACAACAACGTCTCGACCAGCGACTCGGCCGTGGCGCGGCTCTCGTAGGTGGAGCTGACGTGCAGGTGCGAGTGGTCCAGCAGCGGCACCGCCACCGGGAACCGCTGCGGCTCCGGCGCGCTGCGCACCACGCCCGTGCCGATGCGCCACAGCTCGGGCACGCCGTCGCTGCCGTCGGCCGTGCCCGGTGTGCCGAGCCACGCCTCGGGCGGCCACGACGCCGGTCCCGCGGCCGCGGCGTCGACCAGGGCGGCCAACTGGTCCGGGCCGTGCTCCGACCACGGCCGGAACGCCTCGATCCGGTCGATCAGCGCCCGCTTGAGCTGCTGCTCGAACAACGGGTTCGCCAGCGCGCCGGCCAGCAGCGGGTCGGCCAGAGCCCGGTCCACCCCGTCGCCGCGCAGGATCACCTCGAACATGTCGCGCGCGCGTTCGTCGGCGAGGAGGCGGTGCTCGCGCGCGGCGTTGCCCAGCGCGGCGGCGACCGCCTTGCGGAACTCCCCGAAGGAGCCCTCGATCCTCCTGCGGCGCTCGTCACGCCTGCTCACGTCACAGCTCCACGGCTAGGCGTTGGACCAGTTCCAGGCTGCCCACGATCAGCTCCAACTCGGCGGCGAACCGCTCCGCGGCCGCCAGGAACCCGGCGGGCACCAGGGACTCGTGGTGGTCGGCGCTCGCGTCGAGCAGGATGTCGACGGCCTCGTCCAACGCGGTCTGGGCCTCCCGGACGCTGCGGTAGGCGTCCCGGAGGAACTCGCAGCTCTGCTCGAGCGCGAGCTTGACCTCGCCCACCGACGTCACGTCACAACCTGGAGTTGATGCTCTCGGCCTGGGAGATCCCGGCCCCGAGGTGCTGTTGCAGGTCGCTGACGCCGCTGACCACCTCGGCGAAGCGCGCGTTCGCCTGCTCCACGTCGGCCTGGACGCTGCCCTGGGTGGCCGTGCTCAGCAGGGCTTGCGCGTCCTCGGCCAGGTCGGCGGCCTGTTGCAGGGCGTTCACGCTCTGGCCCGCCTTCTCGACGGCCTGTGCGATCGCGGCGCGGACCTCTTCGATGCTGGCCATGTCGGATCCCGACCCCTCCTGGCGAAACGGCTTGAGTTCCTATAGTTGAAAGTAGTACCTAAAGTTTCACGATTCACAAGCAAGATCGGCTGACCGGGTGGCAGTGCAAATCCACTCGATCGGGTCAGCGATGTCGATCTCAGTCGGGCACCGTCCACACGAATGCCGAGGCCGGTGTCGCTGTCAGTTCCAGCGCGGCGATCCCCGTTTCCGGCACCGGCGCGGCTGACCAGCGGGTCGTCCCGGAACCGCCGGACCACTCCACCTCCGACCACCCCGAACGGCCCAGCGACGTCACGGCGTCGCGTAGCGCGACCGTGGGCGAATTAACGCTCGCGCCGAGGTCGAGGTGCACGCTCAGTAGGTGCCCGTGAGGAGCCACTCGGGTGATCTTGCCACTCCTCGCGACCCGGCTCGCTACCGCCCGCGCCTGCCATTCGGCACCCGCCGACCGGTCGGTGGCCACGTCGACCCGCAACGACAACCGCGTGCTCACCCGTTCGGCCTCCGGTGGTTGCGCCGAACGGGCACCGCCCGCCCCCGGCGCCTCGGGCTCGGGGCGGTTCTGTTGCGGGTCGCCACCGGCCCACGCCTCCACCAGCAACCGCTCCGCGCCGGGCAGCAGGCCGTCCAGCAGCGCCGGGTCCTCCAGCACCGTCCACGCCGTCGGCGGCTCGCAGGCCACCCTGGGTGTGGGGAACTCGTCGCCCAGCTGCCGGACGAACGTGCGCACCGCGCGGGCCAGCGCGCCGGCCACGTTCTGCGTGGCGCGCTCCCCGCTGACCCGGCTGATCGTCACCGACCAGCAGCCCGGTTCCTCGTCGGAGCAGTCGATGGCCCGTACCACCCGCCCGCCGACCTGGCGCACCAGTGCGGCGCAGGCGGCACGCGCCTGCTGCTCGTCGTCGGCCGCGACCACCGCGGTGATCAGCAGCTCCAGGTCTTCTCCCACCATCTCGACGCGAATTGTCCACGACACCGGTGTGGCACGTGAGGGTGCCACTGATGTCACCCATAAGCAGGGACTTGCGCCCACCCCTCGTGATGTCCGCTGATCAGGCCGTTTTCACCACTTCAACCCCCGTTCACACGATGCGGTCGGCGAGGTCCTTCGGCGCGTCGTGCGAGGTAACGATGTGAGCGCATGGCCATCTACGCCAAGGAGGTTCCACCATGCGCAGCATCATCCGACTGGTCGCCGCGGGTGCGCTCTCGCTGCCCCTGATCATCGGCGCGGCGGGCATCGCGTCCGCCGACGTCGAGTTCGACCAGGGCAACGTGTCCGCCACCGCGGACGGTGCCACCGTCCACGAGCAAGCGGCGGGCGCGGACGACTACGGCAACACGTACTTCTACGAGGTCTACGAGGTGGCCGGGCCGTACGGCGCGGGTGTGTTCGGGCAGGCGGCGTTCACGTGGGACGGCAACGCCGCTTACTTCGACGGGTACGCCTGGTCCGGTCAGGAAGGTGCTTACACCGGCTACACCGCCGCCGAGGCCGAAGCGCCCGACTACTACGAGGACGACGACGATTACGGCGACGACTACGACGACGACTACGACGACCACGGCGACGACTACGACGACGCCTACGACGACTGATGCCTGACGGGGTGGGGCGGCACCGCGTCGTCCGCCCCACCCGTCCGGCAAGCTCACCCGAGTTCGAGCACCCGCCGCACGAAGCCCACCACGTCCGCGAGCACTTCGGCCGAGTTGGTCTCGTTGAACACCTCGTGCCGCGCACCGGGGTAGACGCGTTCCTCGAACAGCAAGCCGCGCAACCGGTCCGTGCCGGTGCGCGTGTCGGCCAAGGGCACCAACTCGTCCGCGCCGCCGTGCAGCCACAGCGTCGGCAGGTGCTCCAACGCCGGCCCGTAGTTCACCTCGTCCAGCGCGCGCTCCAGCGCCTCCAAGGTTTCCCTCTTGTACGGGCCGTGCCACACCAACGGATCCGCCGCGTACTGCTTGCCCACCTCCGGGTCGCGCGAGAGCAACGCGGGGTCCAGCGGCTCACCGGCGTCCTGCGACCCGAGCCGGTCCAGCCCTTCCCACGTGCCGAGCACCGGCGCGGACAACACCAACGCCGCCAGCGGATGCGACTGCGCGTACCAGGCCGCGACCAAGCCGCCCTCGCCGTGCCCGACGAGGACCGTGGGCAGGTCGGACGCCGCCGAGCTGACCGCCGCGGCCACGTCCCGCACCACGCCGCCGAAGTCGGCGATCACCGCGCGTTCCCCTTCGGACCGCCCGTGCCCGACGTGGTCCGCGGCCACCACCAACGCGCCCGCCTCCACCAACGCCTCCGCGACGTGCCCGTATCTGCCGCTGTGCTCGCCGTAGCCGTGCACGATCACGGCGAGCCACCGGGCATCGAGGTTGGGCCAGGTGCGGACCGCGAGTTCACCGGCGTGGCCGGGGACGTTGGACTCGATCACCTAAGCAGCGTAGAACGCGCTGATCTCGATCTTCCCGCCGCCGCACACGGGCCCCAGCCCCCACTGCAGGTTCATGGGCTCGGTCTCGTCGGGCGGAATGGCCGCCGCCCGCGCCGCCTCCGCCTGGCAGGGCCGGTCCACCGGCTCGTCCCCGGTGGGCACCACCGTCCAGTGCAGGTTCGCCGCCGCCGCCGTCCCGGGCGCGAGGACCAGGGGCGCGGGCCCCGGATCGGGCGTGCGCTGGAGATCGGTCGGCAACGGGTTGCCCGCCGCGTCCAGCAGTTGGAGCCCGCTGTACCCGTTGAGCGTGCACGGCCCGGCCCCGTTGTTCGTCACGACCAACTTCCCGTACCGGTTCCCCGCCCCGGCCTCGGTCGACTCCACGGCCCCCGCCAACACGGCCGCCGTGCACCGGTGCGCCACCGGCGCGTCACCGCTCCCGACCGCCGCCCCGGACGTCACGGGCACCGACGACGGCGGTACCGACGCGGACTCGGACGACGTCCCGACCACGATGGTCGACTGATCGGCCGCCTGCTGGGGACTCCCACATGCCACAACCGCGACCGCGAGAGCGCCGAACGCCACGAGTCGCCTCATGTCCACCTCCTGGCTGGGAAACCGCCTCCTATCAGTGAGGACGTACCCAACCGCCGAAGGGTTGGGTGGATCGGCGAGGAATTCACCGGATCGGGCGCACCCCCGAAACCGACCCACCCACAACGGACCCGGAACCAGCCCACCGAGGCCCGATTTGACATGGGTTCGGGTGCTTTAGGCAGGTCGAAGCCGGCAGGCCCGGCGGGACGCTCTTCCCCGCCGGGCCTGCCGGCTTTGGCCTGCCTGGAGTGCCCGTACGGGCCCCATGTCAAATCGAGCCGGCCTCAACGACAGAGCCGCCCGGGCTCGCCCCCGAGCCGCCCGGACTAGACCGCCGAGCCGTCGACCTCTTCCACCCAACCACCGGCCACCACCGGCAACCCCGCCACCGCCGCCTTCCACAGGTACGTCCAACAAACCTGCCCGTCGTCCAACGTCACCCGCACCCGCCGGTACTCGTCACCCTCGTACTCGTCCAACGCGGGCAACGCCTCCTCCGGCCTCTCCACCCGCAACACGTACCCGGGCACCGCAGCGCCACCCCCGGGCCGCAACCCCGGATACCCCCGCCCGGTGTCGTGCAACGTCCCGCTCAACGACGCCCGCACGGGTTCGCCGACCACGAACGGCTCCACGACGCGCCAAGCCCGCATCCCCGGCTGCAACGTCCCGTACACGAACACCCGATCGGGCCAGTCGTCCGGCGAGGGGTCGCCGTGCACCGGCGTCACGTCCAACCCGTCCCCGTCCGCCGGCCTGCCCCCGAGCCGTCGGGCGTGCCGCTGCTCCACCTCGGCGCACCGCACGGGCCGCCCGTTGACCAGCAACGGCATCCGCCGGGTCCCGGCACCGGTGTAGGCGAGCACCGAGTCCACCACGCCACCGTTGAACAACGTCACCCGGCCGGTGTGCACCCGCACCAACCGGTACCGCAGCCCCCGACCCTCGCACCGGTCGAGCACCCGCAGCTGCTCCGCGGTGGCGAACCACACCGCGTGCTCCTCCTCGACGCCCGGCGCGGCGGCGAGGGTCGCCGGCCGCTGCCCGTCGGTCTTGCGCAACCCGGCGGCCCAGACCGCCGACAACCCCTCGCACCTGGCCCGCAGCACGACCGCCGGGCCGGTCAACCCCAGTTCTTCCCGCAACCACGTGACCTTGGCGGGGTTCGCGTTCGACCCGTAGGCCAGCACCGGCATCCGGCCCGCCAACGGCGGTTCGCCGTGCTGGGCGAGCCAGTCGTCGAGGTCCTGCCCGTCGGGGGCGACCCGCCATCCGGAATCGGCACCGGGATCGGGCGTGACCGGCCAGCCGGCCCCGTCCAGGTGCACGAAGCAGTGTCCCGGCCGAGCTCCCGGATAGGGCTCGGCCGGGTGACTATCGTCCGTGAAGGGCTGCGTCATGGCTCCCATTCTGGCAAATCACCCCCAAAATTCACCGCTTGTTGGTTTCTCTTGGCACGAAAACCTCCGAGCACTCCACCCTCATCACCCGCCCAACCTCCCTCGTCGCCTCGCAAACCGTGTACACATCGGAGGAATAAACGTGACCTGTCACACGTTCTCGACGCGTCGAGCGTCGTACTCCTCCTGTGCTGCCAGGAAGTTCGGCAGGTTCTCCTCGATCCAGCCGAACAACTGGCTGATCTGCTCCGCCGCACGGGTGCCCAGCGGCGTGAGGGAGTAGTCCACCCGCGGCGGGATCACGGGGTGCACCTCGCGCCGCACCAACCCGTCCCGCTCCAGCGACTGCAACGTCTGGGCGAGCATCTTCTCGCTCACCCCGCTCACCGCCCGCCGCAGCTCGCTGAACCTCTTCGTGCCGTCCAGGAGCTTGCCCAGCACCAGGCTGCCCCACTGCCCGGTGGCGTGGTTCGCGATCACCCGCGTCGGGCAGTTCCGGTCGTACACATCACCTCGCTGCACCATGGCGGCCACCGTACCTGCACGCTTTCCATCCCGTAAGTACCTGACGAACAGGTAGGTACTTACGAATAGTTAGCGACTTGCCTACCGTTGCCCGCATGACGACCTTGATCACCGGCGCGACCGGGCACCTCGGCTCCGCGATCCTCAAGCACACCCTCACCCGCGTCCCCGCCGACCGGCTCGCCGTCTCCGTCCGCGACCCGGAGAAGGCCGCGGGGCTGGGCGTCGAGGTCCGCCGAGGCGACTTCGACGGCCCCCTCGCCGACACGTTCGCCGGCGTCGGGACGCTGCTGCTCGTCTCGGTCGACGGCCCGGACGAGATCCGCGTCCAACGGCACCTCAACGCCATCCGCGCCGCCGCCGACGCGGGCGTGCGGCACATCGTCTACACGTCGGTCACCGACGCGGACACCTCGCCGCTCTCGCTCGCCCGCGTCCACAAGGCGACCGAGGAGGCGATCCGGGCCACCGGCATCCCGTTCACCTTCCTCCGCAACGGGATGTACCACGAGAACTACCTCCCGCACGGCCCCGGCCCGATCGTCAGCGCCACCGGTGACGGCCGCATCGCCAGCGCGTCGCGCGACGACCTGGCCCTCGCCGCCGCCGTCGTGCTGAGCACCCCCGGCCACGAGAACGCCGTCTACGAGCTGACCGGCCCGCGCGCGTGGAGCTTCGACGAGCTGGCCGCACTCGCCGGCACGACCCACGAGAAGGTCACCCAGGCCGACCGCGTCGCCGGCCTGAAGGGCTTCGGCCTGCCGGACTTCCTCGCCGAGCTGCTCGCCGACATCGAGGTCAACATCGGCCGTGGCGCGCTCGCCGAGGTCCGACCCGACCTGGAGAAGCTGATCGGCCGCGCGCCGACCACCATCGAGGACGCCGTCGGGGCCTGACCCCCGACCGGCTCACCCCTCGGCCGACAACGCCGCGTCGATCTCCCGGTGCGCCTCGGGGTGCTCCTCCCACCACTTGGCGTAGCCGGGGTTGCGGGGGAGCACCGCGCGGTACGCCCGAGCCGCCGCGGCGAACACGTCGTGGGCCCGCCCGGCGGCGGGCCCCTCCCGGCGGGTGGCCAGCATCAGGTCCACCATCAGCGGCGCGCCGCGCAGCGGCCGGATCACGATCCCGTCCCCGCCGCGCGACTGGGGCAGCGCGAACGACACCGCCCCGTTGGCGACCAGGCTGCGCGCGGTGCTCGCCTCGTTCACGTGGTGGGTGAACCGGGGCGTGAAGCCCGCCGCCGCGCACACCGAGAAGATCTGCAACCGGTTGCCGACGAACTCGTCCGGCGGCGTGACCCAGTCGCGGTCGGCCAGTCGGGCGAGGTCCACCTCCTCCTGCGCGCCCAGCGGGTCGGTCTCCGGCAGCGCCACGAACTGCGGCTCGCTCACCAGCCGGCGCAGCTCCAGCCCGCGCAGCTCGCGCCGTTCCAGCCCTTCGAACCGGTCCAGCACGCCCAACTGCACCTGCCCCGACACCAGCAGCTCCAGCAGGTCCGAGGCCCCGCGCATGATCTCGGTGCGGACCTCCGAACAGGGGATGACCCGGCGCAGCTCCTCCACGAAGTGCCCGAAGAACAACGTCGGCACGCCTCCCACGAGCAACGGCCCGGGCCTGCCCGCCCGCGTCCGCTCCCGGGCCAGCGAGACGAGCTGCCCGACCTCGTCGAGCACCAGCCGGGCCGTGCCGACGACTTGTTTGCCCAGCTCGGTGGGCTGGGAACCGCCGGGGGTGCGGTCGAACAGGCGGCCGCCGACGATCCGCTCGACGGTCCGGAGCTGGGCGCTCATCGCGGGTTGCGTGAGGCCCAGGCGCGAGGCGGCCTTGGTGAGGCTGCCTTCTTCGGCTATCGCGCACACCGCGCGCAGGTGGCGTAGCTCAAGCTCGGGCATAACGCTCTTCTATCCCCCTTTCGTATGAGCCGCCAGCCCTGCGCCCGGTCATAGTTGGCGAAGTCCCGTCGAGCCGAGGAGATGGAGATGCAGATGCGCCGCGCGAGCCAGATCTACTAGCCGGGTGTCGCCCGCCAGTCGGGCGTTGACCGTCCCCGTCCCCGCACCACGTCCCCAATGACGTGGTCGAGCGATCGCGGCGCACCGTTTACGCGGGCGGAGCGCCGGGAGAACGCCGGGACGGGTGACGGGCGGAGGGGGTGCGAGGCGGACGTCCCCACCCCGTTCGGGGCCGCCGGTCGTCATTGCGGAGTGCACGACCGGCGGTCCCGCCGCGTTCTGGGTAGCGTCGGCCCATGTCTGTTGTGAACAGCCCGGTCGACTGGGTCAACGAGCACATCCGCAAGTACGTCGAGTCCGGCGGCGCGGAAGGGCACGAGTGGCAGCCCGGGGTGTTCACGCTCCTGCTGACCACGATCGGCCGCAAGTCCGGCAAGCCGCGCCGGACCGCGTTGATCTACCAGCCCTACGGCGACGCCTACGTGGTCGTCGCGTCCTACGGCGGCGCGCCGGAGCACCCCGCCTGGTACCGCAACCTCGAGGCCCGCAACGAGGCCGAGGTGCAGGTCAAGTCGGACGTGTTCCGGGCGACGGCACGCACCGCGACCGGCGAGGAGCGGGCGAAGCTCTGGAAGCTGATGACCGAGGTGTGGCCCGCCTACGACGAGTACACCAAGAAGACCGACCGCGAGATCCCGGTCGTCGTCCTGGAACGCGTTCGGGACTGACGTCGAGGAGGGGCCGGGTCAGCTCCGACCGCCGCCGTCGGGGATCCGCACCGCCGCGCCCGTGACGGTGACCCTCGGGTCCTCGGGCGAGACCGCGATCTCCAACAGGCTGGGCCGGCCCATGTCGACCCCCTGGTGGATGGTGATCGACCTCGGCCCCTCGACCAGCCCGACCGCCCGCAGGTACCCGCCGAACGCCGCCGCCGCGGACCCGGTCGCCGGGTCCTCCACCACACCGCCCACCGGGAACGGGTCACGCGCGTCGAACACGTCCTCGTCCCGCTGGTGCACGAGCTGCGCCGTCACGGCGTCGTTGGCGCGCAGCAGGTCGGCCAGCGCGTCGAAGTCGTAGTCCAGCGCCGCCAACCGCTCCCGCGTGCGCACGGCCAGCACGAGGTGCCGCGACCCGCCGAACGCCCAGTGCACGGGGTAGCGCGGGTCGAGGTCCTCGGCCGACCACCCCAGGGCGCGCAACGCCGCCGCCACGTCGGACTCCGACGCGGGCGTGGACGAGGTCGGCACGCTGGTCAGGCTCGCCCGGCCCGGCGTCGCGGCGATCTCCACCAGCCCCGCCGGCGTGTGGAACCGCAGCGTGCCCGTCCGCTCCAGCGCGACCGCGGACGCCACGGTCGCGTGACCGCAGAACGGAACCTCCACCAGCGGGCTGAAGTACCGGACGTCGAACTCCGAGGCGCCGTCGCGCGGCACGAGGAACGCGGTCTCGGAGTACCCGACCGCGGCGGCGATCTCCAGCATCGACGCCTCGTCCAAGCCGGTAGCGTCGAGCACGACGCCGGCCGGGTTGCCGCCCGCGGGGTCGGTGGTGAAAGCGGAGTAGCGGAGCACGGTCGGTTCAGCCAGGTCGTTCATGTGCCCAGCCTCTCCCACCACCCACCATCGGGTCCAACGATTCCCTCCGATGTGACCGATCGCTATTGTCGATGGGGTGGACACCCGCCTCCTGCGCACCCTCCTGGTGCTCGCCCGCACGGGCAGCTTCACCGCCACCGCGGCCGAGCTGCACCTCGTGCAATCCACGGTGACCAGCCAGGTGAAAGCCCTGGAACGGCACCTGGGCGCGCGTCTGTTCGACCGGCTGCCCAGCGGCGCGCGGCTGACCGAGGCGGGCAGGCAGGCCGTCGAGCACGCCCGCGAGGTGCTGACCGCCGAGCAACGCCTGCGCGAC
This sequence comes from Saccharothrix sp. S26, assembly GCF_021390395.1. Lineage (GTDB taxonomy): Bacteria > Actinomycetota > Actinomycetes > Mycobacteriales > Pseudonocardiaceae > Actinosynnema. The sequence continues at coordinate 141,132 of NZ_JAJUWT010000003.1, forward strand.
GCGGTGCGCGGCAGCACGGCGGTGGAGGGTGACGTGCGGATAGCCGCCCCCGAGTCGGTGTGCGCCTACCGGCTGCCGCAGCGGATCGCCGACGTGGCCATGCGCTGGCCCGGCATCTCCGTGCACCTCTCGCCGGCGGGCACCCGCCAAGCCCTGGCGGGCGTCCGCAACGGCACCCTGGACCTCGCCCTGGTGCTGGAGGACTCGCTGGTCGCGCCGGGCCTGAAGGTGACCGCCGTCGGCGTGGAGCCGATCGAGCTGGTCTCCGCGCCCGGTGTGGTGCTGGACGAGCGGTACTTCCTGCTGGAGGAGGGCTGCTCCTACTGCGACCGGTTCGTGCGCGAGCTGCCCGCGACGCCGAGCATCACCCGGTTCGGCAGCATCGAGGCCGTGCGCTCCTGCGTGGTGGCGGGCCTGGGCTGGGCCGTCCTGCCGCGCGTCGCGGTCGCCGAGCAGTTGGACGCGGGCACCCTGCAACGGGTCCGCGAACTGCCCGACAGCACCCTGTTCCTGGTCACGGACCCCCGCCGCACACCCTCGGCCGCCGTCCGCGCCGTCGCCGCCGCCCTCGACTGACGCGAACCCACCGCCCACACCCGGCCATCACCCGACCAGTTGCGCCAACATCCCCTCGCAACTGCGCACGACCACCGCCGCCGCCCGCCGCTGCCCGTGGTCCAGCAAGGGGTCCACGGCGTGCTCCCGCCACCGCCCCAGGGTGTCCAGCACGGCGTGCCGCAACTCGCCCTCGGTCGGCTCGTGGTCCATCCCCAACCGCACCACCGGGTTCGTGCCCAGCCCACCGACCAGCCGCGCCGCCTCCGCGTCCAGCTCACCCGGCAACCGGGTGCGCCCGCCCTGCAACGCGGCCAGCAGCCGCAGCTCCCGGAAGTCGTGCGCCGAGGCCAGAATCCGCTCCACCGACGCCGCCAAGCCGACCGAACCGGGCCGCGGCTCGGCGCGCAGCACCACGTCCAGGCCCAGCAACGCGGCCCGCGCCTTGAGCACCTCGCGCCGCTCGGTGAAGTAGACGCCGATCGAGTCGCGCAGCTCGCCCAACCCGCTGCGCTGCACCAACTGCCCGGTCAGCTTCACCTGCGTGTCGAAGCCCTGCCGGATCAACGTGGTGGTCAGCCGCACGCCGAAGATCCCGAACCGGTCGACCAGCCCGCGCCGCACCGCCGGGTCCAGCCGCACCGGGAAGTCCTCGCCCACGAACCGGTCCGCGGACAGCAGGTGCTCGTCCAACTCGGTGCGCGCCAACGACGCCAGCGCGGCCAGCGCGGCGAACTCGTCCGGCCGCACGGTCCGCGCCGCCACCGCGAGCAGCCCGGCCACCGCGACCACGTTCTGGCACAACGGGGTCACGGTGGCCTCGCGCCGGTAGCGGCGGGCGATCTGCTTGGCCGAGGACAGCGCGTCGATCCGGCCGCCGCCGATCTCGTCGGCCCGCGACAGCACCAGCACCGTGTTCACCGGCGCGACCCGTGCCACCGGGTGGTCGTGCGCGGTCTGCAGGAACCTCACGTCCGTGGTGTGCATGTGCCTGGTCAGGTACAGCACCGCGTCGGCCTCGCCGTACACCTGCTCGACCGGCGCGCCCGCCGGCGTGTCGATCAGGGTGAGGTCGCGCAACGACCGGGACGGCCACTGCACGGTCACCCGCTCGGCGTCCGGCGCGTCCACGAACGCCTTGCCGTCACGGCGCAGCACCGGCACCTCGTACTGGCCGACGTGCGCCTTCGGCCGCGGCCCGTCCTGGTACCACGTGGTGGCCCCGGTCGGCGCGAACTCCTCGCCGATCAGCGCGCTGACCACGGTGGACTTGCCCGACCGCGGCGCGCCCGCCACCGCCACCCGCACCGGTTCGCCGAACCTGGCCTGGTGGGAGCGCAGCCACGCGACCGCGCGCGGGCTGTCCCGGTAGACCGACAGGGCGTCCTCCAGCAGCGCCCAGACCTCGTCCTGCACCGCCACTCCCGGCACCACCTCGCCCGAAGGCATCACGCGCTGATCCCCAACGGCGGGGCCTGGCCACCCGCCAGCGCCTGCACGCGCTGGTAGAGGGCCACGAGGTCGTCCAGCTCGCGCTTGGCGTCCCGGTTGCGGCGCTCCCGCTCGGTGTTGTCGTCCTGCACGGCGCGGCGCGCGCTGCGGGCCGACTCCAGCAGCGTCTCCTGCAACTCCTCGGCCAGCGTGGAGAAGTGGTTGCGCAGGCTGCGCTGGATGTGCCGGGCCGCGTCGCGGCAGTCCTTGCCGAACTTGAGGAAGAAGTCGTCCACGTGCCGGGCGGCGGCGGCCTTGGCGGCGGCCTGCCTGCGCCGCAGCCGCTGGTCGCTCTCGTCGAGGATCGACTTGCCGCCGAACAACGCGCCCGCGCCCAGCGAGATCGCGTTGATCAGCGGCATCCCGGCGAGGCTGGTGGCCAGGCCGAACATCAGCACGCCGCCGTAGGAGCCCTTCAACCCGGTGAACGCCTTCTGCACCAGGCTGAACCGCTCGATCACCGGCTTGTCCATCGGCGCGACCCGGTCCAGCACGTCGTCCGGGAAGATCGACTCGGGCAGCAGGTCGTCGCGGGCCACCGGGAAGCTCTTGGCCACCTTCTCCGCGACCCACTCCGAGCGGTCCAGCAGCCAGGCGAAGTTCGTCGTGGCGGCCTCGGTGAGGTTGTCCTCCAGCCACGCCTCGAACCGGTCCCAGCCCAGCGCGGGGTCGGCGGTCTCGAACGTCCTGTCCACCTCGCGCAGGATCTTGCGGGTGCGGTCGCGCAGGTCGTACTCGATGTCGGAGACCAGGTCGGCCATCTCGTCGGCCAGCACGGTCTGCCAGCGCGCGGACCGGCGGCGCAGCTCGTCCACGCGGCGCTGCGCCTCGTTCAGCGCGGCGATCGTGCGCTCCGGGCCCTGCGCGGCGCGGGCCGACAGCTCCTCGCGCACCGGCGCGACGAGCTGCTTGATCGCCGACGCGGCGGCGACCGCGACCGTGCGGCGGGCCAGCTCGTCGGCGGCGGCCACGATGTCGCGCTGCACGCAGGTCAGCAGCTCGGGGAAGCCGGACTCGGCGTTGAGGGCCTTGTCGCCGGTCTTGGCCGCGCGCAGCCGCAGCGCCGCGGACACCGGGATCAGCTTCACGGCCACGCCCGCGCGGGCCAGGTGCGCGCGGTTGCGCTCGACCACCCGCCGCCACTGCGCCGCGATGTCGATCTTGGTGACCACCAGGATCACGTTCGGGCACGACGTCATGACCTGCTTGAGCAGCTCCAGTTCCGACCCGGTCAGCTCGGCCGTGGCGTCGGAGACCATGAGCACGGCGTCGGCCTGGAGCAGCGCGGCGAACGTGCTCGCGGTGTGCGCGGGCCGCAGGTCGCCCACGCCGGGCGTGTCGATCAGCACCAGGCCGGAGTCCAGCAGGGCGCGGGGGATGCCGACCTCGGCGCGCACGAGGTCGCCGCCGTGGAACCGGGTGGCGCTGACCTGGTCGGCGAGCTGGTCGATCGGCACCGGGATGCGCTCGGTGGGTGTGTTCGCGACGGACGCGCCGCGCACGAGCGCGGCCGACGGGGTTTCCGCGTGCTGCACGAAGGTGGGCACGGTGGTCGTGACGTCGTCACCCACCGCGCACACCGGGGCGTTCACCATCGCGTTCACGAGCTGGCTCTTGCCCTGCTTCGGCTCGCCGATCACGAGCACGCGGAGCTTGGGGTCCAGCTGGCGGGCGCGCTTGTCGCGCAACCGTTCGGCCAGGTCGGGCCGGTTGTGCGCAGCGCAAGCCCGGATCGTGTCGTCGAGCACGTCGAGCCAGGGCGCGGACATCACCCGGCAGAGTGTGCCGGTAAAACCCGTCCGGGTGAAAGTCCGGACAGCGGTGAGGGCCGGTCCCGTCCAGCGGACAGGACCGGCCCCCCGGAGGGTGGATCAGTCTCAGAAGAGCAGGTCGTCCACGCCGAGCGAGTCGACGACCGGGAGGTCCAGACCGTCGACCGCGCTGGTGACGTTGCTCACGACACCGCCGACGCCCGCGGTGTCGGCCACGCCCGCGACGGCACCGGTGACGTCGGACAGGGGAGCGACGCCGTGGGTGTCGAAGTCGGCCGAGCCGTGCGCCGAGCCGGACACGCCGAGCGCGTCGCCCAGGCCGGCCACGTTGCCCAGGTCGCCGACGGGCAGCGAGCTGGTGAGGCCACCGGTCACGTTGCCCACCACGCTGTCGAGCGTGTCGAGCGTGCCGAACGCGGTGCTGGTCAGGCCGTCCGCGTCCGGCAGCGCGCCGGTGACCCCACCCGCGGTGGCGTCGGCACCGTCCAGCGTGCCGGTCGCCGTGGCGGTCAGGCCCGCGACCTGACCGGTGGCGGTGTGCAGCGTGCCGTCCAGGGTGTCGGTCACGTCGCCCACCGCGGAGAAGTCGCCCTCGACCGTCAGCTCCGCCGAAGCGGCGCCGTCGAGCAGGTCCCAGCTCGACACGCCCCCGAACAGGGACAGGCCGCTGGCGTCCGCGCTGAGCGTGCCCGCCACGGCGGCCTTGACGTCGCCGGCGCCGGTGGCACCCGACACGGCGAGCTGGTCGGTCACGGCCTTGAGCCGGAAGATCGCACCGGCCTGACCCGCGTCGACCAGGTCGAGCGGCAGGTCCTCGACCAGCGAGCCGTCGAGAGCGGGCAGGCTCCCGGTCGGCACGTAGTCGAGCACCAGCGGGATGACTTCCTGCACGTCCAGGGCGCTGATGTCGCTCAGGCCCGCCCTCGCCAGGGTGCCCTCGGCGTCGGCCTGGAAGTCGGCCAGCGCGGTCGGGTCGCTGAGCAGGTCGAGAACGAAGTCGTGCAGCGTGTTGGGGCTGGAGCCCATGATGGCTATCTCCTGGTCGAGTCAGAACGCGGGCAGCCGGCCCGGCAGGGGTGGGGTCCGGCCTGGTGATCAAGGTAGGAGCGGGGGGACGACCCGCCATCGGGGATTACTCCCAGTAGATGCCGCAACCACTATGGGGTGGTACTCGTTCACTCCCTAGGGGATTAGGGGATCACCTTGTGACCCTCTCGTGACCCGTGTAGGTACTGGCTGTAGTTCGTTCAGGTGAGTGAGGGAGGCTCCGAGTTGCCGTACGTCCTCGGGGTCGACGTGGGCACCACGCGCACCGCCGCGGCCGTGTGCAGGCTGGGTGGCGCGGGGCGCGGCGAACCCGAGGTGGTCGGCCTCGGCGGACCGGGCGGCGGGGTCGCGTCGACGCTGCAGCTCACCCCGGACGGCGCGTTCGCCGTCGGCGAGCCCGGCGACCCGCGCTGGACGGCCACCGGCTTCGGCCGCCGGGTCGGCGACACCGTGCCGTTCGTGCTCGGCCCCGACTCCGGCGGCGAGCGGTGCGCGGCCGAGGAGCTGACCGCGCTCATGGTCATGTGGGTCGCCGACCAGGTCGCGGCCCGGGAAGGCGAACGCCCCCAGCACGTCGTGCTCGCGCACCCCCCTGGCTGGGGCCCGCACGCGAAGGGCTTGGCGCACCGGGCGTTGCGCTCGGTCGGCGTCGAGGCGTCGCTGGTGCCCGAGCCGGTCGCGGCGGCCGAGAACCACGCGTTCACCCGGTCGTTCGCCGGGTCGCTCGGCGTGTTCAGCCTGGGCAGCCACGCGTTCAGCGCCTCCGTCGTGGGCCGCGGGTTCGAGCTGGTGCACGCCGTCGAGGGGGTCGACCAGGCCGCGGGGGTCGACTTCGACGACGCGGTGTTCGACCACGTGCGCACCGCGCTCGGCCGGGAGCTGGCCGACCTGGACCCCGACGACCCCCGCACCCGCGGCCTGCTCGCCCGGCTGCGCCGCGACTGCGAGGCGGCCAAGCGGATGCTGTCCGGCGCGGTGGAGACGTCGATCCCGGTGCACCTGCCGTCCGGGCCCGTCGAGGTGCCGATCACCCGCGCCCGGTTCGAGGACCTGATCCGGCCGCACGTCGAGCAGGCCGTGTCGGTGTTCGAACGGGTCGCGTCCGCCGGGGTGGAGATGACCGTGCTGGTCGGCGGCAGCGCCCGCATCCCCCTGGTCGCCGCGTCCGTGCCCGGCCGGGTGGTGCTGGAGGCCGCGCCCGAGACCTCGGTGGTGAAGGGCGCGGCGCTGGCCGCCCGCAAGCTCGTGGTCGGGCCCGACGCCGAACCCGACCCGATCGAGACGTCGGTCATGGTGGGGGACGACGACCCGCTGCTGAGGTTCCCCGTGGGTGGCCTGGAGGCGTCGCCGGACGCGGAGTTCACCGCGCCGCCGCCCCGGCCGCCCGTCGACATCACCCCGCTCGACCTGCCGGAACGGCGCACGGTGAAGCGCGTCGTGCGCGGGCTCGTGCCGACCGGTGGGCGCCGCGCCCGTGACGACGAGGATGGCCGTTGAGCCCGACCACCACCGCGCGCCCGCTGTTGTCCCAGCAGGTCACGCAGGTCCTGGACGCCATCGCGGCCGGTGCCGTCGTGCGACTCGGGGTGCTCGCGCCCGGCGGGTACGGCAAGACCACCGTGCTGCGGGAGGTCGCGCGGGCGTTCGAGCAGGCGGGCGCGCCGGCCGCCGTCGTGGACGACGCGCACCTGCTGCCCGACACCGAGCTGCTGGCGCTGCGCTCCCGCGTCGAACGCGGGGACGAGAACGTCGTGGTGGCCTACCGCCCGTGGCCGCGGTCGCGTGCGCTGGCGGCGTTGGCCGAGTCGTTGGGCCGGGCCCGGCCCGCGTTGGCGCTGGAGCCGTTCGCCCGGGAGCAGGTGCGGGCCGTGCTGCCGGCGTCCGCGCGGGGCCTGGTGGACTACGTGCACCAGCAGACCGGTGGTGTGCCGCGGTTCGTGCGCAGGCTCGCCGGGCTCACCGCGGCCGAGGTGCCGCCCGAGGTGGTGGCGTCGTTCCGGGCCGACCTGGACTGGCTGGACGCCGACGTGCAGAAGTACCTCCTGGCCGCCGAGGCGGGCGCGGGGCTGCGGCTGGACCTGCTCGGCGGGCTGCTCGGCGTCGACGCCGACGCGGTGGGCGACGTGATCGAGGCGGGCCGGGCCACCGGCCTGGTCGCGGCCGACGGCACGCTGCTGCCCGTGGCACGGCTGGCGGTGGCGGCGCTGAGCCGGACCGACCGGCGGATCGCGGTGCGGCAGCGGCTGGCCGAGCTCCAGCTGCGCTCCGGCGGTCCGGTGCTCGACCTGGTGCGGCCGCTGATCGACGTCGGCGGCGCGGGCCACGAGACCGGGGTGGCCGGGCCGGGGATGGCGCAGGCGTTCCGCGCGGCCGCCGACGAGGCGCTGGCCACCGACCCCGCGCTGGCCGCCCGGCTGCTGGCCGCCATCGGCACGGCCGGTCCCGACGTGGCCGTGCGGCGGGCGGTGGCCTCGGCGATGGCGGGCGACCTCGACGCGGCGATGCGGCTGGCCGACCAGGTGATCTCCAGCGGCGACACCGAGCACCGGGGCGCGGCGGCGGAGGTGGCCGCGATCGCGTTGGCGCACCGCGGCCAGCTCGCCCGCGGCACCGAGCTGCACCGGTGGTCGCCCAGCTCGACCTCGTCGGCGTTCGCGGTGATCGGCCAGGTCGGCACGGGACGGCTGCCGAGCGCGCCGCTGCCCGTCGCGCCGCCGACCATGCTCGACGGCGGCGCTTCGCTGATGGCGCAGGGGGTGGTGGAGTCGGTGACGTCGTCGGCGACCACGGCACTGTCCACTTTGGTGCGCGCGGCGGGGTTGCTCGAACCGGCCGGCCGGGCCGTGCTGCTGCCCGACACGCCCGCCGCGCTGGCCGCGCTGGTGGCGTTGCACAGCGGCGAGCCGGGCATCGCCGAGTCGGTGCTGGACCGGGCGATGGCGACGTCGTCCGGCGGTGCGCTGATGGCGGTGCGGCACCGGTTGCTGCGGGCGTGGATCGCGATGCAGCGCGGCAACCTCGCGCAGGCGCGGGAAGCGCTGGTGGCGCTGCGCAAGACCGGCCGCCCGCTGGAACCGCGGGACTGGCTGTTCGCGGTGGCGCTGGAGATCGGCGTGGCGCGGCGCAACAGCGACCTGGCGACGTTGAAGCGGACCTGGGAGCAGGCGTGCGAGGCGGTGCTGCGCCACCCCGTCGACCTGTTCGCGTTCCTGCCGCTGGGCGAGTTCGCCACCGCCGCGGCACGGCTGCGCGACCAGCACCGGCTCGCGCCGCACCTGACGGCCGCGCGGAACCTGCTGCGGGACTTGGGTGATCCGTGCCTGTGGGCCGTGCCGCTGCACTGGAGCGCGCTGCACGCGGCGATCATCGCCGAGGAGACGTCCGTGGCCGAGGAGCACGCCGCGTCGCTGGCCGCGTGCCGCGACCGGAGCCGGTACGCCGGGATCGTGTCGGCCGCCGCGGAGAGCTGGCTCGACGTGGTGGCGGGCAAGGTGGACGCCGACCAGGTCGAGGAGTCCGCGCGCGGGTTGCAGGCCGTCGGCCAGTGGTGGGACGCGGCACGGCTCGCCGGCCAGGCCGCGATCCGCACGTCCGACCGGCAGGCGATGGTGCGGTTGCTGGACTGCGCGCGGCTGCTCCAGGGCCGCACCGCCGCGACCGCCCGCAAGCAGCCCGAGCCGGTGGCCGAGGCCGACGCGGGCCGGCTCAGCGACCGGGAACGCGAGGTCGCCGAGCTGGTCGTGGGCGGGCTGACCTACAAGCAGGTGGGCGACCGCCTGTTCATCTCGGCCAAGACGGTCGAGCACCACATGGCCCGCATCCGACAGCGGCTGGGCTGCACCAGCCGGGCGGAACTGCTCGACCAGCTCCGCCAGATCGTCGGCTAGACGCCCGGCGCACGTGCCCGCGGGGGCACGTCGGCGGCACCCCGCCAGCGGTCGGGGGTCACCGCACCTCCCACAGCCAGAACTCGATGCCCTGGTTGTCCACGCACTCGCTGGACAGGCCGTAGGGCTGCTGCTCCGGCTCGTTCGCCGTGCCGCCCTGCTCCCGCACCCGCACGATGGCCGCGCGCAGGTCGTCGACGGCGTACATCAGCTTCCAGCCCGCCCGGCGCGACCCGCCACCCAGCCCGGCCATGGGCAGCCCGGTGCCCTCGACGACCCAGCCGCGCTCGACCCGGCCGGGCGTGAACCGCCAGCCGAGCACCTCGCCGTAGAACCGCTTGGCCGCCTCGTCGTCGGGCACGAGGAGCGTGTGGTAACCGACCTCGCCGGGTCCGGGTCGCGCGGGCGGGGCGGTCCGCGCGGCGACCATCCACCGGTAGCCGAACGGGTCGAGCACGGTCGCGCCGTACCCGTGCCCGGTGTCGGCGGCGGGCCGCAGCACGGTCGCGCCGCGGGCCACCGCCGCGCGCACCGCACCGTCCACATCGGGCACCTCGATCCGGTGCATCGGGTGCACCCGGCCCTCGTCGGGCGCGAGGTGGTCGTGCTCGGGCGAGGAGTCGGCGAGCATCAGCACGCTGTCCCCGACGGCGATCTCCACGTGCCCGACCGAGCCGTCCTCCATGACGACGGGCTCACCCCGCCGTCGCGCGCCGAACACCTCGACGTAGAAGTCGACGGCGGCCCGCGCGTCCCGCACGGCCAGGTACGGCACGACGGTCTGGTACTGCTCCCGCACAGCGGTCACGTCCTCTCCTTCCATCAGCACTTCCCGTTCCAGCCGCGCGCGCAACCGGGCGGCGAACCCCGGATCCGGGTCCACCGCCCGGACCGGCAGCCGCAGCGCCTCGAACGCGTCACTCATCGCCGCCTCCCGTCCACGCGCGGCGGAACGCGGCGCGGGCTCGCACCAGCAGGGCCTCGGTCGCGTGCACGGTGCGCCCGAGCAGCCGGGCGACCTCGGGCACCGGCAGGCCGTCGAGGTAGCGCAGGGTCAACGCGCACCGGTGGTGCGCGGCCAGCGACGCGAGCACCTGGCGCGCCTGCATGGCGTCGATCTCGACGTCCCACGGGTCCTGCACGCCCGGCTCGTCGTCGTGCGCCAGCCGCAGGCCGCGTTCCTCCCGCTCCCGCCGCCGCCAGTGGTCGACGAGCTTGTGCCGGGCGATCCCGATCAGCCACGCCGGCCCGACCGGCGCGGCGGACTCGCGCGCCGACCGCACGGCGGCCAGGAACGTCTCCGACGTCAGCTCCTCGGCCACCGCCCGGTCGCCGCACCGGGCCAGCAGGTACCCGTACACCTGCGGCAGCGCCGCGTCGTAGACCTCCAGCAACGCCAGTGCCGGGTCGGGTCGGGCCTTCGGTTGGCTCACACCCCCATCGTCGTCCGGCGGCGGTGTTCTCCGACGGGTGGAATTCTTGCTCGTTCGAGCAACTTACTGCTCACCCGTGCTACATTTTGCTCATGCGAGCAAAGTCGGTGACCGAGCAGGCACGACGGGCGCAGATCGTCGCCGCCGCGATCGAGGTGCTGGCCGAGGTCGGCTACGGGGCGACCTCGTTCAAGCAGATCGCCGCCCGTGCCGGCCTGAGCAGCACCGGCTTGATCTCGTACCACTTCAAGGGCAAGCAGGAGCTGGTGGACTCCGTCTACGCCGAGGTCAGGCGCAAGTTCGCCGAGTTCGTGCTGGAGCGCCTGGACCGCGGCGAGGGGCCGGCGGCGGAGCTGCGCGCGTTCCTGCGCGCCAACCTGCGGTTCCTGCGGGCCCACCGGGCGCACATGGTGGCGTTGGCGCAGGTCCGGCCGCACGTGTCGGCCGCCGACCCGGCCGACGACGACCACCGCGAGATGGCCGACCTGCTGCGGGAGGGGCAGCGGGCGGGCGAGTTCCGCGCGTTCGACGCGGACACCATGGCGATCCTCGTCCTGGCCCTGCGCAACGGCGTGCTGGCCCGGGCGGCCGATCACCCGGAGGTCGACCTCGACCTCTGCGAACGCGAGCTCGTCACCGCGGTGGAGCTCGCCACGACGAAGGAGTGACTCATGCGTCGGGGGACGTGGGCACTGATCACGGCGACCGCACTGGTCGCCACCGCATGCGGGGGGACTGACGTGGGAGAACGGGCGCAGGACACGACACGGGTGGACAACGGCGAGGTGCGTGGCGCCGTGCACGCCGACCACGTCGTCTTCCAAGGCATCCCGTACGCGATGGCGCCGAAGGGCGAGCTGCGCTGGCGCGCGCCGCACCGGCCCGAGGACTGGGAGGGCGTGCGCGACGCGACCAGGCCGGGCAACCCGTGCCCGCAGGTCGGCTCGTCCTACTCGCAGACCAGGGCGACCGACGAGGACTGCCTGGTCCTCAACGTCACCACGCCGTCCACCGAGGGCCGCAGGCCGGTCATGGTCTGGGTGCACGGCGACGGCGCGATCGGCGCGGGCCACCACTTCGACGCCGGCGCGTTGGCCACCCAGGGCGACGTCGTGGTCGTGACGATGAACTACCGGCTGGGCGTGTTCGGCGGCTTCGGCCTGCCCGGTCTCGAGGGCTCCGGCACGTTCGGCCTCCAGGACCAGCGCGAGGCGCTGGAGTGGGTCCGGCGCAACATCGCGGGCTTCGGCGGCGACCCCGGCAACGTCACGCTGTTCGGCGTCTCCTACGGCGCTTCGGCCACGGCCGCGCACCTGGTCTCGCCCGCGTCACGCGGCCTGTTCCACAAGGTGATCATGCACAGCGGGTTCGCGCTGGTCGACCTGCCCGCGGAGGCGTGGTACCCGGGGCTGGGCGCGCTGCCGTGGCTGGCCTGGCGGGACACCGCCGAGATCGAGCAGATCGGCCAAGGGGTCGCCGGCGAGCTGGGCTGCGCGGACCTCGACTGCCTGCGCGCCCTGCCGGTCGAGAAGATCCTCGAACACCAGCAGGTCATGAACATCTTCCAGCCCGTCGGGTACGGCAACGCCGACCTGCCCCGGCTGCCCGCCGACACGTTCGCGGCCGGCGAGATCGCCGACGTGCCCGTGCTGGCGGGCAACGCGCGGCACGAGCACCGGGGCATCGTGGAGCTCTTCCGCGGGCCGGTCGCGGCCGAGGACTACCCGCGCCTGCTCGCGGCGGCGTTCGGCGAGCGCGCGGCCGAGGTGGAGCGGGAGTACCCGTTGAGCGCGTTCGAGAGCCCGAACCGGGCGTGGGCCGCGGTGCTGACCGACCGGGTGTGGGCGCGGGCGACGCACCGGCAGCACGAGCTGCTGTCCGCGCGCACGCCGACGTTCGCGTTCGAGTTCGCCGACCCGGCGGCCTCCGAGCACGGGCCGAGCCACGGCACGGACGTCGGCTACCTGTTCCCCGACCGGGAGCCGACCGGTGCGCAGCGGGAGCTGTCGGACGCGATGATCCGGTACTGGACCGCGTTCGCCCGCACCGGCGACCCGAACGCCGAGGGCCTGCCGCGCTGGCCCGCGTTCGGCGAGGACGGGCACGTGCAGTCGCTCGCACCGGGTGCGATCACCGGCGTGGACTACCGGGCCGAGCACCGGCTCGACTTCTGGGCCGACCGGTGACACCGGGCCGGGGGCCGGCCCGAGCCGCCGGCCCCCGGCCCGCCGTCGCGCGGTGTCAGTCGCGCCTGCCCGCGTGCAGCAGCACCAGGCCGAGCGCGGCGACGACGAAGTTCTGGAACGCGGCCGACAACCCGTTCCACTCCTTCGACTGCCACATCAGGAACCACTCGCCCCCGATCGCGATGAACCCGCCGCCGAACAGCAGCACCTGCATCACCCAGCCCGTGGACGACAACCGGCGCGCCACCTCCTCGCGCCGCCGCAGCCAGGCCACCAGCCCGGCCACCAGCACCAGCGCGGTGACCGCCTCCCACAGGATGATCAGCACGTAGACCGCGGTCACCGCGGCCGGGCTGGTGATCGCGCGCCACGACGTGTTCGGCGAGCCGAACGTCGTGTCCATCGCGAGCACGTGTTGGACGAACGCGTGGTTGGTGTCGTAGTCGGTGACGTTGCCCAACACCACGAGACCCATGTAGAGCGCGGTGATCCCGGTCAGCGCGGTGACCGCCGCCCGCAGGCTCCCCACCCAGGCAAGTAAGCGCATGACCTGTAGAACGTAGTCGCGATCCACCGGAAGTCCATGAGCGGTTTTCCCCTCGGCCGGCACCGCGACGGGGGCCGAACCGCAGGTCGGCGGTGGTGCTCCACCCCAGGGTGATCGACCGCGCCGCGGTGCGGTCCCCGGCCACCGGGAGGTTCGGGGTCACGGGCAGGGCGGCTCGTAGTCCAGCTGCGGCAAGTGCTCGCGCCACCGCTCCTCCGGCAGCACGCCCTTGGTCTTGGCGCAGATCCGGTCGATCACGTGGTCCAGGTCGAGGTCCCACATCCGGACCGTGCTGTCGGAGCTGGTCGAGGCGAGCGTGCGCCCGTCCGGGCTGAACGCGAGGTCGCGCAGCCCGCCCTCGTGCCCGGTCAGCACCTGGCCGATCGCGGTGGGCCGCCGCAGGTCGTGCACGTCCCACTGCCGGATGGTGCGGTCCTCGCCGCCGCTGGCCAGCGTGCGGCCGTCGGGGCTGAACGCCACCGTCACCGCCGCCTCCACGTGCCCGGTCAGCGCCGAGCCGATCGGCTGGACCCGGTTGGGCACGGTCAGGTCCCACAGCCGGATCGTGCCGTCGTCACCGGCGGTGGCGAGGGTGCGGCCGTCCGGGCTGATGTCGCCCGCGCGCACCGCGCCGGTGTGCCCGGTCAGCGGGTGCCCGATCGGCCGCGCGATGGCCGGGTCGGTGACGTCCCACAGCCGCACGGTCTGGTCCGCGCTCGCGGTGACCAGCGTCTTGCCGTCCGGGGTGAACCCGGCGTAGTGCACGTACCGGTCGTGGCCGACGAGCCCGGTCCCGAGCGCCTTGGGCCGCTCCCGGTCGCTGATGTCCCACAGCTGCACGGAGTTGTCGTCTGCGCCGGTGACCAGGACGTCGCCGTCAGGCCGGAACGCCACCGGCGAGGTGTAGCGGGTGCCCACCTCGATCGGCTCGCCCAGCCGCCGGGGCGCGTGCGGGTCGGTGAGGTCCCACAGCCGCACGAACTTGTCGCTCACGCTGGCCAGCGTCCGGCCGTCCGCGCTCAGCGCGAGGTCCCACACGCCCGCGCCGTGCGAGACGACGGCGGTCGACTCCGGGGCGGCCGGGTCGGAGGTGTCCCACACCCGGACCGTGTCGTCCTCGCTGGCGGAGACCAGGTGGTGGCCGTCGGGGGTGAAGCGGGGGCCGATGGTGCGCGCCGAGTGCCCGACCAGCACGTTGCCCGGCAGCGACCACAGCCGCACCACCGAGTCGTGGCTGCCGGTGGCCAGGCTGCGGCCGTCCGGGCTGAACGACACCGCGTACACGATGCCGTTGCGCCCGGTCAGCGGCCGGCCCAGCGGCACGGCGTGCGCCGGCTCGGTGATGTTCCACAGCCGCGTGGTGCCGTCCGCGCCGGCGGCGGCGAGCAGCCGGCCGTTCGGGCTGAACGCCACCGACCACACGCCCTCGGTGTGGTCGGTCAGCGGGCGGCCGACGGGTCGCGGCGACGCCGGGTCGGTCACGTCCCACAGCCGCACGCTGTGGTCCTCGCTGCCGCCCGCGAGCAGGCGGCTGTCCGGGCTGAACGCCAACGAGTGCACGGTGTGGTCGAACCCGGTGATCGGCTCGCCGAGCGGCTTGGGGTCGCGCGGGTCGCGCACGTCGAACACCACCACGGTCCGGTCGTCGCCGCCGGTGGCCAGCAGCGCGCCGTCCGGGCTGAACGCGACCGCCCGCACCTGCCCGGTGTGCCGCCCGAGCGGCTCGCCCAGCCGTCGCGGCGCGGCCGGGTCGCTCACGTCCCACAGCCGTGCCGTGTGGTCGCCGTTGGCGGTGACCAGCGTCCGCGAGTCCGGGGTGAACGCCACCAGGTAGACCGTGCCGTTGTCCCCGCGCAACGGTTCGCCGAGGGAGCGCGGGCGTTCCGGGTCGCTGACGTCCCACAACCGCACGGTCGCGTCGTCGCCCGCCGTGGCCAGGGTCTCGCCGTCCGGGCTGAACACGGCCGAGGTGACCCAGCTGCGGTGGCCGGGCAGCGGCGAGCCGAGCGGCTTGGGGTTGTCCGGCTCGCGCAGGTCCCACAGCCGCACGGTCTGGTCGAAGCTCGCGGTGGCCAGGAACCGGCCGTCCGGCGAGTAGGACGTCAGGTAGACCGGGCCGGTGTGGCCGACCATCGGGATCGCCAGCGGCGTGGTCTGCGTGGACAGCAACCTGGTCTGCACGTCCCGGTCGTCGGGCCGCATCCGGTGCGCGACCAGCGCCAGCTCCGCCGCCAGCGACGGGTCGGACTCCTGCACCCGGTCCGCCTCCGCGACCACCTGCCGGAACACCGCGTCGTCACGCTGCCGCACGGCCAGCACGGCGGCGGTGGCGGCGATGAGCGCGAGGACCACCACGCACGCCACGGCCGCGCGCCTGCCCCACGCGGCCCGCCTGCGGTACTGCATCGACACCGCGAGGAAGTCCTGGGCGGTGCCGGTCAGCCCCTCCGGGCCGGCCGCGTCCGCCCAGTGCCGCGCGGTCTCCAGCCGCGCGCCCCGGTAGAGCAGCGACGCGTCCCGGTCCTGCGCGGCCCACGTGGCCGCGTCCTCCTCCAGCCGCTGCCGCAGCAGCTGGCCCTCCCGGTCCTGGTCGATCCAGCTGCGCAGCCGGGGCCACGCCTGCAACAACGCCTCGTGGGTGATCTCCACCGAGCCCGCGTCGAGCGTGACCAGGCGGGCCCGCGCCAGCACCTCCAGCGCCTCCTCGCCCGCGGCCCGGTCCGCGGCCTGGTCGACCAGCTCGTGCCTGGTCGAGCGGCGCCGGGTGTCCTGGGTGTCCTCCCCGACGCGCACCAGCCGCAGCAGCAACGGCCGCGCGGCCTGCTGTGCCTCCGGCGCGAGGTCGGCCCACGCCCGTTCCGCGGTGGCCGCGACCGCGCCCTGGATGCCGCCCGCCGAGCGGTAGCCCGCGATGGTCAGCTTGCCCGCCTGCCTGCGCTGCCAGGTGGCCAGCAGGGCGTGCGAGAGCAGCGGCAACGCGCCCGCGTCGTACGCGCCCTGACCGGCCCGGGCCTGCGCCCGCCCGCTGCGCACGCCCAGGTCGCGCAGCATCAGCTCGATCAGCCCCGGCTCCAGTTGCAGGCCCGCCGCCTTCGCGGGCCGCGACACCGCCTCCCGCAGCTCCGCCGACGTCATCGGGCCCAGCACCATCTGCCGGTCCTGCAACGCGTCGGCCAGCTCCGGGAACGCCAGGCAGCGGCCGTAGAAGTCGGCCCGCACGCCCACCAGCACCACCGCGGGCGCCGTGCCGCCGGGCACCGCGGGCGTGCACGCCACGTGCAGCGCCTGCACGAACACCTGCACCCGGCTCTCGTCCGAGCACAGCGTGAACGCCTCCTCGAACTGGTCGACCACGACCACCACGCGGTCACCGCCGTGCCGCCGCGCGTACGCGGCGAAGGCCGCCCGGATCTGCGCGGCGAACCGCAGCACGCCCAGCAGCGTCTGCCCGAGGAACGTGTCCGGGCCGTGCCCGGAGGCCACCAGGTCCTGGTCCATCCCGTCCAGGGCCAGCGCCATGTCCAGGATGTCGGCCAATTCCGGGACCTGCCGGACCAATTCCTTCACCGGGTCCGCGCCCGGCGTGATGACGACCGCCGGCCAATTCGTCGAGCCGGGCAGCCCCAACGCGCCGTCGCGAATGGACGGAATGACGCCGGCGCGCACCAACGACGATTTACCCGCGCCCGACGCACCGACCAGCATCACGATTCCGCCGGTTTCCGCGGCACTGCCCAATCGGGACACCAACGCGGCCGTGCTGCGCTCCCGGCCGAAGAACCAACTGGAATCCTCCGGCTGGAACGCGGCCAATCCCCGGTAGGGGCACACGCCGATCTCGTCCGAGCTCGGCGGGTCCTCGTCCTCGGGCGAGGACGCCGGGCTCGCCAGCGCCTCCTCCCACAGCGCGCGCCACGCGTCGAGGTCGTACAACCCGGCCGCCGGCGGCTGCGGGCGCGACTTCCTGGCCTCACCGATCAAAATTTCAAGCACTACCGAGAGTGCCGAGAACCGGGCCGGCACGTTGCGCCCGCGCCGCCAGTCGCTGACCCGCTGCGCGGTGGCCCGGACCGGCCTGCCACGCTCGTCGGTCAGCCGCGCGCGGCTGACCGACTCGGTCACCTTCTTCAGCGGCGGATCACCCGCCTCGGCGTAGAGCAGCGCGAAGCGCTCCGCGAACACGGCGCGGGGACCCGAGCCCTGACCGGAACCAGCCATCCGCGGCGTGCCTCCTACAGATCGGTGCAGTTCCGGACCGGAAAACCGGGAGAGCGCGCGTGAACAGGTCGTTTGCCGACCGGTGCGGCCCTTCTCGGTCCACCCTAACGACTTGCGCTGACAAGCTGGTCCGGACGTTGCGAGTGGCGTCGACAGGTTGTGCGAAGGGACCGGTCAAAGTGGTTTCGCAGGCAACTACCGCGAGTGGCAGCTCACGGCACGCTGAGGGGTCCTGGGGGTCTTCTCAGCGGCGCGCGCCGAACCGGCCCGGTCGGTGGAACGGTGCGGCGACCTGCCATGCCGAGCGGAGTTGACCCGGAGCGGACCACTCGTCCGCCGGTCACGGCCCGTGAGGACCGGGGTGTCCCCGGTGAAGCACGGGTCTGCCCGATCCTGCGGACGGTGCTGGACGCCAACCGCCGCGACCGGGCCGAGGTGAGGCTGGACCTGCTGGCCAGGCTCGCCGCCCCGGCGCACGGCTAGCCGGCGCCCGAACCCGGGGCGGCCAGGCCCTGCCGGAGCGCCGCACAACGCGGTGCGGCGCGCCCGGACCGGCCGTTTCCGTCCATGTCGTATTTCCGCCGGCCACGGAGGCCGGCTTTGCCCGATGCTGGTGCGGTGCACGAAGACGCGGAACGTTGTGTCCGGGCCGTGCGGTCGAAAGACGCCCGGTTCGACGGGTGGTTCTTCACCGCGGTCCTGACCACCCGGATCTATTGTCGGCCGAGTTGTCCGGTGGCGCCGCCGAAGGTCGAGAACATGCGGTTCTACCCGAGTGCGGCGGCCGCGCAACAAGCGGGATTCCGGGCCTGCAAGAGGTGTCGGCCCGACGCGTCGCCGGGTTCTCCGCTGTGGAACCACCGCGCCGACTCGGTGGCCAAGGCGATGCGGTTGATCGCCGACGGCGTGGTGGACCGCGAGGGCGTGCCGGGGCTCGCCGTCCGCCTCGGCTACAGCGTGCGGCAGGTCGAACGGCTGCTGCTGGCCGAGCTGGGCGCGGGACCGCTGGCGCTGGCCAGGGCGCAGCGCGCGCAGACCGCCCGGCTGCTGATCGAGACGACCGCGTTGCCGATGGCGGAGGTCGCGACGGCGGCCGGGTTCGCCAGCGTCCGCGCGTTCAACGAGACCGTGCGCGAGGTGTTCGCGCTGTCGCCGACCGACCTGCGCACCCGCCGGCGCCCCGCGCCCGACACGCCCGGCGTGCTGTCGCTGCGGCTGCCGTTCCGCGCGCCGCTGCGCCGGGACAACCTGTTCGGCCACCTCGCCGCGACCGGCGTGCCGGGGGTGGAGGAGTGGCGTGACGGCGCGTACCGGCGGACGCTGCGGCTGCCGCACGGGCACGGCGTCGTGTCGTTGACCCCGCAGGACGACCACGTGGCGTGCAAGCTCGCGTTGAGCGACCTGCGGGACCTGTCGATCGCGATCGCCCGGTGCCGCCGGATGCTCGACCTCGACGCCGACCCCGTCGCGGTGGACGAGCAGCTGCGCTCGGACCCGCTGCTCGCGCCCGTGGTCGACGCCGGTCCCGGGCGGCGGGTGCCGGGCACGGTCGACGCCGCCGAGTTCGCGGTGCGGGCCGTGCTGGGGCAGCAGGTGTCCACGGCCGCCGCCCGCACCCACGCCGGTCGCCTGGTGCGCGCGGTCGGCGAGCCGATCACCGACCACGGGTTGACGCACCTGTTCCCCACGCCCGAGGCGCTGGCGTCGCTGGACCCCGCCGTGCTGGCCATGCCGCGGGCGCGCAAGACGGCGTTCCGGGCGCTGGTGGAGGTGCTGGCCGACGGCTCGCTCGACCTCGGCGTCGGCGCGGACTGGGACAAGGCGCGGGCCGACCTGCTGGCGCTGCCCGGCTTCGGGCCGTGGACGGTGGAGGTGATCGCGATGCGGGCGCTGGGCGACCCGGACGCGTTCATCCCCACCGACCTCGGCATCCGCATCGCCGCGCGCGCCCTCGGCCTGCCCGACACGCCCGCCGCCCTGGTGCGGCGGGCCCAGGCGTGGCGCCCGTGGCGGGCCTACGCCGTCCAGTACCTCTGGGCCACCGGCGACCACGCGGTCAACCGGCTGCCCGCCTGAAAGGACGTGCACCGATGAGCCACACCACCGTCGACAGCCCCGTCGGCCCGCTCACGCTGGTCGCGCGCGACGGCGTGCTGTCCGGGCTGTACATGACCGAGCAGCGGCACCGGCCGGCCGACGAGGCGTTCGGCCCCGAAGACCCTTCGCCCTTCGGGGACGTGATCACGCAGCTAGCCGAGTACTTCGGCGGCGCGCGGACGGAGTTCGACCTGCCGCTGGACCCGGTCGGGACGCCGTTCCAGCGCACCGTGTGGCGGGCGTTGGGCGAGATCCCGTACGGCGAGACGGTGACGTACGGCGAGCTGGCGCAGCGACTGGGCCGCCCGTCGGCCGCGCGGGCGGTCGGCCTGGCCAACGGGCGCAACCCGATCGGGATCATCGTGCCGTGCCACCGGGTGGTCGGCGCGAACGGCGACCTCACCGGGTACGGCGGCGGCTTGGCGCGCAAGCGGCACCTGCTCGACTTCGAGCGCGGTTCAGACGACTACCGGCTGCCGCTCTGAGCGCTCCACCCGCCGTCGGCGCTTGCGGGCGTCACCGCGTTCCAGCCACCACTCGGCGATCAGCAGCGGCACCACCCAGCCCAGCCACGCGGCCAGGCCGGAGACCGCCTGCACCAGGGCGACCTCGCTGCCGCCGAACGTCGTGTCGAGCCGCGGCGAGAGCGTGAGCGCGCCGACGACCGCCCAGATCCGGTTGCTCATGATCGACGCGGTGAGCGCGAAGCTGCGGATCATCCACCTGCGGTGGTCGACGAACCGGCGTTGCCGCGCCATCCGGAACCCCGTGACGGTGAACGCCAGCCACAGCGCGCCCATCAGCACGTTGCCGGCCTGGTTGAGCGGTCCGAACGGCGACACGGCACCGACGGCGATCGCCGTGACGCCGGCCGGCAGCACCCCGCCGAGCACGTAGACCCGGCCGACGACCCGGTGCACCGCCGGGTACCGCTGCCGCAACCACGGCCACACCTGCACCACGCAGGTCAGGATCGCCACCGCCCCGAACACGACGTGCGCCACCAGCACCGGGTAGTGCCACGGGTACCCCTCGGCCCGCGGCACCCGTGACAACGCCGGGTCCAACGTCAGGTAGGGCGGCAACGAGAACGCCACGAACACCAGCACCAGGAACCCCAACGGCCCCACCCAAACCCGCCTGTACCACTGAACGCCCTCGTTCGTCTGCTCTTTCATCCCCATGCACCCACCCTCACCCCCTCCGCTGACGAACCCCGCACCAACCACGCACCACCCCGAGAGTCCTACCTCCAGCCCGCGTGAGTCCTACCTCCAGAACGCGCGTGTCCTACGTTCGCGACCCCCGAGTTGAACGCTCACGACGAGCGGCACGCGCCTACCGCTCGTCGTGAGCGTTCAACTCGGGGGTTCTGAACGTAGGACTCTCGCGACGCGAACGTAGGACTCGCGCGGCCGACAAGACGAGTTGTCTTGACAGGGGAAGTTGTCGGTGGGAGGGTTGTCGCATGTTGGACGTGGCGGTGATCGAGGACCCGGCGGTGGCCGAGGTGTCGTTGGACCCCGTGCGGGCGAGGTTGTTGGCCGAACTGGCGCAGCCGAGCTCGGCGACCATGCTGGCGGCCAAGGTGGGGCTGCCGCGGCAGAAGGTCAACTACCACCTGCGCACGCTGGAGCAGCACGGCCTGGTCGAGCTGGCCGAGGAACGCCGCAAGGGCAACATGACCGAACGGGTCATGCGCGCCACCGCCGCGTCCTACGTCATCTCGCCCACCGCGCTGGCCGCCGTCCAGCCCGACCCGGAACGCGCGCCCGACCGCCTGTCGGCCCGCTGGCTCCTGGCCGTCGCCGCACGCCTGGTCCGCGACGTCGGCAACCTCATCACCGGCGCGACGAAGGCCGACAAGAGGGTCGCCACCTTCGCCCTGGACGGCGAGGTCCGCTTCGCCACCGCCGCCGACCGCGCGGCGTTCGCCGAGGAGCTGGCCACCGCCGTCACCACCCTGGTCGCCAAGTACCACGACGAAACCGCGGCCGGCGGACGTGCGCACCGCGTCGTCGTCGCCGTCCACCCCAGCATCCCGAAGGAGTGACGATGGGTCACGCGTTCGAAGGCACCAACGAGGTCGAGCTCGACGGCGTCACGCCCGAGGAGGTCTGGGAGGCCATCGCCACCGGCCCCGGCCTCGACTCCTGGTTCATGGGAGCCAACGACGTCCGACCCGGCGAGGCGGTCCGGCAGGTCTGCTTCGGCGGCTACGAGCCCACCCACACGATCACCGCGTGGGAGCCCGGCAAGCAGCTCGCCTACGGCGGCGACAAAGCGCCCGACGGCCGGTTCATCGCCTACGAGTTCCTCATCGAGGGCCGTGACCGGGGCAGCACGGTCCTGCGCATGGTCGCGAGCGGCTTCCTGCCCGGCGACGACTGGGAGGACGAGTTCGAGGCCATGACCGCGGGCGGCGAGATGTTCTGGCAGACCCTGGTCACCTACCTGCGCCACTTCACCGGCCGCACCGCGCGCCCGGTCACCGTGGTCGGCCCGGCCGTCGCGGACTGGCCGGCGGTGTGGCCGAAGCTCGGCCGCAAGCTCGGCCTGGACCGCGCCGCCCGCACCGGCGACCGCGTCACGCTCGACGGCGAGCAGGGCGTCGTCTACTTCGCCAACGCCCAGACCGTCGGCATCCGCACGGACCGCGCGCTCTACCGCTTCTTCCAAGGGCTCCCCGGTGCGCTGATCGCCATGCACCACGTCTTCGCCGACGACGGCCGTGACGAGCGGACCTGGTCGACCTGGATGGGGGACCTGGCATGACCACGCTGCGGCACGACGGCGCGGACACCCGGGCCGGCACCACCAGGCTGCTGCTGGGCTGCGGCGTCGTGGCCGGCCCGCTCTACCTCGTCACCGGCTTCGCCCAGGCGTTCACCCGCGAGGGCTTCGACCTGTCCCGCCACCCGTTCAGCTTCCTCTCCCTGGGTGACGGCGGCTGGCTCCAGATCGCGAACTTCGTCCTCAGTGGACTGCTGTTCCTGGCGATGGCGGTCGGCATGCGCCGCACCGGGTCAGTCGGCCGCGTGGTCCCGGTCCTGACCGCGGCCTTCGCGATCGGCATGATCGGCGGCGGGGTGTTCGTGGCCGACCCGGCGTTCGGCTTCCCCGCGGGCGCGCCCGAAGGCCAGGCCCCCGAGCTGTCGTGGCACGGCGTGCTGCACGGCGTGGCGTTCTTCGTCGCCTTCCCCGCCCTGGTCGCGTCCTTCTTCGTGCTGGCGCGGAAGTGGAGCGGCCCGTGGGCGCGGGCGAGCGTCGCGGCGGGTGTGCTGTCGCTGACGCCCTTGCCCTTCATGGGCACCGAGACCGGAACCACCCTGCTGTACGGCGCGGCTGTCGTGGCCTGGCTCTGGGCCTCCGCCGTCGCGGCCAAGCTGCGCTCCGAGAGCTGAAGGACGGAACGGACATGGGACAGGTCGTTTCCAAGGACGGCACCGCGATCGCCTTCACGCGCATCGGGTCCGGACCGGCGTTGATCATCGTGGACGGCGCGATGTGCCACCGGGCGTTCGGCCCGGCGACGGCACTGGCCGAGCCGCTGTCGGAGCACTTCACCGTCTACACCTACGACCGGCGCGGCCGGGGCGGGAGCGGCGGCGGCACCGCGCCGCACGACGTGGACCGCGAGGTCGAGGACATCGCCGCGCTGGTCGAGGAGGCGGGCGGGTCGGCGCACCTGTTCGGCATGTCCTCGGGCGGCACGCTGGTCGCCGAGGCGGCGCACCGGGGCGTCGACGCCGAGCGGATCGCGATCTACGAGTCGCCGATGATCATCGACGGCACGCGGGCGCCGATGGACCCCGAGCTGCCGGCACGGGTCGAGCGCGCGGTCGCGGAGGGTCGCCGGGGTGAGGCGATCAAGCTGTTCATGCGGTACGTCGGCACGCCCGGCTTCTTCGTCGCGGTCATGCCGCTGCTGCCGATGTGGAAGAAGCTCAAGGCCGTCGCGCACACGTTGCCCCACGACTTCGCGCTGACCGGCGAGTTGCAGCGCGGCACGCCGCCGCCCGCCGACCGGTGGGCCGGCGCGGAGGTGCCCGCCCTGGTGATCGCCGGCGGCAAGAGCCCGGAGTACATGCGCAACGCGCAGCGGCACCTGGCGTCGGCGCTGCCGCACGGCGAGCTGACCGTCCTGCCCGGCCAGACCCACATGGTCAAGCCCCGGGCGACGGTGCCGGTGCTGGTCGACTTCTTCCTCCGGAAGGGCTGAACGCGCGCGTCGACCGGTGGTGGGCGAGGACTGAGGACTCCCCCCTCGTCCACCACCGCCGCGTGCGCCGGTGTCAGGGCTTGCGGCCCACCGCGCCCGCGATGCAGTAGCTCACCGCGTCCAGCTCCTTGAGCCGCGGCCCGTCGGGCCACCAGTCCGCGCAGATCACCAGGCCCGGCTCGACCAGCTCCAGGCCGTGGAACAGCTCGAGCATCGCCCCCCTGGTGATGAACCGCCCGCTGCCCATGGGCGAGTGCAGGAACGTGTGCTCCATCCGGCGCGCGATCGACGAGTGCTCCTCGGTCTCGGGGTCGAGGAAGTGCGAGATCGCCACGTACGAGCCGGACGGCAGCGCGTCGATGTACTCGGCCATGATCTCGGCCGAGGTGGGCGACTCGCCGTTGTAGTGGTGCAGCGTGCCCATCTGGAAGAACGCGATCGGCTCGGTGAAGTCGATGTGCTTGCGGACCACCGGGTCGTTGAGGATCTCCCGCGGCTTGAAGATGTCGGCCGCCGAGAAGTGCGTCCGGTCGTTCTCCTCCAGCAGCGCGCGGCCGTGCGCCAGTACCACTGGGTCGTTGTCGACGTAGACGACTCGGGCATCCGGGTTAATCCGCTGGGCCACCTGGTGCGTGTTCTCGGCGGTGGGCAACCCGGAGCCGCAGTCGAGGAACTGGTTGATCCCCGTCTGGCTCGCGACGAACCGGGTGGCGCGGATCAGGAAGCCCCGGTTGTCGACGGCGAGCGTGGTCGCCTCGGGCGCGACCTGCTGCACGCGTCGCAGCACTTCCCGGTCGATCTCGTAGTTGTCCTTGCCGTTGAGGAAGGCGTCGTAGACCCTGGCGATGCTGGCCTTCGTGGTGTCGATGTAGACGGGGGCGGCGGCGTCCGAGGACGTACCCGGCATTGTGGTGACCTCGCATTACGGGGATGGGAGTGATGTTGTGTGCACCGCGTCACAGTCCGCTCAGCGTAAGGGTATGGGCTCAACGCGTGAGTGAGCGTCGTGCGTCTGACCGGGCAAGATCATGGGTGTACGTTCAGTGACGATGCGATTCAGCCCTCCTCGGGCGCAACCGCTGTTCGGGTGGGACGGGCACGACGGTCGGGAGGAACGCCGATGGCGACGGACGAGTCGACGCCGGAGCGGGACAGCGGCCCGACCGCGTTGCGGATCGTGCTCGGCGCGCAGTTGCGCAGGCTGCGCGAGGCCGCCGAGATCAGCCGTGCGGACGCGGGCTACGCCATCCGCGGCTCGGAGTCCAAGATCAGCCGGATGGAGCTGGGCCGCGTCGGCCTGAAGGTCCGCGACGTGACCGACCTGCTCACCATGTACGGCGTCGACGACCCGGACGAGCGGGCGAAGTTCCTCGACATGGTGCGCCGGTCCAACGAGCCGGGCTGGTGGAACCGCTACACCGACCTGATGCCCGACTGGTTCCAGGACTACGTGGGGCTGGAGGAGGCGGCGTCGCGGATCCTGATCTACGAGACGCAGTTCGTGCCCGGCCTGCTGCAGACCGAGCGGTACGCGACCGCGATCGCGAGCCACGGCCGGCCGGAGCTGGTGACGCCCGACGTGCGGCGGCGGGTGTCGTTGCGGATGCAGCGGCAGAGGATCCTGGCCAGGCCCGGTGCCCCGAGGGTGTGGGCCGTGATCGACGAATCGGTGCTCTACCGGGCGATCGGCGGCCGTGAAGTCCTGCTCGAGCAGCTCGACCACTTGCTCAGCGTGACCAAGGACGGGCCCATCACCCTCCAGATCGTGCCGTTCCCGTGGGCCGGCTACGCGGCGAAGGGACCGTTCGCGATGCTGCGCTTCGGTGAGCCCGACCTGCCCGACATCGTCTACCTCGAACACCTCGCCGGTGCCCTCTACCTGGACAAACTCGAAGAGCTGGAAATCTACAGCCGGGTCTTCGACCGCCTGACGGTGGACGCCGAGACGCCCGACCGGAGCCGCCAGATGCTCGCCAAGCGGCGGGCCGAGCTCTAGCTGTCGTCCGACCGGGTGGGATTCACGCTCCGCATCTGCACGTGCATTTACCCGTGCACCACCCAGTGCTACCGTCCGTGCACAACCGGATGCACGTGCAGATGCATCTCTGCTCGGAGGGTGAGTCGATGGCCACCAAGGTTCACAACGGCATGTCCGCGGCCGACCTGAACGGCGTCACGTGGACCAAGAGCTCCTACAGCGACGCGATCGGCAACTGCGTGGAGTTCGCCGTGCTCGACGGCGGCGAGATCGCGATGCGCAACTCCCGGTTCCCCGAGGGCCCGGCGCTGGTCTACACCCGGGCGGAGATGGCCGCGTTCGTGGCGGGGGCCAGGGACGGGGAGTTCGATGACTTCGTCGACTGATTACGCCTCGCGCACGACGTTCCAGCTCCGCGAGCTGATCGCGCGGGGGTTCCAGTTCCTGCACCCGCGCGACGCCAAGGGCGAACTGGCGGCGGTGGTCGGGGTGCGTGCGCACGACGCGGTGATCGACGTCGTGCGCCTGCACACCGAGGACGACGCGGTGGCGATGCGGATGCCCGCCGACGAGGTGAACGTGCTGGCGCCCAGCCGTTTCTCGTGGCGCAGCCGCGGCCCGGCCGCGCACGTGCTCGAGGAGCTGCTCGACCTGCGGGACGACGAGCAGGCTCCGTGAGGACTTCCCGTCCGATCCGCGGTGGCGGACGGGACGAGAGGGGAGAGCCCTCTCATCGGCGAACCTGACCTGGAGACGCAGCGGGAGTCGACTCCGCGCCGGAACCGTCGACGCCACGCTCGGAGCGCAACTCCGTGTTCGTCGCGTTCAGGCGCGGAGGCCGAGGTCGGCTTCGGCCTCCGCGTCGGTCACGCCGCTCGGGGTCACGGGCGGCGCAGGCCGCCGAGCACCACGTCCAGGCCGCGGCGGAACTCGAGGTCCGGCGTGATCGTCCGCGCGGTGGCGGCCGTCTCGGCCAGCAGCGGGTAGACCTCGCTCATCCGGGCCATGGTGTCGGTGCCCAGGCCCGACAGCGGGCTGAGGTGCTCGGTCTCGATCGCGCCGATGAGGTAGCTCAGCAGCGCGCGCAAAGCGATCACCCGCTGCTCCCCGGTGAACCCGGCGCCGGTCAGCACGCCCAGCACGGCCTCGGCCCAGCGCAGCAGGCTCGGGCTGCGGTGCCGGTGCGTCATCATGAGCGGCACGGCGTTGGGGTGCGCGGCGACGGCCGCGCGGACCCGTTCGACCAGGACCGCGATCTGCTTGTCCCACAACGCCCTCGGCGGCGCGGTGTCCACCGCGGCCACGACGTGCTCGACCGCGAGGGCTTCCAGCTCGTCCCGGTCGGCGACGTAGCGGTACAGCGACATCGTGCCCATGCCGAGCTCCTTCGCGACCACGCGCATCGACAACGCCGCCAGGCCGTCCCGGTCGAGGACGGTGAGCGTGGCGGCCGCGAGCGCGGAGGTGGTGAGCGACTTGGGGCGTGGCATGTCCTTGACAGCGTACAAGTTACGCGCATAACTTGGGTAAGCGTACAGCGCACGCCTACGGGAGGGTTGGGGGAACGCGTGAAGGTCGCCGAACGAGACTGGGGGACCGTGCTCGGTGGCACGGTGCGGGTGCCCGACCCTGGCGGGCTGGTGCACCTGCAGTTCCGGCGGTTCGCCGGCTGCCCGGTCTGCAACCTGCACCTGAGGTCCATCGTCCAGCGGCACGACGAGATCACCGCGCACGGCATCACCGAGGTGGTCGTGTTCCACTCGTCGGACGCCGAACTGCGCCCGCACGTCGCCGACCTGCCGTTCGCCGTGGTCGGCGACCCGGACAAGCGGCTCTACGTGGAGTTCGGCGTGGAGTCCGCCGCGCGCTCGGTGCTCGACCCGCGCGCGTGGGGCGCGATCGTGCGCGGCGTGGTCCGCGACCTCGGCCCGGTGCTGCGCGGCCGTCGTCCGCTGCCCAAGCCGGAAGGCGGTCGGCTCGGCCTGCCCGCGGACTTCCTCATCGCGCCGGACGGCACGGTGGTCGCGCAGAGGCGTGGACAACACGCCTACGACCAGTGGTCGGTGGACGAACTGCTCGCCCACGCACAGGCGCTGACCAGCAAGGACTGATTTGTCCACAGGGTTGTCCCCAGCTGTGGACGGATCGAACAGGCGTTCGACCCCCGGTGACGCGACAAGGCCCCGCCCTGGTGGAGGCGGGGTCTTGGGGCCGCTGGGTCAGCGTGCCGGGTCGCGGTTGTAGAGCACCCGCGCCCTGGCGCACCCGACGGCGGTGATCACCAGGCACCAGCCGACCGCCCAGTACCCGCTGTTCCCGATCGGCGTGCCGACGAGCAGCCCGCGCAGGGTGTCGGTGATCGGCGTGAACGGCTGGTTCTCGGCGACCCACGCCAGCCCGCTCGACATCGAGTCGGTCGGCACGAACGCGCTGCTGATGAACGGCAGGAACTGCAACGGCAGCGTGGAGGTGTTCGCGCCGGCGACCGTCTTCGCGCCCATGCCGAGCGCGATGCCCAGCCAGGTGAACGCGAGCGCGAGCAGGACCAGCAACCCGGCCGCCGCCAACCAGCCGCGGAGGTCGGCCGCCGGCCGGAACCCGGTCAGCAGGGCCAGTCCGATCACGACGGTCAGGCTGACCACCGTGTTGAGCAGGCTGCTCAGCGCCTGCCCCGTCAGCACGGAGTAGCGGGAGATCGCCATGGTGCGGAACCGGGCGATGACGCCCTCGCCCATGTCGGTGTTGATGTTGATCGAGGTCCACGCGGCGCCCGAGCCGACGGCCATCACCAGGATGCCCGGCACCAGGTAGTCCACATAGGACGCGCCGCCCGGCGTGGCGGCGCCCAGCGAGCCGCCGAAGACGTGCACGAACAACAACATCATCATCACCGGCATGCCGATCGTGCCGATCGACATCATCGGGAAGCGCTGCATGTGCCGCAGGTTGCGGCGCAGCATGGTGGTCGTGTCGCGGATGGCCAGGGTGCTCATCGCTGCGCGGTCCTCTCGGTGGTGAGGGCGAAGAAGACGTCGTCGAGGTCGGGCGTGTGCACGGACAGGTCCTGCACGTCGACCGAGGCGTCGTCCAGCCGGTCGAGCAGGGACCGCAACTGGTGCACGCCACCGTCACCGGGCACGTCCAGGGTCAGGCTCGCGTCGTCGCGGGTGGCGCCGCCGAGCGCCTTGGCGGCCAGGTCGAGCGCGTGCGCGTCGGCGAACCGCAACCGGACGTGCCCGCCCGGGATCAGCCGCTTCAGCTCGTCCGCGGTGCCCTCGGCGACCAGCCTGCCGCCGTTGAGCACGGCGATCCGGTCCGCGAGCTGGTCGGCCTCCTCCAGGTACTGGGTGGTGAGGAAGATCGTGACGCCGCCCGCGACCAGGCCGCGGATGATCTCCCACATGGTGTGCCTGCTGCGCGGGTCCAGGCCGGTGGTCGGCTCGTCCAGGAAGATCAGCCGCGGCCCGCCGACCAGCGTCATCGCCAGGTCCAGCCGTCGGCGCATGCCCCCCGAGTACGTCGAGGCGGGCTTCTTCGCCGCCTCCACCAGGTCGAACCGCTCCAGCAGGCGGGCGGTGGTGCGGCGGCCCTCCCGGCGGTCGAGGTGGGCGAGGTCCGCCATCAGCCGCAGGTTCTCCTCGCCGGTGAGCAGGTTGTCCACGGCGGAGAACTGCCCGGTGACGCCGATGGCCGCGCGGACGCCGGCCGGGTCGCGGTCCAAGTCGTGGCCCGCGACCCGCGCCTGGCCGCCGTCCGCGGTGATGAGGGTGGACAGGATCTGCACGGTCGTCGTCTTGCCCGCGCCGTTGGGGCCGAGCAGCGCGAACACCGTGCCGCGCTCCACCCGCAGGTCGAGGCCGTCGAGCACGACGTGGTCGCCGTAGGACTTGCGCAGCCCGGTGGCGGTGATCGCCATGGGTGGTCTCCTTCTTGGTGATGGCCGGCGGCAGGGACCGCACGTCGGCGTCCCGCAGTGGTGTTGTGTGCTACGCGCGGCGGATGACGATGTCGCCCAAGGACGTGCGGGCGTGCACCTCGACCCGCTCCTCCCCGTCACCCGGCGCGTCGGCGTTGCTCAGCTCGTTGCGCACGCGGCCCGCGACCGAGCGCACGTCCAGCCAGGCGGCCGTGCCCTCGCGGATGCCGACCTCCACCTCGCCCGCGGAGGTCTCCACGACGACCGAGCCGCGCACGACCTCGTCGACGCGGATGCGACCGTTGGCGGTCTTGGCGTGCACGTCGCCCGCGGCGTGGCCGACGAAGATGTCGCCGTTGGCCGCGCCGGCCCGCAGCTCGCCGGTGACCTCGCCGACCCGGGTCGCGCCGTTGGAGTTCTTCACCGCGCCGGAGCCGTCCAGCCGGTCGACGCGCAGCTCACCGGAGCCGGTCGACAGCTCGGCGCGGCCGGTGACCCGCTCGACCGCCACGTCACCGTGCGAGGTGGAGGCCTTGAGCGCGGCCGTGTCCTGCAACCGGATGTGACCGGCGGAGGTCTTGAAGCGGCACTCGCCCAACGCGCCCTCGGCGCGGAACTCGGTGAGCGAGCCCTGCGCGACGACCTGCGAGCCGGCGGGCAGCCGCACCACCACGTCGACCGTGCCGGTCTTGCCGAAGATGCCGCGCGACCGGGGCGTGCGGACGGTCAGGCGGCCGGCGGCGAAGTCGACCGAGGTGCCGTCGACGGCGGCGCGGTCCTTGCCGTTGTCCGGGTCGGCGGGGTGGAGCTCGACCTCGGTGTCGTCGCGGTCGGTGGCGGTGATCAGGACGCTGCCGGCGACGACGTCGACGTCCAGCGTGATGGGTTCGGGCGTGGCGAAAGAAGGCATGGCTGTCCCCTGTGAGATGGTCTGATCGGTGTTCTCGCGGCTAGCGGACCCAGCCGGTGAAGCTCTGGCGGCCGGGGGCGCGGGTGGCCGGCCGACCGCCGTGCCCGAGCCCGGCCGCGGCGGCGCGCACCAGCCAGGCGTTGACGGAGACGCCCTCCCGGCTCGCGGCCTCCTCGACCCGCTGCTTGAGGTGCTCGGGCAGCCGCAGGTTGATCCGCGCGACCGCGCCCTCCTCGACCACCAGCGGTGGCAGCTCCGTGGCATCACCCTGGCTCGCCGTGGCACCATCCGGCACCGTGACGACGAACTCAGGATCACGCCCACGCAACCGCACGTCGACCGAGCCCGGCGCGAGATCCCGCGTGATCTCGTCCACGGCCGCGGACAGGGCTTCGAGCAGCGTCAACCGCACCGCCGACTCCAGCGGGGCGACGAGTCGTTCGGCCAGCGCCCGCGCCTCCTCCCCGCCTGCCTCGGCGGCGGTGGCGAGCTCCTGGCGCAGGTTGTCGACGTACGGCGTCAAATCCATGGCACCACTATGGCACCACTGTGGCACCATCGCAAGTAGCCCGTGGCGCCACCGAGGTGAGTGGCGGGCGGTTCGGTCGTGACACTCTTTCGGGTGGAATCGTGTCCTCGATGGACCAGTGGTCCATTTCGGAACGTGACCGGACCGCGTGATCACTTTCGTCGATGTCGAGTGGTATGGAATACCGCAGCTCGCGGCCGGTGCTGCCGGAAACGGCGGTGCTAGCCGCTCGCCGAGGTCTTCATGCACGCTGACCTGGACTTATGACGGGCTGACCGAGCGGTTGGCCGTAATTTTGCGGGATGCACCAAAGTTGTGACTCGAATGGCCTAATGGACGTATTCAAGTCGATGTGTAGGGAAGGGTGGCATAGCTTCACATCGATGTGGGAATGCCTTGCCAAAGACTCGGCCGTCGTGCCAGGGTTCGCCCATGAATTACCGCCCCCTGCCCGACGGGCAGTGGTCGCCGGTGCCCGAACTGCCCGGCATCCCCGAAGAACTCCGGCGCGAAGGCGCCTACCTGCCACCCCCGCTGCCCTCGGACCTGGCGCTGCCGGTGTCGACCTACCGGCGGTGCGCCGAGGCCGAGCACGCGCTCGGACGCCTGGACGAGGCGGCCGAGCGGTTGCACGTGAGAGCCGCGCTCGTGCGGGCGACCCAGGTCCGTGACGCGAACAGCTCAGCCGGGCTGTCCGGGGTCGTGGTGGGTCTGCGCGAGACGTTCGCGGCGGACCTGCTGGCGTCGCAGGACGGCCCGCTCCCCACCGACAGCGCCGCGCCGTCGCAGCTGGTGGCCCCGTTCCTGCGGGCGTGCGACCACGGCCTGGCGCGGGTCCGCGACGGTGCGCCGGTCGACGCCGAGCTGGTCGGCGAGGTCGCCGCGATCATGACCGGCGGCACGCCCGGCCGTCGCCTGCAGGACGTGCTGCGCGACGCGCCCGGCCGGTTGGGCGTCAGCGACGGGCGGGCCTACCTGCTGACCGCGACCGGCGCGCACCTCGTGGCCCTGCTGGAGCAGTGGTCGACCTGGGTGCGCGAGGAGGACGAGCAGCCGAGGATCGCCAAGGTCGCGCTCGCGCACTACCAGCTCGAGGTGCTGCAACCGTTCCCGACGGCCAACGGGCACGTGGCGCGCACGTTCTCGACGCTGGAGATGGTGCGGTGCGGGCTGGTGCGCGACCAGGTGCTGCCGCTGTCGGTGTGGCTGGACACCGCGTTGGCCGAGTACCAGCGGCAGATCCGCGACGTCGTCGACACCGGGCGCGTGGACCGCTGGGTCGACTTCTTCGCCACCGCCGTGCGCGACCTGGCGCTGGCGCAACTGCGGCTGATCGGCCACCTGGAGCGACTCGCCGCCGACTACGCCGTCCGCCTGCCGCGCAAGGGGAAGCTGCCGCAGGTGGCCGCCGAGCTGATCGGCTTCCCCGTCGTGGACCACCGATCGCTGCGGGAGCGTTACGGCATCACCGCCAAGGCCGCCACCGACCTCACCGCCCGCCTGGTGGAGCTGGGCGTCCTCGTCCCGTGGGAGCACTCCGGCTACCGCCGCGTGTTCCTTTGCCGGGACGTGCTGCGCCTGCTCGCCGACCACCCCGACACCACCGCTTGACGACCAGGGAAGAACGCGAGAACACCGATGAGCACACCATCCCCCGACCCGTCCCCGCGATGCTCGCGCGCCGGCTGCCGCCGGCGGGACTGCCGCGGTCGGCACCGCTCAGCGGCCCGGCCCCGGGTCCGGCCCGTCCTCGGACTGCTGATCCAGGTCGGCGTGGCCCTGCTGCACTGGTTCCGGGACTGACTCCAGCTCCGCGACCAGGTCGCGCACCCGCTGTGCCGCCGCGTCGTCGGTGCCGATGAGCAGCGCGAGCGCGCGGTTGAACCGCCGGTGGGCTTCGGCGCGGTTGCCGGACAACCACAGCGCCCGGCCCAGCTCGGGCAGGCACCGCGCGCGTGCGGCGGGATCGGCCAGGTCCTCGAACAGCCTGTCCGCGCGGGTCAGGTACTTGATCGCGGAGTCGTGCCTGCCCACCTCGATCATCAACGCGCCCAGGTGCGCCAGCGCCCGTGCCGCGCCCGGCCGGTCGTCGTGCAGGAGGTACAGCTCCAGGGTCTCGTCGGCGCACCCGACGACCTTGTGCAACCGGCCCTGGGCGCGGTAGGTCGTGGCCAGGTCGTGCAACGCGGCGGCCGCCGCGTCCGGGTCGTCGTCGCGCAGGCGGTGGATGGCCAGCTCACGCATGCCGGCGACGGCGGCGAGGCGGAGCGCACCCCGGGCGCGTAACGACTGCGCGGCGCGGCGGAAACCCGTGGCCAGCAACAAGGACGTGGGCAGCACCGCGGCCAGTTGCGCTCCCACGTCCAGCAGCTCGCGCGACCACCCCTCGTCCACGTTCGCCGGGACCACCGGCCACACGTCGGCGAACAACGCGACCGCGGCCTCCGGTTCGGCCAGCGCGTCGCGGAGGGCGGGCAGCAGCTCGTCCCGGTGCGCGTCGAACCAGTCGTGCCCGCTGGTCCGCAGCTCCTGGCGCAACCGCGCGGCCGCGTGCCGTGGCTCGTCGCTCACCTCGTGCCATCCTTCCGCGTCCCCGTCTCGGTGGTGGACCACTGGTCTCATCGCCCTGCGGCGTCACTTGATCACGAGTGTCAACCAAACGGGTGAGCGCGCACACCGCTGAAGTGGCGGACTCTCGGCGGAACCGATCACACGTGCGCGGGACCGTGACGCCACGGACCGTCATCACCGCTGGGTGGGGACGATCTCGAAGAGGTCGTCGAACTGCATCGGCGCGAGCGCGGTCAACGCGCCGCCGATGAACGCCGCACCGGGCTGGAGGTCACCGCTGAGGACGCGCGCGACCGTGGAGCGGTTGACCTCCATCGCCTTGGCCAGCGCGTAGTCCGACCGGAACCCGGCGAGGCGGACGGATTTGGCGAAGGCATCGGTGCGGAGCTTGATCGTGTACGGCATGGCCAGCCTTGTGTTGTGCGCACCCAACGCAGGTTGTGTGCTCACAACGCTAGGCAGTTTGTTTTGTTCGCGCAACTATCGTTGTGTATGGACAACGTGCAGGTCAGCCCTACCTGGGGGGTGTGCCCAACCAGCGTTGCGTGCGCGCACGTACCATGGCGTGGTGACCAAAGCCGAGAGTGCGGACTCGTCCTGGTCGGACTTCGTCCAGAAGCACATGGACGACCGCGGGATGACCACCGGAGAGCTGACCGAGAAGACGGGCTTCGACCGAAGCCGCCTGACCGCCTGGCGAAAGGGCGAACGCCCAACCCTCGACACCGCCCGCGTCGTCGCCAAGGCGTTCGACCTGAGCCCCCTGGAAGTGATGGTGGCCGCCAAACTCCTCACCGCCGAGGAAGCGGGCCTGCGCGGCGTCACCACCCCGGACCCGAGCGCCCTGACGGATCAACAACTGCTGTCCGAACTGGCCCGCCGCCTCAAGCGCACGTCCTGACGTAGCCGCCACGACCGGCTCGACCCTTCGAGCCGGTCCCAACCCCTTACGTGCTCACGGCGCGGGGTGATGGTCCGTCGACGAGCTGGAAGAGAAAGTCCGAGGGACCCCGCACGCCGGCGTGCTCTTGGATGGCGTGCGCCCAACCAAGTGCCGTTCCCCAGCCGAAGCGCTCGTGCAGCCAGTCACCGAAAGCGCGGCCGGAGCCGATCGGAAACGGCTCCGAGACACCGTGGACCTGTAGCGCCACCCGGACCCACATACCCGGCCGACCCCGAACATCGTCGAGCCACTCGTACACGCTCGCCCACTCCGCCGGTCGCCTTGCCCTTCGCCCGGTCGCCACTGCCCGTGACCATGCCGCAAGCCTATGGACCGACCTCTCCCCACGGAGCGGGGCCACTCGGCGTTCGGCACACCGCAGTCTCGGTGACGCTCAACGGTGGTGTTCCGGCCACCGCGGTGGCAGAGCGGGCGGGATACTCCGCACGCGGCCTTGGGCGCGGACTTGACCACGACCGGCTTCATCACAGCTACGGCAAGGTGCGCGCGGATGGCACGCCGGTCGACCCGGACAGCTACGACTACCGGCGGGCGGCTCGGGACGCGGTGCACTTCGCAGCACTGCTGGATCGGTTCGTGCAGAACCTGCGGCGGTGCGTCGGGTGGGATGTGCAGTACTTCTCGACCGTTGAGCCTCAGCGACGACTGGCGCCACACTGGCACGCCGCTATCAGGGGTTCGATCTCGCGGGCGGAGCTGCGAGCGGTGGCTGAGGCCACGTATCACCAGGTGTGGTGGCCCAACCACGATGAGATCAAGTACAGCGGCGACAACCGGCCGGTGTGGGACGCGCGGGCGAAGGGGTTCGTTGACCCGACCACCCGTGAACCGCTGCCGACGTGGGATGAAGCGCTGGACCAGGTGGAGCGTCCGGCGCACGTGGCGCGGTTCGGGGTGCAGGTGCACTCCAAGAGCATCCTCGGCGGCACCGAAGAGGCCGGTCGGCACATCGGCTACCTGACGAAATACCTGACCAAGAGCATCGGTGAGTGCTTCGACGCCCGGACCACCCGCCAGGAGGACCACGCCGAACGGCTGTGCGCTGAGCTGGCCGTGACGCCGTGCTCTCCGCAGTGCCCGGTGTGGCTGCTCTACGGCATCCAACCCAAGGGCGCTCGCCTGTCGATGGAACCTGGCCGGTGCAAGGGCAAGGCACACAAGCGCTCAACGCTCGGCGTAGCCGGTCGGCGGGTGCTGGTGTCGCGGAAGTGGTCCGGGAAGTCGCTCGCCGACCACAAGCACGATCGCAAGGAATTCGTTCGGCAATTGCTTGCCGATGTGGGGATCACTGGGGACGACCAGCCCAAACGGGTCGTCTGGAACAACGTGCGACCCGGTGACCCGAACGTGCCCCCAAGACCACACCTGCTACTGCGGGCGGTCGCGGAGCGGCGTCGATGGAAGGCCGAGTACACGGCGGCGCTGCTCGCCTCGGCCAGTCCGCCAGATCGTTCGGCAACGTCTCAAGCTGCGTAAACGGGGGTTCGGGGATGAGTGGCAAGGTGCGTGAGCTGGCTCAGTTGATGTCTGTTCCGGAGATGCTGGAGGCCCTGGGCGGGGAGGTCTCGCGGGACACGTTCTACAAGTGGCGGCAGACGGGGAAGGGGCCTCGGTGCTTCTCGCTGCCCAACGGCGAGCTGCGGTGCAAGCGGGTCGACTTCCTCGCTTGGCTCGATGACCTGTACCGGGCGGCGGCATGACGACCACGTTCAAGGTCCGGTTCTGGGAAATCGCGGACTGGTCCAAGAAGAAGGGCAAGGGTGGCAAGAAGAAGACCCGGCCCTACGGTGTGCGGTGGGTGACCGATACCAAGTCCCACTCGGAGTGGTTCGGGACTAAGGCCCTGGCCAACAGTCGCCGGTCGGAGCTGATGCAGGCTGCTCGAAGGGGTGAGGAGTTCGACGTTGAGACGGGTTACCCGGTCTCGGAGCTGAAGCGGCGCAACTCGCTGTCCTTCGTGGAGTTCGCGCAGTCCTACATGGACATGAAGTGGACGGATGCTGCGGCAACCACTCGGGGCAGCACGGTGGAGGCGCTGGCCACGGCTGGGGCGGCGTTCGTCCGGGATGGAGCTGGACGGCCGGAGGTAAAGGAGCTGCGGGGCGTGCTCATGCGCAACCTGCTGCCTCCGACTACCCGAGACGACGGGCTGTCGCGTGAGGCCCAGGAGGTCGTTGACTGGCTGGTCCGGAACTCGCGTCCGCTGTTCGAGCTGACGGACGCTGTGGCGGTTCGTGAGGTGCTGCACGCGTTGGCCGTGAAGCTCGACGGCAAGGCGGCGGCTGCGACGGTCTATCAGCGGAAACGGGCGGTGCTGTTCAACCTGCTGTCCTACGCGGTGGAGCTGGGGCTTATCCCGGACAACCCGCTGACCAGGGTGAAGCGCAAGGTCGCGAAGGTGGTGGAGCAGGTCGACCCGCGTGTCGTCGCCAACCCCGGCCAGGTGGAGCGGCTGTTGACCGCGGTGACCTACGTCGGTCGGCGGAACCAGGACCGGGGCGCGCACCTGGCGGCGTTCTTCGCGACCGGCTACTACGCGGCTGCTCGGCCTGCTGAGGGCCTGGGGCTCCGGGAGGACGACTGCACCCTGCCCGAGGAGGGCTGGGGCCTGCTCATGCTCGGTGAGTCGCGCCCGGCAGCCGGGAAGCGGTGGACGGACTCCGGAGAGGTCCACGACCGGCGCGGCCTGAAGCACCGTGGGGTGAAGGACGTGCGACCGGTGCCGATTCCGCCGGTGCTCGTCCGCATCCTGCGGGACCACATCGCCCGGTTCGGGACCGGGCCGGACGGGCGGCTGTTCCGCTCACCCGGTGGAGGGGTCGTCTCCTCGTCCACCTACTACCGAGTGTGGGAGGAGGCTCGCCGGTACGCCCTGACGCCTGCTCAGGCGGCCTCTCCGCTGGCTGGGCGGCCGTACGACCTTCGGCACGCCGCAGTCTCGCTCATGCTCAACGGCGGTGTTCCGGCCACTGAGGTGGCGGAGCGGGCGGGGCACTCGGTGGACGTGCTGCTCAAGGTGTACGCGAAGTGCATCGACGGGCAACGAGATGTCATCAACAAGAAGATCGAAGCGCTGTTGGAGCATCTGTAACTACAGAACGTTACAATCCGTTGCATGCAGTGCGGATGACAACGCAATGCGATCGCATTACACTTGGATGGTGTTCCGGGACGTCAAGGACCACCCATGGTCGGTAGAGCACATCGCACGCCACAACGTGACGCTCGACGAGGTGCGGGAGGCCATCCTTGAGCGTCCCTACTACCGAGTGAAGGGTGGGGACGGCAAGTTCTTGATCTACGGTCGTACCTACTCAGGGCGCTACTTGTTCGTTGTGGCTGTTGATGACGAGGGTGAAGCCTTCGTCGTGACAGCCCGTGACATGACGTCCGATGAGAAGAAGACCTTCCAGCGGAAGGCACGGTGACGATGATGGTTAGGACGACGAGGACGACGAGGGATAGGTCCCTTCCGAGACCGGCCGAAGAGCTTGAAGCTCTAGCGGAGTACTACGGCACCCATGACACGTCTGCCGAGATGGAGGACGGTGAGTGGGTTGATCCTCGGCCGATGAAGACGACTTCGCTACGTCTGCCAACCGATGTCGTAGACGCGCTCAAGTCGCTCGCTCAAGCCCAAGGGCAGCGGTATACCGCCTTGGTGAGGGAGATCATCGAGCAAGCCATCTCCGGCGCCCACGTAACCGCTGGTCAAGAAGTTGTACGTAGCATCGATAGACGTCTCGCGAAGATCGAAAAGGTAGTCGCGGAGACGGTGGTGGCGGAGAGGCGTGTGACCGCCTCCAGGCGTGATCAGACTCGCAAGGTTGCCGCAGCTGCCCTGCGGCAACCAAGTGGCATGGTGCGCAAGTTGGCTGGTGGTCGCACGTTGACTGGCAAGTTCGCCAAAGGGAAGGTCCAGCCTAAGGGTGCCAAGTCGCATCGATGAGCCCTGACGACGACGCGTCGGCCCCTTGGAGCGACTCCAAGGGGCCGACGTGGTTTCACGGTGGTTTCGCGGAGGGCGGCAGACGTGGGCAGATTCCGGCTGACGGCGACTGACGGAAAAGATCAAGCCCCGGCCGCGTTTCCGCTGGCCAGGGCCTGATTCACCCGGCGAAAGGTGAGTGCCCCCGGCAGGATTCGAACCTGCGACACACGGTTTAGGAAACCGATGCTCTATCCCCTGAGCTACGAGGGCGCGGGGGTGAGCCTACCGGGTGGTGGGGGTGGGCAGTGGTGGTGGGGTTGTCACTCGGTGGGCCTAGGGTTGTGCACCTTGGGTCAGGGGGTGGGGGGTCGGGGGTCGGCTGTCCGGGGGAAGTGGGCGACCTCATCTGTTCCGCACCGGTCCGGTCAGGTACAGAAGGGGCACATCCCCTCCGACGAAAGCCATCCCATGAGCAGCCGACCTTGGCCTGACTTCCGTCCCGGCCCGCTGGGCTCCCTCGGCGCCTGGTGGCGGCGGCTCCGGGCCCGCCCCAACGCCGAGCAGTACACGTTCGTGCCCGCCTCGACGTCGCACGAGCACCCGTTCGAGTCGCCGCTGCCCAGCGCCGTCTACGGGCTCGACTTCCACGCCAAGATGACCATCCACTGGCGCGTGGACCTGACCACGGGCGTGCGGCACAACGCCCCGCGCAGCGCGGCGGTCAACGACATCGTCCACCGGGCCAAAGCCCTCACCGAACGGGCGATGCTCGTCCACCACGCCCCGTTGCAGCACCAGCTCGGCGCGGAGCTCGCCGCCGAACGGCAGGTGGAGGGCACGCACGTCTGGGCGCGGGCCGACGCGGTGGAGTTGACCGTGGACGAGCACGACCTCGCGATGGCGCGCAAGCACATCGAGCTGCTCCAGACCACCACGATGCGCCAGGCCGAACGGGACGCCGAGCGCGCCGAGATCAAGTACCTGCGCGACGAGGTGCTGACCGACCTGTCCAGCGCCACGATCTGGTGGCTCATCCGCAACGGCTACGAGGTGGAGCAGGCGGTCAAGTTGAGCAGGCACCTGGCCGAGCTCGTCTCCATCGCCTCGCAGCGCCGCGACCGGCACTGGGCGGACACCCTCGTCACCTCCTTCGAGAGCGCCCTGCCCCGCCTGGACGACGGCCACCGCGCCGACGTGCGCCTCCACCTGGCCAAGGCGCTCGGCATCTACGGGGGCTCCACGGTGGCCGCCGAGTTCGCCGAGCAGGTCGGGCTGCCGCCGCAGCTGCCGCCGCACCAGAACGGCGCGAAGCCGCTGACGTGATTGCCTAACCTGGTCACCGTGACCCACAACCTGACCGAGGCGCGTGGCGCGGCCGTGGCCGGCGCGCTGCGCGTCCTCGCCCGGCTCACGCCGTTCGTCGAACCCGAGCTGATCGGCCTGCGCGAAGTGGTGCGGCCCGGTGACGTGTGCGTCGACATCGGCGCGGCGCTCGGCCTCTACACCGTCTCCCTGTCCCGCCTCGTCGGTCCACAAGGGACGGTGCACAGCATCGAGCCGCTCGTGTTCGCGCACCCCGCGCTGTCGTTCCTGCTGCGCCCGCGCGAGGGCCGCAACGTCGTGCGGCACTCCGTCGCGCTGGGCGTCAGCGAGGGCCGCGAGGTGATGAGCGTGCCGGTCCGCCACGGCGCACCGGTCACCGGCCGTTCGTTCCTCACCTCGGGCGCGGACGGGCTCGGCTCGAACGCCGAGTTCACCGACCACATGGAGGTCCTGGTCCGCACGGACACGCTGGACCGCTTCTGCGCGGCCAACGCCGTCGACCGGCTCGACTTCGTCAAGGCCGACGTGGAAGGCGCGGAACTGCGCGTGCTGCAAGGCGGTGCCGAGACGGTGGAGAGGTTTCGACCGAAACTTCTCCTGGAGATCGAGGAACGGCACGTGCTGCGCTTCGGCTACCGGGCCCGCGACGTGCAGGAGTGGTTGGCCGAGCGCGGCTACCGGATGCACGCCTGGCACCGCAACACGTGGCGGCCGGTCGACCGGATCGACGAGCGCGTGCGCAACTACCTGTTCGTGGCGAGGTGAACGAGCCGGGTAACGGCTGGTCGAGGCCGGAGGAGTAGCGGAAGACCCCGGTCCCTGGGGGTGGACCGGGGTCTTCCTGTGGGCCGGTCTACGAGACGTAGACCTCAAGTTCGTAAATCGAGTATCC
This sequence comes from Saccharothrix sp. S26, assembly GCF_021390395.1. Classification (GTDB taxonomy): domain Bacteria; phylum Actinomycetota; class Actinomycetes; order Mycobacteriales; family Pseudonocardiaceae; genus Actinosynnema. Next base: position 181,601 of record NZ_JAJUWT010000003.1, read on the forward strand.
GTATCCGGTGGCCCGTTGGATACCCGTCATTCGTACGAATCGTGCCGCATCCGGTGGGAACGACGCAAGATCCCGGCCGCCATCACCCGCGGCGGTCTCGTAGGCGGTCTTCCACGTTTGACCGTCGGTGGACAGTTCTATGCGATATGCCTTGGCATAAGCGGCTTCCCACGACAGCACGACCCGGCCCACGGTGCGCGTCACGCCCAGGTCGACCTGCACCCATTGCCGGTCCGACCAGTCGCTGGCCCACCGGGTGTCCGGTTCGCCGTCCACGACGTGCGACGGCGGTGAGCTGTACCAGCCGCGTTCGTAGCTGCTGGCCGTGGCCGTGGCGCCGGCGGCGAGGTTGGCCACGGCCGTCCCGCGGCGGGACGGGAACTGCACGACCTGCTGGTAGGTGGGCCGGTTCTGCCAGTTCACCTTGTCGTGGGTGATGCCACCCATGGCGCGGTGGATGATGGTGTCCGCGCACCACTGGTCGCCCGCGGCGCAGGAGTCGTCGCCGGGGTAGACGGTGGTGGCGGGCGTGGCCGCCGCGGCGCTGAGGCTGTCCAGCAGGGCCTGGCGGCAGGCGGCGACGTCGCCGTTGCCGCAGTAGCGCGTGGCGAGCGGGCCGTCCACGCGGTCGCCGAGGACCGCGCGCAGGTCCTTGTCGACGTAGCTCCACCAGCCGTTCTGGAACGACGAGCCCTTGTGCGGCGCGGAGCCGTGGGTGTCCGACGGCGGTTCGTCGACCTGCACGGCACGGGTCAGCTGCCCGTAGAGCGCGTCACCGAGGCCGGGCTTGAACTGCGCCTCCACCAGGCGCGGCCACCACGCGTCGAGCAGGCGGATCGCGTCGGCGTGGGCGTAGGTCTTGCTGCCGCGCGCGGTCTCCTTGCGCAGCGAGCCGGCGCGCTGCCAGTCGCGGAGCTTGGTCACGGCGGAGGCCAGGGTCGGGTCGGTGACCGCGGCGGTGTCGATGACCCGGAGCAGGTCGGGGAGCACCTGTTCGGCACGCAGGTCCGCCACGCCCGCCTCGGCCATGGCCTTCGTGAGCGACGACCGGGTGACCTTGCCGTTGGCGATCAGCCGGCTCACGCGGTCGTCCAGCAGGTCGCCGCGGTGCACCGAGCCCATGCCGTAGCCGGACGCGGAGTAGTCCAGCGCCTGCTTGTTGTTCCAGCTGATGTAGTAGTCCTGGTTGACGGAGTTCGGGTGCTGCGCGAACGGCGTGTACGTCGCGGTGTTGCGGTCGGCGTTCCAGCCCTCCCACTCGTAGGCGGGCTCGGCCTTCACGGGCAGGTGGGGGTCGACGGTCGCCTTGCGCACGGGGTTCGCGCCGGAGTTGAAGTACGCGGTGTCGCGCGAGTCCACGTAGAACCAGTTGAACGCGTACCCGATGTGCTCGGCGGCCCGCTGGAAGTCGGCGGCGGATTTGATCGCGTCGGGGTCGTTGAACTCCTGGAACCCGAGGATCGAGTCGACCTCGTGCAGGTAGGTCGAGCGTAGCGAGGTGTAGGCGACGAACTTGCCGTCCACCCTGGCCCGGCTCTGCACCAGGCCGTACTTGGTGCGGTGCATGACGAGCGTGTACGAGCCGGCGGGCGTGGGGTCGGCCACCGTCGGCTTCCAGGAGTTCTTGCGCTCCAGGCGTTCCATCGGCAGGCACTGGCCGTGGTAGCGGTAGTGCAGCGAGCCCGCGGTGGGCGCGGCCCCGGTCGGCTCGCACAGTTCCACGGCGTAGGTGTCGGTGATGTCCTGCCCGGCCGAGGTCGCGCTCCACGAGTAGTCGACGCCGCGGCCGAGCTGCACGTACATCGACACGCCGGCGAACGACACGCCGCGGGCGCGCAGGCCCGGTCCGTTCAGCTCTTGCAGCATGAGCAGTTGCGGGGCGAAGTAGCCGGTCTGCGGTCCCCAGACGGCGATCGGGTTGCCGGTGTCGGTGTGCGCGCCGGAGACGACCAGCGCGTTGGACATGCCGTGCTTCTTGGTGAGCAGGTCGCGGGGGAGGACGCCGTCGGCGAACAGGCCGGCGAGCGGTGCGAGCTGCGCGGGCGTGTCCACTGTGGACGGCGAAGTGGCCGCCGCTTGGCCGAGCACCATCGGTTCGGGCGTCACGACGCCGTTGTCGGGCAGCGCCACGCCTTGCGGTGAGGCGGGTGTGGTGGCGTAGGGGAAGCGCTGTCCGTTGTGGAGGGTGAGCACGGCCTCGGGGTCGTTCTGCTCGCGGAACGACCGCCAGACCTGCTCGCCCGCGGCCGCGCCGTACTTGTTCTGGGCGGCGAGCTTGACCAGGGCGTTCTGCACCTCGCCGCCACCGCCCGCGCCGAACAGCCCGCCCACGACGGCGGCGATCGCGACCAGGTCGGTCGGCTGGAACGGCTTGATGTCGTTCCAGTTGGTGATCGCGTCGGCGTGCCCGGTCAGCACGTACTCGCCGGGGAACGTGCGGTTGTTCACCGAGGCGGTGAGGTAGGCGTTGATGCCCGCGATGTAGTCCTTGACGTCCTGCAACGCCTGCGCGCCGCGCGGGCCCTGGGTGGCGACCTGGTCGATCTGCGCCTGGAGGTCGGCCTCGGTGTAGGGGATCTGGTTGTAGAAGCTCTGCTCCAGCGCCCGGTTGCCCTCGGCACCGCCGGCGAAGCCGGACAACTGGCCGCGGCCCAGGTGGCGGAACAGGTCCATCAGCCACAGCCGGTCCTGGGCGGCGGCGTAGCCCGCGCCGAACTCGGTGCCGGAACGGGTGGTCCCGTAGATGTGCGGCATGCCGATGGCCTTGTCGCGCACGATCGTGACGTCGGCGCGGGGCTTGATGGTGCTCTCGACCTGGTCGGCCGGGACGCCGAACGAGGCGTCGTTGAAGAACGCGCCCAGTTGCTCGTTGGTCAGGCCGCCGTAGCCGGAGACGAGCGAGTCGTAGCGGCCCAGCTGGTCGGCCGAGTGCGCCGGGCGGGTGCCCAGCGCGCGGTGGGCCAGGATCTCGGTGAGGGTGGCGTTGCCGTTCTGGCCGGGTGGCAGCACGTCGTGGCACTGGCCGAGGCAGTGGTCGTCCGGGGTGAACGCGGTGGTCCTCACCTCCGCTCGTGCGGTGGGTGCGGCCGGGGTGCCGGCGGGGACGGTGGTGGCCGCGGCGGTGAGGAGTGCGACCACGGCTAGCGATCGGGCGGCTCTCCGCATGACGCGAAGCTCCTTCCAGGCAGGGATCGTGTGACGCACGTTACTGGCTGGTCGCAGATTCGCGAAAGACCTTCGCGTTTGGGTGAGTGGTCGCGCGAGGTCGGTTCAGCCGTCCGGGGGTTACACCTTGACGATTACTGCTGATGTTGGGTGAATCCTTTACATGATGCGACGTCGATCGTTGCTGGTGGGAGCCGTCGGTGCCGGCGTGCTCGCGGGGTTGGGCGCTTCCCGGGCCCAGGCCTCGCCCATCCTGCCGATCCGCGGTTGCGCCGACTGGGGCGCGCGGCCGCCGGCGCAGCCGACCACCGTTGTGAACGAACGGCCCGTGCGGATCCTGATCCACCACACCGCGTCGGCCAACGTCACCGACTACTCGCAAGCGGCGGCGTACGCCAACGCGCGGTGGATCCAGGACCTGCACATGGACACCAACGGCTGGATCGACTCCGGCCAGCACTTCACCAACAGCCGCGGCGGGTTCCTGATGGAGGGCAGGCACGGCAGCCTGGCCGCGCTGCGAGCGGGTGACCGGGTGGTCGTCGGCGCGCACTGCCCCGGCCAGAACACGGCCGCCATCGGGATCGAGAACGAAGGCCTCTACATGGACGTGGAGCCGCCGAAGTTGCAGTGGGACTCGTTGGTGTCGTTCTGCGTGTACACGTGCGAGCAGTACGGCATCCCGCCGACGGCGATCCAGGGCCACCGGGACTACCGCGACACCCTCTGCCCGGGCGACAAGCTCTACGCCCTGCTGCCCCGGCTGCGCCAGGAAGTCGCGCGGGTGCTGGGTGTGGTCTGAGCCGGTCCAGGTCGTGTCCTGGCAACTGTGAACAGGCTGAACCCGAGTCCTCCCGTGGTGAGATAACGGTGAATTAACGTCAGCTTGCGTGTTCGTGCGCGAGGCTGGACGGGTACGAACACGAAACGCCAACGCGGGGAGGCGTCGTGATCAAGGTGATGCTGGCCGATGACGAAGACCTCGTCCGGTCCGGCCTTCGCATGATCCTCGGCAGCGCAGGCGACATGGAAGTCGTGGCCGAATGCGACGACGGGCACCTGGTGGCCGACCTGGCCCGCCGGCACCGCCCGCACGTCGTGCTGCTGGACATCCGGATGCGGTCGTCCGACGGGTTGATGGCGCTGCGCAGGCTGCGGGCCATCCCGGACCCGCCGAAGATCGCCATGCTGACCACGTTCGACGTGGACGAGTACGTGTCGGAGGCGCTGCGGTTGGGCGCTTCGGGCTTCCTGCTCAAGGACACCGAACCGGAACAACTGGTGCGGGCCGTGCGCGACCTCGCGGCGGGTGGCGCGGTGCTCGACCCCGGTGTGGCCGCGCGGGTGTTGGCGGCGGTCGCCGACGGTGAACGCGCGGCCGAGCCGGCCCGGCGGTTGCTGGCCTCGCTGTCCGAACGGGAGCGCGAGGTGCTCGTCCTCATCGGACAGGGCATGTCGAACGCCGAGATCGGCGGCACGTTGCACCTGTCCGAGGCGACGGTGAAGGGGTACGTGTCGTCGGTGCTCGGCAAGATCGGGGCGGTGAACCGGGTGCAGGCGGCGCTGGTCGCGTTCCGGGGTGGGTTGATCGCTTGAGCCCGGGGGCCGGACCGCCACCGGTCCGGCCCTGAGGGTTCTAGGCGCACAGGGCGGCGTGGAAGGTGCCGAGCATGCGGTCCACGCCCGTGCCGCCGGTCAGCGCGGTGATGTAGACCGTGGCGGCCCGGCCGGAGTCGTCCCGGCCGCTGACGGTCGCGACACCGCCGCCGCCCAGGTCGCCGCCGTGCGCCCAGGCGTGGCCGCCGCACGGGAGCGGCAACCGGACCACGCCGAGCCCGTAGGCCGCACCGGGGCCCAGCTCCGGCGCCGGGACGAGCGCCTGCATCTCGGCCAGCGCCCGGCGGGGCAGCAGCCGGCCGCCGAGCAGCTCCTGCCAGAACCGGTTGAGGTCCGACGGGGTGGACACCATCGCGCCGGACGCGCCCGCCCACGACGGCTCGAACTCCGTGACGTCGACCAGCGGCCCGGCCGGGTCTGCCTCGTCGACGGCGTAGTTGCGGGCGTGCGGGCCGCGGATGGCCCGCTCGCCGGCCGGCGGCCAGTAGGTGTCGGTCAGGTGCGCGGGGCGGATCGCCAACTCAGTGACGGCCGTGCCGATGTCCTGGTGCGTCAACCGCTCCACCAGCATGCCGGCGACGATGAAGCCCGTGTTGGAGTACCGCCACCCCTGACCCGGCGCGAAGTCCGGCTCGTGGGACAGGGCCAGGCGGAGCAGGTCCGCCGCCTCGACGGGGCCGGTCAGGTCCAGGTGCTCCACGTAGTCCGGCAGCCCGCTGGTGTTCTGCAGCAGTTGGCGCACCGTGATGTCACGGCCGTCGATCGCGCTGCCGGCGCCGGTGCCGCGCACCACGCCGGGCAGGTACGCCTCGATCGGCGCGTCGAGCCGGACCTGGTCGCGGGCGACCAGCCGCAGCACGGCGACCGCGACGAACGTCTTGGTGACGCTGGCGATCCGGAACCGCCCGTCGCCGTCGACCATCGGCAGGTCCGTGCCCGCCTCGGCCGTGCCGGACGTGACCGTGACCGACCTGCCGCGCCGGTCGCGGACCTCGGCCAGCGCCCCGGGAACGCGGTCGGCGCCGACGATCCCGTCGAGACCGGCCCTGACCGCCTCGACATCGGTGATCGGACCGCGCTCGGCGGCGGCCGGCGCGGCCGGCACCAGGACCGACGCTCCGGCTGTGATCGCCACCACGAAGTGGCGCAGTGCCCTGGGCTTGGTGTGCATGGACCAAGCCTGGTTCCCGGCCCGGTGCGCGCCAATGGTGCGGGCATCAGGGTCGGTGGTGGGCTTGAGCCCACCACGGGCGGCCGCTAGTTGCCGGAGACGGCTTCCGGGACGACCGGGTGCGGTTCGACCTCGACGCGGTTGCGGCCGTGGCGCTTCGCCCGGTACAGGGCCATGTCGGCGGCGGCGAACAGCTGGTCCAGTTTGGCCGGACCGGCGGCCACGCCGATGCTCACGGTCGGGCGGCGGGTGGTGCCCAGCACGACGGTCCAGTCGTGGCCGTCCACGGCGGCCCGGATGCGTTCGGCGACGGTCGGGCCGACCTCCTGGGCGTTGCCGCCCTGGTCGCCCAGCAGCACCACGAACTCGTCGCCCGCCCAGCGGGCGACCAGGTCGGCGGCGCGGCACTCGCGGCGCAGGAGTTGGGCGATCTCGCGCAGGGTCGCGTCGCCCGCCGCGTGACCGGCGTCGTCGTTCACCCCCTTGAAGCGGTCCACGTCGACCAGCACCAGCCAGGGGACGCGGCCGCGGGCGGCGGTGGCCTCCAGCAGGCCGGCGGCGGCGCGCTCCAGGCCCAGGCGGTTGGCCAGGCCCGTGAGCGGGTCGCGGGCGGCGGCTTCCTGGGCGGCCACGGCCAGGCGTTGGGCTTGGACGGCCACCCGGCGTTGTTCGAGGGCCTGGCCCAGTCCTTCCTGGAGGGTCTCGGTGGCGGTGCGGCCCGCGGCCACCGAGCAGCGCAACGCGGTCGCCTCGCCCACGTGGTCACCCATCTCGGCGCAGATGTCGGCCAGGTCGAGGGAGAAGCGCAGGAGCAGGGACGGGTCGTTGATCGATTCCGAGGCGGCGACCGCGCGGCTGGCCAGGGTGCGGGCCCGGACCAGGTCGCCCTGTTCCCGGCGGACCACGGCGAGCACCCAGCACGCGACGGCGGAGGCCCACTTGTCGCCCGCCTCCCGGGCTTGGCGCAGCGCCTCCCGGGCGTTCTCCTCGGCCTGGTCGAGCTCGCCGACGCCGGCCAGCGAACGGCTGTAGGCGGCGAGCAGGGCCCGGCGCATCTGCTCGTCCCGGGCCAGCGACAGGCCCTCCTTGAGGCAGGCGCGCGCTTCCTCGAAGATCGCCGGTGCGTGGTCGGGGTCGGAGGAGATCGCGCGGAAGTTCAGCGTGCCGCCCAGCCCCTGCAGGCAGTGGCCGAGGACCTCCCGGGCCGACGGCGAGGTCTCCGCCGCGCGGCGGGCGACCTGGACGGACAGGCGGAGCATGTCCACCGCGGCACGGCGGTTGCCGATGCCCTCCAGCAGGTAGGCCAGGGCGTGCATGGCCTGGGCGGCGGCAGGGGTGTCGCTGTGCTCGCCGTCGAGGTCGGTCCAGCCCTCGGCGGCCAGCTCCAGCGCCAGCGGGATGCGGCCCAGCCGCCAGGCCAGCTTCGCCCGGTTGACCAGGACCGCGGAGCGCTGCCAGCGGTCGGCGCCGGGTGGGACGCGGTTCACCACCTGGTCGAACAGGGTGTTGGCCTCCGCCAGGCGGCCAGCGTTCAGCAACGCCTTGACCTCGAGGTCGAGTTGCGGTGCCTGATCCGCTACCGGCCGATCTCGCTGCTCCACTCGTGCTGACACTCCATTCCGACTCGGCGAGACGGGTACGCGGGACCGCTCGCCGCCGGCACGGCTACCCCAGGCTACCGGCCCGAACGCCGGGTGTACCGCTCCTCGTGCAGGACTTCCTCCAGGGGCAGCCGGTGGCGCCAGCCGTGCCGCTCCAGGTCCGGGGTGTCCGGCAGGCACTCGACGGGCCCGACGCACAGCCAGGCCACCGGGCGCAGGGGCGGCGGCACGTCCAGCAGCCGGCGCAGCACGTCCTCGCGGTAGAAGCTGACCCAGCCGACGCCCAGGCCCTCCGCGGTCGCGGCCAGCCACAGGTTCTGGATGGCCAGGCAGACGGAGTACAGGCCGGCGTCGGCGATCGCGTGCCTGCCCAGGACGGCCGGCGAGCCGCGGTCGGGGTCGTAGGTGACGACGATGCCCAAGGTCGACTCCAGGATGCCCTCGACCTTGATCCGGGCGAACAGCTCGGCCTGGCGGGCGTCCAGCTCGGAGGCGAACACGCTGCGCTCGGCGTGGACGTGGTCGCGGAACGCGCGGCGGGTGTGCTCGTCGCGCACGACGATGAAGTCCCACGGCTGGGACAGGCCCACGCTGGGCGCGGCGTGCGCGGCGGAGAGCACCCGGCGCAGCACGTCCGGCGGGATCGGAGCGCCGGTGAACTCGCCCCTGGTGTCCCGCCGGCGGTGCAGGACGTCGTAGAAGCTCATTCGGACGATCGTGCCTCACGCGATCCGGTGAACCTGTCCCGGTGGGGGGTGGCGTCCGTCTCAACCGGGCGTTGAATGGCCGGTCATGGTCGGAACGGTGCACGGGTCCGCGCTGGGGTTCGCGGGCGGGGTGGTGGTGACCGCGCTGGCGGGCGGTTGGCCGGTGTTCGCCCTGCTCCTGCTGGTCGTCGTGGTGGTGGTCGTCTCGTGGTGGACGACCGTGCCCGGCGCGGTGCTCACGGCGGTGCAGTGCTGGGGCCTGTACGGCAGCTTCGTGATCGGCCACGAGGGGCAGCTGGTGGCGGACTGGCCCGCGCTGGCGGTGCTGGCGGTCGCGGCCACCGTGTCGCTCAGCGCTTTCGCGCGCGACCGGTCCTCCTCCATTGTGGATTCCGCCGCGGGTTGACCTTCACCCTGGGTGAAGCCGCACGGTGGATCCCGGCCGGGTCGTCCGGCCGAGGGAGGGGTGGGGGCGTGGAGCTGCTGACCATCGGGGCGTTCGCCCGGGCCGTCCGGCTGTCGCCGAAGGCGTTGCGGCTCTACGACGAGCTGGGGTTGCTGACGCCCGCCCGGGTCGACCCGCTGTCGGGGTACCGGCTGTACTCGCCGGACCAGGTGGAGCGGGCCCGGCTGGTGGCGTGGCTGCGCCGGCTCGGGATGCCGCTGGCCCGCATCCGAGGGGTGTGCGAGCTGGACCCGGCGGACGCCGCGGCCGAGGTGCGCGCCTACTGGGCGCAGGTCGAGGCCGACACCGCGGCACGCCGGAGCCTCGCCTCCTTCCTCGTGGAACAGCTCTCCGGGGAGGACAACACCATGACCGTGACGCTGAAGTACGCGGTGAGGACCGATCAAGGGCTCGTCCGCGAGTCGAACCAGGACGTCGGGTACGCGGGCGAGCGGTTGCTGGCCGTGGCCGACGGGTTCGGCGCGCGGGGCGAGCCGCTCAGCGCGATGGCCATCGACGCGCTCGCCGGGCTGGACACCGCGATCCCGGCGGGCGAGCTGCTCAACACCCTGGCGGACGCCGTGCGGCAGGCGGGGACGGCGGTGCGGGAGTACCTCACGGCCAACCCCGCCGACGAGTGCAGCGGCACCACGCTGACCGCGATGGTGCTGTCCGGGTCGCGGCTCGGGCTCGTGCACGTCGGCGACGCCCGGGTCTACCTGGCGCGGGGTGGCCGGCTGTTCCGCATCACGCACGACCACACGGCCGTGCAGTCGTTGATCGCGGAGGGCCGGCTGACCGAGGAGGAGGCGGTCAGCCACCCGCAGCGGTCGCTGTTGGTCCGCGCGCTGCACGGCAAGGCGGTGGAGCCGGACCTGGCGCTGCACGACGCCCTGCCGGGCGACCGGTACCTGCTGTGCACCGACGGCCTGCACACCGTGGTGCCGGAGGAGCGGGTGCGGGAGGTGCTGGTGTCGGAGGACGAGCCGGAGGAGGCGACGCGGCGGTTGGTCGAGCTGGCCAACGCGGGCGGCGGTCCGGACAACGTGGTCTGCGTGGTCGCCGACGTGGTGCCCGCCTAGGCCAACGGCCCCTGGGTCTCGCCGTCCGGTGACGGCCGCCACTGGTCGAACGGCCGGTCCAGCCGCCACGTCGTGCCGTCGTGGGTGAGCACGCGGTCCTCGCAGGTCTCCAGGTTCGACAGGGACTCGAACAGCTCGATGCTCCAGCCGAACAGGCGGCGGCACAGCAGGCGGATGGTCAGGCCGTGCGAGACGACCAGCGCGGTCGAGGGGTGCGCCGGGTCCTGCATCCGGGTCTCCAGGTCGGTCAGGAACGCGGCCAGGCGGTCGTCCACGTCCGCGCCCGACTCGCCGTTGGGCAGCCGGAAGAAGAAGTGCCCGAACGCGTGCCGCTGGTGCTTGAGCACCTCCTGCTGGACGGGGTCCTGGAGGTTGCCCCAGTCCTGCTCGCGCAACCTCGGCTCGGCGACCGTGCGCTCGACCTGGTCGCCGAGTTCGAGGTTGCGCAGCGTGGCCCTGGTGCGCACGTACGGGCTGACGTAGACCGCCGCCGGGTCGCCGTCGAGCAGCCGCTTGACGCGCGGCCCGGCCTCGCGGGCCTGCCGCTCGCCCAGCTCGGTCAAGGGGAGGGCGTGGTCGGGGATCCGGCAGTACGCCAGCTCGTCGACGTTGCCCAGGCTCTGTCCGTGACGCAGCAGGATGATCCGCACCTGTCCATCGTGCCGGTGTTACATTCGCAGGCGAAACCGGACGGAAGGTGTCACATGATCAAGTACGTCGCCCTGTACCGGAAGCCCGCCGACGTCGAGGCGTTCGACGAGGCCTACTTCGCGTCCCACCTGCCGCTGGTCGAGCGGACGCCGGGCCTGGTGCGGGCCGAGGTGGCGAAGGTCTCCCGCGTCTTCGCGCCCGGTTTCCTCGGCGAGCACGAACCGCACATCGTGGCCGAGATGTACTTCGAGTCCGCCGACGCCATGAAGGACGCCTTCCAATCGCCGCAGTGGCAGGCCGCGGGCGCCAACCTGGCCGAGATCGGCGGCGTCGAGCTGGTGGCGATGTTCGCCGCGGAGGTCGTCGCCCGATGATCTCGGTGGTGATCGGCGGCGGCACGATGGGCGCCGGTGTCGCCCACCTGCTCCTCGCCGGCGGGCACGAGGTGGTGCTGGTGGAAGCGGGCGCGGACCGGGCGTCGGCCGCGCGGCGGGCGGTGGAGGCGTCGCTGGCCAAGGCAGCCGAGCGCGGCAGGCTCGACGCCGTGCCGCACGAGCTGCTCGAGCGCCTGACCGTCGTCGAACGGCTGGACGCGCGGGTCGGGCAGGGCGCCGAGCTGGTCGTGGAGGCGGTGCCGGAAGACCTGGAGCTGAAGCGGCGGGTGCTCGGCGAGGCCGCGTCGGCGTGCCCGAAGGCGGTGCTGGCGTCGAACACGTCGTCGTTGTCGATCTCGGCGCTGGCGCGCGGCCTGCCGGGCGAGCGGGTGCTGGGGATGCACTTCTTCAACCCCGTGCCCGTGCAGCGGTTGGTCGAGCTCGTGCACCACGACGGGGTGGCCGCCGACGTGGTGGCCCGGGTCCGCGGCTGGGCCGAGGAGCTGGGCAAGACCGTGATCGAGGTGCGGGACGCGCCGGGGTTCGCCACCTCGCGGCTCGGGGTCGCGGTCGGCATGGAGGCGATCCGGATGCTGGAAGAGGGCGTCGCGAGCGCCGAGGACATCGACACCGGGATGCGCCTGGGCTACGGGTGGCCGATGGGCCCGCTGCGGTTGACCGACCTCGTTGGGTTGGACGTGCGGTTGGCCATCGCCGAGCACCTGGCCGCCGAGCTGGGGCCGCGCTTCGAGCCGCCGTCGTTGCTGCGGGAGAAGGTCGCGGCCGGACACCTCGGGCGGAAGACGGGCCAGGGGTTCTTCACCTGGTAAGCAGGACTCGTGCGCGTTCGCGAGCTGCCCGGGGACGACGTCGAGGAGGTCGACCGGCTGCGCCGGGCCGGGTTCGGCGTGCCGCCGGCGCGGCCCGGGCGGCGCGGGCTGCTGGCCGAGGTGGGCGGGCGTGCGGCGGGCGTGCTGACGATCACCGACTTCCACCAGTTCTGGGGCGGGTCGACCGTGCCCATGGGCGGGATCGGCGGGCCGGCCGTCGAACCCGGGGTGCGCGGTGCCCTGCTGGACGCGGCGCTGCGGGACCTGCGCGAACGCGGGCAGGCGGTGTCGGCGCTGTTCCCGACCGCGCCGGCGGTCCACCGGTCGCGCGGGTGGGCCGCGGGAGGCGTGCTCGAACACCTGGAGCTCCCGCTGGACGGCCTGCCCGCCGGTGACCCGATCCCCTCGCGGCCCGCGGAGCAAGGCGACCTCCCGGCGCTGCACGCCTGCTACGCGGACCTGGCGTCCACGGTGAACGGGCTGATCGACCGCAGCGCACCCGCCGTCGACGTGGCGGACGTGCTGGAACTGGACGTGGTGTCGGTGGTGCCCGGCCACGACGGCGAGCTGCGCGGGTACCTCACGGCCTCGCGCGACCCCGCGGGGTGGCGGGTGTTCGACCTGGTCGGGCGGGACCGGGCGACCCAGCTCGGGCTGCTGCGGCAGTTGCGCGACCGGGCCGGCGGGCGGGCTCGCGTGCGGGTGACCGACCCGGCCGTGACCGGGCTGCTGACCGACCAGGCGGTCGAGCACACCGCGACCACGTGGCTGTTGCGGGTGGTGGACCTGCCGGCGGCCGTGGCGGCACGGGGGTGGCCCGCGGCGCGGTGGCTGAAGCCCGCGGCGGTGGACCTGGAGGTCGTCGACGAACACGCCCCGTGGCACGCGGGGCGGCAGCGGCTCGTGGTCGAGGACGGTGAGGTGCGCGTGGAAGCCGGTGGCAGCGGGGAGGTGCGGTTGCACGCGAGGGCGCTGGGGCCGTGGTTCAGCGGGCTGCACGACACCCACGCGCTGCGCCGCGCCGGGCTGCTCGACGGTGCCGGCGCGCTGCTCGATCGGCTGGTCGGCGCACCTGGCGTCCCGCGTCTGGCCGACTGCTTCTAACCTGACCAGCCGTGCTGCTCGACGCGCTGGAACTGGTCGGCATCGCCGCGTTCGCCGCCTCCGGGGCGGTCGCGGCGGTGCGCGCGCGGCTGGACGTGTTCGGGGTCATCGTGCTGGCGCTGACCACCGCGCTCGGCGGCGGGACCATCCGGGACGTGCTGCTCGGCGTGCACCCGCCCGTGGCGCTGGTGAGCTGGCCCTACCTGGCCGTCGCCGGTGTCACCGGACTGGTGGTCTTCTGGTTTCACCCGACCGTGGCGAAGCTGTGGCGGGCCGTCCTGCTGCTCGACGCGATCGGCCTCGGCCTGTTCGTCACCGCGGGCACCACGACGGCGCTCGCGCTGGGCGCACCGCCCTACGCGGCGTGCCTGGTCGGGATGACCACGGGCATCGGCGGCGGCGCGCTGCGCGACGTGCTGCTGCGGGAGATCCCGCTGGTCTTGCGCCGGGAGATCTACGCGGTGGCGGCCCTGTGCGGCGCGGTCGTGGTGGCGTTCGGCGACTACCTGGGCCTGCCCGCGGTGCCCGTGACGCTGGCCGGGTCGGTGGTCATCGTCGGCCTGCGGCTGCTGGCGCTGTGGCGGCGCTGGAACGCCCCGGTGGCCCGCAAACTTGACGGGTAGCTCACACCGGCTTCTCAGGCGGCTCTCAGGACCAGGGACAAGACTGACCCACATGCGCATCCTCGTTGTCGACGACGACCGGGCCGTGCGTGAGTCGCTTCGCCGCTCACTGCAGTTCAACGGCTACCAGGTCGACCTAGCCGGCGACGGCCAGCAGGCCCTTGAATCCGTCCTCGCCCAGCGCCCCGACGCCATGGTGCTGGACGTGATGATGCCCCGGCTCGACGGGCTGGAGGTGTGCCGCCGGCTGCGCAGCACCGGCGACGACCTGCCGATCCTCGTGCTCACCGCCCGTGACGCGGTGTCCGACCGGGTGTCCGGGCTGGACGCGGGCGCCGACGACTACCTGCCCAAGCCGTTCGCGCTGGAGGAGCTGCTGGCCCGGCTGCGCGCGCTGCTGCGGCGGGCCGCGTCCGACGCCGAGGAGCCCGCCGGCGCGGTGCTGCGCTTCGCCGACCTGGAGCTCGACCCGGGCACCCGGGACGTGCGGCGCGGCGACCGGCCGATCAGCCTCACCCGGACCGAGTTCGCCCTGCTGGAGCTGTTCCTGGCGCACCCGAAGCAGGTGCTGACCCGCGGCCGGATCCTGGAGGACGTCTGGGGCTACGACTTCCCCACCTCGGGCAACGCGCTGGAGGTCTACGTCGGCTACCTGCGGCGCAAGACCGAGGCCGAGGGCGAACCCCGGCTGCTGCACACCGTGCGCGGCGTCGGCTACGTGCTGCGGGAGACCCCTCCGTGATCGGTGCCGCCAACGGGCGGCTCCAGCGGGTGTCGCTGCGGGCCAGGGTGACCCTGCTGGCCGCGTTCTGCGTGGCCGGGGCCGTCGCCGTCGTGTCGCTGGGCGCGTACATGACGGTGAGCCAGAACCTGCACGACCAGATGGACGCCAACCTGAGGCAGCGCGCCGAGGCCGCGGTGAACGCGCCCAAGGTCAACAACGACGTCACCGAGATCCCCGGCGCGTTCCTCGCGGCGGGCGACATCCGGATCGGCGTGCTGGACGTCAGCGGCCGGATCCTGTACCCGAAGGGCACGGTCGCGCCGCCGACGCAGCCCGCCGACCTCGACGTGGCGCGCGGCACCCGGCTGGAGAACATCTGGACCGACCTGCGCACCGACTTCCGGGTGATCGCGGTGCCGTACGGCGACGGCCAGGCCATGGTGATCGCGCAGTCCACCAAGCCGCTCAACGTCACGCTGGGCAAGCTGTCCGTGGTGCTGTTCGTGATCAGCGGCATGGGCGTGCTGGTCGCGGCGGCGGCGGGCACGGCCGTGGCGCGGACCGGGCTGCGGCCCGTGCAGCGGTTGACCGAGGCCACCGAACGGGTCGCGCTGACCGGCGACCTGCGGCCGATCCCGGTGTCCGGTGACGACGAGCTGGCGTTGTTGTCGCAGCGGTTCAACGCGATGCTGGGCGCGGTCGCGGAGTCGCAGGAGCGGCAGCGGCGGCTGGTCGCCGACGCCGGGCACGAGCTGCGCACGCCGTTGACGTCGATGCGGACGAACCTGGAGCTGCTGCTGGCCTCGGAGCGGCCGGACGCGCCGACGCTGTCCGACGAGGACAAGGCGGAGATCCACGCCGACGTGCGGGCCCAGCTGGACGAGCTGACCACGTTGATCGGCGACCTGGTGGAGTTGGCCCGCGAGGACGCGCCGCAGGTCGTGCACGAGCCGGTGGACCTGGTCGAGGTGGTCGAACGCGCCCTGGACCGGGCGAAGCGGCGGGCGTCCGACGTCGAGTTCCGGGTCGAGCTGCAACCGTGGTCGCTCCTGGGCGACTCCAGCGCGCTGGAACGGGCCGTGCTCAACCTGCTGGACAACGCGGTCAAGTTCAGCCCGGCGGGTGGCGTGGTGCGGCTCTCGGTGAAGCAGCTGGGCGACGGCAGCGCGGTCGTCGAGGTGGCCGACTCGGGCCCCGGCATCGCCGACGCCGACCTGCCGCACGTCTTCGAACGCTTCTACCGCTCCTCCGAAGCGCGCACGCTGCCCGGCTCGGGCCTGGGCCTGGCGATCGTCAAGCAGGTGGCCGAGCGCCACGGCGGCATGGCCTACGTGGGCCGGGCACCCGAGGGCGGCGCGCTGTTCGCCCTGCGCCTCCCCGGCCGCCCGTGAGTCCTACGTCCAGCGCGCGAGAGTCCTACGTTCACGACCCCTGAGTTCAACACTCACGACTAACGGCGTACGGCCTGAGCGTTGAACTCGAGGGTTCCGAACGTAGGACTCTCGCGTTCTGAACGTAGGACTCTCGGGTCAGGAGAGGGTGGCGAAGACCATCGGGCGGGTCGAGGCCGGCTTGTACTGGGTGGTCACGTTCTCGTTCGGGCCCCACCAGTGGCCGGTGGGCACGTCGTCGGACCCGGTGCTGATGAAGATCCAGCCCCGGCCGAGGCCGGTGTACTCGGTGCTGCCCACCCGGCGCGTGTCCGGGAACAGGTGGACCGGTGACCCGGACCACGAGCTGGGCACGCCGTGCGGCTCCTTGGTGCTGTCGATCACCGGCACGGCGTACTCGCGGGTCGCGGTGTTGCCGTCGCGGTCGTACAGCTGCGGCGTGCCCGCGACGACCATCATGTGCCCGGTCGCGTCACCGGTGCCGCCCGCGGAGTCGGTGTACTTCATCGCGATGACGTCGCCCTGCACCAGGGCGGGCACCGCGGTCTTGGTGGTGAAGTGGTCCGCGCCCGCCGACAACCCGTCGTAGTACTGCGCCGAGGTGGGGCTGGTGCTGCCGAACTCGGCGGTCAGGTAGCTGTCGGTGGCCCACGCGAACGTGTGCCTGAGGGACAGGGTGACCAGCGGCGCGCACTTGGACTTGCTCTCGTACGTGGTGGGGCTGCCCGGCGTGCCCCACACGGCGGTCGAAGCCCCGTCCGAGTAGTAGTTGTAGGTGGCCTGCCCGGGCCAGGCCAGGGAGTTCAGCTCGTCGGCGAGCTCGGCCACCTCGGCGTAGAGGGTGGCCGAACTCGCCTGCGCGGGCGGTGCGACCGCGAGGGCGGCGACCACCGCGGCGGAGCAGGCGACCAGGGCGCGACGGATGGGCATCAGGTGTCCTCTCGACGACTTCTGCCCATACGGATCACCATCGCGCGCCGCTGATACAGCACCGCCGTATGACCGGCGTCACGCCTAACCTTTCGTGGACCCCAGGGTCAGGCCGCCGATGAACTGGCGTTGCAGGACGAAGAACACGACCAGGGTGGGCAGGGCGACGAGCAGCGAGCCGGCGGCGACGAGGTTGTTGTCCACGAAGAAGGTGCCCTTGAGGTTCTGCAGGGCCGACGTGATCGGCATCTTCTCGCCCGTCTGGATCAGCACCAGGGCCCACAGGAAGTCGTTGTAGATCCAGGTGAACTCCAGGGTCGCCAACGCGGCCAGGGCGGGACGGCACAGCGGCAGGATGACCTGCCAGTACTGGCGGAACACGCCCGCGCCGTCCACCCGGGCGGCCTCGCCGAGCTCGCGCGGGATCGTCTTCATGTAGTTGCTCAGCACGAACACGCAGAACCCGGACTGGAACGCCACGTGGATCAGCACCAGCCCGAGCTGCGAGTCCAGCAGCATCCCGCTGTCGCTCAACCACGACGGCAGCGGCGTGAGCAGGTACAGCCGCCACAACGGCGTCACGATCACCTGCTGCGGCAGCAGGTTGCCCGCCGTGAACAGCATGAGCAGCGCCACGTTGAACCGGAAGCCGAACCGGGACACCCCGTAGGCCACCATCGAGCTGAGCAGCAGCACCAGCACCAGCGCGGGCACCGTCACGATCAACGTGTTCAGGTAGTAGTGCGGCAGGTCCGCCTGGGTCCACGCGGTGGTGAAGTTGTCCAGCGTCAGGCTCTCGGCCACCGAGAAGTACCCGTTGCGCGCGGTGTCGTCGTACGTGCGCAGCGACGCGTACAACGCCCACAGCAGCGGCGCGAGGGTCGCCAGGCACGTCAGGACCAGGAACGCGTGCAGGGCGACGCGCGCCGGTCGGAACGCGAGCGTCACGTCCGTTCCTCCTCGCGGAACACCTGGAACAGGTAGGTGATGATGAACCCGAGCGAGATCAGCAGCAGGACCACGGCCAGCGCCGAGCCCCACCCGATCCGGCTCGACTCGCCGATGATGTTGTCGGTCACGAGCACGGACAGCAGCTCCAGCCCGTTGCGCCCCTTGTTGATCACGTACACGATGTCGAACGCCCGCAGGCCCTCGATCACGGTGACCACGAGCACCACCACGTTGACCGGCTTGAGCACGGGGAACGTGACGCGGAAGAACGTCTGCCAGGCGTTGGCCCCGTCCAGCGCGGCGGCCTCCTTCAACGCCGGGTCCACCGACTTCAGCCCGGCCAGGTACAGCAGCATCACGTACCCGGTGTGTCGCCACCCGGCCGCGACCAGCACCGCGTACAGGTTGATGTCCGGATCGCCCAGCCAGTTCACCGGGTCCGTCGACGCGGTGCCGAGCACGTTGTTCAGCAGCCCCTGCTCGGGCTGGTAGATCAACTGCCAGATGAACCCCACCAACGCCAGCGACACCACCATCGGCAGGTACAGCGCGCTCTGGTAGATCCGCCCGAACCGCAGTTGGCGGTCCAGCAGCACGGCGAGCAGCAGCCCGGCGACGGTCGGGACCACGAGCAGGAACAGCAGCCAGATCAGGTTGTGCTGGACGGCGGGCCAGAACCGCGGGTAGCGGGTGAAGATGTCGACGTAGTTCTGGAAGCCGACCCAGTCGATGTCGGCGAAGCCGCCGATGCCGTCCCACGAGCTGAACGACAGCCCGACCGAGCCGAGCGCGGGCACCCACACCAGCGCGAGGTGCAGCAGCGACGGGACGCCGAGCATGAGGCCGAGCACGAGCTTGTCGCGCGGGGCCAGCGCGGTGGCGCGGCGACGCCTGCCGCGCCGGGACGTCGGGGAGGGGGCCGACGCCCCGGCGGGCTTCGCGGGAGAGTCCAAGGCGGTCACGCCGTCACTCCGAGAAGATCGTCTTCGCCTGGTCGGCCATGCCCTTGAGGATCGAGTCGAGGTCGTCGGGGTTCTGGATGAACGCGTTGAGCCCGTTGGTCGCCGCGTCGCTGGCGAAGCGGGGGTCGGTGTCGCGGTCGAGGAACTGGGTGATGTGCGCCGCGTCCTTGATGACCTGCGCCGACTTCTTCTGCAACGGGGTGTAGCCGGACGTGTCGGCCTTGTTCGAGGTGGGGATCTGGCTCGGGTCGGCCTTGAGGTAGGCCAGTTGCGCGGCGGGCGTGGACAGGTACTCCAGCAGCTTGCGCGCGCCTTCGGGGTTGGCGGGCTTGCGGGACATCATGAACCCGTCGATCGGCGCTTCCACGGTGTCCTGGCCGTGCTCGGGGTTGATCTCCGGGTACGGGAAGAAGTCGAGGTCGTCCAGGTCGGGGCCCTTGAACTGCTGCGCGACGAACGAGCCGAGCAGGTACATGCCCGCCTTGCCCTGCTGCAACGCCTGCGCGGCCTCCTGCCAGTCGCGGCCCAGCGCGTTCTCCTGGTGCAACGGCAGCAGCCGCTTCCAGGTGTCGAACACCTCCCGCACCTTCGGCCCCTGCCAGTCCTCCTTGCCGGCCATGAGGTCGACGTGGAACTGGTAGCCGTTGAGGCGGAAGTTGAGCTGGTCGAACGTGCCCATGCCGGGCCAGCCCTGCTTCTGCGCGAACGCGATCGGCACGAGGCCGTCGGCCCGCATCTTGGTGGCCAGCGCGACGAGCTCGTCCAGCGTCTTCGGCTGCTCGTAGCCGCGTTGCTGCCACACGCTCTTGCGGTAGAACACGCCCCACGGGTACTGCACGAACGGGATCAGGTACTGCTTGCCGTCCGAGGCGGTGGACGCCTCCTTCAGCGCGGGCTCGTAGCCGCCGGAGACCTTCGACCACACCTCGCTCAGGTCACCGGTCAGGCCCTTCTCGGCGAAGAACCGCATCCGGTAGCCCGCGAACCACGACAGCACGTCGTCCGGCTTGCCCTGGAGGTAGTTGTTGATCTGCTCCTGGTACTGCTCGTGCTGCTTGGTGTTGATCGCGACCTTGAGGCCCGACTCGCCCTCGAACGCCTTGAGCACCGCGGTGATCGCGTCCTTCGGCACCTGGTCGGACTGGTTGTTGCCGAACGACACCGCGTCGGTGGCGGCTCCTCCGCCGTCCGAGCCGCACGCGGCCAGGCCCGGCACGGCGGCGACGCCCGCGCCCGCGACGATGGCCTTCAGCAGGGCGCGACGGCCCAGCAGGGGGTGGGTGCCGGCGGAGAACCTCGTCATCGTCGCTCCTACGGGTGACACTCGGCGAAGCCAAGTGAACAAAGAGTCAACAGAAGGACTCACAATGTGGTGTGGAGCACACCGATTGTCAAGCTATCCGACGGTTGTTGTTGGACTGTGTTGACGTTTTCGGAGCAAGTCGACCACTCTTGTGTCATGACGACTTGGCCCACCCGTGTGCGCGGCCTCGCCTGGGGCGCGGATTACAACCCCGAGCAGTGGCCGGAGGACGTCTGGAGCGAGGACGTCGAGCTGATGCGCCGGGCCGGGGTCAACCTGGTGAGCGTCGCGATCTTCTCCTGGGCGCTGCTGGAAGTGGAAGAGGGTCGCTACGAGTTCGGCTGGTTGGACCGCGTGCTCGACCGTTTGCACGAGGGCGGCATCTGGGTCGACCTCGCCACCGCGACCGCCGCACCGCCGCCGTGGCTCACCACCGCCTACCCCGAGGTGCTGCCCGAGACCGCCGACGGGGTCAGGCTCTCGCACGGCTCGCGCCAGTCGTACTGCCCGAGCTCGCCGGTCTACCGCGCCAAGGCCGTGGCGCTGGCCCGCGCGCTGGCCGAGCGGTACCGCGAGCACCCGGCGCTGGCCGCCTGGCACGTCAACAACGAGTACGGCTGCCACGTCTCCCGCTGCTACTGCGACCGGTGCGCGGTGGCGTTCCGGGCCTGGCTGCGCGCCCGCCACGGCACGCTGGACGCGCTGAACGACGCTTGGGGCACGGCGTTCTGGAGCCAGCACTACACCTCGTGGGAGCAGATCCTGCCGCCGCGGGCCACGCCCACCTCGCACAACCCGGGCCAGTTGCTCGACTTCGACCGGTTCTCCTCCGACGCCCTGCTCGAGCTGTTCAAGGCCGAGCGGGACGTGCTGCGGGAGCTCACCCCGGACGTGCCGGTGACCACGAACTTCATGGCCGCCGGGTTCTCCGGGCTGGACTACTGGAAGTGGGCCGCCGAGGTCGACTTCGTCTCCAACGACCATTACACCCGCGGCGAGGACGACGAGCGGCACATCGACCTGGCCTACTCCGCCGACCTGGTGCGCGGCCTCGCCGGCGGGCGGCCGTGGCTGCTGATGGAGCACTCCACGTCGGCGGTGAACTGGCAGCCGCGCAACATCGCCAAGCTGCCCGGCGAGCTGCGCCGCAACTCCTACGCGCACCTGGCCCGCGGCGCGGACGGCACGCTGTTCTTCCAGTGGCGGCAGTCGCGGGCGGGCTCGGAGCGCTACCACTCGGCGATGGTCCCGCACGCGGGCCCCGACACGAAGGTCTACCGCGAGGTGGAGCAGGTCGGGGCCGAGTACGGGCGGCTCGCCGAGCTCGTCGGCTCCACCGTGGCCGCCGAGGTCGCCGTCGTCTTCGACTGGGAGTCGTGGTGGGCGCTGTCCCAGCCCAACCACCCGACCGGCGACTTCGCCTACCCCGCGCACGTCTTCGCGCACTACCGGGCGCTGTGGCGGGCGGGCGTGACGGTCGACTTCGTGCCGCCGGGCGCGGACCTGTCCCGCTACCGGCTGGTCGTCGTGCCCGCGCTGTACGCGGTGGACGACGCCACGCCGTACGAGGAGTACGTCGCGGGTGGCGGCCACCTGCTGGTCACGTACCTGTCCGGCGTCACGGACACGCGCGGCCACGTGCACCTGGGCGGCTACCCCGGCGCGTTCCGCGAGCTGCTGGGCGTGCGCACCGAGGAGTTCCACCCGTTGCGGGCGGACCAGGTCGTGGCGCTGGACGACGGCTCGACGGCCGCCGTGTGGACCGAGCACCTGCACGCCGACGGCGCGAAGGTGCTCGCCTCCTACACCGACGGCCCGCTGCCCGGGGTGCCCGCCGTGACGCGCAACGAGCGCGGTGACGGCGTCGCCTGGTACGTGGCGTGCGGCCTGGTCGGCGACGGGCTGGCCCGGCTGCTGCGCACGGCGGTGGAGCAGGCCGGCGTGCCCCTGGGGCCGGGCGGTGACGTCGAGGTGGTGCGTCGGCGCGGTGAGGTGGCGGGTTCGGCCGTATCCTGGCTGGTCGCGGTCAACCACGGCAGCCGCGACGCGAAGCTGCCCGTCACGGGGGTCGAGCTGCTGTCCGGCGCACGCGTGCCCGGCGGCGTGGTCGTGCCCGCCGGCGGCGTGGTCGTGATCCGGGAAGAAGAGGTGTGACGTGCTGGCACGCCAGCGACAAGCGGTGATCCTGGAAGAGGTCCGGCGCACCGGGGCGGTGCGGGTGAGCGACCTGGTCGTCCGGCTGGGCGTCTCGGACATGACGGTGCGCCGCGACCTGGACGTGCTGGCCGCCCGCGGCCTGGTGGAGAAGGTCTACGGCGGCGCCACGTCCGTGGTCGGCCGCAGCACCGACGAGCCGGGTTTCGAGGCCAAGTCGGTGCGCCAGCTGCCGGAGAAGGAGGCCATCGCCGCGTTCGCCGCGGGCCTGGTGCGCCCCGGCACGGCCATCGGCCTGTCCGCGGGCACCACCACGTGGACGTTGGCCCGGTTCCTGGACGACATCCCGGACCTGACCGTGGTGACCAACTCGATCCGGGTCGCCGACGTGCTCCAGCAGAGCGGGCGCACCGACCGCACGGTGGTGCTCACCGGCGGCGTGCGCACCCCGTCGGACGCGCTGGTCGGGCCGGTGGCCGTGCAGGCGCTGCGGTCGCTGCACCTGGACGTGGTGTTCCTGGGCGTGCACGGCATGGCCGAGCGCTCCGGCTTCACCACGCCCAACCTGAACGAGAGCGAGACCGACCGGGCGCTGGTCGACGCGGCCGGCCGGGTGGTCGTGGTCGCCGACCACACCAAGTGGGGCACGGTCGGCATCTCCACCATCGCCGCGCTGGACGAGGCGGACGTGGTGGTGACCGACGAGGGACTGGCCGAGCCCGCCCGGGCGGTGCTCGGCGAGCAGGTGGGCGAACTGGTCCTGGCGCACGTGCCGGGACGCGGAGAGGAACTGGCGTGAGGCGCACGGCGGGGAAACTTGCCGATGGTCGGGAGATCATCTACTTCGACGACACACCGGGCGCGCCGCCGCGCGACGCGGTCGACACCCGCGACCTGCCGCGCACGCAGCCGCTGTCGGAGGTGCGGCGCGACCCGCTGACCGGCGAGTGGGTGGCGATGGCAGCGCACCGGCAGACCCGCACCTACAAGCCGCCGGCCGACCTGTGCCCGCTGTGCCCGTCCACGCCCGGCAAGCCGACCGAGGTCCCCGAGTCGAGCTACGACGTGGTGGTGTTCGAGAACCGGTTCCCGTCGTTCGCGCAGGGCGTGCCGCCGTTGCCGTCCACTGTGGACGGGATGCCGATGGTGCCGCGCGCGGCCGGGCTGGGCCGGTGCGAGGTCATGTGCTTCACCTCCGACCACGACACGTCGTTCGGGTCGCTGCCGGTGTCGCGGGTGCGCACGGTGGTGGACGCGTGGGCCGACCGCACCGCGGCGTTGAACGCGACGCCGGGCGTGGAGCAGGTGTTCCCGTTCGAGAACCGGGGCGAAGAGATCGGCGTGACGCTGTCGCACCCGCACGGCCAGATCTACGGCTACCCCTTCGTGACCCCGAAGACGGAACGGATGCTCGCCGTCGCGGCGGACTACCAGGCGTCACACGGTCGTCCACTGATGGGTGACATCCTGGCGGCCGAACGTGCGGCCGGCACCCGAGTCATCGCGGAGGGCGAGCACTGGACGGCGTTCGTGCCCGCCGCGGCCCGCTGGCCGGTCGAGGTGCACCTGGTCCCGCACCGGCAGGTGCCCGACCTGCCCGCCCTGACCGACGCCGAGCGCGACGACTTCGCGGCCCTCTACCTGACCGTGCTGCACCGCCTGGACGCCCTCTACGACCGGCCCCTGCCCTACATCGCGGCGTGGCACCAGGCGCCCGTGCGCACCGGCCGTGACCTGGCGTGGCTGCACCTGGAGGTGTTCTCCGTGCTGCGGACCGCGGACAAGCTCAAGTACCTGGCCGGGTCGGAGTCGGGCATGGGCGTCTGGGTGAACGACGCGACGCCGGAGCAGATCGCCGAGCGGCTGCGGGCCTGAGGGGCCGGGGCCGACACTTCGGGCGGACTCACAAGTGATGCCCAGATTCGTTTAAGGCTGCTCTCAGGCGGGCACCGCACAGTGGTGGACATGACCGAAGACGAGCAGCCGAAGCAGCCTCCGCAGTCGCAGCCGCCTCAGCCGCAGAGCCCGTGGGCGCGTGGGAGCGCCGCCGGGCTGGGTCATGACGACGTCGGCCACCGGCAGCAGGGTGCCGGCCGGTCGGGCGCCGACGACACCGGCGGCGTGCAGGGCGACGCCGGTGCGTCGGGGGCGGGGTCGGCGGGTGTTCCGCGGGGGAACACCGGCCACCCGGCCGACCTCTACCCGGACAGCGTGACGACCACCGCTGCCGGCTCGAACCTCGTCCCGCCGGCCGCCGCCGGCTCTGTGCCCGGGTCGCCGGAAGCGCTGGGGCGCTCCGGTCGCCCGGATGACTTCGGCTCCGCGTCGGCCCCTCAGGCCGCCGCCGGGTCCGTGCCCGGGTCGTCGGACGCGCAGGGGCGCTCCGGCCACCCGGACGACTTCGGCTCGCCGGCCGCCTCGCAGGGTGCCGCCGGTCAGTCGGGAACCGGTCAGGCCGGTGCCGTGCAGGGCGGCGCCGGCCCGATCGGAGCAGGTGTGGCCGGTGCTGTGCAGGGCGGCGCCGGCCAGACCGGGACCGGTGGTTCCGGCGTCGTGCAGGGCGGCGTCGGAACCCCCGGGTCCGGGCCGGGGGCCTGGCAGGGAGGCTTCCACCGCCCGGAGCACACCGGTCCGTACGGCGCCGCGCAGACCGCCGCCGCGGACCACGCCGGCTCGCCGACCCACTCCCCTTCGGGGTCGGCGCAGCCCGGCGTCCCCTACTACGCCCCGCCCGGCTCGGTCGCCGCGCCGCCCCGCCCGCCCAAGGGCCGGGGCAAGGTCGTCGCGGGCGTGGCCGCGCTCGTGCTCGCCGTCGGTGGCGTCGCGGGCGGTGTCGGCGGGTACGTCGGCTTCCAGGCCGCCGAGGAGGCGCGGCCGGTCACCAACGCCCTCGACCAGGCCCCGCCCGCCCAGCAGAGCGCCGACGCGCCGGCGGGCTCGATCGAGCAGGTGGCCCAGAAGGTGCTGCCGACCGTGGTCCAGGTGCAGGTCAGCGGCGGGGCCGGGTCCGGCTTCACGCTCAGCTCCGACGGCCTGGTGCTGACCAACAACCACGTGGTCGAGAGCGCCGCCGCCGGCGGGCCCATCCAGGTCCAGCTCCAGGACGGCCGCTCGTTCGACGCGAAGATCGTCGGCCGCGACCCCACGTCCGACCTGGCCGTGCTGAAGATGGAGGACGTCTCCGGCCTGCCCGTCGCCGAGCTGGGCAACTCCGGCGACCTGCGGATCGGCCAGCAGGTCGTGGCCGTCGGCTCGCCGTTCGACCTCAACGGCACGGTCACGTCCGGCATCGTCAGCTCCCTCAACCGCCCGGTGCGCGCCGGCGGCCAGCAGGGCGGCGAGGACACCGTGCTCAACGCCATCCAGACCGACGCCGCGATCAACCCCGGCAACTCGGGCGGCCCGCTGGTCAACATGCGCGGCCAGGTCGTCGGCATCAACTCGGCCATCTACAGCCCGAACTCCGGCCAGGCATCCCAGGGCGGCTCGGTCGGCATCGGCTTCGCCATCCCGATCGACCAGGCCCGCCGCACGGCCAAGGAGCTGTCGGAGACCGGCAAGGCGAACCAGACCGTGCTGGGCGTCCAGGTCACCAACGCGCCCCAGGGCGGCGCGCTGATCCGCAACGTCACCGGCGGCGGCGCGGCCGAGGCCGCGGGCGTCAAGGTCGGCGACGTGATCACCAAGTTCGGCGACCGGCCCATCGACACCTCCGACGCCCTGGTGGCCGCCGTCCGCTCCCGCGCGCCGGGCGACAAGGTGCGGCTCACCATCGGCGAGGACCGCACGGTCGAGGTGACGCTCGGCAGCCAGCCCGTCGAGGTCCGCTAGCCCCACGAACCCCGGCTCTCGTGCCCCGAGCCGGTGACCAGGCCGCGGGCCGACAGGGATCCCCTCACCTGTCGGCCCGCGGCCTCTCGCGCACGACCGCGGTGGTCACCAGGACCGCCGCCCAGACCACGCCGACCGCCACGAGCAAGCCGACCGGGTAGTCGCGGTCGAGCAGGCCCGGGTTGCGCGAGCCCGCGAACGGCCGCCACAGCAGCGGCACGGCCAACAGCACGAGCACGCCGGTGAACGTGCCCCCGACCAGCACCGCCGCCCGCCACCGCGGCGGCACCCACCGGGCGACCAGCAGGCCCACCCCGGCGAACAGGGGTGCGAGCAGCACGTCGTGCACGACCGGGCCCGCCACGAACCACAACGCCAGGTCCACGTCCACCAGCGGCAGCACGAGGACCGCGCCCCACAGACCCATCACCACACCCACCGCGCCGATCACCCACCTCACCGGACGACCTCCAGCCGGGTGACCCACTTGGTCTGCGTCACGCCCGGTCGGCTCGGTGCGATCAGCCGGCACGGGTAGCCGTGGTCCAGCGGCAGGGTCTCACCGTTCACGCGCAGCGCCAGCAGGGTCGACGGGTCGCGGGCGTGCGCGGCGGGCAGCGTGCTCGCCCGGTAGAGCCCGTCGCGTTCCAGCGACTCGACCCGGACGTCACCGGGTTCGACGCCGGCCAGCGCGAGCAGGTCGCGCACGGGCACGCCGGTCCACCGCGCCGACGCGCTCCAGCCCTCGACGCACGCGATCGGCAGCTCGGCCGTGGTCTGGGGCAGCGCTTCGAGCTCCCGGCGGGAGAACCGGCGTGCGCCGACGGTCAGCCGCCAGTCGTCGTCCACCGCGGACACCCGCGCCGACGCGGCCGTGCGGTTGACCGGGAGTTCGACCGACCGCGCGCCGAGCACCGACACCGCCCGCAGCCACGGCACCGTGCCGCCCGCCGTGGCCAGCACGGCGACCGCCGCCGCACCGCCCGTGGTGAGCAGGAAGCCACGTCGGCTGAGCGTGCCCCGGCGGACCTGTTCGGCGGGCGTGCGCATGAGCGGCAGCTTCACCGCGATGTGCACGAGCAGCGAGCCGACCGCGATCCACGCCACGGCGTGGTGCGCGGGCGGGAAGAAGAACCGCCACGGGTAGTTCTGCGCGGCGTTGAACAGGCCGGTGACCAGCTCGAAGAACGACGCGCCGAGCAGCACGAAGATCGAGCCGCGTTCCAGCGCGTGCGGCAGCGACCTCACCACCGGCCGTTCGAACAGCTTCGGGTGGACCGTCCACAGCTTCGCCAGCAGCAGCGGGATCGCGGCGACGCCCGCCGTGACGTGCACGCCCTGCGTGACGCGGTAGAGGCCGACCGGGCGGGTGGGCCAGGCGAACCAGCCGGGCGGGTGCTGGAGGAGGTGGCTGAGCAGCCCGGTGACGAAGCACAGGCCGAACGCCACGCCCGACCACAGCCCGATGCGGGTCGCGGTGTGCGGGCTGGACGCGCGCTTCACGACCGCACCAGCTCGGCGAACCAGCGCCCGTCGCGCTCGACCACCCACCGCGGGACCAGCCCGGCCCGCGCGGCGGTCGGCGTCACGGCCCGCGCGTCGACCCGGGCCCAGTCGAACCACGCGCCACCGGCGACCCGGGCGCGTTCCCGGCGGACCCCGCAGCCGGGCGGCTCGACCTCGACCAGCACGCTGCCGCGCCGGCGCAGCAGGGCGCGGGCCCGGCGCAACAACGCGACCGGGTCGCCGCCGATGCCGATGTTGCCGTCGGCGAGCAGCACGTGCGCCCACCGGCCGGCTCCCGGCAGCCGGCCGAGCACGTCGCGGTGCAGGGCGGGCCCGCCCCTGGTCCGGGTGAGGGCGACGGCCAGCGGCGAGTGGTCCACGCCCAGCGCCACCACCCCGCGCCGGACCAGGGCCGCGACCAGCCGCCCCGGCCCGCAGCCGAGGTCGACGGTCGGCCCGTGGCAGGCGTCGAGCAGGACGCGGTCGGCGGCGTCGGCGTCGGCGTGCCACCGCTCGACCGGCAGCGGCACGTGCTCGCCGCCGGTCAGCTCCAGCCGGCACTGCGCGCCACCGAGGCCGACGTCGAACGCGGTCACCGCAGCGCCCCGAGGTGCGCGAGGGCGGCGGCGAACCGCGTGCCCGGCGCGGAGGCGGCCACCTCGCGGGCCGTGGCCATGTCGTCCACATCGGACAGCACGGGCAGCAGGCCGGTGTCGCGGTCGCCCAACGCCAGCAGCGTCGACGCGCCCGTGTCGGACCGGGACATCGGCACCGCGCGCAGGTTCGCCGCCGCACCGGGGTCGTTGAGCCCGAGCGCCCACCACCCGCCGTCGGCCGCCGGGCCCAGCACCGCGTCGTGCGCGGCGAGCCGGTCGACGGACTCGGCCAGCAGCGCGGGCGTGAGCTGGGGCGTGTCCATGCCGATCTGGAACACCGGCAGGCCGTGCGCGCGGTGGGTGTCGGCGTGCGCGTTGGCCAGCCGGTCGGCGAACGACCCGCCCCGCTGCGCCAGCACGGTGCAGTGCCGCAGCGCCGCGCGGATCGCGGCCGACCGGCGCGCGTCGCCGAGCGACCCGGTCAACGCCACCACCGGCCGGGCGCGGGGCGTGCCGAGCACCGCGTCGAGCGTGTCCAGCAGCGCGGCGGCGGCGACCTCGGCCGCCTCCTCCGGCGTCGCGGGTGGGCACAGGCGGGTCTTCGCCAGGCCCGGCACCGGTGCCTTGGCCACCACCAGCAGGCTCGCGATCATCGGCGCACGCCCGGCTGTGCCACACCCCGCTGGGCGACCGCCGCCATGTCCCGCACCGCCCGCGCGGTCCCGCGCACCGAACCGGACACCTTCGACTTCGTGCCCGCCGCCCGCGGCCCGTACCGCACGTCCCGCTCGACCACCCGCCACCCGGCCGCCGCCGCGCGCAGCAGCAGTTCCAACGGGTAGCCGAACGCCCGGTCCCGCACGTCCAGGTCCAGCAGGTCCTGCCGCCGGAACGCCCGCACCGGCGCGATGTCCCGCACCGGCAGCCCCTTGCGCCGCAACAACGACGCCAGCACCGCGTTCCCGGCCCGCGCGTGCCACGGCCAACTGCCCGCCTCCGGCACCCGCCGCCCCACGGCCAGCTCCGCGCCCGACAGCAGCGCGACCAGGTCCGGCAGCTCGCGCGGGTCCAGCGAACCGTC
Source organism: Saccharothrix sp. S26 (assembly GCF_021390395.1). Classification (GTDB taxonomy): domain Bacteria; phylum Actinomycetota; class Actinomycetes; order Mycobacteriales; family Pseudonocardiaceae; genus Actinosynnema. Next base: position 210,400 of record NZ_JAJUWT010000003.1, read on the forward strand.
CGCGTCGAGCACGCACACCACCTCGGAGCGCGCGCGCTCGATGCCCGTGTGCACGGCCGCCCCGTAACCGGGCCTGGGCTCGTGCACCACTTCCGCACCGAACGAGCGGGCGATGTCCGGCGAGCCGTCACGCGATCCGTTGTCCACCACCAGCGGCCGGTAGCCGGCGGGCATGGCCCGCAGCACGCCCGGCAACGCCGCCGCCTCGTCCAGGCAGGGGAGCACCACGTCTATGTCGTCCACGTCCCTCAGCATGATTCGAGGTGGACGGACGGAAAGCCTTGTGCCGCTTACCGAATCATGACGGGTGCGCCGGTTCTTACGGACCGCTGACGGATGCCGCCGCGACCGCGTGACGGGCCCCGCCGGCCCTACGGTGGGCGTGTGCTCCGTGTCCTGGCCGCCGTGGCCCTGGTCGCCGCGGCCGTCGTGGTCGGCGCGCTGCTGCCCGACGACCGGGTCCACGCCCCCGCCCCGCCGTTGTTCGCGCACTGGCTGCCGCACGTCGGCATCGGCACGCCGATGGCGGTCCTGGTGGCGTTGTCGGCGGTCGTGTGGGGTCCGGGCCTGGCCGGGCGGCTGTCCTGGCGGGTGGCGCTGGGCGCGGGTTACGCGACCGCCGTGGCGTGGACCTTCTCGCTGGCCCTGGTGGACGGCTGGGAACGCGGTTTCGCGGGCCGGCTGACCACCGAGCACGAGTACCTGCACGAAGTGCCGGGCGTGACGGACGTCGGCGCGATGCTGCGCGGGTTCTCCTCCCGCATCCTCGACTACCAGCCCGACTCGTGGACCACGCACGTCTCCGCGCACCCGCCGGGCGCGTTCCTGGTGTTCATCGGGCTGGACCGGGTCGGCCTGGCCGGCGGCGCGTGGGCCTCGGCGTTCGTGGTGCTGGTCGGCGCGTTGACCGCGGTCGCGGTGCCGGTGACGGTGCGCGCGCACGTGTCCGAGGAGCACGCGCGGGCCGTGCTGCCGTTCGTGGCGCTGTTCCCCGGCGCGGTGTGGATGGGCGTGTCGGGCGACGGGCTGTTCGCGGGCGTGGCGGCCTGCGGGATCGCGCTGCTGGCCACTCGACATGGGCTCGCGGGCGGCGTGGTGCTCGGCTTCGCCGTGTTCCTGTCGTACGGGCTGGTGCTGATCGGAGTGCTCGCCTTGGTCGTGCTGTTGTTCCACCCTTCGGGGCGCGACTGGCGGCGGATCGGTGTGGCCGTGCTGGGCGCGTCGGCCGTGGTGGCGGTGTTCGCGGTGCTGGGCTTCTGGTGGTTGGACGGCTACCACCTGGTCGTCGAGCGGTACTACCAGGGCATCGCCACGCCCCGCGCCTACGGTTACTGGGTGTGGGCCGACCTGGCCGCCGCCGTGTTCGCCTGCGGTCTCGCGCCGTTCGCGGCCCGGTGGCGCGGGGGTGCGGTCACACTGGCGGCAGCGGCGGCGGTGGCGATCCTGGCCGCCGACCTGTCCGGGTTGAGCAAGGCCGAGGTGGAACGGATCTGGCTGCCGTTCACCGTGTGGCTGGTCGTGCTCGTGCCGGACCGGCGGCGGACGTGGCTGGCGGCGCAAGCGGTGACCGCGCTCGCGGTCAACCACCTCCTGTTGACCAACTGGTGAGGCGCGGACATGGGTGAGACGACCGGGCGGGTCCTCGTCGTGGACGACGACGTGACCGTGCGCGACGTGGTGCGCCGGTACCTGGAACTGGCCGGGTACGAGGTGGACCTCGTGGGCGACGGCGAGAGCGCGTTGCGGCGGTTCGCCGAGCACGAACCCGACCTGGTGGTGCTGGACCTGATGCTGCCGGGCGTGGACGGGCTGGAGGTGTGCCGGCGGCTGCGGGTGCGCAGCGCCGTGCCGGTGGTGATGCTGACCGCGTTGGGCGAGGAGGAGGACCGGATCGCCGGGCTCCAGCTCGGCGCGGACGACTACGTCACCAAGCCGTTCAGCCCGCGTGAGCTGGCGTTGCGGGTGACGTCGGTGCTGCGCCGGTCGCGGGTGGCGGCGGCGCGGTCGTCGTCGGTGCTGACCGACGGCGGGCTGCGGGTGGACGTGGGGGCGCGGTCGGCGTGGCTGGACGGGCGGGAGCTGTCGCTGACCACGCGCGAGTTCGACCTGCTGGTGTTCTTCCTGACCAACCCGGGCACCGCGTTCAGCCGCACCGAGCTGCTGTCGCGGGTGTGGGGCTGGGAGTTCGGCGACCAGTCCACCGTGACCGTCCACGTGCGACGGTTGCGGGAGAAGGTGGAGCCCGACCCGGCGCGGCCGGTGCGGATCGCCACCGTGTGGGGTGTCGGCTACCGGTACGACGGCGGTGCGTGATGCTGGTCGAGATCTACCACATCCTGCCCTACGCGGTGCTGTTCTCGCTGCCGCTGGCGCTGCTCGGGGCGGTGGTGCTGCGGCGGCTGTCCTCCGGGTCGCTGGCCAGGGCGCTGACCGTGCTGGCGATCGTGCCGGTGGTGGCGACCATCGGCGGCGTGCTCGCGGTGAGCGGGTTCATGTTCACCCCGATCCTCACCACGACCGTGCTGGTGTGCCTGCTGGTGGCGCTGGTGACGGTGCCGACGGCGGTGCTGCTGGGGCGGGCGCTGGCGCGGCGCAGCGTGTGGGAGAGCGAGGCGCGGGCCCGCGAACGGGCCGCCGAGGCGTCCCGGCGCGAGCTGGTGGCGTGGATCAGCCACGACCTGCGCACGCCGCTGGCCGGGATCCGGGCGATGGCCGAGGCGCTGGCGGACGGCGTGGTGTCGCGGCGCGACGAGGTCGCCGAGTACGCGGGGCGGATCTCCACCGAGGCGGAGGCGCTGTCGGGGATGGTGGACGACCTGTTCGAGCTGTCCCGCATCACGGCGGGCGCGCTGCGGCTGACGTTGTCGGAGGTGCCGCTGGCGGACGTGGTCAGCGAGGTGGTGGCGGCGGAGAGCCCGGTGGCCTCGCGCAAGGGCGTGCGGCTGCGGGCGGACGCGGCGACGTGGCCGGTGGTGCTGGGCAGCGACCCGGAGCTGGCCCGGGTGGTGCGCAACCTGCTGTCCAACGCGATCCGCCACACCCCGCCGGACGGCACGGTCGCCGTGCGGGTGGACGTGGACGGCTCGTCGGCGTTGCTGCGCGTGGACGACGGGTGCGGCGGCATCCCGGAAGCCGACCTGCCCAGGGTGTTCGACGTGGCGTTCCGCGGCGCGCCGCACCGCCAACCCGTCGGCGGCGGGCTGGGCCTGGCGATCGCGCGCGGCCTGGTGGAGGCGCACCAGGGCACGATCGACGCCCGCAACCACGGGCGCGGCTGCCGGTTCGAGGTGCGGCTGCCGCTCAGCGCAGCGGGTCCGTTGCGAACTGCTTGACCCCGGTCGCGAAGGGCGTCGCGGCGCGGAAGCCGAGCAGGTCGCGGGCCAGGGCGGGGTCGGCGACGACGTGCCGGACGTCCGCCGGCCGCGCGCCGCCGACGACCCGGGGCTGGGGGCCGCCGCACGCCCGCGCCAGGTGGGTGGCCAGCTCGCCGACGGTGTGCGGCTCGCCCGAGCAGATGTTGAGCGCGGTGAACGTGCCGGGCGCGGCCGGTCGTGCCAGGGCCAGCACGTTGGCCCGCGCGACGTCCGTGACGTGCACGAAGTCGCGGCGCTGGTGGCCGTCTTCGAGGACGGTGGGCGCTTCGCCGCGTTCGAGCGCGCTGCGGAACAGGCTCGCCACGCCCGCGTACGGGGTGTTCTTCGGCATCCTCGGGCCGTACACGTTGTGGTAGCGCAGCGCCCACACCGCGCCGCCCGTCTGGCGGGCCCAGGCGGCCGCGTAGTGCTCCTGGGCGAGCTTGCTCGCGGCGTAGGTGCTGCGGGGGTCCAGCGGGGCGTCCTCGGGGACCGGGCGCGGTTCCAGGGGGCTGCCGCAGTGCGGGCACAGCGGTTCGTAGCGGCCCTGGTCGAGGTCGGCCCGGCGGCGTGGCTCGGCCCGGACGACGCCGTGCTCGGCGCACTCGTAGCGGCCCTCGCCGTAGACCACCATCGAGGACGCCATGACCAGGTGCTTGACGCCCCGCTCGTGCATGGCGGCGAGCAGCACGGCGGTGCCGAGGTCGTTGGTGCGGGCGTAGAGGGGCGCGTCGGACGGGTCGAGGCCGTGGCCGACCACGGCGGCCTGGTGGCAGACGACTTCCACTCCTTCGAGGAGCTTCTTCACCGTGTCGAGGTCCGTGACGTCGGTCGCGCCCGGTGGGCGGTCGCGGTGGGCCTGGGGGAGGTAGGCGTCGAGCACCACGACGTCGTGGCCTTGGTCGGTCAGTTGGTCGGCGACGTGTGAGCCGATGAACCCGGCACCGCCGGTGAGGAGAACGCGCACGTCACCGACGTTAGGGGCGGGTCGGCGGGATCGGGCGGGGCGACAGCGTGACGTCACGGAACCGTCAGATCCTCCGATTGGCTACGGTGACGCTCATGGAACGCAACGCGCAGCGACTGGGACGTGCCCTTGTCGTGATCGTGGACGACCGGGTGGCGCACGGTGAGCACGACGACAGCACAGGACCGCTGGTCACCGAGTTGCTGGAGGAAGCAGGGTTCATCGTCGACGGCACGGTCGCGGTGGAGGGCGAGGTCGTGGGCATCCGCGCCGCTCTGAACACCGCGGTGATCGGTGGTGTCGACCTGGTCGTCACCGTGGGCGGCACCGGCGTGTCGCCGCGCGACGTCACACCGGACGCGACCCAAGGCGTCCTCGACCGGCCGATCAGCGGCATCGCCGAGGCGCTCCGGGCTTCGGGGCTGGCGGCCGGTGCGGTCGACGCGGGCATCTCGCGGGGGTTGGTCGGGGTGTCCGGCAGCACCCTCGTGGTGAACCTGGCCGGGTCGCGGTCGGCGGTGCGCGACGGCATGGCGACGTTGTCGGCACTGGTCCCGTACGTGATCGAGCAGCTCTCGGGACTGGACGAGGCATGACCGAACCGGCTGACGACGCCGCCGCTCCCGCCTCCGCCTCGGCCGCGGAGGAGGCGGCGCGGCGTCGTCGGCTGGCGGAGGTGTTCGGCGACGTGCTGCCGGAGTCCTCGTCGGACGACCCGCGCCCGACCGGCCGCGACGACCGGTGGTACGAGGAGAACCGCCCACCGCACCACGGCGGCTGACCGCGGGCGTCGTGCCCGGGTGACCGGGCTCTGCCGACCAGGCCCGGCCACCTCCGCCGTCCGTTGGCCGCGGGTCAGTCCTGGCGCTGGCGCTGCTGTGCGGCGAGCAGGTCGCGGATCTCCTTGAGCAGCTCGACGTCGGTGGGCTCGGCGGGACCGGGCTCCTGGCCGCGCTTGCGGCGCTCCTTCAGCTTGTTCATCGGCAGCACGAAGATGAAGTAGACGATCGCGGCCACGATCAGGAAGTTGATCACCGCCGTGATGATCGCGCCGAAGTCCACGACGGTCTTGTCGCTGCTGCCGAGCTGCACGGCCAGGCCGTTGACGTTGTTGCCGCCGAACAACGCGATGATCGGGTTGATCAGGTTCGTGGTGAACGCGGTGACGATGGCCGTGAACGCCGCACCGATCACGACCGCCACCGCGAGATCGATCACGTTGCCGCGCATGAGGAAGTCCTTGAAGCCCTTGATCACGTCCGGCTCCTCCGTTCGGGGGTATTTAGGTGGGGGCGGAGCGGAGGGTAACCGCTCCGCGCCCACCCGGTGACGCTCCGGGTACGTGTGTCGCGCCCACCACCCAGCCCAACCCCTCCGCCGGCCCCCGAAAACCCGCAAATCCCTGCCACCTGGCAGCGGGCCCTCATCCGCCCGCTGGTGCTGTGCGGTCTGTGATGACCTGGCAGGGCCGCATCGGCTGTGCGGGGTCCGGCTCGCAGCGGCTCCCCATCCGGGGTCCAAGGCCGGCCTCTGCGGGTTGCCGCTTGCGGTTGGCGGCTGCCGGGGCCCTGGACCTGCGACGAGCTGACCGCAGGGCTTGCGGACCGGCAGGGCCGCGGGTGCGAGGGCTGGAGGTTGCTGGATCGCCGGTGGGGCCGCAGAGCGGCAGGCTCCACACCGCCGGACCGCCGCACCGCCGCACCGCCGGACCGCCGGACCGCCGGACCGCCGGACCGCCGGACCGCCGGACCGCCGGACCGCCGGACCGCCGGACCGCCGGACCGCCGCACCGCCGCACCGCCGCACCGCCGCACCGCCGCACTGCCGGACTGCCGGACTGCCGGACTGCCGGACTGCCGGACCGCCGGACCGCCGGACCGCCGGACCGCCGGACCGCCGGACTGCCGCACCGCCGGACCGCCGGACTGCCGGACCGCCGCATTGCCGGACCGCCGGACCGCCGGACCGCCGAACTGTCGGACCGTCGCATTGCCGCGCTGCCGCATTGCCGGGCCGCCGGGCTGCCGCATTGCCGCATTGCCGGGCTGCCGGACCGCCGGACTACCGGACCGCCGGGTTGCCGCATTGCCGCATTGCCGGGTCGCCGGGTCGCCGGACTGCCGGGTCGCCGCATTGCCGGACCGCCGGGCTGCCGGGCTGCCGGGCTGCCGCATTGCCGCATTGCCGCATTGCCGGACTGCCGGATCGCCGGACTGCCGGGTCGCCGCATTGCCGGATCGCCGGACCGCCGGGCTGCCGCATTGCCGGACCGCCGGACTACCGGACTGCCGCATTGCCGGACTGCCGCACCGCCGGGTTGCCGGGTGGGCGGTTGCCGGACTGCCGGGCGGGCGGGTCGCGGGGTTGACGGGTCGAGGTCGGTTGGCTGCTGAACGGCGGTTGTGGGTCGGGTGTCCGGTGGGGGTGCGCGGGGTGCAGGGCGGCAGGCGGCCGGGGGGTGAGGGTCAGCGCAGGATCACGGCCACCGGGCCGGCCAGGGTTTCGGCGGCCAGGCGGTGGGCGGCGGCACGGTCGGTGGAGAGGACGACCACCTCGCTGGCACGCACGGCCGTCACCGAGGCGTCCGCGGCCAGCACGGTCGACTCCGCGCCCACGACGTCCACCCGGCTGCCCGGTCGCAGCAGCCCGACCACGCCGGCGTCCGACAGGCGCACGGCCACCGAGGCGACAGCCGGGTCCACCGGCCCCAGGCGGGCGTCGGTCAGCGGTTCGCCGGAACGGGCCGCGCTCACCAACACCCGGCCTAACGCGTCACGCTGCGACACCGCCCCGGCTGGGGACAACGACGGCGGCACGGGCACGACGCGGACGTCGGCCGCACCCAGTGGCACGCCGGGGGCCAGGTCGTGCGCGGCCACCACGAGGTCGACCGTCGGGTCGGCCGGCAGCACGGCCACACCCACGGCGACCAGCGCCAACAGGCCCGCGAGGATCCTTCTGAGGTGGAGGAGCACGGGTCCGACGCTAGGGACGGCGGTCGCGTCGGGCCAGCGGGAACCCCCGAGCTGTGGACAACTCGGGGGCCTGTGGACAACTTCCGATCAGGACGCGGCGGCGGCCGGTGCGCTGGAGGTCGAGGACGACGTGCTCGACTCCGACTTGGACGTCGAAGACGCCGGAGCAGTCGAAGAAGAAGCGGTCGAAGAGGACGACGACGAGCGGCTGTCGGTCCGGTAGAACCCGCTGCCCTTGAACACGACACCGACCGCGCCGTACAGCTTGCGCAGCTTGCCGGAGCACTGCGGGCACTCGGTCAACGCGGAGTCCGAGAAGGACTGCACCGCTTCGAACCGGTGGTCGCACTCGGTGCAGGCGTACTGGTAGGTCGGCACTGGGCCCTCCACGAGTCCTGGTTGGCACTCCTCCGTCACGAGTGCCAACACCGATGATGCGTCAACCCCCACGGGTGGCGCAAACATCACAGGTCAACGTCACAACAACGGCAGTCGCACCAAGCCCCGACCGGGCGTCAGCACCGCGTCCACCCGCACGTCGTGCGGTTCCGACGGCAACGACGGCACGAACTCCTCGTCCCGCACAAGAGCCACCACCGGACCTGTGGACAACCTCAACGCCCGGTCGTAGTACCCGCCGCCCTTGCCCAACCGCACCCCGGAGTGGTCCACCGCCAACGCCGGCACCAGCACCAACGCGGCCGACCCCACCGCCTCCGCACCCAGCAGCGGCCCCACCGGCTCCCGCAGCCCGAACGCGCCCGCGCGCAACCGCCCGTCGTACCGGGCCCAGTCCAGCCCGTCCCCGACCACCACCGGCAGCAACACCCGCAGCCCGTGCGACCGCAGCGCCTCCACCATCGTCAACGACCCCGGCTCCACCGCCGAAGCCACGTAAGCGCACACCGCCTCACCAGGTGAAACGTCGAAAGCAGCAACGGCGGACAGCACTTCGGCCGCCATCGGGGGCATCACCGCGTTGCGCCGCCCGGCCCGCAGCCGTGTGCGCAGCGTCGCCTTCCGATCACGTTCACCCGACGTCATGGCAGGTCACCCTAAGCGCGCCGTTACGCTCGCAGCCCATGAGCGCCTTCCAGACAGCAATCGTGCCGGCGGCAGGCCTGGGCACGCGCTTCCTCCCCACCACCAAAGCGGTGCCCAAGGAGTTGCTGCCGGTCGTCGACACCCCTGGCATCGAACTCGTCGCCACCGAGGCCGCCGAGGCGGGCGCGACGAAGCTCGTGATCGTGACCTCGCCCGGCAAGGACGCGGTCGCGGAGTACTTCCGCCCCCAGCCCGAGCTGGAGGCGACGCTCGAGGAGCGCGGCAAGGCCGACCTGCTGGCCAAGGTCCGCCGCGCGCCGAACCTGCTCACCGTCGAGACCGCCATCCAGGACAAGGCGCTGGGCCTGGGCCACGCGGTCGCCTGCGCCGAGGGCAACCTGACCGGCGCGGACGACGCCGTCGCCGTCCTGCTGCCCGACGACCTCGTGCTGCCCACGGGCGTGCTGTCGAAGATGGCCGCGGTCCGCGAGAAGCTCGGCGGCAGCGTGCTGTGCGCGTTCGACATCCCCAAGGAGCAGATCTCCGCCTACGGCGTCTTCGACGTCAAGGACACCGGCGACGACGACGTCAAGCAGGTCGTCGGCATGGTCGAGAAGCCCAAGCCCGAGGACGCGCCGTCCACGTTCGCCGCGGCCGGCCGCTACCTGCTCGACCGGTCGATCTTCGACGCCCTCAAGCGCATCACGCCGGGCGCGGGCGGCGAGCTCCAGCTCACCGACGCCATCGCGCTGCTGATCAACGAGGGCCACCCGGTGCACGTCGTCGTCCACCGGGGTGGGCGACACGACCTGGGCAATCCGGGAGGATTCCTCAAAGCTGCGGTTGACTTCGCACTCGAGCACCCCGACTACGGGCCCGAGCTGGGGGAGTGGTTGCGGGCACGCCTCGCCGGCTCCTGAAACGAAGGTCAACTCATGAGGTCAGTGGACGAGCAGCTCGCCAGGGTGGTGGCCGCCGCCGTGCGGCCCGCCCCAGTGCGGGTGGCGATCTCCGAATCGCAGGGCCTGCTCTGCGCGGAGGAGGTCGTCGCCGAGCGCGCGTTGCCGGGTTTCGACCAGGCGGCCGTCGACGGCTACGCGGTGCGCAGCGTCGACGTGCAGGCCGCCAACGAGGATCCGGTGACGCTCCCGGTGGTCGGCGAGATCCCGGCGGGGTCGCGCCAACCCAGACGGCTGCAACCCGGCCAGGCGGTCCGGGTCGCGACCGGCGCGCCGCTGCCGACCCTGGCCGACGCGGTCGTGCCCAGCGCCTACACCGACCGCGGTGACGACGACGGGCACGCGGCGAAGGTGACCGTGCACCGCTCGGTGCCGTCCGCGGCGTTCGTGCGGCGCACCGGCGAGGACGTGCAGACCGGTGACGTCGCGGTGCGCCGCGGCGCGTCCATCGGCGCCGCCCAGGTCGGCCTGCTCGCCGCCGTCGGCCGCAACAAGGTGCTGGTCCACCCCCGGCCGCGGGTGTCGGTGATCTCGATCGGCGAGGAGCTGGTCGACGTCGACCGCACCCCCGGCCAGGGGCAGGTCTACGACGTCAACTCCTACGCGCTGGCCGCCGCCGCGCGGGACGCGGGCGCGGAGGTCAGCCGGGTCGGCATCCAGTCGCCGGACCCGCGCCGGCTGCGCGAGGTCGTCGAGGGCCGGTTGCTGCTGTCGGAGATCGTGGTCGTGGCGGGCGGCGTCGGTGGCGTCGTCGGCGACGAGGTGCGCGCGGCCCTGGCCGACCTCGGCGACCTGGACGTGACCCGGGTGGCCATGCACCCCGGCTCGGTGCAGGGCTTCGGCCGGCTCGGGCCGGACGCGGTGCCGACGTTCCTGCTGCCCGCGAACCCGATGAGCGCCCTGGTCGTCTTCGAGGTGCTGGTGCGACCGCTGATCCGGGCCGCGCTGGGCAAGCGCAACCCGTACCGGCGGGCGGTCAGCGCGCGGCTGCTGTCGCCGCTGACCTCGACCAAGGGCCGGCGCGGCTACCTGCGCGGCCAGCTGCTGCGCGACGCGGACAACGGCGAGTACCTGGTGCAGCCGCTGGGTACCTCCGGGTCGCACCTGCTGGCGTCGTTGGCCGAGGCGAACTGCCTGATCATGGTCGACGAGGACGTGACGGACGTGGCGGTCGGCGAAGAGGTGACGGTCAGCTTCCTGGCCCAACGAGGATGAGCGCAGGCGGGGGAACGAGCGCGGTGGGTACGGATGAGTTTCGCGGGTGACGGTGGTCGGCACCCCGGCTGGCCCGCGCGGCTCGGACCGCTGAGGGTGCCGGCCGGCCTGGTCGCGCTGCGCCCGCCGAAGCTGTTCGACGCCTCGGCGTGGTCGCGGGCCCGGCTGCGCGACCGGGCTTACCTGGAGGACTGGGAACCCACCGCCACCGAGGGCTGGCGCGAGCGCAACGCACCCTTGGCGTGGCCGCCGCAGTGGTCGTCGCTGAAGTCGCTGGCCCGGCGCGGCCAGGCACTGCCGTTCGTGATCACCGTGGACGGCGAGCTGGCCGGGCAGATCACCGTGGGCAACATCGTGCGCGGGTCGTTGCGCTCGGCGTGGGTCGGCTACTGGGTGGCGGCCGACCGGGCGCGCGGCGGCGTGGCCACGGCGGCGCTGGCGCTCGTGGTCGACCACTGCTTCGGCGCGGGCGGCCTGCACCGGCTGGAGGCGACCGTGCGGCCGGAGAACCGGGCCAGCCTGCGGGTGCTCGCCAAGGCCGGGTTCCGCGAGGAGGGCCTGTTCCTGCGGTACCTCGACGTGGCCGGGCAGTGGCGCGACCACCTGTGCTTCGCGATGACCGCCGAAGAGACCTCGCCGGAGGGCCTGGTGCGCCGATTGGTCGCACAGGGATACGCCCGAACCGCCTGACTCACGGGCCGACTGGCTTAATCGGATCACCCGAAAGTGGGTGATACACCACACTTTAGTACGTACGCCAGTCGGCGTGCCTCCGACACAGGTGTGACTGTTGTGACTAGCGTGGCAAGCGCACCACCGAGCGCGCCGCGGGGTAGGGGGAGGTGACGGGGATGCCGAGCTCGCTGATCGTCGTGGGTCTGGTCGTGGCCTGGTTGGTCGTCCTCGTGCCGATGGTCGCGCGCAAGCGCGCCGACGCGTCGCGCGGCAGCATGGAGGAGGAGTACGACGCCATGCCCGACATCGACGCGGACTTCGAGGAGTACGACGACTACGACGAGCCGGAGCTGGACTACGTCGAGCACCGGCCGTTCCGCCCGGGCCGGGGCGGCTACGACCCGGAGACCGCCGCGATCGTGGCCCAGGCGAAGTACGCCTTCCGCCGCCGCGTCGTCGGCACGCTGCTGCTCCTGGCCCTCGTCACGGGCGTGGTCGCGGGCGTGCTCTACCCGGTGGTCTGGTGGGGCCACGCGGCCGTGGACGTGGCGCTCGTCTCCTACCTCGGCTACCTGCGCCGGCAGGTGCGGATCGAGGAGGAGATCCGCGCGCGCCGCCACGCCAGGCTCGCCCAGTCCCGCCGCCGCCCCTCCGCGCGGCCGGACACCCGCGCGCACGCGCCCGAGCCCTCGGCGGACGCCGAGCAGCCCCGTGACCAGCCGGGCCTGCCCCCGCAACCCCGGTTCCAGCACCAGCCGCGCCCCGGCACGGTCGTCGTGGACCCGGACGACGAGGACCCGCTGTTCGTCGAGCTGGACGGCCCCGAAGCCCTCCCGTACCGGCGGGCGTCGGGCGAGTAGAGGGGGGTGGCAAAACCACCCCCCGACTACTGATATGCTTCCCCCGCACGACAACAGAACACGGGGCTGTAGCGCAGTTGGTAGCGCGACTCGTTCGCATCGAGTAGGTCAGGGGTTCGATTCCCCTCAGCTCCACTCGTCGAGAGGCGAGGTGTGTCGACGGAAAGCGTCGACCGCCTCGCCTCGTCGCATTTTCCGGGGGTGCAACCCCCGGGCCCCGCCCGGAGGGCTTCGCCCCCGGACCCCCGGTGGCCGCGGGTCGCGTTTGGGCGGTGGCGTTGTCGTGAGCAGGCGAACGGCCCCCAGCCGGGTGGGTGAGGGCCGTTCGTGCGGGGATGTCCTGTTACGGCAGGGACTCGCAGGCGATCCGGTCGTTGTCGCTGTCGAGCTGGGCCACGTCCCCGTAGTACGGGTAGTAGAGGTCGAACCACGCCTGCGCCTCGCGCTGGGTGGCGAAGTCCGAGCAGTCCACGCTGTTGCCCGGGTTGGACGGTGCCCGCACCTCGGGTGCCGGGCTGCCCGCGGCGACCCATTCCTGATAGGTGACGGCCCGGTGGAACGCGGGGCCTTCGTAGTAGATGGTCGGCGCGGTGCCGAACTTGTAGAAGCGGTCGTTCGTGACGCGCCGCACGACCTGCGGCGTCGGGAACGCCTGGGCGCTCCACTCGCCGTAGCCGATCGAGTAGCCCTGGCCGCCCGCCAGGTTGGTCATCCGGATGATGTTCGGGGCCCAGGACAGCTTCTGGAAGCCCTCGTTGGCACGTCGCTCGAAGGACTGGAAGTTCGAGGCGGCCCACTCCTCGTAGGTGAGCTTGTGCCGCACCCCGTCCGGGCCCTCGACGAAGAGCTCGTTGGCCGTGGCCCACTGGTAGTAGTAGCTGCCCGCGATCCAGCCCGCGTTGCGCGGGGCGGGGCTGCCGGCCGCCTGCCACTGGGCCTCGGTGAGCCGGTCCCAGTCCCAGGTCGACGTCGGGTCACCCCAGAACGTGACGGCGTAGATGGTGGGCGACCACGCGTACTTCACGTAGTCCGTCGGCGAGGCCGCCGGCTGCGGGAAACCGGCGGCCGCCCACTCGTCGTAGCTGATGGCGCGGGCGTTGCCGCCGTCCACGCGCCACACCGCCGGGTCGAAGGGCTGCTTGTAGTACCCATCGGCCACCGCGGCCCCCGCCGGTAACGCCACCGCGACGGCCAACCCCATCCCGACCGCCGCACCGACCAGCGCCGCCGCCACCCGGGTGATCCTGTTCTTCACCAAGACTCGCCTTCCGTCCACCAAGAACTCGGTTGTGCGGTGGGACTTTCGGCAACGGGCGTCAGTCGTTACGCATCGGCGCCGATGCGGCCTGTGTTTAGCTCGATCGCACTAACGCGACACGGTGAATTCGAGGATCGCTCGTAGTCGACCAGTGGTGGGCGAGTTCAAGGACGAGCGCCTGGGCAACACCGCGGGAGGCGGGGGAGTCGCTCGACTCCGCCGCCTCCCGCGAGCCACGGTACGGGTGTCCGACTACTCGCCGAGAGCGCTCTTCAGCCGCTCTTCGACGTCGCGGTCGAGAACTCCCGACCCGACCACTTCCGCTCCTATCGACTTGACCGACCCGCCGGCGAACTCCGGCCTGCCGGCCATCTCGGCTATCCACTTGGCCGCGAGGTTCTTCCAGTAAGCGCGGCTGGACTTCCAGGCCGAACCCGCGGTGAGTTCGAGGAGCTCGGCCGGCGTGGAGATGTCGGTGCCGCCGAGTGACTCCCACGCCTCGGTGAACTTCTCCAAGCACTCGGCCAGGCCCTGCTCGAGGAAGGGCCACATGGGCACGAAGCCCGAGCCTCGCAACGAGGCGCGTCCTTCCTGCTCGACGCCCACGCCGAGTTCACCGCTCGGCAGCACGCCGATCCAGGCGCCGTCACTCCGGTAGACCACAGGACTCCACTGCACCGCCATCACCCCCAGGGCCGGTAGTCGTATTCCACGCCGAAATCATCCAGGAACTGCTGGAACTGTCGCCGGTGGGCGTCGTTCCAGCGATGGCCGTAGTGGCCGCTGTTCTCCGTGAAGACCAGTCGACCACCATCCCTGAAGATCGTGCCGCCCAGCACCGAGCCCTCATCCGCCGCGATGGACCGCGCCAACTTCTCGTGCGGGCTGCCGGGAAGGCGGAGATCCGAGGAGTCACCGGTGACGAACCTCCCGGTCCCCGGCTCGAACACGTACTCGATCTCGGGTGCGGAAGGTTCGAAGCCCTTCAGGGCGTCTGCCGAGTCGGACCCCGGATCGAGTCGGATCAGCCCGCATTCAGGCCCGTTGTTGTGTACCAGCACCGGGGTCTCGCCGGCCAGGACGAAGAACGTGTGCACGCCCTCGACGGAGAGGTTGTGAGTGCGCATCGTCGTGACGTACGGACGCGCGGACAGGACGGTGGCTCGGTTGTCCGGACCGGCGTCGAGGACGTCACGCGCACGCAGGTCGTCCGCCTCGGTCCACCGGTGCAGCGACGCCTCGTAGAACGAGTGGTGGGCCGTGGCCGTGATGGTCCGCGGGCCGTTCGGCGTGGCGACGGTCAGGTCGACGTACTGCTTGTCCGCGTCGGTCACGTGGACCGCGGTGACCTTGTGCGCCTCGGTCTCGCCGGTCTCCGGGTTGGCGTTGAGGACGACGTCGCCCACCCTGACGTCCTCGATGGCCTTGGTGGTGCCGTCGGCCATCAGGACGTGCGTGTCACCGCTGAAGCTGTTGCGGCAACTCGCCATCTTCACGAATTTCTGGATCGACCGCGCCAGCTTGCCGGTGCTGCCCCTGCCACCCGCGTCCAGACCACCGGTCTCACCGAGGAAGACGATCCACGGCCACTGCATCTCCTGGTAGTCGTCGATCGAGCAGTCGTCACTGTCCACGCAGTACGACAGCAGCGCGCCGTAGGTGTTCTCGACGTTCTCCTCGGTGCCGAGCGGGTGGATGTTGGGACCGCCGTAGTGCGCCGCGACCTTCGGCAGGATCGCCGCGGCCTCCGCCGCGGTCCACGGGGTCGGGACGCCGTTCAGCGTCGTTCCGCCCGTCTCGGAGTCGTAGCCGCCGTACCAGCCGTCGCCGTAGTCCGTGATCGGCGGGTAGTACGCGCCGGCCGGGACGTCGCCGCCGCCGTTCGGGACCGGGTCGCGGCTGTAGCCCCTGCCGTTGGCGGGCTTCTTGCCGCCGCCGCAGTCACCGTCCGGGCACATCCAGGTGGCCAGGCCGGTCGGGTCGCTCAACGTCACCGGCGTATGGTCGGCGTAGGCGTAACCGTTCCACTGCTGCGGGTTGCCGACGTCCATGATCGGGTCGACGGACAGGAACCGGCCCAGGTCGGTGTCGTACTGGCGGGCTCCGATGTGGACCAGGCCGGTCGCCTCGTCGTTCGTGCCGCCGACGAAACCGCGCTCGCCCGGGAACAGCACGGCCGGGCCGCGGGCGCCGCCGAACGGCAACTGGCGGCGCTTGGTGGCCGTCATCGTGCCCACGTCGACCGACACCTGCGAGGTGCCCTGGTGGTCGGAGCCGAGCCAGGTCAGCTTGGTCTTGCCCTCGCGCATCGCGACGGTGCGGCCCGCGTGGGTGTAGTACCTGGTCACGGCGGGCGTGGGTGCGCCGACCGCCAGTTCCACCTCCTGGTTGCCGAGGTAGAGCGTGGTGGACACGGCGTCCTTGCGCAGCAGCCGGGTGCCGTCGACGCCGTAGATGAACGTCACGCCCCCGGACGCCTCGACCAGCTTGCCCTCGGCGTCCCAGCCCAACTCCTGCACGCCCTCCGGCGTGGTCCGCGTGGTCGTGTTGCCGGTCGGGTCGTAGCCGAACTCCTCGATCCGCTTCCCGGCCGGACCCTCCTGGGTCACCGAACGCACGGTGTGCGCCTGCGGCGTGCCGGGCAACGGGTACTTGTAGGTGCGGGTGGTGTTGCCGCTCGCCTTGTGGTCGACCTCCGTGAGGCGGTTGCCCGCCTTGTCGTAGTCGAACGACTGCCAGTACGGCGCGGGCCCGGACAGGCCGGTGGCCGTGGGCCGCGGGCCGCAGCCGACACCGCCCGCCGGCGTCCACGCGTCGGACAGCCGCCGCAGGTGGTCGTAGGTGAAGCACTGCAGGTCGACCGGCTGGTCACGGGTGGCGTCCTGGACCGACCGGACGTTGCCCGCGTCGTCGAACCCGTAGGTGACGTCCGCCTGCATCGGCGCGGGCGTCTCGGCGTCCACGATGTAGCGGTTGAGGCGCCGGGTGTCGGCCTCGTAGTAGTACGACAGCCAGGTGCGCTTGCCGCCGTCGCCGAGGTGGATCCGCTCCAGTTCGCCGAGCCGGGTGAACGACGTCTGCGTGGCGATCCGGGTGGTCGACCCGTCGATGCCGCCGTTGGTGGTCGTGGGCCGCCCGAGGTCGTCGTACACGTGCAGCACGGTCTCGGCGGGCACGACGCCTGCCGCGGGGAACGTCTCGCCCGCGATCGTGCCGTCCTGGTTGTAGGTGTAGTGCGAGGTGTACGTGTTGCGCAGCAGGCCCTCGGCCTCCGGGATGACCACCGACGTGCTGGTCGGCCGGTACCGCGAGTCGTAGCCGTCGATCCGCTGCGTGTAGGCCGCGCCGTTGACGTAACGGGTGGCGGACGCGAGCCTGCCCTTGCCGCCACCGGCGGTGTCGTAGGAGTACTTGTGCAGCAGGGTGCCCGTCGGGCCGCCTTCGCGGACCTCGGTGCGCCTGCCGACCTTGTCGTAGCCGTTCCACGTGGTCCGGCCGCGCGCGTCGGTCGTCGTCTCCAGGAGTCCGCGCGCGTTGTAGACCGTGGTGGTGACGCCGCGGTCGACGTCCTCGGACCTGGTCAGGTGACCGCGCACGTCATAGGTCCACCGCCAGGTGTTGCCCGCCGGGTCCGTGGCGGACGCGAGGCTGCCGGTCGGCCAGTACGCGTAGGTCGTCGTGTCGAACGTCCCGGCGGGCGTGGGGCCGTGGTACTGGAGCAACTGGGTGGTGTGGCCGCGGGCGTCGGAGACGGTCGTGGTGGCGGTGCCCCCGGCCGGCGGGGTGACGTGCACCCGGTCGCCGTCGTACGCGGTGGTCGCCTCCCACTTCTTCTGCTCGCCGGCGTAGAACACCTGCTTCACCGGGCGGCTCGCGCCGTCGAACCGGGTCCACGTCACGCTCGGCACCGCGTTGTCCGCGGCCGTCCACAGCGTGGTGTCCACGGGCGCGGCGTTGTAGTACGGCTGGGTGGTCCGGTACTGGCGGCCGTGCGAGTCGTACCGCGTCTCGGCGAGCAGCCGGCCGCCGTGGGTCGGGGTCTGGACCTGGCGGACCCGGTAGAGGCCGTCGTAGAGGGTGGTGGCGGTGGTGTAGTTGCCGTTCGGGCCGACCTTGGTCTCGCTGACCGCGGAGGGCGCGTCGTTGCGGACCAGGTAGGCGTACTTGGCGCTGCCGGACGGGTTGGTGGTCTTGCGCCGGTTGGGCAGCCACACCTCGGTGTTGCGGCCCAGTGCGTCGAACGCGACCTCGGTGACGCGCAGGTTGGCGTCCACCGTCCGGGTCGGCGTGCCCCACGCCGGCTCGACCGTCAGGGTCGTCGTGTGGCCGAGCGCGTCGGTGGTGACGGTCTTCGTGAGCGGGCCGTCGTCGGCCGGGGTGTAGGCGAGCTTCGACTCGTTGCCCGCCGCGTCGGTGATGGTCAGCGGGCGGCCGAACTTGTCGTAGGTCGCCGAGCCGTCGACGCCGTAGCCGGGGGCGGACTGGGGGCGGTCGCGCAACGACTTCTTGGACGTCAGGTCGCCCTTCGTGGGCGCCACGCCGAAGTCCTGGCCGTCGTAGGCGAACACCTCGTCGGCCAATGCGTGCGCCGGGAACGTCGGCGGCGTACCGCAGGCGACCGCCACGGCCTCCTGCCGGGACGGGAAGTTCACCAGCCACTTCGCCGTGTTGCGGGCGTAGGTGGTGGTGACGCACTTGTCGTCCGCGGCGGTCGTCGTGTCACCGAGGTCGTTCACGGTGAGCACGAGGCCGAGCTCGTCGTAGGTCGACTCGGTCCTCGTCGTCCGCCACCCACCGGCCTTCAACGCCGTGTAGGACTCCGACGATCCGTTGTGGACGAAGTACGCCTTGTACTCGCCGCGGGTCGCGGTGGGGCCCTGCCACGACGGGGTGTCGATGGTCCGGCTGACCACCTCGTCGGTGTCGCCGAGGTAGGTCGTCGACTCGTACCGGACGCCTTGCAGCCAGTCGTGGTCGGTGTGCGTGCCGCCCGCCGAGTCGGTGAACGTGCCGCCCATGCCCCGGTAGAACCGCTCCTCGGCCAACGTGATCGGGCCGCTGGTGTCGGTCGGCAACCCCGTGCGCACCTCGACCCGCGCGTAGCCGCGGTACTCGTCCCAGGTCTTGCGGTCCGCCGGGGTGAACTCGGACTGGCTGAAGTGCCAGGCCGCGCCGTCCAGGTAGTCGTAGGACACCTTCTGCACGGCGTTCGCGCCGAACCGGTCCGACGTGGTCACCGACGCCACCACGTACTTGTGGAAGTAGTCCGTGCGCTCGGCGAAGTCCTTCTTCGTCCACGTCACCGGGAAGCACCGCTTCGTGTTGGACTCGGCACTCGCCGGCATCGACCCCGCGGCGCAGTCCGGGTCCGCGTAGGCGATCGACGTGATGCCGCCCGCCTCGGAGACGATCGCGGTCAGCCGGAACCGCAGCAGCGGACCGGCGTCGTTCGGCTGCTCCACCCGGTTGGCCTTGCGGGTGCCCTCGAACGTCACCGCGGGCAACGCGACGTCGGTCGCGCCGACGTGCCCGGTGTGCGTGATGCTCTTGAGCCACAACGTGGCCTTCTCACCGCTACCGGGGTCGGGGAACTCGTGCCCGAGCGTCCACGAGTCGACGTCGTCGAACGCCGTGCCCCGCCACACCTTGGTGACGATCCGGTTCAGCCTCTTGGTCGACCAGAACGTGGGCGAGTGCAGGTCGGGGCACGTCGAGGCGGCGCACCGGTCGGCCAACGACGTGTCCGGCCAGTTCTCCGGCTTCTCCAGCACGCAGTCGCTGCCCGGCACGCACCGGTCCGCGAGCTCGAAGTCCACCCGGGCGGACGCCTGCACCGCCACCTCGTCGCGCAGGCCGTACGTGACGGACTTCAACGTGCCGGCGCGCACGTACGACACGGCGGCGTCCTCGGCGTTGAGCCCGTAGGAGTTCGTCTCGGTCTCGTAGTCGTACAGGATGACGTTGCCGCGGGCGTCGACCGACTTGTCGAGGTTCCAGCGCCACGCCTGCACGCACCACGACGTGGCGAACGTCGTGCCGTTGCACTGCTCGTGCTCGTCGTCGCCGAACACCGGCACGGTCCACGTCGAGTTCGACTCCTTGCGGGAGCCGAAGTAGTGGGTGGTGCCGTCGACGGTCGTGATCGTCCAGTGCTCGCCGTTGTCGTCGCCGTTGTCGACACCGGTGCCCAGGCTGATCCGGGCGCCGTTGTCCGACTTCTGCCGCCACGCGCCGTCGGCCTCGTTGCGCACCAGCATCCCGCCGCCGCCGGGGTAGGTGGCGGTGGCGTTGTCGCTGCGCCAGCACAGGTCGCCGGTGTTGGTGGGCGCGGCCGTGCCCTCGGTGTCGTCGGTGCACCCGCCGTAGGTGCGCTCGACGTACCCGGCGCCGAGCTCCCAGCCCTCACCGACCCACGACGACTGGTTGTTCGTCGCGCTGGTCCGGCCGTCCACCGCGGACGACCGGTACGACAGCCCGAGCGACGGCTGGAACCCGCCCGGCGACGGCGGCACGCGCAGCGGGTAGGACCAGGTGAAGTCGCCGGTCTGCCGGGCCACGTCCCAGGTGGCCGACGGAGACAGCGGCGTCGCCTTGAACGAACCGCCGCCGTCGGGCGCCGCGGTGGAAGCCGACTGGTTGCCGCGCAGCGCTCGGGACGTGCTCTCCCCGACGGGCGTCGAGCCCCAGGACGGGCTGGTCACGGGCACGGACGGGATGTCGGGCAGGGGGACCGAGGGCCCCGCCTGCGCTTGGGCCGGTGTCGGGGCGACCGCGGTCACCAGGGACAACCCCAGGGCGACCGCGAGCGCTCTCGCGAGCGTGCGGAAGGTACGTCTGTCGGACCGCATTACCTCTCCAAAGGTGAGCGGGAGCAGGGACGTCACGCGGCGAACTGCGGGGCCGTGGTCGGCACGGACTTGTCGGTGTAGCCGAGCAGGCCGTCCACCGTCAGGCCCTCGCAGTCGGCCTGCGCCGATACGAAGGACTCCCCGTTGATCCGGCACCGGTACAGCGCCTTGCCCGAACCGTCGGCGGGCGCCGCGGTCCAGATCCGGCCGAGGCTGCTGACCACGCGCTTGCCCTCGCAGTTCGGGTCGGTCGACACGAACTGGTCGGAGCCGTCGTAGCAGCTCATCAACGGCTGGTTGCCGGGCTTGGCGACCAGTGACAGGAACCCGTGGACGCCCTCCGTGCGGTAGCCGGGCGGAGTTCCCTCCACCGTGGCCATGTGGTCACCGGTGTCGTCGTTCAGGCTGCGCACCAGCGGGGCGTAGGCCAGCGTGTAGCCGAGCAGCCCTTCGGCGGTCATGCCCTCGCAGTCCGAGCGGCGGGACTCGAAGTGGTCCACCCCGGTGAAGCACCGGTAGACCGGGATGGTCGGCAGGTTCGTCGGCTGCTTGCTGTAGACGACTCCCGCCACACCGAGCTTGGCCTGGGCCTCGCAGTCGGACATCACGGACGTGAACGAGTTGGTGCCGTAGCGGCACGCGTACAACGTCCGGGTGTTCGGGTGCGAGGGGTCGACCACCATCCCGAGGGCGCCCTCCACGTGGTACCCGGCGGGCAGGGGTCCGGTGGTGCTGCCCGTGGCGTGGTCGCCCGCGCCGTCGAGCAGTCGGGCGAGCTGGCCCGGAGCGGGAGTGGCGTGGCTCGCCCGCCGGGCGATGGAGGCGTCGGTGCCGATGCCGTTCTCGACCCGCACCTCGTCGAGGTCTCCGGGGAAGAAGTCCGCAGGACTGTCCGCGACCTTGCCGCCACCGATGGTGAGGCTGCCGAGCGAACCCCACAGCAGCACGTGCTCGCGGACACCCGCGAGCTTGCCGTCCACGTACAGCTTCAGCACGCCCGCCGGGCGGTCGTAGACGCCGGTGAGGAGCTGCCACTGGTCGAACTTGACCGGCTCCGCCGACAGCGCCCACACGGGAGGGGCCTGGTCGTCGTCCTGGGTCGGCGCGCCGAACGCCCACCGGTCGGACTCCGGTCGGTACTGCAGGGCGAAGGCGCTCATCCGGTCCCCGCTCTGCGCGAGCGCGGTGCCCACCTTGCCCTTGCCGCGCAACCGCACCCACGTCGACACGGTGAAGCTGTTGCGCATGTCGATGCCGTGCAGCGCGGTCTGGGCGTGGCTGCGGCCATCCAGCCGCAGCGCCTTGCCGTTGGGGCCGTCGACGAACGACGTGGTGCCGATGGCCGTGGTCTGGTTCGCCCGCCACGAGTAGTCGCGCACCGTGCTGTCGTCGAAGCGCCACTGCCCGGACAGGGTGGTGCCCGGCAGCCCCTGCACGAGCCGCACCTCGCCGTCGCTCAGGGCCTTGTCGAACACCCGCAGGTCGTCCACACCCCGTGGGAAGAACCTCGCCTTGCCGCCGTTCACCTTGCCCCGGCCGATGGACAGCACACCCTCGCTCGGCAGCACGGTGACGCCCGTCACGGTTCCCGACGGCACGCCGTTGACGTGCAACCTGAGCCGACCCAGTTGCTTGTCGTAGGTCATCGACAGGTGCGTCCAGGCGTGCCAGGCGGCCTTCTCCGTGGACCGCACGACATGCGCGGCGGAGTCGTCGGAGTCGGTCTTCGGCAGCATGGCCGCCCAGCGGTCGCTCGCGGCTTCGTACATCAGGGAGAAGGCGCCGACCCGGTTCGCGTCCTGGCCGACGACGACCCGATCACCGTTGTTGCCCGCGGTCAGGTACACCCACGCGCTGACGGTGAAGCTGTCCGTGGTGGTCAGCACCTTGCCGCTGGTCTCCGCGTAACCGGTCGTGCCGTCGAACCAGGCGCCGGGGCCGTCGCGGCCGCCGATCCAGCCCGCGCCGTTCTTCAGGGTGGCGGTCCGCCCGCCGACGCTGTCGGCGGCCGTGGTGCCGGTGTTCTCGTTGAACTTCCAGTGCCCGGTCGGGGTGGGCAGGGTCGGGGTCGGGTTTTCCTGCGGGTAGGACTTGTGCAGCGTCGACACGCGGTCGTCGGTCAGCGGGCCCGTGTAGAGGCGCACCTCGTCCACGCTGCCCACCCAGTGCTGGGCGGGGGTGCCGCCGGCCTTGCCGCGGCCGATGACGAGCGGGCCCGTGGCGGGCCACGGCGTGTTCAGCGTGCCGTCACCGATGCGGATGCCGTTGACGTAGATCCAGATCTTCTTGTGCTTGGCGTCGTACACGCCGGTCAGGTGCACCCAGGTGTCGATCTCGCTGGCGTCGGTGGTGACGGCCGCCTTGGTGACGACGGCGTCGACCGCGTCGCTCTCCGGCATCTCGAAGAACCACTTGCCCGCGCGGTGCTGGTCGTCGTTGATCAGGTGACCGAGGCGGAACTTGCTGGTGTTCTGCCCGTCCACGCTGAGCGCGACCCACTCGCAGGACTGGACGTCCTCGGTGAACTCGCACGTCCGCCCCGGCGGCAGGTAGACCCACGCCGACACGGTGAAGCTCTCGTCGGTGCGCAGGTCGACGCCCTGGGTGGCGGCCGCGCCCGCGCCGTCGAACGCGAGCGCGTTGCCCAGCCGGCCGGGCGCGTGCGTCGCGCCGCCGGTCAGCGCCGCCGACCGGACCCCGACCGAGTCCGCCGCCGACGTGCCGCTCGGCTCGTCCAGCTGCCACTCGTGCACCAGCGCCAGGTCACGGCCCGCGAGCTGGCGGACCTCGTCCACGAACAAGGGCCGGCTGTAGACCGACACGTCGTCGATCGCGCCGCTGAAGTGCTGGATCCCGGCCGTGCCCGCACGGGTGCGCCCGATCCGCAGGCCGCCCACCGCCGCGTCCGGGCTCCACGCGCCGGTGTGCTGCGCGGACCCGGCGGCCACGCCGTTGACGTACAGCGACATCCGGCCGGTCGACTGGTCGTAGCCCGCCGCCAGGTGCGTCCACACGCCGACCTGCACCGGCCCGCCGTACGCGTGGTCACGTGCCGCGGCGGCGTCGTCGCGGCCCGCCATGGTGAACGCCCACCGGCCGTCGTCGGTGGTGCGCAGGTCGAACGCCCCGGTGGCCCGGCCTTCCAGCGACACCACCGACATGGCGCTGCCGACCCGGTCCACCTTCGCCCACGCGGTGACGGAGAAGCTGCGCGCGGTGTCGATCGTCTGCGGCGCGCTGACGTGACCGGCGCCGGAGAGCCGGACCGCCTGGTCGGTCGGGTCGGGCAGGCTGCTCTGGCCCGGCGTCCACGTCACGTCGCCGTTCAGCGCGCCGTTGCGGGCGGGCAGGGACGCGTCGTCGGCGTTGGCGTCGAGCTTCCAGGTGCCCGCCGTGACGCCGTCCTGGGCGACGATGCCCTGGATCTCCTCCGGCGCGAGCACCCGGCTGTAGGCGCGCCAGTCGTCCACGAAGCCGGTGAGGTGGTTCCCGCCGTACGACCGGCCGAACACCAGGTCGCCGGTGGCGTCCCACGGCGCCCCGACACCGACCGCGTTGCCGTCCCCGACCCCGTCGACGAACAGCTGGGCCGTGCGCGTCGAGGCGTCGAACGCGGCGGTCAGGTGCGTCCAGTTCGCGCCGGCGGCGCGGCCGGAGGTGGCGAGCGCGTTCCACGCCGTCGAACCGTCCGACGGGCGGACGCCGAAGTGCCACTTGCCGTCCCGCAGGAACACCTCGAACCCGCTGGAGGCCGTGCCGTCCTGGGACACCACGGTGTAGGTCGTGCCGGCGGCCGGGGCCGCGGGCACCTTGACCCAGCCGGCCACGGTGAAGTCGCGGTCGGTGCGCAGCACCGGGCCGTCGCTGCGGGCCTCGCCCGCTCCCTTGAACTGGAGCGCGGCGGGCTTGTCGCCGGTCCTCAACGCCGTGTCGACGGTGGTGGTGGACGCGCCGGGCGACGGCACGACCTCCGCGCCGCCGGACACCTCGTTCGCCGAGGGGTCCCGCTCGTCGAACCGCCAGTGGCCCAGCTGCACGTTGTCCGCGCGGACGCCGGCCTTGACCTCGGCGTCGCTCAACGCGCGGTCGTGGACCTCGACCTCGTCCACCGCGCCGCGCCACGAGTTGCCGATCACGCCGGACGCCATGCCGCGCCCGACCCGCAGCGGCCCGTTCGCGTGCCACGCGGTGCTCCGGGTCGCCGAACCCGCCAACTCGCCGTTGACGTGCAGCTTCACCTTCCCGGCGGCGGCGTCGTACACGCCGGTGAGGTGGGTCCACACACCCACCGCGGCGTCCTCGGTGGAGCGGACGAACGTGTACCCCGCGGGCGGTGAGGCGTCACCGGTCGGCATCACGAACACCCAGCGCTTGCTGCCCGGCTCGTACTGCAGGCAGAAACCGCAGATCACCGCGCCGTCCTGGCTGATCGCGGTCTGGGTCGCCTGGCCGTTGTCCAGGCGCACCCAGGCCGACACCGAGAAGCTCGCGTCCGTGCGCACCGCGTTGGGCGCGGTCACGGTGTCGTCGACGCCGTCGAAGCCCAGCGCCGAGCCCAGCGCGCCCGGCACGTAGGTCGGCCCGCCCTGCGCGGTGCCGTCACGCCAGCCGAGGAACGCCGAGTCCTTGGTGTCGCCGTCGAACGTGTACTGCGCCAGCGGCCCGGAGCCGCCGCGCACGTAGAAGTGGTACTGCTTGGCCGGGCCGGCGTTGCCCGCGCGGTCCACGCTGCGCACGTGCAGCGTCTGCGGGCCGTCGCCGGGCGGGGTCAGGGGCAGCGACGCCTTGCCGCCCACGCCCAGCCGGTCCGGGTAGGCCGTCAGCGGGGTGGCGTCGTCCCAGCCGTAGGCGAAGTGGTCGACGTCGTCGTCCTTCGCGGTGAAGGTGAACGTGCCGGCCACGGTCTCGCCGCCGTGCCAGCGGTTGTCCTCCGGGTAGAGCGGGCTGACCACCTCCGGCTGGTTCGCCGGTCGGACGGTGTCGACCTTGAACGACGGGCCGCTGACCCAGTCGGGCGACTGCCAGTTGCCGTCGTTGGCCTTGACCTTCCAGGTCACGGTCTGGCCGTGCTTGCCGGTCAGGTCGAGCGTCGAGGTGAACGGCGCGCCGGAGTTGTTGGCCGCGCCGCTGTACGGCGACGTCGTGCCGTCGCGCGTGACCTCCCACATCGGGAAGAGCGTGCTGTCGTCGGGGTCGCTGAGCCGTGCGCTCAGCTTGACCTCCGGGCCGGACAGGTAGGTGACGCCCGCGCACCAGTGGCACGGCGTCATGTCGTGGTCGGTGCCCACCTCGTAGGCGTTGTTCGGCTGGTGGTTGTAGTTCACCTGGAGCTTGGTGTGGTCCGGGTGGTACTTGCGCCAGGCGTTGTCGAGGCCCTCGTCGGCGGCGGTGAGGAAGAACGTCGACACCCCACCGGCGTTGGTGCCGCCCAGCGCCTTGTCGAACCCGACCTCCTGGAAGCCGGTGCAGGTGCTGTAGACCGACGGCACCGAGACGTTCTGCAGGTGGCCGCCCGCCGGCTGGTTGTACCAGTTCGTGTCGGAGTAGATCGTCCCCGCGTCGTACAGGGCCTGCGTCTCGGACGTGCCGCACGCGGTCGGGCCGTAGACGGCCGAGGTGATGAACTTCGAGCTCAGCACCTGCCGGCCGGCCAGGAAGCCGGTGTCGAACTGGAAGTAGCTGCGCACCACCAGGCCCTGGCCGTACGCCTTGCCGGCACGGGCGGTGGTGATGCCGTTGAGCCACCACGCGGTCTCCGCCTGGGAGTTCGCGCCGTTCCAGTGCGTGCCGCGGCGCATCGCGTCCGTGCCGTCGTCGTAGACCGACGTCCAGCTCTGCTTGTCCGGCGTGTGCCAGGACGGGTCGATGACGAGCGGGAACACCGCGTCCGGGTCCGCCAGCGCGGCCGCGTCGGGCACCAGCGTGAGCGAGTCCTCGGTGATCTCGACGCCGACGGGGGAGCGGCCCGCCGACGGGCTGTCGGTCTCGCGCTTCGCCGAGTCCCACATCCACGAGCTCGCGGCCTCGAAGATCGTCCCGCCCGCCGGGTCGGTGGCCGTGAGCCTGCCGTCGTCATGGGCCTTGAGCAGGAGGTCCTTCGTGTGCAGGTCGAACCGGATGCGTCGCAGCGCGGGGTTCTCGGCCGCCTGCGGCGTCTTCACCACGATGTGCTGCGCGTAGCCGGTGACCGTGGTGGTGATCTTCAGGTCGACGTCGGGCAGCACGTCGGCGTAGGTCGCCGTGGCCCCGTCGAGGCGCGGCTCGGGCAGCGCGCCCGGCCACGTGAGGGTGTACTCGTGGCCGTCACGCGCCATCCGGACCAGCGGCGCGTCCGTCCCGCCGCGGGACAGGGCCAGCTCCGGCACGGCGCCCTTGGGCGTCACGCCGTCGTCCGAGGGCTCCAACGTGGGGTCGGGCGCCACCCACCGGTCACCCTTGCGCACCCGCTGCGGGGTGACGTGCAGGTCGGCGGTGAACGTGCCGTCCGGCTGGGCGAACACGGTCCGCTTCTCGGTGCGCTGGTCGAGCGCCTCGACCGGCCTCCCCTGGCGCTGGGCGGCGGTCATGGCCAGGGCCGAGGTCGCCGCCTCGGCCAGGGCGGGCGGTGGCCCGGCCGGGGTGGGCGGCCGGTCGGCCGTGACGAGGACGGAGGCGCCGAGCGCCGCCGCGAGGACGAGGACGGTGGATCTTCCGCGCAGGCCGAAGCCCCGCGCCGCGGTGCGGCGGGTAGACACGACGAGCCCCCTCAGATTCGGCGCTCGCCCCCCGACGACGTGCGAACCGCAGATGTGCGGGTGCAGCATGCACGGCTCAGGTGGATCTCAGGAAGGTCCAAGAGAGTGACGTGAGCGACCCTCGGTTTTTATTGTCGTAGGGCTCCTGACCGGCTAAGTCGTGCGTGAAGGGCCTGTCCCGCCCGCCGGCCGACCGGAGTCGATCACTCACTACCATCCGGCGGGTGCGCTTCGTGGCCGATCTCCACATCCACTCCAAGTACTCCCGGGCGTGCAGCCGCGACTGCGACCTCGAACACCTGACCTGGTGGGCCCGGCGCAAGGGGATCTCCCTCGTCGGCACCGGCGACTTCACCCACCCCGCCTGGTACGACCACCTGACCGAGACCCTGGTCGAGTCCTCGCCCGGCCTGTTCCGGCTGCGCGACGACCTCGACCGCGACGTCGACCGCACGCTGCCGCCGTCGCTCGCCTCCGCGCCCGTGCGGTTCATGCTCTCCGTGGAGATCTCCACCATCTACAAGCGCGGCGACCGCACCCGCAAGGTCCACCACCTCGTCTACATGCCCGACCTGCCCTCGGCCGCGCGGTTCAACGCCCGACTGGCCAAGATCGGCAACCTCGGCTCGGACGGGCGGCCGATCCTCGGGCTCGACTCGCGCGACCTGCTGGAGATCACGCTGGAGTGCGGCGGCTACCTCGTGCCCGCGCACGTGTGGACGCCGTGGTTCGCGGTGCTCGGGTCGAAGTCCGGGTTCGACGCCATCGAGGACTGCTACGCCGACCTGGCGCACCACGTCTTCGCGGTCGAGACCGGGCTGTCGTCGGACCCGGAGATGAACTGGCGCGTGTCGGGGCTGGACAAGTACCGGCTGGTCAGCAACTCCGACGCGCACTCGCCGCCCGCGCTGGGCCGTGAGGCGACCGTGTTCGACACGGAACTGGACTACTACTCGGTGCGGGCGGCGCTGGAGACCGGCGACGGTTTCGCCGGATCACTGGAGTTCTTCCCGGAGGAGGGCAAGTACCACGTCGACGGGCACCGCAAGTGCGGTGTGCGGATGGAGCCCGAGGAAACGGTGGCGCACAAGGGGATCTGCCCCGAGTGCGGCAAGCCGTTGACGGTCGGGGTGCTCAGCCGGGTGGAGGAGCTGGCCGACCGGCCGCACGGGTCGCGGCCCGCCGGCGCGGCCGGGTTCACCAGCCTGGTGCCGCTGCCCGAGGTGGTGAGCGAGATCGTCGGCACCGGGCCGAAGAGCAAGAAGGTGCTGGGGGAGATCGACAAGCTGACGGCCGCGTTGGGGCCGGAACTGGTGATCCTGCAGGATGTCCCGGTCGACGACATCGCCGTGCACTCGCCGTTGCTGGCCGAGGCCGTGACGCGGCTGCGGCGCGGTGAAGTGGTGCGAGAGGCGGGGTACGACGGCGAGTACGGCGTGATCCGCGTGTTCGAGCCGGGTGAGCTGGAGCGTCGGCGGTCGGCGTTGGCGTTGTTCGACTACGCCGGTCCGGCTCCGTCCACTATGGCGCGTGCGCGGCCCGTGCCCGCTCCCGTCGTGGCTGACGAGGTGCCCGCTCCGGTGGTCGTCGGTTCGGGTCTGCTGGACGGTTTGGACCCGGAGCAGCGGGCGGCGGCCGAGGTGGACGGCGGACCGCTGCTGATCATCGCCGGGCCGGGCACGGGGAAGACGCGGACGTTGACCCACCGGATCGCGGACCTGGTGACGGCGCGGGGTGTGCCGCCGTAGCAGTGCCTGGCGATCACGTTCACCCGGCGTGCGGCGGAGGAACTGGCCGAACGGCTCGCCGCCCTCGCGCCCGTCGGCGGGGTGACCGTCGCGACGTTCCACTCGCTCGGGGTGCTGATCCTGCGCGAGCACGGCGGGGCGTTCGGGTTGTCGCCGTCGTTCGGGGTGGCGGACCCGGAGCGGCAGTTGGCCGTGGCGTCGTCCGTGGTGGCCGACGAGAAGGAGGCGCGGGCGCTGATCGCGGCCGGGGACGACCGGTACAAGAAGGCGTTGCGGGACCAGGACCTGGTGGACTTCGACGACCTGGTCACGTTGCCGCTGTCGCTGCTGGAGGGGTCGCCGTCACTGGTCGACGCCTACCGCGCGCGGTGGCGGTGGGTGTCGGTGGACGAGTACCAGGACGTGGACGAGCGGCAGTACCGGCTGCTGCGGCTGCTCGTGCCGCCGGACGGCAACCTGACCGCGATCGGCGACCCGGACCAGGCGATCTACCGGTTCCGCGGTGCCGACGTCGGGTTCTTCCTGCGGTTCCGGGAGGACTTCCCCGGGGCGCGGACCGTGCGGCTGACCAGGAACTACCGGTCGTCGGCCGCGGTGGTGACGGGTGCGTTGGAGGTGATCGCGCCGTCGTCCCTCGTGCCGGGGCGGGAACTGCGGCCGATGGCGGACCACGGCGACGCGCCCATCGGCGTGCACCACGCGTCGTCGGAGGCGGCCGAGGCGGCGTTCGTGGCGCGGACCATCGAGCAGGTGCTGGGCGGTGCGTCGTTCCACGCGTTCGACAGCGGTCGGGTGGTGGGCGACGGCACGCAGGGCCTGGGCTTCTCCGACTTCGCCGTGCTGTACCGGACGGATCGGCAGTCGCGGGCGCTGGTGGAGGCGTTGACCCAGTCCGGGCTGCCGTTCCAGAAGCGCTCGCACGACCGGTTGGCCGACCGTCCCGGGGTGGCGCGGATCGCGCACGAGGTCAAGTACGCGGCCGGGGCGACGGTGCTGGAGCGGGTGCGTGCCGTGGCGGGCGACGACCACACGGCCTACGAACTGCTCAAGCCCTTGGCCGCGTCGTGCGGCTCGGACTTCGAACGCTTCCACACCGCTCTCGCGGTGGGCGTGGAGGTCGACACGTGGGATCCACGGGCCGACCGGATCTCGCTGCTGACGCTGCACGCGTCGAAGGGCCTGGAGTTCCCGGTGGTGTTCATCGTCGGGTGCTCGGACGGCGTGCTGCCGCTGCGGTGGCCGGGTGACGACGACCCGGCGGCGGTGGACGAGGAACGCCGCCTGCTGTTCGTCGGGATGACGAGAGCCCAACGGCACCTGTACTTGAGCCATCCGACCGGCCGCCCCCGATCCCCGTTCCTGGCGGCGTTGAAGTCCTACGAGCAACTGGGCGACCCCCAACCCCGCCGCAAGCGCAAGGGCACCCAACTGAGCCTGCTGTGACCCCACCCGAAACCGCAGCTAACGGCCCTCCGGCTGCCACGATCGGGTGATCATCGCCCAACTTTGTACGGAAACACCGTTACCGCCCCTCGGTTAAATCGAGGCCGCCCCGAACCACCCACCCACCACCCACAAGCCACCCCGCCCGCCGACCTGCCGCCCGCCGACCTGCCGCCCGCTGCCTGCCCGCTCGCCGACCACCCACCCGCCGACCCACCACCCGCCGACCTGCCGACCACCGACCACCCACCGACCACCCACCGACCGCCCACCACCGCCCGCCGACCACCGACCGCCCGCCAACCACCCGCCGCTGACTGCCCACCCTCCGACCCGCGGCCGCCGCCCGCTCATCCGCCACCCGTCAATCCGCCCACCGCTGCCTGCCCGCTCGCCGGGTCTCTGCCCGCCTGCCGCACCCTCGCCCGCCCGACCGACCACCTGCCTGCGACCCGCCCCGCGCCTGCCCGCCGCCTGTCTGCCGCGCGCCGGCGCGTGCCCCGCCTGTCCGCGCACTTGCCCGGCCGCCGACCTGTCCGCCGCGCCCTGCCCCCACGTGCCTGCCGCGCACCCGCCGAGCCTTCGACCGCCTGCCAGCCGCGCCGAACGCCAGTCGCGCCGAACGCCAGCGCGCGGTCAGCCGGTCGCGCCCGCACGCCGATCGTCCGCCGATCGCTAGTCCGCCGCGCCCTCGCCTGCCGCGTTCCCGCCTGCCGCGCGGCCAGGTCGTCGCGCGCCCGCCCCGTCAGCCGATCGGCCCGCGTAACGCCACCCCCGCGCAACGTCAGCGCGCCCGCGCGCCCGGCTATGACCACGCGGGAAGCAAGCGTTTGCGCGGGCGCGAATTGGACTAGACCATAACGTGGAGTTATGACTGGACTGGCATATCCGCTGCGCGTTTTCGCCGGTTAGCGTCGGGCTCAACGGCCCCGCATCCCGTGTCACCACCCCTGCAAGGAGACAAGCGGATGACTCGACGTAGCGTCGCCGCGGTCGCCGTGGCGGTCCTCAGCGCTGCCGGTTTGGCAGCCGCGCTGGCCACCACGGCTGCCGCCGGTCCACCACCGCCACCACTGGCCCTCGACGACGGCATGGTCGCCGCCATGGCGCGCGACCTCCACCTGACCCCCGACCAGGCCCGCGCCCGCATCCAACGGGAAACCGTCGCGGCCCGCACCGAGGGCACGCTCAAGTCCCGCCTCGGTCCCGCCTTCGCCGGCGCCTGGCTGAACGACGCCTCGGAACTCGTCGTCGGCGTCACGGCCGCCTCCCAGATCCAGGCCGTCGAAGCGGCGGGCGCGCGGCCGAAGGTGGTGCAGCGCTCGCTCGCCCAGCTCGACTCCCTCAAGGTCAAGCTCGACCGCAACGCCCGCAACGCGCCGAAGACCGTCCCCGGCTGGTACGTCGACACGCCCACCAACACGGTGGTCGTCCTGGCCCGCGACGTCACCGCCGCGAAGGCGTTCGCGCACGCCAGCGGCCTGGCCGACGCCGACGTCCGGATCGAAACGTCCACCGAGGACCCGCGCCCGCTGATCGACGTGATCGGCGGCAACGCCTACTACATCGGCAGCGGCTCGCGGTGCTCGGTCGGGTTCGCGGTCAACGGCGGGTTCGTCACCGCCGGGCACTGCGGCACCACCGGCGCGAGCACGACCCAGCCCAGCGGCACGTTCGCCGGCTCCAGCTTCCCCGGCAACGACTACGCCTGGGTCCGCACGGCCGCCGGCAACACCGGCCGACCCCTGGTCAACCGCTACCCCGGCACGGTCCCGGTGGCGGGTTCCACCGAGGCTCCCGTGGGCGCTTCGATCTGCCGCTCCGGCTCCACCACGGGCTGGCGCTGCGGCACCATCCAGCAGAAGAACGCCTCCGTGACCTACCCCGAAGGCACGATCACGGGCCTGACCCGCACGAACGCCTGCGCCGAACCCGGCGACTCCGGTGGTTCGTGGCTGGCCGGTGACCAGGCGCAGGGCGTCACCTCCGGTGGCTCCGGGAACTGCACGTCCGGCGGGACGACCTACTTCCAGCCGGTCAACGAGATCCTCCAGGTCTACGGCCTCCAGTTGATCGTCAGTGGCGGCGGTCCCACCAGCACCACCTCGCCGACCACGACGACCACCACGAACCCGGGCCAGACCACCTGGCAGCCAGGCGTCGCGTACGCGATCGGCTCCCTCGTGACGTACGACGGCGTCGGGTACAGGTGCTTGCAGGGGCACACGTCCCAACCAGGCTGGGATCCGCCGACGGTGCCGGCCCTGTGGGAGCGCGTGTGAGCTAGCGGCAAGCGCACGCGCCGGGGTCCGGCTCGCACACGCGGCGAGCCGGGCCCCATCTGCGCGCCGAGCCACCGCCGTCGACCCGCGCGACCAGGCGGGACGACCACCCGGAGCGAGACGCCGTGACGGCGGTGCGCGCCCGGCCACGTACCGCGTCACGCGGGCCGATCCGCGTCAGGTCGCCCGCACGGCACTGGAGGTGTGGCCCGCACCCGTACCCTGAGAGGCGACGAGAAGGGGTGGTGCGGGTCGTGGAGCTGGCCGAGTCGCTGCTGGCGTGGCTGCACGGCTGGACCGGTGTGCCCCTCTGCCCCGGCGACTGGGCCTGGACGGTGACCGCGTTCGGCGCGCTGATCGGCGTGCTGCCGACGATCGCCGCCCTGCTGTCGATCACCGTGCGCCGCGTCGTCGGCAACTCCTACGGCCCGTTCACCGGTGGGATCTTCGCCGTGCTCGGCGTGGTCAGCACGCTGGTCCTGCCGTGGATGGCGTTCTCGGCCACCTACAAGCTGCTGCGCACCCGCGCGCTGGCGGGCACGGAGACGCTGGACGAGTCGCCGTGCATGGCGTTCAGCCAGTACGACTACCTGATCGGCCGGGACGGGTTCGTGGCCGCGATCACCGGCGGGTCGGTGGTGGACGTGATCGCGGCCGGCGGCACGGCGCTGCTCGCGCTGCTGTGCCTGCTGTTCGTGATGCTCCAGGCGGGCTCGGCGTTCCGGCTCGGCCCGAGCTGGCCGCGCCGGGTGTTCTGGCCGCCGTTCCTGGTCCTGCTGCTGTCGACGTCGGCGCTGCCGGTGACGCTGGTGGGCCACCTGCTGCTCGGTTTCTTCCCGATCGCCTTGTTGGGCTCCCTGGTGGTGCGGGTTTTCGGGTTGACTACCGCCATGCTGAACCGCCCCGGTCGCGATCGCGGGAACCCGAGCCCGCAACCCGCGGTGTCGAGAACGCCACCACCGCAGCCCCAGCAGCCGCCCCGCGGCCAGCCGGCCCGCAGCCAGCCGCCGCAGAGCCAGCCGGTGCCGAGCCAGCCGGTGCAGAAACCTCCGCCCTACCAGGTGGAGAAGCCGCCGCCCTACCAGCCGGCGAAGATCCCGCCGTACCAGCCGGTGCCGCCCTACCGGCCGACCCCGCCGCAGCGGCACTACCCGCCGACGCGGGTCGCCGACGTGCCCATGGTGCCGGTGGAGCCGCCGAAGCCGACGCGGGTGGAGCAGCCCGCGCAACTGGCCGACACGCCGGGCCCGCTGCCGTTCGGCCCGGGCAGCACGAGCAGCGCACCGACGCCCACGCCCGACTCCGGCAAGGTGTGGAACCCGGCCGGCGGCCGGTTCCGGCGGATCCGCCAGCTCGGCCGCGGCGGGTTCGGCACGGTGTGGCTGGCCGTGGACGAGCAGTTGGCCCGCACGGTCGCGGTGAAGCTCGCGCACGCGCCCGACAACGACACCGAGCAACGCATGTTGCGTGAAGCGCGCGCTCTGGCCGCCGTGCGGCACCCGAACTGCGTGCGCGTGTTCGACATCGTGCAGGACCCGGACGGCCTGGCCATCGTCATGGAGTACATCGACGGCCAGCCGCTGTCGGACGTGGTGCTCAACAACGGCCTGCTCGCCGACACCCTCGCCGCCCGGCTCTGGGTGAACATGGCCGACGCGCTGGCCGCCGCGCACGAGCAGGGCGTGCTGCACCGGGACGTGAAGCCGTCCAACGTCATCGTGGACAGCCACGGCACCGCGCACCTGATCGACTTCGGCATCGCCCGGTCGAAGGGCGACAGCACGCTCACCGCCACCGGGATGATGGTCGGCACGCCCGACTTCCTCGCCCCGGAGACCGCCCGGGGCGAGGCGGCGAGCCCCGCGTCGGACGCCTGGCAGCTGGCCGCGACGGTCAGCTACGCGCTCACCGGCCACCCGCCGCGCGGCTCGCGGGAGAACCCGATCTCGTCGTTGATGGCCGCCGCGCAGGGCGAGCCGTGCGTGAAGCTGCCCCAGCACAGCGCCCACACCCGGCTGCTGACCAGCGCCCTGGACGCCGA
The DNA here is from genome assembly GCF_021390395.1 of Saccharothrix sp. S26. Taxonomy (GTDB): domain Bacteria; phylum Actinomycetota; class Actinomycetes; order Mycobacteriales; family Pseudonocardiaceae; genus Actinosynnema. The sequence continues at coordinate 244,802 of NZ_JAJUWT010000003.1, forward strand.
CCCGGCCAAGCGGCCGTCGTTGGGCGCGATCCGGACCGAGCTGAGCACGTGGCTGTCGCAGGCCGGGTTGAGCAAGGAAGGCCCGGTCACGAGGTTGATCGACCGGCCGGAGCCGCCGACCCGGCCCGCGCGCTGACCCGTGCCCGGAGCAGGCCGCTGACCAGGGCCGCGTCCCCGACCACCGGCGGCACGGCCGGCAGCACGCCGGAGAACGCGAGCACCAGCGCGAGCGCGGCCGTGCGGCCGCGGAGGAGCTTGACGGCGGCGGCCAGCCCCGCCGCCGTCACCGCCGCCAGCGCGGTCGACGCGACGCGCATCAGGGTGTCCAGCTCGACGTGCAGGTGCAGCGAGGAACAGCACCGCGCCCACGTACATCGCGGTGAGCCTCAAGCCATCAACGGGAGCTTGCGGGTCAGCCGGGTGACCTCGGCCCGCGGGCCGTAGAGGGCGACCGCGACGAACTCCGGGTCCTCGGCGTGCGCGAGCGCTTCGAGGTACTCCGGGTACGCGCGCGAGCGGCGGGCGACCTCGGTGAACCCGATCTTCAGCACGCCGTCCGCCCGGTGCAGGGCCTTGAGGTGCTCGGCCGGCGCGGTCAGCACCGGCACCGGGTGGGTGTTGAGGCCGAGGTGGACGGTCCCGTCGGCGTCCTTGGCGTCCTCGCCGAGCAGGTCGGGCAAGCGGGCGCCGAGGCTGAGGCCGAGCACGACGGCGGCGTTCGCGGCGAGGTTGGCCGGCAGGTCGTCACGCAGGATCAGGGCGAGTTTGGTGGGCAGCACGTCCGGTCCATTCGTTCGGTGGATTGCCACCAGACTCGCCGAACCGGATGACGATATCCAGACCTGCCGAACTTCGTTCGCCGAGCTCTGCCATGATCTGGACGTGGACGAACTTGATTCGGCGATCATCGCGAATCTCCAGGCGGATGCGCGGCTGACCAACCGGGAGCTGGCCAGGCGGCTGGGCATCGCCCCGTCGACCTGCCTGGAACGCGTGCGCGCCCTGCGCGAGCGCGGCGTGATCAAGGGCTACCACGCGGACGTGGACCTGGGCGCGCTCAACCGCGGTGTCCAGGCCTTCGTCGCCGCGCGCCTGCGCCCGATGAGCCGCGCCGTGATCGACGACTTCAAGGCGGCGATCGGCGCGCTGCCCGAGGTGACCGCGATGTACGTGGTGGCGGGCGACGACGACTTCCTCATCCACCTCGCCGTGCCCGACCTGGAGCACCTGCACGCGTTCCTGATCGACCGCCTGAGCGAGCGCCGCGAGGTCATCAGCTTCCGCAGCTCGGTGATCTACGAGGGCATCCGCAACCCCGTGCTCACCGAGCTGCCCCGCTGACCGGTCAGTTCCAGGACGGGAGCCACTTCTGGGCGTCCCAGATCTCCGGGGTGATCGGTATGCCGTTGAGGATCGGCCACAGCCACACGAAGTTGGCCACGACCAGGCCCACGTACAGCGCCACGGCGAGCAGGCCGGTGCCCCGGCGCTCCTTGCCGTCGGTCCGCTTGCCCAGCACCTCGCCCAGGGCCAGCGCGATGCCCAGCACCAGGAACGGTGCCATCGGCATCGCGTAGAAGTAGTACATCTGCCGGTCGACGTTGATGAACCAGGGCAGGAAGCCCGCGCCGTAGCCGACCAGCACCGCCGCGTACCGCCAGTCCAGCTTGGCGATGGCCTGCCACATCGACCAGGCCAGCATCGGGAACGCCAGCCACCACATCGCGGGCGTGCCGATCAGCATGATCGCGCCCACGCAGCTCGGCCCGCCGCAGCCCTGCACCGAGCCCTCGAAGTAGTACAGCATCGGCCGCAGGCCCATCGGCCACGTCCACGGCTTCGACTCCCACGGGTGCCGGTTCGTCTCCGACGTCACCAGCTTGGTGTGGAACTCCAGCACGTTGCCGCTGTAGTACCACAGCGCCCGCAGCGGGGCCGGGATCCAGCCCTCCTCGGGGATCTTGGTGCCCGCGATGTGCCGGTCGATGGCCGTCTCGGACGCGAACCACGCCCACCACGTCGCCAGGTACGCCGCCAGCGGGATCACCAGCAGCGCGAACAGCGACGGCAGCAGGTCCTTGGCGAACGACCCCAGCCACGGCCGCTCCACGCCCGCCGCGCGCCGGGCCAGCGCGCTCCACACCACCGACAGCACGCCGAAGAACGCGATGTACCACACGCCGGACCACTTCACGCCGCACGCGAGGCCCATCGCGATCCCGGCCGCGAACCGCCACCAGCGGAAACCCAGCCACGGGCCGAACGGCGAGTTGGTCACCCAGCCTTCGCGCGTCGCCTCGGCCAGCCGCGACCGCACCTGGTCGCGGTCCACCACCAGGCACGCGAACGCCACCACCACGAAGAACGTCAGGAACGCGTCCAGCATCCCCATCCGCGACTGCACGTGGCTCAGCCCGTCGGCGATCAGCAGCACGCCCGCGATCGCGCCGATCAGGTCCGACCGGGTCATCCGCCGCGCGATCCGCACCACCAGCAGGATCGTCAACGTGCCCACGGCCGCCGAGGCGAACCGCCAGCCCACGCCGTCGTAGCCGAACAGCCACTCGCCGATCGCGATGAGCTGCTTGCCCAGCGGCGGGTGGACGATCAGCTCGTAGCCGGGGTTGTCCTCGTACCCGCCGTTGCGCAGCACCTGCGCGCCCTGCGGCACGTAGTGCTTCTCGTCGAAGATCGGGGTGCCCTTGTCGGTCGGGAACCCGAGGTTCCAGAACCGCACCACGCCGCCGATCAGCGCCACGGTCAACGTGACGAGCCAGCCCCGCAGGGCGTCGCTCATCGGGCCGGGTTCGAGCAGGCGTGCCCGCTGTTCGCGGTCGTTGCCCGGTGGCGGGCTCGTCGGCGGGACTTCGCCGGCGTCGACCACATCGTCTGCGGACTGCGGTGCGATCAGGCTCACGGGCCCGATCGTAGGGTGAGAGGCGTGAGACCTGTATCTGGATCAGGCCGTTTGGTGCTGGCGGCTACTCCGCTCGGCGACGTCCGGGACGCTTCACCGCGCCTGGTGGAGGCGCTGGGCGCGGCCGACGTGATCGCGGCCGAGGACACCAGACGGCTCCGCTCGCTGGCTTCGGCGTTGGACGTGACCCCTTCGGGGCGGGTGGTCAGCTTCTACGACCAGGTCGAGGCGGCCCGCCTGCCCGGCCTGCTGGAGGCCCTGCGGGAGGGGCGGACGGTGCTGCTGGTGACCGACGCCGGCATGCCCAGCGTGTCCGACCCGGGCTACCGCCTCGTGGCCGCGTGCGTGACCGAGGACATCCGCGTCACGTGCCTGCCGGGCCCGTCCGCGGTGACGACCGCGCTGGCCGTGTCGGGCCTGCCGTCGGACCGCTTCTGCTTCGACGGCTTCCCACCCCGCAAGCAGGGCGAACGCCTGCGGTGGTTCGCCGCGCTGCTGGACGAGCCGCGCACGTGCGTCTTCTTCGAATCACCCCATCGGCTGGCGGACACCCTCGCCGACGCCGCGCAGGTCCTGGGCCCGGACCGGCGTGCCGCCGTGTGCCGTGAGCTGACCAAGACCTACGAGGAGGTCAGGCGGGGCGGCCTGGGGGAGCTGGCCGAGTGGGCCGCCGAGGGCGTGCGCGGCGAGATCACCGTCGTGCTGGCCCCTGCCGAGGCCCGCGAGGCCCCGCCGATGGAGGCGCTGGTCGCCGAGGTGCGCCAACGCGTGGCCGCCGGCGAACGGACCAAGACGGCGGCGGCCGAGGTCGCCGAGGCGGCGGGGGTGAGCAAGAAGGCCCTGTATGACGCCGTGATCAGCAAGGGCTGACCTGGTCGGGCGGCACCTCCGCGGTGAAGTCCAGCCAGGGGTCGCGGTCGAGGTCGCCGGACACCGCCTCGCGGGCGGCGCGGACGTTCGCCTCGAACACGTCGTCGAACGCCTCGTCGACCTCGGACCGGGGAAGACCCGCCGGTCACCCGCTCCGGGATGCCCGCCGTTCGGCTCCCTCGACCAGCCCATCCCGGAGGAACCCGCTGGGTGCACGTCCGTAGGCTAAGCCCATGAGTGCCTCCGTGCTGACCGCGGTGGCGTGGCCCTACGCCAACGGTCCCCGCCACATCGGTCACGTCTCCGGTTTCGGTGTCCCCTCCGACGTGTTCTCCCGCTACATGCGCATGTCGGGCAACCGGGTGCTGATGGTCTCCGGCTCGGACGAGCACGGCACGCCCATCTCGGTGCAGGCGGAGAAGGAGGGGCTGTCCACCCGCGAGCTGGTGGACAAGTACCACCGCGTGATCGCGAACGACCTGCACGGCCTGGGCCTGTCCTACGACCTGTTCACCCGCACGACCACCGGCAACCACTACAAGGTGGTGCAGGAGCTGTTCCTCGCCCTCTGGCGCAACGGCTACGTCATCCCCAAGACCGAGATGGGCGCGATCAGCCCCTCCACCGGCCGCACCCTGCCCGACCGCTACATCGAGGGCACGTGCCCGATCTGCGGCTACGACGGCGCGCGCGGCGACCAGTGCGACAACTGCGGCAACCAGCTCGACCCCGTCGACCTGAAGAACCCGCGCAGCCGGATCAACGGCGAGACGCCGAAGTTCGTCGAGACCGAGCACCTGTTCCTCGACCTGCCGCAGTTCATCGACGCCCTCGGCGGCTGGTTGCAGACCCGCACCGAGTGGCGGCCGAACGTGCTCAAGTTCAGCCAGAACCTCATCGACGACCTGCGCCCGCGGGCCATCACCCGCGACCTGGACTGGGGCATCCCGATCCCGCTCGACGGCTGGCGCGAGCAGCCGATGAAGCGCTTCTACGTGTGGTTCGACGCGGTGATCGGCTACCTCAGCGCGTCCGTGGAGTGGGCCCGCCGCAGCGGGGACGACGACGCCTGGAAGGAGTTCTGGACCGGCGACGCCCAGGGCTACTACTTCATGGGCAAGGACAACATCGTCTTCCATTCGCTGATCTGGCCCTCCCTGCTGCTCGGCCAGAACGGCCAGGGCGCGAAGGGCGGGCAGCCGGGCGCGTTCGGCACGCTGAACCTGCCCACCGAGGTGGTCAGCTCCGAGTTCCTGACCATGAGCGGCTCGAAGTTCTCCACCTCCCGCGGCACGGTCATCTACGTCACCGACTTCCTCAAGGAGTTCGGGCCCGACGCGCTGCGCTACTTCATCTCCGTGGCCGGCCCGGAGAACCAGGACACCGACTTCACCTGGGAGGAGTTCGTCCGCCGGACGAACTTCGAGCTGGCCAACGAGTGGGGCAACCTGGTCAACCGGTCGATCTCCATGGCCCACAAGAACGTGGGCGCGGTGCCGAAGCCGACCAGCCCCACCCAGGCCGACCACGAGCTGCTGGAGCTGTCCCGCAAGGCGTTCGACGTGGTGGGCGGGCACCTGCGCCGCTCCCGGTTCAAGCAGGCGTCCAGCGAGGCGATGAAGGTCGTCGGCGCGGCCAACCGGTACCTGTCCGACCAGGAACCGTGGAAGCTCAAGGACGACCCGGAGCGCCGCGACACCGTGCTGCACACCGCGTTGCAGGTCGTGCAGGACGCCAACGCCCTGCTGACGCCGTTCCTGCCGCACTCGGCGCAGAAGGTGCACGAGGCGCTGGGCGGCACGGGCGTGTGGGCGGCCCAGCCGCGGCTGACCGACGTCGCCGACCTCGACGTGCCCGACCGCGAGTACCCGGTCCTCACCGGCGACTACGCGGCCGAGCAGGCGACGTGGGCGTCCACCCCGATCGAGGTGGGCAGGCCGCTGGCCAAGCCCGCGCCGCTGTTCGCGAAGCTCGACCCCGAACTGGGTGAGACCGGGCCCGAGTGGGCCCCGATCGTCAAGTGACCAAGCGCAACGGCGAACGGCCACCGGTCCCGGAGACCCTGCCGGTGCCGGTGGTCGACGCCCACACGCACCTGGACGCGTGCGGCGCGAAGACGCCCGAGCAGGTCCGCGAGGTGCTCGACCGGGCCGCCGCGGCGGGCGTCGACCGGGTGGTCACGGTCGCCGACGACCTCGACGCGGCCCGGTGGGCCGCCGAAGCCGCCACGTGGGACGACCGGGTGTTCGCCGCCGTCGCCCTGCACCCGACCCGCACGTCCACGTTCGGCGAGGTCGAGCAGGCGGAGCTGGCGCGGCTCGCCGAGCGGCCCAGGGTGGTCGCGATCGGCGAGACCGGCCTGGACTACTACTGGGACTACGCGCCGAAAACCGCCCAGCACGAGGCGTTCCGGTGGCACATCGACCTGGCCAAGCGGGTCGGCAAGCCGTTGATGATCCACGACCGGGACGCGCACGACGACATCCTCGCGGTGCTCGACGCCGAAGGAGCGCCGTCCACAGTGGTGTTCCACTGCTTCTCCGGCGACCTCTCCTTCGCGCGCGCGTGCGTGGAGCGGGGGTTCGTGCTGTCCTTCGCGGGCACGGCGACGTTCCGCAACGCCCACGCGTTGCGGGAAGCCGCCCGGTGGGTGCCGGAGGACCACGTGCTGGTCGAGACGGACGCCCCCTTCCTCACGCCCCACCCGTACCGGGGTCGCCCGAACGAGCCCTATTGCGCCAACTACACGCTCCGCGACCTGGCGACGCTGCGTGAGACCGACCTCGGCGAGCTGGCCACGAAGATCACCCGAAACGCCGAACGCGTCTTCGGTCTTCGTGACGCGGTGAAGTCGTAATCCCCCTTACGACGAATGGCGGACAGACTTGCTCCCCTAACGGAGTGACTGAACTCACAAGGATTGCCGGGGTGTTGGCACAACCACCGCGCACCCGTTACGGTCCCGTGACCGTGCCCCGTGTTCCGAGTTCGGGGCGCACCCGCAGTCGGGGCGGGTCACGTTGACACCAGAAGCGCCAAGCCGAACACGCACAGGAGTTGCCGGAGATCACTAGCTGACCACCGACATCGAACGTGCGCGTCGCCGGACTTCGCGCCTTCAGGAGGTATGGCACCCCGTGAACTCGTTCAACGAGGACACCGACTGGTTTACGCCCGTGCAGCCGACACCGACGACCGGTGTCGACGTCCTGGACAGACCCGGGCCGCCGTCCGAGTGGGACACCGCGGTGTTCACCATCACCCCGGACGACGTGCTGGAAGTGCTGGGACCGGACGCCGACGCGCTGCTGGAGAGCGCGAACGTCGACGTCGACGAGCTGATCCGGCTGATCAACGCCGAGACCACGCTCCTGCCCCCGATCATCATCCCCGACGAGGTCTCCCAGGACCGGGTCGCGGCCGGCCTGGCCGCCGAGCAGCCGAGCGCCCCGCCCGCCGCCCTGGTCGAAGCCGCGGGGAAGTGGAAGCGGCGCTTCCTGAAGGCCGCGGTCGCCACCGTGCTGGTCACCATCTCCGGCGGCGGCGCCACCGCGATCGCGATGGACAAGTCCGTCACCGTCGACGTCGACGGCGAGGCCAAGACCGTCCGCACCTACGAGTCCACCGTCGGCGAGATCCTGGCCGACGAGGGCATCACGATCGGCGAGCACGACGCGCTCAGCCCGTCCCCCCAGGCCAAGGTGAGCGACGGCGGCAAGATCTCGCTGGACCGCGGCCGGCTGGTGAAGGCGACGGTCGACGGCGAGCAGCGCGAGGGCTGGGTCCGCTCGGTCACCGTGGACGAGGCGCTGGAGCAGTTGCAGGTGAACGACGAGGGCGCGTGGCTCTCGCACGACCGCAACATGGACGTCCCCCTCGACGGCCTCTCGCTCGAGGTCAAGAGCCTCAAGACCATCACGCTCTACGACGGCGGCAACCCGCCCCGGCAGCTGCGGACGACGGCCGTGACCGTCGAGGAGCTGCTGAAGAGCGAGAACCTCTCCCTCGGCCCCGACGACAAGCTCGAGACGGCGATGGACCTGCGCGTCACCAACGGCGCCGAGGTCCACATCACCCGCACCGGGGTGTCGGTGATCAACGCGACCGAGGCCATCCAGCCGCCGGTCGAGGAGATCAAAGACGACACGATGGTGAAGGGCCAGAAGGAGGTCGTCGAGCCGGGCGAGGCGGGCGAGCAGATCGTCACCTACCGCGTCACGGTGAAGAACGGCGCCGAGGTCGGCCGCGAGAAGCTCGGCGCGAAGGTCACCAAGGAGCCGAAGCCGAAGAAGGTCAAGGTCGGCACCAAGCTCCCGCCCGACGGCGAGGTCTGGGACCGGCTGGCGCAGTGCGAGGCGACCGGCAACTGGGCCATCAACACCGGCAACGGCTACTACGGCGGCCTGCAGTTCAACAAGGGCACCTGGGACGCCTACGGCGGCAGCCAGTACGCCGCCTACCCGCACCAGGCGACCCGCGAGCAGCAGATCGCCGTGGCGACCAAGCTGCGCGACGCGCGCGGCGGCTACTCGGCGTGGCCCCACTGCCAACAGAAGCTGGGCCTGCCGTAACAATGTGGCGGTGACTGAGGATTCGACGACGGCCGGGTCGGCGAGCGCGCTCCTCGGTCCGGCCGACGTCCGTCGGCTGGCCGCCGAGCTGGACATCCGCCCCACCAAGAAGCTGGGGCAGAACTTCGTGCACGACCCGAACACGGTGCGGCGCATCGTGGCGGCGGCCGACCTGCGCCCGGACGACGTGGTGCTCGAAGTCGGACCGGGGCTGGGCTCGCTGACGCTGGCGCTGCTGCCGTCCTGCCGGGCGCTGGTGGCCGTGGAGATCGACGGGGTGCTGGCCGAGCGCCTGCCCGTCACCGTGGCCGACCGCGCGCCCGACCTCGCCGACCGGCTGACCGTCGTGCACGAGGACGCGATGCGCGTCACGCCCGGGCAGCTCCCGGTCGAGCCGACCGCCCTGGTGGCGAACCTGCCGTACAACGTGGCCGTGCCCGTGGTGCTGCACCTGCTGGCCGTGCTGCCGTCGCTGCGCACGGGCCTGGTGATGGTGCAGTCCGAGGTGGCCGACCGGATGGCCGCCGGTCCCGGCAGCAAGGTCTACGGGGTGCCCAGCGTGAAGCTCGCCTGGTACGCCGACGCCCGCCGGGCCGGTCCGGTGCCGCGCTCGGTGTTCTGGCCCGTGCCGAACGTGGACTCGGCGCTGGTCGCGTTCGAGCGGCACGAGCCGCTGTCCACTGTGGATCAGCGGGCGCTGTTCTCGTTGGTGGACGCCGCTTTCGCGCAGCGGCGCAAGATGCTGCGCGGCGCGCTGTCCGGCTGGGCCGGATCGGCGGCGCGGGCGCAGCGGCTGCTGGAGGCCGCGGGCGTGGACCCGTCGGTGCGCGGCGAACAACTGGCCGTCAGTGACTTCATCCGGATAGCCGAGGCCGCGTCCACCCGGTAGTCGATGATCTTTCGGCCGAACGTGTGATTTGCCGAACGATCCTGTTTCAGGCTTGCGTCAGCCGGGCTCGGTCAGGTCTACTCGTGGTGCCATCCCGAGCGGCCGAGAGACCTGGCTCTACGACGCCGCAGCAACCACCCCTCCATGGGGGCAGGTGCTTCAGCCAGGATCGATGGAGGATCACGTGCCCAGGATGCGAATGCTCACCCGCCGGCGGGTCGTCGACCACGGCCGCCGGACCTCGTCAGCCTGTCGCAGCTGCTGAGCAAGCAGCCCTAGGCGCCTTCGAATCCTCGCGTCCTTCATTCAGGACACCTTTCTGAGCTGAGCCGTCGGTCACGCACGCCATGAGCGTGCGCTGCCGCATGCTGTCGTGGAGCGAAACGTGATCACTGTCGAGAACCTCACCAAGACCTTCCCCGGGAGTACCGGGCAGGTTCGCGCGCTGGACGGCGTGAACCTGGACGTCGCCGCGGGCACCGTCCTCGGCGTCGTCGGCCCCAGCGGGGCGGGCAAGTCCACCCTGGCCCGGTGCGTCGCGCTCCTGGAGCGACCCGACAGCGGTGCGATCCGCGTCGACGGCACCGACCTCGTCTCCCTCGACGGCACCGCGCTGCGCGCCGCCCGCCGGCAGATCGGCGTTGTGCCGCAAGGGGATTCCCTGCTGCGCCAGCGCACCGCCGCGGGCAACGTCGCGCTGCCGCTGGAGGCCGCGGGCGTGGCCGGCCCGCAGCGCCGCACCCGCGTCGCCGAGCTGCTCGACCTGGTCGGCCTGACCGACAAGGCGGGCTCGTACCCCGACCAGCTCTCCGGCGGCCAGCGCCAGCGGATCGCGGTCGCACGGGCGCTCGCCGCGTCGCCGTCCGTGCTGCTGGCCGACGAGCCGACCTCCGCGCTCGACCCCGACACGACCGGCTCGGTGCTCACCGTGCTGGACCGGGCGCGCGCCGAGCTGGGCGTGACCGTGCTCGTCGTCACCCACGACATGGGCGTGGTCCGCCGGATCTGCGACGACGTCGCGGTGCTGGAGGACGGCCGGGTGGTGGAGCACGGCAAGGTGCTCGACCTGGTCTCCGACGCCGCGAGCCGCACGGCCGCGTCGCTGCTGCCCGCCGTGGACCAGAACCCGGCGGCGGAGGTCTCGTTCGACCGGGTCGCGGACGTCGTGCTGGTCGGCTTCGCGGCCGTCGGCGCGCTGCTGCCCGAGGCCACCAGCCGGTTCGGCGTCGAGCTCAACCTGCTCGGCGGCGGCCTGACCCGGCTCGGCGAGACCCCGGTGGCGCGCTTCCGCGTCGGCCTGAAGGGCGAGCGCGCCGACTCGGCGCTGGAGTGGATCTCGGACGCGGGCGGCTCGGTGCGCCGGACCCTGTCCGGTCCGCAGGGAGTAGCTGCGTGAGGTCTGCAACACCCTGGTCCATCGTGTTCGACGACCTGCTGGTCGCCACCGGCGAGACGTTGTACATGGTGGTCGTCTCCACCCTGATCGCCGTTCTGCTCGGCGCGCCGGTCGGCATCTGGCTTCAGCTCACCGCTCCCGGTGGGCTGAAGCCCCGGCCGGTGCTCCACAAAGTGCTCGGGTTCGTCGTGGACCTGGGCCGTTCCATGCCCTTCCTGGTCCTGCTGGTGGTGCTCACCTCGCTGACCAGGTTGCTGCTGGGCAGCACCATCGGACCCACGGCGGCCATCGTGCCGCTGGCCGTGGGCGCGATCCCGTTCGTCGGCAGGCTGGTCCAGAACGTGCTGGCCGAGGTGCACGTCTCGGTGGTGGAGGCCGCGGTCACCACCGGGTCGTCCACGTCGCGGATCGTGCGCAGCGTGCTGCTGCGCGAGTCGTTGCCCGCGCTGGTCAACGCCGTGGGCGTGACCGCGATCGCGCTGCTGGGCTACTCGGCGATGGCCGGGGTGGTCGGCGGCGGCGGGCTCGGTGACCTCGCCGTGCGCATGGGCTACCAGCGGTTCAACGACCGGTACCTGTGGAGCACGGTGGTCGTGCTGGCGATCATCGCGACCGCGATCCAGTTCACCACCAACCGCGTGGCCCGCGGCATCGACCGCCGCCGCACGGCCTCCGTCTGACCTTGCTCACCTGATCGAGTTCCGGTTCCCCCGGTTCACCTGTGATCCTCACCTAAGGAATGAAATGCGTATTCGTGCTGCCCTGCTCGCCGTGCTGCTGACCGCAGTGGGCTGCGGTAGTGGCGACACCGGTGGCGCCGCGTCCGACCCGAACGCGCCGCTGAAGGTGGGCGTGAGCCCCGTCCCGCACGCCCAGGTGCTCCAGTACGTGGTCGACAACCTGGCCGCGTCGAAGGGCCTGAAGATCGAGATCGTGGAGTTCACCGACTACGTCCAGCCGAACACGGCGCTGGTGGACGGGTCGCTGGACGCGAACTACTTCCAGACCGTGCCGTACCTGGACACGTTCAAGGCCGAGAGCGGCGCGCCGCTGGAGTGGATCGGCCCGGTGCACGTCGAGCCGCTGGGCCTGTACTCGAAGAAGTACAAGTCGCTGGCCGACCTGCCGTCCGGCGCGCGGGTGGCGCTGGCCAACGACGCGACGAACGAGGCGCGCGGCCTGCAGCTGCTCCAGGCCAACGGCCTGATCAAGCTGACGCCGGGCTCGGAGAAGACGGCCTCGGTGCGCGACGTCGCGGACAACCCGCGCGGGCTGCAGTTCGTCACGCTGGAGGCCCCGCAGCTGCCGCGGTCGCTGGACGACACGGACGCGTCGGTCATCAACGGCAACTACGCCATCGACGCCGGCCTCAAGCCCGCGAACGACGCGCTGGCGCTGGAGAAGGCCGAGGGCAACCCGAACGCCAACGGCCTGGTCACGCGGACCGAGCTGAAGGACGACCAGCGGATCAAGGACCTGCTGGCCCTGCTCCAGTCGCCGGAGGTCAAGGAGTACATCAAGCAGACCTTCGCGGGCTCCGTCCTCGCCGTCTGACCCGCGAGTCCTACCTCCAGAACGCGTGAGTCCTACGTTCAGAACGCGTGTGTCCTACGTTCAGAACGCGTGTGTCCTACGTTCGGAACCCCTGAGTTCAACGCTCAGGGCGGCGGAGTGGGTGGTCGCGGCGGTGACGGGAGGGCGGCGGAGTGGGTTTCGTCGCAGGTCAGCGGCCGGTGGGAGCGGACAACCGGGAAACGCCCGTACGCTTCATGGCGTGCTCGCTGTCGTCCCGCCCCCGGTCACCGTCCGCGTCCCGGCCAAGGTCAACCTGCACCTGGCCGTCGGCGAAGCCCGCGCGGACGGGTACCACGACCTGGTGACGATCTTCCAGGCCCTGTCGCTGACCGACGAGGTGACCGTCGCCATCGCCGACGACCCCGGTGTCGAGGTGCACGGCGAAGGCGCCGACTCGGTGCCCACCGGGCCGTCCAACCTGGCCTGGCGGGCGGTGCGGGTGCTGGCCCAGCACGTCGGCCGCGACCCGGACGACCCGAAGGTCCGCGTCGTCATCCGCAAGTCGATCCCGGTGGCGGGCGGCATGGCGGGTGGCAGCGCGGACGCGGCGGCGACGCTGGTCGGGCTGGCGTCGCTGTGGCGGCTGGAGATCAGCCGCAACGAGCTGGCCGGGCTCGCGGGCAAGATCGGCGCGGACGTCCCCTTCGCCATCTACGGCGGCACGGCGCTGGGCACCGACCGGGGCGACCGGATCGTGCCCGTGCTGTCCCGCCACACGTTCCACTGGGTGCTCGCGTTCGACCGGCGCGGCCTGTCCACGCCCGAGGTGTTCGACGAGCTGGACCGGCTGCGCGCGGACGGCGACCCGCCCCGCGTCGGCGAGGCGGAGGCGGTGCTCGAAGGGCTGGCCTCCGGCGACCCGCGCCAGCTCGCGCTGCTCCTCGGCAACGACCTGCAGGCCGCGGCCGTGTCGCTGCGCCCCAACCTGCGCCGCACGCTGCGCGCGGGCGTGAACGCGGGCGCGTTGGCCGGCATGGTGTCCGGATCGGGCCCCACCTGCGCGTTCCTCTGCACGGACGGTGACTCGGCGGTGCGCGTGGCCGCCGAACTGGCGGGCGCGGGCGTCTGCCGGACGGTGCGCGTGGCGCAAGGGCCGGTGCACGGGGCGCGCGTCGTCGGCACCGACGAGGCGCCCCGGCCGATCCCGCCCGAAGTGCACGCCTGACGTGCCCGGCGCGGTGGCTAGGCTGGCGCACCGCGTTGTCTCCCGTTCTCGATGAAGGTGCTGGTACATGGCCAACTTGGTCAACTTGGAGAACGTCTCCAAGTCGTTCGGCGTGCGTCCGCTGCTCGACGGCGTGTCCCTCGGCGTCGGCGAGGGCGACCGCATCGGGGTCGTCGGCCTCAACGGCGGCGGCAAGACGACGCTGCTGGAGGTGCTGGCCGGGCTCGCCGAGCCGGACGAGGGACGGGTCAGCCAGAACCGCGGCCTGCGCATGGCGGTGGTCACCCAGCGCACCGAGCTGCCGGAGGGGTCGACGGTCCGCAACGCCGTGATCGACCCGCTGGGGTTCGACGCCGAGCACGAGTGGGCGGCCGACGCACGCGTGCGGTCGATCCTGGACGGGCTCGGCATCACGGCGTTCGGGCTCGACTCGCCGGTCGGCACGATGTCCGGTGGCGAGCGGCGGCGGGTCGCGCTGGCGGCGGCGCTCGTGCAGGACCTGGACCTGGTCGTGCTGGACGAGCCGACCAACCACCTCGACGTGGAGGGCGTGCGGTGGCTGGCCGAGCACCTGCTGGCCCGTCGCACGGCGCTCGTCGTCGTGACCCACGACCGGTGGTTCCTCGACACGGTGTGCAGCCGCACCTGGGAGGTCGTGGGCGGCCGGGTCGAGCAGTACGAGGGCGGTTACGCGGACTGGATCTTCGCCCGCGCCGAGCGCGCCCGGTTGGCCGACGCGATCGAGGAGAAGCGCCGCAACCTGGCCCGCAAGGAGCTGGCGTGGCTGCGCCGCGGCGCGCCCGCCCGCACGTCCAAGCCCCGCTACCGCATCGACGCCGCCGAGGCGTTGATCTCCGACGTGCCGCCGCCGCGCGACTCGGTCGAGCTGCTGGCGTTCGCCAAGCGCCGGCTCGGGCGCACGGTGCTGGAGCTGGAGGACGCGACGCTGACCGTGCCCGACCGGGTGCTGGTGCGCGACCTGACGTGGCGGATCGGGCCGGGTGACCGGATCGGGATCGTCGGCGTGAACGGGTCGGGCAAGACGACGCTGCTCAAGGCGCTGGCCGGTGAGCGGGAGCTGGAGGGTGGCAAGCGGGTCCAGGGCCAGACGGTGAAGCTCGCGCACCTCAGCCAGGAGCTGCACGACCTGGACGGGTCGATGCGCGTGCTGGAGGCCGTGGAGGAGGTGGCGCGGCGGGTCGTGCTGGGCAAGCAGGAGATGTCGGCGTCGCAGTTGGCCGAGCGGTTCGGGTTCTCGTCGCAGAAGCAGTGGACGCCGGTCGGTGACCTCTCCGGTGGTGAGCGGCGGCGGTTGCAGCTGTGCCGGCTGCTGATGGCCGAGCCGAACGTGCTGCTGCTCGACGAGCCGACCAACGACCTCGACATCGACACGTTGCAGCAGTTGGAAGACCTGCTGGACTCGTGGGCGGGCACGTTGGTGGTGATCTCGCACGACCGCTACCTGGTGGAACGGGTGTGCGACAAGGTCGTGGCGCTGTTCGGCGACGGCGGGCTGACCGACCTGCCGGGCGGGATCGACGAGTACCTGCGGCGGCGGGACAAGCAGAAGGAAACCGCGGCCGTGCCGAGCGCGAAGCCCGCGTCCGCGCCCTCGTCGGCGGCGGACCAGCGTGCCGCGCGCAAGGAGCTGGCCAGGCTGGAACGCCGGTTGGAGGCGTTGCAGAAGAAGGAAGCCCAGTTGCACGCCGCGCTGGCCGAGGCGGCCACCGACCCGGAACGCCTGCTGGCCCTGGACGCCGAGCTGAAGGCCGTCCTGGCCGAGGCTGAGGACGTCGAGTCCCAATGGCTCGCCGCCGCCGAATCCGCCGAATCCTGACCCCCGCGAGAGTCCTACGTTCACGCCGCGAGAGTCCTACGTCCAGCACCCCCGAATTCAACGCTCAGCGCACCGACCGTTCGTCGTGAACGTTGAACTCGGGGGTCGTGAACGTAGGACTCTCGCGCGCTGAACGTAGGACTCTCACGGGCTGGAGGTAGGACTCTCGAGGGGGTGGGTCAGCGGCCGCGGCGGCGGAGTTCGGTGGCCAGCAGGGGCATCAGCTCGTCCACGAACGCGCAGTCGTAGCCCTGGCCCGCGACCAAGGACGTGGCGAACTTGGTCTTGGCCACCTCCTCCGACGACGCGCCGATCATGCCGTCGAGCGCGATGCCGACCTCCTCCAGCACCCGGTCCACCTGCGACGTCCGGTACCCGCGCTGCGCCGGCCCCGCCAACGGGATCTTGATCAGGCGCAACTGCTTCCACGACGTGATCGCCGGGAGCGCGCTCGGCCGCAACGGTCCCTCGCCCAACTGCTTCTCCACCCGCGCCAGGAACGCGTCCACCTCGGTCTCGTCGTACCCGCGCCGGCCGAACATGGGCCGGCTGAAGCGGACCTCGCGGACCTCGCGGGCGGTCAGGTCGTCCTGGCCGAGCAGCGTGTTCTCGATCCGGTCCAGGAACTTGTCCACCTGCGACTCCTGGTAGCCGCGGCGTCCGCGCGGCGGTTTGCCGAACGCGGCGGTGCGGACGTCACGGGCGGTCAACGGGCGCGTGCCGGGGCCCGGACGAGGCCGGACCGGAGGAGCCGGCGGGGCAGGCGTCGGGGCGAACGAGGAGGGTGGCGCGGGCATCCGCTCCAACGTGACCACGACCAGGTCGAGGAACGTGTCCACGTCGTCCTCGTCGTACCCGATCTGGCCGGGCGGGGCGTAGCTGAACTCGAAGTCCTGCACCTCGCGGGCGGTCAGGTCGTCACGACCCGCCAGGGTGTTCTCGATCCGGTCGAGGAACGCGTCGATCTCGCCCTCGTGGTAGCCGCGGTTGCCCGGTCTGGGCTTGTGGAACCGCACCCCGCGCACGTCCTGCGGCGTCAGTCGGGCCGCGGGTCTCATCCCGGTCGACGTGGCGTGCGCGCCCTGCGCCGGGGCGGTGGCCTGGCGTCGCTGGGGCGTGGAGCCGAGCGTCTCGGCCACCAGGTCCATGAACGCGTCGACCTCGGCCGCGTAGTAGCCGGGCCGCGCGGGTCTGAACCGCACCCGCCGCACGTCCTGCTCGGTCACGTCGTCACGGCCCAGCAGGGTCGCCTCGATGCGGTCCAGGAAGGTGTCCACCTGACCCTCGTCGTACCCCGGTTGGCCGGGCGGCGGGCGGTGGAAGGCGACCTGCCGCAGATCCTGCGCGCCCAACAGCGGCGCCGGATGGGCCGGCAGGTGCTGACGAGCGTCGAACCCGACCACCCCGTTACCTCCTTCGTGTGGTGTACCGGGGAGTATCGCCGCCCGATGCGCCCGATGTTTCGCCCTATCGGCTCAATGCGTCGGAAGATCGCTCTACCCTGACGGGCATGAGCCGGTTCGTGGACACGATGGTGGCAACCGCTACGGGTGCCGGAGGGCGGGCGCGGGGCATGACCACGGGGGAGCCGAACGCTCCCGTCCGCAGGTCGTGGGCGGAGGTGCACCAGCAGGCCACCCGCATGGCCGGCGCGCTGGTCGCCGGAGGGGTGGCGCGCGGCGAGTCGATCGCGGTGCTCGCGGGCGACCCCGCCGAGATCGCGCCCGCCGTGCAGGCGGTGTGGCTGGCCGGCGGCAGCACGACCATGCTGCACCAGCCGACGGCCCGCACCGACCTCGCCGAGTGGGCCGCCGACACGTTGCGCGTGCTGGGCATGATCGGCGCGAAGCTGGTGCTGCTGGGCGCGCCGTTCGACGCGCTGTCGGGCGTGCTGGACGAGCACGGCGTCGCCTACCGCGAGCTGGCCGAGCTGGACGGCGAGCCGCTGGCCGCGCCCGTCGACGTCGACGAGGACATGCCCGCGCTGCTCCAGCTCACCAGCGGCTCGACGGCCGACCCGAAGGCCGTCCGCATCACGCACGGCAACCTGTGGTCCAACGCCAAGGCCATGGAGACCGCGGCCCGGCTCGACCCGGAGACCGACCGGATGGTGTCCTGGCTGCCGCTGTTCCACGACATGGGCATGGTCGGCTTCCTGACCGTGCCCATGCTGTTCGGCATCGACCTGGTCAAGGTCACGCCGGTCGACTTCCTCGGCCGCCCCACCCTGTGGCCGGACCTGATCAGCCGCTACCAGGGCACGATCACCGCCGCGCCGAACTTCGCCTACGCCATCGCCGCCCGGCGCATGCAGGGCGTGGACGACGGCGCGTTCGACCTGTCGACGCTGCGGATCGCGCTCAACGGCGCGGAGCCCATCGACCCGGCCGCGGTGAAGACGTTCACCGACGCGGGCGCGCGGTTCGGGCTGCGCCCCGAGTGCGTGCTGTGCGCCTACGGCATGGCGGAGACGACGTTGGGCGTCGCGTTCGCGCCCGTGTTCACCGGCATCTCGGTCGACGTGGTCGACCCGGAGGAGCTGGAAGCGGGTCACCGCGCCGTGCCCGTGCCGCCGGACAGCCCGAATGCGCGGGCGTTCCCGCTGCTCGGGCCGCCGTTGCCGGGCCTGGAGGTGCAGGTCGTGGACGACGAGGGCAAGGTGCTCGGCGAGCGCGAGGTCGGGCAGCTGCGGGTGCGCGGCGAGGCCGTGACGCCCGGCTACCTCACCGTGAACGGCCCGCAGGCCACCCAGGACGCCGAGGGCTGGCTGGACACCGGTGACGAGGGGTACGTGGTGGACGGCCAGGTCGTCGTCTGCGGGCGGCGCAAGGACGTGATCATCATGGGTGGTCGCAACATCTACCCCACGGACATCGAGCGTGCTGCGACGTCCGTGGAGGGGGTGCGTGCGGGCAACGCGGTGGCCGTGCGGCTGGACGCGGGGACGCGCCGCGAGCGGTTCGCGGTGGTGGTCGAGTCGAAGCTGGCCGGTGAGGACGACGCGGTGCGCGCGCTGAGCAAGGAGATCAGCGCGCGGGTCGTGGACGCGGTGGGGCTGCGACCGTTCTCGGTGGTCGTGCTCAAGCCCGGCAGCCTGCCCAAGACCCCGTCGGGCAAGCTCCGCCGTTCCGCCGCGGCCGCCCTGGTGCCGGTGGGCTGAGGCTCGCGCTCAGCGAAATCTGTGCTCAGCGGAACTTGTGCTCAGTGGAACTTGTTCTGGGCGGCTTCCAGACCCAGTTCCAGCAGCGCCTCCACGGCGTCCGCCGCCCGGTCCAGCTCCAGCGCCAACTGCTTGCGCTCCACGAGGGAGAAGTCGCGCAGGACGTAGTCCGCCGGGTCCATGCGACCCGGCGGCCGGTCCACGCCGAACCGCACCCGGTGGTAGTCCTTGGTGCCCAACGACTTCGTGATCGACCGCAGCCCGTTGTGCCCGTTCTCGCCGCCGCCGAGCTTGAGCCGCACCGTCGCGAACGGCAGGTCCAGCTCGTCGTGCACGACGATGATCGACGACGGCGGCACCTTGTAGAAGTTCGCCGTGCCCGCCACCGGCCCGCCGGAGGTGTTCATGTAGCCGCGCGGCTTGGCCAGCACGACCCGGCGGCCGGCCAACCGGCCTTCCACCACCTCGGCCCCGCCCTTGTGGGCCTTGAACCTGCCGCCCACCCGCGCGGCCAGCTCGTCCACCACGAGGAAGCCGACGTTGTGCCGGTTGCCCTCGTACTTGGGGCCGGAGTTGCCCAGCCCGACGACCAGGGCGACGTCATCGACCACGGAACCGCAACTCCTGCTCCAGCTCGTCCAACAGGGCGTCCACCGCGCGCACCTGGTAGCCCCGCCGCAGCCCGGACGTGGTGGTGAACCTGGTGTGGCGCACCTCGCCCGAGGTCATCCGACCCCGCCCGTCCAGCGTCGCGGCGGCCCGGCCGAGGAACGCGTCGACTTCGCCGCGATCGTAGCCGTTGGGCGAGCGCGGCAGCTTCACCGCCAGCAACGCCTCACCGGTCTGCAACGTGGTCGGCGGCACGTGCCCGGACCGCAGCTGGTGCTCGCACGCGGTCAGGAAGTCGTCCACGGCCCGCTGGTCGTAGCCGCCCGCGATCTCCGTGAACACGATCGTGCGCACCTGGTCGGGGTGCAGCTTCGCCCGCCCGGCGAGCGCGTCGGCGATGCGCAGCACGAACGCGTCCACCTGCGCCGGGTCGTAGCCCTTGCCCCGCTTGCGGGGGAAGCGGGTGGCGCGCACCTGCGCCGGGCTGAGGAACGGCAACGGCACGCCACCCCAGCCGTGCGGCGGGGGAGGCGTGCCGTTGGAGTTGCCCGACGTGATGGGCTCAGCCTTCTTCGGTGGCCTCGGACTCGGTGGCCTCACCGGTGTCGCCGTCCAGCTCGGCGGCGGTCGGCGCGGCGTTCACCGCGAGGACCATCGCTTCACCGTCGGTCACCAGGGTGGTGCCGGCGGGCAGCGACAGGTCGGAGGCGTGCACCTGGGTGCCGGCCTCCAGGCCCTCGATGGAGTACTCGACCTGCTCGGGGATGTTCAGCGCGTCGGCCTCCACCTGGATGGTGGTGAGGTCCTGCGTGAGCAGGGTCGCCGCGGCCGGGTCGCCGGTGAGGACGATCGGCACCTCGACGGTGACCTTCTCGCCCCGCTGCACCAGCAGCAGGTCGACGTGCTCGATGTAGTTCTTGATGGGGTGCGTGGTGACGGTCTTGGTCAGCGCCAGCTCGGTGGAGGACTCGATGTCCAGCGTGAGAACTGCGTTCTGACCGTGCTCACGGACGACACGGGCGAACTCCAGCGCCGGCAGGGCCAGGTGCTTCGGGTCGGAACCGTGGCCATAGAGCACCGCGGGGATCTTGCCGGCGCGGCGGGTGCGGCGGGCGGCGCCCTTGCCGAACTCGGTGCGCTGCTCTGCGGCGAGACGGACCTCGGACACGGTGGGGCTCTCCTAACGGTCTGGCCTGGTAAACGTCGGCGGGTGCGTCGGGCGGGGCGAAGCGTGGGTTGGCCTGCGGCGGCGGGCGGCGCGGAGGGTGAACACGCGCGGCATCACAACCGCCGCGTCGATCACGCCGAGCGTGATGCTCGCCCTCGCCGAGGCAACCTGGCCAGTGTAGGCCCGACCGCGGGACGGGGCCTAATCGGGGTCCGCGGGCGGGCCCGGGCTAGGCCGAACGGCTCGCGCGGGCGATAGCGGCCAGTTCCCCGATCATGGCTGGGAGCGCTTCCGGTACCTCTCGGCACAGGACGTCGATGTTGTACGTCCAGTCTTCGTTCGCGATGGCACGGGCGAGCAGCCGTCGTCCCGTCCCTGGTTCGAGGTCTTCGACCAGGCTTGTCGCATTGACCGTCATCTCAGCGACCGTGATCGAATCGGCGATCATCGCGGCGCGGGTTCGGTCGCCCGACCACGCGAACGCCGTGGCCACCGCATAAAGCGCGTCACCGCGGTGCTTGGGAGTCGTGATCGAGTGGGCGAGGTCCACGGCCCGGTCGTGGTCGCCGAAGGCGATGACGGCCTCGGCGACCGAGACGAGCGCTGAGCTCCGGTGGAATGCCTCGCCGATCGAGCGGGCCAACGCTTCAGCGCGGTCCAGCAGCCGCGCCGCCCGGTCGAAACAGCCTGCGTCGGTCATCGAGTCGATCGCGCTCTTCAACGGCCGGGCGGAGTGCTCGGTTTCGATCAACGACAAGGCAAGTCGTTCGGCCCGGTCCAGGTCACCCGCTCTGATCGCCGCGTCCACCACCAAGCCCATCATCGATCCGCGGTTGAAGCGCGTGACGGTGCGGTGGACCAGTGCCTCGGCCCGGTCAAGGTCACCGGACGCGATCGCGATCTCGACGTTCAGCTCGGCCGGCAGCCCGTCGTGGTCCTCGGCTTCCCAGTCCGCTACGAGCTGTGCCGCCCGTTCGTGGTTGCCGGTGGCGATCACCCTTCGCACCATGTTGGTGACCGCGAATCTCCGACGAGCGGCTTCGGGGATGGCAGCGATGAGCGCCGTCGCCCGGTCCAGGTCTCCTGTCGTGATCGCCGCCTTGACCAGCGACTCGAACATCAGGCTCCGGTAGCCGGGGTCAGCGATGGAACGGGCCAGCGCCTCGGCGTGGTCGAAGTCGCCGTTCGCGAGCGCCGCGTGGACCGACGACGCGACTGACTTCTCCTCCGGCTCGGCCGAACCGGTGGTACTCCGTCGCGCTGTGCGGCGAAACACGAACGCGGCCGTGTCGACCCTGCTCAGAGCAGAGTCACGGATGGGTGGGTCGCTGATCGAGTAGGCGAGGGCTTCCGCCTCGGTGACGTCTCCCGCCATCCCGACGTCCAGAACGAGGTCGTTGATCGCCCGGTCCCGCTGGTACGTGTCACTGATGCCTCGGGCGGTGGCCTTGGCCTTGTCGAGCAGCGTCTGGGCGCGTTCCGGATCGATCTGTCGCGCGGACGCGAACAGCTTGCTCAACGCCCTGCTCCGGTGTGCCGCGTCGGTGATGGAGTCGGCCAACGCCTCGGCCCGCCCGAGGTCGCCGATGCGGACGACCTCCCTGATCACAGGCGTCAGCATGTTGCCTTGCCAGTCGGTGTCTGCCGTGTGCCGTGCCAAGGCCGTAGCGAGCTGAAGTGCTCTTGTCGCCCGTTCCACATCGCCGCTCGCGGTTGCCGCCCTGATGACAGCGACCAGGGCCCGCCCCTTGTAGGCGGACCTCGAGATCGACCGGGTGAGTGACTCTGCTCGGTCGAGGTCACCGGCGGCGACCGCGGCTCGAGCTATCAGGACGATCGCCTGGTCCCGATAGGTGGTGCTGGTGATCGACTCCACCACCTGCCGGACTCGGCTGACTTCACCGACCGCGACCCCCGCCTGGACGACGGCGTAGAGCGCCTCGCTCCTGCGCCTGGCATCGGGCATGGCGTGAGCGGACGCCGTGGCCCGGGCGAAGAGCCGGTCGACCCGCGCCTCGTCCCCGGCCGCGGTCGCCGCCCGCACCGCCGCCGCCAACGCCTGCCCGTGGCGCACCGAGGCGTCGGTGAAGTCGGCGAGCGCTTCGATGCGATCGAGGAAACCGGGGACTCGATCGAGGTGGCCAAGGCGGAGCGCGCTCTCCGTCAACACCTGCAACGCCCGGCCGCGGTGGCGCACGTCGGTGATGGCCGCGGTCAGCGCGTCCGCGCCGTCGAAGTCATCGGCGGCGATGGCCGCGTAGATCGCGGTGAGCAGGGCGCGCCCCTGGTTCATCCCGGCCACGAGCCGGCCCAGGCTGGCCCTTCTGAGCAAGTCGGCTTCCAGGTCCGGATCGTCGGAGGCCATCACCCCGCGCACCGCCGAGGTGAGCGACTGGCCTGGGTCGGTGGCGTCGGTGGTGGCCCTCATCGCCACCAGCGCTCGGTCGAAGGCCGCGCTCCCCTGCCTTGCCCAGGGCACGTGGACCAGGGCGGAGAACCGCCGCGAGGTGTCCATGATCCGCTCGGCCGACATCGACGCGTGCTCCAGATCGCCCCTCTCGACCAGGTGCCGGACGACGGTGGTCAGCGCCCGTCCTTGAGCCGCGGTGTCGGCGATCTCCAAGGCCAGCGCCTCCGCGCGATCGAGGTCGTCGCCGGCCACCGCCTCGACTACGGCCAGCAACGCCAGACCCCGGCTCCGGGTGTCCTCGATCGCATGGGCCAGCCTGATCGCCCGGTCGAGGTTCCCCCTCGCGGCCGCAGCGACCACCACGGCACGGAGCGCCTCCCCCCGGAATCGCTGGTGGACGATCGACCCGGCCAAGTGTTCGGCGTGGCCGTGCTCACCGAGCTCGATCAGCGACCGGACCACGGACGTGAGCGCCGCACCCTGCCGGCGGCTGTCCTTGACCAGCTGGAAGGTCGTCTCGGCACGGGTGATCAGGACACGTGCCCGGTCGAGGTCACCGCGGTCCACGATCGCTGCCACGACGGACTCGAGGGCGTCGCTGTGGTAAGGCAGATCACCGATGGACGAGGTCAGGTCGACAGCCCGGTCCAGGTCACCGAGCCTGATCACCGCCTCGACAGCCGCGCGCAGTGCCCGGTCCCGTTCGTTGCTCGTGGTGACAGAGGTCGCCAGCGATTCGGCGCGGTCGACGTGGCCGATGCCGGCCCACAGCGCCGGCAGATCACGTGGTAGCCACTTGTTGCGGCCGGTGAGGTGGTCACGGTGCACAGCCAGCCGCGCCATCGCCGTCAGGTTCGGTGTCTCGTCGGACAGCATGAACTGCTGGGTGGCCGCGATCTCGGCCAACGCCGCCGCGTCGCCGCCGGACACCTCCAGCATGCGGTCGTGGCGGGCCGGGTCGATGCAGCACCCGAGCATGCGGTCGAGGTCTTTGGTGCTGGTCAGCATCGCGAAGTAGCCGCGCAACAGGTACTCGGGGGTGTCGGTCGGCCACCGGCGGTCACGGTAGGTGTCGGCCCAGCCGTGGAGGCGATCGCGGTAGTCGCGCATGCGGGACGCGCCGAGCATATCGATGGCCTTCAGGTGCAGTTCCTCGTGGCCGAGCAGGTAGACGTCCGGCGACCGTCCCGGCTCGTAATGGGCATCCCGCCTGCGGAAGCTGCGGCCTGTCACGGTGCGCAGGTGGTCGTCGACGTCCCACGTCGACCAGCCCGTCAGCTCCGCCAGGTCGGCCGCGGTGAGGCCGCCGCCTGCGGCGGTGAGCAGGCCGAGCAGGTCGTGCTCGGCCGACGTGCCGTGCAGGAGGCGTTTCAACTCGCGTTCCATGTCGGCGCGCTCGGCCTGGGCCGCCGGGGACCTGGTCAACGGGCGCGCGATGTCCGGCACCCGCAGCGGGTGGTGGTCGGGGACGTCGGCCGGGATCGGCGGGTCGGGGCGGCCGGCGACGATCACCCGCATACCCGCCGGTGGGGCGATCGGCAGCAGGGCCGCGATGCTGTGCGCGTCCGGGCCCGTGGTCACGCCCCGGTCCTCGTCCAGGCCGTCCACCAGGAGCACGAAGTGCTCGCCGCGGTCGCGACAGGCCTTGGCCGCATCGTCCAGCAGACCGAGCAGGTGGGCCTCGCGGGTCGCCTCGGTCAACAGCGGCGGAAGGTCCTGGCCGAGGATGGTGACCAGTTGTTCCAGCACGTTTTCGATGAAGGCGTTCCGGTCGTTCTGCGCGGCGAGACGGGCCGTGACGAAGAACGAGACCACCCGGACACCCGGGGGAGGGTCCAGGACGAACGTCGACATCAGTGCCGACTTGCCTGACCACGCCGCCGCCCGCCACCAGCGGTAACCGCCGGCGGTCGAGGGGGATGTGCAGAACGCCGCCAGGTCGGCCAGCTCGGCCTCCCGACCGACCAGCCTCGGCGGTGCGATGCGCCGCACCTGCTCCCGGTACCGGGTCTTCACCGGTGCGCCGGTCACCAGGTTCACGTCGCCGTGCACGACGCCGATCTGCGCCACCGAACCGTGCACCGTGCCGGCCACGGAGTTGGACGACGAACGGCCCGACGCAAGGGGTGCGCCGGGCCGTTCATGTTCGAGCGCCATCCGGGGATCATCCCGCACGGCGGTGGGGGTGTCAGGCGTTGCCGTCGAACAGGGAGGTCACCGAGCCGTCCTCGAAGACCTCCTGGATCACGCGGGCCAGCAGGGGGGCGATCGGGAGGACGGTCATGGCGTCGAAGCGCTTCTCGGCCGGGATCGGCAGGGTGTCGGTGAACACGACTTCACGCGCGCCGCAGTCGCGCAGCCGTTCCACGGCCGGGCCGGAGAGGACCGGGTGGGTGGCGGCGATGACGACGTCCGACGCGCCCTCGGCGAGCAGTTGCTCGACCGCCTTGGTGATCGTGCCGCCGGTGTCGATCATGTCGTCGATGACGACGCACAGCCTGCCCTCGACCTGGCCGACCACCCGGTTGGCCACGACCTCGTTCGGCCGCAGCGGGTCGCGGGTCTTGTGGATGAACGCGATCGGCGTGCCGCCGAGGGTGTCCGCCCACTTCTCCGCGAGCTTGGTGCGG
The DNA here is from genome assembly GCF_021390395.1 of Saccharothrix sp. S26. Taxonomy (GTDB): domain Bacteria; phylum Actinomycetota; class Actinomycetes; order Mycobacteriales; family Pseudonocardiaceae; genus Actinosynnema. Next base: position 269,999 of record NZ_JAJUWT010000003.1, read on the forward strand.
CCGGCGTCGGGGGAGACGACGGTGATCTCGCGGCCCGCGTACTTGTCCTTGATGTGCTCGGCCAGCAGCGGCATGGCCCACAGGTGGTCCACCGGGCCGTCGAAGAAGCCCTGGATCTGCGCGGTGTGCAGGTCGACGGCCACCAGCCGGTCCGCGCCCGCGGTCTTGAACAGGTCGGCCACCAGGCGCGCGGAGATCGGCTCGCGGCCGCGGTGCTTCTTGTCCTGCCGCGCGTACGGGTAGAACGGCATGATCACGGTGATGCGCTTGGCCGACGCGCGCTTGAGCGCGTCCACCATGATCAACTGCTCCATCAGCCACTGGTTGATGGGCGCGCAGTGCGACTGGATGACGAACGCGTCGCAGCCGCGCACGCTCTCCTCGAACCGCACGAAGATCTCGCCGTTGGCGAAGTCGTACGCCGACTGCGGGGTCACCGACACGTTCAGGTGCTTGGCCACCTGCTCGGTCAGCTCGGGGTAGGCCCGCCCGCCGAAGAGCATCAGGTTCTTCTTGGGTGTCCCGGCCATCGTGGGGTTCACGTCAGCGCCCTTCATCGGTTGTGCCTGCATTCTCGGGCGTCAGGGCGCGCTCCGCCGCTTCGGCCGAAGGCGTGCCCGCCCGGCGGGACACCACCCATCCGTCCAGGTTGCGCTGGGGCCCGCCGGACACGGCCAGCGCACCGGGCGGCACGTTCCGCCGCACCACGGTCCCCGCACCGGTGTAAGCGCCGTCACCGACCGTGACCGGCGCGACGAACATGTTGTCCGAACCGGTGCGGCAGTAGGACCCGATCGTGGTCCGGTGCTTGTTCACGCCGTCGTAGTTCACCGTGACGCTGGCCGCGCCGATGTTGGAGTGCTCGCCGATCGTGGCGTCGCCGATGTAGCTCAGGTGCGGCACCTTGCTGCCCGCGCCGATGTCGGAGTTCTTCGTCTCCACGAAGGTGCCGATCTTGCCGCCCTCGCCGAGCCGGGTGCCCGGCCGCAGGTACGCGAACGGCCCCACGGACGCGCCCGCGCCGATCTCCGCGCCCGAGCCGTGCGTGCGGACCACGGTCGCGCCCGCACCGATCACGCACGCCGACAGCGTGGTGTCCGGCCCGACGACCGCGCCCTCGCCGACGGTGGTGCCCGCCCGCAGCTGCACGTTCGGCTCGATCAGCACGTCCCGCTCCAGCCGCACGTCGGCGTCCAGCCAGGTGGTGGCCGGGTCGACCACGGTGACGCCCGCGCGCATCGCCCGTTCCACGATCCGGCGGTTGAGCTCCGCGCCCAGCCGGGCCAGCTGCACGCGGTCGTTCACGCCCTCGACCAGCCACGGGTCCGACGTCACCAGCGCGCCCACGCGCCGCCCGTCGCCGCGGGCGATGGTCAGCACGTCGGTCAGGTACAGCTCGCCCTGGGCGTTGTCGGTGGACAGCCGGGACAGCCCGTCGCGCAGCACGGCCGCGTCGAAGGCGTACACCCCGGAGTTGATCTCGGTGATGGCCTGCTGCTCGGGCGTGGCGTCCTTCTGCTCCACGATGCCCTCGACCGCGCCGTCCGCGGACCGCACGATCCGGCCGTACCCCGTGGGGTCGGCCACCACGGCGGTCAGCACGGTGACGGCGTTGCCGCGCGCGCCGTGCTCGGCCAGCAGCCCGCGCAGGGTGTCGGCGTCCAGCAGCGGCACGTCGCCGTAGGTGACGACGACCGTGCCGCCCAGGTCGTCGGGCAGTTCGGCCAGGCCGCAGCCGACCGCGTGCCCGGTGCCCTTCTGCTCCTCCTGCACCGCCACGGTGACCTTGCGGTCCAGCGCGGTGGACAGGCTGTCGAGGTGCTCGGCCACCGCGGCGCGGCCGTGGCCGACCACGACGGCCAAGTGGTCCGGTCCGGTCCCGGCGGCGGCGCGCACGGCGTGCTCCACCAGGGAACGACCCGCGATGCGGTGCAACACCTTCGGAGTGGCTGAGCGCATGCGGGTGCCTTCACCCGCTGCGAGGACGATCGTGCTGACTGGGGTGGGGACACCCTCGAGCATCAGCGCTCTCCCTAGCTGAGTGCGTGCCTTCAGCGGGAGGGGCCTGGCTTCCCGCCAGGTGCCGATACTAAGCCTCCGAGGAGGGCTCGACCTCCACGGCCGCAACCTGGCAGCCACCTCGGCGCTTCGCCACGTACATCGCGGAGTCGGCCCGGGCCAGCGCCGCGTGGGCCGCCTCGCGCGGCCGCACGGAGATCACGCCCACCGACAGCGTCACGCCTCTGGACAGGTCGGAAGGCAGGCAGGCGACCGCATCCACGGCCCGCGCGAGGGCCGCCTCGGCGGCGTGCAGGGGCGCGCCGGGCAGCAGCACGACGAACTCGTCGCCGCCGTAGCGGGCCACCAGGTCGTCACCCCGCAACGCCTGGCGCAGTGTGCTCGCAATCACGCGCAGCACGTCGTCTCCCTCGGCGTGCGAGTGCCGGTCGTTGACCACCTTGAACCCGTCCAGGTCGACCAGCGCGATCGCCATCGGGTGGGTCTGCGCGTTGATCAACGCGGCCAGCCGGTCGTCCAGCGCGCGCCGGTTGGGCAGGCCGGTCAGCGGGTCCTGCAACGCCTGCTGCGCGATCGCGCCGTGCGCGCGGGTCAGCCGTTCGTGGTCGCGCCGGGTGAGCAGGGTCGCGGTGCGGGCCTCCTGCATCATCCACAGCTCCACCTCCAGCGCGTTGGCGTAGGTCTGCAACGCCGAGATGGTGCGCTCGCCGTGCGGGCCGGACATGCGGGCGTACTCGCGGGTCAGGCACAGCATCAGGGTCGGTTCGGAGGTGTCGTGCTCCAGCCGGTCGCGGGCGTCGTGCAGCACCTGGAGCGCCTGTTGCGGCAGCTCCTCCATCTCCAGGCAGCGGGCCAGCGCGATCGACACGATGATCAGCTCGCGGGCGTACATGGCCAGCTCGCGCAGCGTCCACAGCCGCGCGATGTGCTCCGCGCCCGGTTTGGCCAGCGCGTGCGCCGCGCCGATCACCGGCACCTGCTCGGCGGCGCTGCGGTCACGGCGGCCGGGGTGCAGCGACTCGCGGAACGGGCCCTCGACCGCGGTGGCGATGGCCGACGCGGTGGTGAACCGCTCGCCCGCCTCCTCGAAGTTGTCCACCCGCTCCAGCCGCAGGCCCCAGCCGATCAGCAGCCGGGCCCGGTTGACCAGGTGCACGTAGATCTGGTGCGGGTTGGCGCTGTCCCGGATCGCGTTGTGCGCCCGCGCCAGCACCTCGTCGGCCATCTCGTAGACGCCGAGCTGCGTGAGCACGAGCCCGGTGGACTGCAACGCCGACGCCAGCAGCCGGTCCCACGTGCGCTTGTCCAGCATCGGGTCGGGGGCGAGGTCCTCCTCCAGCATCGCCAGGCCGCTGGCGACCTCGGTCAACGCCCGGTCCTCGAACCCGCCGAGCAGGTAGCGGCGGCCGCGCAGGGCGTGCGCCTCGGCCTCCAGCACCAGCAGGCCGTGGCGGCGGCAGTGGGCCAGCATCTCGTCCAGCACGGAGTCGGACAGGTCGACCAGGCCGGGCGTGACGATCCGGACCACGGCGGCCGCGCGCAGCAACTGGCCGACGATCCTGGGCTCGCCGCGCCCCTGCGCCTCGGCCAGGATCAGGTCGACCTCGTGCGCCGCGTCGAGCTGGTCGGACAGGTGGCTGCTCTGGGCCACGGCCACGAGCTCACTCGCGCGGCCGACCAGCCACGCGTCGGACATCTCGTGGAGCGCCGGCGCCACGTTGCCCTGCTCGTCGACCGCTTCCTCGTGCAGCGACTCACACCCCCATGCAGACGCAGGGCGGCCGGGGCCTTCGTGGCCCGGCCTCCTCGCTCCGCCACCAGGATTCGAACCTGGACCATCGGAACCAAAATCCGAGGTGCTGCCTTTACACCATGGCGGAACGGCCGGGGCTCGCCCCGACCGCGCGAACACATGTTGTCACGAGTGGCCCTCGGAGGTCAGCACCGCCACTCAAGTGGCGGCAATCCCACCGTAACTCGATCATGACACTGCGTGTTGTCCCAGGTCAGGACGTCGCTCGACGTGGCCTACGTCACGGCTGGGTGAACTCGTCGCGGCGTCTGGTCGACGCGTCGCGGTCGCGCACGCGGCTTCTCCGACCCCTATTCGACACGATTTCGTGCGAAACAATCACCCGCTTAACTACTTGGCGTAGTCGGTCGAGCACGACCGGGCGGGCGCGTCGCGCTACCGGATGCCGTCGACCGAGTCGAGGAAATCGGTGAGCGCGCGGTCGTAGCCCTCCGGGTCGACGTTCCACGCCGCCGTGTGCTCCGCCGCGGGCACCTCGACGTAGTGCATCGGCCAGTCGAGCCGACCCGCCGCGGCGGCCAGGTCCCGTGACGCCTGCACCGGCACGGTGCCGTCCGCGCCGCCGTGGAACAGCAGCGTCGGCGGCCTGCGCGCGGGCGGGTGGTCGAGCAGGTCGAACCGGTCGAACTCCAGGTCCACCCGCCAGTCCGAGACCAGCTCCGCGATCGGCACCAACTGCTCGGGCACGCCCCGGTTGCGCGACTGGAGCTCCAGCGTCTTCGTCCAGCTCACCACGGGCGCGTCGAGCACCACGGCGGCCACGTCGCCCGCCAGCGCCGACCGGCCCAGGAACTGGCCCACGATCGCGCCGCCCATCGACCACCCGTACAGCACGACGTTGCGCGCACCGTGCCCGCGGGCGTAGTCCACGGCCGCCTCCACGTCGCGCCACTCCGTGTCGCCCAGGTGGTAGAGGCCGTCCGGGGATCGCGGCGCGCCGTCGTCATTGCGGTAGGTCACGGCCAGAACGGGTAGCCCCAGGGTGTGCAACGCAGGCATCACCCGCAGCGCCTCGGTCCTCGAGCCGCCCCGTCCGTGCACCGCGACCACCCAGGTGGAGGACGTCGCGGGGACCAGCCACGCCGGCGCGTCACCCAACTCGGTCGGGATTCGCACTTCCGAGTACTCCAGGTCGAGCGCGGTGGTCGGGTCGGTGCTCCAGACCGACGTCTCCAGCCGCACCATCGTGCCGTCGGCCGGCGCCGTGCCCTGCAACTCGCGCACGACCGTGCCCTCCGACCGGTGGGTCACCGGCCCGATCTTCGCCCCGCCGCCCGGCCACACGAGACCCCACGTGCCGGGGAGCACTGTGACCCTGGACTCCGCCAGCGAGACGGTCCCGGAGGCCGACGAGGTGACCGTGTCGCGGTAGCCGGGCCGGGCGTTGCCCGGCTCGAGCAACTGGCCGCTGTAGTACCAGCCGAACCCCAGCAGACCGCCACTGAGCAGCAGTAACACCACCGCGAACGTGACGAGCGCGAGGCGCAGGCGGCGGTGTCGGCGGACGGTCGGTGACCCCATCACCGAATGATGCACCGGGGTTGATCGACACGCCCGACTTCCTGAGAACACGCCATGAGTTCGGCTCCGACTATGGCGGGACGAGGCCAACCTAACTTACGCTTCCGTAAGTTACGGTTCCGTAGGTAGCCCCGATACGCAATGAGGTACATGTATGACCAGCACCCTTGAGAGCAGGACCACGCCGCAGGGTCCTGAGGATCGCGGACCCAAGCCGATGATCGAAGGGCGGCGCGGGCACGTCGAGCAGTTCGGCGTGTACGTGTTCGTCATCGTGCCGTTCCTGGCTCTGCTCGCGGCCGTTCCGCTCGCCTGGGGGTGGGGGTTGGGCTGGGTTGATGTCGCGCTGTTCGTCGCGTTCTACTACCTGGCCGGCCTCGGCGTGACGATCGGGTTCCACCGGTACTTCACGCACGGCTCGTTCAAGGCCAACCGCGCGCTCAAGATCGGCCTGGCCATCGCCGGCATGATGGCGTTGCAGGGCCCGGTGATCGTCTGGGTCGCCGACCACCGCCGCCACCACGCGTTCTCCGACCGCGAGGGCGACCCGCACTCGCCGTGGCTGTTCGGCAGCGGCCCGGTCGCGCTGGCCAAGGGCTTCTGGCACGCCCACATGGGCTGGCTGTTCGACCGCGACAAGACCAACGCGCAGCGCTTCGCGCCCGACCTGCTGGCCGACGAGGACCTGGTCAAGATCGACAAGCTGTTCCCGCTGTGGACCGCGATCAGCCTGCTCGCGCCCGCCGTGCTCGGCGGCCTGATCACCATGTCCTGGGCGGGCGCGCTGTCGGCGTTCTTCTGGGCCGGTCTGGTCCGGGTGGCGTTCCTGCACCACGTGACGTGGTCGGTCAACTCGATCTGCCACATGGTGGGTGACCGCCCGTTCGCCGCGCGCGACCGTTCCGCGAACGTGTGGGCGCTGGCGATCCTGAGCTTCGGCGAGTCGTGGCACAACCTGCACCACGCCGACCCGACGTGCGCGCGGCACGGCGTCAAGCGCGGTCAGATCGACACGTCCGCGCGGATGATCTGGCTGTTCGAGAAGTTCGGCTGGGCGACGAACGTGCGCTGGCCGAACCAGCAGCGCTTGGCCCGCATCAGCGCCAAGAAGTAACCGAACGAGCTGTCGCCTGCCCCTCGCGCTCCACGCGGGGGGCAGGCGTTTAGGGTGGTCTGGGTGGCGGGGAGACGGCGCGGCGACGAGACACCGGTGCCGCGCGTGCGGATGACGGGCAAGGAGCGGCGCGAGCAACTGCTCGACGTGGCCCGCGCGTTGTTCGCCGAGAAGGGCTTCGAGGTCACCTCCATCGAGGAGATCGCCCACCGGGCGGGCGTGTCCAAGCCCGTGGTCTACGAGCACTTCGGCGGCAAGGAAGGCATCTACGCCGTCGTGGTGGACCGCGAGATGCAGTACCTGATGGACCACATCGTCAACGCCCTGTCCGGCGGGCACCCGCGTGAGCTGCTGGAACAGGCGGCGTGCGCGTTGTTGGACTACATCGAGGGCTCGACGGACGGCTTCCGGATCCTCGTGCGCGACTCGCCCGTGGCGTCGTCCACCGGCACGTTCTCGTCGTTGCTGAACGACATCGCGTCCCAGGTGGAGTCGATCCTGGGCCTGCACTTCTCCCGCCAGGGCTACGACCGCAAGCTGGCGGCCCTCTACTCGCAGGCCCTGGTGGGCATGGTCGCCCTGACCGGCCAGTGGTGGCTGGAGGTCCGCAAGCCGAAGAAGGACGAGGTGGCGGCCCACCTGGTCAACCTGGCCTGGAAGGGCCTGTCCCACATGGACCACAAACCCCGCCTCCGCACCCGCTGACCCCCGCGAGAGTCCTACGTTCACGCCGCGAGAGTCCTACGTTCAGCACCCCCGAGTTCAACACTCACGACGAACGGTCGGTGCGCTGAACGTTGAATTCGGGGGTCGTGAACGTAGGACTCTCGCGGGCTGGAGGTAGGACTCTCGGGGTCAGGAGTTGGTGATGCGGAGGAGTTTGTCGTCGCTGCCGTTCGAAGTGGTGACGTAAAGGGAGCCGTCGGGGGACAGCTCGGCACCGCGCAGGCGGCCGTAGGTGTCGTCCAGCTCCGGGGGGATGGCGACGGAGTGGACGCCGCCCTCCTGGGTCACGGTGAACAGCAGCAGCTTCGAGCCCTTCAGAGCCGTCACGGCCAGCACGCCGTTGAGCGAGCCCCACTGCTCGCCCACCAGGAACGCGGCGTCGCAGATCGCCTCCGTCGGATCCCCCGACGACCACACGGCGGGCACGGCGTCCGGGAACCGCTCCAGGTCCGTCATCGGCACGTCCTCGTCGTACCCGCCGACCGTGCCACCCCGGGACGGGTCCCACCCGTAGTTCCCGCCGGCACTCAGCACGTTCACCTCGTCGTCCACGTCCGGCCCGTGCTCGGCGGTGAACACCATCCCGTCCTGCCGCACGGCCACGCCCTGCACGTTGCGGTGCCCATAGGTGTAGATCCGGTCGCCGAACGGGTTGCCCGCCGCGCCCTCGCCGGTGGCCAGGTCCAGCCGCAGCACCTTGCCGCCCAGGCTGGACCGGTCCTGCGCCACGGAGCCCCGCGCGGTGTCACCGGTGCCGACGAGCAGGTTGCCGTCGCGGTCCAACGCCATCCGGCACCCCGAGTGACGCCCGCTCGCCGCCGTCGGCAGGCCCGCCAGCAGCGGGTCCTTCACCCGGGTCGCCTTCGTGCCGTCCAGCTCCCACGTCACCAGCCGCACGTCGGAGGCGGTGTTGAAGCACGTGGTGAACCGGCGGCTGGTGGCGAAGTCCGGGTGCACGACCAGGCTCATCAGCCCGCCCTCGCCCCGCGCCTCCACGTCACCGAGATCGGCCTCCACGTCGCTCACCCGACCGTCGGCGACCAGCGCGATCCGCCCCGGCCGCTGCGGCACGAGCATCCGCCCGTCGGGCAGGAACCCCACGTCCCACGGGTGGCTCAACCCGGACGCCACCACCTCGACCCGCAGCCCCTCGGGCGCGGTCGTGGACGGCGCGCTGCCACCGGAGCCCTCGGCTGAACACGCCGCGCACGCGACCAGCACCGCGACGAACCCGACAAACCGACGCATGACGCCCAGCATGGCAACCGCGGTGTGTGCTCGGCGTTCACGCACCGGGCATCGGGTAGGGCCGTTCCACGGGCAGCAGGGCGCGCGCCCCGTCCAGGTCGCCGGCGCGCACCAGCGCGTGCACCCGGTGCGCCAGCGGCGTGACGTCGGTCAGGCCGACGACCCACTCGTCGACGTACCGCTGTGACGCCTCGCCGGCCAGCCCGAGCTGCAACGACCGGTGCGGCAGGGCGTTCAGCCGCAGGTCGCGCTCCGGGTCCCACTGCACGCGCACGTCCGGTTTGAGCCCGATGCCCTCGGTGCTCGGCACGGCCGCCCGCACCGCCCAGTCGAACCCCGATCGGGTGATTCGCACGGCCAGCACGCGCTCCTGGTCCGGCTTCGTCCCCCACCCCGAGCGGTACATCATCCACAGGAACGACGGCTTGACCCACGTCATCCGGCCCGGCCTGAACGGCGGCACGAACCGGCCCGCCGCCAGCGCGGGCTCCGCGATGGCGGGCGAGTACGCCTGGTACACGGTGATGTGCCGATCGTCGTAGTCGGCCCTGATCTCCTTCTGCTCCACGTACCCAGCGTCACCCCGCGGTCAACCGAAATCACGGCGCACCCCGCGCGGCGGGGCCGTAGGCTGGCGGTCGAGAACCCCTCCGCGTGGACGTGTGGACGTTCGGTCCCGGGCAGGGGTCTGTCCGCGTTTGACCCTCGGGGAGCCACCGCAATGCCCCAGCCCGGCCCGCTGTCCGGCCTGCTGACCGCTGTCCTGCCCGACAAGGCGCTGCGCGCCCTCGCCGACTCGGTCGGCGTGCCCGAACTCGAACTGGAAGGCCCGCCCGCCGCCCGGCCGCTGGTCGCCGCCGCCCTGGCCACCAGCGCGCCCGTCCTCGCGGTCACGGCCACCGGCCGCGAGGCCGACGACCTCAGGGCCGTGCTGTGCGACCTCATCGGCCACGAGCAGGTCGCCCTGTTCCCGTCCTGGGAGACGCTGCCGCACGAGCGGCTGTCGCCCAGGGCCGACACGGTCGGCGCGCGCCTGGAGGTGCTGCGCCGCCTGGCCCACCCCGGTGACAACCCGCTCAAGGTCGTCATCACCACGGTCCGCAGCCTGATCCAGCCGATGGCACCGGGCCTGGGCGAGCTGCGGCCGGTGCACCTGACCGTCGGCTCGGAGCACGACTTCGAGGCGCTGCTGGTCAACCTCACCGAGATCGCCTACACCCGGGTCGACATGGTCGAGAAGCGCGGCGAGTTCGCCGTGCGCGGCGGCATCCTCGACATCTTCCCGCCGACCGCCGAGCACCCGCTGCGGGTGGAGTTCTGGGGCGACGAGGTCAGCGAGATCCGCCCGTTCGCCGTCGCCGACCAGCGGTCGCTGCCGCAGGAGGTGGACGGGTTCGTCGCGCCGCCGTGCCGGGAGCTGCTGCTGACGGCCGAGGTGAGGGCGAAGGCCGCCGCGCTGGCCGAGGAGCACACGGCCGACGCCCACCTGCACGAGCTGCTGAGCAAGATCGCCGAGGGCATCCCGTCGGAGGGCATGGAAGCGCTCATCCCGGCGCTGTGCGAGGGCGAGCTCCAGCTGCTCACCGACGTCGTCCCCGAGGGCACGCACGTCGTGCTCAACGACCCGGAGAAGATCCGGGCGCGGGCCGCCGACCTGGTGCGCACCGGTCAGGAGTTCCTGGAAGCGTCCTGGATGGCCGCGGCCGGCGGCGGGCAGAGCCCCATCGACCTGGACTCCAGCGCCTACCACAGCCTCGCCGACGTGGCGCAGTCCGCGCGGGCCCAGGGTCGCCCCTGGTGGACGTTGAGCCAGCTCACCACCGAGGGCGAGGACGTCGTCCGGCTGGAGCTCAAGCAGGTCGAGGCCTACCAGGGCGACATCGACCGGGCGTTCGCCGACCTGCGCGCGCACACCGTCTCCGGCGGCACGGCGGTGCTCGTCGTCCCCGGCGCGGGCACGGCCCAGCGCGCCACCGAGCAACTGCGCGAAGCCGACGTGAACGTGGTGCTGCGGGAGACGCTCGACACCGCGCCGCGCAAGGGCGCGGTCACCGTCGTGCGCGGCGCGCTGGAGGACGGCTTCTCGCTGCCCGAGCTGGCGCTGGTCGTGCTCACCGAGACCGACCTCACCGGCGGGCGGCACGGCACGTCGACCAAGGACATGCGCCGCATGCCCAGCCGCCGGCGCAACGCGGTGGACCCGCTGGCGCTCAGGCCGGGTGACTACGTCGTGCACGAGCAGCACGGCATCGGCAAGTACGTCGAGATGGTGCAGCGCACGGTGGCGGGCGCGACCCGCGAGTACCTGGTGCTGGAGTACGGCTCCAGCAAGCGCGGCCAGCCCGGCGACCGGCTGTTCGTGCCGACCGACCAGCTCGACGAGATCTCCCGCTACGTCGGCGGCGAGCTGCCCACGCTGAACAAGCTCGGCGGCAGCGACTGGAAGAACACCAAGGCCAAGGCGAAGAAGGCGGTCAAGCAGATCGCCGCCGAGCTGGTGCAGCTCTACGCCGCCCGCCAGGCCGCGCCCGGTCACGCGTTCGGCCCGGACACGCCGTGGCAGCGCGAGCTGGAGGACGCGTTCCCGTTCACCGAGACCGTCGACCAGATGGCGGCGATCGACGAGGTCAAGGCCGACATGCAGCGCACCGTCCCGATGGACCGGGTGATCTGCGGCGACGTCGGCTACGGCAAGACCGAGATCGCGGTGCGCGCGGCGTTCAAGGCCGTGCAGGACGGCAAGCAGGTCGTGGTGCTGGTGCCGACCACGTTGCTGGCGCAGCAGCACCTGAACACGTTCACCGAGCGGATGCGCGCGTTCCCGGTGACGATCAAGGGCCTGTCGCGGTTCACCGACCCGCAGGAGGCCGAGCAGACCGTCACCGGCCTGGCCGAGGGCGACGTGGACATCGTCATCGGCACGCACCGGCTGCTCCAGAAGAGCCTGCGCTACAAGGACCTCGGCCTGGTGATCGTGGACGAGGAGCAGCGGTTCGGCGTCGAGCACAAGGAGCACATCAAGGCGCTGCGCACGCACGTGGACGTGCTCACGATGTCGGCCACGCCGATCCCGCGCACGCTGGAGATGTCGCTGGCGGGCATCCGCGAGATGTCCACCATCCTCACCCCGCCCGAGGAGCGGCACCCGATCCTGACCTACGTCGGCGCGTACGACGACAAGCAGGTCGCCGCGGCCATCCGCCGCGAGCTGCTGCGCGACGGCCAGGTGTTCTACGTGCACAACCGGGTGTCGTCGATCGAGAAGGCCGCCCGGCACATCCGCGAGCTGGTCCCCGAGGCCCGCGTGATCACCGCGCACGGCCAGATGAACGAGGACAAGCTGGAGAAGATCATCCAGGGGTTCTGGGAGAACGAGTACGACGTGCTCGTCTGCACCACGATCGTCGAGACCGGCCTGGACATCTCCAACGCCAACACCCTCATCGTGGAGCGCGGCGACCTGCTCGGCCTGGCCCAGCTGCACCAGCTGCGCGGGCGCGTCGGCCGCGGCCGGGAACGCGGCTACGCCTACTTCCTCTACCCGCCCGAGGCCCCGCTGACCGAGACCGCGCACGACCGGCTGGCCACGATCGCGCAGAACACCGAGCTGGGCGCGGGCATGGCGGTGGCCATGAAGGACCTCGAGATCCGCGGCGCGGGCAACATCCTCGGCGCGGAGCAGTCCGGCCACATCGCGGGCGTCGGGTTCGACCTGTACGTGCGGCTGGTCGGCGAGGCCGTGGAGGCGTTCCGCAAGCACGCCGGCGCGGACGGCGAGGTGGAGGAGGAGCTGGCCGAGGTCCGCGTCGACCTGCCCGTGGACGCGCACATCCCGCACGACTACGTGCCCGGCGAGCGGCTGCGACTGGAGGCCTACCGCAAGATCGCCGCGGCGGCCGACACCGAGTCGTTGCAGGCGGTGTGGGACGAGCTCAAGGACCGCTACGGCACGCCGCCGCTGCCGGTGGAGCGGCTGCTCGCGGTGGCCCGGTTCCGGCAGACGTGCCGCGCGCACGGCGTCACGGAGGTCGCCACCCAGGGCGCGACGATCCGCTTCGCGCCGCTGGACCTCAAGGACAGCCAGCTCGTGCGGCTGCGCAGGCTGTTCCCGAAGGCGGTCTACAAGCAGGCCGCCCACACGGTGAGCGTGCCTCGTCCGACGGAGGGAGCGGCCGGCGGCCGGATGGGCGCACCGCAGCTGCGCGACCAGGAGCTGCTGGAGTGGTGCGCGCACTTCCTGGAATCCTTGGCGGGGACTCCCGTGAGCGGCGTCACGAGGACGTGAGAAGGTACTGGTCGTGAGGACTGTGCAGAGGCGCTTCACCCTGATCGGCGCGGCCGTCGCATCGGTGGCACTGCTGGTGGCCGGTTGCGGCACCGGGCCCAGCCACGTCGGCTCGGCCGCGATCGTCGGCGACACCGTGCTGCCGCTGGAGCAGGTGCAGCAGCGGCTGGACGTCGTGCTCAAGAAGGAGCCCGAGGCCCAGAAGCTGCACGACCAGCGCAAACTCGACCAGGTCGCCCGGCAGTTGGTGACCCTGGGAGTGCAGCACGAGCTGATCGAGCAGGCGGCCCGGCGCGAGGGCGTGTCCGTGTCCGAGGAGGACGTGACCGAGTCGGTCGAGCAGGCCGGCGGCGCGGAACTGGCCTCCCAGAACACGGTGTACGACGCGGCGACGTTCCGCGAGCGGGCCCGCGACCAGTTGCTGCTGGTCGAGCTGGCGCGCAAGTACGTGGACCGGATGGAAGTCACGTTCGACTACTTCTTCGCCAAGGACAACGCCGAGGCGGTCGAGAAGGCCAAGCAGGTCGCGGCGGACCCGGAGAAGATGGCCGAGTTCGTGGCCGACGCGCCGCGCAGCGCCGAGGGCCAGACCCTGTCCAAGGAAGGCCAGCGGGTGCGGTCGGCCGAGTCGCCGCAGGCCGCGCAGTCGCCGTTGTTCGGCGTGCCGGCGGGCACGGTGGTGGCGTTCGCGCCGGACCCGAGCAGCGCCCAGTGGATCGTGGCGTACGTGAAGGACCGCAAGACCGACGTGCGCTCGTCCGGTGAGTCGTCCACCGAGCAGTTGACGCCCCAGCTGCTGGAGCAGATCGGGCTGCGGCTCGTGCACACGCTGGCCGGCGAGCCGGAGATCCAGGTCAACCCGCGGTACGGGCTGTGGGACGGCACCGCGATCTCGCTCGCGCCCAGCGAGGGCGAGCTGAGCGGCTACCAGGCGACGGCGCGGGTGCGGCAGAAGTCGTGACGGTTGTCGTCGTAGGCGCTGCTCCCGTTCTCCCCGCCGCCGCGCTGCCCGCTCTGCGGGGCGCGGCGGCGGTGTACGCGGGGGAGGGCGTGGACGCGGCGCAGTGGTCGGCCGTGCCGGTGTCGGAGTACGTGCCCGGCGGGGTGGTGGGGGAGGTCGTGCTGATCACGACGAACCCGGACGAGCCGGTGGCGCGGGAGCTGGTCGCGGCGGGTGCCGCGGTGGTGCGCACGCCCGGGGTGCCGTTGGTCGAGGCGGCGGCGGTCATGGACCGGTTGAGGTCGCCCGGCGGGTGCCCGTGGGACGCGGAGCAGGACCACAAGTCGTTGCGGCAGTACCTGGTGGAAGAGACGTACGAGCTGCTGGACGCCATCGAGGACGGCGACCGGGCGGCGTTGCGGGAAGAGCTCGGGGACGTGCTGCTCCAGGTGCTGTTCCACGCCCGGATCGCGGCGGAGGACGCGCGGGAGCCGTTCGGGATCGACGAGGTCGCCGGGGACCTGGTGGCGAAGCTGGTCGGACGGCACCCGCACGTGTTCGAGGGCGGGGATCCGGCGGTGCGGGACGCGACGTCGCAGCAGCACCGGTGGGAAGAGCTCAAGCAGGTGGAGAAGCGGCGCGAGTCCAGCGTCGACGGGGTCGCGATGGGGCAGCCGGCGGTGGCGCTGGCGGGGAAGCTGGCGCAGCGGGTGGCGCGGGCCGGGTTCCCGGTGGAGCTGTTGCCCGACGGGGACGACGTCGGGGCGACGTTGTTCGTGGTGGCGGCGTTGGCGAAGTTGGGCGGGGACGACCCGGAGACCGAGTTGCGGGTGGTGGCGCGGCGGTTCGAGGCGGATGTGCGGGCGGCGGAGAAGGCGGCTCGGGCGGCTGGGGTGGAGAGGTTGACGGCGCAGGATTGGCGCGAGTACTGGCCGCGGTGAGGTGGGCGTTCAGCCCGGGTGAGAGCGCAGGTGGCTCGGGCCGAGTTCGGGGGCGGTTGGCTGTGCTTACTTCCGGCTCGATTTGACATGGGGCCCGTACGGGCACTTCAGGCAGGCCGAAGCCGGCAGGCCCGGCGGGGAAAAGCGTCCCGCCGGGCCTGCCGGCTTCGACCAGCCTAAAGCACCCGAACCCATGTCAAATCGGGCCTCGGTGGGCTGCTGCGCGTTTGTTGTTCGGAGCGCTAACGTCGAGGGGTGACTGAGGCTTACCTTCGTTTTCCGCATTTGCACGGCGATCTGGTGACCTTTGTCGCCGAGGACGATGTGTGGCTCGCGCCGCTCGACGGTGGGCGGGCTTGGCGGGTGACCGTCGACCAGTCGCCCGTTTCCTTTCCCCGGTTCGATCCGACCGGGACGTGGTTGGCGTGGGGCAGTCGGCGCGATGGTGCGCCCGAGGTGCACTTGGTCGGGGTCGAGGGTGGTGAGGCGAAGCGGCTCACCTATTGGGGCGAGTACACGACCGGGGTGCGGGGGTGGACGGCGGAGGGGGAGGTCGTCGCCGTCACGTCCGCCGGGCAGGCTTCCGGGAATCGGCAGTGGGCGCACGCCGTGCCCCTGGACGGTGGGCCGGCGAGGCGGTTGCCGTTCGGTTGGGTGGACGACGTGTCCTTCGGGCCGGGTGGGCAGGTGGTCGTCACGTCCGTGTACGGGCGTGATCCGGCCTGGTGGAAGCGGTACCGGGGTGGGGCGGCGGGGAAGTTGTGGGTCGACGCGAACGGTGACGGGGAGTTCGTGCGGATCCTCGGTGAGCTGACGTCGTCGTTGACGTCGCCGATGTGGGTCGGGGAGCGGATCGCGTTCCTGTCCGACCACGAGGGGGTCGGGAGCCTGTACTCGGTGTCGCCGGACGGGTCGGACCTGCGGCGGCACACCGAGCAGGAGTTCTACGCCAGGGTGGCGTCGAGTGACGGTCGGCGGGTGGTGTGGCAGCACGCCGGTGAGCTGTGGGTGCTCGACGGGCTGGACGGTGCCGAGCCGAGGCGGTTGGACATCCGGTTGGGTGGGCCGCGGACGGCGCGCAGGCCGCGGCCCGTGCCGTCGCGGCCCGACGACTTCGACCCGGACCGGACCGGGCGCGCGAGCGTGGTCGAGGTGCGCGGGACCGTGCACTGGGTGACGCACCGGGACGGGCCGGTGCGGGCGTTGGCCGAGCAGCCCGGGGTGCGGGCGCGGCTGCCGCGGGTGGTCGGGGACAGCGTGGTGTGGGTGACCGACGCGGACGGCGAGGAGGGCTTGGAGTTCGCGCCGGTGGGTGGCGTCGAGCCGGGCAACGAGCCGCGCCGGGTGGCGGTCGGCAAGCTCGGGCGGGTGTTGGAGCTGGCCGTGTCGCCGGACGGGCGGCGGTTGGCGGTGGCCACCCACGACGGGAGGCTGTTGCTGGTCGAGGTGGAGTCCGGTGAGGTGCGCGAGGTGTTGAAGGGGGCGAACCCGCACGTCAGCGACCTGGCGTTCGCGCCCGACTCCAACTGGTTGGCGTGGTCGCACCCCGGGCCGCGGCCGTTGCAGCACATCCGGATGACGAACACGACGGACCTGTCGGTGGTGGACGTGACGCCGCTGCGGTTCTCCGACTTCTCGCCCACGTTCACCGAGGACGGCCGCTACCTGGCGTTCCTGTCGGTGCGCAGCTTCGACCCGGTCTACGACGCGCACGTGTTCGACCTGTCGTTCCCGACCGGTTGCCGGCCCTACCTGCTGCCGCTGGCCGCGACCACGCCGTCGCCGTTCGACCCGCTGCGCCTGGGCCGTCCGGTCGGCGACGACTCGTCGGACAAGGACAAGGACTCCGACGGCGAGAACCCGATCACGGTGGTGGACCTCGACGGGTTGGCCGACCGGGTCGTCACGGTGCCGGTGGCGGCGGCCCGCTACTCCGGGCTGACGGCCGCCAAGGGCGGGCTGCTGTGGCTGCGGTCGCCGGTGCGCGGGGTGTTGGGCGACAACCTGGCCGACCCGACGGCCCGGCCGCCCCGGGCCGTGCTGGAGCGGTTCGACCTGGCCAAGTCGCGCACCGAAGTGCTGGTGGACGGCGTGGACGCGTTCGCGGTCACCGGGGACGGGCAGCGGATGGCCGTGCAGGACGGCGGCGACCTGCGGGTCGTGCCGACGGACCGGAAGGTCGACTCCGACGACCACGACTCGGTGGACGTGGACCTGTCGCGGGTGCGGGTGGTGGTGGACCGGGCGGCCGAGTGGCGGCAGGCGTACGCCGAGGCCGGGCGGTTGATGCGGGACCACTTCTGGCGCACCGACATGGGCGGCGTGGACTGGGCGGGCGTGCTGGAGCGCTACCGGCCGCTGGTGGACCGGCTGGGCAGCTACAGCGACCTGGTGGACCTGCTGTGGGAGGTGCAGGGCGAGCTGGGGACCTCGCACGCCTACGTGATCCCCTCGGGCGGGTCGCGGGGACGTGCGGTGGGGTTGCTGGGCGCGGACCTGGAGCGGGACGAGGCGGGCGCGTGGCGGGTCGTGCGGGTCATCCCCGGTGAGACGTCGGACCCGGCGGCGCGGTCGCCGCTGGCCGCGCCCGGGGTCGCGGTGCGGGCCGGTGACGCGATCGTGGCGGTCGACGGGCGGCAGGTGGACCCGGTGACCGGGCCCGCGCCGCTGCTCGTCGGCACGGCGGGCAAGCCGGTGGAGCTGACCGTGCGGCCCGGCGGCGGTGGCGAGCCGCGCCGCGTGGTGGTCGTGCCGCTGGAGGACGACGAGCCGCTGCGCTACCACGCGTGGGTGGCCGACCGGCGGGCGCGCACGCACGAGCTGTCCGACGGCCGGGTCGGGTACCTGCACGTGCCGGACATGATGGGCGCGGGCTGGGCGCAGCTGCACCGCGACCTGCGGGTGGAGCTGGCGCGCGAGGCCGTGGTGCTCGACGTGCGGGAGAACGGCGGCGGGCACACCTCCGAGCTGGTGGTGGAGAAGCTGGGGCGGCGGATCATCGGCTGGTCCGTGGCCCGCGGGTACACCACGGCCGACAGCTACCCCGGTGACGCGCCGCGCGGGCCGGTCGTGGCGATCGCGGACGAGTTCGCCGGGTCCGACGGCGACATCGTGAACGTGGCGATCAAGGAGATGGGCATCGGGCCGGTCGTCGGCACCCGCACGTGGGGCGGGGTGATCGGCATCGACATGCGCTACCACCTGGTGGACGGCACGCTGGTCACGCAGCCGCGGTACGCGACGTGGTTCGCCGGGCCGGGGTGGGGCGTGGAGAACCACGGCGTCGACCCGGACGTGGAGGTGGTGATCACGCCGCAGGACCGGGTGGCCGGGCGCGACCCGCAGTTGGACACCGCGGTGCGGCTGGCGCTGGAGGCGTTGGAGGCGCGGCCGGCGGCCGTTCCGCCGCAGCTCCCGCCCCTCACCTGATCGAGTCCACCCGGGCGTGTGACGCCACGGTGGTTGCGGCCGGTGGTCCGAAACCGATCAATGGGTACACGCAAGATCGGTTCGGGGGACGGGGTGTCGTGAGCCATCGTGAGTCGCCGCGCGGCGGGCGAGGGTGCCTGGCCGCGGTCGTGGGGTTGCCGTTGGCGGCGGCGGGTGGGGTGGCGGTGTTGGCGCTGTCCTTCGGCCACCCCGACCCGCCGCCGTCGGCCCAACCGCCACCGACCGCCTACCAGACGTTGGTGAGCGTCCGGACCGCCGCACCGCCCGCCCCGCTGCCGCCGGTGGTCGTCCACGTGACGGCGACGTCGTCGTCCGCGCCGGAGGTCACCCGGTCGCCGGAGCCGAGGCCGCAGCGCCACGACCAGCACCCGGTGGAGGTCCCGCCGGCCACGTCGACGCAGGCGGCCGGTCCTCGGGCCCGCGCCGACCTGCCGACGACCCGGGCGCTGCCCACGACGGGCACCGCGCCCACGACCACCGAGCCGGTGGTCACCTCGACCGTGCCGCCGACGACCGAGACCACCCCCACCGCCGAACCGCCGTCGCCCACGCCGTGACCGGGGTCAGGTGAACAGGGTGTCGCCCCAGAAGCCGCCCTCGCGGACGCCGGGCGGCACGACGAAGTGACCGGAGCCGTTGTGCTCCAGGTACTCCATCATCTTGTCCTTGGCCGCCAGCGCCGCCTGCATGGGCACGAACTGCTTGCCCGTGTCGCGGTTGAAGCACAGGAAGAACAACCCGGCGTCGAGGTGGCCGAGCCCGTCGGAGCCGTCGGTGAAGTTGTAGCCGCGGCGCAGGATGCGCACGCCGCCCAGGTGCTCGGCCGACGCCAGCCGCACGTGCGCGGTCTCGCCGATCACCGGCTGCCCGCCCTTGCCCTTGACGTGCAGGTCGACCGGGTCGAACTCGGCGACCTGCCCGAGCGGCGCGCCGACGCCCTTGGTGCGGCCGACGATCTGCTCCTGCTCGGCCAGCGGGGTGCGGTCCCAGATCTCGATGTGCATCCGGATCCGCCGCGCCACCAGGTAGGTGCCGCCGACCAGCCAGTCCGGGCCGTCGCCGGGCGCGACCCACACGTGCTCGCGCAGCGCGTCGGCGTCCTCGGCCTTGACGTTGTTCGTGCCGTCCTTGAAGCCGAACAGGTTGCGCGGCGTGGCCTGGGCCGTGGAGGTGGACGACGTGCGGCCGAACCCGAGCTGCGACCACCGCACCGAGACCCGGCCGAAGCCGATCCGCACCAGGTTGCGGATCGCGTGCACGGCCACCTGCGGGTCGTTGGCGCACGCCTGGATGCACAGGTCGCCGCCGGTGCGCCGCTCGTCGAGGTCGTCGCCGGGGAACCGGGGCAGGTCGATCAGCTTCGGCGGCTTGAGCCCGGACAGGCCGAACCGCTCGTCGAACAGCGACGGCCCGAAGCCGATGGTGAGGGTCAGCGCGGACGGCGGCAGGTCCAGCGCCTCCCCGGTGTCCTTGGGCGGCGCCTGGGCGTTGCCGCCGACCGCGCCGCCCTCGACCGCCTCCTGGCCCGCCGTCATCCGGCGTGCCGCCTCGGTCCACTCCTTCAGCAGGGAGATCAGCTCGGCGCGCTTGGTCGTGGTGACGTCCAGCGCGACGAAGTGCATCCGGTCCTGCGCGGGCGTGGTGATCCCGGCCTGGTGCTCGCCGTGGAACGGCACGGCCTCCGCGCCCGTCAGTCGCACCTGGTCCGAGGAGGACGACGACGAGGACAGCGCGCCGACCGCCGCACCGGCCCCGGCCAGCGCGACACCCGCGCCGGCGAACCCGAGCAGCCTGCGCCGCGGCAGACCCGTCACTGCGACACCACCTCCGCGACCCGGCTGATCGGCTCGCCGAGCGCGTCGACCGCCGCGGCCAGCGCCTTGACCTCGTCCTCGGACAGCTCGGTGTACAGCTTGAAGCCGTCGCCCGCGCGGTGCTGCTCCAGCAGCTCGTCCAGGGCCTTGAACTTCTCGTCCACCGACGTGACCAGCGCCGCGTCACGCCCCTGGATCACCGGGCGCAGCGCCGCCACGGCCGCCTGGGAGCCGTCGACGTTGGCCCGGAAGTCCCACAGGTCGGTGTGCGAGTAGCGGTCCTCCTCGCCGGTGATCTTGCCGGTGGCGACCTCGTCGAGCAGCTCCTTCGCGCCGTTGGCCAGTTGCAACGGGGTCAGCTCGACCGCCTTGGCCTTCGCCACGATGTCCTTGACGTCGGTGAGCAGCCGGTCGGCGACACCCGCGGAGTCGGCCTGGAGGCCGTCCTGCCACAGGTCCTTCTCCAGCCGGTGGAAGCCGGTGAACTCCATGCCCTCCTCGATGACGTCCTCGCGGCCGTCGATCTTGGGGTCGAGGTCGCCGAAGCTCTCCGCGACGGGCTCGATGCGCTCCCAGTAGGTGCGGGTGACGGGGAACAGCGCCTTCGCTTCCTCGACCTTGCCCGCCTTGACCGCGTCGACGAACTCGGTGGTCTTGGCGAGCAGGCTGTCGGCCTGCGAGTTGACGTACCGCTGGTAGCTCTTGGTCGCCTCGGCGAGCCCGGCGTCGCCGTCGGTGGCCTTGCGGCCCTCGCCCGACACGGTGAACTCGCCGCGGATGCCGTCGCCCTTCATGCCGGGCTTGCACGCGGTCTGGAGCTTGCCCGCCTCGGTGACCTCCACGATCAGCCGCCTGGTCAGGCCGGGGCCGATGTTCTCCACCTCGCCGAGGATCCGGTCACCCTCGGCGAACAGGTAGAACTCGGTGACCTTGCTGCCCTTGTTGGTCACCTCGAACGTCACGTTGCCGGTGTTCGCGGTGGTGCGGGCGACCTTGCAGGCGTCGTCGGTGGCCTCGACCGCGATCGGTCCGCCCGCGCCCGCGGGCGCGGGCTCGTCGCCGCACGCGGCGAGCAGCAGGACGGAGCCGAGGAGGGCGGTGAGGCGCACGGCGGGGAGGGGCACTGGTGGTTCTCCGGTTTCAGCTCTTCGCCGCGACGCGCGGGCGGATCAGGAACAGCGGCAGGACGATCGCGACGTACGCGGTCCACGCGATGGCTTGCAGCACGGTGGTGCGCTGCGAGTAGTTGAAGATGCCCTTGAGCAGCGCCCCGAGCCAGGAGTCCTCGGGCACGGTCTCGCTGAGGTCGAACGCCAGGGTGTCCAGGCCGGGCAGGATCGCGGCCTCCTGGAGGTCGTGCAGGCCGTAGGCGAGCACGCCCGCCGCCACGAACACCAGCAGCGCGCCCGTCCAGGTGAAGAACTTGCCCAGGTCGAACCGGATCGCGCCCCGGTAGAGCAGGTACGCCAGCGCGACCGCGACGCCGATGCCCACCAGGAAGCCGATCATGGGCTGCACGGTGTTGCCCGCGCTCTGCACGCTCGAGTAGAAGAACACCGCGGTCTCCAGGCCCTCGCGGCCGACGGCGAGGAACGCCAGCACCACCACGGCGGCGGGCCCGACCTCCAGCGCCCGGTCCAGCTTGCCGCGCAGCTCGGCGGCGATCGTGCGGGCCGTGGACCGCATCCAGAAGATCATCGCGGTGACGAACGCGACGGCAAGCAGCGACATCGCGCCGCCGAACGCCTCCTGCTGCTCGAACGTCATGGTGGCGGTGGTGAACGTGATGACCGCGCCGACCAGGACCGACAGCGCGACGGCGGCGCCGACGCCCAACCAGACGTGGGGCAGGCGCGACCGGCGGTCGGTCTTGACCAGGAAGGCCACCAGGATGCTCACGACCAGGGCCGCTTCCAGCCCTTCCCGCAGCCCGATGAGCCCGTTGCTGACGAGCACGGCGTTGTCCTCACACGGAGTTAACTAAGGCTCATCGAACTTAGGCAAGCCTGTGCTCGGGCGTCTAGTGGCACAAATCGCCGGACACGTGGTATATCCGGCATCGGGGACGAATTGGTCTGTGATCCTCGCCGGGCGGCCGCCAAGAGCACGTAGCCTGGGGCGGTGGTCGTCCCGCCGCCGTCCAAGACCGAGCCGCGCCGTCCGTCGCGCGGCGGTGCAGGCAACCTCGTCGGACGCCTCGCGCTCGTGCTGATCCTGCTGGCCGTCGTGGCGGGTGGGGCGTGGGCCCTGGCCACGTTCCACCGCTCGGCGCCCAGGCAGGCCGCCGACCCGCCGTTCCCGGTGCCGTTCCAGGCGGTCGAGCCCGGCGCCGCCGCGCCCGCCCTGCCCGGTTCCGGCGGTGGCGTCCCGCCGGCGGGCCAGGACGAGTCCTCCGCCGACCCGCTCGTCGCGTGGGCCGCGACGTTGGCGGAGAAGACCGACATCCCGAGCCGCGCGCTGCGCGCGTACGCCATCGCCGACCTGATCATGCGGACGGAGAACCCGTCGTGCCGGGTGTCGTGGGCGACGCTCGCGGGCATCGGCCGGATCGAGTCCCACCACGGCACGATCGGCGGCCTGCGGCTGGGCGAGGACGGCCGGCCGTCCCGCCCGATCATCGGCATCCCGCTGGACGGCTCACCGGGCGTGAAGGCGATCGCGGACAGCGACGGCGGCGTGCTCGACGGCGACACCAGGTGGGACCGGGCGGTCGGCCCGATGCAGTTCATCCCGACCACCTGGGCCCGGTACGCGGTGCGCGCCAACGGCGACGGCCAGGCCCCCGACCCGCAGAACATCGACGACGCCGCCCTCGCCGCCGCCCGCTACCTCTGCTCCGGCGGGCGCGACCTGGGCACGGGCGCGGGCTGGTGGGCCGCCGTGCTGGCCTACAACAACTCGACCGAGTACGGCCAGAACGTCTACAGCGGCGCCGACGCCTACGCCCGCGCCAGCATCGGCTAGGGCCTGGTCGGGTTCGGGTCGACGGTCAGGCCCAGGTCGGGCAGGCCGAGCCAGTCCAGCTCGACCGACGCCCGCTGCGCGCGTGAGGCCAGCTCCAGCCGCACCCGGTGCACGGACAGCAGCAGCGCTTGCAGGGAGTCGACGCCGAACGACGCGCCGACCGCCTCGTCACCCAGGCCGAGCACCTGGTGCGGGCAGCACCAGTCGTCGTTCGGGCTGAGCGGGTCCGGGCGCGGCCGGCCGAAGCGGACCACGACCTCCGTGCGCGTGCCGTCCGGGGCGACGGCCTCCAGCCGCCGTTCGGCCACCACGGGGCCGAGCTCGTGCGTCGTCATCGGTCCCGTTCCACCGCCAGCCGGGCGCTGACCTCGCCCAGCGCTTCCTGGTACTCCGGTGACGGGTTCATCGCCGCCGCGATCCGCAGCTGCGTCACCGCCTCCGTCAACCGGCTCTGCCGCTGCAACGTGCGACCCAGCGCGAACCGCGCGTAGTGGTCGCTGGGGTCCAGTTCCAGCACCCGGCGGAACGCCGCCTCCGCGCGCTTGAGCTGCGCCGACCCCAGGTAGGCGCGGCCCGCGAGCAGCT
Source organism: Saccharothrix sp. S26 (assembly GCF_021390395.1). Classification (GTDB taxonomy): domain Bacteria; phylum Actinomycetota; class Actinomycetes; order Mycobacteriales; family Pseudonocardiaceae; genus Actinosynnema. The sequence continues at coordinate 293,419 of NZ_JAJUWT010000003.1, forward strand.
GCACGCCCACCTGGTCCGGCGCGGCTTCGAGCACGACGCGCAGCTCGCGCAGCGCCTCCAGCGGGCGGCGCTCCGCGAGCAGCGCCTCGGCTCGGCGGAACGCCTCGAAGGTGCTGTCCGTCATGGTTCGATCAACGCTACCCGGCCATCCGGCCGCCGTACGACAGCCGACCGGATGACGGGACCGGTGTGTCACGCCACGAGAGCGCCGTGCAGCCGGTCGAGCACCGGCTCGATCGACGACGGCCGCTCCACGTGGGCGTTGTGACCCACCCCGGGCAGCACGATTCCACCCGGCTGGGCCGCGAGCAGGTGCTCGGGCGGGCACATCGGGTCGGCCTCGCCCGCGGCCAGCACGACCGGCGCCTTCGCCACCGCCAGCAGCCCCGCCACGTCCGGCGCGCCCACCCCGAACGCCGCCGGGTCCAGCGCCGCCCGCCACCCGCCGTCGACCTCGACCACGCCGTCGTCCAACGGCACGCCGGCCAGCTTCGCCGCCCACGCCGCGGCCTCCTCGCGGGTCGGGAACACCCGCGCCGGTTTCGCGGCCAGCGAGGCCGCCCGCGCCAGCTCCTCGTCGGTCCACCGCAGCTTGACCCCGACCGCGCCGACCGCCCGCACGTCCACCCCGAACCAGCCGCTGGCCAGCGTCAACGCCACCACACCGCCCAGCGAGTGCCCGAGCACCGCCACCGGCCCCGAACCCACGACGGCCGCCACCGAAGCCGCCAGCGAACCGAACGAGTACCGCGCCGCGGGCGCCGACCGACCGTGGCCCGGCAGGTCCACCGCCAACCACGCCCCGGGCCACGTTCGCGCAGTTGAGCGCCACACCGAGCCCGTCGCACCGAGCCCGTGCAGCAGCACCAGCAGCGGCCCGTCCCCACCCCGCGCCACGTGAACCACGCGTGAACCCCTCCCTGCCGGCGCCCCAACAGGCGAGCCGGGGCCGTCCCACACCTTGCACCAACTAGGCTCGGCATCGATACACAGATGGTCTGACGAGGGAGCGCACGTGGCGGTCATCGAGCAGGTCGGCGCCCGCGAGATCCTGGACTCGCGAGGCAACCCGACCGTCGAGGTAGAGGTGGCGTTGGACGACGGCACGCTGGAGCGCGCCGCGGTTCCGTCCGGCGCGTCGACCGGCGAGCACGAGGCGGTCGAGCTGAGGGACGGCGACGCCAAGCGCTACCTGGGCAAGGGCGTCGAGCGCGCGGTCACGGCGGTGCTCGACGAGATCGGCCCCGAGCTGGTCGGCATCGAGGCCGTCGAGCAGCGGGTGGTGGACCAGAAGCTGGTCGACCTCGACGGCACGCCGGACAAGTCCCGCCTGGGCGCGAACGCCATCCTCGGCGTCTCGCTCGCGGTGGCGAAGGCGGCGGCGGCGTCCAGCGGCCTGGAGCTGTTCCGGTACGTCGGCGGCCCGAACGCGCACGTGCTGCCGGTGCCGATGCTGAACATCCTCAACGGTGGCGCGCACGCCGACACCGACGTGGACATCCAGGAGTTCATGATCGCGCCGATCGGCGCGGAGAGCTTCCGCGAGGCCCTGCGCTGGGGCGCGGAGACCTACCACGCGCTGAAGTCGGTGCTGAAGTCGAAGGGCCTGGGCACGGGCCTGGGCGACGAGGGCGGTTTCGCGCCGTCCCTGTCGAGCAACCGCGACGCGCTGGACCTGATCCTGGTCGCGATCGAGAAGGCGGGCTTCACGCCCGGCCGCGACATCGCGCTGGCCCTCGACGTGGCCGCCACGGAGTTCTTCTCCGACGGCGCTTACACGTTCGAGAAGACCAAGCGCAGCGCCGAGCAGATGACCGGCTACTACACCGAGCTGGTCAACGCCTACCCGCTGGTGTCGATCGAGGACCCGCTGTCCGAGGACGACTGGGACGGCTGGGTGCAGCTGACCGCCGAGCTGGGCGAGCGCGTGCAGATCGTCGGCGACGACCTGTTCGTGACCAACCCGGAGCGGCTGGAGGAGGGCATCTCCCGCCGGGCGGCCAACGCGCTGCTGGTGAAGGTCAACCAGATCGGCACGCTGTCGGAGACGCTGGACGCGGTCGCGCTGGCCACCTCCTACGGCTACAAGTCGATGATGTCGCACCGGTCCGGCGAGACCGAGGACACCACGATCGCCGACCTGGCCGTGGCCGTCGGCGCGGGCCAGATCAAGACCGGTGCGCCCGCCCGCGGTGAGCGCACCGCGAAGTACAACCAGCTCCTGCGCATCGAGGAGGCCCTGGGCGACGCCGCGCGCTACGCCGGTGACCTGGCCTTCCCGCGGTACACGCCGGAGAGCTGATGGCACGACGGGAACGGGAACCCCGGCGTGGCCGCGAGGCCGCGCGGGGTTCCCGCCCTGCCCGGGCACGCGACGGGCAGGCCCGCAAGCGCGAGCCCCGCGACGCGCCACCGCGCCCGAGGCCCGCGGCGCGCAAGCCGCAGTCCCGGGCGCGGACCAGGGCGGGCGCGGGCACCGGTGGCGCGTTCGGCATGACCGGCACGCGCCGGGCCGCGCTGCTGGCGATGGTGGTGTGCGCGCTGGCGCTGAGCATCGCCGTGCCGCTGCGCACGTACCTGGCGCAACGCGAGGAGCTGCGCGAGGTCACCGCCTCGCAGGAGACGCTGCGGGCCGAGGTCGGGCAGCTGGAGCAGCGCAAGCGGGAACTGGCCGACCCGGCGCACGTGGAGGCCGAGTCGCGGCGCAGGCTGCACTACGTGCGGCCCGGCGAGACGCCCTACATCGTGCAGCTCCCCGGTGACGAGGAGCGCGAACTGGAACAACAGCGACCGGAGACCAAACCGGCCGAGGACAAGGCGTGGTACGAGCAGTTGTGGGATTCGGCGGCGGCACGATGACGGTGAGCGACGAGGACCGGGCGGCGGTCGCGGCGCAGTTGGGCCGCGAGCCGAGGGGGATGCGGGCGGTGGCCGCGCGGTGCCCCAGCGGGCACCCGGCGGTCGTGCAGACCAGCCCCCGGCTGGAGGACGGCACGCCGTTCCCGACCCTGTACTACCTGACCTGCTCCCGGTTGAACTCCTACGTCAGCAGGCTCGAAGGGGCCGGGTTGATGAAGGAGATGACGGACCGGTTGGCCGCGGATGAACAGTTGGCCGAACGCTACCGCCGGGCGCACGAGCTGTACTTGGCCGAGCGGGACGCGATCGAACCGCTGGGCACCACCGTCACCGCGGGTGGCATGCCGGGGCGCGTCAAGTGCCTGCACGTGCACGTGGCGCACGCGCTGGCCGTCGGCCGGGGGGTGAACCCGTTCGGCGACGAGGCGCTTGACCTGCTCTCGCAGTGGTGGCCGAGCGGCGAGTGCGCGTCAACGGTGAAAAACTGACCGTCCGGGCAGTTCTTCGGGCACAAAGCCGGGGCACGCCCGTGACACCGCTGATCGGATCAGGCAGGCTGGTCTGCAGGCCGGGTGACGAGTCGATGGGGAGTTCGGGGCTGTGCCGAAGTCGAAGCGTCGGGGGCGGAAGCGGACGAAGGTCCATCCGGGCACTATGACGCCGCGGCAGTGGGGTTTCGCCGCGACCGCGACGGCCGCCATGCTCGTGCCGGCGTTGCTGCACACGGCGACGCCACTCGACTGGGTGACGCTCTCCGGCCGTGCCGACGTCGAAGCCGTGCCGCCGGGTCCGGGTGACGTGCTGGGCACGCTCGCGCTGGACCGCCAGGGCAAGCTCGGCGCCACCGGCCGCCTGCCCGAGACCGACGAGGTCAGCGCGAGCCTGCTGGCCGACGCCGACGACCCGTCGGAGTTCGAGGACGACCTGCCCCCGTTGGAGGGCGGCTTCCTGCGCGAGGGCCAGCACGGCATCCCCGGCGTGATGCTGGACGCCTACATGCGCGCGGCCGACCGGCTGGCGCAGACCACGCCCAACTGCCACCTGGACTGGCCGCTGCTGGCCAGCATCGGCCGCATCGAGTCCGGCCACGCCCGCGGCGGCCGCGTCACCGAGAACGGCACCACGGTCGAGCCCATCCTGGGCCCGGTGCTCAACGGCGCGCCCGGCGTGGCCGCGATCCGCGACACCGACGGCGGCCGCTTCGACAACGACCGCACGTGGGACCGCGCCGTGGGCCCGATGCAGTTCATCCCGTCCACCTGGGCCGGGTACGCGGCCGACGGCAACGCCGACGGCGAGCGCAACCCGAACAACATCTACGACGCCACCATCGGCGCGGGCAACTACCTGTGCGCCCACAACGCGGACGTGAGCAACCCGGAGCAACGCGCCCGCGCGGTGTTCCGCTACAACCAGTCCAACGAGTACGTGGCCACGGTGCTGTACTGGGCGGACGTCTACGCCAGCGGCGTGCCCGTGCTGCCGGACGTGATCGGCTCGGACGACGACTTCGGCCAGGACACGGGCGCGGGCACCACCCCGGGCGGCAACGACCCGGGCACCGTGCCGCCCGGCACCACGAACCCGCCGTCGTCCAGCACGTCGTCGCACCCGACGACCACCACGACGACGACCACGACCCGTCCCGGCGTGACCGTCTCGGTCACCTTCCCGCCGGGGTCGACCACGACCACCTCGCCGACGTGCCCCACGCCGACGACGGGGCCGACGACCAGCACGTCCACGACGACGCCGACCACGACGCCGCCGCTCCCGCCGGGCTGCCCCACGCCGACGACGACCACCACCACGACGACCACGACCACCGAGAGCACGATCGGCACGACGCCCCCGGCCGCCACGACCGGCGGCAGCTCGTCGAGCGGTTCGGGTTCGTCCCAGCCGACGTCGTCCACGTCGTCCATGAAGGCCACCTGAGCCGGCGGCACCGCCGACCCCGCCGCGTGACTGAGCCTCGCCCCGACCCGTGTTCCGAACGTTCAACTCGGGTGTCCTGAACGTAGGACACTCGCGTTCTGAACGTAGGACTCACGGGGTGGGGGTGGGGGACTACCCTGCTCACTGCACCGAGACCACGGCAGCAGTCGGAAGGACCTCAGGCATGGCACGCGTGGCCGCGATCGACTGCGGGACCAACTCGATCCGCCTGCTGGTGGCCGACGTGACCACTTCGGACGGTGGCGGGCGGTGGCTGCGCGACGTGCACCGGGAGATGCGCGTGGTCCGCCTCGGCCAGGGCGTCGACGCCACCGGCGAGCTGCACCCCGACGCCATCGCCCGCACCCGCGCCGCGCTCGTCGACTACACGAACACCCTGCGCCGCAAGGGAACCGAGCACGTGCGCATGGTCGCCACCTCCGCGACCCGCGACGCCGCCAACAAGGACGCCTTCTTCGACATGACCCGCGAGGTGCTGGGCGTCGAGGCCGAGGTCATCACCGGCGACGAGGAGGCCCGCCTGTCGTTCACCGGCGCGGTGTCCGACCTGGACACCGACGAGGGCCCGTTCCTCGTCTCCGACATCGGCGGCGGGTCGACCGAGCTGGTCCTGGGCACGTGGGACGGCGTGCGCGGCGAGGTCGAGGCCGCCCGGTCGGTCGACATCGGCTGCGTGCGGCTCACCGAGCGCTGCCTGCACTCCGACCCGCCCACCGAGGCCCAGGTCGAGCAGGCCGTCGCCGTCACCCGGGACGTCCTGGCCGAGGCGTTCGCCGCCGTGCCGACCTCCCGCGCCAAGACCTGGATCGGCGTGGCGGGCACCGTCACGACCCTCGTCGCCCTGGCGAAGGAACTGCCGCGCTACGACCCGCAGGAGATCCACCTCGCCCGCCTGGGCCTGGACCGGATCCGCGAGGTCACCGCCAAGCTGCTCACCATGAGCCACGACGAGCGCTCCGCCCTGGGCCCGATGCACCCCGGTCGGGTGGACGTGATCTGCGGCGGCGCGCTGATCGTGCGCGCGCTGGCCGACCACCTGGAGCCGCACGGCGTGACCGAGCTCGTCGCCAGCGAGCACGACATCCTCGACGGCATCGCCTTCGCCCTGGCCTGACACCGTCCCCACCCGCGCGAACACGATCCCGGCTGTCAACTGGGATTGATCGTGACCAGGTCGTGACGCCCTCACCCGTGTGGCCCCGGTCACGGTGCGCCTAGGTTCTCTCTCACGCTGTGAAAGCGGTCGACTCTGCTCGGTTACCCCGATCAGGTGGGAGGACCCATGGCACGTGCACGATCAACCCCGCGATTAGTCCCCGCGGTCGTCGCGGTCGCGCTGGCGGCCACGGCCTGCGGCTCGACGGACACCCCGACCGGCTCGAACGCCGACGCCGGCATCACGATCTTCAACACCGAGCCGGAGAACCCGCTCGTCCCGGGCAACACCACCGAGGTCGGCGGCAGCCGCGTCCTCGACCCGCTGTTCACCGGCCTGGTCGAGTACCGCGCCCGGGACGCGCAGCCGGTCAACGCGATGGCCGAGTCGATCGACACCACCGACTCCAAGACCTTCACCGTCAAGATCAAGAAGGACTGGCTGTTCCACGACGGCTCACCGGTCACCGCCAAGAGCTTCGTGGACGCCTGGAACTGGACCGCCTACGGCCCCAACGGCACCCAGGGCGCGAGCTTCTTCTCCCAGATCGAGGGCTACGACGCCGTCCACCCGAAGGACCCCGACGGCCCGGACAAGCCCCAAGCACCGCCCGCGCCCACCGCCGAGACGATGTCCGGCCTCGCGATCGTGGACGACCACACGTTCACCATCACGCTGTCCGAGCCGTTCGCCGTCTTCCCCGTCACCATCGGCTACGAGGTCTTCGCCCCGCTCCCCGAGGTGTTCTTCAAAGACCGCGCCGCCTTCGAGGGGCACCCGATCGGCAACGGCCCGTTCAAGTTCGTCTCGCGCACGGTCGGCACCGACATCAAGCTGACCCGCAACGACGACTACAAGGGCGACGACAAGCCGAAGTTCAAGGACCTCACCCTCAAGGTCTACCAGAGCCGCGAGTCGGCCTACGCCGACCTCGTCGCCAACAACCTCGACTTCATGGAGGAGCTGCCGCCCAACGCGCTGGCGGGCAGGCAGTACGAGACCGACCTCGGCGACCGGGTGGTGCAGCGCGAGACGCTGAACAACCAGACCATCGCGTTCCCGTTCTACCTGCCGCCCTACGACAACGTGGACCTGCGCCGCGCGATCTCCATGGCGATCAACCGCGAGGAGATCACCGAGCGGATCTTCGAGGGCACCCGCAAGCCCGCCGACGGCTGGGTGCACCCGCTGATGAAGGGCTACCGGCCCGGCCAGTGCGGCGAGTACTGCACGTTCGACCCGGACAAGGCCAAGGCGGCGTTGGCCAAGTCGGGCTACACCGGGGAGATCGTGCTGCTGTCCAACACCGACGGCGGGCACCAGGAATGGGCCGAAGCCGTCGTCAACAGCATCAAGAACACCCTCGGCGTGCAGGCCAGGTTCGTGCCGTCGACCAGCTTCGGCGAGTTCCGGCAGAAGGTGAACGCCCACGAGATGACCGGCATGTACCGGGCGGGCTGGGTCGCCGACTACCCGTCGATCGAGAACTGGCTGACGCCGCTGTTCCGCACGGGCGCGTCGTCCAACGACGGGCTGTACTCCAACCCGGCGTTCGACGCGAAGCTCGCCGAGGCCGACAAGGCGACCAGCGAGGACGAGGCGATCGAGCTGTACCTCGAAGCCGAGCGGATCATGGCCCCGGACCTGCCGTCCATCCCGCTGTGGACGCAGAACACCATCGCGGGCCGCTCGGACCGGTTGAAGGTGGCCAACCTCGACCCGTTCCGCACCCTCGACCTCTTCTCGGTGGAAGTGGCCTGACGACCTCGGGCCGGTCCGGGCGACCCGGACCGGCCCTCTGCCGAGGGGAGCGCGCGTTGGGGCGTTACGTGCTGCGCAGGTTGTTGCAGATGGTGCCGGTCTTCGTCGGTACCACGTTCCTGATCTACGTGCTGGTGTGGGCGGTCCCGGGCGACCCGTTCGAGGGCAAGTGCGGCGAACGCGACTGCCCCGCCTCCTACATCACGATGATGCGCGAGCGGTTCAACCTCGACGACCCGCTGCTGCTCCAGTACTGGAAGTACCTCGTCAACCTGCTCCAAGGCGACTTCGGCGTCACGTCGTCCGGCGTGCAGGTGGTCGACCGCATCGCCGCGACCTTCCCGGTGACCCTGCGCCTGGCCCTGGTGGCGCTGCTGGTCGAGGCCGTCATCGGCATCACCGCGGGCGTCGTGTCGGGCCTGCGCGACCGCGGGTTCCTCGACAGCCTGGTGCTGGTGTCGACGCTGTTCCTGATCTCCATCCCGGTGTTCGTCACCGGGTACGCCGTGCAGCTGGTGTTCGGGTTGCAGCTCGGCTGGATCGCGCCCACCGTGACCACGCCGACGTTCGGCAACCTGATCGTCCCCGGGTTCGTGCTGGCCAGCCTGTCCATGGCCTACGTGGCCCGGCTCTCGCGCGCGAGCATCGCGGAGAACCGGCGGGCCGACTACGTGCGCACCGCGCTCGCCAAGGGCCTGCCGACGCGCCGGATCGTCGGCGTGCACCTGCTGCGCAACTCGCTGATCCCGGTGATCACGTTCCTCGGCACGGACCTCGGCGCGTTCCTGGGCGGCGCGATCGTCACCGAGGGGATCTTCAACGTGCCCGGCGTGGGCGGCCTGGTGTTCCGGTCGATCCTGACCAAGGACGGCGCGATGGTGACCGGCGTGGTGACCGTGCTGGTGCTGGTGTACCTGCTGATGACGTTGCTGGTGGACCTGCTGTACGCGGTCTTGGACCCGAGGATCCGCTATGACTGACCAACTCGCGACCACGCTCGTGGCCGAACGACCGCGCGGCCTGTTCGGCGACGCCTGGCACGCGTTGCGCCGGCGGCCGCTGTTCTGGGTGTCGGTGTCGTTGATCGGCCTCGTGCTGCTGATGGCCGCGTTCCCGGGTCTCTTCTCCTCGGCCGACCCGAACGCCGCCGACCTGTCCCGCTCCCGCGGCGCGCCCTCGGCGCGGGCCTGGTTCGGCTACGACAACCAGGGCTACGACGTCTACGCCCGCGTCGTGCACGGCGCGCGGGCGTCGATCGTGGTCGGGCTGCTGTCCACGCTGGGCGTGGTGCTGGTCGGTGCCACCATCGGCATGCTCGCGGGCTTCTACGGCGGCCGGCTGGACGCGGTGGTGTCGCGCATCGCGGACGTGTTCGTGGGCGTGCCGTTCGTGCTCGGCGCGATCGTCATCCTGACCACGTTGAACGCGGGCGGTGACGCCGGGCCGGCGCGGATCGTGGCGCAGGTGGTGCTGTCGATCTCGGTGCTGTCGTGGCCGGTGGCGATGCGGATCATGCGGTCCACCGCGATCGCGGCCAAGCAGCAGGACTACGTCAAGGCGGCACGGGCGCTGGGCGCGTCGTCGCGGCGCATCATCGGCAAGCACCTGCTGCCCAACTGCGTCGCGCCCGTGCTCGTCTACTCGACCATCGCGCTGGGCGCGTTCATCGGCGCGGAGGCCACCCTGTCCTACCTCGGCATCGGCCTGCGGCAGCCGGTCGTGTCGTGGGGCGTGATGATCAACAGCGCCAAGGACTACCTGCGCGTCGCGCCGCACGCGCTGCTGTTCCCGGCGGGGTTCCTGACCGCCACCGTGCTGGCGTTCGTGATGCTGGGCGACGCGGTGCGCGAAGCCCTCGACCCGAAGCTGCGGTAGGAGGGCGTTCATGCTGCTGGAGGTCGAGGACCTGCACGTGGAGTTCCGGACCCGGGACGGGGTGGCGCGCGTGCTCAACGGCGTCGGCTACCACGTGTCGGCCGGCGAGACGGTGGCCGTGCTCGGCGAGTCCGGGTCGGGCAAGAGCGTGACCGCGCAGGCGATCATGGGGATCCTCGACACGCCGCCCGCGTTCGTGACGCGGGGCTCGGTGCGGTTCCGCGGCGAGGAGCTGCTGACCGCGTCGCCCGAACGTCGGCGCGCTATCCGGGCCGAGGGCGTGGCGATGATCTTCCAGGACGCCCTGTCGGCGCTGAACCCCGTGTTCACGGTGGGGTTCCAGATCGAGGAGCAACTGCGGTTGCGGCGCGGGATGAGCCGGGCCGACGCGCGGGCGCGGGCCATCGAGCTGCTGGACCTGGTGCGGATACCGGCGGCGCGGCAACGGGTCCGCGAGTACCCGCACCAGTTCTCCGGCGGGATGCGGCAGCGGGCGATGATCGCGATGGCGCTGGCGCTCGACCCCGAGGTGCTGATCGCGGACGAGCCGACGACGGCGCTGGACGTCACCGTGCAGGCGCAGATCATGGATCTGCTCGCGGAGGTCCAGCGCGAGCGGCGGATGGGGTTGGTCCTGATCACGCACGACCTCGGGGTGGTCGCCGAGGTCGCCGACCGGATCGTGGTGATGTACGCGGGGCGGATCGTGGAGCAGGCCGACGCCGTCTCGCTGTTCCGCGCGCCCGGCCACCCGTACACGGCGGCGCTGATGCGCTCGCTGCCGCGGCTGGACGCCAAGGGCGCGGCCCTGGAGACGATCCGCGGGCTGCCGCCCAGCCTGCTGCGCATCCCGTCGGGCTGCCCGTTCCACCCCCGGTGCCCGCGGGCGGAGGACGTGTGCGCCGCGCGCGTGCCGCCGGACGTGCCGCTGGGGCCCGGGCGGAGCAGTGCGTGCCACTTCGCGGAGGAGGTCGTCGGTGGGTGAGCTGCTGGAGGTGCGCGACCTGGTGAAGCACTTCCCGGTGACGCGCGGGGTGGCGTTCCGGCGGACCGTCGGGCGCGTGCGGGCGGTGGACGGCGTGTCGTTCTCGTTGCGGGCGGGGGAGACCCTGGGCGTGGTCGGCGAGTCGGGGTGCGGCAAGTCGACGTTGGCGCAGGTGCTGATGCGGCTGGAGCCGCCGACGTCGGGGACGGCGCTGTTCGAGGGCGAACCGGTGTTCTCGCTGCGTGGCGCGGCGCTGCGGCGGTGGCGGCGCGACATGCAGATCGTGTTGCAGGACCCGTACACGTCGTTGAACCCGCGGATGACCGTGGGCGACATCGTCGGCGAGCCGTTCGAGATCCACCCCGAGGTCGCGCCGCGCGGGTCGCGGGCCGGGCGGGTGCGGGAGCTGCTCGACGTCGTCGGCCTGAACCCCGAGCACATCAACCGCTACCCGCACCAGTTCTCCGGCGGGCAGCGGCAGCGGATCGGGATCGCGCGGGCGCTGGCGCTGCGGCCGAAGGTGATCGTGTGCGACGAGCCGGTGTCCGCGTTGGACGTGTCGATCCAGGCGCAGGTGATGAACCTGCTGGCCGAGCTGCAGGGCGAGTTCGGCCTGGCCTACGTGTTCATCGCGCACGACCTGTCGGTGGTGCGCCACCTGTCCGACCGGGTCGCCGTGATGTACCTCGGGAAGATCGTCGAGATCGGCACGGAGGAGGAGATCTACGAGCACCCCACGCACCCGTACACGCAGGCACTGCTGTCGGCCGTCCCGGTCGCCGACCCGACCCTGCGCGGCCGCCGCGACGTGATCCGCCTGACGGGCGACGTCCCCTCCCCCCTGACCCCACCCACCGGCTGCCGCTTCCGCACGAGGTGCTGGAAGGCCCAGGACGTGTGCGCCACCGACGAACCGGCCCTGCTGACCCGGATCGGCACCCACCCGAGCGCGTGCCACTTCGCCGAGGAACGCCACATCATCTGACCACCAACCCCACCCACCTCACCTCACCGGGCCACCCACCCCCCCGCGCCGCCCACCTCACCGGGCGGCTCACCGCACCGCCGCACCGCCGGCCCGCCGGCCCGCCGCACCACCCAGCCGAGCCCCGCCGCGCCGCCCGACGACGAGCGTGCTGACGTTCATCGGCCCGACCACGTGGTTCACCACCCACGACGGCGTCTCGTCGACCACACCGCCCGGCAGGGCGCGGCGACCGCCACCAGGTCGCAGCCCGGGCAGCCGACGACGCCCACCCCGCCCCTCCCTGATTCCCCGCGCCGCTCCACCCACGGGCCCCGCCGTGCGCCGCCTCCATACTTCCGGCAACGAAATCCGCGATGACATCGATCCCCGCCGACACCTGGTTCGCTCGTCCGGGTGATCTTCGCGGGCTCCTCACCGCGACCCGGACGAGCGAAACCCCAGGTCTCAGCGGTTGGAGGCGGATTGGACGAAGTCGGCCAAGTCCTTCGACTGCTGCACCCGCGACGGCTCGTGCACGTACATCATGTGCCCCGCCGGGTAGTACGCGGCTTCGATGTTGGCGTGCAGTTCCTCCGGGATCTGCAGGTGCGCCACCACGTGCTCGGCCGCGTAGTACGGCGTCGCGCCGTCCAGATAGCCGTAAGCGATGTGCACCTTCAAGTGCGGGTTGGCGCGCATCGCCGACGACAGCTTGTTCGCCACCGTCACGTGCGTCCCCTCGAACTCCTTGTACGACCACGGCCGCACGTTCATCGTCAGGATCTCGTACGGCAGGTCGTTCTCGTACTCCAACTCCGCCCGCACGTAGTGGTTCAACGCCGCCGTGTACGGCCCGAGGATCGCCGAGTACGACGGGTCCTCGCTGAAGTGCTCCCGCCCGTAGTCGGCGTCCGCGCCGGTGAACCGCGAGTCCAACCGGCCGACCACCAGGCGCCGCGACCGCAGCAGCTCGGTGAAGAACCGGACGTGCTCGATCCGCAGGTTCACCCGGTCCACGTAGTCCTCGCTGAGCCCGGTCAGCCCGGCCAGCCGCGCCACCGCCGCCGCCCGTTCCTCAGTGGACAGGCGGTTGCCGCGCGCCAACGCCCACGGGTAGTCGCGCGAGGCGAAGTCCTCGGCGTCGGCCAGCACGTCCTCCAACGACCGCGAGCCGTGCAGCCCGTGGTAGTGCGCGATCGCCGCGTACGTCGGCAGGAACAGCGTGTGCGGCAGGTCGTTGCCCTCGCTGAAGTCGAGCGTGGCGAAGTCCAGCACGGACGAGATCAGCATCAGCCCGTTGAGGTACATGCCGTACCGCGACTGGAGGTAGTCGGCCAGCCCGGCGGCACGCGTGGTCCCGTACGACTCGCCCGCCAGGAACTTCGGCGACATCCACCGGCCGTTGCGCGAGGTCCACAGCCGGATCACCTCGCCGACCGACTCCAGGTCGCCCTGGAACCCGTGGTACTGGCCGGGCTTCTCGCCCTTCACCGCCCGCGAGTACCCCGTCGACACGGGGTCGATGAACACCAGGTCGCTGTGCGCGAGCAGCGTCTCGGGGTTGTCCACCAGGTCGTACGGCGGTGGCGCGAGGTCGCCGACGTCGCCGGACACGACCCGGCGCGGTCCGAGCAGCCCCAGGTGCAGCCACACGCTGGACGAGCCCGGCCCGCCGTTGAACGCGAACGTCACCGGCCGCTTCGCCGGGTCCGCCCCGTCCAACGTGTACGCGGTGACGAAGACCTCGGCCTTCGGCAGGTGCCCGTCGAACTTGCCCTCGGTCAGCACCTCCTGGCGCAGCACCACCCGTCCGGTGGTCGTGGTGTAGTTCAGCTTGCGCCGCTTGACGGTGATGCTGTGCTGGGTGGTGACGAGGTCGTCGGCGGGGAGGTCCTTCTCGTCGCCGTTGTCCTTGGCGGCCTGCTCGTCGCCGTTCTTGTCGGTCATGGTCGAACTCTACGATCGGAGTCGTCGCCGGTGCTCCCGCTTTCCGCTCTTGACGAACGGGTTACCAGTTGCCGGGCGTGCCCGCGGCTGGTGGCGTGGCGCGAGGAGGTGGCGCGGGTCAAGCGGGCCGCGTTCCGCGACCAGGAGTACTGGGGGCGCCCGGTGCCCGGCTTCGGCCCGGACGACGCGTCGCTGGCCATCATCGGCCTGGCCCCGGCCGCGCACGGCGCCAACCGCACCGGGCGCATGTTCACCGGCGACCGCTCCGGTGACTTCCTGTACGCGGCGATGCACGCGGTGGGCCTGGCCACCCAGCCGACGGCCACGCACGTCGGCGACGGCCTGGAGCTGATCGGCACCCGCATCACGGCCCCGGTGAAGTGCGCGCCGCCGGAGAACAAGCCGACCCCGGAGGAACGCGACAACTGCCGCCCCTGGCTGATCCGCGAGCTGGAACTGCTGCGGCCGACGTTGCGCGCGGTGCTCGTGCTGGGCGCGTTCGGCTGGCAGGCCCTGCTCCCGGTGCTGGCCGCGTGCTGGCAGATCCCCCGCCCGCGCCCGGTGTTCGGCCACGGCGCACACGTCACCCTGCCCGCCCAGGACGGCGGCGAGCCGCTGCACCTGTTCGGCTGCTACCACGTGAGCCAGCAGAACACGTTCACCGGCAAGCTGACCCAACCGATGCTCCAGGACGTGCTGCGCGCTGCGGGCACGGCGGCTGGATTGGCCGCCATCGGGTGACCCTACGGCGGTAGTACCACGGCGTTTCGCAAAGTAGCCTGTTCCGTGTGTCGCGGAACAGCGTGAAACGTGGAACAACCTCAACCGTGCAGCTGCTGTCGCTCGTCGAGCAAGCGCTGCTCTGCACGTTGCCCCCGACGTGGTCGATCGCCCTCGATCACGATGTGCCACGGGCCGGCGCGCGCCGCGGCGACCGGCCCGACGGCGCGGTCACGATCACCGCACCCGATGGAACGAAGGTCGGTGTGCTGATCGAGTGCAAGGCGGCCGTCGTGCCCCGTGACGTCGCTTCGGTGGCCGAGCGGTTGCACCTGTACGCCAACGTGGCCGCCGCCGACGACCGGAGGATCGGCGGGGCGTTGCTGGCTGCGCCGTTCGTCTCTCCGACGACCCGAGCCCAACTGGACAAGCACGGCCTGGGCTGGTTCGACACCACCGGCAACTTCCGCCTCAGGCTGGACCGGCCTGCGGTGTTCCTCGACCGCATGGGCGCGGATCGAAGCGGGTTGCGCGATCCGTCGGACCGGTTGCTCAAATCGCTGCGCGGGCCGGCCGCCGCGAAGGTGCTCTTGGAGCTGTGCGAGACGCCGCTCCCCATGGGGGTGCGCGACCTCGCCGAACGAGCTGAGGTCGGTGTCGCGACCAGCGCGAGGGTCCTCGACTTGCTCGACCGGGAAGCCGTCATCGACCGGGAAGAGCACGGCTCGGTGATCGCCGTCCGCAAGCGAGCGCTGATCGAGCGTTGGGTGCAGGACTACCACGTCATGACCTCGAACGACGTGGTGACCACGTTGGACCCACGCGGGCTGACCCACGCGTTGCAGGCGTTGTCGCAGGCGAGCACTCGTATCGCCGTGACAGGCTCCGCAGCTGTGCGCGCGTACCTCCCGGACGGCGTGACCCCGGTGTCGCCGCTGGTGTCGTTGAGCCTGTACGCCGAGGACCCGGCCGGAATGATCGAGCAACTGCGCCTGCGAGCGGTCGACCGGGGCGCGAACGTCGTGATCATGAGCCCGTACGACGAAGTGGTGTACGCGAGGTCGAGGGTCGTCGACGGAGTCGCTTTCGCGCCACCCGCGCAGGTGGTGGCAGACCTGCTGACCGGGCCGGGTCGGTCGAGCGAGGAAGCCGAGCAGTTGATGACCGCCCTCGGTGCCGGTGATCGAGGGTGGGCGGCGTGATCCCGCAGGAGTACGTCAAGGCTCGTTCGGTGTTGCTGGACGCCCTCGACGGGCTCGGGCCGCACCGCGACGCGGTCGTGCTCGTCGGCGCGCAGGCCGTCTACATCCACGCCGGTGACGCCGATTTCGTCACCGCGCCGACCACGACCGACGCGGACTTGGCCTTGATCCCCGACCGGCTGGCCGACGAGCCTTCCATCGCGGACGCGATGCGCGCCGCCGGGTTCGTGCCCGGCGGCCAGCCGGGAACCTGGCTCGGGCGCGGTGACATCGCCGTCGACCTGATGGCGCCTGAAGCGCTCAGCGGCTCGGCAGGCAGGCGGTCTGCCCGCCTTCGTCCCCCTCACGACGCCAAGGCGACGGCCCGCAGGACTTCCGGGCTGGAGCCGGTGGTCGTGGACAACGAGGTTCGCGTGATCGGCTCGCTGGATGGCGACGACGCCCGGTCGTTCGGCATCAAGGTGGCGGGTCCGGCCGCCCTCATCGTGTCGAAAGTGGTCAAGATCGCCGAACGGCGGGGGCAGCCGCACCGGCTCAAGCCGAAGGACGGGCTCGACGTGCTCCGGCTGCTCCGTGCCGTGGACACGACCCGGTTGGCGCAGGCGCTGACGGCTTTGGTCGCGGACGACTTGTCGGGCACTGTAGTGACACAGGCGGTGGCGGAACTTCGAGTGCTGGCGGCGCGCCCGGACGACCTGCTCCCCGTGCTCGCGGCCGATGCCGAGGCGGGCTTCAGCGACCCGGACGAGATCAAGATGTCGGTGGTCGCCCTGGCCGATGACCTCCTCCGGGAGTTGGACAGCGCGAGATCGGCCTGAGCGGACCGAACCAGGGACCGGTTCGGACGGCCGGGTTCGGTTGAATCCGGCACGCCGAGCGGGTTCGGCGGGCATCCTGGGTGCATGAAGCCCCGGCTCGCGCTCCTGCTCGCGGTGGGGTCGGCGCTCGTCCTCATCGCGCTCGCGGCCCGGGGGACGTCACCCGTGCGGTACCAGGAGCGGCCGCCGGCGGACGACGAGGTGGTCGCGTTGACGCCCGAGTCGGTCCCGCCCCTGGAGACCGACGTGGACGGGTCCGCGGCGGCCGGGTCGCTGCTGGTGGTCCTGATCGTCTTCATCGCCGTGGCGGTCGTCGCCGTGGTCTGGTTGCTGGTCTCCCTCGGCGTGTTCCAGCACCGCCGCAGGCGTGGCCGCGGTGAGACCGTCGACGCGCCCGACCTGCCCGAGGACCACGCGAAACCGCCCGCGATCCTCCTGCGGCGCGCCACCGAGGCCCTCGACGAGCTGCGCGGCAACGTCGACGGGCCGCCCGGCGACGCGGTGATCGCCGCCTGGCTCAGCCTCGAACGGGCCGCGCGGGACAGCGGCGTGCCGCGACAGGGCCACCAGACGGCCACCGAGTTCACCGGCGACCTGCTGCGCCGCTACCGGGTGGACGAGCACGCGGCCGGCACGCTGCGCCGCGTCTACCAGCGGGCCCGGTTCGGCACGGCCGAGGTGACCGCGGCGGACGCCCGCACCGCCACCGAGGCGTTGGAGACGATCGTGCGGGACCTGCGGTGAACGCCCTCGTCGGCGGCATGGGACGCGCGGTGGCCCTGGGGGTCGCCGTGGCGGTCGGCACGGCGCTGGTGCTGGCCCGCGTGGGCGCGCCGTGGCTGTGGGCGGTCGCGATCGGGTTGCCCGTCGGCGCGTTGGCGCTGCTCGTCGCACGTCTGCCGCGCGCCACGGACGTGCAGTGGGCCCCGCAGCCCACGACCACCTCCACCGCCACGCACGTCCAGGCCAGCACACTGGCGAGCCGCCTCGCCGAAGCCGCCGTCGACCAGGACCGGTTCGCCAAGCGGGTCCAGCCGCGGCTGCGCCGCCTCGCCGAGGCCCGGCTGCGGCAGGTGCACGGCGTGCCCGACCTGCACGACCCGAAGGCACGCGCGGTGCTCGGCGACGAGTTGCACCGCCTGCTCACCGACCCGCAAGCGCCGCTGCCCGAGCCGGCCAGGCTCGCCGACCTGTTGGAGAAGCTGTGACCGAAGCCGAAGACGGCGTGGGCGTCGAGACGATCGCGGCCGAGGCGAAGGCGGTGCTGTCCGCCGTCGGCACGGTCGTCGTGGGCCGGGAGCGGTCGTTGCGGCTGGCGCTGGCGGCGATCCTGGCGGGCGGGCACGTGCTGCTGGAGGACGTGCCTGGCCTGGGCAAGACGCTGATGGCGCGGTCGCTGGCGCAGGCGTTGAAGCTGGACTTCAAGCGCCTGCAGTGCACGCCCGACCTGCTGCCCGCCGACGTCACCGGCTCGTTCCTGTACAACCCGGGCGACCGCGAGTTCACCTTCCGCGAGGGCCCGCTGTTCACCGGCCTGCTGCTGGCCGACGAGATCAACCGCACGCCGCCGAAGACGCAGTCGGCGCTGCTGGAGGCCATGCAGGAGCGCCAGGTCACGGTCGAGGGCCGCACGTTCGCGCTGCCCCGCCCGTTCCACGTGCTGGCGACCGCGAACCCGGTGGAGTACGAGGGCACCTACCCGCTGCCCGAGGCCCAGCTGGACCGGTTCCTGCTGCGACTGGACATCGGCTACCCGCCGCCCGCCGAGGAGGTCGAGGTGCTGCGCCGCAGGCTCGCCCGGCAGCGCGAGGAGACCGAGGTGGAGCCCGTGCTGGACGCGACCCGGCTGCGCCGGTTGCAGCACGGCGTGGAGCAGGTCTCGGTGGACGACGACGTGCTGCGGTACTGCGTGGACTTGGCGGCGGCGACCCGGGCGCACGGCGCGGTGGAGGTCGGCGCGTCACCGCGCGGCGCGCAGTCGTTGGTGCTGGTGGGGCGGGCCCTGGCGGTGCTGGACGGGCGGGACTTCGTGCTGCCCGAGGACATCAAGGAGTGCGCCGTGCCCGCCCTCGCTCACCGGCTCACGCTGCGCCCGGAGACGTGGACGTCCGGCCTCACCGGCGTCGAGGTCGTGACCGAGCTGCTGGGCCGGGTGGCCGGTCCCGCGAGCACCCGCTCGTGAACCGGCGACGGTCATGAGCCGGGCGGAGCGGCTGCGCGAGGCGTTCACCGGCGGGCGGGGCGCGCACTGGCACCCCACCGACGCGATGGTGCGCGGCCTCGCGCTGGGCGTGGGCATGGTGGCGCTCGGCGGGCTGCTGCACGAGGTGGAGCTGGTGCTGTTCGGCGCGCCGCTGCTGATCTCGACGTTGTTGGCGCTGGTCACGCCCGTCACGGGCACGCCGCGGGTCCGGGTGCGGGGCCTGCCGCGCACGGGCGAGATCGGCGCGGCGAAGTCGGTGGTGGAGGTGGACCCGGGTGCGGGCGCCGAGGTGATGGCGATCCGGCTGCCGGGCCTCGGCGAGGGCATCGGCCCGGTGCACCTGGTGTCGGCGTCGGCGCGGGAGATCGAGGTCGTGCTGCGGCGTGACGCGTGGGGCGAGGGCGTCGACCTGCGGCCGGACCACCTGGTGGCGGGGCCGGACGCGTTGTTCGTGCACGGTCCCGTGACGGCTCCCGAGCGGGGCCGGGTGATCCTGCCGCCGGTCGAGGCGCTGCCCGCCGGGCTGCTGCCGGCGCGGGCGGTCGGGCTGGTCGGGGCGCACCGGGCGCGGCGGCCGGGCGACTCGGTGGAGCTGCGCGACATCCGGGCGTTCCAGCCGGGCGACCGGCTGCGGCGGATCGACTGGCGGGTGTCGTTGCGGGCCGGCGGCATGGCCGGGTCGGCCGACGGCACGAACCTGCACGTCCGCGAGCACCACGCGGAGGCCGACGCGGACGTCGTGCTGGCGTTGGACACCCGGCTCGACGTCGGCGCGGAGCTGGGTGACTGGGCGGCTCCGGGGCGGGTGGCGTCGGGGCGCGCGCTCGGGCGGTCGCTCGGCGAGCGGTCGCTGGCGTCCAGGGCGACGACGGTCCGCCCCGGTGGGAGCCTCGACCGGGCGGTGCGGGCGGCGGCGTCGCTGGCGGCCGGGTACCTGCGGCAGGGCGACCGGGTGGGGCTGGTGGACCTCGGGCGGCCGCAGTTGGGCGCGCGGGCGGGCGTGGGGCGGCGGCAGTTGCTGCGGTTGCGCAACCAGCTCGTGGTGTGCGCGCGGTCGGCCGGGTGGGCGCAGCGGCCCGTGCTGCGGCCGGAGCAGGTGCCGCACGGCGCGCTGGTGGTGGTGCTGTCGCCGTTCCTGGACGCCGACGTGGTGGAGCTGGCCGTGCACGCGGCGCGGCGGGGCAACCTGGTGCTGGCGGTGGACGTGCTGCCGTCGCCGTTGCGGGCGGACCGCGAGACGCCGTGGGGTGAGAGCGCGTTGAAGGTGATCCGGTTGGAGCACGACGTGCGGCTGGAGGCGATGCGGCAGCACGGCGTGGCGGTGCTGCCGTGGGGTGCGCCGATCGCGGGCGTGCTGCGTGCCGCCCAGACCGCGCGGCGGGTGTCGCGGTGACGCGAACGTGGAGTTCAGGGGGCCTGGGGGTGCGACACGCGGGGCGCGGGCGTTCGACACGCGCGTTCCGAGTGTTCAACTCGGGGGTTCTGAACGTAGGACACACGCGGTCTGAACGTAGGACTCTCGCGCGAGTCCTGCGTTCGGGTGCCGCGTGTCGAACGCTCGGGGTCCGTGGGTTCCACGCTCGGGACGGGGGCGGCGGTGCGGGTTGAGCTGGGGGCCGGGTTGCCGGCGTGGGTGTTGAGGGCGGCGATCGCGGTCGTGGCGGCGGTCGTGGTCGGGGTGCTCGCGGTCAACGGGGTCGAGTGGCCCGCGCTCGTGCTGTACGGGGTGCTGGTCGTCGCGGCGGTGGCGATCCCCGCGTCCGCCGCCGTGGCGCTGATCATCGGCTACCCGGCGGCGGCGATGGTGTTCGGCGGGGACGAGCGGTCGTGGCCGAGCGTGCTCGTGCTGGTCGTTCTGCTCCACCTTTTGCACCTTTTGTCGGCTTACGCGGCGCTTCTCCCGATCGGGTCACGCGTTCACCTGGACGCACTAAAGGTACCCGCGAAGAGGTTCGCCCTCGTTCAACTCTCCGTGCTCGCCTTCGCGGGCGTGGTCCTCCTGTTGCCGGGCGGCCGAACGGACGAGGCCGTCGAGGTGGCGGGGCTCGCGTGCGTCGTCGGGCTGGTGGTCGGAGTGGTCCTGCTGATGCGCCGGAAAGGCTGAGGAACCCGGCCCGCCGGCTCAGCGGAAGCTGACCGTCTGGATCGTTCCTCTCAGCACGTTCACCCGCCGGTGCTGGTCAGGGCGAAGGTGTCGGCAATCACCCGGCGACTGTGGTCACAACGGGCCCGCTCGATGCGCCGGAAAGCCCCGTGCGGTGCGACCATGTGTGTATGGCTGCTGTGAAGTCGCAACCCACACGGATCGTGATTGTCGGCGGTGGGTACGTCGGCATGTACACCGCGCTGGGATTGCAGAAGAAGCTGCGTTCCGGCGAGGCGTCCGTCACGGTGATCGACCCTCAGCCGCACATGACCTACCAGCCGTTCCTCCCCGAGGCCGCGGCCGGTTCCATCGAGCCCCGCCACGTGGTGGTGCCGCTGCGCAAGGTGCTCAAGCGCTGCCACGTCGTCACCGGCCGCGCCACCCGCATCGAGCACGAGCGCAAGGCCGTCA
This sequence comes from Saccharothrix sp. S26, assembly GCF_021390395.1. Lineage (GTDB taxonomy): Bacteria > Actinomycetota > Actinomycetes > Mycobacteriales > Pseudonocardiaceae > Actinosynnema. The sequence goes on from NZ_JAJUWT010000003.1 coordinate 314,428, forward strand.
CGGTCGAGCTGGCCGACGGTCACGTCGAGGAGTTCCAGTACGACGTGCTCGTCTCGGCGCTCGGTGCCATCTCGCGCACCCTGCCCATCCCGGGCCTGCCCGAGGTCGGCATCGGCATGAAGACCATCGGCGAGGCCATCTACCTGCGCAACCACGTGCTGTCGCGGCTCGACCAGGCCGCCAGCACCAACGACCCGGAGCTGCGCAGGCGGCTGCTGAGCTTCGTCGTCATCGGCGGCGGGTTCGCGGGCATCGAGACGCTGGCGGAGCTGGAGGACATGGCCCGCTACGCGCTGCGCTACTACGAGGGCCTCAAGCAGTCCGACATGCACTGGGTGCTGGTCGAGGCCACCGGCCGGATCATGCCCGAGGTGAGCGCCCGGCTCGGCGTCTACACCGTCGAGCAGCTCGAGAAGCGCGGCATCAAGTGCTACCTCGACACGCGCGTGAAGAGCATGGAGGGCGGCCACGTCGTCCTGGACGACGGCACCGAGTTCGACTCGGACACCATCATCTGGACCGCGGGCATGAAGGCCAACCCGATGCTGCGCAACACCGACCTGCCGCTCGACGAGCGCGGCCGGGTCCGCTGCACGGCGGCGATGCAGGTCGTGGGCCTGCCGGGCGTCTGGGCCGCGGGCGACTGCTCGGCCGTGCCGGACCTGTCGCGCACCGAGGAGGACCCGACGGCGACCTGCGTGCCCAACGCGCAGCACGCCATCCGCCAGTCCAAGCTGCTGGCCAAGAACATCGTGGCCACGCTGCGCGGCAAGCAGCCGAAGGACTACTTCCACAAGTACCTGGGCTCGGTCGCGGGCCTGGGCCTGTACAAGGGCGTGGCCGACGTGTTCGGCCTGCGGTTCAAGGGCGTCGTCGCCTGGTTCATGCACCGCAGCTACCACGTCATGTTCATGCCCACGGTCAACCGCAAGTTCCGGGTGTTCGTGGACTGGACGCAGGCGCTGTTCTCGGGTCGCGAGGTCGTCGCCCTGGGCCAGATCCACGAGCCGAAGGCCGAGTTCGACCGCGCCACCAAGAGCTGATCGCGAACGGCCCCGCGCACGCTGCCCCGTTCGGTGCGGCAGGCGTGGGGCCGTCTGGCGGAGCCCTCTCACTTGAGCCCCCATACGGGCTAACGCAGGGCCAGTCGCCTTGACATTGCGTAACGTGAACCCGAGAATACAGCTGGTGTATCGCCTAAATGTGTGATGCATCAGTGGGAGAGAGGTGACCGCGATGTCGCTTGAGGAGCTGGCCGCACAGCTTCGCCGCGGTGAGATCGAGGATCGCGCGCTGGCGGAGTACTCCGCGGAGTACGCCACCGCCGAAAAGCGTTTTTGCAGCAAGAAAGACGACTGAGCCATGTCCGTCTCCGGGTGGGGGAACGAGACCGTTCCCCCACCCGAGGCCGCCAGACCGGTGAAACAGCCGCCGCTGCTGCTCCAAGGCCAGGACTACCTCTTCCGGTCGCAACCCAAGTGCCTGGACTTCCAGGAGCAGGTGCACCGGCTCGGCATGGTGGACGAGGGCGACGGCAGCCCCGTGCCGTGCGTGCTGGTCCTCGCCCGCGCCGCCGACATGGAGATGAACGAGCTCTCCATCGCGCTCGCCGAACGCGGCATCCGGATGGCCCGCGTCGACGCCGACCGCTCCGCCGACCTGCCGCTGACCGTCTACACCGACCAGCCGCTGCTGGAGCTCGACCGCTGGCTGCTGCGCCCGCTGCTGGTGTGGCGCAGGCACTTCGAGCTGACCGCCCTGCCCCACGAGCCCGGCACGCTGGCCGGCGCCTACGCGGTGGACCAGTGGGGCGCGGTCGCCGACTGGCTGTCCAGCCGAGGCGACTGGGCGCACGTCAACCCCAGCCGCAACACCTCCCACCTCAACCGGCTCACCCAGCTCGCCGACGCCTCCGCGTTCGGCCTGCGCGTGCCGCGCACCACGGTCACCACCCGCCCCGGCCGCACCCGGCCCGGCGGCGGCCGGTGCATCGTCAAGACCTCCGGCCGCCACCTGCTCGAACCGCGCCCCGGCATGCAGCACGGCCTGTTCCCGCGCCCGCTGGAGACCAGCCGGTCCGGTGACGTGCCCGAGTCCGCGCCGGTGATCGTGCAGGAGTACGTGCCCTCCGACACCGAGCTGCGCGTGTTCGTGGTGGGCGAGCGGTGCCTGGCGTTCCAGGTCGACAAGCTCGACCCGGCGCAGCTGTGGGTCGACCCCGAGGCCGTCCGCGTCACGCCCGTCGACGTGCCGACGTCGCTGACCGACCGGCTGCTCGCGCTGGCCAGGCACTGGCGGTTGCAGGTGGCCGCGTTCGACCTGCTCGTCTCGGGCGGCGACCACGTGTTCCTGGAGGTCAACGTCAACTGCGACTGGCGGTGGTTCGAGCACCGGGCGCAGGACTCGCGGGTGTCCGACGCCGTGCACGAGTGGGTGGCGGCGCGCTTCAAGGAGCTGCTGGGTGCGGGCAAAGGTCGCTGAGCACGCGACGCTGTTCTACGCCGACGGCGCCGTGGTCTGGGACGACTACCTGCACCACCGGCAGTTCGCGATCAGTGAGACCGCCGAGCTGCTGTGCCGCAAGTTCACCGAGTTCACCGACGTCGACGAGATGCTCGCGCCGCTGGCCGAGGACGACCGGGCGGCGCTGCGCAAGGTGTTCGACGAGCTGGTCGAGGCCGGTGTGCTGATCGTCGAGGGCTCGCCCGAGCACGAGGAGGAACGGCGGCTGCTCGCCGCGTGGGGCGAGTGGGGCACCTCCGCGCGGCACTTCCACTTCGCCAGCCGCACGCTGGCCGACGCGCCGTACCAGGGCTCGGAGGAGCACGACGCGCTGCTGGACGCCAAGCTGGCCGCCGCGCCGCCGCCCGCGCCGTTCCGCAGCCTGGGCCGCACCTCCGTGCTGCTGCCGCGGCTGGACGGCACGTCGAAGTGGGCGCGGGCCGGTCTGCTGGACGTACTGCTGTCCCGCCGCACGACGCGCGAGTTCGGGCCGGGGCCGCTGCCGCTGACGAAGGTCGCGGAGCTGCTGGCCGTGCTGGGCGGGCCGTCGCCGGTGCGGTCGCGCATCGGGCGGTCCGGCACGGTGTTCAAGACCAGCCCGTCCGGCGGCGGGCGGCACCCGGTCGAGCTGTACGCGCACGTGCGCGCCGTCCACGGGCTGGAGCCGGGCTGGTACCACTACGACGGGCTCGCGCACGCGCTGGAGCCCATCGGGGTGGCGTGGGGCCCGGCGGAGATGACCGCGGCGGCGGGCGACCAGGAGTGGGTCGGGCAGGCGCCGTTGGTCCTCGCGTACACCGGTGTCCTCGAACGGACCAGATGGCGTTACGACACGTCACGTGCTTACCGCGTTGTGCAAATGGACGTAGGGCATCTGTCCCAAACGGCTTATCTGGTTGCTACGGCAATGGGTTTTGGTATCGGCTTCACCGCAGCATTGCGGGATGAGCTCGTCGAACAAGCCCTCGACTGTGATGCTTATCACGAAGTTGTACTCGGTCTGAGCGCCTTGGGCCCATTACCCGAATGAGCGCAATAGCGGATCTCATTGAGCCGTGCGGGGGACTTCTTCTGAACCTGCCCCACGAACGCACGGTAACCGCTTAGGCTCCCCGCTGCCCCCGTAGCCCAACCGGTAGAGGCAGGCTCCTTAAAAGAGTCACAGTACGGGTTCGAATCCCGTCGGGGGCACGTTCGGCGCCAGATTGACTTCACCCATCTGCTGGGTGAACAGGCAGCGCTGGGCCGTGCCGGTCACTCCGCGAGTCATCCGGTCGGACCTTCGTCCGACCGGATGACCACGTTCGGGATCAGCGCGTGCGGACCCACTCCGAGACGACCTCGTCCAGCACGGCCAGCGGCAGCGGACCGCCGCCCAGCAGCACGTCGTGGAAGTCGCGGATGTCGAAGCGCTCGCCCAGCTCCCGCTCGGCCGCCGCCCGGATCCGCAGGATCTCCAGCCTGCCCACCATGTACGCCAGCGCCTGGCCGGGCGCGGCGATGTACCGGTCGACCTCGTTCTCGATCTCGACCAGCGCCAGCGGCGTGTTCCGCAACAGGTACTCCACCGCCTGCTCGCGGCTCCACCCGTGCGCGTGCAGCCCGGTGTCCACCACGAGGCGCCCCGCGCGCATCGAGTCCATGGCCAGCATCCCGAGCCGCGCCACGTCGTCGGAGTACAGGCCCATCTCGTCGGCCAGCCGCTCGGTGTACAGGCCCCAGCCCTCCAGGTACGCGGTCACGTGCGCGACCCGGCGCAGCATCGGCAGCTCGGTGAGCTGCTGCGCCAGCGTGATCTGGAAGTGGTGACCGGGCACGGCCTCGTGGAACGCGATGGCCTCGGCCTGGTAGCGGAACCGCTCCTGCACCCGGTAGGTGTTGGCGTAGTACGTGCCCGCGCGCAGCCCGTCCGGAGTGGGCGGCGAGTAGTAGGCGATCGGCGCGCCGGGCGCGTCGGCCGCGGGCACCGGCTCGACCCGGCAGCGCTGCTCGGGCACCCGGCCGAACCAGCGCGGCGCAGCCTGCTCCGCCCTGGCCACGGCCTCGCGCGCGGCCGTGATCAGCTCGTCCTCGGTGCTCCAGCGCAGCGCCGGGTCGGTGCGCATCCGCTCCAGCACCTCGGCCACGTCGGAGGTGCCGAACACCCGTTGCCCCAGCTCGGCGTACTCCTCCGCCAGGCCCGCCATCACGTCCAGGCCGGTCTGGTGCAGCTCCTTCGGCGTGCGGTTGGTCGAGGTCTGGACCCGGGTGAGCGCCGCGTACATCGCCTCGCCGCCGGGCAGCCGACCCAGGCCCACCCGGTCGGACGGGCGGCCCTCGATGCCGGCGACGACCTCCCGGTAGGCGGCGAACGCGGGCCGCACCACGTCGGCCAGCAGCCGCCGCCGCTCGGCGTCGAACGCCTCGCCGCCCGCCGGACGGGCCAGCGGGTCCTGGTCGGCGGCCAGGTAGCGGTCCAGGTGCGCCACGGCGGCGTCCACGAGGTGCCGCACCGGCGTGCGGCCGGCCGCCACGCCCGCCAGGTGGCGGTCGGCGACGCGGCGCAGGAACTCGGGGATCGCGGCGAGCCGGTCCAGGTAGGCCCGCTCGGAGTCCGGCCCGGACAGCACGGTCGTCGGCATGACCGTCAGCACCTCGCCCGCCGGGGCGAAGAACGAGTCGGTGATCGTGTACTCGACGCCCAGCGCGTCGATCTGGTCCACGATCGTCTCGGCCTGCTGCACGACCACCGCCCGCGTCACGGGGTCGTCGTCCGCGGGCAGGGCGCGCGCCCGCTCGGCGATGTCCACCGCCCGTGCCCGCGCGGCCTGCTCGGTCTCCAGCCGGTGGTCGGCCAGCAGGTGGTCGTAGCCCGGCACGCCGTAGACGGTCGCCCCCAGCGGCGACAACGTGAACATCAGGTCGAGCAGTTCGTCGGCCAACTCCGCGGTCGTGCCCATGCGCACCCCCTGGTCGTCGTGGAAACCAAGATGGTACTTAGCCTAAGAAACGATTTACACCCGGTCCAAATAGGCGAGCACGGCGAGCACCCGCCGGTTGTCGTCCTCGGACAACGGCAGGTCCAACTTGCCGAAGATGTTGGCGATGTGTTTGCCGACCGCTTTCTCGGTGACGAACAGCCGCGCGGCGATCGCGCCGTTGGAACGGCCCTCCGCCATCAGCGACAGCACTTCCCGCTCGCGCGGGGTCAACGTGGTCAGCGGCTGGTCGCGCGCGCCGCGGGCGAGCAGTTGGTTGATGACCTCGGGGTCCATCGCGGTGCCGCCGGTGGCGACCCGGCGAATGGCGTCCACGAACTGCCGGACGTCCGACACCCGGTCCTTGAGCAGGTAGCCCACCGCGCCGCCGCGGTCGGACAGCAGCTCCCGCGCGTACAGCTGCTCCACGTACTGCGAGAGGACGAGGATCGGCAGGCCGGGCACCCGCTTGCGCGCCTCGATGGCCGCCCGCAGACCCTCGTCGGTGAACGTGGGCGGCAGGCGCACGTCGACCACCGCCACATCCGGGCGGTGGTCGACCAGGGCCTTGAGCAGCGCGGGACCGGAGTCGACCGCCTCCACCACGTCGAAGTCGTAGGCCTCGAGGAGCCGGATCAGGCCGTCCCGGAGGAGGACGAGGTCTTCACCGAGGACAACTCGCACGGCAGCTCCATGGTCACGATGGTCGGCCCGCCCACCGGGCTCGCGATGCCGAGTGTGCCGTCGAACGCGGCCAGCCTGCGCTCGATCCCGCGCAACCCGCCACCCTCGGCTGCCTCCGCGCCACCGCGCCCGTCATCGCCGATCATCAACGACAGCCGCCCGCCCGCGTGCCGGACCCGCACCCACGCGGCCGTCGCACCGCTGTGCTTGGCCACGTTCGTCAGCGTCTCGGCCACCGCGAAGTAGGCCGCCGACTCGACCGGCGCCTCCGGCCGCCCGGCCAGCTCCAGGTCCACCTCCACCGGCAGCGGGTGCGCCAGCGCCAACGCGCGCAGCGCGCCGTCCAGCCCGCGGTCGGCCAGCACCGGCGGGTGGATGCCGCGCACCAGGTGCCGCAGCTCGGCCAACGCCTGCGTGGACGTCTGGCGCGCCTCCGCCAGCAGTTCCTGCGCGGCTTTCGGGTCACGGGACAGCAGCTCCTCGGCCATGCCCAGGCTCAGGCCCAGCGCGACCAGCCTGGCCTGCGCGCCGTCGTGCAGGTCCCGTTCGATCCGGCGCAGCTCGGCGGCCTGCGCGTCCACGGTGTCGGCCCGCGAGTCGGCCAGCACCCGCACCCGGTCGGTCAGGGCGGCGGTGGTGCTCGGCGCGAGCAGCTTGCGGGCGACGGTCGCGTGCAGCCGGGCGGCGCGCGGGGTGGCCCACCACGCCAGCACCAGGAAGCCGATGCCCAGCAGCGGCGCGAGCACGAAGTTGCCCGGCGTGTCGTAGCCGATCGCCACGTAGTAGACGCGCCCGTGGTCCAGCCAGATCACCGGGTACACGAACCCCAGCACGCCGTTGATCCACAACGCGGCCGGCAGCACGCCGCAGAGGACGCCGACGATCGCGTTGACCGGCAGGAACGCCAGGTCGCGCCACGTCGCCGGGTCGGTGGCGATGGTGCGGACCCTGGTCATCGGGCCCCGGTTGACGGGCAGCCGGTACGGCGCGGGGATGTCCACCTCCAGCACCCGTGACGCCCACCGGCGGAAGAACCCGGTGTAGCGGCGGGCCAGCGCGGTGACCAGCAGCAGCAACGGCACGCCCACGGTCACCAGGATCAACGGGTAGGCGTAGAGCTGGAGCGGGATCAGCGCCAGCCCCGCGACGCACAGCGCCGCCCTCGCCAACCCCAGCGCGGCCTGCGTGAGCCGGGCGCGCGCGGCCCGTACCAGGTCGTGGTCCGTCATGGCGTCGATTGTTCCGGCTGACCACAGCCGAATCGGTGGGCTTAACCCCCCAATGCGGCCCTAGAGCTCGATCACCGTGCCGTCGCCGACGACCTCCACGCCCGCCTCGGCGATCTTCGCGCGTTCCGGCGACGCCGGGTCCAGCACCGGGTTGGTGTTGTTGAGGTGGGTGTAGATCCGCCGGGTCGACGGGTGCCGGCGCAGCTCCGGCAGGCTGTGCGCGATCGGCAGGTGCCCCATCGCGGCCTGCCCGCTCGGCCCGCCGGTGACCGAGCCCATCTCCGACGGCGCGGCGAACGTGCCGTCCAGCAGCACCACATCGGCCTCCGCCACCAGCGCGTCGAACCCCGCGGGCCAGGACGCCAGGCACGGCGCGTACAGCAGCACGCCGCCGGTGGCCGGGTCGCGGAACCGGTAGGCCACCACCCAGTGGCCCGCCACCGGCGAGTCGGCCGCGTAACGGGGCCGCTTGCCGCTCACCGGGAACGCGGTCACCTCCAGCCCACCCGCGAGCACGACCGGCCGCCCCGGCTCGACCTGCCGCCACGACCACTCGCCGTACGCGGCCAGCACCGCCCGCGTGGGCGCCAGCGCGTGCAGCACGGTCGCGGGCGCGTGGACCTCCAGCCCGGGTGCGCCGCGCAGCACCGCCAGGCCCAGCGTGTGGTCCAGCTCGGCGTCGGTGAACAGCACCCCGCGCACCGGCGTCTGGCGCGGCCCGGGACCGGGCGCGAGCGCCGGCGTGGCGGCGAGCTGCGCCCCGAGGTCCGGCGAGGCGTTGACCAGCCACCACCGGGCGCCGTCCCCACTCACCGCCACCGAGTCCTGCGTGCGCGCGGGCAACCGCCCGTCCCGCACGGCCGCGCACGGCCCGCACGCGCAGTTCCACTGCGGCACGCCACCACCGGCGGCCGTGCCGAGCACCACCGCCCTCACCGCACGACCGCCCGGTGCTCGACGGGCGCGTCCGCCGCGCCGGCCAGGATCCGGTCCACCACGCCCCGATGCGGCGACAGCGTGCACACCGGGTCGGTCGCCGCCGCGTCACCGGTGAGCTGGAACGCCTGGCAGCGGCACCCGCCGAAGTCCACCTCGCGCCGCGCGCACGACCGGCACGGCTCGCGCATCCAGTCGAAGCCCCGGTAGGCGGTGAACGCGGGCGAGGAGTGCCAGATCTCGGCCAACGGCCGGTCCCGCACGTTCTCCACGCCCAGCCCGTCGATCACGCCCGCCGCCGGGCACGGCAGCACGTCGCCGTCCGGCGTCACGGTGAGCTGCCGCGCGCCCCACCCGTGCATGCACGGCTTGGGGTGCGCCTCGTGGTGGTCGGCGACGACGTAGACGATCTCCATGCCCGACCGCGACCGCGCCGCCTCCACCGCCTCACCCGCCCGCGCCACCTGCTCGCGCGTCGGCAGCAGCGCGGCCCGGTTGCGCAGCGCCCACCCGTAGTACTGGGTGTTGGCCAGCTCCAACCGGTCCGCGCCCATCCGCTCGGCCAGCGCGACGAGCGCGTCGACGTGGTCGACGTTGAGCCGGTGCAGCACCACGTTCACGGTCAGCGGCAGCCCGGCGGCGCGCACGGCCTCGGCCGCGCGGAGCTTGGGCTCGAACGCCCTCACCCCGGCGATCAGGTTCGCGCCCGCCTCGTCCGCGTCCTGCACGGACAGCTGCACGTGGTCGACGCCGCGCAGCGCGGCCAGCCGTTCGGGGGTGAGCCCCAGGCCGCTGGTCACGAGGTTCACGTAGCAGCCGAGCCCGGCCGCGTGCGCGACCAGCTCCGGCAGGTCCTTGCGCGCCAACGGTTCCCCGCCCGACAGGTGCACCTGGAGCACGCCCAACGCGCGGGCCTGGTCGAACACCGCGCACCACCGGGCGGTGTCCAGCTCGTCGCCGCGCCCGACCAGGTCCACCGGGTTGGAGCAGTACCCGCAGCGCAGCGGGCACCGGTGGGTCAGCTCGGCGAGCAGCCCGAACGGCGCGTCCGCCTGCGGCGCCTCACCCATCGACGTCCACCACCCGCCGCGCCACCAGCCGGTCGACGAGCTCGGCCACGTCGTCCGCCCGCACCCCGTCGAACTCCTCGGCCAGCCGGGCCGCGATGCCCTGGACGGACGTGCGGCCGTCGCACAGGCCGACCACCGCCGCCGCGGTCTCGTTGAGCACCAGCACGCCTTCCGGGAACAGCACCACGTGGCTCTCCCGCGTCGGGTCGTACGCCGCCTTCACCCCGCGGCGCAGGCGCGGCACCGCGTCCGGGGCCGTCATGAGTGGTAGTCCACGGCATCCAGCAGGGCGTTCAGCACGTCGCACTTGAACGCCAGCGCGGCGACCGCCGCCTCCTGCTGCTCGCGCGTGCGGCAGTGGCGCACCACGATGTCCACAGTGGACTTCCCTTCGTCGGCGACCACCCGCAGCCGGCGGGTGAAGTAGGCGAAGCCCTCCTCGGCGATCCACGGGTAGTGCGCCCGCATGTCGACCAGCCGCCGCGCCATCAGGCCGCGGGAGAACATCTCGGTCAGCCCGGACGCCACCGCCTCCACCCACGGCCGGGTGCGGGCGAACGTCACGTAGGCGTCCACGGCGAACCGCGTGCCGGGCAGCACGTGCCGCTCGTCGAGCACTTCACCGCGGGTCAGCCCGAGCGCCTCGGCCAGCCGCAGCCAGTCCTCCGCGCCGCCCTCGCCGGGCGCGCTGCCGTCGTGCCAGACGATGCGCTCCCGCCACACCCGGCGGACCTCGACGTCCGGGCAGTTGGCCAGGATCGCGGCGTCCTTGCGCGGGATGGCCCGCTGGTAGTACCACCGGTTGGCCGCCCACAGCCGCAGTTCCCGCTCGCTCAACCGGCCCTCGTGCAGCCGGAGGTGGAACGGGTGGCGGTCCCAGTAGCGGGGTGCGAGGCCACGCAGGCGCGCGGTGAACTCGGCGGGGGACAGCAGCGCGGTGTCGAACGCTTGAGGCACCGGCGGATCGGGCACGGGTGGATCGGACACGGGCGAGCCGGGCATCAGCGACCCGGGCAGCACGGGGTTGGGCACGACGGGAGGGCACCTCTCGGTACGCGGTGCCGCGCCCGTCCCCGGCCGGGTCGGGCGCGGCGGGCGGGCTCAGCGGCGAGCGGCGTAAGCGGTGACTTCCATCGGGGTGTCGACGTCCCGGAAATCGGGCTTCACCCAGGGGCGCTTCTCGGGCTCGGTGGTCATGCGCAACTCCTCGGACGCGTGGTGCTTCTCCGTGGGGCGGCGGTAACCCACCGTAGAGCTTCCGGCGGGCACCGCGCTAGTTCCGGGCGGCGGGCATGCGCCTCAACTGTTCCAGCACCACCGGATCCTGCAACTGCATCCACTGGATCACCTCCGTATAGGTGGCGCACACCGTTTCAGGCTTGACACACACCTCCCCGAGGAAGCTCTCCACCGCGTTGCTGAACGCGCCGCCCGCCCACTCGTTGAAGTGGTTGCCGATCACGATCGGCGCGCGGTTGCCGTTGACCGCCGCCTGGTGCACCGACCGGTACGTGTCCAGCACGATCCGGGTGTAGTCGGCGGCCTTCTCCGGTTCCTCCTTCGCGCCGTTGAGCGCGTACCAGAGGTTGAAGTCCATCATCACGACCTGCTTGCCCAGGGCGGGCACGCGCACCTCCGGCATGGGGAACTCCCACAGGCCCTCGTGCACGTACGGCCAGACCACGCCGAGGCTGACGTGGCTGGTGTCGTAGGCCAGGCCGTGCCCGCGCATCGCCGGGAACGCCTGCGGCCAGTCGCCCTCCAGGCACGGCGTCCGACCGCCGCGCACGGCCGCCGGGTCCAGCTTGAACCCCTGCCGCCTGGCCTTCTCCACGATCGCGAAGAACTGGTCGAGCTCCCGGTTCCACTGCTCGGTGCTCCAGGTGCCGACGTTCGGCTCGTCACCGACGCAGAAGTGCCCGTTGTAGTGCGTGCCGATCTCGTGGCCCGCGTCGATGGCCGCGTTGAGGTAGCCGATGCGCAGCGCCACGTCCGCGCGGCTGCCGCCGAACCCGATCGACGAGTAGCCGGACCGGTGGCCGGGGCCGGTGTAGGTCGCGCCCTCGTCGTCGGGCACCAGGTACACGCCCGACAGCAGGCCGGTGACGTGGGCGTTCACCCGTTCGGCGATCGGCATGATCCGGTCCCAGTGCGGCTTGGACGCCGCGCCGTCGAACGAGAACAGCACGAACTGCGGCGGCTTCTCGCCGGGCAGCATCCGCCGCATCCACGCCGGCGGCGAGGCCGAGGCGGGCACGGTCGGCGCGGCGGCGGCGCTGGTGCTGCCGGAGGTGCGCGGCGCCATCGGCAGCGGTGCGGCCAGGTCGCCCACGTCGTTGCCCGGTCCGGGTTCGCGGGCACCCAGCACGGCCAGCACCACCAGGGTCAGCGCCAGCGCGACGCCCGTGCTCAACCAGCCCCATCGCTTCACAACCACAAGACGACGCGAAGTGTCCGGAGGTTGCCTGTGCGTGACGCCACCACTGCCCGTGACCGGGTCACGCCACCGGCGTGGCGGTCACGACCTGGTTCTCCTCGTAGCCGGTGTCGCCGCCGACCCACCGCCCTCCGCACGTCACCAGCACCAGCCGGTGCCCGCCCCGCGGCCCGAACAGCTCGACCGCCCGGGACGGCAGGTCGTCCTTGCGCACCGCCTCGACCCGGGCGACCCGGAACCGGAACGTGCGGCCCGCGGTGTCGACCACGGTCACGTCCTGGCCGACCGCCGCGCGCCACAGCGCGTCGAACGGACCGGTCAGGCCCTTCCAGTTCACGTGCCCGGCCAGCACCGTGGCGCCCTCGGCCGCGCCGAGGTCCACGCCCCACCACGTCGCCTCGCCGAGGGCCTCCGGGATCGGCAGCACGCCGTCCGCGGTGACCTCGGCGCGCACCAGGGTGGCCGAGCCGCCGCCGGGCAGCCGCACCGTGCCGGGCCGCTGCGCGGGCGGGTCGGCGGGCGGCGGGGGAGGGTCGGTGGTGCTCGTCGCCGGTGGCGGTGACGCGGGCGGGTTCGCGCCGACCGGCATGCCGGCCAGGTCGATGCCGCGCCCGGACCGCGTGCTGTCGCCCAACGGGTGCGGCACGACGGCGTCACCGGGTACGGGCCTGCCCGCCAGCACGACGTCCGGGGCCTGGGTGGAGACGAGCGCGGCGGAGGCGAGCAGGGCCGCCACCGCCGCGCCGGTCAACAGTGCTCTCACGACCGCGCGGTCGCCCGTCGCCGCACCAGCAGGCCGACCAGCGTCGCGCCGATCAGCACCACGCCGCCGAACCCGACCAGCGCGCCGGTCGGCGTCTGCGTGGTGAAGGCGGCCTTCGCGACCACGCCCGCGCCCTCGGAGCCGGCCGGGATCGTGATCGGGACGACCGGCTTGTCCGGCTTGTTGGTCAGCGCGAGCGCCAACGTCTGGCCGGGCTCGACCTTCCCGCACGCCTTGGGCGGCGCGGTGGGGTCGAAGAACTCCTCGTAGCCCTTGGCCGGTGCGACCTCGATCACGCAGATCTCCTGCGGCGTGCGCAGGTCCGGCACCTCCGCGGTGCCGTCCGCCGAGGTCTGCAGCACCAGCGGCGTGCCCTCGGGGCCGGTCAGCGCGGTGTCGTCCTGCCGCTGGGCGGGCGTCGAGCCGTCGGCCGCGGTCACCTTCAGCGCCACCCCGGAGATCGCCTTGCCGGTCTCGGCGTCGGTCTTGGCGACCTTCACCACGCCCGGCGGGGTCTTCGCGGTCGTCGACGCGTTCGCGGCCAGCTTCTTCTCGCCGCCCGTGGTGACGATCCGCTGCATGTCGTTGTTGGCCGGCACGTGGACCTTGGGCCGGTCGGCGGGGCTGTCCAGCTTCACCGTCACCGACGGGTTCGGGCCGGTCGGCACGACCTGCACGGCCAGCGCCTTGCCGTCGGTGGGCGTGGCCAGCTCGCCCGCCGGCGCGCCGCTCTCCAGCGTCGCGTCGGTCAGCTCCACGCTCACCGGCGCGCCGGCGACCTGGCCGCCGTCGGTCTTGGTGATGTCCACCACCCACGTGTCGGGCGTGCCGATGACCTGCTCCTTGGTCGGAGCGCTCACCTTCGCCGTCCACGGGCCGCGGTTGGCCGCCGCTTCCTCCTCCAGCCGCTTCACCGCCTGCTGCGCCTGGCCGAAGCGCCCGAGCTGCTGGTAGTGGAAGTCGGCGTTGTAGGCGATGTGCTTGAAGTCGCTGTTCGGGTCGAGGGAGATGCCGTTGGCCGGGTCCTCGTACGCCGTCCACGTGTGCAGCAGGTGCGCCAGCGCCGCCGCCTCGTCATTCGACTGGGTGTTCGCGTACCTCAACAGGAGGTACGAGATGCTGCCCGCCACGTCGTCGGGCAGCCGCGCGCCGCCCTTGGAGCGCAGCTCGTCGCCCTCCTTGTACTCCACGTTGCTGTCGGGGGCGAGCAGCGAGTACTGCACGCACCACACCTGTTGGCCGCGCCACTTGTAGGAGCCGAGCCAGTCGCCGCCCGCCGGCTTGCCGCGGTAGCCCTGCGCGTCGGTCTCGTGCCCCGGCCCCTTCTCCACCAGCGGGGGTTGGGCTCCCGCGGCGGGTGCGGCGAGCAGGGCCAGACCGGTCGCGAGCACCGCGCCGGCGAGTCGTCTCCACACCATGATGTCCTGAACCCCTCGGGCGAGCCGGTGGGCGTCGCCGGTCGGTGAGAGCTGCCGGCACAGAGCCTTACGGGTCCGAGATCACGTCGACAAGCCACCAGCGGGGTGGAACCGCGACTACGCTCCGCAGCGCGGGGTGTGGATTCGAGATCGACAGTCCGAGTAAAGTCACTTTTACCCGACGGGAACCGATCGACTCGTGTGGTCGTTGAACCCCGTGACGGCGTCAGCACGCCACAGGAGGACGAGGTGCGTACCACCAGCAACCCCGCGTTCCGCAACCTGCCGACCAGCGGCGGTGGCGGTAACTACGCAGGCTTCGGCCAGCCCTACCAGGGGCAGCAGCAGTACGGCGCGCAGCAGTACGGCGGTTACCAGCCGGCCCCGCCGACCACCGGTGAGCGCCCGATCACGATCGACGACGTGGTGACCAAGACCGCCACGACGCTCGGTGTGGCCATCCTCACCGGCTTCGTCTCGGCGTGGCTGGTCCTCTCCGGCGCGGTCGCGCCGTTCGCGCTCGCCGTGCCCGGCATGATCGTCGGCCTGGTCCTGGCCCTGATCATCATCTTCAAGCAGAAGCCCAGCGGCCCGATGGTGCTCGCCTACTCGGCGGCCGAGGGCGTGTTCCTGGGTGCGATCACCGGCGTGTTCGAGGCGATCTTCCCCGGTATCGCCTGGCAGGCGATCCTGGGCACGTTCGGCGTGTTCGCCGCGATGCTCGTGGTCTACAAGACAGGCGCGATCCGCGTCACGCCGCGCCTGACCAAGTGGATCATCGGCGCCACCGTGGGCGCGGTCGTGCTCATGCTGGCCAACCTGGTGCTGGGCCTGTTCGGCGTGAACATGGGCCTGCGCGACGGCGGCACGCTGGCGATCATCTTCAGCCTCGTCGTGATCGGCATCGCGGCGTTCAGCTTCCTGCTGGACTTCGAGGCGGCGAACGAGATGATCCGCGCCGCGCTGCCCGCCAAGTACGCCTGGCTCGCCGCGTTCGGCCTGATGACCACGCTGGTCTGGCTGTACCTGGAGATCCTGCGCCTGCTGTCCTACTTCCAGAACGACTAGCACCACCCGCACGGACTCGAAGGGCGTCCCGGCTCCGCCGGGGCGCCCTTCTCCGCGCGTGTCCTACCTCCAGAACGCGTGAGTCCTACGTTCAGAACGCGTGAGTCCTACGTTCAGAACGCGTGAGTCCTACGTTCAGAACGCGTGTGTCCTACGTTCAGGACCCCCGAGTTCAACGCTCAGAACGCCGGGTCAGCCGCGCCACGCGTGGTCCTCCTCCATCGTCGAGCCGACCTCCACCAGGCATGGCACGCACAACGTGCCGCTCCGCTCGCGCACCACGTACTCCGGTGGCACGGAGTGGGTGCAGGCCGCCTCGAAGTACGCCGCCGAAGCCTGGCGCGTGGAAAAGGCGTGGCACAGCCGGTCGTACCCGCTGTGCCACCACACGTACTGCCGCATCTCCCCGACCTCCCCCCTACTCAAGGGTAGGACGTCGGGTAACAGTAATCGTGACGCGGTTCAGCTCAGCCGTTCGATGACCATCGCCATGCCCTGGCCGCCGCCGACGCACATGGTCTCCAGGCCGAACTGCTTGTCGTGGAACTGCAGCGAGTTGATCAACGTCGTGGTGATCCGCGCCCCGGTCATCCCGAACGGGTGACCCACCGCGATCGCGCCACCGTTGACGTTGAGCCGGTCCAGGTCGATGCCCAGGTCCCGGTACGACGGGATGACCTGCGCCGCGAACGCCTCGTTGATCTCCACCAGGTCGATGTCCGAGATCGACATCCCGGCCAGCGCCAGCGCCCGCTTCGACGCCTCGACCGGCCCGAGGCCCATGATCTCCGGCGACAGCCCCGACACGCCGGTGGACACGATCCGCGCCAGCGGCGTGATCCCCAGCTCCTTCGCCTTCACGTCGCTCATGATCACCAGGGCCGCCGCGCCGTCGTTCAACGGGCAGCAGTTGCCCGCCGTGACGCGCCCGTCCGGCCGGAACACCGGCTTGAGCCCCGACACGCCCTCGATCGTCACGCCCGGCCGCGGGCCGTCGTCGGCCGACACGACCGTGCCGTCCGGCAGCGTCACGGGCGTGATCTCGCGCGCCCAGAACCCGTTGGCGATGGCCTTCTCGGCGAGGTTCTGCGACCGCACGCCGAACTCGTCCATCTCCTGCCGCGTCACGCCCTTGGCCAACGCGAGGTTCTCCGCGGTCTGGCCCATGGCGATGTAGATGTCGGGCACCTGGCCGTTCCGCCGCGGGTCGACCCACTCCGACGCCCCGGTCCCGGCCACGGCGGCCGTGCGGGCCTCGGCCTCGGCGAACACCGGGTTGTGCGTGCCCGGCCACGAGTCCGACGACCCGCGCGCGAAGCTCGACACCGTCTCGACGCCGGCGCTGATGAACACGTCGCCCTCGCCGGCCTTGATGGCGTGCAGCGCCATCCGGGTCGTCTGCACGCTGGACGCGCAGTAACGGGTCACCGTCGTGCCGGGCAGGTTGTCGTACCCGGCCAGCACGGACACCACGCGGCCCATGTTGAAGCCCTGCTCGCCGCCGGGCAGGCCGCAGCCGAGCATGAGGTCGTCGATGTCGTTCGGGTCGAGCTGCGGAACCTTCGCCAGTGCGGCCTTGAGCACCTGCACGGTCAGGTCGTCGGCGCGCATGTCCTTCAGGGAGCCCTTGCCGGCACGCCCGATGGGCGACCGGGCGGCGGAGACGATCACGGCCTCAGGCATTACGGAACTCCTTTGTTTCGCCGCAACGTGTGACGTGCAGCCTAGTTAACGCCCGTTCAGCGCGGCCACCACTCGTGACGAAGGACGCCGCACAACGGGGCCAGCAGGATCGACGTCGCCGCCTCGTACCCGGTCGCGCTCGGGTGGAACCGGTCCCGGCTGAAGTAGTCGGCGTGCCGCGCCCGGAACTCGGCCGCGAGCAGGTCGCCCAACGCCACCGCCACGCCGCCCGCCCGCTCCACCTCCACCCGCTGCGCCCGCGCCAACCGCCGCGACCAGCCACGCGCCACCGACCGCAACGGCTCCGCGATCGGCCGCACGGTGCCCAGGTCGGGGCACGTGCCCACGACCACCCCCACCCCGGCCGCACGCAGCCGGCGTACCTGCGCGCCCAGCAACGCCGCCGACACCGGGATCGACAGCCGCGTGGTCACGTCGTTCGCCCCGATGATCACCAGCGCCACGTCCGGCGGGTCGGCCACCACCCGGTCCACCTGCGCGGCCAGGTCGCGCGACGTGGAACCGGAGATCGCGTACGTCTCCAGCCGCACGGGCGCGCCCACCTCGTCGGCCAACCCGGTCGCCAGCACCACGCCGGGCAGCTCCGCCGCGTCGTCCACGCCCAGCCCGGCCGCCATCGAGTCACCCAGCACGGCGAACCGCACCGGCGGCCCGTCACCCTCCCCGTACACGCGGTCGGCGCGCAACGGCGGGGCCTCCGGCACCCCGATCACCACCCGCGCCCGCCGGGTCTGCTCGGTGACCAGCCCGTACGCCACCCCCGCCAACCCGCCCAACGCCCCCGCGACCACCGCGAGGAGCCGGAACCCCCGCATCGGCACCTCCCTGTCCCCACCCCCATCGTCCACCGGGCCGAACGTCGCGCCACCGATATACGCTCAGCGAGTCATCTCAAGAAGTGGAAGGTCCGTCGTGGAGTACGTCGAGAGCGTCGTAGACCTGGTCGGCAACACGCCGCTGGTGAAGCTGAACGCGGTGGCCGAAGGCCGGCGGCCGCTGATCCTGGCCAAGGTCGAGTACCTCAACCCCGGCGGCAGCGTGAAGGACCGCATCGCGCTGCGCATGGTCGAGGCGGCCGAGCGCAGCGGCGAGCTCAAGCCCGGCGGCACGATCGTCGAGCCCACCTCGGGCAACACCGGCGTCGGCCTGGCGCTCGTGGCCCAGCAGAAGGGCTACAAGTGCGTCTTCGTCTGCCCGGACAAGGTCAGCGTGGACAAGCGCAACGTGCTCAAGGCCTACGGCGCGGAGGTCGTGGTGTGCCCGACCGCGGTCCCGCCGGAGCACCCCGACTCCTACTACAACGTCTCCGACCGCCTGGTCGCCGAGATCCCCGGCGCGTGGAAGCCCAACCAGTACGCCAACCCGGAGAACCCGGCCAGCCACTACCACGGCACCGGGCCGGAGGTGTGGCGGCAGACCGAGGGCCGGATCACGCACTTCGTCGCGGGCGTCGGCACCGGCGGCACGATCTCCGGCACCGGCCGTTACCTCAAGGAGGTCTCCGAGGGTCGCGTGAAGATCATCGGCGCGGACCCGGAGGGCTCGGTCT
This sequence comes from Saccharothrix sp. S26, assembly GCF_021390395.1. Classification (GTDB taxonomy): domain Bacteria; phylum Actinomycetota; class Actinomycetes; order Mycobacteriales; family Pseudonocardiaceae; genus Actinosynnema. The sequence goes on from NZ_JAJUWT010000003.1 coordinate 332,745, forward strand.
ACTCCGGCGGCAGCGGCCGGCCGTACCTGGTCGAGGGCGTCGGCGAGGACTTCTGGCCGGACGCGTACGACCGGGACGTGTGCAACGAGATCGTCGCGGTGAGCGACGCGGACTCGTTCGAGATCACCCGCCGGCTGGCGCGCGAGGAAGGACTGCTCGTCGGCGGCTCGTGCGGCATGGCGGTCGCCGCGGCGTTGCGGGTGGCCGACAACGCGGGCCCGGACGACGTGATCGTGGTGCTGCTGCCCGACGGCGGGCGCGGCTACCTGTCGAGCGTGTTCAACGACAAGTGGATGGCGCAGTACGGCTTCCTGTCGCCCGACACGTCCGGTGCGACGGTCGGCGACGTGTTGCGGCGCAAGGACGGCACGATGCCCGACCTCGTGCACGGCCATCCCAACGAGACGGTCGCCGAGGCCGTCGCGATCATGCGCGAGTACGGCGTCTCGCAGATGCCGGTCGTCAACGCCGAGCCGCCCGTGATGGCCGCGGAGGTCGCGGGCGCGGTCAACGAGCGCGACCTGCTCGACGCGCTGTTCACCGGCAAGGCGCAGCTGACCGACCGGCTCGACCGGCACATGTCGTTGAAGCTGCCGACGATCGGCGCGGGCGAGTCGATCAGCTCGGCCATGGCGGCACTGTCCTCAGCGGACGGTGCGCTGGTGCTGGACGACGGCAAGCCCGCCGGCGTCGTCACCCGGCAGGACATCCTGGGTTTCCTCGCCGGTCGCTGACCGGCCGCCCCGCCGCCGTCAACGTGTCCTGATCGTCACCGCGGATCGGGACACGTTGACCGGTTGCGCGTGGCCAGAGCGGTGGCATCCGCTAGCGTTGGCCACCGACTCATACACCTACGGCCCGTGCCAAGGGGGTTGGAAACTCCGATGAACGCTCCGCAGCCGCCAGGGAACCAGCAGTTCGGCGGTCAAAACCAGCAGGAGCAGGGGCAGGGTGCCCAGCCCCCGAACGCCGACGCGACGCAGGTCGTGCCGAGCGGCGGTCAGCCCCCTGCTTTCCCGCCGCCGGAGGCGACCCAGGTCGTGCCCTCCGGCCAGCCGCAGTCGAACCCGGACGCCACGCAGGTCGTGCCGCCGGCCGCGACGCAGCAGCCCGCTTCCAACCCGTACGGCCAGCCGCCGCAGCAGCCCGGCTCCGGCGCGTTCCCGGCGCAGCAGCCGCCCGCGTACGGCCAGCAGCCGCCCCAGTACGGCCAGCAGCCGTACGGGCAGCAGCCGCCGTCGAACCCGTACGGCCAGCCCGCCGCGAACCCCTACGGCCAGCAGCCGCCGTCCAACCCGTACGGCCAGCCCGCGTCCAACCCCTACGGCCAGCCGCAGCAGCAGGCGTGGGGCGCGCAGCCCGGCTACCCGTCCCAGCCCGCTTACGGCGCGCCCGCGGGCGGTTACGCGGAGTGGGGCAGCCGCGCGGTCGGCTTCCTGATCGACTACGCCGCGCCCGGTGTCGTCGTCGGCATCCTGGCCGGCATCGGCGCGGCCACCGGTGACCCGACGATCTCGTTGATCCTCAGCGGCATCGGCTACCTGGGCTGGCTCGGCTTCATGATCTACAACTCCTGGTACCTGGCCGGCACCACGGGCCAGTCGATGGGCAAGAAGATCGCCAAGATCAAGCTCATCAAGGAGGAGACGGGCCAGCCGATCGGCTTCGGCAACGCCTTCGTGCGGCACCTGTGCCACTTCGTCGACTCGCTGCCCTGCTACGCGGGCTGGTTCGCCCCGCTGTGGGAGGCCAAGAAGCAGACGTGGGCCGACAAGATCATGGGCACCATCGTGGTCAACGCACCCGAGACCGCGGCACCCGGCGGCTACCCCGGCTCCGGCGGCTACGGCCAGCCGGCCCCGAACCCGTACGGCCAGCCGCCCGCGTCCAACCCGTACGGCCAGCCGCAGCAGAACCCGTACGGCCAGCAACCTCCCCAGCAGTGGTGAGGTAGGTCGGACACCGATCCGTCAGCGATTCACCCAACCGTCCGTCGGCCTTCCGGTCGACGGGCGGTTGCTTTTTCGGTCGCCGTACCCTAGGGGCATGACGGACACCGGCCACTACGGTTTCGCGACCAGGGCTATCCACGCCGGGCAGGACCCCGACCCGACCACGGGCTCGGTCATCGTGCCGATCCACGCCACCTCGACCTACGCCCAGGACGGCGTCGGCGGGCTGCGCGGAGGGTTCGAGTACTCCCGCACCGGCAACCCGACCCGTGCCGCGCTGGAGGAGTGCCTGGCGGCGCTCGAAGGCGGGCGGCACGCGCGGGCGTTCGCCTCCGGCATGGGGGCGACCGACACCGCCCTGCGCGCGATGTGCCGTCCGGGTGACCACGTCGTCATCCCGAACGACGCGTACGGCGGCACGTTCCGGCTGATCGACAAGGTGCTGTCGCACTGGGGTGTCGAGCACACGCCCGCGCCGCTGTCCGACGTCGACGCGGTGCGCGCGGCGATCCGGCCGAACACCAAGGTCGTCTGGGTCGAGACGCCGACCAACCCGTTGCTCAACATCGCCGACATCGCGTTGCTCGCGCAGGTCGCGCACTCGGCGGGCGCGCGGCTCGTGGTGGACAACACGTTCGCCTCGCCGTACCTGCAGAGCCCGTTGGAGCTGGGCGCGGACGTGGTGCTGCACTCGACCACCAAGTACGTGGGCGGGCACTCCGACGTCGTCGGTGGGGCGCTGGTCACGTCGGACGACGACCTGGACGCGCAGTTCGGGTTCCTGCAGAACGGCGCGGGTGCCGTGCCGGGGCCGTTCGACGCGTGGTTGACGTTGCGCGGGATCAAGACCCTCGAAGTGCGCATGGAGAAGCACTCGGACAACGCCGAGAAGGTCGTCGAGGCGCTGGTGCGGCACCCGAAGGTGACCCGCGTGTACTACCCGGGCCTGCCCGAGCACCCCGGCCACGAGGTCGCGGCGAAGCAGATGCGCCGGTTCGGCGGGATGATCTCGTTCACCGTGGCGGGTGGTGAGGAGGAGGCGCTGCGCGTCTGCTCCCGCACGAAGCTGTTCACCCTGGCCGAGTCCCTGGGCGGCGTCGAGTCCCTGATCGAGCACCCGGGCCGCATGACCCACGCCAGCACCGCCGGCTCCCTGCTGGAGGTGCCGTCCGACCTGATCCGCCTGTCCGTGGGCATCGAGTCGGCCGACGACCTGGTCACCGACCTCCTGACCGCCCTCTCCTAACCCGAGAGTCCTACGTTGAGAACGCGTGTGTCCTACGTTCAGAACGCGTGTGTCCTACGTTCGGAACGCGCGTGTCCTACGTTCAGAACCCCCGAATTCAACGCTCAGAACGCCGAACCCCGCGCCCAGCCACCTCGGGCGCGGGGTTCGCGGTGTTCTGAACGTTCAACTCGGGGGTTCTGGACGTAGGACACGCGCGACGCGAACGTAGGACACGCGCGACGCGAACGTAGGACACGCGCGACGCGAACGTAGGACTCACGCGGCGTGGAGGTTGGACTCTCGAGGTCAGCGGGGGCCGAAGCGGGCGGCGGAGCGTTCCTTGGCCTTGGCGGCCTCGACCTCGCGGTCACGCGGTGCGGCGGTCGTGACCAGCGAGTCCAGCAGCACGCGGGTCGCCTCGGCCACCGCTTCCACGGCCGCGTCGAACGCCTCCTGGTTCGCCGCCGACGGACGCGTCGACCCGCTCACCTTGCGCACGTACTGAACGGCCGCCGCACGGACCTCGTCCTCGGTGGCGGGCGGTTCGAAGTTGTGGAGCACCCTGATGTTGCGACACATGGCTCCACTATCACCCAAACCGACGACCGCGTCAGGGCTTGACGTCGTACCGGGCGTTCTCCACCCGCGGCACGGCGGGCAGCTCGTGCCCGTCCACGCACCCGCCGACGAACTCCACCACGCCGTCGCGCTCCACGAACCTGCCGCCGTCCGCGCACCCCGCGTGCGCCACGGTGAAGAAGGCCGCGCCGGTCAACGCCACGGCCGTGGCCACCGCTCCGACGAGCGGGAGCACCGCGGTGACCCGTGCCGCGAGCGCCATCGCCACCCTCCAGGTGAATGCTGTGTGAGCTGCCCCCGCACCGAGCGTACCGCTCCCGGCGCGCCCGGTACGGCGATCGTCAGCGTTCCGACCGCAAAAGGCCGGCCCGGGGTGCCCGGACCGGCCCGTTGCCGTCCCAACGCCGGGCCGGGCCCGGCGGTTCCAGCGGGAGCTCAGAGGTTGCCCCGACGCTCCTGCTCGCGCTCGATCGCCTCGAACAGGGCCTTGAAGTTGCCCTTGCCGAAGCCCAGCGACCCGTGCCGCTCGATCAGCTCGTAGAACACGGTCGGCCGGTCGCCGACAGGCTTGGTGAAGATCTGGAGCAGGTAGCCGTCCTCGTCCCGGTCGACCAGGATCCGGTGCTCCTTGAGCACCTCGATCGGCACGCGCACCTCGCCGATGCGCGCCCGCAGCTCCGGGTCGTCGTAGTAGGAGTCCGGCGTCTCCAGGAACTCCACGCCCGCCGCCCGCATCGCGGTCAGGGTGGCCACGATGTCGTTGGTCGCCAGCGCGATGTGCTGCACGCCCGCGCCCTCGTAGAACTCCAGGTACTCGTCGATCTGCGACTTGCGCTTCGCGATCGCCGGCTCGTTGAGCGGGAACTTCACCCGGTGGTTGCCGTTGGACACGACCTTGCTCATCAGCGCCGAGTAGTCGGTGGCGATGTCGTCGCCGACGAACTCCGCCATGTTCACGAAGCCCATCACCCGGTTGTAGAACTCGACCCAGTGGTCCATCCGGCCGAGCTCGACGTTGCCCACGCAGTGGTCGACCGCCTGGAACAACCGCTTCGGCGCTCCCGCGGGCCGCACGACCGTGCTCTCCCGCGCCTCGTAACCGGGCAGGTACGGCCCGCGGTAGCGGGACCGGTCGACCAGGGTGTGGCGGGTCTCGCCGTAGGTCGCGATGGCCGCGAGCCGGACCGTGCCGTGCTCGTCGGTGAGGTCGTGCGGCTCTTCGAGGACGGTGGCGCCCTGGGCACGCGCGTGCTCGACGCACTTGTCCACGTCGGCGACCTCCAGCGCGAGGTCGACCACGCCGTCGCCGTGCCTGCGGTGGTGGTCGAGCAGCGGGCTGTCCGGCCGCACGCCGCCGTTGATCACGAACCGCGCCGAGCCGGACTTGAGCACGAAGGACTTGTGGTCGGGCTGCCCGGTCTCCGGTCCGGCGTACGCGACGAGCTGCATCCCGAACGCGACCTGGTAGAACCAAGCGGTCTGGGTCGCGTTGCCGACCACGAACACCACGGCGTCCATCGAGCGGACGGGGAACGGGTCGCGCGTCCCGTCGTAGTCGACCAGGCCCACGAGTTGGCGGAGCTGGTCGTAGCTCACGTCGTCAAGCTGCTGCGTCATACCTCACAGCATGTGGAATGCTGGTCAGGGTGAGCAACAGTCTCTTGATTCGCTGGTCATCTTGTACAGTGGTTCATGGCTTCCGACTCGCAAACTGAACACTCTGACCAGGCCGTGGACGCTCTGGACGCACGGCTGTTGCTGCTGCTCACCGACGAGCCCAGGCTGGGCGTGCTGGAGTGCTCACGGCGCCTGGGCGTGGCCCGCGGCACGGTGCAGGCGCGGCTGGACCGGCTGGTGGCGCGCGGTGTGCTGACCGGGTTCCCGCCCGCGCTGGACCTGGCCGCGATGGGCTACGGGCTGACCGCGTTCGCCGTGCTGGAGATCGCCCAGGGGCGGCGGCACGAGGTGTCGCAGGGCCTGGCCGCGATCAACGAGGTGTGCGAGGTGCACGCGACGACCGGGCCCGGTGACCTGTTCGTACGGGTCGTGGCCCGGTCCAACGCCGACCTGCAACGGGTGATCGACTCCATCGTGGACGTGCCGGGCGTGCAGCGGCTGTCCACCTCGATCGCCCTGTCCACCCCCGTCCCGCCCCGCGTGCGGCCCCTGCTGGAACGCATCACGTGACGCGACAGCAGAAGGGCGGCCACCCCGCGGGGTGGCCGCCCATCCGATGTCTTGGGGGTCAGCCGGAGTACGGCACGGCCTTGATCAGCGTGACTTTCATCGTGCTGCCGTTGGGCAGTTCGTACTCACGGGCCTCGCCCTCCTTCGCGCCGAGCAACGCCTTGCCCAGCGGCGACGAGGGGGAGTAGACCTCGAGCGCGCCGTGCGCGCCCTCCTCACGGGTGGCGAGCAGGAACTCCTCCGTCTCGTCGTCCCCGTCGTAACGCACGGTGAGCACCATGCCGGGCGCCGCGACGCCCGTCACCGTGGGTGCCTCGCCGACCTTGGCGACCCTCAGCAGCTCCTGCAGCTGGCGGATGCGGGCCTCCTGCTTGCCCTGCTCCTCGCGTGCCGCGTGGTAGCCACCGTTCTCCCGGAGGTCACCCTCCTCGCGACGCGCGTTGATCTCCGCAGCAATGACCGGGCGATTCTCGATCATCTCGTCCAGCTCAGCCTTGAGCCGGTCGTAGGCCTCCTGGGTCAGCCAGGTCACCTCAGTGTCGCTCACGGTCACCAACTCCTTGTCTTGCTCCGGCCCACGGCGTGGGCTGGCAGTTCCCGGGCGCACCTGCCCGGAACGGAAAAACACGGCCCGCGTCGGGGCCGTGCTGAATGGCCAGAGTAACACGCACAGAACGTTCAGCGACGGCGTTTTGTTCCCGGATCCGCCACTAAACCCGCAGATCACCCGCTTGGCCGCTACCTCGTGGACAGGTACGCCGGAACCTGGTAGGAGCAGCCGAACACCTCTCCGGTGACCGGTGGTTTGGACGTCCGCAGCACGCTCGTCGCGCGCACGGTGCCGGCTCCCGGCTCGACGAGGACTTCGCGCCGCCCCGCCTCGTCACCGTCCTCGGCACGCGCGCGCACGATGCACACGACCGGCTGGTCCGGTGTCTGCCTGACCACCTCGAACGTGATCCGCACCGAGCTGTCGTCGAGCACCTCGAACGCCGTCTGCTTGGCCTCGACGGGCATCGTGCCCAGGTTGCGGTAGCCGACCCACGCGACGACCCCGCCCACCAGCACCGCGATCACGGGGAGTGACCACCGGGCCCACCGGGGCAGGGGCCTGCGGGGCTTGCCGTACCGACCCTCCGGCAGTGCCACTGTCCGAAGCCCTCCTGCCCTGGGGAACAATGTCCCTCGACCACCGCGTTGAGTGTCGCAGGGACCGGGCCGGACGGGTCCGGCAGGGGCGAGGAGGAGCACCACCGTCATGGTTGAGAAGCTGCGCCTGATGGCGGTGCACGCGCACCCGGACGACGAGTCCAGCAAGGGCGCCGCCACGATGGCCCGCTACGTCGCCGAGGGCCACGAGGTCATGGTCGTGACGTGCACGGGCGGTGAGGCGGGCAGCATCCTCAACCCCGCCATGGACCGCCCCGACGTGCTGGAGAACATCGCCGAGATCCGCCGCCAGGAGATGGCCCGCGCCGCCGAGATCCTGGGCGTGCGGCACCGCTGGCTGGGCTTCGTCGACTCGGGCCTGCCCGAGGGCGACCCGCTGCCGCCGCTGCCCGAGGGCTGCTTCGCCCTCGTGCCGCTGGAGGAGTCGACGCCGCCGCTGGTCCAGGTGATCCGCGAGTTCCGCCCGCACGTGATCGTCACCTACGACGAGAACGGCGGCTACCCGCACCCGGACCACATCCGCTGCCACGAGGTGTCGGTCGCCGCCTTCGACGCGGCGGGCGACCCGGAGCGCTACCCCGAGCTGGGCGAGCCGTGGCAGCCGTTGAAGCTGTACTACTCGCACGGCTTCTCCCGCGCGAAGCTGATGGCGTTCCACGAGGCGCTGGTCGCGGCCGGTCAGGAGTCCCCGTACGCCGAGTGGCTGGCCGGCTGGGACGCCGACAGGCCGGACGTCATCGAGCGGGTGACCACGCGCGTCGAGTGCGCCGACTACTTCCCGGTGCGCGATGAGGCCCTCAAGGCCCACGCCACCCAGATCGACCCCGAGAGCCGCTGGTTCGCCGTGCCGCTGGAGATGCAGCGCTCGGTGTGGCCGACGGAGGAGTACGAGTTGGCGCGGTCGCTGGTCGACAGCACCGTGCCCGAGGACGACCTGTTCGCGGGCGTCCGGGAGAGGGTGACCGCGTGACCTCGTTCGACCCGGTCCCGTGGTCGCAGACCACGGCGGTCGTGCTGGCCCGGCAGCCGTCCACCGAGAAGGACCCGGGTGGTCAGCAGGAGGACTTCGGCAAGTCCTCACCGCTGGGCCTGCTGATCCTCGTGCTGTTCTTCATCGCCGTGTTCTTCCTGGTCAAGTCGATGAGCAAGCACCTGAAGAAGCTGCCGGCGTCGTTCGACGAGCCCGAGCCCGAGCCCGAGGCCAAGCCGGAGGCGAAGGCCGGCAACGGCGACGTGAAGAAGGACGACTAGCCGCGCGATCCCGCGCCCGCTCCGACCGTCGCGTCCGGCCGCGGTCGTGGACCTACTGTGGAGCCATGACGAACCGGCTCGCGTCCTCGACCAGCCCGTACCTGCTCCAGCACGCCGAGAACCCGGTGGACTGGTGGCCGTGGTCGCCGGAGGCGTTCGAGCAGGCGCGCGAACGCGGCGTGCCGGTGCTGCTCTCGGTCGGGTACGCGGCGTGCCACTGGTGCCACGTGATGGCGCACGAGTCGTTCGAGGACGAGGCCACCGCGGCGTTCATGAACGAGCACTTCGTCAACGTGAAGGTGGACCGCGAGGAGCGGCCGGACGTGGACGCGGTCTACATGGCCGTCACGCAGGCGCTCAGCGGGCACGGCGGCTGGCCGATGACGGTCTTCCTCACCCCCGACGGCGAGCCGTTCTACGCGGGCACGTACTACCCGCCGTCGCCGCACCCGGGGCTGCCGTCGTTCCGGCAGGTGCTGGAGGCCATCGCGCACGCGTGGCGCGAGCAGGGCGACGAGGTGCGCGAGTCGGCGGCGGGGATCGTGGCGCAGTTGGCGTTCAAGCCGCTGCCGCAGTCCACTGTGGATGACGAAGTGCTGGCCGGCGCGGTGGTGTCGCTGCTCGGGCACTTCGACCGGGCCAACGCCGGGTTCGGCGGCGCGCCGAAGTTCCCGCCGTCGATGGTGCTGGAGTTCCTGCTGCGCCACCACGAGCGGACCGGGTCGGTGCAGGCGCTGTCGATGGCGCGGGCGACGTGCGGCGCCATGGCGAACGGCGGGCTGTACGACCAGTTGGCGGGCGGGTTCGCGCGCTACAGCGTGGACGCGGCGTGGGTGGTGCCGCACTTCGAGAAGATGTTGTACGACAACGCTTTGCTGCTGCGCGCGTACACGCACATGAGCCGCCGTGACGACGACCCGCGCCACCGGCAGGTGGCCCGTGAGACGGCGGAGTTCCTGATCCGCGACCTCGGCACGGACGAAGGCGGGTTCGCCGCGTCGTTGGACGCCGACACCGAGGGCGTCGAAGGCGCCACGTACGTGTGGACGCCCGCGCAGCTGGTCGAGGTGCTCGGGCTGGCGACCGGGGCGCGGGCGGCGGCGCTGTACGGGGTGACCGACGAGGGCACGTTCGAGCACGGCACGTCGACGTTGCGGATGCTCGGCGAGCCCGATCCCGAGATCGCGGCGAAGCTGCTCCGGGCGCGTGACCGCCGGCCGCAGCCGGGGCGTGACGACAAGGTCGTGACGGCGTGGAACGGGCTGGCGATCGCGGCGCTGGCCGAGGCGGGCGCGGTGTTCGGTGAGCCGCGGTGGGTGGAGGCGGCCGTGCGGGCGGCGTCACTGCTCCTGGACGTGCACCTGGTCGACGGAAGGCTGCTGCGCACCTCCCGCCACGGGGTCGCGGGCACGGCGGCGGGCGTGCTGGAGGACTACGGCTGCTTCGCCGACGGGCTGCTGGCGCTGCACCAGGCGACCGGTGACGTCAAGTGGTTCACCGTCGCCTGTGGACTGCTGGACACCGCGCTGGCCCGGTTCGCGGGCGAGGAGCCCGGCGTCTACTACGACACGGCCGACGACGCGGAGGCGTTGGTGCAGCGGCCGTCGGACCCCTCGGACAACGCGACCCCGTCCGGTGCGTCGTCGCTGGCCTCGGCGCTGGTGACGGCGTCCGTGCTGGGCGGGCCGCAGACCTACCGCGACGCGGCCGAGGCCGCCCTGGGCCGGGCCGGGCTGCTGGCGGCGCGCGAGCCCCGGTTCGCCGGGCACTGGTTGAGCGTGGCCGAGGCGTTGGCGCTCGGGCCCGTGCAGGTCGCCGTGGTCGGTGACGCGTCGGAGCTGGTCAGCGCCGCGTGGCACGGGGTGCACGGCGGTGGCGTGGTGGTCGCGGGGGAGCCGGGTTCGGCCCCGTTGCTGGCCGACCGGCCGTTGGTGGACGGCGGCGCGGCGGCTTACGTGTGCCGCGGGTACGTGTGCGACCGGCCCGTGACGACGGTGGAGGACCTGACCGCGGCGCTGGCTGTCCACCGGTAGCGAACCACGGCGCTGGGTCGTCGTAACGCGCGTAGCGTCGGCATCGTCGTAATCATGTAATCGAGGTGGTGCGAGATGCGACGTGGATGGGGAGGCCGGGGCGGCCGGCAGCAGGCCGAGCAGCCACCGGCGGACGACGCGGCGGGCTGGTTCAGCGGCAGGCTGCCCGACGGCTGGTTCACCGGCGCGCCGGACGTGACCGTGGACCGCGAGGAGATCCTGGTCGTCGGCACGCTGCCCGACCTGGAGGGCGAGTTCGCCGACGACGCCGAACGCGCGGCGGCCGAAGCGGGCCGGATCAGCCGGTTCCGCGAGCAGACCAGGGACGAGCGGATCGAGATCGCCCGCCAAGCCGAGCACCGCTACCGGCGCAAGGTCGCGTGGGGCGCGCGGCTCGGTGGCACGGAGGAGCTGTTCACCACGCTGTCGGTGCCCGTGATGACGCGGCTGCGGCAGCCCGAGCGGATGGTGCTGGACACGCTGGTCGCGGCGGGCGTGGCGCGGTCGCGCTCGGAGGCCCTGGCGTGGGCCGTGCGGCTGGTCGGCGAGCACGCGGACGCGTGGCTGACCGAACTGCGCGAGGCGATGACCCGGGTGGACGACCTGCGCGCCCAAGGCCCCGACCTCGCGTGACGCCACCCCCGTTCCCGGCTGGCTCGGGACCGGGGGTGTCCCCGTCATGCCGACCGCGTCCCACGAGCCGGCCCGGCCCCCGTCCGCGGACCGCGGTTTCCGCCGGGTGGTCGACCCGGTCGACGGCCAGGTCCACCTGTACGCGACGAACTCCCCGGACGTCACCGGCCGCACGATGTATGGAAAACAGGGCCCAGCCGACCCCATAGCCGCTGGTCAGGAGTAGATCGCGAACCAGATGGCGATGATCTGGTCACTGGTTGGAAACCTCGTGGCGAAGGACGCCTGAAATCGCCTTCTAGCTGCGACGATGGCACTCAACGGTTCTCCACACTTCTCACCGTCTCCCGACGTCTGACGGCCTGGAGACGGCCTGATCAAGGACGGGCACCACCACGGCACAACGCGTGTCAGGTGGTGCCCGTTCGCGTGTCTGCGCCTGGTGCTTCCAGCCGAACCACCTCCTCGATGGCAAGGCGGCGAAGCCGTCGCGGCAGCCGATCGCCGTGCCCAGCCCGACCAGGCCGCGTGACCGCGCGATCGTCCCGGCCGGTGTCCCTGCCGAGCTGCTTCACGCCACGCCTCCAGCCTGCCGCGTGCTGCCACCCGACCACGTGCACCGACTCCGCGCCCGGCCGACGGGCGAAGCGGAGCGGGAGCCCGGCGTGCCGGGATGCGGGGAGTCGGTGCGAACGTGCGTCGGACCCTGCCGCGCGCCGCCGCAGGCGGCGCGCCTTGATCCCATACAGCACAATTCGGCAATGTATCGGAATACTGTTACAGGCTGACGCTGTTGAGGTCGACCTGCATCCGTTGGCGCAAGACCGTTATGCGACTTTGTAGTTCCTTGAACCGACGCTCTTCTTCGTCGTCGTCCGGGCTGGCTACGTAGTGCATCAAAGCTAGCGTGACGTCCATCGCGGGACGGTGAAGTCTTCCTTCGCTGAGGAACCCTGCTTCGGCCACGCCTGTGAATAGATCTTCAAGCGCTATATGGGTCGCATTATCCAAGTTGGTGAAGCCGACCTTGGTCAAAAGTTCCCGTCGTCGAGCTTCGGTGAACTCTTTCATCTCTTTTTCCAGTTCGGCGTTTACTATGGCCGTCACCTGTTTGGTGAAATTTTCTGCCGGTGTGCCTGTAAGTTCTTTGGGGATGCTATCTGCAATGTGCTGCGCGATAACATCGTCTAGCTTCTTTCCCTTTATGGTCGCATTTTCGCGGATGGCTCGACGTGCCAGGCGGTCTGATGTGGCGAACGCGGTTGCGCGTTCAATTTTTCCGAGCAGGCGACTGTAAGTCTGGCGTTTCTCTTTCTCGAGTTCGAGGTCGCTCTTGTTCTGATCTTGAAGTACGGCGACCTCTTTACTTGTTCTCCTTTGCTGGGCACCTGTTCGAAAAGTTCCATAGATGCCCGCCAGGCCGACTAGGGCGGTTCCGATCCATTCGTATGCCATGGCTGCCTAACGCGCTGTTCGAGTGCATTATCTACGCTATTGGAATTAGCTGGCAGGCGAAATCACTCATGCTCGGATGGGATCGTATGGACCCCGTCGTGGGCGCGTGTGAATGGTCCTGTTTCAAGTGCATCTGCCACTCGTATGGCGTATGCCGGTGTCATCATGTCAATGGCATCCTCTGGGGCGGCCCAGCGAATTTCGGCCGCCTCTACTGTAGGTCCGCCGGATTCATTTAATGGAGTACAGCGGTAAACCAAGGCGACGATGCCCCGTTTCATGTTCTTGTAAACTCCCGTTAGGCGCTCGACCTGAGTGGATATCCCGGTTTCCTCAAGGATTTCACGTCGAACGCCTTCCTCGATCGTCTCGGTCAGCTCAAGTACTCCGCCGGGTGGCTCCCAATGGCCGTTGTCTCGACGACGGATGATGAGGACTTCGCCCGACTCGTTTACGACGATTCCGGCGACGCTGACCGAATGGCGCGGCGTGTCTGCCATTGCTCCGGCTTTCGTTCGCGAGGCCCCTGTGGGACCATGTACACGTCTAGTCGTCTGTAGGAGTAGGAGACCATGCTCGATCTAGGGACTATAGACAGAACAGTGGATCGTCCGCCGTATCGGCAGATCGCTGACATCCTGCGTCAGCACATCGAGCGCGGTCGCCTGGCTCCTGGCGAGCAGTTGCCGTCCGAGGCGGTGATGATCGAGCACTATGGCGTGGCGCGGATGACGGTTCGTGAGGCCATCAAGGAGCTCCGAACCGAGGGCCTGGTGGTGGCGCAGCACGGCAAGGGTGTCTTCGTGCGGTCGGCTCCACCGGTGCGTCGGCTGGCGTCGGACCGGTTCGCGCGGCGGCATCGGCAGGAGGGGAAGTCGGCCTTCCTGGCTGAGGCGGAGGCGGCTGGGCATGTGCCGGGGGTCGACCAGATCCGGGTCACGAACGAGCCTGCGTCGGCTGAGGTGGCGGAGCGGTTGGGGTTGAAGCCGTGGGAAAGGGTGATCGTGAGGGCGCGCCGGTACCTGGCTGATGGGCGGCCGGTGGAGGTGGCCACGTCGTACATCCCGGAGTCGATTGCCAAGGGGACGGCCATCGCGGAGGTCAACACCGGGCCTGGTGGGATCTACGCGCGGATCGAGGAGGCGGGGTACGAGCTGGCGCGGTTCACCGAAGAGGTGTCAGCGCGGATGCCTACGCCGGATGAGCGCAAGACGTTGGAGATCGGGTCTGGGTCGCCAGTGTTGACGTTGGTCCGTACGGCGTTCGACACCAAGGGCCGTGCAGTGGAAGTCTGCGACACGGTCAAGGTGGCCACGTCCTTCGTGCTGGAGTACGACGTCCCGGCCAAGTGAGCTGGTTGCAAAAGCGAAGAGAAAGGCGGAGTAGTTGAGCTCCTCTAGACGACTAGGTACGGTGGACTTGTCTAGAGGACTAGGTGAGCTGATCGGCTCCGGACAAGGAGCCCAAAGCAAGACCGAGAAAGGTCGCACGATGGCTATTCCTGCTGGTCACAGGTTCCCGATTACCTTCGACGAGCTGTTCCCGCAAGGGTTCTTCGTGCTGAAGGTGGAGCGGGCGCAGGAGTTCAATGAGGGCAAGGCACCGCGCCCGGCCAACGACAAGGTGACGGGCCTGCCCGTGTGGACGGTGCAGGGCACTGACCCTTCGGCGCGGGGCAAGAACACCGGGGCGGTGGTCAAGATCGCGTCGGAGTACCAGCCGGTTCCGCCGGAGGTGCTGCCCGGTACGCCGTTCCGTCCTGCGGTCTTCACGGGGTTGAAGGTGTCGCCGTACGTCCGGGATGGCTGGGTCAACTACACGATCTGGGCCGAGGAGATGTTGTCGCCGCAGGACGCGGCCAAGGGGCGTCGGGGCAACGGCAAGTCCGACTCGTCGGCGGGCGCTCCGCCGGTTGCGGCCTGAGAGGGGACGGGTCGTGGAGATCGAAGGGTTGTTGACGCCTGGTCCGAACGCCAGGCCGGAGGTGGTGACCAAGCCGGGTACGGACTGGTACGGGCTGCGGCTGGTGATGGATCCCGGTGAGGTCGTGTTGGGGCTGCCGGAGGATGAGGACGGGCGGGCGAGGTTGGCGACCTTCCTGACCGAGCTGGGCAGGGCGGCGTACTTCCTCGCCGGGGTGCTCGATCCGTCGCCGAACCACCTGTTGATGCCGGGAGGCGGCACGGTGCTGTCGGACGCCACGTTCTACGGGGAGTCGGGGCCGGGGAGTCGACCGCGATGACCGCTGCCGCCGGTGCCAAGTCGAAGTACACGGTGTTCTTACGGGCGAACTCGTTCGGGCGGGCCATGGCGTTGGCGGGGTTCCGGTCGGAGTACGCGTTGGCCAAGGCCATGGGGCTCAACCGGTCGACGGTGAAGCGCGTGCGGACCGGTGAGTTGATGCCGGGATCGGGGTTCATCGCCGGTGCGTTGAAGGCTCTCGCGCCGATGGCGTTCGAAGACCTGTTCGAGGTCGACGTCAACGAGGAGTGACCGTGCCTGCGGGCGCGTGACAACTGAACAGAACGCGGCTGGTCGGTGTGGTCGCGGGGAGACAGTCCAAGTCTTGGCGGGCTCCGGCTGTCTCCCTGCGACTCACCTGACTGGCTTCGCCATGCACTTTCGTTGACACACAAGGGATTCCAGTCATGTCAAGGGTATCTCGTCGCGGGGGACGTGCGTCAAGTCGGGCCGTCGCCCCGTCAGGGTGGAAGCTGTCCAACGGTTCGAAGTGCCAGCGGTGCAAGCGGTTCGGTGTGTTCGCGCCCGGACAGCTCGCCTGCTGCGCCTGCCTGGGCTGGCTCGCGCTGATCTTCGCCCCGGCAAGGGGCGGGGCCTGATGGCGCGGTGGGTTGACCCGGCTCCGTTCGAGGGTGCTCGGCCTCGGGTGCCGTGGTGGGCGTTGGTGCCGGGCAAGCTCAAATGGCTGGCCCTGCTGGTCGCGGTGGTGTGGCTGGCGCTGGTCGGTGTCGTGCGCCTGGTGCTCGTCGTGGTCCGGTACCCGGTGGTCACGCTGGTGCCGTTGACGGCGGCCTGGTGCTGGCTGCGGTTCGGGCTGTCGCCGCTGGTCCTGGCCTTGCTGAGCCTGACGGCGGGGCTCACGGTCTGGGCCGGCCTGGATCGGCGGTCGTTCCTGCGGCACGTGTGGTTCCGGCTGGTCACCGAGTACCGGCGGGCGACGGTCTACGTGCCGCGTTGGCGCACCACCATGCGCCTGGCTGAGCTGGCCAAGGACAACCGGGGACGTGAGTACCGGCCCAAGTTGCGGCACATCCGGTCCGAGGGTTGGCGGGATCGGGTCCGGGTGCGGATGATCCCGGCGCAGGCACCAGAGGCGTGGGAGCTGCGCCGTGACGGCCTGGCGCACTCGTTCGGGGCGCAGTCGTGCCGGGTCCGGGTGCTGCGGCCGAAGGTGATCGAACTCGACTTCATCCACTCCGACCCGTTGGCGCGGTCGCTGCCGGTGCCGTCCCTGGCCGACGATGCGGACGCGGTAGATCTCAAGCGGGTGGTAATCGGGCGCACGGAGACCGGTAAGCCGTGGCGGATTCGCTTGCAGGGCAACCAAGTCCTCGGCGTCGGCGTGCAGGGTGCGGGCAAGGGGTCGGTGCTGTGGTCGATCATCTGGCACCTTGCGCCAGCGGTGCGTGCTGGTCTCGTGCGCCTGGTCGGGATCGACCCCAAGGGCGGTATGGAGCTGGGGCAGTGCCCGGACGCGTTCGCCCGGCTGGTGTTCGTCAACGGCCGTGAGGCGGTCGAGCTGCTGGAAGAGATCGCTGCCGAGGTCAAGGAGCGGGCTTCGCGGTATCGGGGCGTCCGCCGGCTGTGGGCTCGCTCGAACGGTGAGCCGTTCACGGTGCTGGTGGTCGATGAGCTGGCGGACCTGATCGCCTACCAACCGGACAAGGGTCTGCGTGAGCGGGCCACTCGCGCTATCCAGACCATCACCTCACAGGGTCGCGCTCCGGGCTTCTGCGTCCTGGGCCTGGTGCAAGACCCGCGCAAGGAGGTCGTGGGCTTCCGACACCTGTTCGGTACCCGCGTGGCGCTGCGCCTGGACGAGTCGGCGCAGGTGGACATGGTCTTGGGCGACGGTGCCCGTGCCCGTGGCGCTGCGGCTCACGAGATCAGCGAGCAGACACCCGGCGTGGCCTGGGTGAAGACCGATGGACGCGGTGAGCCTGAGCGCGTGCGGGCCTTCCACGTCACCGACGCCGACCTGGTCGAGCTGGGTGTCTACCTGGCCGACGCGACCGTGCACGAGTTCCCAAACCGACCCGATGGCGACGCGACCGGAGGTGCTGCGGCATGACCACCCCTGTTGTTCCTGCGGTGCCGCTCGACGTGGCGGGCATGACCTCGGCCGAACGCGCCCGCCTGCCGCTGTCCCTCGACGTGGTCAAGGCGGCGGCCGAGCAACACGGCGTCTGCACCCGGCCCGTGCTGCGGGAAGTCGTGGACCTGGACACCGGAGAGGTGCGGATCGTCGGCATCCGCTGCAACTCCACCCAGGCGTCCAAGTGCCCGGCCTGCGCCGAACGCAACCGCCGCTCCCGCATGGCCCAGTGCCGTGAGGGCTGGCATCTCGACCACGAGCCCGTGGCCGAACGTCACGCGCCCACGGTCGACCAGGTCGAGCTCGTCACCTACCGCTCGGACCTGACCGCCGAGTACCGCCGTGCCGTGGCTGAGGGTGCCGAAGACCAGGTGGAAGACCTACGCGAGGGCATCCGGGAAGCGGACACCGACCTCAAGCGGGAGGGAGTCCGCGGGAACCTCCCCAACGTCGAGCGTCCTGGTCGACCGGCGCCCACGCGCTCCACCCGGCGCAGGCAGGACGCGCCCAACCTGCCTCGTCGCAAGGTCGCCAAGCGCACCGTGGGGCGGGAGTTCGCGGGCAAGTACCGGCCCTCGACGTTCATCACGCTCACGCTCGACAGCTACGGCAAGGTCGGACCGGAGGGTGCCCCGCTCGACCCGGACACCTACGACTACCGGCGGGCGGCTCGGGACGCCGTGCACTTCGCCTCCCTGGTCGACCGATGGTGGCAGAACCTGCGTCGGGTCGTCGGCTGGGACGTCCAGTACTTCGGCACGGTCGAACCGCAGCGTCGGATCACGCCTCATGCGCACTTCGCCGTGCGCGGGTCGATCCCGCACAAGGTCGTCCGCCAGGTCACGGCGGCCACGTACTTGCAGGTCTGGTGGCCCCAGCACGACCGGATGATCTACGGCGGTGACCGGCTGCCGGTCTGGGACATGCGCACCAAGGGCTTCGTGGACCCGGACACCGAACAGCCGCTGACCACCTGGGCCGACGCCGTGGCAGACCTCGACGCACCGGCCCACGTAGTCGAGTTCGGCCGCCAGGTTCACTCGAAAGGCATCCTTGGCGGCACAGAGGAGTCCGGGCGGCACATCGGCTACCTGACCAAGTACCTCACCAAGTCCATCACCGAAGTGGTCGACGCGGACACCTCGCCCCGACTCGCCGACCATGCCGACCGCCTGGCCGCTGAGCTGGCCGCCACGCCGTGCTCGGAGCGCTGCGCGGTCTGGCTGCTCTATGGCGTCCAACCCAAGGGCGTCACGTCCAAGGCCACACCCGGCCACTGCAAGGGCAAGGCGCACCGCCGGGACACCCTCGGCCTTCCTGGTCGCCGTGTCCTGGTCTCCCGGCGCTGGTCGGGCAAGACGCTGGCCGAGCACAAGGCGGATCGGGCCACGTTCGTCCGCGAGGCGCTCAAAGCCGCTGGCATCGCCAAGCCGGAAGACGACCGGTCACGCCTCCAGTGGGGACCAGTCCGGCCCGGTGATCCACACGCCCCGTCCCGGGCAGAGCTGCTGATGCACATGATCGCCCAGCGGCTCGCCTGGCAGGCCGAGTACCAGCAGGCACAAGCGGCGCTGGCACCTCCGCCGGACCTTTCAGCAATCGCAGCTTGATCAAGGGGAGCCGTGGGGGAGATCGAACCGCTGTGGGGAGTGGAAGAGGTCTCGGCGTTCCTGGGAGTGCCGGTGAAGACGCTCTACCAGTGGAAATGGCGTCGCTACGGGCCGCCGGTGCGGAAGGTCGGCAAGCACCTCCGCTACGTGCCCGCACAAGTCCGTCGATGGGTTGAAGACCTCGCCGCCTAGCTGTTTCAGCAGTTCAAACGACAGGAGGAGTCTGCCGTGGGCCACATCCAAGATCGCTGGTGGAAGGAGGAGCGCGACCCCGTGACGCAGCAGGTCACGCGGGTCAAGACCTCCTCGTACGGCAAGGGCCTGCGCTACAAGGTCCGCTACCTCGACCCGCAAGGCGTCGAGAAGAGCAAGAGCTTTCCGGACCGACAGAAGAAGCGAGCGGAGGACTTCCTGCTGGAGGTCGAGTCGGACAAGCGGGAAGGCAAGTACGTCGACCCGAAAGCCGGAGAGATCAAGTTCTCCAAGTACGTGGAGACCTGGTTCGGCGGCCAGTCCCAGGACGCCGCCACGCAGGAGAACCTGCGCAGCCAGGTGGACAAGCGACTGGTCCCCTTCTTCGGCGGGATGGCCATGAAGTCGATCACCATCCCGAGGGTCCGGGAGTGGTTGGGCTCGATGGGTGAGGCCGGTCTGAGTCTCCGCTACCAGCAACTTCTGTTCGACCGGCTGTCCTCGATCCTGAACGCGGCGGTGGAGGAGAAGATCATCACTGGCAACCCGTGCAAGGCCCGGAGCGTGCAGCGGCCGTCACCGCCGGAGCGACGCATCAAGCCGTGGCTGGAAGCACGGATGCGGGCGGTCCAACTCGCCCTGCCGGTGGAGTACAAGATCGCCTTGATACTCGCTGCGGGTACCGGCCTGCGCCAAGGTGAGATCTTCGGCCTGGGCGTGGACGAGATTGACCGGGACGCCCGTGAGCTGCACGTCGTCCGTCAAGTCCGGATCGTCGGCAACCAGCTCGTCTACGCACTACCCAAGAGCAAGAAGGCGCGCACGGTGCCGCTCGGTGACGGCGTCCTGGACGCGCTGGATGACCACATGGCGGCTCACCCGCCGGTTGACGTCACCCTGCCGTGGGACCGGCCCGGCGGTGACCCGGTGACCGTGCGCTTGGTGCTCACGATGGATGGTGGGGCGGTCCGACGCCAGGTGTTCAACATGGGCATCTGGCGTCCGGCCTTCGAGGCGGCAGGACTGGAGTACCGGGAGCGTGAGGACGGGATGCACGGCCTCCGGCACCTCTACGCGTCCAGTCAGCTGGAGAACGGCGTCTCCATCAAGGCCCTGTCCGCCCACCTCGGGCACCACGATCCGGGCTTCACGCTCCGCACCTACACCCACCTGATGCCGACCAGCCACGACAAGAGCCGCAAGGCCGCCAACCGCCTCTTCAAGCCCAAGAAGCGCGTTGACGGCCTGGAGACGGCCTGATCATGGAAAACGACTACCGGCCGACCATAAAACCGCTGGTCAGGAGTAGATCGCGAACCAGATGGCGATGTAGTGGCACAACGCCGCCAGCACGGTCGCGGCGTGGAAGAACTCGTGGTAGCCGAAGACTTCCGGCCAGGGGTTCGGCCAGCGGGTGGCGTAGAAGACGGCGCCGGCGGTGTAGAGGAGGCCGCCCACCAGCAGCAGGACCAGGGCCGCCACGCCGACGTGCTCCAGCAGGTCGGGCAGGACGAAGACGGCCACCCAGCCCAGCGCGATGTAGATCGGCACGCCGAGCCAGCGCGGCGCGTGGGGCCAGGCCAGTTTCAGCGTCACGCCGCCCAGCGCGCCCAGCCACACCACGAGCAGCACGACGTTGCCGGTGGCCGGTGGCATGGCCAGCAGGGCGAACGGGGTGTAGGTGCCCGCGATGAAGACGAAGATCATCGAGTGGTCGAGGCGCTTCATCCACGTCCGGGCGCGCACGCTGACCCAGTTCACCCGGTGGTACAGGGCGCTGACGCCGAACAGGCCGAGCACCGTCGCCCCGTACACGGACGTGGCCAGCGCGGCCTTCGCCGACACGGTGGCCGCGGCCAGGGCGACCAGCGTCGCGCCCGTCGCCACGGACACCACGAACGACCAGAGGTGCAGCCATCCTCGCAAGCGCGGCCGCAGCGCCGGCTGCGGCTGGTGAGTCGACGTGGTCACGCACCGAGGTTACGGGAGCGTAGGTGACCCGGTCAGCACACGACGGCGTGACCGCGCCCACCCGGCGTACGCTCTTCCAGCGTGGGTCTTCGCGAGCGCATCAAGGACAAGCTCCTCCTGCCGGTCTACGAGTACCGGCTGAACCGGTGGCTCGACGGCAAGCAACGACCACGTCACGTCGGCGTGGTGCTCGACGGCAACCGCCGGTGGGCCAAGGAAGCCGGCTTCACCGACGTCGCGCACGGCCACCGCGCCGGCGCGCGCAAGATCCTGGAGCTGCTGAGCTGGTGCCGCGAGGCCGAGGTCGAGGTCGTCACGCTGTGGATGCTGTCCACGGACAACCTCAACCGCCCGGCCGAAGAGCTGGAGCCCCTGCTCGACATCATCGCCGACATCGTCGACGAGCTCGCCGAGCCCGGTAACCCGTGGCGCATCCGGCACGTCGGCGCGCTGGACATGCTGCCCACCGAGACCGCCGCCCGGCTGTCCGCCGCGGCGCTGCGCACCAAGGGCCGCACCGGCCTGGAGGTCAACGTCGCGGTCGGTTACGGCGGCCGGCAGGAGATCGCCGACGCGGTCCGCAAGCTGCTGCAGAAGCACGCCGAGTCCGGCGGCACGATCGAGGAGCTGGCCGAGGTCCTCGACGTCGACCACATCGCCGAGCACCTCTACACCTCCGGCCAGCCCGACCCCGACCTGCTCATCCGCACCTCCGGCGAGCAGCGGCTGTCCGGGTTCATGCTCTGGCAGTCCGCGCACTCCGAGTTCTGGTTCACCGAGGCCTACTGGCCCGAGTTCCGCCGCACCGACTTCCTGCGCGCCCTGCGCGACTACGCCGTCCGGCACCGCCGCTTCGGTTCCTGACCGCCGACCCCGGACAACGCCCGAGGGCGGCACCCCCCGACCGGGAAGTGCCGCCCTCGAGAACTCCAGCGTTGGCTCAGTCCTCCGAGCTGTTGTCCCCGGCGGAGTCCGAGTCGTTGTCGTCGTTGTCGGTCGCGATGCAGTAGCTCTCGTCGTTGTTCGAGAGGATCGGGATCGCGATGACGTTGACCTCCAGCTCGCAGAGGTTGACCTGGCTCAGCAGGTCGGAGTCGTTGCCGAAGTTGATGAGGCCGAACTGGTCGGCGACCGTCTCCTCGTCCGCGTCGTCCTCGAAGTACTGCTGGTTGTGGAGCTCGCCGATGGCGGTGTAGTGGCCGTCGTCGTAGTCCCCGTGCGGAGTCGCGAACGCGGGGGAGCCCAGCAGCATCAGACCGGCCGCAGCGATGGCGACGGCACCTGCCTTCTTGAACATCTAAACACACTCCTCTAGTGGGGAATTGATGTGACGCCCATAACCTTGCTCGTTCGATCCGAGCATTCGGGGAGTCTGCGGCTCAGGCGGTTTGCCCTTGCTCAGGTAACCTACTGGTCGGCGTTGTGGATCGCACCCGGATGAACACCATCGTGTGAAAGCGTTCTTTTCCGGTTTTAGTTATCGGGAACGGGAATCCGGACGTCGTGTCCTGAATTCCCGCCGTCCATTCCGCGGGGTGCGCCCGGTGCGCCGTCACCGGTGCGCACGCCCCTTCCGCCACCGGGCACGTCCGGCGCCCGGTGGCAGGATCCGGTGGATCAGCTCTCGGAGCTGTTGTCCCCGGCGTCGGCAGAGTCGTTGTCGTCGTTGTCCGACGTCAGGCAGAGGTTCTCGTCGTTGTTCGAGAGCACCGGGATGCCGAGGACGGCGTTCACCTCGACCTCGCAGATGCTCAACTGGTTCGCGGCGTCGGAGTCGTTCCCGAGGTTCAGCAGGCCGAACTGGTCGGCGATCGTGGTGTCGCCCGAACCGTCTTCGACGTACTGCTGGTTGTGGAGCTGCCCGATGGCGGTGTAGTGGCCGTCGTCGTAACTCGGCCCGCGCCCGTCTTCGTGGGGTTCGCCGGTGACGGCGAACGCGGGAGCGCCCACCAGCATCAGTCCGGCCACGACCGCGGCGAGCGTACCTGCCTTCTTCAGCACTTCACACTCCTCTGTGCGGGTTTCCCCGGTCGATCCAGCGTTGTTCCGAAGCCGGATGTGGTTGCCTGTCCGGCAAACTACCGAATCCCCGCCCCCAGGTGGATCTCCATAACCCCATTGTGTGATCGACCGAAGGTGGCTATCCCTCGTTACGGTGTCTTTGGTCGTCATAATTAGTCGGTGCGTTCGCCATGTGGTAAACCGGGCGGTCTTCTCGTATGGTCTTCAGTCCGTGGACGGTGACCGGATCGTGCGTGAGTACCTGGTGCTCGGGTTGAGACTCGATCGGCTGTCACCCGGTCTGGTCGACTCGTTCACCGGCGACCGGGCGCTGCGCCGCGCCGTGGACGCCGAACCGAGGCCGCACCCCGTCGCGCTGACCGAGCAGGCCCGGCTCCTGCGCCGCGAGCTGCCCGGCTGCGACCTCGAACCGGACCGCAAGCGCTTCCTCGACGCCCACCTCACCGCCGCCGAGACGATCGCGCGCAAGCTCGCCGGCGTGCGCGTCGGCTTCGTCGAGGAGGTGCGGTCGTACTTCCAGGTCGACATCCGCCCCGGCCACCCCGACGCCTACCGCCGCGCGCACGCGGACCTGGACGAGCTGCTGCGCGGACCCGGCACGCTGGCCGAACGGCTCGCCGACCACCGCGCGCTGGACGAGATCCCGCCGCGCAAGCTCAAGGATGCCGTGCACGCCCTGTCCAGCGCGCTGCGCGACCGCGTCAGGCAGCGGTTCGAGCTGCCCGCCAACGAGGTCGTGGAGTACGAGATCGTCACGGACAAGCCGTGGAGCGGGTTCAACTACTACCTGGGCGGCTTCCGCTCGCGCGTGGCGGTCAACGCCGACCTGGGTCACCGGATGTCGAACCTGCCGCACCTGGTCGCGCACGAGTCCTACCCCGGCCACCACACCGAGCACTGCCGCAAGGAGATCGGCCTGGTCGGCAAGCGCGGGCACGCCGAGCAGGCGTTGTTCCTGATCAACACGCCGCAGTGCCTGATGGCCGAGGGCATGGCCGAGCTCGGGCTGCACGCCGTCGTCGGCGCCGGCTGGGGCCGCTGGGCCGAGGAGGTCATGGCCGACCTGGGCCTGCGGATGGACGGCGAGCTGGCCGAACGGGTCGAGGGCGCGCTCGCCGGGCTGCTCACCGTGCGTCAGGACGCTGCCCTGATGTTGCACGACCGGCGTGCTCATCCGGATGACGTGGTCGCTTTCCTGTGCCGGTGGTTGCTGGTTCCCGAACGCCGGGCCCGGCACATGCTGCGCTTCCTCGGTGACCCTCTGTGGCGGGCGTACACGACGACGTACGTGGAGGGCGTGCGGCTGATCCGCGCGTGGCTCGACTTGCGTGCCCCCACGGACACGCTGGGTGACCGCTACCTGCGGCTCCTCGACGAACCGCTGGTGCCGGCGACGTTGGCGGCCGAAGTCGCGGCAGGGGTGCCCTGGCTGCCCCGCGACCCAGGGTGACGGTCCCGGCCACACCCGGCCGCACGGCCCCTGAGCTGCGTGGACGACGTCGTGTTGCGCCGATGTGACGGCTCGACTTCATCCGCGAGCAGTCGGAGCGACCATCTTTCGCCGATTTTGCGACGAGGTGACGAATTGACGAATCACCTGTGTGGCTGCCTGCATAAGAGGGACTCGCGGAGGTAACTTCCGGTTGGCGGGACGCGTCCACTGCGGACCGCGCAGGGAGGCCCTGATCGTGGCGGTGTGCGCGAGGGGGCCGGCACCCGGCCCTCGTGGTCGGTGCGCCTGAGCTAGACGGCGTGCCGGTCGATCGGGGTGGTGCCTGGCCCAGCGAGGAGCGGACGCGGGTGCCGCGTTCGTGAGGGAGTTGCCGTGAACGCACGACGACCCGCGAGCCGTTCCTCAGGCTCATCGCGCAGCACTTCCCGGCGCCGTGGCGCGCCGACGACCAACACGTACGTGGTGGACACGTCCGTGCTGCTCTCCGACCCCCTGGCCACCACGCGGTTCGCCGAGCACGAGGTCGTGCTGCCGCTCGTGGTGATCAGCGAGCTGGAGGGCAAGCGGCACCACCCCGAGCTGGGTTGGTTCGCCCGGGAGGCGCTGCGCCTGCTCGACGACCTGCGCCTGCGCCACGGCCGGTTGGACCACCCGGTCCCGATCGGCGAGAGCGGCGGGACGCTGCGCGTCGAGCTCAACCACTCCGACCCGGAGGTGCTGCCCGCGGGTTTCCGCACGGACTCCAACGACGCCCGGATACTGGCCTGCGCGCTCAACCTCGCGGCCGAGGGGCACAACGTCACGCTGGTCACCAAGGACATGCCGCTGCGGGTCAAGGCGGGCGCGGTCGGCCTGGCCGCCGAGGAGTACCGGGCGCACGACGTGACGCTGTCGGGCTACTCGGGCATGTCCGACTTGGACGTCGACCAGTCCGTCGTGGACGCGCTGTACCGCGACTCGGTGATCGACCCGGCGCTGTTCGACCTGGCGCACGTGGCCGAGCTGCCGTGCCACAGCGGGTTGCGGCTGCTGGCGGGCACGTCGAGCGCGCTGGGTCGGGTGACGCCGGACAAGCAGCTGCGGCTGGTGCGCGGCGACCGCGAGGCGTTCGGGTTGCACGGCCGGTCGGCCGAGCAGCGCGTGGCGCTTGACCTGCTGCTGGACACCGAGGTCGGCATCGTCTCGCTGGGCGGACGGGCCGGGACCGGGAAGTCGGCGCTCGCGCTGTGCGCGGGCCTGGAGGCGGTCATGGAGCGCCGCCAGCACCGCAAGGTCGTGGTCTTCCGCCCGCTGTACGCGGTCGGCGGCCAGGAGCTGGGGTACCTGCCCGGTTCCGAGAGCGAGAAGATGCAGCCGTGGGCGCAGGCGGTGTTCGACACGCTCGGCGCGCTGGTCAGCCAGGACGTGGTCGAGGAGGTCATGGACCGCGGCATGCTGGAGGTCATGCCGCTGACCCACATCCGCGGCCGGTCGCTGCACGACTCGTTCGTGATCGTGGACGAGGCGCAGTCGTTGGAGCGCAACGTGCTGCTGACCGTGCTGTCGCGGTTGGGCGCCAACTCGCGGGTCGTGCTGACGCACGACGTGGCGCAGCGCGACAACCTGCGCGTGGGGCGGCACGACGGGGTGGCGGCCGTGATCGAGAAGCTGAAGGGCCACCCGCTGTTCGCGCACGTCACGCTGACGCGGTCGGAG
Organism: Saccharothrix sp. S26; assembly: GCF_021390395.1. Lineage (GTDB taxonomy): Bacteria > Actinomycetota > Actinomycetes > Mycobacteriales > Pseudonocardiaceae > Actinosynnema. The sequence continues at coordinate 358,512 of NZ_JAJUWT010000003.1, forward strand.
CGCTCGCCCATCGCGGCGCTCGTGACGGAGATGCTGGAGGACTACGCCTCCTGACGCCGTGACCTGGGAGGGGCCGGTCCGACCGCGTGTCGGACCGGCCCCTCCCGCTTCTGCCGTGAGTCACACCTCGGGAGTCACCAACCGGACGGCAGCGGGCGTCCTTCGGCGAACCCGGCCGCGCTCTGCACGCCGACGGTGGCCCTGGCGTGGAACTCCTCGAGCGTCTGCGCGCCCGCGTAGGTGCAGGCGCTGCGCACGCCCGCCGTGATGGAGTCGAGCAGGTCCTCGACGCCGGGGCTGGCCGGGTCCAGGCGCATGCGGGAGGTCGAGATGCCCTCCTCGAACAGGCCCTTCCTGGCGCGGTCGAACGCGTTGTCGGTGCGGGTGCGCGCGGACACGGCGCGCTTGGACGCCATGCCGAACGACTCCTTGTACAGGCGGCCCTGCTCGTCGCGCTGGAGATCCCCAGGGGACTCGTAGGTGCCGGCGAACCAGGAGCCGATCATGACGCTGGACGCGCCCGCGGCCAGGGCGAGGGCCACGTCGCGCGGGTGGCGGACGCCGCCGTCGGCCCAGACGTGCTTGCCCAGCCTGCGCGCCTCGGCGGCGCACTCGGCGACCGCGGAGAACTGCGGGCGGCCGACGCCGGTCATCATGCGGGTGGTGCACATCGCGCCCGGCCCGACGCCGACCTTCACGATGTCCGCACCGGCTTCGACCAGGTCGCGGACGCCTTCGGCGGTGACCACGTTGCCGGCGACGACCGGGACGGTCGGGCGGGCCTCGCGGACGGCCTTGAGGGCGGCGAGCATCTTGTCCTGGTGGCCGTGGGCGGTGTCGACGACGAGGGTGTCGACGCCGGCCTGGAGCAGCTGCTCGGCCTTGGCGGTGACGTCGCCGTTCACGCCGATGGCGGCGGCGACGCGGAGCTTGCCCGCGTCGTCGAGCGCGGGCTGGTAGACGTCGGCGCGCAGGGCCCCGAGGCTGGTCATCACGCCGCGGAGGCGTCCGTCGGCGTCGACCCCGAGCGCGACCCGCTGCGTGCCGCCGTGGAGCCGGTCGAACACCTCACGCGGCGGGGTGTCCATCGGAAGGGTGATGATGCGCTCGTCGGCCACGTCGTGCAGCCGGGTGAACCGGTCGACCCCGGCGCACGCCGCCTCGTCCACGACCCCGGTCGGCCGCCCGTCGTCGTCGATCACGACGACCGCCCCGTGCGCCCGCTTGTGCAACAGGTTGACCGCGTCCGCCACCGAGTCGCCGGAGTGCAGCGTCAACGGGGTGTCCCACACGGCGTGCCGCGCCTTGACCCACTGCACGATCTCCGCGACCGCCTCGGGTGCCACGTCCTGCGGCAGCACCACCAGCCCGCCGCGCCGCGCCACGGTCTCCGCCATCCGCCGTCCCGCCACCGCGGTCATGTTCGCGACCACGATCGGGATCGTCGCCCCCGTTCCGTCGGAGGTCGACAGGTCGACACCGAACCTCGAGTCGACGGCCGATCGGCCGGGCACGAGGAAGACGTCGTCGTAGGTCAGGTCGTAGCTGGGCCGATGCCCTTCGATGAACCGCACGAGAACTTAACGATACTCGCGCCGAGCCTGATCCGCCCTGGTTGTGCGCACCATGAGCGGGGTCGCTACGGGGTCTGCGGTTGTAGCTTCCTCCAAGCCCGCACCTCTGCGGCCTCCGCCCACCTGCCACCCCCACGCCATCTTCCCGCTCGACACCCGGCACGCACGGACCGGACGGAACGACGCTCGTGGCGCCGGCTGTTGGGTTGCGGCCTGGGGCGAGGTGGCTGGGCATGTGCTGCATGTCGGGTTGCTGGGTGTCGGGTTGCTGGGTGTCGGGTTGCTGGGTGTCGGGTCGGTGGGTTGGTGGGTGTCGGGTTGGTGGGTGGTTGCGGCGGGGCGGGTGGTTCGGGGGGCTCCTCGTTTTAACCGAGGTGCGGTAACGGTGTTTCCGTACATTTAAGGGCCATGATCACCCGATCGTGTTCGGAGGGGAGGGTTCGCGCGGGGGGAGGAGGGCGCGGACGGCGGTGATGGTGTCGGCTTCGGAGGGGTCCTTGTCCGGGCGGTAGCGGAGGACTCGGGCGAAGCGCAGGGCGACGCCGCCCGGGTAGCGGGGGCTCACCTGGACGCCGTCCAGTTCGATCTCGATCACCAGCTCGGGCCTGACCATGACGACCCAGTCGGTCTTCTCCGTGGCGATCGCCATCAGCTCGCGCGTCTGCCAGGCCAGCAGCTCGTCGGTCAGCCCCTTGAACGTCTTGCCGACCATGATCGGCGGACCGCCGTCGGGGTCGCGCGCGCCCAGGTGCAGGTTCGACAGCAGCCCCTTCCGCCGGCCGCTGCCCCACTCCACCCCGAGCACCACCAGGTCGAGCGTGTGCACCGGCTTCACCTTCTGCCACGCCCGCCCCCGTCGCCCGGCCGCGTACACCGACTCGAGCGACTTCACCATCACGCCCTCGTGCCCCGCACCCAACGACTCGTCCAGCACCCGCGCCGCCTGCTCCTCCGACGCGGCGACGACGCCCGGGATGACGTGCGGGCCGGCCACTCGGCGCAACGCCTCCAGCCGCGCCCGCAGCGGCTCGTCCAGCAGGTCCACGCCGTCCAGGTGCAGGCAGTCGAAGAAGAACGGGCTCAGCAGCAGCTCCCGCTCGTCCCGCGCCCCGAACCGGCTCATCGTCTCCTGGAACGGCCGGGGTTTGCCGTCGTCGTTCAACGCCAGCGTCTCCCCGTCGAGCACCACCGACGTGCACGGCAGCGCCCGCACCAGCTCCACCAGCTCCGGCACGGTGCCGGTGATCTCGCGCAACGTCCGCGTGAAGATCCGCACCTCCTCGCCCGACCGGTGCACCTGGATCCGCGCGCCGTCCAGCTTGTGCTCCACCACGCACGACCCCAACTCGGCCAGCGCGGCGCCCAGCGACTCAGCGGGCGACGCCAGCATCGGCCGCACCGGCCGACCCACCTCCAGCCGGAACGCCGACAACGCCTCCTCGCCGCTCATCGCCGCCACCGCCGTCCCCGGCAGCGAACCGGACAGCATGAACGCCCGCCGCACCACCTCGCCGGGCACGTCGGCCGCCCGCGCGATCGCGTCCAACATCACCCCTTCGAGTGCACCTTGGCGGAGTTCGCCCGTCAGCAGCCGACGCAGGAAGTCCTGCTCGGCCGCCGTCGCCCGGCCGAACAGCGAGGTCAGCGCCTCCACCCGCCGCGCGGCCGACCCCTTCCCGCTGATCGACGCGAACCGACCCAGCGCCTCGTCCACATCGGACACCGTCAGCGACGGCACCGCGGCGGGCGGCACGGCCAGGTCGAACACGGTGCGCCACCCCGCGCCGATCCGGCCCTGGCTGGGCACGCCGACCAGGAACGACACCACCGCGGGCGTGCTCATCCGGCGCACCAGCTCGGCCAGGGCGGCGACCTTGGCCAAGCGGGAGCGCGTCGCCGCCACCGCGGCGGACGTCTCGACGACTTCGGTGAACAACACGCCGACCATGGTGCACCCGAGCACCGACAAAAACAGGTCAGGCGGCCGCGCGCAGCTCCAGCACCGCCTCCCGGAGCCGGTCGGGCGTCAACGCCGCGTAGCCGAGCACCAGCCCCGGGAACGTCGGCGTGCGCGCGTACCGGGCCAACGCCGGCGCGTTCACCCCGCGCCGCGCCAGCCGCTCCTGCAACGCCACGTCGTCCGTCCCGTCCGGCAGCCGCACGACCACGTGCAACCCGGCCGCCACCCCGATCGGCTCCCACCGCGGCAGCACCTCGCGCAGCGCCTCCAGCAACGCGTCCCGCCGCGCCCGGTACAGCTGGCGCGTGCGGCGCAGGTGACGGTCGTACCCGCCGGTGCTCAGCAGCCGGGCGAACGCCGCCTGGTGCAGCGTCCCCGTGCCCAGGTCGTCCAACCGCTTGCGCTCGACCACGACGTCGCGCAACGCCGGCGGCAGCACCAGCCACCCCAGCCGCAACGCGGGCGCGAGCACCTTGCTCGTGCTGCCCTGGTACGCCACGCGCGTCGGGTCGAGCGCCTGCATCGCGCCCAGCGCGGGCCGGTCGTAGCGGTGCTCGGCGTCGTAGTCGTCCTCCACCACCAAGCCGTCGCACGCGCGCGCCCACTCCAACAGCGCGCGCCGACGAGACGGGTGCAGCACGACACCCAACGGGAACTGGTGCGCCGCCGTCACGAGCACCGCACGGCAGTCCGTTGTGGACAGCAGGTCGACCCGCAAGCCGTCGGGGTCGACCGGGACCGGCACGACCTCCAGCCCGTGCGACGTGAGGATCTCCGCCGCGCCGAAGTGGCTCGGCTCCTCCACGGCCACGCCGCGGTGCCCGGCCGCCCGCAAGACCCGGCCCAGCAGGGAGATCCCCTCCGCCGCGCCGTTCGTCACGACCACTTCGGACGGTCGCGCGGCCACGGCGCGCACCCGTCCCAGGTAGTCGGCGAGCTCCCGGCGCAACGGGCCGAACCCGGCCGGGTCGGGGTAGCCGAGGTCGTCGTTGGACAGGTCCGCGAGCGCCGACTTCTGCGCCTGCAACCACTCGTCACGCGGGAAGGCGCTCAACGCGGGCACACCGGGTTTGAGGTCGTACCGGAACCTCGGCGCGGGCTCGGGTTCGGCGGCGGCCGCGCCGGGCCACGTGCAGGCGGCCGTCACGGTGGTGCCCGAGCCGCGGCGCGCGCTCAGGTAACCCTCGCCGATGAGCTGCGCGTACGCCGAGGTGACCGTGCCGCGGGCGACGCCGAGCTGGGCGGCCAGGTCGCGGCTGGACGGCAGCCGGGTGCCGGGCGCGAGCCGCCCGTCGCGCACCGCGCGCCGCAACTCCGACTCCACCCCGCGCCTGCCGTTCGGGGCGAGGAGGAGCTCGCGGAAAGTGGTCCAGTTGGCGGGCATCGAAGTGGAGCTTAAACCTGGACCACCGGTCGCGGAGAGTGCTCGTCATGAGAAACGCCAGGACCGCGATCGCAGCGGGTGCGATGTCGTCAATGATCGTGGGCGCGTCCGTGCCGGTGACCGGCTTGCTCCAGGGGTACCCGCTGCTCACGGGGCAGGCGATGCGGTACGCGTTGGGCGGGCTGGTGCTGCTCGCGTGGATCCGGTTGCGGGGCGGGCGGCTGCCCGTGCCGGGGAGGCGGGACTGGCCCGCGCTGGTCGGGCTCGTGGTGACCGGGATGCTCGGGTTCAACGCGTGCGTGCTGTACGCGCAGCGGTACGCCGAGCCGGGGTTCGTGGCGGCGGTGCTCGGGGCGAGTCCGCTGGTGCTGGCGCTGGTGGCGCCGTTGCTGGCGGGGCGCAGGCCGTCTGGTGCGGCGGTGGTGGGCGCGGTGGCCGTGGTCGGCGGGGTGGTGGTGCTGTCCGGCGGCGGGTCGTGGCACGGGCCGGGGCTGCTGCTGGCGGTGTTGACGATGGCCGGTGAGGCGTCGTTCACGCTGTTCGCGGTGGGTGTGGTGCGGCGGTTGGGCGGGGTGGCGGTGGCGACGTGGTGCTGCCTGATCGCGGCGGTGGGCGGTGCGGCGCTGGGCACGGTGGTCGGCGGGTGGCAGGTGCCGACGGCGCGTGAGGGGGTGGCGCTGGTGGTGCTGGGGATCGTGGTGACGGCGGTGGCGTTCGGGCTGTGGTACTTCGCGGTGGCGGGGTTGGGCGCGGACCGGGCGGGGGTGCTGATCGGGTTGATGCCGGTGGCCGGGCTGGTGGCGTCGGTGGTGCTGGGTGCGCAGGCGTTGACGGCGGTGGCGTTGGCCGGTGCGGTGGCGGTGGCGGTGGGGTGCGTGGTCGGGCTGCGGGGGCGGGCGGCCGAGGTCGACCGCCCGCCCCTGGTCGAGCCGCAAGTCCAGGTCGCGCGTTCTGAGCGTTGAACTCGAGGGTCCTGAACGTAGGACACGCGTGACGCGAACGTAGGACACGCGCGTTCTGAACGTAGGACTCTCGCGTTCTGAACGTAGGACTCGCGTGGGTTAGTGGGGGTTGGCCATGCGGAGGACGTCCAGGGCGCGGTCCAGGTCGGCTTCGGAGAGCTTCGAGGGGACGTGGCCGCGTTCCAGGACGACCTCGCGGATGGTCTTGCGCTCGCGCAGGGACTGCTTGGCGATGGAGGCGGCCTCCTCGTAGCCCAGGTAGCGGTTCAGGGGGGTGACGATGGACGGCGACGACTCGGCGTACTCGCGCATCCGGTCCACCTGCGGCTCCGCGCCGGTCAGCACCTTGTCGGCCAGCAGGCGGGCCACGGCGGCGAGCAGCCGCGCGGACTCCAGCACGTTGCGGGCGATCACCGGCAGCATCACGTTGAGCTGGAAGTTGCCCTGCGACCCGGCGAACGCCACCGCCGCGTCGTTGCCGACGACCTGCGCGACCACCATCATCGTGGCCTCGGAGATCACCGGGTTCACCTTGCCCGGCATGATCGACGAACCGGGCTGGAGGTCGGGCAGCGCCAGCTCGCCCAGGCCGGTGCGGGGACCGGAGCCGAGCCAGCGCAGGTCGTTCGCGATCTTGTACAGCCCCACGGCGGTGGCGCGCAGCTGCCCGGAGATCTCCACCACGCCGTCCTGCGTGGCCTGCGCCTCGAAGTGGTCGCGCGCCTCGGTCAGCGGCAGGCCGGTCACGGCGGCCAGCTCGGCCGACACCGCGGCCCCGAAGCCCGCCGGCGCGTTCAACCCGCTGCCCACGGCCGTGCCGCCGATGGGCAGCTCCGCCAGGCGGGGCAGCGACGAGGTCAGCCGCTCGATCCCGTACCGGACCTGGGTGGCCCACGCGCCGGCCTCCTGGCCGAGCGTGATCGGCACGGCGTCCATCAGGTGCGTGCGCCCGGACTTCACCAGCGACGTCCAGTCGGCGGCACGGGCGTCCAGCACCGACGCCAGGTGCTCCAGCGCCGGGATGACGTCCCGCGCGACCGCCTCCGTCGCGGCCACCCGCAGCGTGGTCGGGAACGTGTCGTTGGACGACTGCGAGGCGTTGACGTGGTCGTTCGGGTGCACCTCGCGGCCCAGCGCGCGGGTGGCGAGGGTGGCGATGACCTCGTTGGCGTTCATGTTCGACGACGTGCCGGACCCGGTCTGGAACACGTCGACCGGGAAGTGGGCGTCGTGCTCGCCCGCCGCCACGGCGTCGGCGGCCGAGGCGATGGCCGCGGCGACTTCGGGATCCAGCACCCCCAGCCGCTCGTTCACCCGCGCCGCAGCGGCCTTGAGCAGGCCGAGCGCGCGGATCTGGGCGCGCTCCAGACCACGCCCGGAGATCGGGAAGTTCTCCACCGCGCGCTGCGTCTGCGCACGCCACAGCGCGTCCGCGGGCACCCTGACCTCGCCCATGGTGTCGTGCTCGACGCGGTACTCCTGTTCAGCCATACCACCGAGTTTGGACCGCACGCCGGCACTGGGCACGGTGGGCTGGAACACCTATGGTCGAAGGATGGAGCTTGAGGTCGACCTGCTGATCGTCGGTGCGGGCCCCACGGGGCTGTTCGCGGCGTACTACGCGGGTTTCCGGGACCTGTCGGTCGCGTTGGTCGACGCGCTGCCCGAAGCGGGCGGCCAGATCACCGCGATGTACCCCGAGAAGATGATCTTCGACGTGGCCGGGTTCCCGGCGGTGCGCGGGCGCGAGCTGGTGAGCGCGCTCGTGCAGCAGGCGGACCAGTGGAAGCCGACGTACCTGCTCGGCCGCCAGGCCCGCACGTTGTCCGATGTGGACGGACGTTTGGAGGTCGGGCTGGCCGACGGCGGCGTGGTGCGCGCCGGCGCGGTGCTGATCACCGCGGGCATGGGCGAGTTCCGGCCGCGCCCGCTGCCCGCGGGCGACGGGTGGCTGGACCGGGGCGTGGTGCACTTCGTGCCCAAGCTGAACGTGCACACCGGGCAGGACGTGGTGGTCGTCGGCGGCGGTGACTCGGCGTTCGACTGGGCGCTCGCGCTGCACCCGATCGCGGCCAGCGTCACGGTCGTGCACCGGCGGGCGACGTTCCGGGCGCACCCGCCGACCGTGCGGCAGGTCCGCGAGCTGGGCGTGGAGATCATCACCGACGCGGAGGTGCTGGAGCTGCGCGGTGACGACGGCCTGGCCGAGGTGGAACTGGGGCTCAAGGGCGGTGACCGCAAGGTGCTGCCCGCGCAGACCGTGGTCGCGGCGCTGGGTTTCACCGCCGACCTGGGCCCGATCGAGTCGTGGGGCCTGGAACTCGACCACCGGGCGGTGCTGGTGGACACCACCATGCGCACCGCCCGGGATCGCGTCTACGCGGCGGGCGACGTCGCCCAGTACCCCGGCAAGGTGAAGCTGATCGCCACCGGGTTCGGCGAGGCCGCCACCGCGGTCAACAACATCGCCGTGATGCTCAACCCCGAGGCCCACCTGTTCCCGGGGCACTCCAGCAACGCGGGGTGAAGTCGCGAACCACCGACTTCACCGCCGTCTGCGGAGCAGCGGCAATCCGACGCGGTTAGGGGACTACCTGGACTTGTTCGCCCGGGAACAGGTTGTCGTAGAACACCAACGACTCCTGCGGGCCCAGGCGGACGCAGCCGTGCGACCGGGTGTTCGTGTCGCCCTGGTGGAACGCGATGCCGTCCGTGGTGAAGTACACCGCGTTCGGCATCGGGCCGTTGTAGGGCACGCTCCAGTCGTCCTTCACCTTGCGCAGCACGGGATAGGTGCCGACCGGGGTCTCGTAGCCGGGCATCCCGTGGGACACCCGGACGGGGCCGTAGCTGGCGTTCCCGTTGTAGATCAGCCACGCCTGGTTGGTGGACAGCTGCACGCACGCGCCGTTCTGCACGGAGCACGGCGTGCCGGTCGCAGCGTTGGCGGGAGTCGCGAGGCCGAAGGTCAGAGCCGCCGCGGCTAACGCCGTCGTGCCGATCGTCTTCCTCATCGCTATCACTCCTCGGTGTCAGGATTACCCACCGAGGAGTGATCCGACACACCCTGTTACGCCGTCACCTGAACTTGGTCGCCCACCCGGAGGGTGTGGAAGTACTTCGCCGCCGCTTCGCGGGACAGGTGGATGCAGCCGTGCGACTCGTCGTAGAGGCTGCCCTCGTGGAACGCGATGCCGTTGCCGACGAAGTAGGTCGAGTACGGCATCTCGGCCATGCCGAAGTCGCGGCTGTAGTCGAGTTCGACCTTCCACAGCACCTCGTGGTAGCCGACGGGCGTCTCGTAGCCGGGCCGGCCGGACGTCGTGGGCACCGGCCCGTAGCTGATCCTGCCCCCGCTGATCAGCCACGACTGGTTGGTGGACAGCCGCACGCACGCGCCCTCGGTGATGTCGCACGGCGTGCCGGGCACGGTCACCGGCGGAGGTGGCGGGGCGGGCTGCGGGTCCGGCGTGGGGTCCGCCGACGGCGCGGCAGCCGATGAGGAAGCCGACGAGGAAGACGATGGTGCGGCAGCCGACGAAGATGTCGACCAGGAAGACGATGGTGCGGCGGCCGACGAGGAAGCCGACGAGACCGTGGACGACGGCGGGGTCGTCGCCGGGCCGGAAGCCTCGGACGTCCCGCACGCCGTCGCCAGGAAAGCGATTACCACCAGTGCTGCTCCGCGCATCGCGCGCCCCCCAAGAGATCGTGCTGACTCTGATCCAGGAGACGTGCGCCCGAAGCCCCTGGTTGCAGGCCCTTCGGTAACGAATAGGGAAGGGCCGCCCCACCCGGAGGAGGGACGGCCCTTCGAACGCGCGGACGAGCGGGACTACACCGCGCCCGCGTACTGCCCGATCCACGAGCGGAACGCCGGCACGTCCATGTAGATCGACGGGCCGGTGGCGCAGGTGGAGTTGTTGTTGCCCGCGCGGCTGGTGGCGCCGATCAGCTGCCACACACCGTTCACGGACTTGATCTGCGGGCCGCCCGAGTCGCCGTAGCACGCGCCCGAGTTGCCGTTCGGGTTGTTCGTGCAGATCTCGTACGCGCCGTAGATGCCCAGGCAGTTGCTGTCGGCCACGATCGACGTGTTCAGCTCCTGCAGGATCGTCGGCGCGCCGCACCCACCGCGCGGGGCGCACGTCTGGCCCCAGCCGATGATGCGGGTGGCCGTGCCGACCGCGCCCGACGTCGACGCCACCGCGATCGGCGTCTGGCTCACCGAGGTGGCCAGGCGCACCAGCGCGATGTCGTACGACGGGTGGGTGACCACCTGGGCGCCGGACGCGACCGTGCCGCCGCTGGTGCGGTTGGTCGTGCCGATGCGGGCCCTGATGGAGGACGCCGACCGGCCCTGCACGCAGTGCTTGGCCGTGACGACCCAGTTGGCCTTGATCAGCGAGCCGCCGCAGAAGTGGCTGCCCGTGGTGCTCTGCAGGGACACCATGAACGAGTAGGTCTGCGTGGCGTTGCCGCCGCCCACGATGAACGGGGTGACGCCGCCGTCGGTCGCCGGGGCCGCCGCCGCCCCGGCCGCCGAGGCGAGAGCCGCGCCGACCGCCACCGCGAAGGCGGTGAACAGGGTACGAACCTTCATCGCTTCCTCTCCGTCCCCGGCGCAGGGTGCTCGGGGACGGATCGGAAACTAGGGATGAACCTGGCGTGATCACCACAGCCGATCGGCCGGTAACGCTCGGTTCACAGTTGACAGCGGCCCGTAGGGCTACGGCAGCGGCGGGAGGGCGTCCTCGGCGCTCGGCGGGATGTCGAAGTCGACCGACGAGTACTCGCGCAGCTTGGTGAGCCGGTGGAAGCCGTCGATCATCCGCACCGTGCCCGACTTCGACCGCATCACGATCGACTGGGTCGTGCAGCCGCCCGCCCGGTAGTGCACCCCGCGCACCAGGTCACCGTCGGTGACCCCGGTCGCGCAGAAGAACACGTTGTCGCCGCGCACCAGGTCGTCGGTCAGCAGCACGCGGTCCAGGTCGTGGCCCGCGTCCAGCGCCTTCTGCCGCTCCTCGTCGTCCTTGGGCCACAGCTTGGCCTGGATCGAGCCGCCCATGCACTTCAGCGCCGCCGCCGCGATGATTCCCTCCGGCGTGCCGCCGATGCCGGCCAGCAGGTCGATGCCGGTGTTCGGCCGGGCCGCCGAGATCGCGCCCGCCACGTCGCCGTCGGAGATGAAGTGGATCCGCGCGCCCGCCGACCGCACCTCGCGCACCAGCGACTCGTGCCGCGGCCGGTCCAAAATGCACACCGTCACGTCCGAGACGTCGCTGTGCTTGGCCTTGGCCACCCGGCGGATGTTCTCCCCGATCGGCGCGGTGATGTCCAGGACGTCCGCCGCCTCCGGCCCGGTGGCGAGCTTCTCCATGTAGAACACGGCCGACGGGTCGAACATCGCGCCCCGCTCGGCCACCGCGAGCACCGCCAACGCGTTCGGCATGCCCTTGGCCATCAACGTGGTCCCGTCGATCGGGTCGACCGCCACGTCGCACTCGGGGCCGTTGCCGTCACCGACCTCCTCGCCGTTGAACAGCATGGGCGCCTCGTCCTTCTCGCCCTCGCCGATCACCACCACGCCGCGCATCGACACCGTGCCGATCAGCTTGCGCATGGCGTCCACCGCCGCGCCGTCGCCGCCGTTCTTGTCACCGCGACCCACCCAGCGCCCGGCGGCCATGGCGGCCGCCTCGGTCACCCGGACGAGCTCCAGCGCGAGGTTCCGGTCGGGCGCCTCTCGCCGACGCTCGGACTGGCTGCTGCCTGTGACCATGAGGGTTCCTCCCGCGACTGCGATTACCGGCCGGTAGACCAATCCTCGCACGTCGTCACGCCTCGGCCACGTCCTCCTCGGTCACACTGAGTGCTTGATCGATCCGCTCCCGGGCGCCCGCGAGCTGCCGCTCGCAGGTCTTCGCCAGGGCCTCGCCGCGTTCCCACAGCGCCAGCGACTCCTCCAGCGACAGCCCGCCCGCCTCCAGCTTGCGGACCACCTCCACCAACTCGTCCCTGGCCTGCTCGTAGCCCGGCTCGCTCACGTGGACAACTTCCCCAATCGGTTCTGGACGTGCACCACGACGGTCGCGACCGCCTGGTCGTAGCCGATGAACGCCTCGGCGAACTCCGCGCCGTCGCCCTCGCGCACCGCGTCGTCGATGCGGTGCTCGGCGTCGGCGACGCGCCTGCGGTGCACCGAGCCGTGGCCCAGCCACCACCGCATCCCGGCGTAGCTGGAGGTCGCCTCGGACAGGTCGTGCAACCGCTTGATCAACGTCTGCCTGCCCGACGTGCAGCCGGCCACCAGGGACAGCCAGCAGTCCGCGGCGGCGCGGTCGGCCGACTCGGCGCGGTCGCGCACCGCGACGGCGCCCGCGTCGTCGGCGTCACCCGCGGCGGACACCGTCAAGGGCAGGAACGTGGGCTCACGTGCCGGGTTCGGCACCACCGCCTCCTTCTTGGGGCTCGTTGCCGTCTCCGTCGGCGGTGACGACAGCGTGCACCGCGCCGTCGGCCACGCGCACCCTCAACCGGGTGCCCGCGGGAGCTTGGGACGTCGACCGGAGCACCCCGTCGACCCCGTCGGGGGTGACGAGCTGGACCACCGCGTACCCCCGCGCCAGCGTGGCGGCAGGCCCGAGGGTCGTCAAGCGCGCCGTGGTCGCGGTCAGGCCCGCGGTCTCCGAATCGAGCCGGTTGCGCACCGCCCGCCGGGCGCGTTCCCGCAGCCGGTCCACGTCCTCGGCACGCCGGTCCAGCGGGCCGTACGGGTCGGAAAGCGCAGGTCGGGTGCGCAACGCGGCCAGCAGCTTGCGCTCGCGGTCCACCCAGCCGTGCAGCGCGCGGCGGCTGCGGTCACGCAACTGGCGGATCCGCTCGCCCTCCTCCGCGACGTCCGGCACGACCCGCTTGCCCGCGTCGGTCGGCGTGGAGCAGCGCACGTCCGCCACGTGGTCGACCAGCGGGGTGTCCGGCTCGTGCCCGATCGCGGACAGCACCGGCGTGCGGCACTGCGCCACCGCCCGGCACAGCGCCTCGTCGGAGAACGGCAGCAGGTCCTCCACGCTGCCGCCACCGCGGGCGAGCACGATGACGTCCACTTCGGAGTCGCGGTCCAGAGTCGACAGTGCGGTGAGGATCTGCGGCACCGCCAACGCCCCCTGCACCGCCACGTTGACCACCCGGAACCGCGCACCCGGCCAGCGGGCGTGCGCGTTGGTCAGCACGTCGCGCTCGGCGGCGGACGCGCGGCCGGTGATGAGGCCGATCTTGTTCGGCAGGAACGGCGGCTTGCGCTTGCGCCGCGGGTCGAACAGGCCCTCGGCGTTGAGCAGCTTGCGCAGCCGTTCGATGCGGGCCAGCAGCTCACCGATGCCGACCTGCCGGATCTCGTCCACGCGCAGGCTCAACGTGCCGCGGTTGGGGAAGAAGTTGGGCTTGCCGTGCACCACGACCCGACTGCCCTCGGTCAGCTGCAACTCGCGCACCATGCCCACGGGCGCGGTCAGCTGCATCGACATGTCCACCGACGGGTCGCGCAGCGTCAGGAACGCCGTCGCCGTGCCCGGACGCGCGCTGAGCTGGGTGACCTGGCCCTCCACCCACACGTCGCCGAGCCGGTTGATCCAGTCGAAGATCTTGCGCGCGACCGTCCGCACCGGCCACGGGTTCTCCGGGCTGGACCGTTCGACCTGGGACCGCTCGGTGCTCGTCTCCCCGGCGTTCACTGCTGCTTGAGGTTCGCGATGCGGCGGGTGAGCATGCCGGTGAACTCGGGCCGGGCCGCGTGCGTGCGCTCGTGCGCCAGCAGCTCTTCCAGGTCTTCCGCGGTGAGGGTGCGCAGACGTGCCCTGAGCTGCGCCAACGACAGCTCGTCGTAGTTGGGCAGCACGGCGGGGGGCTCGGCGGCCAGCGCCTGCTCCTCCTCCGCCCACGGGTCGTCCGCGACGGGCACGCGCACCTCGGGCACGTCCTCGTCGAACGTCGCCCACTCGGGCTCCTGCTCCGCGGGGCGCAGCACGGACAGCACGTCGTCACCCTTGATTGCGAGTTCCGTCACCCGCTGCTGGACCCGCATGGACAGCTGCAACGCCTCACTGACCACGGTGACCGGGAGACCCGCGAGCTGCCGCGGGAGCTTCCGGGCCTGCTCGACGGCGGTGACCGCCAGTCCCGCGGCCAGGCGGACGGTCAGGGGCAGTGGCTTCATGCCCTACAGCCTGCCGCAGTCGGCCGTCGGATGCCTACATCCGGCACGCCGTACCCTGGAGGCCATGGACAAGCGAGTGCTCCTGGCCAAGCCGCGTGGCTACTGCGCCGGCGTGGACCGTGCCGTCGTGACCGTCGAGAAGGCGCTGGAGCAGTACGGCGCGCCGGTCTACGTGCGCAAGGAGATCGTCCACAACAAGCACGTCGTGGAGACGCTGTCCGCGCGCGGCGCGATCTTCGTCGACGAGACCGACCAGGTGCCCGAGGGGGCGCTCGTGGTGTTCTCGGCGCACGGCGTGTCGCCGGCCGTGCACCAGGAGGCGGCCGACCGGGGCCTGCGCACGATCGACGCCACCTGCCCCTTGGTGACCAAGGTCCACAACGAGGCCAAGCGGTTCGCCCGTGAGGACTACGACATCCTGCTCATCGGCCACGAAGGACACGAGGAGGTCGAGGGCACCTACGGCGAGGCGCCGTCGCACATCCAGCTCGTGGACACCGCCGAGGACGTGGACAAGGTCGTGGTGCGCGATCCGTCCAAGGTGGTGTGGCTCTCGCAGACCACGCTGTCGGTGGACGAGACCATGGTGCGGGTGCGCCAGCTCCAGGACCGGTTCCCGGACCTCCAGGAGCCGCCGTCGGACGACATCTGCTACGCCACGTCCAACCGGCAGACCGCCGTGAAGACGATGGCGCCGGAGTGCGACCTGGTGCTGGTCGTCGGGTCGAAGAACTCGTCCAACTCGGTGCGGCTCGTCGAGGTGGCGTTGCAGGCGGGGGCCAAGGCGGCGTACCTGATCGACTACGCGCGCGAGGTCGACCCGGCGTGGCTGGAGGGCGTGACGACGGTCGGCGTGACGTCGGGTGCGTCGGTGCCGGACATCCTGGTGATGGAGCTGCTGGAGTACCTGGCGACGCAGGGGTACGGCGACGTCGAGGAGATCACCACGGCGAACGAGAAGATCGCCTTCGCGTTGCCGCGCGAGCTGCGCAAGGACATGGTCCGGTAGGGCGGGTCGGGGCTGGGGCCTGAAAGATCCAAAGATCAAAAGCGTCCTCGCCGGACGGGCAGATCAGCAGGATGACCCCAACTACCCCTGGATGCTGCGGTTGCGTCGTGGGTCGGGTTTCGTGTCATCCCACCGACCTCCCTCCGGGCTACCACACGCGTCAAGGGGGCGACATCGGTCAACGCCGTAGCCCGCAGTGGACTACGCCCCCTTGACACGTGCGGTAGGGCAAAGCCAGGTCGGCGGGATGACACGAAGCCCTCCCTGTATTTAGGGAAGGGCATCGCGGCCTCACCGCGCCGGACGGGACCGGACCCCCAGGCCCGTCGGCGACCCCCGATCCCCTCCACTGGACGTCTTTTGCCTCAAAAGTAGGGCTTCGTGTCATCCCGCCGACCTGGCGCAGCCCTACCACACGTGTCAAGGGGGGCGCGGGTTCACCGATGCCCACGGCCTTCACTGCGGGCCGCGCCCCCCTTGATACGTGTGGTAGCCCTTGTGGAGGTCGGTGGGATGGCACGAAACCCGGACCACCCACCCAACCGCAGCATCCAGGGGCGGTTGGGGTCATCCTGCTGATCTGCCCGTCCGGCGAGGACAGCTTGTGATCTGTTGCTCTCTTCGACCGGCCTCTCGCCCCACCCCGCCCCGACCGGGTGAGCTACGCAGGCGTCCTCGCCCAGGGGACCCCTGCTTTCATTCTGCCGGCGAGGTCTGACAATTCTGGGTTCCCGAAGCACTGAGCTGCGCTGATCGCGAACGCGGTCGCCGGCGAGGTGAAGTTCGCGTTTGCTGGGATGATGAGCAGTGTGCTGATCGGGGTGGAGAACGTCGCCACCCCCAAGTGGGCCCGTCGTCGTGGTGAGACGTCGGTGAGCTTGGGCAAGGCCATCAAGAGCCTGCCGTCGGCGGTGGCGATGGTGGTTCGGCTCGCTTGGCGCACCTCGCCCCGGTTGACCCTGTTGGCCGGCGTCGTGCACGTGTTGGCCGGCTGCGTCACGGCGTTCGGGCTGCTCGCCACGGCGGACGTGTTCTCCGCGCTCCTCCGCGACGGCCCCACGCCGCAGCGGGTGGTCGAGGCGTTGCCCGCGTTGGCCGTGGTGGTGGGATCGTTCGTGGTCCGCGCGCTGCTCGACACGGCGGTCGCGGCGGTGGAGAGTTCGTTGCGGCCCCGCGTCACGCGGGAGGCGAACGACGAGGTGACGGCGGTCCTGGTGCGGGCCGAGCTGCTCGCGTTCGAGGACGCCGACTTCCGCGAGCTGGCCCGTCAGGGCGGACGGCGCGGTGTCCGCTCGTTGGAGAGCAGCCTGCGGTACCTGGCCGACCTGGTGTCGGGCGGGATCTCGCTGGTGGCGGCGGTCGTCACGGTCGGGCTGCTGAACCCGTGGCTCGGGCCCGCGCTGCTGCTGGCGGCGTTCGCGAACGCGTGGGCGTCGGCGCGGGCGTCGAAGCTGCGCTACGAGCACTTCCTCGATTCGGTGACCCGCAACACCCGCAAGGGCGTGGTGGAGGAGGTCGCCACCGACCGCGACTTCGCGCTGGAACGGCACGCGCTGACGTTGCAGGAACGACTGCTGGCCGAGCACCGGCGCATCGCGGAGAGCCTGATGGCCGACGAGATCCGGATGGCGCACCGCACGAACGTGGTCCGGCTGACCGGGCGCGCGTTGGCCGGCGTCGGCACGGCGATCGCCTACGTCGTGCTCGGCGTCCTGCTGCACACCGGCGGCATGGAGCTGGCGTTGGCGGGCACGGCGGTGCTCGCCATGCGGACCGGCTTCTCGTCGCTGGCGTCGACCACCCGTGCGGTGAACTCGCTGTACGAGGACTCGTTCTACATCGACTTCTACCGCAAGCTGCTGGTCGAGGGTGAGGAACGGGCGCAGCGCAGCTCACCGGTCAAGGCGCCGGCCGACCCGGAGCGGATCACGCTGGACGGCGTCACCTTCACCTACCCGGGCGCGGCGAAACCGGCGCTGCGGGACGTGAGCCTGACCGTGCAGCGGGGTGAGGTCGTGGCGCTGGTGGGGGAGAACGGGTCGGGCAAGACGACCCTCGGCAAGGTGCTGACGGGCCTGTACCCGGCCTCGTCGGGCACGGTCCGGTGGGACGACGTGGACCTGGCCGAGGCCGACCCGCACTCGGTGCACTCCTCGATCGCGGTGATCGCGCAGGACCCGGCGCAGTGGCCGATGACCGCGCGGCACAACGTGACGGTCGGCCGGCTGGAGCGCGAGGACGACGAGGCGTGGCAGGAGGCGGTGGTGAAGTCCGGCGCGGACGAGGTGCTGGCCACCCTGCCCGCAGGGCCGGACACCGTGCTGTCCCGGCAGTTCAACGACGGGCAGGACCTGTCGGGTGGGCAGTGGCAGCGGATGGGCATCGCGCGCGGCATGTACCGGGACGCGGCGGTGCTGGTGGCCGACGAGCCGACGGCCGCGCTGGACGCCAAGGCCGAGGCGCGCGTGTTCGAGGGCCTGCGCGAGGCGACGGCGCGGCGCACCACGATCCTGGTCACGCACCGGCTGGCGAACATCCGCAACGCCGACCGGATCGTCGTGCTCGACCAGGGCCGGATCGTCGAGCAGGGCACGCACGAGCAGCTGATGGCGTCGCGGGGGCACTACTTCGAGCTGTTCGAGCTGCAAGCCGGCGCGTACCGGGGCGGCCTGCTCGCGTCCTAGCGGCGACGGACCACGACCGGGCTCCGGTGGAGTGTGCCGCCCGGCATGCCGGAACCCGGCCGTGGGGCCTGGCGGCGTCACGGCTGTGACCCACCCCCAATGAAGGCCACAGTCGATCGCCGCACGACCAGCCTGGGGCACGCCGGTACACCGCCGGTACACCGGAGGTCCACTTCCAGGGGTCCCGGCGGCACGGCGACTGCGCTAGGTTCGGGGCCGCCTCGGCCGTGGGGACGGCCGCGACGCGGGGAGTGTGCCGAGTGCTGTTCCGGGTCCTGGGCGCGGTCGACGTCGTGCGGTCCGACGGTGCGCGGGTGACGGTCCAGGCCGGCAAGCCGCGGGTGCTGCTGGCCGCGCTGCTGTTGCACGCCGGCGAGTGGGTGAGCGTGCGGCGGCTGGTCGAGGCGTTGTGGCCGGAGGGCGCGCCGCGGTCGGCGGAGAAGAACACCAAGACCTACGTGTGGAAGCTGCGCCGGTTGGTCGGCGACGACCGGATCGACGGCGGCCGGGGCGGCTACCGGGTGCGGGTGGCCGACGACGAGCTGGACGCGCACCGGTTCGAGGACCTGGTCCGCGAGGGATGCGGGCACGCGGGCGCGGGCAGGCACCGGCAGGCCGCGGCGGCGTTCGCCGGGGCGTTGGAGCTGTGGCGCGGCGACCCGTTCGGCGACCTGACCGGGCCCGAGGTCGACGCGGTGCGGGCCGGCCTGGTCGAACGCCGGCTGACCGCGCAGGAGGGGCACGCGGCGGCGCTGTCGGCCCTCGGCTCGCACGAGGAGTCGGCGGCCGCGCTGAAGGCGCTGGTGGCGCGGCACCCGTTCCGGGAACGGGCGCGGGGCGCGCTGATGACCGCGCTGTACCGGGCGGGCCGGCAGGCCGAGGCGCTGGACGTCTACGACGAGGGCCGCGTGCTGCTGGACCGGGAGCTGGGCGTGCGGCCGGGTGAGGAGCTGCGCCGGCTGCACCTGGACATCCTCAACCAGGACGCGAACCTGGCCGCGGCGCCGTCCGGGTGGGTGAGCCCGGCGCAGGTCCCGGCCGCGGTGGTCGGCTTCACCGGGCGTGCCGAGCACCTGGGGCGGCTCGACCGCCTGCTGTCGCGCGCGGACGACCGGCAGCCGCCGCCGATCGCCGTCATCACCGGCACGGGCGGTGTGGGCAAGACGGCGTTGGCGGTGTACTGGGCGCACCGCGTGCGCGACCGGTTCCCGGACGGGCAGCTCTACGTCAACCTGCGCGGCTACGACCCGGACCTGCCGGTCGGACCGGGTGACGCGTTGTCCGGCTTCCTGCGCGCGCTCGGCGTCGACTCGCGCGACATCCCGCCGGACGTGGACGAGCGGTCCGCGGCCTTCCGGTCCCTCCTGGCGGGCAGGCGGGTGCTCGTGCTGCTGGACAACGCCCGCACGGCCGCCCAGGTCCGGCCGCTGTTACCCGGCGCACCGGGCTGCCTGGCGCTGGTGACCAGCCGCGACTCGCTGCGCGGGCTGATCGCCAAGGACGGCGCGACCCGGCTGGGCCTGGACCTGCTGCCCGCCGACGAGGCGCACGAGCTGCTGCGCGCGTTGATCGGTGACCGGGCGGCGGCCGAACCGGGCGCGGTGGACGCGCTGGTGGAGCTGTGCGCGCGGCTGCCGCTGGCGCTGCGCCTGGCCGCGGAGCTGGCCACCGGCAGGCCCTCGGCGTCGCTGGCCGACCTCGGCCGCGAGCTGGTGCGGGAGCAGGATCGGCTGGACCGGCTCGACGACGACGCCGACCCCCACGCGGCGCTGCGGTCGGCGTTCTCGTGGTCCTACCGGCACCTCGGTCCCGCGGTGGCGCGGGTGTTCCGGCTGTTGGGCGCGCACCCGTGCGGTGACCTGGGCATCGCCGCGATCGCCGCCCTGACCGGCTCGGACGTGGCCGCGGCCCGGCGGCACGTCGACGTGCTGGTCCAGTCGCACCTGGTGGAGCGCACGGCCGACGGCCGGTTCCAGATGCACGACCTGCTGCGCACCTACGCCCGAGGCCTCGCCGCCGAGGTCGACGGTGACGTCGAGCGCGACCGGGCGCTCCACGCCCTCGCGGACCACTACGTGCGGGAGGCGGAGGTCGCGATGGGCCTGTTCGACCCGGTCGGGCGTCGGCCGGCGCTCCCGTCGACCGGCCGGACCACCCGGGACGAGGCGATGGCGTGGCTGGAGGCGGAGCGGGCGAACCTGCTGGCGGTCGTCGAGCACGCGGCCGCGCACGGCGACGCGGGCCACGCCGAGGCGCTGTCCGGCACGCTGTGGAGCTACTTCCACGTGCGCGGCTACCACGACGAGTCCCTCGCCTTGCACACCCACGCCCTGGTGGCGGGCCGCAGGCGGTCGGACCGGGTCGCCGAGGGCGTCGCGCTCACCGGGTTCGGCGTCGCCTGCGAGCGGCTGGGCCGGTACGAGGAGGCGTTGCGCCACCACGAGCAGGCCGTCGCGGTCGGGCGGGAGACCGGTGACGTGAGCTTCACCGGCCGGGCGTTGAAGAACCTGGGCGTCGTGCTGCGCCGCCTGGGCCGGTTCGAGGAGTCGGAGCGGACCTTCGAGGAGTCGTTGTCCATCGCCAGGGCCATCGGGAACCGCCGCGGTGAGGCGGGCGTGCTGTGCAGCCTGGCGTTGCTGCACGAGGCGTGGGGGCGGCCCGAGGAGGCCTTGCGGCACATGGAGCGGGCCATGGCGGCGGTGCCGGACGTCGACAACGACCACGCGCTGGTGAACCACCTCCGGGCGAACCTGGGGCTGGTCCACCTCAGGCTCGGCCGGCCCGAGGTGGCGGAGGAGCACCTCGGCGAGGCCCTGGCGGGCGCGCGGGCGACCGGCAACCGCGACCTGGAGTGCGAGGTGCTCGACACCTTGGGCGAGCTGGCGACCGCGTGCGGCGACCCGCGGAGCGCCGTCGACCACCACCACGAGGCGTTGGCGTTGACCCGCCGCACGGGTGACCGGCACGAGGAGGCGCGTGCCCACACCGGTCTCGCCCGCGCCTACGAAGCGTGGGGCAGGCCGGAGGACGCCCACCGGCACCGGCTGCTGGCGACGCGCCGGGCTCCGGGGCTCCAGGCCGTCACGGAAGGGTGCCGGCAAGCCATCGGGTGAATCGGACGAACGCCGGCTCCTTTTCCCGACGCGCGGGAAAGGGAGCCGGTGTTCATCGGAGTTGATTAACAGAGGTCAGAACCACGCTTTGTGGTAGACGTGGTTGTCGGTGCCCTCGACGAAGACGTCGATCCGGCCCGGTCCCCACGAGACGGCCGCCGGGTTGTGCAGGAACACCCCGCCGAGGTTTCGCCAATCCGACCAGGAACCGTTCCACCACTTGTGCCAGAGCTGGTTGTCGGTGCCCTTGGCGAACACGTCCAGCCGCCCGGCCGACCACGACGACACGGCCGGTCCCGCGGTGATGACGCCGCCGAGGTCCTCCCACCCGGACCACGAGCCGTTCCACCACTTGTGCCACAGGTGGTTGTTCAGGCCCTCGACGAAGACGTCGATGCGGCCCGGTCCCCACGAGACGGCGGCCGGGTTGTCGATGAACGTGCCGCCGAGGCTCTCCCAGCCCGACCACGAGCCGTTCCACCACTTGTGCCACAACGCGCCGTCGGTGCCCCTGGCGAACACGTCCAGCCGCCCGGCCGACCACGACGACACGGCCGGACCTGCGGTGATGACGCCGCCGAGGTCTTCCCACCCGGACCAGGACGAGCCGTTCCACCACTTGTGCACGAGGTGGTTGTTCGTGCCGCGGCCGAACAGGTCGATGCGGTTGGGGCCCCACGACACGGCGGCCGGGTTGTCGATGATGTTGCCGCCGAGGCTTTCCCAGCCCGACCACGACGACCCGTCCCACCACCGGTGCCACACGGCCGAGTCGGTGCCGCGCGCGAACACGTCGAGCCGGTTCTCCGACCACGACGACACGGCCGGTCCCGCGGTCACCACACCGCCGAGGTCGCCCCAGCCCGACCATTGTCTGTTCTCCGCCTCGTCCGGTTCGGCGGCGGCCACGGACGTGCCCGCGGAGAACAGCGCCAGGAATGCGACGATCAACAATTTCGTGAGCGAATTCTTCATCGGAAGTCCCCTTCAAGTCCGATGGTCACACCGCGAACAAGAAGGAATCTAGCACCCACCCGGGTGTTCCCAATGGTTGAAAAAGTGTTGCGCCACTCCGGTCCGTGATCTCCGCAGAAATTGTGCTTCACTCGCCCGGGTGGTTACGTGACGTCAATTCTTCAGTGCACGTAATACGGCCGGGCGACCCTCGGTCGTGTCCGGTCGGTGAACGCGTGCCAGGGACCCGCTCGCGGCGGACTAGGCCGTCAGCTCCAGCGACGAGCCCTCGCGGGCCTTGCGGACGCGCAACCGGGTGGGGATGCGCTGCCGCAGCTCCTCCACGTGCGAGACCAGGCCGACGACCCGGCCGCCCGCGCGCAGCTCGTCCAGGGTGGTCATCACCAGCTCCAGCGTCTCGGCGTCCAGCGTGCCGAAGCCCTCGTCGATGAACAGCGTGTCCAGCACCGCGCCCGCGGCCACCACGTCGGCCAGGCCCAGCGCCAGCGCCAGCGACGCCAGGAACGACTCGCCACCCGACAGCGTCTTCGCCGGCCGCTGCTGCCCCGAGTAGTCGTCCATCACGTCCAGGCCCAGCCCGCCCCTGGTGCCGCGCGGACCGGCCTCGATCGAGTGCACGAACCGGTAGCGGCCCTGGCTCATCCGCTCCAGCCGGGCGCTCGCGGCCACCGCGACCTCCTCCAGCCGCGCGGCCAGCACGTACGTGCGCAGGGTCATGCTCTTGGCGTTCTGCCCCTGGCCGTTGATCACGTCGGTCAACGCGTCCAGCTCGGCGAACTCGGCCTCCACCGGCTCCAGCCGCAGCCACGCGTCCCGCAGCCGTTCGGCCAGGTCGGCGGCGCGGGCGGCGCGCGTGCGGGCGTCGGTCAACGCCGTGGCGGCCTCGGTCGCGCGGTCGCTCTCCACCCGGAACCGCTCCTCCGCGCCCGCCACGTCGACCTCGGCGTCCGGGTCGGTGTCGGGCAGCTCGGCCAGCGTGCTCTCGGCCGCGGTCCTGGTCTTCTCGACCTCGCGGATCCGGGTCTCCAGCTCGGCCACGGCCGCGGCCGGGCGGGCCGCGGCCAGGGCGTCGGCCACGTCGGCGAACCCGGCCAGCGACGCCAGCCGCGACACCTCCAGCCGCTGGTCGGCCAGGCGTTCACCGTGCTCGGCCACGGCGGCGCGGCGCGCGGCCAGCTCGGCCAGCGCGTCGGCCAGGTCCGACAGGTGCCCCCGGCGCGCCACCACGTCCGGGAAGTCGCCGCGCGCCTCCTCCAGCCGCGCGCCCCGCTCCCGCACCGCGTCGGCCAACTGCGCCCGCTGCGCGCCCGCCTCGGCCAGTTGCCGTTCCAGCACGCCACGCTGGTCGAGCGCGCGTTGCACCTTGGCTTCCAGTTCCGCCAGCGCCGCCTGCCCGCTCTCCAACCGCTCGGCCGCCGCGGCCACCGCCCGGTGCTCGCGGTCCAGCTCGGCCGGCGGCCGGTCACCCAACTGCTCGCGCAGCAACGCCACCCGCTCCTCGAGCCGGTGCGCCTCCTGCTCGGCCCGTTGACGCACGTCGAGCGCGCGCTGGTCCTCCTCGGCCGCGCGGTCCTCGTCCACGGCCGTCACCGCGTTCAGCATCGGCTGCGCGGGCGACGGGTGCTCGACCGAACCGCACACCGGGCACCCCTGGCCCGCGCGCAGCCGCCCGGCCAGCTCGACCGCCATCCCGTCCAGCCGTTCCCGACGCAGCCGCAGCAGCTTCTCGCGGGCCTTCTGCTGCGCGTCCACGGCGACCCGGCGCGCGTCGTCGGCCTCCCGGAACGCCCGCTCGACGCGCGGCAGCTCGGCCGCCGCCGCGGCCAGCCCGGCGACCTGCGCGAGCCGCGCCGCGGCCTCGACCGACTCCTCGACCGCGGCCTTCGCGGCGGCCAGCCGGGGCGGCACCTCGTCCAACTGCGTGACCAGCGTGGCCAACTGCCGGGACGTGGCCGCGACGTCACGGTCCAGCTGCGTGATCCGCCGCTGGTCGGCGAGCTGCCGCTCGGCGTCGGCGGCCAGGCTCGTGAGGCCGCCCGCCTCCTCGCGCAGCCGTTCGGCGTCACCGCGCAGGTCCGTGCCCCGGTAGCCGAAGGCGGACACGGCGGCCGCCGCCGCCTGCTCCTGCGCCACGGCCGCGTCCAGCTCGCGTGCCAGCTTCACCGCCCGTTCCTGCGCGGGCACCACCACCGCCGCCTGCCGGGCCGCGTCCCGCTCGGCGACCCACGCCCGCAGGCTCGGCTCCACCTCGGCGTACCGGTCGAGGTGGCGGCGCGCCTCCCGCACCCGGCGCACCCGCTCGTGCCGGGCCCGCGCCTCCTGCCAGTCCCGCTCGGCCGCGGCCCGCCGGGCGGACGCCCGCGCCGCCGCCTGGTCGGCCTCGCGCTCGACCTCGTCCAGCCGCTTGAGCAGGGAGCTGAGCCACTCCTGGTCGCCGCCGTCCTCCGGCGGGTCCTCCAGCGCCACCTCGGCGACCCGCTGCACCAGGTCGCGGTGCGCCTGGCCGAGCCGCGCCACCTCGCGCCTGCGCTCCTGGCGGCGTTCCCGGAACCACTTCTCCACGTCCAGGAACCGCTCCGTGCCGAACAGCTTCTCCAGCAGCTTCTCCCGCTCGGCGGTCTCCGCGCGCAGGAACCGGGCGAACTCGCCCTGCGGCAGCAGCACCACCTGGAAGAACTGCTCGGCGGTCATCCCGAGCAGCCCTTCGACCTCGCGGGCCACGTCGTCGATGCGGCTGTGCCCCTCGCCGGCCCACCCGCTGACCCACGTCAACGACACCTGCGCCTGTTGCCGGGTCGCGCCGTCGCCGCGCTTCTTGGGCCGCTCGTACTCGGGGCTGCGCTTGATCCGGAACCGCCGGCCGCGCACGGTCAGCTCCAGCTCCACGTAGGTCGGGGTGTCGCGGTCGGCGTAGTCGCAGCGCAGCCGCTTCACGTCACCGCGCGCACCCGGCACCTTGCCGAACAACGCGAACGCCACCGCGTCCAGCAACGTCGTCTTGCCCGCGCCCGTGTCGCCGTGCAGCAGGAACAGGCCGTCCGCGCCGAGCAGGTCGAAGTCGACCTCCTCGCGGCCCGCGTACGGGCCGAACCCGCTGACCGCCAACCGGTGCAGCTTCACGAGTCCCCTTCCCTGGCCGCGGCCGCGAACGCCTCGCGCAGCAGGGCCAGCTCCCGCGGGTTCGGCCGGTCGTTGCGCACGTCCTCGATGAAGCAGCAGGCGATCTCCTCGTCGCTGCGGCCGCGCACCCGTTCGGCGAACCGCAGCTCACCGGTCCGCCCGCCCGCCGGCCGCCACTCCACGTGCACCGCGTGCGGGAACCGCTTCTGCAAGCGCCGCAACGCGTCCAGCGGGCGCACCCGGTCGGTCAGCGTGACGGACAGGAAGTGGTCCTCGACCGGCTCGTGGTCGGGGTCCAGCAGCAGGTCGTCCAACGCGCCGGTCACCGTCGACAGCGCGCGCGGCACCGGCAGCGACCGCCGTTCCACCCCGGTCAGGCCGTCCGGGCCCAGTTCGACCAGCCACACCGACTTGTGGTGCCGCGCCTCGGAGAACGAGTACGCCACCGGGCTGCCCGAGTACCGCAGGTGCCCGGCCAACGTCTGCTGGCCGTGCAGGTGGCCCAGCGCCACGTAGTCGACCCCGGCGAACACCGCGCCCGACACGTCCTGCACCCCGCCCACCGCGATGGTGCGCTCCGACTCGCACGGCTCGCCGCCGGTCACGAACGCGTGCGCCAGCACCACCGACCGGGTGCCCGGCCGGTCGGCCAGGTCCAGCTTGACCCGCCGCATCGCCTCGGTCAGCACGCCGCCGTGGCCCTTGGCCTCCACGCCCAGCGCGTGCCGCGCCGTCTCCGGCTCCAGGAACGGGATCCCGTACACCGCCACGGGTCCGTGCGCGTCGGCGAACAGCACCGGCTCGTGCAGCTCGGCCACCCGCGTGCGCAGGTGCAGGCCGCCCGCCTCGGCGAACGCGCCCAGGAAGCCCAACCGGGCCGCCGAGTCGTGGTTGCCGGGCGTGATCACGATCTGCGCGCCCGCCGCCCGGATCCGCTTGAGCACCCGCGAGCACACCGCGACGGCCTCCGCGTTCGGCACGGCCCGGTCGAACAGGTCACCCGCCACGACGACCACGTCCACCCGCTCGTCCGACACCGTGTCGGCGAGGCCGCCGAGCACCGCTTCCTGCTCTTGCAGCAGGTCGCGGCCGTGGAAGGTGCGCCCCACGTGCCAGTCGGACGTGTGCAGGATCAACACGTCGGCCACGCTAGGGCCGGCGCGCGCTCCGATCGTTCAAGCGACTCGGCGTGTCGCTCGAACGTGTGGTCGGACACGTGTGCGCGATGATCGGGTCATGACAGCGGTCCTCAGCACGGCGGCGGTGGTCGTGGCGCTCCTGCTCGCGGGCGCGCTGGTGTTCCTGTGGCGGCTCTACCAGGACAGCGTGCGGCGTGCCGACGCCGCGCTGGCCGCGGTGCGGGCCGAACGGGAACGCGGCGACGCGCAGTGGGCGGCGTTGCAGCGCTACGAGGTGGCGTTCTCCTCGGTCAGCGGTCGCGGCGAGCTCGGCGAGAAGGTGTTGGTGGAGACGGCGCGGGCGCTGGGCCTGCGCGAGGGCATCCACTTCGACCTCCAGGTGGACGTGGCGGGCGGCGGTTCGGTGCGGCCCGACCTGGTGCTCAACGTCGGCGGCGGTCGGCGGGTACCGGTCGACGCGAAGATGAGCATGGCGACGTGGGCGGAGGCGGTGGAGACCGACGACGCGGCCGAGCGCGTGGACGCGCTGCGGGTGCACGTGCGCAACATCCGGGCGCGGGCCGCGGAGCTGGCGGGCAAGGGCTACCAGCGGTGGGCCGACGCCATCTACGGGACGATCATGTTCGTGCCGAACGACGGCGCGGTCGTCGCGGCCCTGGACACCGACCCGGAGCTGCTGCGGTGGCTGCTGGACCGGCGGGTGTTCCTGTGCGGGCCGACCGGGTTCGCGGTGATCGCGTCGGCGGCGATGTTCGCGGTGACCGACCGCGCGCTGGCCGACGACGTGGAGCAGGTCAGGGCGGCCGCGTCGCGCGCGCACCGGGCCGCGGACTCGGCGATCGACGCGGTGAACCTGTCGAGCACGCACCTGCAGCGGTTCCTGTCGGCGCGGCGGCGGGAGCTGGACGCGTTGGAGGGTTTCCGGGCGGCGGTGGAGCCGTTGAGCAACGCGTCGTCCGACGTCACGCCCCTGCCGCTGGTCCGGCGGACGGACGAGGCCGGCCTCGGTGCACCCTTGGACGCCCGGGAGGCGTAATAGAGTGTGTCCGAACTGGGCCGAACTAGGAGCGTGTGCGTGACCGCTGCAACGCGTGACGACTCGCGCAGCGAGCCGGAGGACGACGAGTACGACGCCGTCCGCTGGAACGACCGCGCCATGTTCGGCAGCTTCCGGGGTCTGCCCTGGTGGGCGGCGGTGCTCATCGCGTTCGTGGTGGCCATCGTCGGCACGTTCGTCGACGTCAGCTCGGCCGCGCAGACCGTGGGCTGGGTGTTCGCCATCACGTTCTTCGTCGGGTGCGTGGGCGCGGTGGTGTTCGTCGAGCGGCGCTCGATGTTCGGCCCGATCGTCCAGCCGCCGCTGGTGCTGGCGATCGTGGTGCCGATCCTGGTCGTGATGACGCAGGGCATGCCCAGCGGCGGTGGCCTGGCCTCGGTCGGGCTCACGCTGGGCAAGCCGCTGATCGACGGCTTCCCCGCGATGGCGATCACGACGGCGTGCACGGTGATCATCGGCATCGTCCGCGTGACGACGCAGAAGGACCCGAACCGGCTGACCAGGGAAGAGGTCCGCGAGGCCAAGCGGAAGCCGGACAAGCCCCGCCGCACCGACGCCACCGACCGCCCGGACCGCGCCGACCGCCCGGACCGCGCCGACCGCGCCGACAAGCCGCAGCCGGACGACCGCCCGAAGAAGCGCCCCCGCGCCGACCGGTCCGACCGGTCCGACCGCGCAGACGCCTCCTCCGACCGCCGCCGCCCGGACCGCCCGGCCGACGAGGACCGACCCAAGCGCCCTCGCCCACCGTCGACCTCCTCGGACCGCCCCCGCCGCCCCGCCTCACCTCGCGAGGGCGGCCGCCCCCCGCGCCGCCCCCGCCCGCCGCGCGACGAGGACTGACCGCCGGGCCGCTCAAGCGGCCTCGTGGGCCAGCAGCCACCGCTTGACGTCCGCGCCCCAGCGGAAGTTGCCCGGCGCGCCGCCCGTGCGGATCACCCGGTGGCACGGCACGAACAAGGTGGCCGCGTTGCGCGCGCACGCGGTCGCCGCGGCGCGCACGGCCGACGGCCGACCGGCCAGCAGGGCGTAGTCGGCGTAGCTGACCGGCTTGCCCGCCGGCACGGTGCGCAGCGCCTCCCACGCCCGCACCATGAACTCGCCGCCGTGCTGCCGGACCGGGACGTCGGCGATCGCGTCCAGGTCACCGGCGTGGTAAGCCCGCACGGCCCTGGTCACCGCGCCCAGGTCACGGCGGTGCGCGAGGGCTGTCGGCCGCAGTGACGGCGACACCTGGGGCAGCAGGTCGTCCACGTCCGCGGTCCACCCGCTGGCCAGGACGGCGCCGTCCATGGCGACGACGGCGGTGAAAGGGCTGATCGGGGTGTCGACGGTCGACACGTGGCCGGTGCTCACGCGGTCCTCCTCAAGTGCATCGCGGCGTACGAGCGCCACGGGCGCCACGCGATGTTGTCGCTGGTCAAAGGGATGTCAGGGGCGCCGAGCACGCGCATCACGACGTACGAGGCGACCTGCGGGCCGACGCCGGGGAACGCCGACAGCTCGGCGTGCAGCTCATCGGCGTCACGGCCGACGTCGACCCGCAACGTGCCGTCGGCCAGGGCGCGCGCCACCGGCGAGTCGATCGCCGACGGCGTGGGGTACAGGTGCGTCACCGGCCCGTCCGGGTGCTCCAACGGCTCGCCGCGCACCTCGTGGCCCAACGCCCGGAGCAGGGTCTCCGCCCCGTCGACGCTGCCCGGCAGCCGCACACCCGGCCGGGCCAGGACCGACGGGCGCAACGCCGGGTCGGCGGACAGGAACTCGTCCACGGCCACCGGGTCGGCGTCGAGGTCCAGCAGCCGCCGCACCCGGCTCACCGCGCTGCCCAGGTCGCGCAGGTCGGTCAACCGCAGCGAGCACGACACGTGCCCGTCCGCCGGCTCCAGCCGCACGGTCGCCTGCCCGTGCGGCAGCCGCAGCGACCGCGCGTAGCAGCGCTCCGTCACGTGCTCCACGCCCGGGATGGCGTGCGCCCGGAAGTGCGCCAGCAGGCCCTCGGCGTCGAACGGCGGCCGGTACGGCAGGCGCAGCGTGATGCGGCCCGCCGTGCCCGTCACGGCACGGGTGGAGCGCATCGCCGACGGCGTGCTCGCGAACACCGCCCGGATCGTGTCGTTGAACTGGCGCACGCTGGCGAAACCGGCCGCGAACGCGATGTCGGTGAACGACAGGTCGGTCGTCTCGATCAGCAGCCTCGCCGAGTGCGCGCGGTGCGCGCGGGCCAGCGCCAACGGCCCCGCGCCCAGCTCGGCGGTCAGCACGCGGGTCAGGTGCCGCTCGGAGTAGCCCAGGCGGGACGCGAGGCCCGGCACGCCCTCGCGCTCCACCACGCCGTCGGAGATCAGGCGCATGGCCCGGGCGGCGAGGTCGGCCCGCAGGTTCCACTCCGGAGAGCCGGGCACCGCGTCGGGCAGGCACCGCCGGCACGCCCGGTAGCCGGCGGACTGGGCGGCCGCGGCGGTCGGGTAGAACTCGGCGTTGCGGCGCTTCGGCGTCACCGCGGGGCAGGACGGCCGGCAGTAGATGCGGGTCGTGCGCACCGCGAGGATGAAGCACCCGTCGAAGCGGGCGTCGCGGGCGGCGACGGCCCGGTAGGCGCGTTCGTCGTCGAGGAGCATGCACCCCACTCTGCCAGCGGCGGGACGTGGGGTCTCGCGGGAATCGGACACGACGTTGGGGGCGCGTAGACTCACCCACCGTGAGTTTGACCCTCGGTATCGTCGGCCTGCCCAACGTCGGCAAGTCCACCCTGTTCAACGCCCTCACGCGCAACGACGTGCTGGCGGCGAACTACCCGTTCGCGACCATCGAGCCGAACGTCGGCGTGGTGCCGCTGCCGGACGCCCGCCTCGGCAAGCTGGCGGAGATTTTCGGCTCCGAGCGCGAGGTGCCGGCGGTGGTGTCGTTCGTCGACATCGCGGGCATCGTGAAGGGCGCGTCCGAAGGCGCGGGGCTGGGCAACAAGTTCCTCGCCAACATTCGCGAGGCCAACGCGATCTGCCAGGTCATCCGCGTGTTCGACGACTCCGACGTGGTGCACGTCGACGGCCGCGTCGACCCGGGCGCGGACATCGAGACTATCAACACCGAGCTGATCCTGGCCGACCTCCAGACGTTGGAGAAGGCGATCCCGAGGCTGGAGAAGGAAGCCCGGACGCAGAAGGACCGCCGTCCCGCGCTGGAGGCGGCGCAGAAGGCGCGTGACGTCCTCGACGGCGGCCGCACCCTGTTCGCCGCGCGGTCCGAAGTGGACGGTGCGCTGCTGCGCGAGCTGAGCCTGCTCACCGCCAAGCCGTTCCTGTACGTGTTCAACGCCGACGAGGGCGTGCTCACCGACGAGGCGAAGCTCAAGGAGCTGCGCGACATGGTGGCGCCCGCGGACGCGGTGTTCCTCGACGCCAAGGTCGAGGCCGAGCTGCTGGAGCTGGACGAGGAGTCCGCCCGCGAGCTGCTGGAGTCGATCGGCCAGCACGAGCCGGGCCTGCACGCGCTGGCCCGGGCCGGCTTCCACACCCTCGGCCTGCAGACCTACCTGACCGCGGGCCCGAAGGAGTCGCGGGCGTGGACCATCCCGCAGGGCGCCACCGCGCCGCAGGCGGCGGGCGTCATCCACACGGACTTCGAGCGCGGCTTCATCAAGGCCGAGGTGGTCTCGTTCGCGGACCTGGTGGAAGCGGGCTCCATGGCCGCCGCGAAGGCCGCCGGCAAGGTCCGCATGGAGGGCAAGGACTACGTGATGGCCGACGGCGACGTGGTGGAGTTCCGCTTCAACGTCTGACCGGCGTCACGGCACGAGCTTGGCCAGGTCGACGTCGATCTCGAACGGCACGGTGACGTGCAGAGAGTCGCGGAAGACGCCGGTGGCGACGTAGGCCTTGGTCGGCTCGTCCAGCTCGTAGACGTGCACGACCGGGCCCACGGCCTCGTCCTCGACCAGCCAGTGGTGCCGGATGCCGGCCGCCGCGTACTTGCGCAGCTTCACCGTGCGGTCGCGGAAGGCGGATTCGGGGGACACGACCTCGACGGCGAGCAGCACGTCGCTCGCCTCGAACCAGGTCCGGTCCGGGTCGAAAGATGTGGAGGACACGATCACGTCGGCTTCCGGGCGGTTGCGTGCGTCGAGTCGCACGGTCATCTCACGGGAGACTTCGAAGTTGGCTGGTGCCTGGGTTCGAAGGGCAGAGGTGAGCCCATCGATCAGCCGCATGTGCCAGGACCGCTGTGGGGCCATCATGAAAACGAGCGCTCCGTCGATCAGTTCGGTGTGCCGGGGCGCCTCGGGCAGTCGGTCCAGATCCTCTGCGAACCAGCCTTCCTCGCGCGGCGGGCGCATCCAGTCGGGCAAGTCGGCCATGTCCTCACCGTAATGCGGTTCGGTCAGTTGAGCGGTTATCACGGGTGATCGACTCCTTGGCGTGGCGTCGATCAAGAACGCTAGGTGAGAGCGGATGCCCGCGGTAGTCGCGCGATGGGCTGGTCCGCGGGTGGTCGTTGACCGTTGGTCCCCGAACAGAGTTCGGGGCGGTGCGTTGGACGCACCGCCCCGAGGTACTGTGCCGGTGGCGTCAGCGCACCTGGTTGCGGCTGTGGCGGGCCAGGGCGAAGACGCCCCCCGCGGTGGCCAGCATGCCCAGTGCGGAGACGGTGAACACGACGATGTCGGTGGTCATGCGATTTTTCCCCTTGCGTTGATCTCCCACTCGTCTAGACGTACGGGTACCCGGTTTCGTGGCCCGACAGTCGTGTAATTCACACGATCGTGGAGGTAAGGGCAGTGGGACTGCGCACACTCGAGGGGCGGCTGCTCGCGGTCGCGCCGTGGATCCTGGGCGCGTCCCTGCTCGGGCACCTGGCGATGGTCGCGTTCCAGACGAAGATGACCATGGTCGACCTGATGGTCTACCGCAACGCCTCCCCGGAGCTGTTCACCGGTTTCCTCTACGACTGGCGGCTCAAGGAGTTCTCCGACCAGTTCGCGCTGCCGTTCACCTACCCGCCGTTCTCCGCGCTGGTCTTCGTGCCGCTGTCGTGGGTGCCGTGGGGCGTGGCCCGCTGGGTCTGGCAGCTCGCCTGCCTGGCCTGCCTGTGGTTCGTCACCCGCAAGTCGCTCCAGCTCGTCGGCAGCAACGACCCGCGCCGCGCGATGCTGTGGACCGGCCTGTTCGTCTGGGTCGAGCCGGTCCGCACCACCTTGAACTACGGGCAGGTCAACCTGGTCCTGGCCGCCCTCCTGCTCGGCACGATGGTCAGCGCGCGCAGCTGGAAGCAGGGCGCGGGCGTCGGGATCGCGGCCGGGTTGAAGCTCACGCCCGCCATCTCCGGCCTGTACTTCCTGCTCGTCCGCCGCTACCGGGCCGCCGCGTGGTCGATCGCCGCGTTCTTCGGCACGGTCGCGGTGGCGTACGCGATCTCGCCCCGCCTGTCGGACGAGTACTGGTTCCACCTGCTGGGCGACGCGTCCCGGGTCGGCCCGGTCGGCTCGGCGATCAACCAGTCGCTGCGCGGCGCGCTGTCCCGCACGGTCGGCTACGACATCGGCACGGGCCCGATCTTCCTGGCCGCCGTCGCGGTCGCCGCCGTGCTGGCCGGTTTCGCGCTGCACGCGTGCGTCAAGGCCAAGGACACGTTGGCGATGATCGTGTCCGTGCAGTTCCTCGGCCTGCTGGTCTCGCCGATCTCGTGGAGCCACCACTGGGTGTGGGCGGTGCCCGCGCTGATGTGGCTGCTCTACGCGGCGAAGCACCGGCTGGCGGCGATCACGGCCGGCGCGTGGCTGCTGGCGATCGGCAGCTACCTGATCTCGTTCCTGCTCAAGGCGCAGCCGTCGATCTGGGTGATCCCGCGCCCCTGGTACTACTCGGCGCTGGGCTGGGTGTACCCGGCGGTGGGCGTGCTCACGCTGGTCACGATCGCCGTCGTGCTGCGGGCGCGGGTGTCGCCGCCGTCACGCGAACACGTCGAGCACCCCGTCGATCTCCTCCGCGAGTGACACGTCCAGCGCGGTGATCCCGCCGCTGGAGTGCGTGCTGCACCGGAACGTCAGCGTGCGCCAGCGGATGTCGATGTCGGGGTGGTGGTTGTCGTTCTCGGCGATCTCCGCCACCCGGTTCACCACCTGGAGCGCCTGGGCGAAGCTCTCCAGCTCCACCGTGCGCACCAGCGCGGCGTCCTGCGCCCGCCACGAGGGCAGCGAGGTCAAGGCGGCGGTCACCTGGTCGTCGGTCAGCAGCTCGGCCATGACCCCGATCGTGCCACCGCGCGCGGTAAGCTGCGCGTTCGCCACGGGAGTCCGGTGCGCCGGGCTGAGAGGAAGGCGCGTGAGCCTTCGACCGTACAACCTGATCCGGGTCATGCCGGTGTAGGGAGAGATGATGCTCCGTCGAGTGCTGCCCGTCGTGAGCGCGTTCGCGCTGCTCACCGCTTGTTCGGTCACCACCTCCGACGCGCCGCCGCCGGGGGAGCGGGTCGTCACGCTGGTGACGCACGACTCGTTCGCGATCAGCCCCGAGCTGCTGGAGAAGTTCAAGGCCGACACCGGCATCACGATCAAGCCTCTGGCCTCGGGCAGCGCGGGCGAGCTGACGAACAAGCTGGTGCTGACCAAGGACGCCCCGATCGGCGACGCCGTGTTCGGCGTCGACTCCACGTTCGCCTCGCGCGCGCTGAAGGAGGGCGTGCTCGCCGAGTACGCGAGCCCCGAGGCGCAGCAGGGCGCGCAGCGCTACCAGCTCGACCCGCCGAACCGGCTGCACGCCGTGGACGTCGGTGACGTGTGCCTCAACATCGACGTCGCGGCCTTCAAGGACGTCGGCGAGCCCAAGCGGTACGCCGACCTGACCGACCCCAAGTACCGAGACATGCTCGTGGTCGAGGATCCGGCCACGTCCTCGCCGGGCCTGGCGTTCCTGCTCGGCACGATCGCCGAGTTCGGCGAGCAGGGCTGGCAGGACTACTGGGGCCGGCTCAAGGCCAACGGCGTGAAGGTCGTCAGCGGCTGGGAGGAGGCCTACACGCAGGACTTCTCCGGCTCCAGCGGCAAGGGGCCGCGGCCGGTCGTGGTGTCCTACGCGTCGTCGCCGTCGGCGGAGATCGGTGACGACGGCACGCCGCGCACCAAGGCGCTGCCGGACACGTGCTACCGCCAGGTCGAGTACGCGGGCGTGCTGAACGGCGCGAAGAACCCCGAGGACGCGAAGAAGGTCGTGGACTTCCTGCTCGGCGAGCAGGTGCAGGCCGACGTGCCCGGCCAGATGTACGTCTACCCGTCCCGCGAGGGCGTCGCGCTGCCCGAGGCGTGGACGAAGGCCGCACCCCAGCCCGCCACCGCCCGGTCGCTGCCCGCCGCCGAGGTCGACGCGAACCGCGAGCGCTGGGTGCAGCAGTGGCGCACGTCGGTGCAGGGCTGAAGCCGACCCTGAGCCCACGCCTGGCCTGGTCGCTGGCCGCGTTGCTGCCGCTGGCGTTCCTCGGCGTGTTCTTCGCGTGGCCGGTGCTGGCGATCGTCGGGCTCGGCCTCGGCGAGGGCGGTGTGCTGCCGGTGCTGGCCCGCGCCGACACGTGGGACCTGGTCGGGTTCACCCTCGGCCAGGCCGCCGCGGCCACGGTGTTGGCGCTGGTCACGGGCATGCCGGTGGCGTTCCTGCTGGCCCGCTGCCGGGTCCGCGGCACGGGGCTGGTGCGGGCGGCGGTGATGGTGCCGTTCGTGCTGCCGACCGTGGTGGTGGGGTTGGCGTTCCGGGCGTTGTGGCCCGACGGCGGCGTGCTGCCGATCGTGCTGGCGAACGCGTTCTTCAACGTCGCCGTGGTCGCCCGCACGGTCGGCGGCCTGTGGGCGCGCGTCGACCGGCGGGCCGAGGACGCGGCACGGGCGCTGGGCGCGTCCCGCGTGCGCGCGTTCACCTCGGTCGTGCTGCCGTCGCTGGCGCCCGCGATCGGGTCGGCCGCGTCGGTGGTGTTCCTGTTCTGCGCCACCAGCTTCGGCGTGGTGCTGGTGCTCGGCGGCGCGCGTCACCGCACCGTGGAAACCGAGATCTACCTGCGCACGGTGCAGCTGTTCGACCTGTCGGGCGCGGCCGCGTTGTCGTTGCTGCAGTTCGTCGCGGTGATCGCGGTGCTGGTGCTCGGCGGTCTGGCGCGGCGGCGGCGCGAGCGGTCCCTGCCGCTGCGCGTCGAGCCGCCCCGCCGGCCCGCGGGCGGCGAGTGGGGCGTGGTCGTGGCGGCGTGGCTGGTGGTGGCGGCGCTGCTCACGCCGGTCGTGGGGCTGGTCGCGCGGTCGCTGGCCACCGACGACGGCTGGAGCTTCGCGGGCTACGCGGCGCTGGCCGGCACGGGGGAGCGCGGCACGCTGGCGGTGTCCGGGCTGGACGCGGCGCTGAACTCGGTGCGCGCGGCCACCGACGCGACCCTGGTGGCGTTGCTGGTCGGCGTCACGTCGGCGGTGGTCCTGGTGGGGCTGCGGCGGCACGGGACGTGGTTCGCGGAGACCCTCGACACGGCGTTGATGCTGCCGCTGGGGGTGTCGGCGGTGACGCTCGGCTTCGGCTACCTGGTCACGATGGACGCCCTGCCCGGTGATTTCCGCACCTCACCGCTGCTGGTGCCGTTGGCGCAGGCGCTGGTCGTGACGCCGTTGATCGTGCGGATCGTGCTGCCGGTGCTGCGCGCGGTGGACGAGCGGTTGCGGCAGGCGGCGGCGACGTTGGGCGCGAGCCCGTGGCGGGTGTGGCGCGAGGTCGACCTGCCGTTGGCGGCACGGTCGCTGGTGGCCGCGGCGGGTTTCGGGTTCGTGGTCGCGTTGGGCGAGTTCGGCGCGACGAGCTTCCTGGCCCGACCGGAAGCGCCGACGTTGCCGGTGGTGATCGCGCGGCTGATGTCGCGGCCGGGTGAGCTGAACAGCCAGATGGCCTACGCGGCGTGCGCGGTGCTGATGGTGGTGACCACGGTGGCCGTGCTGGTGATCGAGCGGCTGCGCGTGCCGAGCGGCGGGGAGTTCTGATGTCGTTGCGGGTCGACGGTCTCGACGTCCGCTACGGCTCCGTGGCGGCGGTGTCCGGTGTGGACCTGACGGTCGCGGACGGTGAGGTGGTGGCGCTGCTCGGGCCGTCCGGGTGCGGCAAGTCGACGCTGCTGCGCGCCGTGGCCGGGCTGGAGCCGCCCACCGCCGGGACCGTGTCGTGGGACGGCGTCGACCTGGCCGGGACGCCGGTGCACCGGCGCGGGTTCGGCCTGGTGTTCCAGGACGGCCAGTTGTTCCCGCACCGGGACGTGGCGGGCAACGTGGCGTTCGGGCTGCGGATGCGCCGGGTGGACCGGGCGGCGCGCGCCGAGCGGGTGGCCGAGCTGCTGGACCTGGTCGGCCTCACCGGGTACGCCGACCGCCGGGTGACCGAGCTGTCGGGCGGCGAGCAGCAGCGGGTGGCCCTGGCCCGTGCGCTGGCGCCTCGGCCGAAACTGCTGTTGCTGGACGAGCCGCTGTCCGCGCTGGACCGGGCGTTGCGGGAACAGTTGGCGCTCGACCTGGCACGGCTGCTGCGCGAGACGGGCACGACGGCCCTCGTCGTCACCCACGACCACGACGAGGCGTTCACGCTGGCCGACCGGGTGGCCGTGATGCGGGCGGGCCGGGTCGTGCAGGTCGGCGAGCCGTCCGCGGTGTGGCAGCACCCGGTCGACGTGGACACCGCGCGCTTCCTGGGCTGCGGCCGCGTCCTGGCCCCCGAAGCGGCGCAGCGCCTGGTCGGCGTCCGGGAACGCGTCGGCCTGCGTGCGACGGCGCTGCGGGTCGACCCGTCCGGGCCGATCCGGGCGGAGGTGGTGACCCGCGTCCACCGCCGCGACCACGTGCGGCTGCTCGTGCGGCTGGACGGCGAGGACTTCGAGGCCGTGGCCGGGGTCGCCGACCCGCCGTCACCCGGCGACCACGTCACCCTGACCGTCGACCACGACGGGGTCGCGGTCATCGGCTGATCGCGTTCGCTCACAGGTCGAGGGCGTACTCCACGTCACCGTGCTCCGCGCCCTCGACGTAGTCGGGCCACTGCTCGTGGAACGTGCGCACGCGCCGCAGCCCGACCTTCGCCAACACCCGCCGCGACCCGGTGTTCACCGTCATCGCGTACGCCACGACCCGCGTCAACCCCACCGCCCGCGCGTGCTCGACCAGCGCCGCCGCGCCCTCCGTCGCGTACCCGCGCCCCCAGTGGTCCGGGTGCAGCCGGTACCCCAGCTCGGCCACCCCCGGTTCCACCGGGCTCAGCTCGAACCAGCCGATGAACGCGCCCGACTCCTTCACGTGAGCCGCCCACCAGCCGCCCTCGGTCACCCTGGGCAGCACGACCCGCTCCACGTCATCCCGCGACACGGGCTTGCCGTCCTCGATGTACCGCATGACCCGCGGCTCGCCCAGCAGCCGGGCGACCGAGTCCACATCGGACTCCACGAGCGGGCGCAGCAGCAGCCGGGCGGTCTCCACGGGCCGATTCTGCGCTAGTTGTCCTTGGTGGCCAACCGCATTGCCGCCAACGACATCCCGATCAGGATGTAGCAACCCGCCAGCGCCGTGCCGCGCCACAACGCCTCCGTCGGCAACGGGTCGCGCATCACGTCGATCAGACCGTCCCACGCGGACGTGATGAGGTACGGGTGCAGCCAGTCCAACGCGCTGAAGATGCCCAGCACCGCGAACACGATCACGCCGGCCATCGTCGCCGCCATCACCACCAGCGGGTGCTCGGTGCACGCCGAGATCGCCATCGCGATCGCCGCCACACCCCACACCTGCACGGTGACCAGCAGGATCGTCAGCACGATCCGCCCCAGCGCCGCGCCGATCGGCAGCGTGGACCCCGACAGCGTCAGCATCCCCTCACCGCCGAACAGCACCACACCGGTGATCGCGCCCACGAACGCGATCAGCGTCACCGCGAACAACGTCATCGTGGCCACGCCGAACGCCTTGATGCCCAGCAGCCGCAGCCGCCCCACCGGCGAGATCATCAACCCGCGCAGCGTGCCGTGCTGCGCCTCACCGGCCAGCCCGTCGGCCGCCCAGATCGCACCCACCAGCGGCAGCAGCAGCGGCAGGGCCAGCATCAGCGTGAACACCGGCAGCACCAGCCCGTTGCCCGCGATGATCGCGGCCAGCCCCGGCCCGGCGGGCCCGTCGCCGTCGACGGCGAACCACAGCCCGATCCCGGCCAGGACCGGCACCAGGCACAGCGACGCCAGCCCGATCACCGTCCGCGGCCGGCGCAGGATCCAGCGCAGCTCCGAGCGCAGTTGCCTGCCCAGCGGAGCGCGCGTCGCGACCAGCGCGCTCATCGCGCACCCTCCTCGATCGTGTCCACCGCGGACAGGTTGTGCTCGGACTCCTCGGCCTCGGTGAGCCGCGCGAACAGGTCCTCCAGCCCGGTGCGGTGGCGACGCGCCTCGTGCACCGCGACCCCCGCGTTCACCAGCGCCTGCACCACCACGGGCGCGGTCGTGCCGATCAGCTCGACCCGCACGCCGCCCTCGATCGGCCGCGCCGAGATCCGACCGGCGCGCAACGCGTTCAGCGCCTCGTCCACGTCCGGCGTGACGACGAGCAGCGAGCTGCTGTCGGCGTGCAGCAGCTCGGCCAGCTCCCCTTGCGCCACCACGGTGCCGCGGTGCAGCACGGCCACGTGCGTGCACGTCGCCTCGATCTCGCTGAGCAGGTGCGACGACACGACGACCGTGCTGCCCGCCTCGTGCAGGTCGGCGATCACCTTGCGCACCTCGCGCGTGCCCGCCGGGTCCAGGCCGTTGGTCGGCTCGTCCAGCACGATCAGCTTCCGCTTCACCAGCAGCGCCGAGGCCAGCCCCAGCCGCTGCTTCATGCCCAGCGAGTACCCCCGGTAGCGCCGGTGCGCGGCGGCGGCCAGGCCGACCCGCTCCAACGCGTCCTCGACGGCCTGCTTGATGTCACCGGTGGCCAGCAGCGGCTCGAACGCCGCCGCCCGCCGCAGGTTCTCCCGACCCGACAGGAACGGGTGGAACCCCGGACCCTCGACCAGCGCGCCCACGTGCGGCAACGCCTGCGCGACGCCGTCGGGCAACGCCTTCCCCAGCAGCTCGACCTCCCCCTCGGTCGGCCGCACGAGCCCGAGCAGCATGCGGATCGTGGTGGTCTTGCCCGACCCGTTCGGGCCGAGCATCCCGAGCACCGCCCCCCGCGGCACGTCGAGGTCCACCCGGTCCACCGCGACCGTGCGCCCGTACACCTTGCGCAGCCCTCGCGTCCGGGCCGCGAGGACCGGGGTGGAGCCGGCGGTCGCCGGCTCCACCCGCGCGCTGGTCGAGGTGGTCACTTGACCTGGCCGATCGCGTCCACCAGCACCTGCTCCGGCACCGCGCCCGCGGCCACCCGGCCGTCGTCGGCGATCAGCACGCCACCGACCCGCGTCGTGATGAGCGTGCCCGAGCCCCACGCGCCGCTGACCGGCTTGCCCAGCTGCTTGACCAGGCCCTGCACGTCGACGTCCGCGTCCTGGCCGCGGTCGGACCAGCGGCCCTCGCGCTGACCCCTCTGCTGCGCCTCCGCGAGCCCGGCCAGGGCGTCCCGCGGCACCCGCGCGGCCAGCACGACGTCCCAGCCCTCGCCGATGACCTGCGGGTTCGCCTCGGTGAACACCTTCTCGGCCGCCGCCTTGTCCTCCGCCGACGGCTCGCCGACCTCCGGCTCGGTCACCTTCGCCCCGGCCGGCGGCGCGAACGCGAACAGCGACGCGTCCTGCGGGCCCACGGTCAGCTCGGAGAACCCGACCTGCGCGGCGGGCGCGTCCGTGCCGTTGGTCAGCACGGCCACCCGCAGCGGCACCCGCAGCTCCGAGTCGACCGCGACGCGCACCTCGCGCAGCACCGTCTTCTCGGTCGGCTTCGGCGTCAGCACCAGCTCGTACACCGGCCGGTTCGCCACCCGCGCGGTGCCGTCGACGGTGACGTCGCTGTACTGCTGGATCGCCGCCACCACCTGCCGCGACAACGTCACCGGGTCGGTCGGCGCGGCCTTCGGCTCACCGCCCAGGTCCGGCTCGGCCCGCTCGAACGAGCCGTGCGGCAGCTTGGTCACGGTCTGGTCCGCGGAGTCCCACAGCCACGCGGTCCGCCCGTCGTCGACGAACGTGCGCTCGGAGTCGCCGCCGGGCAGCTGCACCCGCAGCTTGCCCGTGCCGTCGGTCCAGATCCGCAGGTTGCTGGCACCGTCGGACAGCTGCGGCACACCCGCGATGGCCGGGATGCCCAGGTCGTTGTCCACGTCCACGGTGCCGCCGAACGCGGCCGGCTTCGCGTTGAGCACGGACTCGACCAGCGCCTCGGCGCTGACGTCCGGCAGCACCGGTGCGGGCCCGGCGCCGGCGGGCATCGCGAGCAGCCCCAGCCCGGTCGCGCCGGCGACCACCCCCACCGCCGCCGCCACGACGGTCACCCTTCTCCGGTTCATGTGTCCCTCCTCCGCCGGGCAGCCCCTTGCGACCCGACGCCACAGACGCTCCTCCGCACGCCCTGAGATCGCGCTGAGAGCGGGCCGCACGCTGAGAGCGCACTGAGACTCCCGCGCCGATTGTCCTCCTCACGGGGCATGCTGTGGGACGTGAGACCACGGGTGCTGGTTGTCGACGACGAGATCGGCGTGCGACGCGCGTTGGAACGCGGCCTGTCCGCGGAGGGCATGGAAGTGGTGACGGCCGCCGACGGCC
This sequence comes from Saccharothrix sp. S26, assembly GCF_021390395.1. GTDB lineage: Bacteria > Actinomycetota > Actinomycetes > Mycobacteriales > Pseudonocardiaceae > Actinosynnema. The sequence goes on from NZ_JAJUWT010000003.1 coordinate 399,428, forward strand.
CCAACGCCCTGCGCGTGGCGTTGACCGGCGCGTTCGACGTGGTGCTGCTGGACATCATGCTGCCCGGCCTGTCCGGCTACCGGGTGCTCCAGCGGATGCGCGCCGAGGGCGTGCGCACGCCCGTGCTGATGGTGTCGGCCAAGGACGGCGAGGTCGACCAGGCCGACGGCCTCGACCTCGGCGCGGACGGCTACCTGGTGAAGCCGTTCTCGTTCGTGGTGCTGGTGGCGCAGGTGCGGGCCCTGCTGCGGCGCAACTCCGCGGACCTCGCGCGGCGCAGGCTCAAGCTGGGCGAGCTGGTGGTGGACCGCGCCGTGCGCGAGGTGAGCTGGGCGGGCGAGCCGGTGTCGCTGTCGCCGCGCGAGTACGCCGTGCTCGACGTGCTCGCCAGCCGGGCCGGGTCCGTGGTCACCAAGGACGAGCTGCTGCGCACGGTGTGGGGCGACGAGCAGGCCGCCACCCGCAACGCGGTCGAGGTGTACGTCGGCTACCTGCGGCGCAAGCTCGACGCGATGGGCGCGGGCGAGGTCGTGCGGACCGTGCGCGGGCACGGCTACCTGGCCTCCACGCCCGACCTGGACGCGGCGCTGGGTGCGGCGGGAACCCCGGCGGGGACCAGGCGCAGGTGAACCTGGTGCGGTGGTGGCCGCGCCGGTGGTGGCTGCACCGGACGCTGCGGTTCCGGATCACCGTCGTGGCGACCGGCGTGGCGCTGCTGTGCCTGCTCGCGTTCACCCTGCTCGCCCCGCAGCTCATCGGGTACGTGCAGGTCAGCGCGGTGGACCGGGAGCTGACCAAGGCGGGCACCGTGCGCGTGCTCGACACCGCGGGCACCCCGCTGGACGGCGGGCCGCGACCCGACCTGACCGCGGCGGAGATCCGCGCGCTCAAAGCGGGCGACCCGGTGCTGCGCGTCGACGGGGCCAGCGCGCACCGGTGGATCGGCCGGGTCGTGTTCACCGCGGACGGCACGCCTGAGCTGCACGTCACCGGCGACACCCTGATCGGCTACCGCGAGGCCAACCAGCTCGGCACGCGGTGGCTGGCCGTGGCCGCGGTGCTGGTCGCGGGCCTGGTGGGGATCGCGACGTGGCTCGCCGTGCGGTCGTCGTTGCGGCCCGTGGAGCGGATGCGGGTGGCCGCGGCGGAGCTGCCGCGCGGGCAACGCCTGCCCGTGCCGGCCGCGCGGGACGAGCTGCAAGCGCTTGCGGAGGCGTTGAACGCGCTGCTCGCCAGGCGTGACGAGGCCACCGAACGGCTGCGCCGGTTCACCGGTGACGCCGCGCACGAGCTGCGCTCGCCCGTGACGTCCGTGCGGGCGCAGGCCGAGGTGGCGGTCGCGCACCCCGACCCGGACTTCTCCATCGAGGTGCTGGAATCGGTCGTCGAGGAGTCCGAGCGGCTGTCCGCGCTGGTCGACGCGCTGCTGATCCTGGCCCGCGCGGACACCGGCGAGCTGCCCCGCGCCGAACCCGTCGACCTCGTGCTGCAAGCGCAGGCCGCGGTGGACCGGATGGGGGAGACCGACCTGCTCGTGCAGTTGGCCGCGCCCCTGTCGGCGTGCCTGATCTCCGCCGCGCGCACCGAGGTGGAGCTGGTGCTGGACAACCTGCTGCGCAACGCGGCCCGGTACGCCCGGACGTTCATCCGGATCTCGGTGCTGCCCGCCGCCCGCGAGGTGCGGCTGCTGGTGGACGACGACGGGCACGGCATCCCCGAGGAGCACCGGGAGAAGGTGTTCGACCGCTTCTACCGGGTCGAATCCGATCGCGGACGGGCCACCGGCGGGTTCGGGCTCGGCCTCGCGCTCGTGGCGCACCTCGTGCGGCGACGGCGGGGCACGATCCGGGCCGGTGAGTCACCCGAGGGCGGCGCGCGGCTGGAGGTGCGCTGGCCGCTCTACCGGTGACGTGCGGCTGACAAGATGTGCGACCGTGCCCGAGCTGAGGACCACCACCCTGGTCGACGCCCCGTTGCGGACCGTCGCCGCCGCGTTGCTGGACGCCCGACTGCTGGCGCGGGCCGTGCGCGGGCTGGGGGTGCGGATCACCGGCGGCGCGCCGGTGCTGTTCGCGGGCGCTTCGCTGGCCGGGTCGGTGGGGCCGGTGAACGGGACGCTGGTCGTGACGCGGGCCGACACCACGGGCGTGTCGGCGGAGCTGGTCGGCGGGCCGTTGCCGCGGTTCACGCTGGTCACGGACCTGTTGCACACCGGTGGCGGCACGATGGTGGTCGACTCGGTCGAGTGGACCAGCCCCGGCGGGCCGTTCGGCCGCCTGGCGGACGTGCTCGTGGGCCGTGGCCTGGCCTTGAAGGTCTTGGAGGCACGTGCCGCCGCCGTGTCCGCGCGGAGCGTCGAGCTGCTTCGCGCGCGCGTGGTGGTAGCCGCCGCGATCATCCACGAGGGCCGCCTGCTGGCCCAGCAACGCGGCTACCCGCCCGAGGCGGCGGGCAAGTGGGAGCTCCCGGGCGGCCGCGTCGAACCGGACGAGACCGACCACGACGCCGTGATCCGCGAGTGCGCCGAGGAGCTGGGCATCACCGTCACCCCGGGCGACCAGGTGGGCCCGGACATCCCGCTGCGCCCCGACCTGCTGCTGCGCGCCTACGCGGCCACCCTGACCTCGGGCACCCCGACCCCGACCGACCACCAGGCCACCCGCTGGCTGACCTCCACCACCCTGGACACCGTCGACTGGCTCCCCGCCGACCGCGTCCTCCTCCCCACCCTCCACCTCCTCCTCCCCTAAAACCCCGCGCGTGTCCTACGTTCAGAACGCGAGAGTCCTACGTTCAGAACACGAGAGTCCTACGTTCAGAACCCCCGAGTTCAACGCTCAGACCGACCGACCGGTCTGCCGAGTGTTGAACTCGAGGGTCGCGAACGTAGGACTCTCGCGGCGTGAACGTAGGACTCTCGCGGGGGTCAGGACAGGCCCGACATGCGGAGGGCGGCGTCCAGGCGGTGGGTGCAGCGCTCACGGGAGCGCTCCGCGCCGTGGGCGCGGGCCCGGTCCAGCTCGGCCGGGTCGTCCAGCAGGCGTTGGGTGACCTCGCGCACGGGACGCAGCTCCTCGATCACCGCGTCCGCCGTGACCTCCTTCAACTCCGAGTAGTCCGACAACGACGACGCCAGCTCGGCAGGCTCCTTGCGCGTGCACGCGGCCAGGATCTCCAGCAGGTTCGCCACCCCCGGCTGCTCCACCGGCGCGTAACGCACCTCGCCCAGGTCGTCGGTCACCGCACGCCGGATCTTGCGCCGCACCAGGTCCGGCGGGTCCAGCACGAACACCGTGCCCGCCGCGTCCTTCGCGGTCTTGGCCATCTTCCGCGACGGGTCCGCCAGGTCGCGCACCCGTGACGCGGTCGGCGGCACCACGGACCGCGGCACCACGAACACCTCGCCGTAAGCGCCGTTGAACCGACGCGCCAGCACCCGCGCCAGCTCCACGTGCTGCCGCTGGTCGTCACCGACCGGCACCTCGTGCGCACCCTGCAACAGGATGTCGGCCGCCATCAGCACCGGGTACGTGAGCAGGCTCAACCGCACCGACGACCGGCCCGCCGACTTCTCCTTGAACTGGATCATCCGCGCCGCTTCGCCGTACGTGCAGGTGCACTCCAGCACCCACGTCAACGCGCCGAGCTCGCGGACCAGGTCCGACTGCACGGCCACCGAGCGCGGGTCGACGCCGGCGGCGATGAGCACCGCCAACTGCTCCCGTGTCAGCGATCGCAGTCGTGACGGGTTGTGCGACGTCGTCATCGCGTGCAGGTCGCTGATGAAGTAGACGTCCTCTTCGGTGCCGTCGGCGGCCCACCGCCGGATCGCGCCGAGGTAGTTGCCCAGCTGGACCGGGCCGGACGGGGTGATCGCGGACAGCCTGATCATGGTGATCCCTTCGGGGTGTGCCCGCTCGGCCCGAACCCCCGAAAGCACGAAGGCCGCCCCAGCGGGCGGCCTGCGTTCGTCTGACGCGCAGTTCTCAGGGCCGCCGGAAGGCGGACCACCAGAACGGGTAAAGAGTGCGCATAGCCGCGATCCTAGCGTGTTACGCCGGTGTGTCACGGGTCTACATTTCTTCTATGTACGTCGTGCTGCTGGAGTACACCGCACCGCTGGACGAGGTCGACTACGCCCTCCCGGACCACGTGGAGTGGCTGAAGAAGCAGTACGAGGCCGGGCACTTCCTGGCCTCGGGCCGCCAGGTGCCGCGCGTGGGCAGCGTGATCATCGCGCGGCCGATGCCGCGCGGGAAGCTGGACGCGCTGCTGGCCACCGACCCGTTCGCGATCCACAAGCTGGCGAAGTCCCAGGTGGTGGAGTTCCAGGCCACCCGGACCGCGCCGGAGCTCGCCAGGGTGAACGAAGCGGTGATGGGCTAGCCGGCGGGCACGGCCCACGACCCACCCGGCGTCGGCCGGGCGGCGGCTCTCACGCGGCCGTCTTCTTCTTGCCTTTCTTCTTCTCCTTCTTGCGCTCCTGCTTCGCCGCCTTCTTCGCGGCTTTCTCCCGGGCCTTGAGCAGCACGACCACCGGACAGCTCTTGCACCTCGGTGTCGAACGGCAGCACTTCTTCTTCACCTTGACCTTGCCCACGTCCGCGTGCTCCACTCATCCGGGTGTCCTCAGAGTAGGTGAGGCTGACCTCACCTGCCGTCCCTGTGTGGTAAGGGCGCTGCGCCCGGTAAGCTGTAGTCAGGCTGCGCGCGATCCATGTCCGGCGCCTGGCTTCCCTCGCACAGACATCTGTAGGAGTTCCGCGTGCCCACGGCCACCGCGTCGATCAAGGAAACGCTGGTCCGCAACGACCTGCGCAACGTCGCGATCGTCGCGCACGTTGACCACGGCAAGACCACCCTCGTCGACGCCATGCTGCGGCAGTCCGGCGCCTTCTCCGAACGAGCCGAGCTCGTCGACCGGGTCATGGACTCGGGCGAGCTGGAGCGTGAGAAGGGCATCACGATCCTCGCCAAGAACACCGCCGTGCGCCGCCACACGCCCGACGGCCCGGTCACGATCAACGTGGTCGACACCCCCGGCCACGCCGACTTCGGCGGCGAGGTCGAGCGCGGCCTGTCCATGGTCGACGGCGTCGTGCTGCTGGTGGACGCCTCCGAGGGCCCGCTGCCGCAGACCCGGTTCGTGCTGCGCAAGACGCTGGCCGCCGGCCTGCCGGTGATCCTCGTGGTGAACAAGGTCGACCGCCCCGACGCCCGGATCTCCGAGGTCGTCGAGGAAGCCCACGACCTGCTGCTCGACCTGGCCACCGAGGTCGGGGCCGACGACTCGGTGCTCGACCTGCCCGTCGTCTACGCCTCGGCGCGCGCCGGCCGGGCCTCGCTCAACCAGCCCGAGGACGGCGGCCTGCCCGACGCGGAGAACCTCGACGTCCTGTTCGAGGTCCTGTTCAAGCACATCCCGGCCCCGATGGGTGACGCGGACGCGCCGCTGCGCGCGCTGGTGACCAACCTCGACGCGTCGTCGTTCCTGGGCCGCATCGCGCTGTGCCGCATCGAGGCCGGCCGCATCCGCAAGGGCGAGACGGTGGCGTGGTGCCGCGAGGACGGCTCCGTGCACAAGGTCCGCATCACCGAGCTGCTGATCACCGAGGCGCTCGACCGCGTGCCCGCCGAGGAGGCGCGCGCCGGTGACCTCGTCGCCATCGCGGGCATCCCGGAGATCACCATCGGCGACACGCTCGCCGACGTGGACAACCCCGAGCCGCTGCCGCGCATCACCGTGGACGAGCCCGCGATCTCGATGACGATCGGCGTCAACACCTCGCCGCTGGCCGGCCGCAACGGCGGCACCAAGCTGACTGCTCGCGTGCTCAAGGCCCGGTTGGACTCGGAGCTGGTCGGCAACGTGTCGGTGCGCGTGCTGCCCACCGAGCGCCCCGACACCTGGGAGGTGCAGGGCCGCGGTGAGCTGGCGCTGGCCATCCTGGTCGAGCAGATGCGGCGGGAGGGCTTCGAGCTGACCGTCGGCAAGCCGCAGGTGGTCACCAAGACCATCGACGGCAAGCTGCACGAGCCGTTCGAGCGGTTGACGATCGACGCGCCCGAGGAGCACCTGGGTGCCATCACCCAGCTGCTGGCCAACCGCAAGGGCCGGATGGAGAACATGTCCGGCCACGGCTCCGGGCGGATCAAGCTGGAGTACGTCGTGCCGTCGCGCGGCCTCATCGGCTTCCGCACCGAGTTCCTGACCGAGACGCGCGGCACCGGCATCGCGAACGCGGTGTCCGAGGGCTACGGCCCGTGGGCCGGCGAGATCCGGACCAGGCACAACGGCTCGCTCGTCGCCGACCGGTCCGGCCAGGTCACCGCGTACGCGATGATCCAGCTGGCCGACCGGGGCACGTTCTTCGTCGAGCCCGGTGCCGATGCCTACGAGGGCATGGTCGTCGGCGAGAACCCGCGGGCCGAGGACCTCGACGTCAACGTGTGCCGCGAGAAGAAGCTGACGAACATGCGCACGTCGACCGCCGACGTGATGGAGACCCTGGCCCGGCCGCGGAAGCTGTCGTTGGAGGAGGCGCTGGAGTTCTGCGCCCCCGACGAGTGCGTCGAGGTCGCGCCGGAGGTCGTGCGGGTGCGCAAGGTGATCCTGGACGCGAACCAGCGCGGCCGCGAGCGCAACCGCAACAAGCTGCGCGGCTGAGCGCGCCATACCTTATATATAAGGGTCCGCTGCGGGCACCTCGGTCTTCGGACCGGGGTGCCCGTCTCGTATCCGGCCCCGTCCACCCGTCATCGCCAAACACGATTGGGTGAACATCGGCCAAAAATGTACGGAAACACTGTTACCGCCCCTCGGTTGGAACATGAGGAAACCGACCGACCGCCCCTGCCTCACCCCCAACCCCCGACCCCGACCCACACCCCTCGACCACCGCTCCCACCCCACCACCACCACCGCCCGCTCCCACCACCGCCCGCCACCCCGACCGCCCGCCACCCCGACCGCCCGACCGCCACCCGCCGCCTCCGGGCCCCGCGGCCGGCCGCCGAATCGGCGCGGGCCCCATGCGTCGGCGGTGGCCGGCCCGGGAGCGCTCGGGCCTGGGTCGGCGGGTGGTGTGGGTCACAGGGCTCGGTGCACGGCCGGATCGGGATCGGGATCGGGATCGGGTGGGGGTTGGTGGTGAGCGGGTGATGGGTGAGTGGGGTTGGGCGTCAACTGTCAGCGACGTCTGGCACGCTCGTACCCATGGGGACGCGACACGTTCTTGCGGTGGTGGCTGCGCTCGCGCTGGCCGGGTGCACGGCTACGCCACCGCCGCCCCTGGTGCCTTCGACGCCGGGGATGACGGTCGTCCCGAAGGAGAAGCAGAACGAGGTCGTGGTCGGGGTGGACGACGTCAAGGGTGGCTACAACCCGCACACGTTGGCCAGCCAGAGCACGGTCACGACGGCGCTCGCGGCGCTGTTGCTGCCGTCGACGTTCCGGACCGACGCGGACGGCAGCCCGCGGCTCGACCTGGACCTCATGGTCAGCGCCGAGGTGACCGCGGCGGAGCCGTACACGGTCACATACACGTTGCGGCGGGATGCCAGCTGGTCGGACTCGGCCCCGATCGCGGCCGAGGACTTCGTGTACCTCTGGCAGCGGATGCGGGAGGAGCCGGGGGTGGTCGATCCGGCCGGGTACCGGCTCATCGACGACATCACCAGCCGTGAGGGCGGCAAGGTGGTCGAGGTCGTGTTCGGCAAGCCCTACCCGGGGTGGCGCAGCCTGTTCCGCAACCTCCTGCCCGCCCACCTGCTCAAAGACGCGCCCGGCGGGTGGGGTGCGGCGCTCGCGGACAGCTTCCCGGCCACCGCGGGGCCGTTCGCGGTCCGCACGCTGGACCAGCCGCGCGGCGAGATCATCCTCGAGCGCAGCGACCGCTTCTGGGAAGCGCCGCCCACCCTGGACCGCGTGGTCCTGCGCCGGGCCAGCCAGCACGACACGGTCGAGGCGTTGAACACCGGTGACGACCAGGTCGCGCTCATCCGCGCGGACGCCATCGCGACCAAGGAGGTCGCCGAGCTGGCCAAGACCACCTCGCTGGCCAGCGTCGTCGTCCCGCGCCCGGAAGTCGTCCAACTCCTGTTCCGCCCCGCCTCGCCGCGGATGCAGGACGTCCGCGTCCGCACCGCCGTGATGAACCTGCTCGACCGCGACGACCTGATCGACGCCGACTCCCGCAGCGGCCCCAGCGAGAACCTCCGCGCGGACGCCCAGGTGATCCCGCCGAGCAAGCCCGGCTACACCCCGACCATGCCCCCCAAGACCGGTGACCCGGCGCAACTGCTCACCGAAGCGGGTTACACCCGGCCGGAGGGTGGGCAGTGGGGGCGTGACAACAAGCCGATGGAGTTGACCATCGCCGCACCGGTCGGGATCGAGCCGTACGTGACCGTCGCGAACCGCGTCCAGCGTCAACTGTCATTGTCCGGAATCGCTGCGCGCATCCTGACAACGCAGCCCAATGAGTTGTTCGGCCAAGATCTGTCGGATACCGCCGCGTCCAATGAGCCGGTCGACATTGCCGTCGTGCCGCAGGTGGACACCGGCGATTCCGCGGCCGTTCTGGCTTCCACATTCGGCTGCCGTCCCACGCCCGCGGACGGCGGTACACCCATTCCGGCGAATCTGTCCGGTTTCTGCGACCAGGCGGTCCAGCCGGTGATCGAACAGGCCCTCAGCGGCCAGGTGCTGCTCGCCGACGCCCTCAAGACGATCGAGCCGGTGCTGTGGCAGCAGGCCGTCTCGCTGCCGTTGTTCCAGGTAGCGGACTTGTTGGTGGTCCTGCCGGAGGCCGAGAACGTGACCGCCGGTGCTCCGTTCGCCGGTCCGCTGAGCACCGCCCGCGCGTGGCGACGCCAAGATCGTTGACCGTTGACCCGGACGAAACACTGGCTTCAAGATGCGTGCGCGGTGCAGTATTGACAGTATTCCCGTCGTCCGGTTAACGAACGCTCCCGCCCGGTAACGACGGAGTCGCGTGCTGCGACCAACGTGTCACCCTTTGGTCACGATCGGCCGATGGGCAGTGACCGTGCCGCGCACGGCTTCTTATCGTGCTGCAACGGTGTGTCGGTTCGGGGCGCGTTTGGCACATCACGGTTATGGGTGGAAGTCGGCCCAAACGGTCGCTCCAACCCAGTGCTAGGAGGGCACGTGTCGATGAGGAGATCAAAGGCTGTCTCGGCGCTCGCGCTGTTGACCGGCGCCGCGCTCGTGCTGAGCGCGTGCGGTGGCGGCGGCTCGGGCGGTGGCGATCAAGGCGGGCCGCAGGACAGCGACCCGGGCGCGATCGGTAGCCAGGACGAGGTGTTGAAGCGTCCGAAGGTGGAGGACATCGGCGAGGTCGCGATCGCCGTGGAAGAGGGCTTCAGCAACTACAACAACAACATCGGCGCCACGAACAACTTCGCGAGCACCATCGCGCTGTCGAACGTGCAGCCCTCGCCGTACGTGACCGACCTGGTCGACGGCAAGGTCATCATCAAGGTCGACGGCGACCTGATGGAGTCCATCAAGGTCACGTCGACCGACCCGCAGACCATCGAGTGGAAGGTCCAGAAGGCGGCCGTCTGGTCCGACGGCGAGCCGATCGACTGCGACGACTTCTACCTGAAGTGGCTGGCCGCGACGAGCAAGGCCACCGTCAAGGGTGACGACGGCACGGAAGCGTCGATCTTCGACTCGTCCGACACGGGTTACAAGGACATCGAGAAGCTCGACTGCTCCGAGGACGGCAAGACCGTCACCACCACGTTCTTCAAGGACCGGGCGTTCGCGGACTACCGCGCCCTGTTCTCGCAGCCGGGCAGCGACAGCCTGCTGCCGGCGCACATCCTGGAGCAGAAGACCGGCGTCGCGGACATCACCAAGGTGCTGCCCTCGCAGAACGACGACACGGTCAAGAAGGTCGCCGAGTTCTACACCACCGGCTGGCGGGGCTTCGACCCGGCGGTCGCGCTGTCCGGCGGCCCGTACCAGATCGTCTCGGCGGACCTCAAGGACCAGACGGTCCTGGAGCGCAACCCGAAGTGGTGGGGCAACCCCGGTGGCCCGTCCAAGGTCATCCTGAAGACGAACACCGACGCCCAGTCGGCCGCTCAGCAGCTGCAGAACAAGGAAGTCCAGGTCATCGCGCCGCAGGCCGACGCGGCCGTGGCGCAGCAGCTGCGCGGTGACAGCGCGTTCGAGGTCTACGCGGCCGGTGGCCAGACCTACGAGCACGTCGACTTCAACATGGCGCTGCCCCTGTTCAAGCAGAACAAGGAGCTGCGCACGGCGATCGCCCAGTGCTTCGACCGCGACGCGCTGGTCGAGAAGCTGGTCGCGGACGTGGACCCCAACGCCAAGCCGCTGGGCAGCCTGACGTTCATGCCGAACGAGGTCGGCTACGAGGACCACTACAGCGACATCGGCAAGGGTGACGTCGCGGCGGCCAAGAAGACGCTCGAGGACGCCGGCTGGAAGCAGGGCGCCGACGGCATCTACGCCAAGGGCGAGTTCCGCGCCTCCTTCAAGCTGGGCCACAAGATCGTCCAGCGTCGTGCGGACACCGTGCGCATCCTGCAGGACAAGTGCAAGCAGGCCGGCATCGAGATCGTCGACGACCAGGCGGCGGACTTCAACGACAAGCGCCTCCCGGCCAGCGAGTTCGAGGCCGCGCTGTTCGCGTGGGTCGGCCAGCCGCTGAAGGCCGGCGCGTACGGCAACTACGCCCAGAAGGACAAGGGCGGTTCGGCCAACTACAACAACTACGACTCCGCCGCGTTGACGGAGAAGTGGGCGGCCGCGAACAGCGAGCTGGACTACCAGAAGCGCGTCACCATGATGAACGACGCCGACAAGATCATGCGGGACGACCTGCACAGCGTTCCGCTGTTCCAGCTCACCGACTTCGCGGCGTCGAGCGCGGACATCGGCCCGATCTCCTACATCGGTGTCGGTGGCGGCGTGACCTGGAACCTCTACGCCTGGCAGAAGAAGTAGTCACCGCCGGGCTCGGTGAGTCCGCATAGGTAAAGCACGACTCAGCCGCCGGGGGGTCGGTGCCACAAGCACCGGCCCCCCGGACGGTGTCCGCGTCCGGTAGGCTCCCACGCTTGCACGCGGGGGTGCCTAGGGAGACTAGAGACTCGTCATGTTCCGTTACATAATCCGGCGGTTGTTGATCTCGATTCCGCTGTTGATCGTCGCTTCATTCCTCTGCTTCGGTCTCGTCAACGCCATGGGCGATCCCCTCGGCGAGTGGAAGCTCCAGAAGCCCCGGACACCGGCGGAGATCGCCGCCGCGTACGAGCGGACGGGCTACAACAAGCCGTTCATGGAGCGCTACGTCGACTGGGCCGGCGACTTCGTGACCGGCGACTGGGGCGAGTCCGTCGTCCCCGGCAACGCGGGCAAACCGGTCAAGGAAGAGCTGCTCAAGGCGTTCGGCGTGACGCTGCGGCTCATCCTCGGCGCGGAGCTCATCGCGCTGCTGCTCGGCATCGTCGTCGGCGTCATCGGCGCGGTGAGACAGTACTCGATATTCGACTACACGGCGACGGGAATATCGTTCGCGATGTTCTCGATGCCGTTGTTCTGCGTGGCCCTGGTGCTCAAGGCCGGTGGCATCGAGCTGAACAACTGGCTGGAGTCCATCGGCGCCGACCGCTGGATCATCACGGCGGGTCCGCCGGGTGACGGGTTCGGCGGCAGCTTCGGCCAGCAGGTGTTCCAGTACAGCGGCGCGTACATCCTGCCGACCATTTCGCTGGTGGTCATCCAGTTCGCGCTCTACAGCCGTTTCCAGCGCGCCTCGATGCTGGAGACGTTGAACGCCGACTACGTGCGCACGGCGCAGGCGAAGGGCATCTCGGAAGCGCGGTCGATCTTCCGGCACGCGTTCCGCAACGCGCTCATCCCGATCATCACGGTCTCCTCGCTCAACATCGGCGCCGGTTTCGGTGGCGCGGTGATCACCGAAACGGTCTTCAGCTGGTCCGGAATGGGCAAGTTCATCGTCGAGGCCATCACGAAGATCGAGCCGTACCAGGTGCTCGGCTTCATGATGCTCACGGCCGTGTTCATCATCGTGTTCAACCTGATCGCGGACATCCTGTACGCCTTCCTGGACCCGAGGATTCGCCTTGACTGAGATCGGTTCCCCCGTGGCGCAGGCGCCCGCGCCCCAGTCGGGCGGCGAGGCGAGCACGTTCGACACGACCACGGCGCGCAAGCAGTGGCAGGTCATCCTGCGCCGGTTCACCCGGCACCGGGCGGCTTTGGTCGGCCTGGTCCTGTTCGTGGTCCTGGTGCTGTTCGCCTTCTTCGGCGGCCTGTTCTGGAAGTACAGCTACACCGACCTGGGCTTCAAGCGGTACCTGCCGCCCAGCGGCGACCACCCGTTCGGCACGGACCGGCTGGGTGGCGACATGGTCGCCCTGATCATCCGCGGCACGCAGTTCTCGTTGCAGATCGCGATCGTGGTGGCGGTGCTGTCCACCGTCATCGGCGTGGTGCTGGGCGCGGTGGCCGGGTACATGAAGGGCTGGGTCGACACGCTGATCAGCCGCTTCATCGACCTGCTGCTGGTGATCCCCAGCCTGATCATCGCGGCCGTGCTGGTGCGCAACAGCTTCGTGGTGTCGGTGGCGGGCGGCAGCGGCGGCAGCAACTGGCTGATCGTGGCGCTCTACCTGGGCCTGATCGGCTGGCTGTCGATCGCCCGGGTCATCCGCGGCATGGTGCTGTCGCTGCGCGAGAAGGAGTTCGTGGAGGCGGCCCGCGCGCTGGGCGCGTCCACGTTCCGCATCGTGTTCCGGCACATCCTGCCCAACACCGTGGACGTGATCATCGTCAACGCCACGCTGGCGATCGCGCAGGCCGTGCTGCTGGAGGCCGCGCTGTCGTTCATCGGCCTCGGCGTGCAGAGCCCGGACACGTCGCTGGGCCTGATGATCAGCCTGAACAAGAACGAGTTGACGCTGCACCCGTGGCTGTTCTTCACGCCGTTCGTGTTCATCGTGCTGATCTCGCTCGCGGTGAACTTCATCGGCGACGGTCTCCGGGACGCCTTCGACCCGCGGCAGAGGAGGGTGAAGGCATGAGTGAGGTGGACGTGATGGGTGCTCCCGAGTCCTCGGCCTGGCAGAACACGACGGGTGGCGCGGAGAAGCTGCTGCGCGTGGAGAACCTGTCGGTGGACTTCCCGACCGACGACGGCACCGTGCACGCGGTGCGGGACGTGTCGTTCACCCTCGGCCCCGGCGAGGTGCTGGGCATCGTGGGCGAGTCCGGTTCCGGCAAGTCGGTGTCGTCGATGGCGATCATGGGCCTGCTGCCCAAGACCGCGAAGGTCGGCGGGTCGATCAAGTTCAAGGACCGCGAGCTGGTCGGCTTGACCTACAAGCAGATGCAGCCGATCCGCGGCAACGGCGTCTCGATGATCTTCCAGGACCCGATGACGTCGCTGAACCCGGTGTACACGGTGGGCTGGCAGCTCGCCGAGGCGCACCGGGCGCACCACGACGTGTCGAAGAAGGCCGCCTGGGCCAAGGCCGTCGAGGCGCTGGAGCTGGTCGGCATCCCGCAGCCGGACCGGCGCGCGTCGCAGTACCCGCACGAGTTCTCCGGCGGCATGCGGCAGCGCGCGATGATCGCCATGGCGATCATCAACGACCCGGACGTGATCATCGCGGACGAGCCGACCACGGCGCTGGACGTGACCGTGCAGGCGCAGATCCTGGACACGCTGCTGCGCATCCGGGACGAGACGAGCGCGGGCATCATGGTCATCACGCACGACCTGGGCGTGGTGGCGGGCATGGTGGACCGCGTGCAGGTCATGTACGGCGGCACGGTGGTCGAGCAGGGCACCGTGGACGAGGTGTTCGAGGCGCAGCGCATGCCGTACACGGTGGGCCTGCTCGGCTCGATCCCGAACCCGAACATGCTGGGCAAGCGGCTCACCCCGATCAAGGGCGCCCCTCCCTCGCTGATGAACCTGCCGCAGGGCTGCTCCTTCTCGCCCCGCTGCCCGTTGGCGATCGACGAGTGCCGCCAGACCGAGCCGCTGCTGCTGGAGACCGACCGGCCGGGCCACTTCGCGCGGTGCCACCGCTCCGCGCACCTGGCCACGATCGAGAACCCGCAGCGGCTGTTCGCCCACGACGAGATCGGCGTGGTCGAGAACCCCGCGTCGCTGACCATGGCGAACCCGGACATCCCGGTGAGCGAGGACCTCGACGTGGTCGAAGCTCGGTTGCACGAAGAGGAGAAGCCGACCTCATGACGTCGACTGACATCAACCCCCAGGCCGGTGGCCTCGCGTCGGGCGGACGTCCGGGCGAGACGCCGTTGCTGGAGGTCAAGGACCTGGTCAAGTCGTTCCCGGTGCGCGGCGGCGGCATCATCCCGCGCACGGTGGGGCAGGTCCAGGCGGTGTCCGGGGTGAGCTTCGACCTCTACCCGGGCGAGACGCTGGGCCTGGTCGGCGAGTCCGGCTGCGGCAAGTCCACCACCGGTCGGGCCATCCTCCAGCTGCACAAGCCCACGTCGGGCTCGGTGAAGTTCGAGGGCCGCGAGCTGACCAAGCTGCGCGGCAAGGGCCTGCGGGGCGTGCGGCGGGACATGCAGATCGTGTTCCAGGACCCGTACGCGTCGCTGAACCCCCGGTGGCAGATCAACGAGCTGATCTCCGAGCCGTTCAAGATCCACGGCATGCCGGAGGGCTCCGGCAAGGACGTGCAGGCGCGGGTCAACGAGCTGATGGAGCTCGTCGGCCTCAACCCGGAGCACCGCAACCGGTACGCGCACGAGTTCTCCGGCGGCCAGCGCCAGCGCATCGGCATCGCCCGCGCGCTCGCGCTCAACCCGAAGCTCGTGGTGCTGGACGAGCCGGTGTCCGCGCTGGACGTGTCGGTGCAGGCGGGCGTGGTGAACCTGCTCGAGGAGCTGCAGGAGCGCCTGGGCCTGGCCTACCTGTTCGTGGCGCACGACCTGTCGGTCGTGCGGCACATCTCCGACCGGGTCGCCGTGATGTACCTCGGCAAGATCATCGAGATCGGTGACCGGGAGGAGATCTACGCCCGGCCGATGCACCCGTACACGCAGGCCCTGCTGTCCGCGGTGCCGGTGCCGAACCCGAAGATCGAACGGCAGCGCCAGCGGATCGTGCTCACCGGTGACGTCCCGTCGCCGGTGAACCCGCCGTCGGGCTGCCGCTTCCGCACCCGGTGCTGGAAGGCGCAGGACATCTGCGCGGTCGAGGAGCCCAAGCTGGAACGGCGCGGTGACGGCGCGGGCACGCTCTCGGCGTGCCACTTCGCCGAGGTCGCGCCCTCCCTCGTCGGCTGAGCGCAACGGCCGCCGCCGCGTGACGTGACCCTTGTGGCACTTCGCGCGGCGGCGGCCCATTACTCTCATCCGGTGACGCTCACTGCTCCACCACGGTTGCTCCTGGTACACGCACACCCCGACGACGAGAGCCTGTGGACGGGCGGCACGATCGCCCGCTACTCGGCGTTGGGCGCGCACGTCACCGTGGTCACCTGCACCCTCGGCGAGGAGGGTGAGATCATCCCGCCGGCGCTCCAGGAGCTGACCGCGGCCAACGCCGACCAGCTCGGCGGGTACCGGGTCGCGGAGCTGCGCTCGGCGTGCGCCGCGCTCGGCGTGACCGACCACCGGTTCCTCGGCGGCATCGGCCGCTGGCGGGACTCCGGGATGGCGGGCGTCGAGGCGAACAACCACCCGCGCGCGTTCGTCAACGGCTCGTTCGACGAGCAGGTCGCCGCCCTCGCCGAGATCATCTCGTCGGTCAAGCCGCACGTCGTCGTCACCTACGACGCGTTCGGCGGCTACGGCCACCCCGACCACATCCGCGCCCACCAGATCACCATGGCGGCGGCGACGGACGTGGACCGCGTGTTCCACGCCGTCACGTCCCGCGCCGCGACCGAGGCGGGCGCGGCGGCGCTGGCGGAGATCCCCGACCTGCCGTGGCGGCTGCCCGCCGAGGGCGAGCTGCCGGTGACCGACGACGCCGACATCACCACCACGATCGACATCTCCGAGCACCTGGTCGCCAAGCTGCGGGCGTTGCGCGCCCACTCCACGCAGGTCGGCGTGTGGCAGGACGGCGCGGGCCGGGCCTGCTACGCGTTGTCCAACGGCATCGCGCAGCCCGTCGTGCAGGCCGAGTACTACGTGCTGGCCAAGGGGCCCGCCGAGGGCGCGGAGACAGACCTGTTCGGGGGGCTGGATTGAGCGATCGCCTGGCGCTCGTCGCGATCGCGGCGGCGGCGTTCGTGCTCGCCGTGCTGGAGCTGTTCTTCCTGCCGCTGCGGCTGGACGGCACGCTGCTGCCGCGGGTGGACGACCTGCCGTTCCCGGTCACGGTGGTGGTCGCGGTCGTGACCACGCCGCTGCTCGTGCTGGCCGCCTCGCGGCACGCGAGCCGCACGGTGGGCGCGGTGTCGCCGCTGCTGGTGTGGATGGGCACGTTGCTGCTGTTCGGCTTGTTCGGACCGGGCGGCGACGTGGTACTCCTCAACGACTGGCGCACCCTGGTGCTGTTCGCCGGGGGCGCGTTGCCGAGCGCCATCGCGGTGGGCGCGCACATGGGGAGGGCGGCCCGTGCCGGAGGCGATCACTGATTCCGACGTCGTGCGGGCGCTGCGCCCGTTCGTGCGGGCGACCGGTCCGCTGCTGGACACCCTGCGCGACGTGAACCTGCTCGGCCTGCGCGACCGCGAGGTCGAGCGGGACGCCGACCGCACGCTCGTGGACAAGCTGTGGGACCAGCTCGCCGCGGTGAAGGTGCCCGGCACGGCCGCGTGGGCGCGGATGGACGTGCTCCAGCGCGACGAGTTCTGGCTCAACCGGGTCGGCCGGGTGGTGTCGCTGGTGGCGGCGCTGCCCGGCATCGGCGGCGTGCTGGCCGACCGGCTGCCGATCCAGTCCGCGCTGGGCGCGGCCGGCCAGGGGCTGCTGCTGTCGGCGATCGCGGGCGAGCACGGGTTCACCTCCACCGAGGACCGCGTGCGGCTGCTCGCGCACGTGCTGTTCCAGCGCGAGGTCGACGGGCTGCCCGTGGACCGGCAGAAGGAGGACGAGCAGACCGCCGAGCTGACCGAGGAGCTGCGGGAGCGGTCCACGTTCCGGGCGATCGGCGCGACCATCTGGAAGCTCGCCAAGGTCCTGTGGAAGCTGGAGGACGAGCTGGACAAGCGTCCCCAGGGCAGGCTGTACCACCAGGCGCTGGGCATGCTGCCCGTGGTGGGCGTGGTGGGCGACTACTTCGGCGAGCGCTCGGCGTTGAAACGGGTCCGCACGGCCGCCTACGCGTGGTTCGACACCCAGTAGCGGTAGCGGTGGTGCTCGACGCAGCCCAGCGACTCGTAGAGCGTGATCGCGGGCTTGTTGTGCTCGGCCACCTGCAACGCGCACGTCGTCGCGCCCCGCTCGACGCCCCACGCCGCCAGGCCGCCCATGAGCAGGCGTGCCAGGCCGAGCCGGCGTGCCTCGGGCCGCACGGCGAGCCGCGCCACGTGGAGCAGGTCGCCGACGACGGCCCCGCGCACGGCGGCGAGCACCCGGCCGTCGCGGACCACCGACCCGAAGCCGACCCGGTCGCCGGACGTCAGCACGTGCCGTTGCGCGGGCGTGGGAACGGGTTGGGCGGCCAGCTCCCACCATCCGGGAGCCGGGGTGCCCGAAATGTCGACGCCGGCTGCCTTCGGGGTGGCGAACCCATCCAGCAGGCCCGTCATCACGAGCGACTCCGCGCCGCCCGGGTGATCCACATCGACCCGCCAGCCGGCTGCCTCGACGCCGGCCTCCGCGGGCGCGCCGACCACCACGTGCGCGGCGGGCTTGATCCCGTTGGCGCCGGCGAAGTCGATCACCTCGCGGAGCGCGTCCGCGACCGGGATGCCGGGATCGCCCGTGGTCAGGGCGCTGTTGGCACGTCCGGTGAAGCCGCCCGCGGCGCGCAGCCGCCACTGGCCGAGCGGCCGGTCGACCAGCGCCGGCCACGCGTCGGCGCACCGCTGCTCCAGCTCGGTCACCCGCTGCACCCCCGCATCGTGCCCCGCGCGCGTGGGCGGTGGTCTGTGAGCTGGAGCACGGTGCTGATAAGGCCGGCCTGGGCGTTGGACAATCGACTCCGCCGCGTACTCTCCGGCTTGCGCGGTGTGGACCAGAACAAGAGCAGGAGAGCGCAGTGACCTATGTGATCGCCCAGCCGTGCGTGGACGTGCTCGACAAGGCGTGCATCGAAGAGTGCCCCGTCGACTGCATCTACGAAGGCGACCGGATGCTCTACATCCACCCCGATGAGTGCGTGGACTGCGGCGCTTGCGAGCCGGTGTGCCCCGTCGAGGCCATCTACTACGAGGACGACGTGCCGGACGAGTGGAAGGAGTACACGAAGGCCAACGTGGACTTCTTCGACGAGCTGGGGTCCCCCGGCGGCGCCTCGAAGGTCGGCAAGGTCAGCGCCGACCCCCCGTTCATCAAGGCCCTGCCCCCGCAGGCGTCGCACGAGTGACGTTGGGCAGGAGGCTCCCGGACTTCCCCTGGGACTCGCTGGCCGACCACGCCGCCAAGGCGCGCGCGCACCCCGACGGCGTGGTCGACCTGTCCATCGGCACCCCGGTGGACCCGGTCCCGGAGGTGATCCGGCACGCCCTCGGCACGGTCGCCGACCAGCCCGGCTACCCGACCACGCACGGCACGCCGGCGTTGCGGGAGGCGGTCGTCGGCGCGTTGGCGCGGCGGCACGGCGTGACCGGGCTCGACCCGGCGGCGGTGCTGCCGACCATCGGGTCGAAGGAGCTGGTGGCGTGGCTGCCGATGTTGCTCGGGCTGGGGCCGGGCGACGTGGTGGCCATCCCGGCGTTGGCGTACCCGACCTACGAGGTCGGCGCGCGGCTGGCCGGGGCCTCGGTGGTGCGGTTGGCCGACGGTGAGCCGCCGCCCGCCGGGACGTCGCTGGTGTGGCTGAACTCGCCGTCCAACCCGACCGGTCGGGTGCTGTCGGCCGAGCAGGTGGCGCGGGCGGTGGCGGACGCGCGGGCGGTCGGCGCGGTCGTCGCGTCCGACGAGTGCTACCTGGCGTTGTCGTGGACGGCGTCGCCGGTGTCCGTGCTGCTGCCGTCGGTCAACGGCGGTGCGTTGGACGGGGTGCTGGCGGTGCACTCGTTGTCGAAGTCGTCCAGCCTGGCCGGGTACCGGGCGGGGTTCGTGACGGGCGACCCGGCGTTGGTGGCGTCGTTGCTGGAGGTGCGCAAGCACGCCGGGATGATCGTGCCGCGGCCCGTGCAGGCGGCGATGACGGCGGCGTTGGACGACGACGCGCACGTGGCTGAGCAGCGTGAGCGGTACCGGGCGCGGCGCGAGGTGCTGCTGCCGGCGTTGACGGCGGCGGGGTTCACCGTGGACCACTCGGAGGCCGGCCTCTACCTGTGGTCGACGCGGGGCGGCGAGAACGCGTGGGACACGATCGCGTGGCTGGCCGACCGGGGCATCCTGGCCGCGCCGGGCACGTTCTACGGCCCGACGGGCGACCGCCACGTGCGCATCGCCCTGACCGCCACCGACTCCCGCATCACCACCGCCGCCACCCGCCTGACCCCCTGACCCGAGAGTCCTACGTTCACGCCGCGAGAGTCCTACGTTCGCGACCTCCGAGTTCAACACTCGACCGACCGCCCGGTATGGCCGAGTGTTGAACTCGGGGGTGCTGAACGTAGGACTCTCGCGTTCCGAACGTAGGACTCTCGGGTTAGTCGTTGGTGTGGAGGGCGGCGTTCAGGGCGACGGTCTGGCCGTGGCGGGGGAGGACCTTGACCGCGCCGGTGGTCGAGTCGCGCAGGAACAGCAGGTTCGGCACGCCGGACAGTTGGCCCGCCTTGACCACGGTGCCGTCGGCGGCGGTGACCTTGGTGCCCGCGGTGACGTAGAGGCCCGCCTCCACGACGCAGTCGTCGCCCAACGAGATGCCCACGCCGCCGTTCGCGCCGATCAGGCACCGCTCGCCGATGGAGATGACCTGCTTGCCGCCGCCCGACAGCGTGCCCATGATCGACGCGCCGCCGCCGACGTCCGAGCCGTCACCCACGACGACACCGGCGGAGATGCGGCCCTCCACCATGGACGTGCCCAGCGTGCCCGCGTTGAAGTTCACGAAACCCTCGTGCATCACGGTCGTGCCGGACGCCAGGTGCGCGCCCAGCCGCACGCGGTCGGCGTCGGCGATCCGCACCCCGGTCGGCACGACGTAGTCCACCATCCGGGGGAACTTGTCGATCCCGTACACGGTCACCGGCCCCCGTGCCCGCAACCGCAGCCGGGTCTGCTCGAACCCCTCCACCGCGCACGGCCCGAAGTTCGTCCACACCACGTTGTTGAGCAGCCCGAACAGGCCGTCGAGGTTCGCGCCGTGCGGCCGCACGAGCCGCGTCGACAGCAGGTGCAGCCGCAGCCACACGTCGTAGGTGGAGGTGGGCGCGTCGGCCAGCGAGCCGATGCCGACCCGGACGCCGACGACCTCGACGTCACGCTCGGCGTCCGCGCCGAGCTGCTTGGCCGCGGCCTCGCCGAGCTCGGCCGAGACCTCGGCGGACGACAGCAGCGCCACACCGGGCTCCGCGGTCCCGAGCGACGGCGACGGGAACCACGTGTCCAGCACAGCGCCGGTAGGGGTGACGGTGGCGAGTCCGACGCCGTACGCGCCGGTGGGGTTTGCGGTGCTCACGGGTGCCAACGGTAACGTGCGCCGGGTGGCCGACACCTTGCACCTCGCCGCCGATCCCGTCGAGCTGACCGCCGCGCTGGTCGACACGCCCAGCGTCTCCGGCGACGAAGCCCACCTGGCCGACCTCGTCGAACGGGCCCTGAAGGAGCAGACCGCGCTGGAGGTCACGCGGTCGGGCAACACCGTGCTGGCCCGCACGAACCTGGGGCGCCCGGCCCGCGTGGTCCTCGCGGGCCACCTCGACACCGTGCCGATCAACGACAACCTGCCGTCCCGGCTGGAGCACGGCGTCCTGCACGGCTGCGGCACCGTCGACATGAAGGGCGGCGACGCGGTGATGCTGCACCTGGCCGCCACCGTCGCCGACCCCCGCCACGACCTCACGTTCATCTTCTACGACTGCGAAGAGGTCGAAGCCGTCCGCAACGGCCTGGGCCGCGTCGAACGCGAGCTGCCCGAGTGGCTGCACGGCGACCTGGCCATCGTGTGCGAGCCGTCCAACGGCACGATCGAGGCGGGCTGCCAGGGCACGATGCGCATCGACATCCGCACGAAGGGCGTCCGCGCCCACACCGCCCGCGGTTGGATGGGCGTGAACGCGATCCACGCCATCGGCGAGGTCCTGCGCCGGCTGGAGGCGTACCGGCCGCGCGAGGTCGAGATCGACGGCTGCCTGTACCGCGAGGGCCTCCAGGCGGTGCGGATCAACGGCGGCGTGGCGGGCAACGTCGTGCCGGACGAGGCCGTGCTCACGGTCAACCACCGCTTCGCCCCCGACCGCACGCCCGAGCAGGCCGAGCAGCACCTGCGGGAGGTGTTCGAGGGCTACGACGTCACGGTCACCGACAGCTCGCCCGCGGCCCCGCCCGGGCTGACCGCGCCGATCACCCGTGAGCTGGTCGAAGCGGCGGGCGGCACGCCCGTGGCCAAGCTCGGCTGGACCGACGTGGCGCGCTTCGCCGCCCTCGGCATGCCCGCGGTGAACTACGGGCCGGGCGACCCGACGCTGGCGCACACGCAGCAGGAGCACGTCCCGGTGCACCAGGTCCACGGGTGCGTCGACGTCCTGCGCCGCTTCCTCAGCCGCGACCCGGCCCGCCACTAGACTCCCGGCAATGACGGACAGCGTGGACGAGCACCCCAGGGAGAAGCAGCGCGGGCCGGTCGTCCTGCGCCGCGGCCGCCGCGACGAGCTGACCACCACCGACCAGCGGCTGCTGGACTCGCGCGGCCACAGCGACTGGGTGCACACCGACCCGTGGCGGGTGCTGCGCATCCAGGCGGAGTTCGTGGAGGGCTTCGGCGCGCTGGCCGAGGTGCCGAGCGCGGTGACGGTGTTCGGCTCGGCCCGCACCGGCCGCGACCACCCCGAGTACGAGATCGGCCGCAAGCTGGGCGGCGCGCTGGCCGAGGCCGGGTTCGCGGTGATCACCGGCGGCGGTCCGGGCGCGATGGAGGCGGTCAACCGGGGCTGCTCGGAGGCGGGCGGGTTCTCCGTCGGCCTGGGCATCGAGCTGCCGTTCGAGCAGGGCCTGAACCCGTGGGTCGACCTGGGTGTGAACTTCCGCTACTTCTTCGTGCGCAAGACCATGTTCATCAAGTACTCGCAGGCGTTCATCTGCCTGCCGGGCGGGTTCGGCACGCTGGACGAGCTGTTCGAGGCGCTGACCCTGGTGCAGACGAAGAAGGTCACCAAGTTCCCGGTGGTGCTGTTCGGCAAGTCCTACTGGCAGGGCCTGTACGACTGGGTGCGCGACTCGGTGCTGCACAGCGGCAAGGTCGGCGAGAAGGACCTCGACCTGCTGCACCTGACCGACGACATCGACGACGCGGTGCGCGTGGTGAACGACGCGCACAAGGCCTGGGCGGACGCGCATTGACCGCCGTCACGGTGTACTGCGGGTCGTTGCGGACGGTCCCGGACAGCTACCTGGAGCTGGCGGCCGACGTGGGCAGGCGCATCGCGGCCCGCGGCTGGTCGCTGGTGTGGGGCGGCGGCCGCACGGCGATGATGGGCGCGGTGGCGCGGGCGGCCCGCGAGGGCGGCGCCCGCACCACCGGCGTGATCCCGCGCGGCCTGGTGGACCGCGAGGTGGCCGACACCGACTCCGACGACCTGCTGGTCGTGGAGACCATGCGGGACCGCAAGGCGTTGATGGAGGCGCACGGCGACGCGTTCCTGGCGCTGCCGGGCGGCATCGGCACGTGCGAGGAGCTGTTCGAGGTCTGGACGGCCCGGGTGCTGGCGATGCACGCCAAGCCGGTGGTCGTGCTCGACGTCGACGGCCACTACCGCGGCCTGGTCTCCTGGCTGGGGGAGCTGCGCGAACGCGGGTTCGTGTCCCCGTTCGCGCTGGACTCCCTCGTCGTGACCGACGACGTCGAGACGGCGCTGGACGCCTGCGCTAGCTGACCCGTGCGCCGTCGAGGCCCCGTGCGGCGGCCAGCCGCGCGGCCTCCTCGGCGAACATGTCCACGTCCAGCGGCACGAACGGCGAGACCTTCACCTCCAGCCGGGAGCCCGCCGCCTTGGCCTGCCAGGTGCCGAGGACCTCGCCGTCGACGAGCAGCGCGCCCCGCCGGCCCAGGATGCGCCACACCTGCTTCTGGTGCGCCTTGTCCGGCACGAGCAGGTCGCGGTCGCGGGCGTTGAGGTACGGGTCCAGCGGCGGCAGCAGCCGCACCACCTCGGGTTCCGGCGGGTCCTCGAACGCCGCGATCCGGTCGGCGGGCAGCCACGCGCGCTTGGACACGGCGACCAGGTCGTCCGGCCACGCGTCCTTGACGTCGCGGACCGGCGCGCCGAAGTAGTGCGCGACCTCCGACGGCCCGGCGGGGCCGTGCAGCCGCAGGTAGTCGCTGATCAGCGCGGCGAAACCCGCGCTGCGTGCCGGCACGTCGCGCCGGCCCTCCAGCGGCACGAACGTCACCGTCTTCTCCGCGGGGTCGAACCGCAGCCCGGCCGGCAGCACGGCCAGGCGGAAGACCGGGTCCAGCACGTGCGTGGCCTCACAGCCCCGGCACCAGGCGGTCAGCTCGGGGCGCACCTTGGCGGTGAGCCGGGACGACGCCTCGCCCTTCGTCATCGGCCGGGTCACCACCTCCCGCAACGCCACCGCGACCTCGCGCAGCGCCGCCAGGCCGTCCGCCACCGGCGGCCGGTTCATCCGGGCGAGCGCGTCGGCGTCGCTCAACGGCCACAGCCGGGCCGCCAGCGACGGCACCTCGTCGGCCCGGTGCCAGTGCGGTGCGCCCCGCACGCTCCACGTCAGCGTGAACGCGCCCAGGTCGGGCACCCGCTCCAGCCGCGCGGCGAGCGCGGGCACCGCCGACCGCTCCGAGTCCTGCAAGCCCAGGTCGAACACCCGCAGGTCGGCCGCCCCGGTGACGGTGCGGTCGAACTGGTGCGCGGCGACCCGGTAGGCGATCACCCGTTCCCGGTCAGCCAAGGTCGACGTCCAGGGTGATCAGCTCGTGCTCCAGCCGGGCGGTGCCGGAGATGCCCGCCAGCTCACCGGTGCCGGAGCCGGGCACGACGTGGCCCCAGAACTGCTCGCCGGCCGGGGACATGATCGCGCCGTGCTGGAGCACGAACGTCCCCGACCGGCCCTCCAGCGTGCCGACGAACCGCTCCGTGCCCACGTAGCCCGCCGAGCCGTCCGACGGTTGGCACATCGTCAGCTCGGCGGTGCTGGTGCCCTCCATGGCCCCGCGGTACGCCTTGTCCACGAGCGCCCGGCCCAGCTGCGGCTCCGCCTCGTCGTAGACGGTCTGCTCCCATCGGGTGATCTTGAACGTCGCCTTCGATTCCATGCGGGCGATACTCGCAGGTGTTCCTGTCACCTGCTGTCAGGCACCCTCAGCCCAGGGGCACGTCCAGCCGGGAGTCCGCGCCGAACGCGACCGTCGAGCCGAGCGCGCTGGAGCCCTGGTAGCGGGCGTCCACGGTGTCCACGACCAGCACCAGCCGGTTGCCCGCGGCCACCTGCCACACCACGGGCTCCAGGTCGAGGTCGACCGCGCGGGTCGCGGTCCCGGTCAGCGTCACGGGCTTGTGCGTGACCAGCGCGCCCAGCCCGAGCGCGTTCACCTCGTACAGGTAGGCGTAGAGCGTGGTCCGGGCGGCGCTCGGCGTCACGGTCAGGTGCGCGCGGGGCGTGCCGCTCACCGTCGTCGCGCTCCACTGCACGGGCCCGTGCCACACCGCCGCCGCGCCCCGGTCGATCAGCGGCGTGGACACGCCGACGGGCAGCTTCAGGAAGCCCTGCAACGCGCCGGACACGAGCACCGTGCCGCTCTCGGCGATGGTGGGCCACCCCGCGCCGATGCGGTCCGCGCTCAACGGCACGGTCCGGGTCCGCGCGGTGGCCGCCGCCCACGACGGGTACGCCCGCCAGTCGCCGCCGTTGTTCGGCTTGACCTGCACGGGCAGCTCGCGGTCGATGCCGTTGGCCTCGCCCTTGAGGTGGTGGTCGAACCACCGGCCGACCGACGTCCAGACCTCGTTGGGCAGCCCGGCCGCGCCGAACAGCTCGGCCGTGGCGTGGTCGCCCGGCGACAGCATCAGCCGCTTCGGCCCGGTCAACGCGCCGAAGAAGTCGGTGATCTGGCCGGGCGCGAACAGCCCGTCGTTCCACGCGTTGCCGATCATCACCGCCGCCTTGATCGACGACACGTGCGTGGCGGGGGAGCGCGGCGGCGAGATCGGCAGCACGTCGGCGAACCGGCCCTCCCGGTAGGCGGCCTCGGCGTCGCGCAGCACGGGCCCCGGCCGCCCGGTGAGCTTCCCGGCCGCGAGCAGCAGCTCCACGGCCTGCGCGCTCACCGTCTCGTTCGGGTACAGCGACCGCGCCAGGTCGGTCCACGTGCTCAGCGCGGTCACCGCCTTGATCCGCGGGTCGCGCGCCGCGGCCAGCAGCGACTGGCCGGCGCCGTAGGAGATGCCGCCGACGCCGACGCGGGCCGGGTCGCCGCCGGCGTGCGCGAGGCCCCAGTCGATGACGCGGCTGACGTCGGCCACGGTGTCGGGCCCGGCCACGTCGATCTCGCCCGCCGAGTCGTGGAAGCCGCGCGAGGTGTAGCTGATCACGGAGTAGCCGGACTGGTAGGCGAGCTTGGCCGCCGCCCCGACGTACTCGATGTTGTTCACGCCCCAGCTCGACGGCAGCACGATCAGCGGGAACGGCCCGCTGCCCCGTCCGGTGGGGGTGACGACGAAGGCCTTCAGCGGCGTGCCGCCCTCGCCGGGGATGGTCCGGTACGCCACCGCGAAGCCGGGCGCGGCCTGGGAGGGCGGTGCGAGCAGGACCGCCAGGACGGTGGCGAGCAGCAGGGGAAGTGATCGGCGCACGAGGTCCTCCTTGACCGTGACCGGGATCACGCAGGGTGTTACCGGCGAGTAAACACGAACCTTACTCACGGGTAGCAGGAGTCTGTGACGCAGCTCACCGTGCGAGGCGACGTGGCACGATGCCGTTCATGCGGTTCGGTTCACGTGAGGTCGCCGGGGATCGCGCGCTGGTGATGGCGATCGTCAACCGGACGCGCGACTCCTTCTACGACCGCGGCGCGACGTTCTCCGACGACGCCGCCATGGCCGCGGTGGACCGGGCGGTCGCCGACGGCGCGGACATCGTCGACATCGGCGGTGTCCGGGCGGGCTCCAAGGGCGAGGTGGTGGACACCGCCGAGGAGGCGCGGCGGGTCGTGCCGTTCGTCGCGGCGGTCCGCGAGCGGCACCCGGAGCTGGTGATCAGCGTCGACACGTGGCGGCACGAGGTGGGCCGCGCGGTGTGCGAGGCGGGCGCGGACCTCATCAACGACACGTGGGCGGGCGCGGACCCGGCGCTGGCCGAGGTGGCGGCCGAGTTCGGCGTCGGCATCGTCTGCTCGCACACCGGCGGCCTCGGGCCGCGCACCGACCCGCACCGCGTCCGCTACGCCGACGTGGTCGCGTCCGTGACCGCGGAGCTGGTCGGGCGGGCCGAGCGGATGGTGGCGCTGGGCGTGCCCGCCGAGGGCGTGCTGATCGACCCGACCCACGACTTCGGCAAGAACACCTGGCACGGCCTGGAGCTGCTGCGCAGGCTGGACGAGCTGGTGGCCACGGGGTGGCCGGTGCTGATGGCGCTGTCGAACAAGGACTTCGTCGGCGAGACCCTGGGCGCGGAGCTGGAGGACCGGGTCGACGGCACGCTGGCCGCGACGTCGGTGGCGGCGTGGGCCGGCGCGAAGGTGTTCCGGGCGCACCAGGTGCGGCAGACCCGGCGGGTGGTCGAGATGGTGGCCAGCATCGCGGGCACGCGCCCGCCCGCCCGCGTGCTGAGGGCGTTGGCCTGATGGCCGACTGGTTCGCCGCCAACACCTGGCAGAGTCCACAGTGGACCATCGAGGAGCTCGTGGCGCACAAGGGCGACCGCACGATCAGCGTGGTGCTGCCCGCGCTGGACGAGGAAGCCACCGTGGGCGACGTCGTGGCCGTCGTGCGCCCGCTGCTGGGCACCCTCGTGGACGAGCTGGTCGTCATGGACTCCGGCTCCACCGACGACACCGCGGCCCGTGCCGCGGCGGCCGGCGCGCGGGTCGTCCAGCGGACCGACGTGCTGCCCGAGCTGGCACCCCGGCCAGGCAAGGGCGAGGTGCTGTGGCGGTCGCTCGCCGCCACCACCGGCGACCTGGTCGTGTTCCTCGACTCCGACCTGGTCGACCCCGACCCGGACTTCGTGCCCGCCCTGCTCGGCCCGCTGCTGACCCGCGCCGGCGTGCACCTGGTGAAGGGCTTCTACCGGCGGCCGCTGCGGCTGGAGAGCACCGGCGGCGGCCGCGTCACCGAGCTGGCGGCCCGGCCGCTGCTCAACGCCCTGCGGCCGGACCTGGCGGGGGTCGTGCAGCCGTTGGGCGGCGAGTACGGGGGCACGCGCGAGTTCCTGGAGTCGGTGCCCTTCGCGCCCGGTTACGGCGTCGAGATCGGCCTGCTGCTCGACGCGCACACCCGGTACGGCCTGGACGGGATCGCGCAGGTCAACCTGGGTGTGCGCAAGCACCGCAACCGGGACCTGCGCCAGCTCGGGCCGATGGCGGCTCAGATCGCGGTCACCGCGCTGCGCCGCTGCGGCGTGCCGGTGGCCTCGTCGACGTTGACGCAGTTCGTGCCGTTCGACGGCGAGTGGCTGCCGTCGCCGGTGGACGTGCCCGCCGAGGACCGGCCCGCCATGCGCTCGGTGCTCCAGCGGTCGCGGTAGTGGCCAGGCGCCGACACCAGCTCCGCGTGCGTGCCCTCCTGCGTGACGCGGCCGTCCTCGAACACCACGACCCGGTCGAAGTCGACCAGGGGCGCGAGCCGGTGCGTGACCAGCACGACCGTGCCGCGGGCGTGGTCGAGGACGCGGCGCAGCACGGCGTCGCCGTGGTCGACCGCCAGGCCCTCGACCGGCTCGTCCAGCAGCAGCACGTCCGGGTCGGCCAGCAGGGCGCGCGCCAGCAGCAGGCGTTGCCGCTGACCGCCGGACAACGCCTCGCCGTCCTCGCCGACCACGGTGTCCCACGGCACGTCCAGGTCCACCAGCGCGGCGACCCGGTCCAGCTCCTCCCGTGACGCCCCGGGCCGGGCGAGCCGCACGTTGGCCTCCGCGGTGGCGTGGAAGACGTGCGCGTCGTCCAGCACGCCCTTGGCGACGCCGGGGTGCGCGGCGGCCAACGCCCGCAGGAACGTGCTCTTGCCCGCCCCGCTGGGGCCGACCACCCCGACCCGACCCACCGGCAGCTCCTCGTGCGGCACCGGCACGTCCGCCGCCCGCAACGCCTCCCGCACCCGGCCGACCGACCCGCGCACCTCGGCCCACCGCTGGGCGGCGGACGTCAGCGGCGTGACCACCTCCAGCACCGCGATCGAGCCGAGCACGACGTGCGCCGGCGCGCCGGACCGCAGCAACGCCAGCGCCACGCCGAACTGCACGACCACCGCCAGCCCCGCCAGCGCCGCCACGACGTGGCCGCCGCGCCGTTCCCGTTCGGCCAGGGCGTCGACCACCCGGCCGGTCGCGTCCAGCTCGCGGTCCAGCGCGCCGAACGCGGTCAGCTCCGCGGCCCCGTCCAGCAGCACGACGGTTCGTTGCGCCAGCTCCGCCCGTGCCGGCGCGAGCGCGCGCAGGTGCCGTGCGGCGAACGTGAAGGCGAGCCACGGCAGGACGCACCCGGTGAGCAGCAGCCCGACCAGCAACGGCCAGGCGAACCCGGTCGCGACCACCGCCACCGCGCCCACCACGACTGCCACCGCTGCGGGCAACGCGCACCGCAGCAGCGCGTCCTGCGCGCAGTCCACATCGGACACCAGCCGCGTGAGCGCGTCGCCGTGGGCGAGCGGGCGGCGCAGCAACGCGTCGTAGACCCGCCCGCGCACCTCCGCCAGGTGCCGCAGCACGGCCGAGTGCCCGGCCAACCGCTCCGCGTACCGCAGGCCGCCACGCGCCAGGGCCAACGTGCGCACCGTCACGATCGCCACCGTCAACGCCGACAGCGGCGGCTGCCCGGCCGCGCGCACGATGAGCCACACGGCGGTCGTCATGAGCCCGATCCCGGCGAGTTCGGCGGCCACCCCGGCGGCCACCGCGAGCACCAGCCGCCTCATCCGAACGCCACCACCCGGTCGACCTCGCCGAGCACCGCGGGCCGGTGCGCCACGATGACCGCCGTCCGGCCGGACGCGAGCCGCCGCGTGGCCCTCAGCACCGCCTCCTCCGTGCCGCCGTCCAGCCGGGACGTCGGCTCGTCCAGCAGCAGCACCCGCGCGTCGTCCCGGACCAGCGCCCGCGCCAACGCCACCCGCTGCCGCTCGCCGGAGGACAGCGGGTGCTCGGCGTCGACCAGGTGCGCCAGCCCCATCTGCGCGGCGGCGGCCCGCACGTCGCCGGACGAGCCGAGCGCGATGTTCTCGCCGACCGTGCCGGGGAACAGCGTGGGGCGTTGGGGCACCCAGGCGAGCTGCCGCAACCACGACTCCCGGTCGATCTCCCGCAGGTCGACCCCGCCGACGAGCACCCGTCCCTCCGCCGGCGTCACGAACCCCATCAGCGCGGCCAGCACGGTGCTCTTCCCGACCCCGCTGGGCCCGACCAACCCGACCCGCTCACCGGCCGCGACGCGCAACGACACCGGACCCACCGCGTCCCTCCCGGGATACCGGACCACGACCCGTTCCAACGCGATCTCCGCCGTCCGCGCGTCGGGCGCGCGCACCGCCACGGCGACCCTCCCGCCGAGTTGTCCACAGGCAGCGCTTTCCGCCGCTTTTTTGTCGCCCTCACCTGGCAGCATCGAAACCGGGGGTCCCCCCGGCGGGGACGCCTGCGCAGCCACGGCGGCGGACTCATGCGTGGTGACGGCGGCGGATTCCTGCGCGGCCACGGTGGCGGGCGCTTGTGTGGTGGCGGTGGCGGATTCCTGCGTGGCCACGGTGGCGGGCGCTTGTGTGGTGGCGGTGGCGGATTCCTGCGTGGCCACGGTGGCGGGCGCTTGTGTGGTGGCGGTGGTGGCGGGCGCTTGCGCAGCCACCGCGGCGACGGACTCCAGCACGGCCAGGCCCTCGGCCGAGGCGTGGAACTGCGAGCCGGCCGCCCGCAGCGGCAGGTAGGCCTCGGGCGCGAGCAGCAGCACCAGCAGCGCCACCTGCAACGTCACGCCGCCGTGCAGCAGCCGCAGCCCCACAGGCACCGCCACCAGCGCCACCGACAGCGTCGCCACCAGCTCCAGCACCAGCGCTGACAGGAACGCCACCCGCAGCGTGCGCATGGTGGCCGCCGCGTGCGCCCCGGCCATCGCCCGCACGGTCGCCGCCTGCGCCGCCGCCCGGCCGAACACCTTCAACGTGCCCAACCCGCGCACGACGTCCAGGAAGTGGCCGCCCACGACGGCGAGCCCCGCCCACTGCGCCCGCGTCCGGTCCCGCGTGTGCAGGCCGACCAACGCCGCGAACACCGGCACGAGCGGCAACGTCACCAGCACGACCACCGCCGAGGTCAGGTCGGCGAACGACAGCCGCGCCACCACGGCCACCGGCACCACCGCCGCCACCGCCACCTGCGGCAGGTAGCCCGCGAAGTACGGCTCCACCGCGTCCACGCCCTTCACCACCAGCGTGGTCACCGACCCCGCCGGGCCGGGCGACCCGCACGAGTCGCGCAACACCCGCTTGCGCAACGAAGCCTTGACCGAAGACGCGCAGCGCTGCGTCACCAATCGCACGGCCCACACCACCACCGCACGCGCCACGACGACCGGCACCAGCCACCACGCCGACCACCCGCCGGCCAGCACGGACGCCAGCACCTCGGCCTGCGCGAGCACCACCGCCGCCGTGAGCACCGCCGCCACGGCCAGCACGACGGCGTACCGCCGGTCAACGTGCCGCACGGGACATCCGCCAAGTCGCCCACTGGAACACCAGCACCAACGGCACCACCACGACCGCCGCCCACGTCAGCACTCGCAACGTCGACACGTCCGCCATCACCGACACCGTCACCACCGACCGCGCCCCGAACACCCCGAGCACCGGCAGCGCGCACAACACCGCGCTGCACCCGAAAGCCGCCCGGTACCGCTCGGCCCGCAACGCCGTCCAAGTCGCGCCCACCAGCCCCAGCGCCGCCACCGCCGTCACCCCGAACACCGGCGCCGACACCGACCCGGCCGTCACGACCGCCGCCACCACGAACACCGCCGCGGCCGGCACGAGGTACCCGGCGATCCGCCGCGCCCGCTCCCGCAACTCGCCCGACAGCCGCCAGGCCAGGAAAACCGCGCCGTGCAAGGTGAACAGCACCGGCATCCCCGCACCCCACAGCACGAGGGGCCCGCCGAGCACGCGTCCCAGCAGCACACCCCACGCCACCGCGACCACCACCGCGCCACCGACCAGCAGCACGTCCCACCCCGGCGACCGCAGCTGCACGGCGACCGTGAAGCACACCAGCCCGGCCAGCAGCACCGCGAACACCGTGTGCTGCGACGACAGCAGCTCGCCCTCCAGCCGGGGGAACGCCCCGAACAGCACGCCCACGGCCGCGACCAGCCACACCTCGTTGCCGAGGAAGAACGGCGTCACCGCCCGCAGCACGGCCCGCCGCGCGGGCTCGTCCCGCCCGACCAGCCGCAACAGCACCCCGACCCCGTAGTCGAACCCGGCCAACGCGAAGTAACCGCAGGTCAGGAACGCCAGCAGGGCAACCCAGACACCTTCCACGACACACCCCTCACAGAGCCGGAACGAGCGGCGACACGGGCGCGGCGTCCGACGAGACGGGCCCGCGCCGGGCCAGCCGGGCGATCAGCACCCAGTCGGCGACCGCCAGCACCGCGAACACCCCGGTGAACGCGATGAACGACACGAGCAGTTGGTCCCGGCTGACGTGCGACATCGCGTCCTGCGTGGTCAGCACCCCCTGGACCAGCCACGGCTGCCGCCCGACCTCGCGGAACAGCCACCCGCCGATCGCGGCCACGAACGGCAGCGGGATGCCGACGACCATCAGGTACAGCGGGAACCGCAGCCGCACCACCCAGTCGCGCACCAGCAGCGGCACGGTCAGCCAGCTCACCAGCAGCAGCACGAACCCGATCTGGATCATGAACCCGAGGCCCGCGCCGTCCACCGCGCCGACCGTGTCGAACTTGTCCGGCTGGTAGCGCTGCACGATGGGGAACTGGCCGAACCCGAAGCCGATCAGCATCGGCGTGGCGAGCGCGGTCAGCACCACGCCCAGCCGCAGCGACCGGCGGAAGAAGTCGACCTCGGTGGTGCGCCGGATGAAGTGGTAGGCGCTCACGCCGGTCAGGAACACCCCGCCCGCGGTCAGCGACGCGAAGCACACGTGCAGGAACGCCGTGCCGAACGTCGGGTTGGCCACCAGCGCGGAGAAGTCGACCAGCCGCAGCACGCCGTCGCGCAGCTCGTGCCCGGCGGGGTGCTGGAGGAAGGCGTTCGCCATCATGATCCAGAACGCCGAGGCGAACGCCGTGAGGGTGACCAGCCAGATCAGCGCGAGGTGCACCCACTTGTTCAGCCGGTCCCAGCCGAAGATCCACAGGCCGAGGAACGTCGACTCCAGGAAGAACGCGACCAGCGTCTCCAGCGCCAGCGGCGCGCCGAACACGTCGCCCGCGACCGTCGACAGGCCCGACCAGTTCAGCCCGAACTGGAACTCCATGACGATGCCGGTCGCGATGCCGAGCGCGTAGTTCACCACGTAGAGCCGACCCCAGAAGCGCGTCATCCGGGCGTGCACGGGGTCGGCGGACAGCGTGGCCCGGGTCTGCATCACCGCCACCGACGTCACCAGTCCGAGCGTCAGCAGCACGAACAGGAAGTGGAACGACGTCGTGGTGGCGAACTGGAGCCGGGCCAGTCCGAGAGCATCCATGAGTAGGGAGGTTATATGTAGGCAAACTACTTAACATCGGGGATGTCCCCGATTCCCACCCCGGTCCGCGATCCGTAGAGTGCCTACTCATGAAGTCCGACGCGTTGCGCGGGCACCTCGACGCGCTCCTGCTGGCCACGCTCGACGGCGGCCAACTGCACGGCTACGCCATCATCGAGGCGTTGCAGCGGCGCAGCGGCGGGGCGCTCGACCTGCCCACCGGCACCGTCTACCCGGCCCTGCGCCGACTGGAGACCGCGGGCCTGGTGGCCAGCGAGTGGAGCACCGTCGGCGGACGCCAGCGCCGCACCTACCGGCTGACGAAGGCGGGCCAGCGCGCGCTGGACGCCGAGCGCACCGCGTGGCGCGAGTTCACCGCCGCGATCGAGGGCGTGCTGGGAGGTGGGCCGTGGCCGGCGCAGGCGTGATCGACGAGTACGTGACCGCGCTCGACCGGCGGCTGCGCGGGCCCGACCCGGTGAAGGACGACCTGCTCGCCGAGGCCCGCGACAGCCTCCACGACGCCGCCGCCGCGCACCGCGACCGGGGCCTGGCCGAGGAGGACGCGCAACGCCGCGCCGTCGCCGAGTTCGGCCCGGTCACCACCATCGCCCGCGAGTACCAGGGCCTGCTCGGCCTCGCCTACGGCACCCGCACGCTGCGGTCGGTGATGCTGGTCCTCCCCCTCGCCTACGTGATGTGGGAGCTCAACCGCGCGTTCTGGATCGGCGCGTGGGACGACTTCGACGCCCCGCCGCCCGACTGGTACCTCACCGTCGCCCGCTTCAACGACGCGTCGGCGTGGCTCGTGGCGGGCGCGGCCGTGCTCGCGCTGCTCGTCGGGCGGCGACTGGCCCGCACCAGGGTCAGCACGGTGACGCTGGCCAGGCTCGCCGGGGTCGTCGCCGTCGTCGCGGTCGGCGTGTCCCTGCTCGGCACCGTGGCCATCCTGGCCGCGACCGCCTACCTGGACGCCGCCAGGCTGTTCCTGTCACTCCCGGTGACCGCCGCGTCCGCGGTCTCGCTGGCCGTCGCGCTTCGGCTCGCCGTCCTCGCCCGGCGCTGTGTGGTGTTCTCCTCGGTGTGACCCGGCACGCATGTGTCACGATCGTCCCGTGACCTCAGCGCTCTTCTACATCCTCGTCATGGCGCTCGTGGCGGCCGTGGTCTTCCTGCTGGCCGCGCTGGTGTTCGGCCGTGGCGAGGAGCTGGCGCCGCTGCCGCCGGGCGCGTCGCCGACCCGCCTGCCGTCCGACGACGTGACCCCGGAGGACGTGCGCGACCTGAAGTTCCAGCAGGTGCTGCGCGGCTACAAGATGACCGAGGTGGACTGGGCGCTGGACCGCCTGGCCGGCGAGGTCGAACGGCTGCGCGACCGCGTCGCCGAGCTGGAGGCCGAGCTGGGCGTCGACGCGCGCCCGGGGACCGCGCCCGAGCCGGAGACCGAGCCGGACGCCACGTCCGAGCCGCGGACCGCGTCCGAACGGCAGACCGCGCCCGAGCCGGAGCCGGAGGGCGACCGGGAGCCCCAGCGCGACCCGGCCTGACCAGCGCCTCGACCGCCCGACCCAGCTCAGGAGCACGACGCATGACCGACCTCGTCCGCTGCCCGTGGGGCGACAGCACGCCCGACTACGTCGACTACCACGACACCGAGTGGGGCGTGGAGCTGCACGGCGAGGCGGCGATGTTCGAGCGGATGTCGCTCGAATCGTTCCAGTCCGGCCTGTCGTGGATCACGATCCTGCGCAAGCGCGAGAACTTCCGCGCCGCGTTCGCGGGCTTCCGACCCGAGGTCGTCGCCGAGTTCGGGCCGGACGACTTCGACCGGCTCATGGCCGACGCGGGCATCGTCCGCAACCGCGCCAAGATCACCGCCACGATCAACAACGCCCGCGCGGTGGCCGAGCTGGACGTGCCGCTGGACGACCTGCTGTGGTCGTTCGCGCCCGAGCACCACGAACGTCCCGCCACGATCGCCGACGTGCCCGCCGTCACGCCCGAGTCCAAGGCGATGGCCAAGGAGCTCAAGCGCCGCGGCTTCGTCTTCCTCGGCCCCACCACCTGCTACGCGCTGATGCAGGCCACCGGCATGGTCGACGACCACATCGCGGCCTGCTTCCGCGCCGCCGACGCCGTCACCGCCCGGTGAACGACGGCTTCCGCTTGGCCACGAACGCGGCCACCGCCTCGCGGTGGTCGGCCGTCGCGCCCGCCTCCGCCTGCGTGCGGGCCTCCACGTCCAGCGCGGCCGCCAGCTCGCCGGAGAACGCCATCGCTTCCTTGATCTTGGCGTAGGCGGTGGTCGGCCCCGCGGCCAGCTGGCGGGCCAGCGCCTGCGCCGTCGACAGCACCTCGCCGTCCGGCACCACCTGGCCCACCATGCCGATCCGCAACGCCTCCTCCGCGCCCACCGGCTGCGCGAGCAGCATCATCTCCATCGCCCGGCCGTGCCCGATCAGCCGCGGCAACGTCCACGACGCGCCCGAGTCCGCGGTCAACCCCACGTTCGCGAACGCCATCAGGAACTTCGCCGACGCCCCGGCCACCCGCAGGTCGCACGCGTACGCCAGCGACGCCCCCGCGCCCGCCGCCGTGCCGTTCACCGCGGCGATCACCGGCTTCGGCATCCCCACGATCGCCTTGATCAGCGGGTTGTAGTGCCGCTCCACCGTCTCCAGCGGCGCGGGGTCGCCCGCCTCCAGCAGCGCCACGTGCTCCTTGAGGTCCTGACCGGCGCAGAACGCCTTCCCCGCGCCCGTGATGACGACCGCCCGCACGGCGTCGTCCGCCGCCGTCTCGACCACGGCGTCGAGGAACCGCTCCTTCAACGCCACCGTGAACGAGTTGAACGACTCGGGCCGGTTCAGCGTGAAGGTGCGAACGCCGTCAGCGTCGTCGATGAGGAGTTCGGACACGGGGTGACCTCCGGTTAGTGGTGGGCGAGGCAGTCGTCGACGAACTTGGCCACCGCGGGCGCGAGGCGGTTGGTGTGCCGGTCGAAGAACTCGGCCGCCTCCGCGCCCGGCCAGCCGGCGGGCAGCAGCTCCCGCGGCAGGCCCGGGTCGCGGAACAGGAACTTGCGCCACGCGTGCAGGAACCGCTGCGACGCGGCGAACGCCGACGGCGGCGACGTACCGTCCACAGCGGACATCACCGGCTCCCACTCGGCCACGAACCGCGCGTAGTCGCGCCCCAGCGTGGCCAGGTCCCACGCCCGGCCCGCCAGCTCGGCCGGATCGCCCTCGTGCTCGCCGCGAAACGTGCTTCCCCTCACGTTCTCCGAGCTCAGCACGTCCGCCAGCTCCGGCGACGGGCGCGGGGCGATCCACGTCACGGGGCCCAGCGCGCCGTAACCGAGCAGTTGCAGCGAGGAGGCGAGCCGGTCGCGCGCCTCCCGCGCGGGCAACTCCTCCAGCACAACCACGTGCCACCGACCGTCCCAGGTGGACGGCCGGGTGCGGTAGATGCGGGCCGCGGCCTCGTCCAGCCGCCGTTCCGCGCGAGGTGTCATCGCGTAGCCCGGGCCGTCCGGCAGGCGGACCGGCTCCAGCCAGCCCTGCCGCACCGTGCGCGATACCGCCGTGCGCACGGCGGGCGCGGCGAACTCCAGCGGCTCCAGCAACCGGACGAGCGCGGCGATCGTCGCCGCGCCACCCCGCTCGCGGAGGTGGCCGCCGTAGACGTCGAAGAGCGCGGAACGGGCTCGCACGAGTGCCGAGTCTGTCAGGGCGACCCCGCGACACGCCACAACGCCCGCGATCGGTCACGACCAGGTGACGGTCGCCCGCCCGCGCGGAAGTCGTTGCGGCACGGCGATCCTGGCCCTGATCTGCGGCTCGGTGAAGATCGCCAACCGGTCCCCGACCGGCCGGAAAGATCGGTTCGGTTTCGCTGCCGAGTCCGCATAGGGGAGAATGGGCGGAGTATCCGGCCCTGGTCGGACGGGGAAGATGTTGACGGAGGGAGCACGCGATGGCGGCCATGAAGCCCCGGACCGGCGACGGTCCCCTCGAGGTGACCAAGGAGGGGCGCGGCATCGTGATGCGCGTTCCGCTCGAGGGTGGTGGGCGCCTCGTCGTCGAGATGTCGGCGGATGAGGCCAACGCCCTGGGCGACGCCCTCAAGGCAGCCGCCGGCTGACCAGCCGGACCGAAGACAGCGTCGACGCCCCGGTTTCCACTGTGGAACCGGGGCATCGCCACGTCGTGCCGCGCTGCCGTGCGGCACCTGTTCACCTGCGGCTTTAGTCCCGGTCGCGTCGAACCCGCCTGCTCACCCCCTCGGAGGTCCCCCCGTGCGAGCACCCCTGCCCACCCCGCTGGTCACCGTCGAGGTGGCCGACACCCTCCGGCGAGGTGTGCCCGCGGTGCTCGTCGCGTTCCCCGGCGACCCGGCACGGGTGGGGCCCGGTGCGCAGGACGTGGTCGACCCCGCCGACGTGAGCGGCAAGGCCGGTGCGACGTCCCGGCAGGGGCGGTCGTGGGTGGTCGGCGTGGGCGACGGCACGGCGGGCGACTGGCGGCGGGCCGGCGCGTCGCTGGTGCGGGCGCTGCACGCCGACGCCGAGCGGTCGGGCGCGACCACGTTCGACGTGCGGCTGCCCGGTGACGTGGCGGCGCAGGCGGTGTCGGCGTTCACGCTGGGCGCGGCCGTCGGCGGCTACCGGTTCAAGGTGACCGCCGAGGAACCGCCGCCTCGGGTGAAGTCGTTGCGCCTGGTCACGGACGTGCCGGGGATGGCCGACGTGGTGCGCGAGGCGAACGTGCTGGCCGCGGCGACGTCGCTGGGGCGTGACCTGGCGAACACGCCGTCAAACGTGAAGGACCCGGCCTGGTTGGCCGCGGCGGCGGTGAAGGCGGCGCGGGGCGTGCCGGGGCTGCGGGTCGAGGTGCGCGACGAGCGGTGGTTGGCCCGGGAGGGCTTCGGCGGCGTGCTGGCGGTGGGCGGCGGTTCGGTGCGTCCGCCGAGGTTCATCGAGCTGACCTGGCCGGGCACCGGCGACGACCAGCCGCACCTGGTCCTGGTCGGCAAGGGCATCACGTTCGACACCGGCGGCATCTCGATCAAGCCGGCGGACGGCATGCACCTGATGCGCACGGACATGTCCGGCGGCGCGGCCGTCATCGCGGCTGTGGTGGGCATCGCCCGGCAGGGGCTGCCCGTCCGGGTGACCGGCCTCGTGCCCGCCGCCGAGAACCACGTGTCCGGCTCGGCCTACCGACCGGGTGACGTCATCACCCATTACGGGGGCACGACGACCGAGGTGACGAACACGGACGCGGAAGGCCGCCTGGTTTTGGCCGACGCCCTCGCCTACGCCGTGCGCAACCTGGCGCCGGACTGCCTGGTGGACGTCGCCACCCTGACCGGCGCGATGAAGGTGAGCCTCGGCCTGCGCACGGGCGGCCTCTTCGCCACCGACGACGACCTGGCCGCCCGCGTCGCCGCCTCGGGTGCGCGGGTGGGGGAGTCGTGGTGGCGGATGCCGCTGCCCGAGGATCTGGCGGAAGACGTCCGCAGCGACATCGCCGACGTCCGCCAGTGCCCACCGGGTCCGGGCGGGATCACCGCCGCACTGTTCCTCAAGGAGTTCACCGGCACTGTCCCGTGGGCTCACCTGGACATCGCGGGCCCGGCCCGGGCGGACAAGGTCTACGACGAAGTCGTGCCCGGAGCCACCGGCTTCGCCGCCAGGACCCTGATCGCCCTGGCCACGACCTACACCCGCCCGAACACGATCGGGTGATCATGGCCGGAAAATGTACGGAAACACTGTTACCGCCCCTCGGTTGAATCGAGGAACCGCAACCCCCCAACCCGACCCCCGACCCAGCAACCCCCCCGCACCGCCGCCTCCACGTACTCCGACTCCCTGCCCTTCGGGCTCACTGACCTCCGGGCTCGGGGCTCGTGGGCCGGCCACCAGCCCCTCCGGCCTCTGCGGTCCGCCCAGCTGAGGACTTACGGCCTGGGGGTCCCCGGCCGAGAACCTGCGGCCTGAGGATCCCCGGCTGAGGGCCCCAGCTGAGGGTTCCGGCCGAGGGCCGCAGCTTTGCGCCTCGGCTGAGGGCGTCCGGCTCGAGGGCTTGGCTCGGGGCGCTCGGTCGGGCTCAGGTGCGGAGCGCGTGGTCGCGGAAGGCGTCGACGGCGGGCGGGAGCGGGGTGTCGGTGGGCCAGACCAGCGCGATCTCCCGCGCCGCACGCGGGGTGAGCGGGATTTCCGGCAGGCCGGACGGCGAGTCCGCGTGCGGCAGCAGGGCCACGCCCAGGCCGGCGGCGACCAGGCCGCGGACGGTTTCGGTCTCCTGGCCCTCGAAGGCCAGGGTGGGCGTGAACCCGGCCGCGGCGCAGAGGTCGTCGGTGATCTGGCGCAGGCCGTAGCCGGGCTCCAGGCCGACGAACTCCTCGCCCGCCAGCTCGGCGACCGCCACCGCGGCGCGGCCGGCCAGGTGGTGGCCCGGTGGGACGACCAGGACCAGCTCCTCCTCCGAGATCACCGCGTGGGTGAACGCGGGATCGGTGGGCGGGGGTGAGACGAAGGCCAGGTCGACCGCGCCGTTGCCCAGGTCGGCCAGGATGCCCTGGCGCGAGTTCTGGACCAGGCGGAATCGCACTGACGGATGATCTTCGCGGAAGGTGCCGACCAGGGCGGGGACGACGGAGCGGCCCAGCAGGTAGAGGAAGCCGAGCGCCACTTGGCCACGTTCGGGTGACACCTCTTCGGTGGCGGCGCGGTGGCCCGCTTCCAGGGTGGTCAGGGCTCGGTCGGCGGCTTCGCAGAGCAGGCGGCCTGCCCTGGTCAGGCGGACGCGGCGACCCGATCGAATGATCACCGGTGCGCCCAACGACTCGCTCAGTGACGCCAGCCAGCGGCTGACGGTCGGCTGCGGCACGCCCGCGTGCTCGGCGGCGTGGGTCACGTGCTCGTCGGCGCCCAGGGCGCGCAGAACGGTCAGGCGCGCCACCAACTCATCCATCACCGCATGGATTCTGGCAAATCGGCGCATTGGACGTATCGCTTAGCGTCGGAGACGTGCCGAGCCGCCTCACCACCGCCGTCGCCGCCACCGGCCTGGCCACGTTCGCGCTGCTCTACGCACCGCAGTCGGTCCTGCCCGCCATCGCCGCCGACTTCCGCCTCACGCCGGCCGAAGCGTCCCTCGCCATCAGCGCCGCCACCGGCGCGCTCGCCCTCGCGATCATCCCCCTGGCGACCCTCGCCGACCGGGTCGGCCGACGCCGCGTGATCGTCTGGTCCGTCCTCACCGCCGCCGCCCTCGGCTTGCTCCTCCCGCTCACCCCGACCTACGAAACCCTCCTCGCCGCCCGGGCCCTGCAAGGCGTCGCCACCGCGGGCGTCCCGGCGACCGCCATGGCGTTCCTCGCCCAGGAAGCCGGCCGGACCCACGTCGGCGCGGCCATCGGGGCACTGGTCGCGGGCAACAGCGCGGGCGGCATGGTCGGCCGCCTCATCACCGGCTTCACCACCGACGGCACCTCGTGGCGCACCGCCCTGGCCCTGGCGGGTGCGTTCGGCGCGGCCTGCGCGATCACCGCCGCCCTCTTGCTGCCCAACGGCCACCGCGCCGAACGCCGCCCGAGCGCGCTCAAGGACGCCCTCACCGACCGCGTCCTGCTTTGCCAGTACGCGATCGCGATCCTCGCCGTGGCGGCGTTCATCTCGGTCTTCAACGTGATCGGCTTCCGCCTCACCACCGACCTGGGCCTGCCCACCGCCGTCGCCACGCTGGTCTACCTGACCTACGCGGCGGGTGGCGCCACGTCCGCCGCCGCGGGCCGCCTGGCCGACCGCCACGGCCGCGCCCGCATCACCCTCGCCGACCTGGCGTTGGCCGCCGCGGGCGCCGCCCTCACCCTCGCCGACCACGTCGTCGTGATCGCCGTCGGCCTCACCCTGTTCACCGGCGGCTTCTTCGCCGCCCACGCGGTCGCGAGCGGCTGGGTCGGCGCCCGTGCCCCGGCCCACGTGCGGGGCCAGGCGTCGGGCGTCTACCTGTTCGCGTACTACGTCGGCAGCAGCACCGGCGGCACCGCGGGCAGTGCCGCCTACCAGGCGCACGGCTGGCCGGGCCTGACCGCCCTGGTCGCGGCCTGGCTCGCCCTGGCGGCCCTCGCCGCGGTCACGGCTCAGAAGTCCAGCGGCACCTCGACCCCCGCCCCGCCGGTCACCGCGACCGCGTCCACCTGCGGCAACGTCACCGTGCCCGCCGCCACCGAGAACGTCACCGCCCGCACGTCCTCCGGCACCTCGAACACCACCGCCACCGGGAACGTGTCCCCGCCGTAACGCGCGCCGACCTGCCGCGCCGCCTGCCCGCTGGGCACGGTCAACGTCAGCAGAGCCGACGTCTGCCCCGCGCCGACCACGCTCGGCAGCCCGTGCCCGATCAGCCGCAGCTCCACCAGCGCCATCCCGGGACCGGCCGTGACCAGCTCGTACTGC
The DNA here is from genome assembly GCF_021390395.1 of Saccharothrix sp. S26. Taxonomy (GTDB): domain Bacteria; phylum Actinomycetota; class Actinomycetes; order Mycobacteriales; family Pseudonocardiaceae; genus Actinosynnema. Next base: position 441,067 of record NZ_JAJUWT010000003.1, read on the forward strand.
CCGCCCGACGACACCGGCCGCTGCCGCCCCAACCGGGCCCGCACGACCTCCAGCGACCCGGCCGCCGCACCCACCGCCACCGGCGTCGACACCGAGATCGACTCCGGCCCCGGCGCCCGCCGCAACGCCCGGGGCGCGTCGCCGACGACCTGCCCGGACGGCACCTCGACCCGCTGCTGCAACGACTTCGTCCCCACGGTGTCGAGCACCAGCGACTCCTGCCCGCCCGCGGCCGGCACGGTGTAGACGATCAGCGCCGACCCGTTGTCCGGCAGCCGTTCGGCGGGCAGCCGGTGCCGCCTGCCGGGCACGTCCAGCGACAGCTCCGGCGGCTGCGGCAGCCACCCGCGCCACGGCGTCTGCCCGAACGCCGAGTCGACCTCGCCGTGCCGCGTCACCCGCACCCGCAGCACCCGCAGCGCCACGCCGTGCTCGGCCCGCAGGTCGCCTTCCGCCGTCGGCCACACCGCCGGCGACGCATACCCCGTCACGTGCACCTCGAGCTGGTCGTCGCGCACCATCGCGGACGCCGCGTCCAGCACCTGGCCGTCGTCGGGCAGCACGGCCAGGAAGTCCGGCCCCGCCTGGCCGACGCCCTGGTCGGCGGAGGTCTCGCGGCCGTCGGTGCGCACCAGCTTGCCCACCGGTGTGCTGCGCGCGCCCTGCGGCGGCACCTGCGGCGGCTGCACCTCCAGCCGGATCCCGGCCGCGCTGCGCTCGACCTGCTTCAACGGCACCGGCACCCAGTCGGTGGTCGCGGCCGTGCCCGGCACCTGCACCGGGCCGCACCACAGCCGCGTGTCGACCTCGAACGCCTGGCCGGTGCGCGCGAACCAGCAGCTCACCGCGTCACGGCCGGTCCGGGCCACGTACCCGAACGACAACGTGTAGCTCAGCTCGGCCTCGCCCCGCGCCTGCAGGCCGGCCGCGTCCAGCACCGCCTCTCCCTGGATGGTCAACCTCACCTGCTCGGCGCTGAACGCGGGCGTGGCGCACCCTCCGGCCACCAGCGCGAGCAGGAGCACAAGCCACCGCATACCGCCCCCAGTAGTCGCCCCTACTGGTTAGAAGGCGGTCGGCGGGCCGTACCGTTGCATCCCGTTCGGGTGATGGAGGTCACACCCCCCATCACCCTCGGGCATCATCCGGTCACTTGGCGCTGGTCAACGCCGCTTCGTAGACGGCCACGGTCTGCTCGGCCACCGTCGCCCACGAGAACTCCTCGACCGCCCGCACCCGGCCGGCCTCACCGAACGCCTTCGCCCGCGCCGGGTCGCCGAGCACCTCGTTCACCGCGTCGGCCAACGCCACCCGGTACGCCTCGACGTCCTTCTCGTCGTAGTGCACCAGCAGCCCGGTCCGCCCGTGGTCGACGACCTCCGGGATGCCGCCGACGTCGGACGCCACGACCGCCGTGCCGCACGCCATGGCCTCCAGGTTCACGATGCCCAGCGGCTCGTACACCGACGGGCACACGAACACCGTCGAGTGGCTCAGGATCTGCCGCACCTCGGCCGGCTGGAGCATCTGCTGGATCCAGAACACCCCGGGCCGCGACGCCGCCAGCTCCGCCACCGCCAGCCGCGTCTCCTCGGCGATCTCCGGCGTGTCCGGCGCGCCCGCGCACAGCACGACCTGCGCGTCCGGCGAGATCCGGTGCGCGGCGGCGACCAGGTGCCCCACGCCCTTCTGCCGCGTGATCCGCCCGACGAACGTCACGATCGGCCGTGCCGGGTCGATCCCGTGCCGGACCAGCGCGTCGGTCTCGGACACCGGGTGGTAGGCGGCGGTGTCGATGCCGTTGCGCACCACGTGCACCCGCGCCGGGTCCAACGCCGGGTAGCAGTCCAGCACGTCGGCCCGCATGCCCTCGCTGACCGCGATCACCGCGTCCGCCGCCTCGTACGCGGTCCGCTCGACCCAGGACGACACCCGGTAGCCGCCGCCGAGCTGCTCGGCCTTCCACGGCCGGCGCGGCTCCAGCGAGTGCGCGGTCACCACGTGCGGGATGCCGTGCAGCAGCTTGGCCAGGTGGCCCGCCATGTTGGCGTACCAGGTGTGGGAGTGCGCGAGCTGCACGTCACCCAGCGCGGCGGCCATCTCCAGGTCCACCGACAGCGTGGCCAGCGCGGCGTTCGCCCGTTCCAGCCCGTGCGCCGGGTTGTGCGCCCTGGCGTCCGCGCGCGGCCCGCCGAAGGCGTGCACGTCGACGTCCACCAGTTCGCGCAACCTCGGCACCAGGAAACCGACGTGCACCCCAGCTCCGCCGTAGACCTCCGGCGGGTACTCCCGTGTCAGCAGTCCAATTCGCACGGGGCTCACCGTAACCCGGTCGCCGGGGGCAGCCGGGTGAACGAGCGGAGTCCGCGCCGCTTCGCCGTTGGTGGGCCGGTGCTCACCCGGTTAGGGTCGTTGCCGTGAAAGGGCAACCGCACGTTCTAGGAATTGTCCTCGCCGGTGGCGAAGGCAAACGGTTGTGGCCGTTGACCGCCGACCGGGCAAAACCGGCGGTGCCCTTCGGCGGTAACTACCGGCTGGTGGACTTCGTCCTGTCCAACCTGGTGAACGCGGGGTTCGTCAAGCTCTGCGTGCTCACCCAGTACAAATCCCATTCCCTGGACCGGCACATCTCCACGACGTGGCGACTGTCCAATGTGCTCGGGCAGTACGTCACGCCGGTGCCGGCGCAGCAGCGGCTCGGGCCGCGCTGGTACACCGGCAGCGCGGACGCGATCTTCCAGTCGCTCAACCTCGTCAACGACGAGAAGCCCGAGCACGTGATCATCTTCGGCGCGGACCACGTCTACCGGATGGACCCGGGCCAGATGGTGGAACAGCACGTCGAGACGGGTGCGGGCGTCACCGTGGCGGGCATCCGGGTGCCGCGGGCGGAGGCCAAGGCGTTCGGCTGCATCGACTCCGACGCGTCCGGGTTGATCACGCGGTTCCTGGAGAAGCCGTCCGAGCCGCCGCACGTGCCGGACGACCCCGAGGTCACGTTCGCGTCGATGGGCAACTACGTGTTCACCACGGAGGCGCTGATCGAGGCGTTGCGGGCGGACGCGGCCAACCCCGACTCCGACCACGACATGGGCGGCGACATCATCCCGATGCTCGTCGACCAGGGCCAGGCCCACGTCTACGACTTCGCCGACAACAAGGTGCCGGGGGAGACCGACCGCGACCGCGGCTACTGGCGTGACGTGGGGACCATCGACGCCTACTACGAGGCGCACATGGACCTGGTGTCGGTGCGCCCGGTGTTCAACCTCTACAACCAGGCGTGGCCGATCCGGACGGCGACCCCGCCGCTGCCGCCCGCGAAGTTCATCGCGGGGGGCAGCGCCGAGGACTCCATGGTGGGGCCGGGGTCGATCATCTCCGGCACCGTCCACGGGTCCGTGATCAGCTCGGACGTGGTCGTGGAGTCCGGGTCGGTGGTGCAGGGCAGCGTGCTGCTGCCGGGCGTGCGGATCGGGCGCGGCGCGGTGGTGCGGCGGGCGATCCTGGACAAGAACGTCGTGGTGCCCGACGGCGCGCTGATCGGCGTGGACCCGGCGACGGACCGGCAGCGCTACACCGTGTCGTCCGGCGGCGTGACGGTGCTGGGCAAGGGCGTCACGGCGCACTGAGCGGGTGGCCGGTGGTCACGTCGACGTGCTCGGGGACCTCCTCGTGGCGGTCCCCGACGGTCGACGTGCCGCTGGGCTCGATCATCAGGATGCGCGCGCCGTCGGGGGACGACGGCTTGTGACGCGTGCCCTTCGGGACGACGAAGACATCGTGCGGCTCCAGGTGCACCGTGCGGTCGTCGAGGGCGATGTCCAGTTCGCCGTCGAGGACGAGGAAGAACTCGTCGGTGTCGTCGTGGGCGTGCCAGACGTGCTCGCCGCGGACCTTGGCGACGCGGATGTCGTAGTCGTTGACCGCGGTGACGACGCGCGGGCTCCACAGGGCGTCGAAGCTCGCCAGCGCCTCGGTCAGGTTGATCGGATCCATGGCGTCGATGCTGCGCGGCGGGGGCGTGCGGGCGTGAGTGCTAGGAATCGCACATGCCGCCAGGATCCTCGCACCGCGTGGTGATGATCGTCGACTCCGGCTCGAACCCGTTCGAGCTGGGGGTGGGGACGGAGCTGTTCGGGCTGCGCCGGCCGGAGCTGGGGCGGCCTTGGTACTCGTTCGGCTTGAGCGCGCTCGGGCCAGTCCGGATGAACCACGGCTTCTTCACCCTTACGGGTGTCCCCTCGTTGGGCGAGGTGGAGCACGCGGACACCGTGATCGTGTCCAACCGGCCGGACAGCTGGATCCGGCCGCCGGAGCCGGTGCTGGAGGCCGTCCGGCGGGCCCACGACCGGGGTGCGCGGCTGGTCAGCTTCTGCACCGGGGCGTTCACGCTGGCGCACGCGGGCCTGCTGGACGGTCGTCGGGCGACCACGCACTGGCAGTGGGCGGGGTTGTTCCGGGAGATGTTCCCGCAGGTGGAGCTGGTGCCAGACGTGCTGTACGCGCAGGACGGCCCGTTCTGGACGGCGGCCGGCAGCGCGGCCGCGCTGGACCTGGGGCTGCACCTGATCCGGGAGGACCACGGCGCGGAGGTGGCCAACGCGGTGTCCCGGCGGCTGGTGTTCGCGGCCCACCGCGACGGCGGGCAACGCCAGTTCGTGCGCCGCCCCGTGCCCGACGTGCCGGACCAGTCGCTGGCCGACGTCCTGACCTGGGCACGAGCGCGCCTGGACGAGCCGGTGACGGTGGCTTCGCTGGCGGCTCGCGCGGCCGTGAGCCAAGCGACCCTGCACCGCCGGTTCCAAGCGGAACTGGGCACCACACCCCTCGCCTGGCTGACCGCCGAACGGGTGGACCTCGCCCGAAGCCTCATCGAGCGTGGCGAAACGCGCCTGGACGTCGTCGCCCGCCGCAGCGGCCTGGGCTCCCCGTCCACCCTGCGCACCCACTTCCACCGCCGCACGGGCCTGACCCCCAGCGCCTACCGCGCCCGCTTCGGCCCTGCTCCAGCCACCCCACCGCCAGTTGTCCACAACCCGCCACGGACTACCGCCGATCGTCGAATCGAGCCGGCAGGATAAAAGCAGGGGTCCCCTGGGCGGGTACCCCTGCGAAGCATCCCCGCGCCGCGGGCCTCGCGGTGACCGGGTGGTTCGTGACCGGGTGGTTCGTGCGAGCACGTGCAGGTGGCGTGCGATCCGGTCCGCGGCAGCGGGCGGGCGGGGGTGCGGTCGAAGGTGGTGCCGGCGGTGTGTGGGTTGCCGCTGCTCGTCGCGATCCGCAGCGGGTGACCGTGGCAGACGAGCCCTGTGTGGTGGTCCCGCGCCGGTTCGCGGCCTTGCGGGGCCGGTTGGTTCGTCCGAGCGCGTGCGGGTGGTGTGCGGTCGGGTTTGGCGCGTGTCGGGTGGGCCTGGTGCCGGCCGCGTGTGGACAACGGGGCGGTTCGTCGGGGCGACGGGCCGGGTCAGCCGGCTTTGGCGGCCACCAGCAGGCCGTCGCCCAGCGGCAGGATCACGGGCACCAGGCGGTCGTCCTCGCGGACCGCGCGGGCCACCTCCCGCATCGCCGCCGTGTCCGGGTCGCGCTGGGACGGGTCCACCACGCGGCCGTGCCACAGGACGTTGTCGAACGCGATCACGCCGCCCGGCCGCAGCAGCCGCACGCCCTCCGCCAGGTACTTCGGGTACTCCGACTTCGCCGCGTCCACGAACACCAGGTCGTACGCGCCGTCGGTCAGCCTCGGCAGCACGTCCAGCGCCCGGCCCATGATCAACCGGGTCCGCGACACCGCGATCCCGGCCTCCGCGAACGCCACCCGCGCCGCCCGCTGGTGCTCCGGCGACACGTCGATCGACGTCAGCACCCCGGCCGCCGGCATGCCGCTGAGCAGGTACAACGCCCCGACCCCGGCCCCGGTGCCGATCTCCACCACGGCCTTGGCCTGCAACGCCGCGGCGAGGAACCGCAACGCCGCCCCGCCGCCGGACCCGATCGGCACGCACCCCAACTCGGCGCCACGAGCCCTGGCGGCCGTGATCACGGCGTCCTCGGGCAGGTAGCCCTCCACGTACTCGCGCGTCGGCGCATCCACAGCACGAAGGCTAACGCCGCCGGCGGCGGTTCGGGTGGTTCCCGGCGACAACCGGGATTCTCAGCGTGCTCTCAGCCGCCTCTCACGATGGTTATAAGGGAGGACGCCAAGCTGGTCCCAACGCATGACGAGCAGGACCAACGGGAACACGTCAGGGGAGCCGAGCGTTGACCCGTGCAGCAGGGCAGCCAGCCCAGTGGAGGTGCGTAACCGCCCGATGCCAAAGCAGACCGCCGCACTGACGGCCCCCATCGACGACGTGGAGTGGATCCCGCCCACGTGGGATGAAGTCGTGCGCGAACACGCCGACCGGGTGTACCGGTTGGCCTACCGCCTGACCGGCAACCAGCACGACGCCGAGGACCTCACCCAGGAGACGTTCATCCGGGTGTTCCGGTCGCTGGCGTCGTACAAGCCCGGCACGTTCGAGGGCTGGCTGCACCGCATCACCACGAACCTCTTCCTGGACATGGCCCGCCGCCGCTCCCGCGTGCGGATGGAGGCCCTGCCCGAGGAGACCGACCGCATCCCCGGCGACGACCCCACGCCGGAGGAGATCTACGACGACACGCACCTCGACCCGGAGCTGCAGGCCGCCCTGGACGAGTTGCCGCCCGAGTTCCGCGCCGCCGTCGTGCTGTGCGACGTGGAAGGACTCTCCTACGAGGAGATCGGCGCCACCCTCGGCGTCAAACTCGGTACCGTGAGGAGCAGGATCCACCGGGGCCGCCAGGCCCTGAGGGTCGCACTGGAACGCCGCCGGGGTCTGGCTCAGGAGGACTCTGCATGACCGACCTGCGAGGTTGGCAACTGCCCGAGCAGCACCTGCTGCCCGACGCGGTCGTCGCCTTCGTCGACGGCGAGCTGTCCGCCTCGGCGCACAGCAGGGCTTCCGCGCACCTGCAGCGCTGCCCGTTCTGCGCGGCCGAGGCGTACGCGCAGCAGCAGGCACGCTCCGCGGTGCGCGCCGCCGACGCGCCGTGCGCCCCCGCGAGCCTGCTCGCCAGGCTGGGTGCCATCCCGCAGGAAGTGGAGCTGCCCAGCGCCCCGGACGGCCTCGCGGTCACCGAGGACGGTCAGCTCGTCACGGTCCAGCGGCCCGACCGGGTCGCGTTCGGCAACGGTCCCGTGCTGGGGTCCGGCCGCCCTTTCGGAACCGGCGGCGGCAGCCGCTTCGGAGCAGGTCTGTTCGGCGGTAGGCGCGCCCGCCAAGGCGCGGGCGTCGTCGTGTCCGGCCTCATGCTCGGCGCGCTCGCCCTGGTCGCACCGGGCGGCGAGGACGCCACGCCCGCACCCGCCCAGGGCAACACCCCTCCTCCCTCGCCCGTGGTGGCGCCGTCGTCGATCGACGACCGCGAGCCCGTCGGCGTGCTGCGTCCGGCGGCGACCATCGCCCCGCTGGGCCGCTGACCAGCCCGCTGACGGCAACTTCACCGGTCACCGGGCACGATTGCCCCGCGACAACCATGGTGTGACGACGTGCGGGGAGCGATGAGCGAGCCAGAGCAGGGCAACGGGACCCCCAGGTCGGGCGTGGACGACGGGGCGCACCGCAGGCTCGCACCCCGTCCGCTGCACCGCCCGCCCGTGGACCCCGGCCAACAGGCCGTGTTCGGCCGGCCTCGGGGCGTGCCCGGCGCGTTCTCGCCCGACCGGCCGGGCCTCAACGGCAACGGCCACGTCCAGCTCGCCCCGCCGCCACCGGAAGCGCTGTCCACGGCGTTCGGCCGCCCGCGCGGCGAGGAGGGCACCCGCCTGCAGCGCCCGCCCGTCGACCTGGACGGCGAGCCCGAGGTGGAGCCCGTCTTCTGGGAGGGCAAGCCGGCGGGCGACTCGTGGCGCGACCCGGGCGCGTCGGCCGTCATCGGCCCGCCCGCCGTCACCGAGCAGCCCGACTCCGGTGCCAAGCCCGAACGCGAGCCCGGTCCGCAGCTCAGCGTGCCCGAACTGCTGTTCGGGCGGCGCGTGAAGCCGACGGCGCTGGCGCTGCTGATGGTGACCGCGCTGCTGGTCGGCGCGGCCGGCGGTGTGGTCGGCTGGCTGCTGGGCCGCGCCGGCAACCCGCTCACCGACGGCGGCGTCACGCTCGCCGAGGTCAAGCCGGGCAAGGAGCGGCCCGTCGGGTCGGTCGCCGACATCGCCAAGCGGGTCACGCCCAGCGTCGTGTCGATCGAGTTCAAGGGCGCGAACGTGGCGGGCGTCGGCTCCGGCGTGGTCATCGACGGCGGCGGCTACATCCTGACCAACGACCACGTGGTCGCCCCGGCCGTGCAGGACACGTCCGCGAAGCTGACCGTGGTCTTCACCGACGGCAAGCGGGCCGTGGCGCAGGTCGTGGGCCGCGACTCCAAGACCGACCTCGCCGTGATCAAGGTCGAGGTGGACAACCCGACCGTGCTGCAGTTCGGCGACTCCGACGAGCTGGCCGTGGGCGACACCGTGCTGGCCATCGGCTCGCCGCTGTCGCTGTCGAACACCGTGACCGAGGGCATCGTCAGCGCCCTGCACCGCCCGGTGACGGCGGCGGGCGAGAACGGCGGCCCGCAGGTCACCTACGACGCGATCCAGACCGACGCGGCCATCAACCCGGGCAACTCCGGCGGCGCCCTGGTCGACTCGTCCGGTGCGCTGGTCGGCATCAACTCGTCGATCCGCACCGAGACCGGCGGTTCGGTCGGCCTCGGGTTCGCGATCTCCGGCAACTACGCGCGCAAGGTGTCGCAGGCGCTGATCCGCGACGGCCAGGTCAAGCACGCGGACATGAACATCAACGTGCGGTCGGCGTCGGCGGAGACGGCGGAGGGCGCGCAGGTGCAGAACGTCCCCGAGGGCGGTGCGGCCGACGCGGCCGGCATCGAGGAGGGCGACGTGATCACGCGCGTGGGCGACCGGATGGTGCGCAACGCCGCGGAGCTGACCGTCGCGGTAAGGGACCATGAAATCGGCGAGACGGTGCCGGTCGTGCTGGCCAGGCAAGGCCGTGAGCTGACCGTGCAGGTGACCCTCCGATCCGACTGACGGCTACGCTGGCGGTCACGGGTCGGGGCGCGGAAAGTGGGGCACGCGGGTGTTCGACAGCATCGGGTGGCTTGAGATCCTCGTCATCGTCGTGGCGGGGTTGTTCATCCTGGGCCCGGAACGACTGCCCGACGCCGCGGCGTGGGTCGGCAAGACGGTCCGCAAGGTCCGCGACTACGCGACGGGCGCGCGCGAGCAGCTGAAGCAGGAGATGGGGCCGGAGTTCGAGCAGCTGCGCAAGCCCTTGGAGGACTTGCGGGAGCTGCGCAACTTCGACCCGAAGCGCGCGATCACCAAGCACCTGTGGGACGACGACCCGATCGAGAAGCCGAACGGCCACCCGGCCGTCCCTCCGGCACGTGACACGACGAGCCGCGACCGTCCGCTGGAACGCGGCGAGCGCCCCCCGTTCGACCCGGACGCCACCTGACCGTTCCACCGCGCACCACCCGCGTCCGGCGGTGGATCGAGCCGCTCGTCACCATCCTGGTCGGCTGGAAGCGTCGGCAGCGGGCTCGATCGGCGTGGCGCTGTCGCAGGTCGCTGCCGACACCGCGACCGCTCCTCCTGTCCCCACCGCGGTCGCGGGCAGCCGAGAATGTCGGACCCCGCCGGTAAAATCAGAACAGGGGTCCCCTTGGCGGGGACCCCTGCGCGGCGTTCGGGTGGCTGGGCGGATCAGCGGCCGGCGGGTGAGACGTTCAGCAGGCGGCCGGCCAGGCCGCGTGACCGGGTCGACAGCTTGCCCGCCACGGTGGTCAGCACCTGGCCCGCGGCCGACTCCGGGTGGGCCAGCACGATCGGCGTGCCCGCGTCACCCTGCTCGCGCAGCCGCGGGTCGAGCGGGACCTGGCCCAGCAGCGGGACGTCGGCGCCCACGGCCTGGGTCAGCGAGTCGGCCACGGCCTGCCCGCCGCCCGCGCCGAACACGTCCATCCGCGTGCCGTCCGGCAGCTCCAGCCACGACATGTTCTCGATCACGCCCGCGATCCGCTGCCGCGTCTGCAACGCGATCGACCCGGCCCGCTCGGCCACCTCGGCCGCCGCCTGCTGCGGCGTCGTCACGACCAGGATCTCGGCGTTCGGCACGAGCTGCGCCACCGAGATCGCGATGTCGCCGGTGCCCGGCGGCAGGTCGAGCAGCAGCACGTCCAGGTCGCCCCAGAACACGTCGGCCAGGAACTGCTGCAACGCCCGGTGCAGCATCGGGCCGCGCCACACCACCGGGGTGTTGCCCGACGTGAACATGCCGATCGAGATCAGCTTCACGCCGTGCGACTGCGGCGGCATGATCATCTTCTCGACCTGGGTGGGCCGCGCCTCCGTGCCCAGCATCCGCGGGATCGAGTGGCCGTAGATGTCGGCGTCCACCACGCCGACCGACAGCCCGCGCGCGGCCATCGCCACGGCCAGGTTCACCGTCACCGACGACTTGCCGACGCCGCCCTTGCCCGACGCCACGCAGTACACCCGCGTCAACGAGCCGGGCTGGGCGAACGGGATCACCGGCTCCTCGACGCCGCCGCGCAGCGACTTGCGCAGCTCGGTGCGCTGGGTGTCGCTCATCACGTCCAGCTCGACCCGCACGCCGGTCACGCCGTCGAGCGCGGACACCGCGGCCGTCACGTCGGCGGTGATCTTGTCGCGCAACGGGCAGCCGGCGACGGTCAGGTAGACCGCGACGTGCACGACCCCGTCGTCGCCGACCACGACGCCCTTGACCATGCCCAGGTCGGTGATCGGACGCCGGATCTCCGGGTCCTGCACACCGGCCAACGCCTTCTGCACGTCGTCAACGGAAGGAAGAGTCACGGGAACGCCTTCGCCAAGAGGTGGTGGGACCGCCATGCTACGGCGGACCGTGCACCTCCAAGCTACCGGTTGGTCACCCCGGTTCCGGGGGCAGCGCGCAGCCGGTCGCGTGCTTTCCGTAACATTGGTATCCGTGCCGGAAACCGGATCTGCCCGGTTGCCCACCCGTGCCGAGCTGGGGGTGTGGCGATCCTTCCTCCGGGCGCACGCGAGGCTCACACGGGTGCTGGAAGCCGAACTGATCGCCGAGCAACGCCTGTCGCTCGCGGCCTACGACGTCCTGGTCCAGCTCGCCGAGGCGCCGCACCACCGACTGCGGATGACGGAGCTGGCCGACGCGGTGCTGCTGTCGCGCTCCGGCGTCACCCGGCTCGTCGACCGCCTGGAACGCGCGGGCCTGGTGCTGCGCGAGCGCGCCGACGGTGACGGCCGCGGCGTGGTGGCGGTGCTCACGTCGCAGGGCCTCGACCGGCTGCGCGTGGCGTCGAGCACGCACCTGACGGGGGTGGCGCGGCACTTCGCGGAGGCGTTCGACCACGCCGAGCTGGAGGCGTTCGGCCGCACGTGCGACCGGCTGGGCGCGGACGAACCGTGACCCCCGGCCCTACGGCGACGCCACGTCGTCCTTGACGGCCCGCTTGCGCTCGCGGAACACGCGTTCCAGCTCGCTGCGCAGGTAGTCGCGGGTCACCACCTCGCCCACGGCCAGTCGCAGCGCCGCCAGCTCCCGCGCCAGGTACTCGGTGTCGGCCTTGGTCTGCGCGGCGCGAGCCCGGTCCTCCTCCAGCGACACCCGGTCGCGGTCGTCCTGCCGGTTCTGCGCGAGCAGGATCAGCGGCGCGGCGTAGGCGGCCTGCGTGGAGAACGCCAGGTTGAGCAGGATGAACGGGTACGGGTCCCAGCGCAGCGACACCGCGGCGAGGTTGAGCGTGATCCACACGATCACGGTCAGGGTCTGCCAGAACAGGAACTTGCCGGTGCCCAGGAACCGGGCCAGGCGCTCGGAGAACCGGCCGAACGCCTCCGGGTCCAGCGACAGCCGGAACCGGCCCTCCGTGCGCGGCTGGTCGAGCCGTCGACGCGGCAGCTCAGGCATGGGTCAGCCCCGTTTCGCGCCAGTTGTCCGGCAGCAGGTGGTCCAGCACGTCGTCCACGGTGACCGCGCCGAGCAGGTGGTCGCTGTCGTCCACGACCGGCCCGCACACCAGGTTGTAGGTGGCGAAGTAGCGGGTCACGTCACCCAGCGACGCCGACGGCGACAACGTGGCCAGGTCGGTGTCCAGCACGCCCGCGACCAGGTCGGACGGCGGTTCGCGCAGCAGCCGCTGGATGTGCACGCAGCCCAGGTAGCGGCCGGTGGGCGTGGCCGTCGGCGGCCGGCACACGAACACCATGCTGGCCAGCGCGGGCGTGAGGTCCGGGTTGCGCACGTGCGCCAGCGCCTCGGCCACGGTCGCGTCCGGCGCGAGCACCACCGGCTCCGGTGTCATCAGCCCGCCCGCGGTGTCGAAGCTGTACTCCAGCAGCCGCTTCACCGGCGCGGACTCCTCCGGCTCCATCAACCCCAGCAGCCGGTCCTGCTCGCCCTTGGGCAGCTCGGCCAGCAGGTCGGCCGCGTCGTCGGGGTTCATGGCCTCCAGGATGTCCGCGGCGCGTTCGTCGTCCAAGTGCGCCAGCAGGTCCTTCTGGTCCTCCTCGGCCATCTCCTCGATCACGTCGGCGAGCCGTTCGTCGTCCAGCGCCTCGGCCACCTCGTAGCGCCGCTTGAACGGCAGGCTGTGCAGGGCCAGCGCCACGTCCGCCGCGCGCATCGTCTCGAAGATCGCCACCAGGTGCTGCGCGCCCTGCGGCTGGCCCGCCAGCTCGGTCACCGACAGGCCGGTCAGCTCGTCCCACCGCAGCACCTGCACCGGGCCGCGGCGGGCCAGCCGGCCGGTGCGCTCCCGCACCGCCACCCGCGTCATCCGCCAGTCCCGGGTGCGGCTGGGCTCCATCGCCGCGTCCACCAGCACGGCCTGCGCGCCCGAGCCGAGCGTGACGCGGGCGTCGAGCAGCTCGCCGACGACCAGCACCTCGTTGGCGCGCTGGTGGAACTGGCGCAGGTTGACCGACCCGGTGGCCAGCGCCACGGCGTTCGGCTCGATCGAGGTGACCCGCAGCATCGGCACGAAGATGCGCCGCCGGGTCGCGAGCTCCAGCACCAGGCCGAGCACGCGGGGCGGCTGCCGGTCCACCCGCAGGCCGATGACCAGGTCGCGGACCTTGCCGATCGACTCACCGTCCGGCCCGAACACGGGCAGCCCGGCGAGTTGGGCGGCGAAGACGCGGTTGACGGCGGCCACGTGATCAGGTTAGTCCGCCCGGTGCGCCGCCGCTGCGTTCCACTGTGGACGGCGGGGGCCGCGGCTACGGGCGCAGGGCGTGCGCGATGGCCTCGACGGGGCCGGCCATCCGGTCCAGCTCCTGGTCCAGGCACCACAGCCAGGTGTCCACGGCGCGGCAGAACGTCCAGGCGCGGGCCCGGTCGACGTCCAGCTCGCCGATGTCGCACAGCGCGGCGAACCGGTCGCGCACGCCGCGCTCGCCGTCCAGCTCGCCGAACCTGTTCCACAGCAACGGGACCACGCCGAACTCGCGGTCGCCCGCCAGCGGCTTCGGGTCGATCATCAGCCACGGCTCGCGCTCGCCGCGCAGCACGTTCTCGTAGTGCAGGTCCTGGTTGACCAGGGTGTTCCCGGCGGTCTCGGCGAGGTCGCGGCCCAGCTCGCGGGCCTGCTCGACCAGCGCGGCCGGCAGCGGGTCGCCCAGCTGCGCGTTCTCGGCGACGAGGTCGGGGAACTCGTGGCGGCGCACCTCCGGTCCGGCCGGGACGCGCAGCCCGCGCAGCAACCCGCCGGTGACGGCCAGCGCCTCCTCGATCGGCGCGTCGAGCAGCGACCTGGTGTGGTCCAGGCGTTCCAGGAGCAACGCGCCGTGCTGGTCGTCGTGGTCGAGCAGGTCCACCACGCCGCGCGCGGCCCACGCGCGCAGGGCGATCGGCTCCTGACGCGTCTCGTCGTCCAGCCAGGTGAGCTTGAGCACGGCCGGGTGGCCGTCGGCGCGGCGCACCGGCAGGACGACGGCGACGTTGCCGTTGAGCAGGGCGCCGTCGGGGGTGAGCTGCCAGCGGGCGCAGAACTTCGTGGCCAGCGCGGGCAGGGTGGCGCGCCACTCCCGCGCCTCCTCGCCCAGGATCGCGCCGAAGTCGTCGGGGACGGTGATCACGCGAGCTCCAGCCGGTACACGTCGGCCCACTCCGGGCGGCCGTTGAGCCGGGCCGCGGTCAACGCCGCCCGCGCGTCGTCGTCGAGGTCGGTGCGGCGGGCGGTCGCGCGGGCGTCGACCAGGTGCGAGTGCGTGGTGGGGGAGCGGACGGTGACCGTGCACGCGACGCCGTCGACCAGCCCCGGCACCTCCTGCTCCGTGCCGCCGACGGCCACCAGCAGCGTCCCGTCGCGCCACAGCGCCCACACCAGCCTCGGCTCGTGGCCGTCCGGCCGGATCCACACCGCCGCGGCCTTGCGCAGCGCGTTGTCCAGCACCTGTGCGATCTCCACCGGTTCAGCCTGCCACGGGCCTGTGAGCCGGGACTCACGAAATAGCGGGCGGCACACGTGCGTGCCACCCTTCGCACGACAGGAGTTACCGGCCGGTACGAGGAGGTACCCCCCAGTGGTCGACCAGCAGCGTCCCCGTCGCTCGTGCCTGGCCGTGCCCGGGTCGAGCCAGAAGATGATCGACAAGGCCCGCACGCTGCCCGCGGACCAGGTGTTCCTCGACCTGGAGGACGCGTGCGCGCCGCTGGCCAAGCCGGACGCGCGCAAGACCATCGTGGCGTCGTTGAACGAGGGCGGCTGGGGCTCGCGCACGCGGGTGGTCCGGGTCAACGACTGGACCACCGAGTGGACCTACCGCGACGTCACCGAGGTCGTCGAGGGCGCGGGCGCGAACCTCGACTGCATCATGCTGCCCAAGGTGCAGACCGCCGAGCAGGTGCACGCGCTGGACCTGCTGCTCACCCAGATCGAGAAGACCATGGGCTACGAGGTCGGGCGCATCGGCATCGAGGCGCAGATCGAGAACGCCCTGGGCCTGATCAACGTCAACGCGATCGCCACCGCCTCGCCGCGGGTGGAGACGATCATCTTCGGCCCGGCCGACTTCATGGCGTCGATCAACATGAAGTCCCTGGTCGTCGGCGAGCAGCCGCCCGGCTACGACGTCGGCGACGCCTACCACTACATCCTGATGCAGATCCTCATGGCGGCCCGCGCGCACGACAAGCAGGCCATCGACGGCCCGTACCTGCAGATCCGCGACGTCGAGGGCTTCAAGCGCGTGGCCGGCCGCTCGGCGGCGCTGGGCTTCGACGGCAAGTGGGTCCTGCACCCGGGCCAGATCGACGCGGCCAACGAGGTGTTCAGCCCCAAGCAGGAGGACTACGACCACGCCGAGAACATCCTCGACGCGTACGACTACTTCACCTCCGAGAAGGGCGGCAAGCGCGGCGCGGTGATGCTCGGCGACGAGATGATCGACGAGGCCTCCCGCAAGATGGCCCTGGTCATCTCCTCCAAGGGCCGCGCCGCCGGCATGTCCCGCACGAACGTGTGGTCGCCGCCGGAGGACTGACTTCAGCCGGTTCCCGGTCGGCGCGTGGTCGTAGAGTGATCGCGTGGCCGACCGGGAGCTGAAGTCGATCGAGGTCGAGGGGTACGCCTCGATCCGATCGGCGCGGGTGGACCTCGGCCGGTTGAACGTCCTGATCGGCGCGAACGGCGCGGGCAAGAGCAACTTCGTCCGCGTGTTCGAGCTGCTGGGACGGCTGGTCGAGTCGGACCTGGGCTACTTCGTCGGCCTGAACGGCGGCGCGTCGGCGCTGGTGAACTCGACCGCCGGTCACCTGCGGGTCGGGCTCGTCACATCGGCAGGGCAGTACGAAGCCGTGCTCGAACCCGCCCGCGACGACGAGGTGATCTTCGCCCGCGAATCGGTCGGCTGGGCCGTGCCGGTCGAGGTGGGCAGGGGCAACCGGGAAACGCGGCTGCACGAAACCGCCCGAACTGGGGTCAACCGGGTGGCCGCGGGCATGGTCGACCTGCTGCGGGATTGCCGCGTCTACCACTTCCACGACACCAGCCGGCACGCGCCGGTCAAGCAATCGGTGCCCACGGCGGACAACCTGTTGCTGCGCAACGACGGGGGCAACCTCGCCGCCGTCCTGCTGGCCCTCTCGGACAGCGACGACCAAGCCGATCAATCGGCATACCGGCGCATCGTCGGCGTGATCCGCCAGGTCGCACCGTTCTTCCGGGACTTCGTGCTCCGGCCGGAGAAGAGCGATCGGTTGCGGTTGCGGTGGCGGCCGGTCGACTCCGACGCCGTGTTCTCGGCCGATCAGATGTCGGACGGCACCTTGCGCTTCGTCTGCCTCGCAACGCTCCTCCTGCACCCGCAGTCGCCGGCGCTGGTGGTGTTGGACGAGCCGGAGCTCGGGTTGCACCCCTACGCGGTCGTCCAGCTGGCAGGGCTCTTGCGGCAGGCGTCGACACGCGGTCAGGTGATCATCGCCACTCAGTCGGTGACGCTGGTGAACCAGTTCGAGCTCGACGACCTGATCGTGGTCGAGCGCGTCGACGGCGGCTCGACGTTCACGCGACCGGACCGCGAGCGGCTCGGTCGATGGCTCTCGGAGTACTCGCTGGGTGAGCTGTGGGAGAAGAACCTGATCGGCGGCAGGCCGGGCGGGCACGCGTGACCCGTGTCGTCCGGCGAGTTCACCTGCTGGTCGAGGGGCAGACGGAGGAAGTGGTGGCCGACGCCGTCATCCGGCCCCACCTCGAAGGGCTCGGGTGGGTCACCAGCCTGTCGCTGGTCAAGACCAAGCGGCCGGCGGCCGGACCGTCGCACAAGGGCGGCATCACCGGTTGGGCGCAGGTGCAGCGGGACATCAAGCTCCTGCTGAACGACACCAGCCTCGACGTGCTCACCACGGTGTTCGACTACTACGCGTTCCCGGTGGACTGCCCCGGCATGGCCGACCGGCCGTCCGGTGACGTCTACGAGCGGGTGGGGCACGTCGAGCGCTGCCTGGCCGCCGCGGTCGGCGATCGGCGGTTCCGGCCCAACCTGGTGGTCCACGAGCTGGAGGCCTGGGTGTTCGCCGCCGCCGACGAGCTGGGGCAGTTCCTCGGTCCCGGACTCGCCGACCGGCTCCGTGACGACGTCCGGGCTGCCGGCGGCCCGGAACTGGTCAACGACGGACCCGCCACCGCGCCCTCGAAGCGGCTGCTCGACTACTGCCCGGGTTACGTCAAAACGGTCGACGGGCCGCTCGCCATCCAAGACCTCGGGCTGGTCCGCCTGCGGGCGGCGTGCCCGCACCTCGACGGTTGGCTCCGTGCGTTCGAAGAGTGACCGGCGGCTCACCGACCGCTGAGGTGGCCGGTGAGCATCGCCACAGGTCGGGGCCTGGATTGGCGATCACGGGGTGCGGCCTGTGCATGGTGGTCGGCGTGTCCAGACATCGCACCCCGCGCAGGCGGTTGTTCCAGCGCCGCCGCGACGACCTGATCGAGCGCAGCTTCCGACCCTGCCCCGCCTGCTCGCACGACGTCCACGTGTTCGCCGACGTGTGCCGGCACTGCGGTGGCGAGCTGGAGCTGCGCGCCTCCTGAGCTAGCTGTACTGATTCGTGACGTTGTTGACGCTTAGGCGGTCAGTCGGGTGATGGGGGGCTGGCCGCCGATGGCGCTGTGGGCGCGTCGGGTGTTGTAGTCCTGGACCCAGTAGGGCAGGGCGGCCAGGCGG
>NZ_JAJUWT010000004.1 GCF_021390395.1 Saccharothrix sp. S26
CATAGTGTTTCGGTGGTCATAGCGGTTGGGGAACACCCGGTCCCATTCCGAACCCGGTAGTTAAGCCTTCCAGCGCCGATGGTACTGCACTCGTGAGGGTGTGGGAGAGTAGGACGCCGCCGAACATTCTTCCCTGAAAGGGCTTGTGGTGGGGGCACAGTGATATGTGCTCCAAACCGCAAGCCCTTTCGGCGTGTCCACAGTAGGAGGAGTTAGTGTCCAGGTTCGGGGATCGACCCGGCGACCGTCAGCGTGGCCAGGGAGACCGACCGCGCCGATCCGACGACGGTGGCCGTGCCCAGGGAAGCCGCAAGCCGAGCAGTGGTGGCCGTGACGCCCGAGGAACGGGTGAACGGTCGAGCGGCGGCTATCCGCGCCGGGACGACCGGCCGAGCTACGACAAGCCTCGTGGCGCTGACCGGCGTGACGACAGCCGAGGCGAGCGTCCCCGCTACGACAAGCCCCGTGACGACCGTGGCGCGGCGCCACGGCGGGATGACAGCCGAAGTGGTGGTTTCCGCCGGGATTCCGGCGACCGCCCCAGCTACCCCCGCCGCGACGACCGCGGTGGCGCACCTCGTCGCGACGACCGCACCGGTGACCGGGGCGGGTTCCGGCGCGACGACAACAGGCGTGACGACAGCCGCGGTGAGCGTCCCCGCTACGACCGTCGGGATGACCGCGGGTCCGACCGGGGCGGCGAGCGCAGCAGCTACCCGCGTCGTGATGACCGGCCGAGCGGCGACCGTGGCGGCTACCAGCGGCGCGATGACCGGCCCGGTGGCGACCGGCCGAGCTACCCCCGTCGGGATGACCGGCCCAGTGGCGACCGTGGCGGGTACCAGCGGCGCGACGATCGACCGAGCGGTGACCGTGGTGGGTACCAGCGGCGGGATGACCGGCCCAGCGGGGATCGCGGTGGCTATCAGCGTCGTGATGATCGCCCGAGCGGGGATCGCGGCGGTTACCAGCGTCGGGACGACCGTTCCGGCAGTGACCGCGGTGGGTACCAGAGGCGTGACGATCGGCCCAGCTACCCGCGACGCGACGACCGGGGTGGCAGCGACCGCGGCGGTTACCAGCGCAGGGACGATCGGCCGAGCGGCGACCGTGGTGGGTACCAGCGGCGGGATGACCGGCCCAGCGGTGACCGTGGCGGCTATCAGCGGCGCGATGACCGGCCCGGTGGCGACCGTGGCGGTTACCCGCGTCGTGATGACCGGCCCAGTGGTGACCGTGGCGGCTATCAGCGGCGCGACGATCGACCGAGCGGTGACCGGCCGAGCTACCCCCGTCGGGATGACCGGCCCAGTGGTGATCGCGGTGGGTACCAGCGGCGGGACGAGCGGCCCGGTGGGGACCGTCGTGGCGGTGACCGTGGCGGTTACCAGCGCAGGGACGACCGGCCGCAGTACGACAAGCCTCGGTACGAGAAGCCTGGGAACGATCGGCGCGACGAGCGCAGTCGGGAACGGGCCGCGCGGTTCCAGGAGCGGGTTGCCCAGGGCGATGAGCAGCCGGTCGTCGAGGACGCCACGGCTGACGTCGACGCGACCGACGTCGAAGTGGACGCGGTCGAAGTCGACGCCGTCGAGGTCGAAATCGAGCTTGCGGTCGAGCCGGTGGTCGCCGAGGAGTCGGTGACGGCCGAGACCGAAGAGCAGGATGACGAGCCCGAAGCTGTCGAGCCCGAAGCTGTCGAGTCCGGAGCTGCTGTCGAGTCCGAAGCCGTCGAGGCTGAGGCGGAAGAGCCCGCGGAGGCCGTCGAGGGTGAGTCGGACGAGCGGGTGTTCGTGCGGGCCCGCACGCCCGAGCTGCCCGAGGACGCCGACATCTCCATCCTCGACCCCGAGGTGAAGCAGGAGCTGCGCGGGCTGCCCAAGGGGCTGGCCGAGATCGTCGGCAGGCACCTGGCGGCGGCGGGCATGCTGATCGACAGCGAGCCGGAGCTGGCGCTGGAGCACGCGCGGTACGCGCGGTCGAAGGCGGCACGGGTCGCGGTGGTCCGGGAGGCCGCCGGGCTGGCTGCCTACCACGCCGGTGAGTGGGCCGAGGCGTTGTCCGAGCTGCGGGCCGCCCGGCGCATGTCGCACGGCACCGGGCACATCGCGGTGATGGCGGACTGCGAGCGGGCGCTGGGGCGTCCCGAGCGGGCCATCGAGCTGGCACGCGAGGCGCAGGTGTCGCAGCTGTCCCCGGACGAGGCGGTGGAGCTGCGGATCGTGGCGGCCGGTGCCCGGCGGGACATGGGGCAGCTGGACGCGGCCGTGGTGGCGTTGCAGGGCGACGACCTGGACGCCAAGCGGCGCGACCCGTGGAGCGCCCGCCTGTTCTACGCCTACGCCGACAACCTGGAGGCCGCCGGCCGCACCGAGGAAGCCGTGAAGTGGTTCCTCAACGCCGCCCAGGCCGACGACGACAACGAGACCGACGCCGCCGAGCGCGCGTTCGACCTCAGCCCGCAGGACTGAGCGGCACGGACCGAAGTCACACCTGAAGGCTCGGCACCACCCGGTGCCGAGCCTTCAGACTGTTCCCAGCCGGACCACCCTGAACGGAGAAGCCTGTGCTGCTCGACCGTTACGACGCCCTGCTGCTGGACCTCGACGGCACGGTCTACCGTGGCCAGGAGGTCGTGCCCGGTGCCGTGGAGGCGGTCGCCGCCGCCCGCGAGCACGGGACCGGCATCCGGTTCGTCACCAACAACGCGTCCCGGTCGCCGGAAACGGTCGCCGAGCACCTGACCGAGTTGGGCTTCCACGCCGCCCTGGACGAGGTCAGCACCAGCGCCCAGGCGGGCGCGGCGATGCTGCTGGACCTCGTGCCGCCGGGCGAGCACGTCCTGGTCCTCGGCACGGACGCGCTGGCCGAGCAGGTGCGGCTGCGCGGCTACCGGCCGACCCGTGACGCCGAGCACGCCCGCGCGGTCGTCCAGGGACTGTCGCAGGAGCTGGGCTGGCGCGAGCTGGCCGAGGCGTGCGTCGCGATCCGCCAGGGCGGCGCGCACTGGATCGCCTGCAACGTCGACGCCACCCTGCCCACCGAACGGGGCCTGCTGCCCGGCAACGGCGCGTTGGTCGCGGCGCTGCGCACGGCGACCGGCGTGGAACCTCTGGTGGCGGGCAAGCCGGCCACGCCGCTGCTGGAGCAGGCGGCGAAGTCGGCGGGCGCGCAACGGCCGCTGGTCGTGGGGGACCGGCTGGACACCGACATCGCGGGCGCGGTGAACGCGGGCATGGACTCGTTGCTGGTGCTCACCGGCGTGTCCACGGAGGCCGAGGCGAACGAGCTGCCCGAGGACCGCAGGCCGACCTACGTGGCTGCCGACCTGTCCGTGCTGCATCGGCTACCTTGAATCCTGTGAGCTTCGAGGTTCCCCTCCCCGGCCCGCCCCGCGACCCCGTGACCGGGATCGACGACGCCCTGGCCGGTTTCGACGGGCTGGACGGGCTGGACGTGGTCGAGCACGTGGCCCGGTTCGACGACGCGCACACCGCGTTGACGGCCGCGCTCTCCAGCATCGACAAGGTCTGACCGGTGCCTCGCAGGGCTCGGCTGGACGCCGAACTGGTCCGCCGCGGGCTGGCCAGGTCACGGGAGCACGCGAGCCAACTCGTCGCCGAGGGCCGGGTGACCGTGCGCGGCACCGTGGCCACGAAACCCGCCACCGCCGTCGA
This sequence comes from Saccharothrix sp. S26, assembly GCF_021390395.1. Classification (GTDB taxonomy): domain Bacteria; phylum Actinomycetota; class Actinomycetes; order Mycobacteriales; family Pseudonocardiaceae; genus Actinosynnema. The sequence continues at coordinate 3,678 of NZ_JAJUWT010000004.1, forward strand.
GCTGGACACCGCGTTGCTGGTCCGCGACACCGACGACCCGAACTACGCCTCACGGGGCGCGCACAAGCTCGTCGGCGCGCTGGAGGCGTTCGACGGGGTGGTGGTCGAGGGCAGGCGGTGCCTGGACGCGGGCGCGTCCACCGGTGGGTTCACCGACGTGCTGCTGCGCGCGGGCGCGCGGCAGGTCGTGGCGGCCGACGTCGGCCGGGGCCTGCTGGACTGGCGGCTGCGCACCGACGACCGGGTCGTGGTCAAGGACAAGACGAACGTGCGGTCGTTGACCCCGGAAGACATCGGCGGCCCGGTCGACCTGGTCGTGGCCGACCTGTCGTTCATCTCGTTGAGGCTCGTGCTGCCGGCGTTGGCCGCGTGCCTGGACGAGGGCGGCGACTTGGTGCCGATGGTGAAACCGCAGTTCGAGGTCGGGAAGGAACGCCTCGGCTCGGGTGGTGTGGTGCGCGACCCGCAGTTGCGGGCCGAGGCGGTGCTGGACGTCGTCGCGTCCGCCGCCGGGCTCGGCCTGCGCCTGCACGGCGCCACCGCCAGCCCGCTGCCCGGTCCGTCGGGCAACGTCGAGTTCTTCGTCTGGCTGCGCCGGGGCGAGCCCCTGGACGCGGCGGACGCCGCCGCGCTCGTGCGCGCCGCCGTGGCGCAAGGCCCCCAGTGAGGACGGGTCACGTGACGAGGGAGATCCTGCTGGTAGTCCACACCGGACGGCGCAGCAACGTGCTGGTGGCCCAGGAGGTCGCGGCCCGGTTCGCGGCCGGCGGGGTGAAGCTGCGGGTGCTGGAGGACGAAGCGCCCGACCTGGACCCGTCGTGCTTCACGCAGTGCGTGCCTGCCGACGAGAAGGCCGCCGAGGGCACGGAGCTGGTGTTCGTGCTCGGCGGCGACGGCACCCTGCTGCGGGCCGCCGAGCTGGCGCGGGCGGCGGGCGTGCCGGTGCTGGGGGTGAACCTGGGCCGGGTCGGGTTCCTGGCCGAGGCCGACTCCGACGCGCTGTACGAGGCGATCAGGCACGTCGTCGACCGGGACTACGACGTCGAGGAGCGGATGACGCTCGACATCACCGCGTCCATGGACGGCGAGGTGCTGGAGGGCACGTGGGCGCTCAACGAGGCCAGCGTGGAGAAGAGCACCCGCGAGCGGATCCTGGACGTCGTGGTGGAGGTGGACGGGCGGCCGGTGTCGGCGTTCGGCTGCGACGGCGTGCTGGTGGCCACCCCGACCGGGTCGACGGCGTACGCGTTCTCCGCGGGCGGGCCGGTGGTGTGGCCGGACGTGCAGGCGCTGCTGGTGGTGCCGAGCAACGCGCACGCCCTGTTCGCGCGGCCGCTGGTGGTGTCGCCCGCGTCGGTGGTGGCGCTGGAGGTCGACCCGGAGGGCCACCCGGCGGTGCTGTGCGCCGACGGTCGCCGCACGGTGAACCTGCCGCCGGGCGCGCGGGTCGAGGTGGTCGGCGGCAGCACGCCGTTGCGGCTGGTGCGGTTGCGGCCCGGTCCGTTCACCGATCGGCTGGTGGAGAAGTTCGGGCTGCCGGTGCAGGGGTGGCGCGGCCCGTGGGCCTGATGGGCGTGTGATCAACAGGGGGACACCCTCCCCCGAACACACGCTTTGTCCGCGTCGCCCAGTAGTGTTCCGTGCGTGCTGGCCGAGATGCGCATCCAGGGCCTCGGTGTGATCGACGAGGCCACCCTTGAGCTCGACGCCGGTTTCACCGTGGTGACGGGTGAGACCGGTGCGGGCAAGACCATGGTCGTGACCGGGCTCCACCTGCTGGGTGGTGGCCGGGCCGAGGCGTCCCGCGTGCGCAACGGCGCGGACAAGGCGGTGGTCGAAGGGCGGTTCGTCGCGCCCGCGGGCAGCCCGGCGGCGAAGGTCGCCGAGGAGGTGGGTGGCGAACCCGACGACGACGGCAGCGTGATCGCGATCCGCACCGTCGGCGCGGACGGGCGGTCGCGGGCGCACCTGGGCGGCCGGTCCGTGCCGGTGGGCGTGCTGTCCGAGCTGGCCGAGCAGTTGCTCGCGGTGCACGGGCAGAACGACCAGCTGCGGCTGCTGCGGCCCGCCGAGCAGCGGTCGGTGCTCGACAGGTTCGCCGGTGACGAGGTCGCCGAGCCGTTGCGCGCGTACCGGAAGATCCGCGACGAGTGGCTGCGGGTGGCGACGGAGCTGTCCGAGCGCACCGCCCGGTCGCACGAGCTGGCCCGCGAGGCCGAGCTGCTGCGGCACGGGCTGGCCGAGATCTCCGCGGTCGACCCGAAGCCCGGCGAGGACGAGGAGCTGGTCGCCGAGGCGCGCCGGCTGGCCGACGCCGACCAGTTGCGCGAGGCCGCGTCCGGCGCGCAGTACGCGGTGTCGGGCTCGCCCGACGGCGACCCGGACGTGCCCGGCGCGCTGGGGTTGATCGGCGAGGCGCGGCGGCGGCTGACCGCGTCGGACGACCCGAAGCTGCGCGAGCTGGAGCCCCGGCTGGTGGAGGCGGAGACGCTGCTGGCGGACGTGGGCGCGGAGATCGCGTCGTACCTGGAGCACCTCGACGCGGACCCGGCGCGGCTGGAGCAGGTGCTCGCCCGCCAGGCCGAGCTGAAGTCGTTGACCCGCAAGTACGCCGCCGACGTGGACGGCGTGATCGCGTGGGCGCAGGACGCGTCGTCCCGGCTGGCCGGGCTCGACACGTCCGACGAGGCGTTGGCGGCGCTGGCGGCCCGGCGCGACGAGCTGGCCGCGGAGCTGGCCACGTACGCGCAGCAGGTGACCGCCGAGCGGACCGCCGCGGCCGAGGAGCTGGGCCGGGCGGTGTCGGACGAGCTGACCGGCCTGGCCATGCCGCACGCCACGGTGGAGGTCGCGGTGCGGCCGAGGGTGGCCGAGGCGGGCGACCCGCAGGCGTTGCGGGTGGGCGGGCAGTTGCTGCACGCGGGCGCGAGCGGTGTGGACGACGTGGAGCTGCGGCTGATCGCGCACCCCGGCGCGCCCGCGCTGCCGGTGCACAAGGGCGCGTCCGGTGGCGAGCTGTCGCGGGTGATGCTGGCGTTGGAGGTCGTGCTGTCGCACTCCGACCCGGTGCCCACGCTGGTGTTCGACGAGGTCGACGCGGGCGTCGGCGGCCGGGCCGCGGTCGAGGTGGGCCGCAGGCTGGCCCGGTTGGCCCGCAGCCACCAGGTCATCGTGGTCACGCACCTGCCGCAGGTCGCCGCGTTCGCCGACCGGCACCTGGTGGTGGACAAGACCGCGGACGGCGTGCTGACCCGCAGCGGCGTGCGGAAGCTGGACGAGTCGCAGCGCGTGGTCGAGCTGGCGCGGATGCTCGCGGGCATGGACTCCACCGACACCGGGCGGGCGCACGCCGAGGAGCTGCTGGCGGCGGCGAAGGCCGACAAGGAGAGCGTGCCCGTGGTGCGGCGCAAGGCGAAGAAGAAGTGAGCAGACGGCTGCTCGGTGCGGCCATGCTCGTGGGGGCCGGGGTGACGGCCGTGGTGGGGACGTTCCTGCCGCTGTACGCGGAGGGCCCCGCGCGCGAGGACAGGTTGCCGTCGATCACCGTCACCTCGTGGGAGTACGTGTTCTCGAACCTGCCCGCGGGCATGGAGTTCGCCCCCGTGCGCAGCCCCCAGTACGGGGTGCCGATCGTGGTGTCGGCGGTGCTGCTGGCGGTCGCGGCGGCGCTGGTGTTCCTGCCGGAGTCGCAGCGCCTGGCTGCCCGGTACCTGGCGATCGGCGGGACGGGCGTGCTGGTGGGCTCGGTGTGGGCGGTGGTCGCGGTCGTCGTGTCGATGGTCGGCAACGCCGCGCGGCCGGAGGTGGGCGGCTTCGCCGTGCACGTCGGGGAAGGCGTCTCGGTGTTGGGCGCGTCGGTGCTGCTCGCGGTGGCCGGCGTCGTGCTGGTGCACGCCCGGCGGCGCGAGCCGCGGCCCGAAGGTCCCGTGGTCTACCGGGTGGACGGCGACGAGGTCGACGACGACACCGATACCCCGCCGTTCGGCATCCCCGTGGTCGAGGTGGCGCAACTGCCGGACTCGGGGTACGAGCGCCGCGCCGACGGCTCCTGAACGCGCCGACGCCCGAAACGGCACCCGGTCGGCCGATGGCGCGACCGCGCGGTGCGGCTTTGCTGGTGGTGACGCCGGTTCGCGGCACGTCACCGAGCAGTGAGGAGATCGCCACATGACCCGGCGCACGATCGCCGTCCTCACCATCGGCGCGGGTGCGCTCGTGGTGGTGTTGGGCTCGTTGTTCACCCTGTACGGGGTGGAGACCGAGTTGCGGCCGAGGCCGAACGGGGTGCCGCAGGAAATACCGCGCCTGGTCGCGCTCACCGGGTGGGAGTACGTGCAGGAACCCGCGCCGCCCGGCCGAACGGCCGGGGTCGCGTTCAACTACCCCGTCTACGGGTATGGCCTGGTCTTCGGCGCGGTCCTGGCCGCGGTCGGCGGGCTGCTGCAACTGCGATCGCCGCGGCTCGCGGCGATCGGCCGGTTCGGGGTGCTGGCCGCGTTCGGCGTGGTCGTCGGCGCGCTGTGGTCGGCGTTGGAGACGTTGCGGACGTTGTTCGGCGACGGCGACGTGCCCCCTTCGATCGGGACGTCGGAGGCGTTCTTCGGCGCGGGGACGTGGCTGGTCGGCGCGGGGGCGGTGGCGCTGCTCGCCGGCGCGGCGGTGGCGCACGACTGGCCGGCGCGCGTGCCGCGGCCCACCGGGGTGTCGGTGTACCAGGTGGACGACGACGACACGCCGCCGTTCGGCATCGCGATGCCCGTGTCCGAGCTGGACGTGCCGTCCGCCGGTCCGGTGGCCGAGCTGCCCGGTTCGCCGGCCGACGAACGACGTCACCCTACCGGGGGTAATGCGTCCACTGTGGATCAGTGACGTCACTGACCAGCCGAGATCGCCTCGGCGTGTTGGCGACCGGTCGCGCGCGAGGTGAGTCACCATCGGTTCATGAAGCTCTCCGGGTTGCTCGGCCGCACGCACCAGGAACTGCCGGGCGTCACCGGTGTGGCACGGGTCGATCGCCGCTCGGGTGACCTGCTGCGCCGGCTCGGCCCCGGTGACGTCGCCGTCCTCGACCACGTCGACATCGACCGCCGCACCGCCGAAGCCCTGGTCCACGCCGAGGTGGCGGGCGTGGTCAACGCCTCGCCGTCCATCTCCGGCCGGTTCCCCAACCTGGGCCCGGAGCTGCTCGTCGAGGCGGGCGTCCCGCTGGTCGACGGCGTCGGCACGGCGGCCCTGCGCGGGATCAGGGACGGCATGAAGCTGAGGCTGCACGAAGGCGGCGTGTTCGTCGGCGAGAAGGAGGTCGCGCGCGGCGTCCAGCAGACCGCCGAGTCGATCGCCGACGCGATGATCGAGGCCAAGGCGGGCATGGCCGCGCAGCTCGAGGCGTTCTCCGCGAACACCATCGAGTTCCTGCGCCGGGAACGGGCCCTGCTGCTCGACGGCGTCGGCGTGCCCGAGCTGCTCGTGCCGATCCGCGACCGGCAGGTGCTCGTCGTCGCGGGCGGGCCCCGGCACGCCGAGGAGCTGCGCAAGCTGCGCAAGTACATCCGCGAGCACCGGCCCGTGCTGATCGGCGTGGACGCGGGCGCGGACACCCTGCACCGAGCCGGGTTCGCCCCGGACGTCATCGTCGGCGACCCGGACGGCATCGGCACCGAGACGTTGCGCTCGGGCTCGGAGGTCGTGGTGCCCGCGCAGGTCGACGGCCACGCGCCCGGGCTGGAGCGCATCCAGGACCTGGGCATCGGCGCGGTGACGTTCCCCGCGACCGGCAACGCCGAGGACCTGGCGCTGCTGCTGGCCGAGGCGCACGGCGCGACCCTGGTGGTGACCGTGGGGTTGCAGGCCGGGCTGCGCGAGTTCCTGGACCGCGGCAACTCCGGTTCCACCCCGTCGACGTTCCTGACCAGGCTCAAGCTCGGCAACAAGCTCGTGGACGGCCACGCCGTCGCCACCCTGCACCGCGGCCGGGTGTCGCTGGGCCTGATCACGCTGCTGGTGCTGGCCGCGGTGGCGGCGATGACGGCGGCCCTCGCGGTGTCCGGGGTCGGCCAGGTCTACGTCGACCTCGCCGCCGACGCGTTCCGATCCGTCGTCGACTGGTTCAAGGGGTTGTTCGCGTGATCTCGCTGCGCTACCACGTCGTCTCCATCACCGCGGTGTTCCTGGCGCTGGCCGTCGGGGTGGTGCTCGGCTCGACCGCGATCAGCGGCCGGCTGCTGTCCGGGCTCAACGAGGACAACGGCGCGCTGGGCCGGGAGGTCGCCGCGCTGCAAGCCGAGCGCAACGGCCTGGACGCGCGGCTCGCCGACGCCGACCGGTTCGCGGCCTCCGTCGGCCCGCTGGCGGTGAAGGGGCAGTTGGCCGACCGGACCGTCGTGCTGGTCACCACCGCCGACGCCGCGCCGGACGACCGGGACGCGGTCACCGCGCTGCTGCGCTCGGCGGGCGCGACGGTCACCGGCGAGCTCCAGCTCACTGAGTCGTTCACCGACCCGGACAAGGCCGACCAACTGCTCGACCTGGTCGCCCGGTTGCAGCCCGCGGGCACCCGGCTGCCCACCGGGGCCGACCCCGGCACCAGGGCGGGCGGCCTGTTCGGCTCGGTGCTGCTGGTCGACAAGGACACCAACCAGCCGCGCGCCACGCCCGACGAGCTGGCGGCCGCGCTGGGCGGGCTGTCCAGCTCGGGTTTCGTCAAGCCGGGCCAGGGGTTGCGGCCGGCCCAGCTCGCGGTGGTGCTGACCGGCGGCGCGTCGACCGGTGACGCGGCGGCCGACCGGGCGGCGGTGGTGGCGCGGTTCGCCACCCAGCTCGACCGGTCCGGCGCGGGCGCGGTGCTGGCGGGCGGCTCCGGGTCGGCCGACGGCACGGGACCGATCGGCGTCGTGCGGGCGGACACGGCGGCGACGTCCGTGCTGTCCACCGTGGACCACGCGGGCACGGCCGCCGGGCGCGTGGTGGTGGTGCTCGCGCTGCGTGAGCAGTTGGACGGCAAGGCGGGCCGGTACGGGGTGGCGGGCAACGCCGAAGCTCCCGCGCCCGGCGCGGAGGGCTGACCAGCGGCTCCGGTGCCGTCCGGCGGGCGTGGCAGGCGACGGTGAACCGGGCGTTCCCGGGGTGTTCGCGGGTCGTTCGCGGGCCGGCGGTCGCCTGTTCGAACCGGCCTAGGCCATCCGAGTGATGTGCTCGGGTGCCCGCCGGCGCGCTGGGTGACCACCGGCGTGTTAGCGTTAGGGCCCGTGGACAGGGCGCTGAGCTGTGCGGGACCACCGCGGCCTGCCCCTAGCGGACATCCAGACCACGGGGAGCCTCCTTGGTGCAGCAGGCACGTACGACCAAGCACGTTTTCGTCACCGGGGGTGTGGCGTCGTCCCTCGGCAAGGGGTTGACCGCGTCGAGCCTCGGTCAGCTGCTCACCTCTCGTGGTCTCCGGGTGACCATGCAGAAGCTCGACCCCTACCTCAACGTCGACCCGGGCACGATGAACCCGTTCCAGCACGGCGAGGTGTTCGTCACCGACGACGGCGCGGAGACCGACCTCGACATCGGCCACTACGAGCGGTTCCTCGCCCGTGACCTGTCCGGTGACGCCAACGTCACCACCGGGCAGGTGTACTCCGAGGTCATCGCCAAGGAGCGGCGCGGCGAGTACCTGGGCGACACCGTCCAGGTGATCCCGCACATCACCGACGAGATCAAGCGCCGTATCCGGGCCATGGCCGAGCCGGGGCCGGACGGCGTCGTCCCGGACGTGGTGATCACCGAGGTCGGCGGCACGGTCGGCGACATCGAGTCGCTGCCGTTCCTGGAGGCGTGCCGGCAGGTGCGCCACGACGTGGGCCGCGACAACGTGTTCTTCCTGCACGTGTCGCTGGTGCCCTACCTCGCGCCGTCCGGCGAGCTGAAGACCAAGCCGACGCAGCACTCCGTGGCCGCGCTGCGCAACATCGGCATCCAGCCCGACGCCATCGTGTGCCGGGCCGACCGGGAGATCCCGGACGCGTTGAAGCGCAAGATCGGGCTGATGTGCGACGTGGACACCGAGGCCGTGGTGGCGGCGGTGGACGCGCGGTCCATCTACGACATCCCGAAGGTGCTGCACGGCGAGGGTCTGGACGCGTACGTGGTGCGGCGGCTGGACCTGCCGTTCCGCGACGTCGACTGGACCGTGTGGGGCGACCTGCTCGACCGGGTGCACAACCCGTCCGAGAAGGTCCGCATCGGGTTGGTCGGCAAGTACGTCGACCTGCCCGACGCGTACCTGTCGGTGACCGAGGCGCTGCGCGCGGGCGGGTTCGCGCACCGCACCAAGGTCGAGATCGTGTGGGTGCCCTCCGACGAGTGCCAGACGCCGTCCGGCGCGGCGCACGCCCTGGCCGGGCTCGACGCGATCCTCATCCCCGGCGGGTTCGGGGTGCGCGGCATCGAGGGCAAGATCGGCGCGATCACCTACGCGCGGACCCGCGGCATCCCGCTGCTGGGCCTGTGCCTGGGGTTGCAGTGCCTGGTCATCGAGGCGGCGCGGAACCTGGCGGGCATCGCCGACGCGAACTCCGCGGAGTTCGAGGACACCGGGTCGCCGGTGATCAGCACCATGGCCGACCAGGAGGACGTCGTCTCCGGGCAGCGCGACATGGGCGGCACGATGCGGCTCGGCGCGTACCCGGCGTCGCTGCTGCCGGGCTCGCAGGTGGCGGCGGCCTACGGGTCGCTGGAGGTGTCCGAGCGGCACCGGCACCGGTACGAGGTCAACAACGCCTACCGGGAGCGGTTGGCCTCGGCCGGGTTGGTGTTCTCCGGGACGTCGCCGGACGGGCGGCTGGTGGAGTTCGTCGAGCTGCCGGCCGACGTGCACCCGTTCTTCGTGGCCACGCAGGCGCACCCGGAGCTGAAGTCCCGTCCGACCCGCCCGCACCCGCTGTTCGCGGCGTTCGTGAAGGCGGCGTTGGACTACCGGCTGGCCGACCGGCTGCCGCTGCCCGAGCCCGCGGGGGCCGCGCAGTGACCGCCCGGCACGAGTTCGGAACTGTTTCGTCGCGGGACGTGCACGTCGGGCGCGTCGTCGCGTTGCGGGTGGACGAGGTCGCCATGCCTGGTGGCGGTACGGCGTCGCGCGAGGTGGTGGAACACCTCGGTGCGGTGGCGGTGGTGGCCTTGGACGATGCCGGTGCGGTGGTGCTCATCCACCAGTACCGGCACCCGCTCGGCAGGCGGCTCTGGGAGCTGCCCGCCGGGCTGTTGGACTCCGGTGACGAGACACCGCTGGACGCCGCGAAGCGGGAGCTGGCCGAAGAGGTCGGGCTGGCGGCGTCGGAGTGGACGACGTTGGTGGACGTCGCCGTGTCACCGGGGTTCACCGACGAGGTGGTGCGGGTGTTCCTGGCACGCGGGCTCACCGAGGTGGACCGCGACGTGCAAGGCGAGGAGGAGGCCGACCTGGAGGCGAAGCGCTTCCCGTTGGCCGAGGCGGTGGACAGGGCGCTGGCCGGGGAGATCGTCAACGGCCCCGCCGTGTCCGGGCTGCTCGCCGCGCACGTCGTGGTCACCGGCGGCGGGACGGGGCGCCCCTCCAACGCCCCGTTCGCCGACCGCCCGACCCGCTTCGCGGCCCGTTCGACCTGATCCGGGCGTTCAACTCACCGGTCCTGGACGTAGGACTCTCGCGACCTGAACGTAGGACTCTCGCGACCTGAACGTAGGACTCTCGCGCGAGTCCTACGTTCGGGACGGGTGTGTCCTACGTTCGGGACGGGTGAGTCGTACGTTCGGGACGGGTGAGTCCGGCGTTTGGGGCGCGTGGGTTCTGCGCAGACGGATAATGGGGGCGTGGGTGTGCGTGGGCCGTTGGCGGTGGTTGTGGCGGCGGTTGGTGGGTGTGGGGTGTTGTTGTTCGTGGACCCCAACCAGCCCGGGTCGCTGTTGCCGCCCTGTCCGCTCTACGCGTTGACCGGCATCCAGTGCCCCGCCTGCGGGTCGACGCGGATGGTGCACGCCCTGCTGCACGGAGACCTGGTCGGCGCGTGGCACTTCAACGCGGTGATGCTCGTGGCCGGGTTGCCGGTGCTGGCCTGGCTGTGGCTGAGGTGGTTCCGGGCGGCCAGGGACGGGCGGCCGACGCCTCCGGTGTCGCGGAAGGTCGGCGTGCCCGTGGTGGCCCTCGCCGTGACGTGGATGCTCGTGCGGAACCTAGTCGCGTAGCTTGCGGCCCTGGCCGTCGGTGCCGCCGTTCACCAGCAGGATGATCCCGTCGATCAACGACCAGATGCCGCACCCGCCGCACGTGAGCAACTGGGCGATGCCGATCGCCGTGTCACCGATGTAGAACCGGCCGATCCCGAACGGCAGCACGAGCTGGAGCACGCCCGCCGCGATGCGCGACTTGTCCGACAGCGGCTGGCCGGTCAGCGGGTCGACGCCGTACGGCGCGTTCGGGGAGAAGCCGGGCGGGTAGCCGTAGGCCGGGCCGTAGCCCTGGGACGGGTCCGCGTAGCCGGGTGGCGGGTAGCCGGGAGCGCCCTGACCGGGGTAGTCCTGGCCGGGGAAGCCTTGACCGGGGAAGCCTTGACCGGGAGTGCCCTGACCGGGAGTGCCGGGGAAGCCCTGGCCCGGGGTCGCGGTGTACCCGGGTGGGGGCGGGTAGGCGGCGGTCGGCGGGTAGCCGGGCGGCAGGAACACCGGGTGCGGCTGCGGCAGGTCGTGGAAGAGGGCGGCCAGCTCCTGCGCCGACTGGGCCGCGGACGCGTAGCCGACGCGCTGCTCGTACTCGCCGATCTCCAGGCGACCGGCCGCGAAGTGGTCGTTCAGGGCGCTGATCGCCTCTTCGCGCTGCTGGTCGCCGATGCGCACCTGGTGTGGTTCCGACACAGCGCAAACGCTAACAGCCCGTGGCCGTCGCGCCGGCCGGAACCCGCAGGTCGGCCGAGAGGTCAAAAGATCACAAGCTGTCCTCGCCGGACGGGCAGATCAGCAGGATGATCCCAACCGCCCATGGATGTTCCGGTTGGGTGGGTGGTCCGGGTTTCGTGTCATCCCACCGACCTCCACAAGGGCTACCACACGTATCAAGGGAGGCGCCCGCAGTGGACGTGTCAGGCAGAGGTGGACTACGCCCCCCTTGACACGTGCGGTAGGGCTGCGCCAGGTCGGCGGGATGACACGAAGCCCTGCTTTTGAGGCAAAGACGGCCAGTGGAGGGGATCGGGGGTCGCCGGCGGGTCCGGGGTTGGGTCGCGTCCGGCGCGGTGCGGCTGCGATGCCCTTCCTTGACAGGGGAGGGGGTCGTGTCATCCCGCCGACCTGGCTTTGCCCTACCGCACGTGTCAAGGGGGCGTAGTCCACTGCGGGCTACGGTGTTGACCGATGGCGCGGTAGCCCGGAGGGAGGTCGGTGGGATGACACGAGACCCGGCCCACGACGCAACAGGAGATGCAGGACATGAGCGTGGGACCCCGTCATCCTGCTGATCTGCCCGTCCGGCGAGGACATGTCCTGGACGCCACGCCCTTGGCGGGGACGCCGGCGGGACGTGCCATGAGGGCCTACCTGGACCACCTCGCCGTGGAACGGGGGACGGCTCGCAACACGCTCGACTCCTACGGCCGTGACCTGCGCCGTTACGCCGAGCACCTGGCGGGCAAGGGGGTCGACGACCTGGCTGGCGTCACCGAGGCGTTGGTCGGGGACTTCCTCGCCGCCTTGCGCGAGTCCGGGCTGGCGGCTTCCTCCGCCGCGCGCACGCTGGTCGCCGTGCGCGGCCTGCACCGGTTCGCGCACCTCGAAGGCATCACGGCGGACGACCCGGCCCGCGCGGTCCAGCCGCCGGTGCCGCCCCGGCGGTTGCCGAAGGCGCTGCCGGTGGACGACGTGCTGAAACTGCTCGACGGGCCGGCTGACACGCCCGCGCAGCTGCGTGACCGGGCCCTGCTGGAACTGCTGTACTCCACCGGCGCGCGGATCTCCGAGGTGGTCGGGTTGGACGTGGACGACGTGGACGCGGGCGAGCGGACCGCGTTGCTGGACGGCAAGGGCGGCAAGCAGCGGGTCGTGCCTGTCGGGCGGCCGGCGTTGCAGGCGTTGGAGGCGTACCTGGTGCGGGCTCGTCCGGTGTTGGCCAAGCGGGGTACGCCGGCCTTGTTCCTCAACGCGCGGGGTGGGAGGTTGTCGCGGCAGACGGCGTGGCACGTGCTGAAGGCGGCGGCCGAGCGGGCGGGGGTGGGGGGCGAGGTGTCGCCGCACACCCTGCGGCACTCGTTCGCGACCCACCTGCTCGAAGGTGGCGCGGACGTGCGCGTGGTGCAGGAGCTGCTCGGGCACGCCTCCGTGACGACGACGCAGGTGTACACGTTGGTCACCGTCAACACCTTGCGCGAGGTCTACGCGACCGCTCATCCTCGCGCAACGGGTGGAACGTGAGCGGCCCACGGGTACCGTGAGCGCTCGCCCGACCGCGTGACCACCCACGTTTCGACGAGCCGACGAGCTGGAGGTGCCGACCCGGTGCCGAACTTGGACGAGCCCGAGCGCGCCGCGATCGAGCTGGGCGCGGTGCTGCACGCGTTGAGCGACCCGACCCGGCTGGCGGTGGTGCGGCAGATCGACGCCGACGGCGAGCGCCTGTGCGGCGCGCTGATGGTGGACGTCGCCAAGTCCACGTTGTCGCAGCACCTGCGGGTGCTCCGGGAGGCGGGCATCACCCGCACCAGGGCGCGCGGCAACCAGCGGTGGGTGTCGCTGCGGCGGGACGACCTCGACGAGCTGTTCCCCGGCCTGCTCGACGTCGTGCTCGTCGCGGCCGAGCGGCACTGCCGCAAGACCGGTGACCCGGCCGCCTCCGGAACGCGCTGAGAACGATCGGTCGCGCTTCGGCGGGGCGCGTTGCTGGTGGACCTCGCTGTGCCTAGGCTGCGCCCAGGCAGAGGACTAGGAATCGGGAAGGGCGATGTCGACACCGGAGCACGCGGGCCACCCGTGGGGCGCACCCCCACCCCCGCCACCGTCCGGTGTGCCGCGCGCCTCGGTCGAGCTGAGCCTCGCCCCGCACGCCGCACCCGCGGACGAAGACGCGACCGAGCAGGTCGAGGGCGACATCGGGCCGACCGGCCGCCCCCTGCGCTACGTCGCCGAGCCGCCGCTGATCGCCCGGCACGGCCCGGCGAAGATCCTCGCGGTCTGCAACCAGAAGGGCGGGGTCGGCAAGACGACGTCCACGATCAACCTGGGCGCGGCCCTGACCGAGTACGGCAGGCGGGTACTGCTGGTCGACTTCGACCCGCAGGGCGCGCTGTCGGTGGGCCTCGGCGTGCACCCGCACCAGCTCGACCAGACGATCTACAACGTGATCATGGAGCGCGACGTCGGCGTCGACGACGTGATCATGCGCACCCCGGTCGAGGGCATGGACCTGCTGCCCAGCAACATCGACCTGTCGGCCGCGGAGATCCAGTTGGTGTCGGAGGTGGGCCGCGAGCACACGCTGGTCCGCACGTTGCGCCCGGTCATCGAGCACTACGACTACGTGCTGGTGGACTGCCAGCCCTCGCTCGGCCTGCTCACGGTCAACGCCCTCGCGGCGGCCGACGGCGTCCTCATCCCGCTGGAGTGCGAGTTCTTCAGCCTGCGCGGGGTCGCCCTGCTGATAGACACCATCGAGAAGGTCAGGGAGCGGTTGAACCCGAAGCTCGAGATCACCGGCATCCTCGCCACCATGTACGACCCGCGCACCCTGCACTCCCGCGAGGTGATGGCGCGCGTGGTCGAGGCGTTCGGCGACGTCGTGTTCGACACGGTGATCAACCGCACCGTCCGGTTCCCGGAGACGACGGTCGCCGGCGAGCCGATCACCCGCTGGGCGCCGCGCTCGGCGGGCGCGAAGGCCTACCGCGCGTTGGCGCGCGAGGTGATCGCCCGGTGACCCGACGCCCATCGCTGCCGGGCGCGTCCGAGCTGTTCCGCCTCACCACGGGTGCCGCCGCCGACGACGACGCGCCCGCCGCCGAGCCGCCGGCCCAGCGGCGCGGCACCGGTCGGCAGAAGCACTCGACCAAGATCACCGTGTACGTGTCCGACGAGGAGCTGCTGGCGCTGGAGCACGCCCGGCTGGCGTTGCGCGGCGAGCACGGCTTGGCGGTCGACCGGGGACGCGTGGTGCGCGAGGCGATCGCGATCGTGCTGGACGACCTCGAGGGGCACGGCGAGGACTCGTTGCTCGTGCGTAGGTTGCGCGAGCGGTGAGCGGTGAGGCACCCGGGACCGAACCGGACGTCGCCGCGCCGGTCGAGGTGGTCGAACCCGCGGTGGTCGCGGCCGAGGCGGTCGACGACGGCCGGTTCAAGGTCAAGCTGACCAACTTCGAGGGGCCGTTCGACCTGCTGCTGCAACTGATCTCGCAGCACACGCTGGACGTGACCGAGGTGGCGCTGCACACCGTCACCGACGACTTCATCGCCTACATCCGGGCGCTGGGCGACCGGTGGGACCTGGACGAGACGACCGAGTTCCTGGTCATCGCGGCGACCCTGCTGGACCTCAAGGCGGCCCGGCTGCTGCCCGCGGGTGACGTCGAGGACGAGGAGGACCTGGCGCTGCTGGAGGCGCGGGACCTGCTGTTCGCAAGGCTGTTGCAGTACCGGGCGTACAAGCAGGTCGCGGCGCTGTTCGGGGAGCTGGAGCGGGGCGCGTACCGGCGCTACCCGCGGTCGGTGGCGCTGGAGCAGCGGTACGAGGGGCTGTTGCCCGAGGTGATGCTGGGCGTGGACGCCCGGCGGTTCGCCGAGATCGCCGCGGTGGTGTTCCGGCCCAAGCCGCCGCCGACGGTGTCGACGTCGCACATCCACCAGCACCGTGTGTCGGTGCGCGAGCACGCCGACCTGCTGCGGACGCGGTTGGCCGAGCTGGGCACGGCGACGTTCGCCGAGCTGATCGCCGAGTGCACGGAGACGATGGAGGTCGTCGCCCGGTTCCTGGCGCTGCTGGAGCTGTACCGGGAGCAGGCGCTGGCCTTCGAGCAGCCCGACCCGCTGGGCGAGCTGCGCATCACGTGGGTCGGCGGCACGATCGAACAGGCGCAGGCGCAGGCCCGCGACGAGGACGAGGAGTACGGGTGAGCGACCAGCGGCCGACCGGCCAGGAGCCGGTCGGGGAGGGCGGGCCGGTCGAGCAGGGCCAGGAGCCGGTCGAGCGGGGCCTGCCGGTCGAGCCGGTCGAGGCGGGGTCCGAGCCGGGGGAGCCCGCGCCCGCGTTGTTCCCGGCACCGGAGGTCCCCGCCGACGAGGAAGCCGAGGCCGACGGCCTGCCCGACCTCTCCGACGACCGCGAGTTCGAGGGCGCGTTGGAGTCGATCCTGCTGGTCGTGGACAGCCCGATCGCCGAGGAGCAGCTCGCGGGCGTGCTCGGCCAGTCCGTGAAGCGCGTCACCGCCGCCCTCCGCCGGCTCGCCGCCCGGTACACCGAGCAGGGCAGCGGCATCGACCTGCGTAGAATCGGGGACGGCTGGCGGTTCTACACGAGGGACCGCTTCGCGCCATTCGTGGAGAAGCTGCTGCTCGACGGGCAGCGGGCCAAGCTCACCCGGGCCGCGTTGGAGACACTCGCGGTCATCGCCTACCGACAGCCCGTGACCAGGGCCCGGATCGCGGCGGTGCGCGGGGTGAACGTGGACGGCGTCATCCGCACGCTCGTCGCGCGCGGCCTGATCGCCGAGACGGGCACGGATTCCGACACGGGTGGCATCCTTTACCGCACGACCGAACTGTTCCTGGAGCGGTTGGGGCTGTCGTCGCTGAACGACCTGCCGCCGATCGCTCCCCTCCTGCCCGAAGTGGATGCGATCGACGATGTCTGACCAGGACCACAACCCCGAGGGGATCCGGCTCCAGAAGGTGCTCGCCAAGGCGGGCATCGCCTCGCGGCGGGTCGCCGAGGAGCTGATCGAACTCGGCCGCGTCCAGGTCGACGGCGAGGTGGTCCGCGAGCAGGGCCGCCGCATCGACCCGGACACCGCGGTCGTGCACGTCGACGGCGTGCGCGTGGTGCTCAAGGAGGACGTGGTCACCCTCGCGTTCAACAAGCCGCGCGGCGTGCTGTCCACCATGCACGACGACGCGCACCGGCCGTGCGTCGGTGACTACCTGCACCACCGCAAGGAACGCCTGTTCCACGTCGGCAGGCTCGACGCCGACACCGAGGGCCTGCTGCTGCTGACCAACGACGGCGACCTCGCGCACCGGCTGATGCACCCGTCCTACGAGATCACCAAGACCTACCTCGCCGAGGTGCCGGGCCCGATCCCGAAGGACCTGGGCAAGCGCCTGCGCGCGGGCGTCGAGCTGGAGGACGGCCCGATCGCGGTCGACTCGTTCAAGCTGATCTCGTCCATGCCGGGCAAGGCGCTGGTCGAGGTGGTCCTGCACGAGGGCCGCAAGCACATCGTGCGCCGCCTGCTCGACCACGTCGGCCACCCGGTGGAGCACCTGGTCCGCACCGCGGTCGGCGACGTGCGCCTGGGCAACCAGCGCCCCGGCTCGATGCGGGTGCTCAACCGGCAGGAAGTCGGCTCGCTCTACAAGGCCGTCGGGCTGTAGCCGGGGGCAGGCGCTTGGTGGCATCCCCCTTCACCACCAAGCGCCCCTCCCCCCTGGCGGAACCCCTACCGGTTCCACCGCCATTCCTACGGCAGACGGGTTGTTCAGTGTCAGCGCGTGGACGCTGAACAGGCTTTTCTGAACAATCGCCGTCGTCGAAGGGGAGGGCGACGATGGCCAGACGGGAGGGCCCGTTACGGGCCGACGACCGTGACCTGGGCGAGTTCGCCGCGGACCTGAGGGCGTTGCGGGAACGGGCGGGCAGCCCCACCTACCGGAGGTTGGCCCACGACGCGCACTACTCGGCGGCGGCGCTGTCGGAGGCGGCGAACGGGCGGCGGTTGCCGAGCCTCGCGGTCACGCTCGCGTACGTGCGGGCCTGCGGCGGTGACGTGGTGGCGTGGGAGGCGCGCTGGCGCGAGCTGGCCGAACGGGCCGCCGACGCGAACCCGCGCACCCCGCCGAAGGACACCGACGCCCCTTACACGGGGCTGGCGGCGTTCCAGGTGCGGGACGCGGACCGGTTCTTCGGCCGCGACCGCGTGGTGCGCGAGCTGGTGGGCCTGGTGGCGCGACGCCGGTTCGTCGGCGTGTTCGGCGCGTCGGGCTCGGGCAAGTCGTCGGTGCTGCGCGCGGGTCTGGTGGCCACGTGGGGTCGGCCCTCGATCGTGCTCACGCCCGGTCCGCGCCCGGTGGAGGAGCTGGCCGTGCGGGCCGCCGCGTGCACCGGCCGGGACGCCGCGGCGCTGACCGCCGAGTTCACCACCCACCCGGAGAACCTGCACCTGCGCGTGCGGCAGGCGCTCGTCGGTCGCGACGACGACCTGCTGATCGTGGTGGACCAGTTCGAAGAGGTCTTCACGCTGTGCCGGGAGCCCGCCGAACGGGCCGCGTTCATCACCGCGCTGACCACCGCCTGCGCCTCGCCGACCAGTCGCACGCGGGTCGTGCTGGGTGTGCGCGCCGACTTCCTCGGCCACTGCGGGCAGTACCCGGAGCTGGTGGAGGCGCTGCGCGGCGGGCACGTGCTGGTCGGCCCGATGTCGGCGGACGAGCTGCGCGAGGCGATCGTGTCGCCCGCCGTCGCGGTCGGCTGCAAGGTGGAGACGGCGCTGGTCACGCGGCTGGTCGCGGACGCGGCGGGCCAGCCCGGGGTGCTGCCGCTGGTGTCGCACGCGTTGCTGGAGACCTGGCGCAGGCGGCGCGGTGTGGCGTTGACCCTGGCCGGTTACGAGGAGGTCGGCGGGGTCGAGCACTCGATCGCGCGCAGCGCCGAGCAGGTCTACACGGCCATGAGCCCGGCCGGGCGGCTGGTGGCCAAGCAGGTGTTCCTGCGGCTGATCGCGGTCGGCGAGGGCACCGAGGACACCAAGCGCCGCGTGTCGCGGGCCGAGGTCGACCACCCCGGCAGCGACGCCCACGAGGTGCTGGCCGCGTTGGCGCGGGCCAGGCTGGTGGTGCTGGACCGGGACTCGGTGGAGCTCGCGCACGAGGCGTTGATCCGCAACTGGCCGCGGCTGCGGGACTGGATCGCGGAGGACCGGGCGGGCCTGCGGGTGCAGCGGATGCTGACCGAGGCCGCGCACACGTGGGAATCGCTGGACCGCGACCCGGGCGCGCTGTACCGGGGCACGCGGCTGGCGCTCGTGCGGGAGTGGGTCGACGGGACGCGCGGGCCCCGGCTCACGCCGGGTGAGATCCGGTTCCTGGAGGCCAGCATCGCCGCCGACGACGCGGTGCGCGCCATCGAGCACCGGCGCACCCGCAGGCTGCGGCAACTGGTGTCGGTGATGGCGGTGCTGCTGCTGTTGGCGGGCGGCGCGATCGTGCACGCGTTCCGCGCCGAGCGGTCCGCGACCGAGCAGCGCAACATCGCGTTGGCGCACAAGGTGATCACCCAGGCCGCGGCCCTGCGCGACACCGACCCGGCGCTGTCGTTGCAGCTCACCCTGGCCGCGCACCGGCTCGCGCCGCTGCCGCAGACGCGGGACGCGTTGTACGGCGCGTTCGCCGAGCCCTACGCGACCCGGATCGGGTCGGTGCGGACGATGGCGGTCAGCGCGGCCGGGTCGCTGCTCGCCGTCGCCGACGACACCACCGTCCAGGACGTGCGGCTGGTGGACATCGCCGACCCGCGCGGCCCGGAGCACCTCGGCCCGCTGACGGGGTTGACCGACCCGGAGGTGCTGGTGTTCAGCGACGACGGGGCGTGGCTGGCCGGGGTGTCCGCCGACGACATCGTGGTGTGGCGGGTGGCGGACCCGCGGCACCCGGAGGTCGTCCACCGGGTGAACGCCGGGTTGGCGTGGCCGGCGTCGGCGTTGGCGTTCTCGCCCGACGGCCGCTACCTCGTGGCGGGTTCCGCCGGCGCGGCGCGGGCGTGGGACCTGGTCGAGGGTGGGCGGCCGGTGCCGCTGCCGCCGTCCGGCGCGTCGTCGCCCGCGGTGGCCTTCCTCGCCGGGGCCGTGGTGGCGGTCGCGTCCGACGACCGGGTGCACGCGGTCGACCTGGCCACCGGCACGTCCTCCGTCCTGGTGAGCGGTGTCGGCGAGGTCACCGCGGTGGCGGTCGGCGACGACGGCCGGGTGCTCGCCACGGCGGGGGAGGACCGGGTGGTGCGGCTGTGGGAGGTCGCCGACCCGCACGGGGCCGCCCGGCAGACCGCCGCCCTCCGCCACGGCGGCGACGTGAGCGCCCTGGCGTTCAACGAGGACGCGCGGGTGCTCGCCACGGCCGGGGACGACCGCTCCGCCCGGCTCTGGGACGTCACCGCGCGGCGCGCGCCGGTCGAGGCCGCCGCGCTGGACGGGCACCTCGGCGCGATCACCGCGGTGGCCTTCGCCGCGGCCGGACGTGCCCTGGTCACCGCGGGCGGCGACCGGTCCGTCCGGCTCACCGACCTCACCGACCTGCCGGTCGCGCACCCGGCGACGCTGCGCTCGGTCACCGTCGCCGCCGACCGCGGCCTGGCCGCCACCATCGACGTCGAGGGCGAGCTCCGGCTCGTGGACATCTCCGAGCCGCGCGGCCCGCGCACCGCCTGGCCGCTGACCGCGCACCCCGGCCCGGTCCGCTCCGCCGCGCTCAGCCGCGACGGCGAGCACCTGGTCACCGTGGCCGAGGACGGGCCGGTGCGGGTGTGGCGCACCACCAACCCGGCCTCGCCCGACCTGGTCGGCGAGGCGGGCCGGGCGCACGTGGTCGCGTTCAGCCCCAAGGGCACGCACTTCGCCACCGGCGCGCTCGACGACGGCGCGACGCGGCTGTGGAACGTGGCCACGCTGACCCGGGTCGCCGAGCTCACCGACGAGCGCCGGCCCGACGCGGCGACCGCCGCGCTGGCGTTCGACGGCACGGGCGACCGGCTGGTCGTGGCCAAGCTCGGCGGCGCGGTCGAGGAGTGGGACACGACCGTGCCGATGTGGCCGAAACGGCGGCGGCACGACACGTTGGACGTGCAGTACCCGATCGGCATCGCGTCGGTGCCCGGCGGGTTGGTGACGGTGGGCTCCGACGGTGAGGCCGTGCGGTGGCGCGAACCCGAGCCGGGTCGTGAGGGCGAGCGCGGGCCGGACGGGTGGTTCGCCTCCTCCGAGCCGCTGGGGTCGGGGGTGCGCGCGGTCGCGGCGGCGGGTGGCCTCGTCGCGTTGGCGGGCACCGACGGCACGGTGCGGTTGCACGACGTGGCGGGCGGCGGGCCGGCCCGGCAGGCGGCGGTGTTCGCCGGGCACTCGTCGGCGGCGAACTCGGTGGCGTTCGCGCCCGACGGGCAAACGCTGGTCAGCGCGGGGGACTCGGTGCTGAGGTTCTGGGAGACCGACCTGGGCGCGGTGGTGGCACGGATCTGCGCCACCGCCCACCCCGGGATGACCCGGCAGCAGTGGGAGAGCTACTTCCCGGACCTGCCCCACAACCCGCCGTGCCGCTAGGGCCGGTGGCTGGTGGGCGGGTGTGTGCCGGGGGCAGGTGGGCGGGTGTGCGCTGGGTTGTGCGCAAGGCCCGGGTGGGCTGTGGTCCGCTGGGGCCGTTAGGCCCGGCGGGGTCGCGGTCCGCGGTCCGCAGTACGGCGGTTGGTGGTCCGTGACGCGCTCCACGGCCCGTGGTGCGGTGGTCGTCGGCCGACCCCGCCGGCCGGCGGGTGTTTCAGCGTCCGCTGACAGCAATTTGCAAGATCACATCGCGAAGTTTTACCGCCACTCATTGTGGCGGCGCACTTCACTCTCTAGATTGAGCCGGGTTGGCTGGGGTTGATCAACTGGGAAGAGGCGTTTGCGCGTGCGTGCGCTCACCCGAGGACTGCTCGGTGTGGCCGGGTTCCTCGTCATCTGGGAGCTGTTCGGCCGGTCCCGGCTGGTTCCGCCGGAGTACTTGCCACCGCCGTCCGTCGTAGCGGTGGAGCTCGTGAAGTTGTTGGGGGATGAGGCTTTCCTGAGGGACGTCGTCGCGACGGTCCTCGCCGTGCTCATCGCCATGGGGCTGTCGGCCGGGATCGCCGTCCCGCTCGGCCTCGTCCTGGGCAGCGTGGCGTCCGTCCGGCACGCCACCCGCGCCGTGGTCGAGTTCCTGCGCCCCATCCCGTCGGTCGCGCTGATCCCGCTGGCCGTCCTGCTGCTCGGCATCGGGCCGGAAACCAAGATCACCCTCGCGGTGTACGCGGCGATCTGGCCCATCCTGTTCAACACCATCTACGCGCTCGACGAGCTCGACCCCCTGCTGGTCGAGACCGCGCGCGCGTTCGGCGCCGGCCGGGTGCGCGTGCTGGCGTCGGTCGCGCTGCCGAGCGCGTTGCCGTTCGTGCTGACCGGCATCCGGCTCGCCGCCACGACGAGCCTGGTGGTGATCGTCAGCGTGGAGCTGCTGGAAGGCGGCTCCGGCGGCATCGGGCAGTACATCGCGCTCGCGCGCAGCGGCGCGGGCCGGATGGACATCGTCCTGGCCGGCACCGCGGTCGCGGGCGTGATCGGCTACCTGCTCAACGACGGGTTGGAACGCGCCCAGCGCCGCTGGGTCGGCTGGAGCTCGGTCACCGGAGGTCGGTCGTGACCCGATTCGTCCAGCGGTGGGCGGTGTTCGCGGGCCTCGTCGTGGTCTGGGAACTGCTCACCTGGTACGCCGACGACACGTTCTTCCCCCGTCCGACCGAGATCGCCGCGGCCGCGCACGAGTTGTGGTTCTCCGGCCCCGCCGGTGACCTGTTCCTCACCGACACGGTGTTCGAGCACGTGTTCCCGAGCATCGGCCGGCTGCTCGCCGGCTGGGGCATCGCGGCCGTGGTCGGCATCGCGCTCGGCGTGGCGCTCGGCCGTTCCGCGGCGGCCGCGGAGTACGCCGGGCCGCTGCTGACGTTCATGCGCTCGATCCCGCCGCCGCTGCTGGTGCCGGTGTTCCTGCTCGTGTTCAGCGTCGGCACCACCATGCAGCTCGCCACGATCATCTTCGGCGTGCTGTGGCCCATCCTGCTCAACAGCGTCGACGGCGCCCGCTCCGTCGACGCGACGAAGTTCGAGACCTCGGCGGTGTTCCGCATCCCCAAGCCTCAGTGGATCCTCGGTGTCGTCCTGCCCTCAGCGGCACCGAAGATCTTCGCCGGGTTGCGGGTCTCCCTGTCGCTGTCGCTGGTGCTCATGGTCGTGTCCGAACTCGTCGGCACCGACAACGGGATCGGGTCGCAACTCCTCGTCGCACAGCGGGAGTTCGACTTCCCCGACATGTGGGCCGGGATCACCCTGCTGGGTGTCCTCGGCTATGCCCTCAACACCGTGCTCCTCGTCTTCGAGCGCAAAGCCCTTGCGTGGCAACCGAAGCAGGAGCGCACCCCCGCGACGGTGGAGGAAAAAGCAGTATGACCGCGATGCTCGAAGTGGCCGACCTCGGCCACACCTACCAGGCGAAGGACGGCGCGCACACCGCGATCGCCGACCTGTCGTTCACCGTCGGCACCGGCGAGTTGGTCTGCGTCGTCGGCCCGTCCGGCTGCGGCAAGTCCACGCTGCTGCGCACCATCTCCGGCCTGATCCGCCCCACCCGCGGCGAGATCAGCCTGCACGGCAACGAGGTCCGCGGCGTGCCCGACGACCTCGCCGTGGTGTTCCAGGACTACAGCCGCTCGCTGTTCCCGTGGCTGTCGGTGCAGAAGAACGTCGAGTTCCCGCTGCGCCGCTCCCTGGGCCGCGCCGAGCGCCGTGCCCGCGCCGCCGAGGCGCTGGAGTGGGTCGGCCTGGGCGCGGCGGGCCGCAAGTACCCGTGGCAGCTCTCCGGCGGCATGCAGCAGCGCGTCGCCATCGCCCGGGCACTGGCCTACCGGCCCGCGCTGCTGCTGATGGACGAGCCGTTCGCCTCGGTGGACGCGCAGACCCGGTTCGAGCTGGAGGACCTGCTGCTGAAGGTCCGCACCGAGCAGGACACCACCGTGCTGGTGGTGACGCACGACATCGACGAGAGCGTCTACCTGGGCGACCGGATCCTGGTGCTGTCCACCTCGCCCGCGTCCGTGGTGGCCGACCTCAAGGTCGACCTGCCCGCGCAGCGCGACCAGATCACCACCCGCGAGTCCGAGGCGTTCGTCGCGCTGCGGGCCGAGGTGGCGCGGCTGCTCAACGTCGGCAAGACCTCGGAGGAGGTCCGCGCCCGGCGCGAGGCGAACGAGCAGCAGGCGGCGAAGTGGGCCGAGGCGGAGCGGGCGGAAGCCTCGCGCGCCGACGCCGAGGAGCGCGCCACGACGTGACGCGCCTGGTCTGAGACCAAGGACGCCTGACGGGCGATCCGCGGCTCGTCGGCCCTCTCAGGGCCGCGGCCGGGGGTCGCCCGTTGTCGTGCGCGGGGGTGTCCGACGCCGTTGTTCGCGTGGGTTTCGACGGCAGTCGTTCGCAACGATTCGACATCTTTCCCGCCGCGGGACGAGCCGCGCGGAGATCACCACGCCGTCGCCGCGCGATTACCGGCCGTGCCCGCCGGGGCCTTTTCCGGCTCGGCTCGGCGGACATTCCATCGGGAATTCCTATGGGTCCGGCGGTCCTCGGCGCGTATATCGGAACGCGGGCGCGGCCGTCCACCGGGTGGAATCGGTGGCGAATGCATCGGCGCGGCCCGGTTCGAATGCGGGGCCGAGTGGATTTCGAATGCGGCGGCAGTCGGGTCCGGCCATCGCCTTGTTCTCCGGGCCGGGCACCTGCGGTGGCGCGGCGGAGAACAAGGCGGCGGTAAACCGGCCTTATCGCGGGACGTGCTCGCGGACACCGCTCCCGCTAATCGCGAGGTGTTCTGCTCAAGGCCCCACGTAGTTTTGGGCGAAATAGCCCGCGGACGATCGCGAGGCGATGAGGTGTTCGAGCCTGGCTTGGCCCAAACGGCTCAGGAAGGGCTCCGGCGACCGGTGGATCATGAACACCATCCACTGCGAGAACTCCTGCGCACGCCACACCCGGCGCAGGCACACTTCGGAGTAGCTCCGCAGGCCCGTCTCATCACCCGTTCGGTGGTACCGGGTGAGGGCGTCGGCGAGCACCTCGGCGTCGTGCAACGCGAGGTTCATTCCCTTCGCGCCCACGGGGGTGATGATGTGGGCGGCGTCGCCGAGCAGGTACAGGTTGCCGTGGTTCATCGGTTCGACCACGTGGCTGCGCATGTCCAGGATGCGCTTCTCGACGATGCGCCCTTCGGTGAGCTTCCAGTCGGAGTCCCGAAGCGCCAGCCGCTTGTGCAGCTCGGCCCACACCCGCTCGTCCGGCCAGTTGTCCACGGTGTCGTCCACCGGTACTTGCAGGTAGTAGCGCGAGACCGTGGAACTGCGGAGCATATGACCCGCGAATCCATCCGGGTGAAGCGCGTAAATCACCTTGTGGGTGGATGGCGGGGCCTCGGCCAGGATGCTCAGCCACTCGATGCCGTGCTGGTGGCTGAACTCCTGCACCGCGCCCGGCGGGATGCTGCGCCGCGTCACGCCGTGGAACCCGTCCGCGCCCGCGATGAACGAGCAGTCGAGCCGCTCCCGCGTGCCGTCGGCGTTCGTCCAGGTCAGAGCCGGTTCAGCCGACTCGATGTCGTGCAGCTCGACGTCCGTGACCGACCACCGCACGTCGCCGCCGCGCTCGTCGACGTAGTGCCGCACGAGGTCCTGGACGACCTCCTGCTGCGGGTAGATGTAGTGCGTCTGGCCGTCGTACAGGGTGGCGTAGTCCACCTCGTACGCCTCGCCGTTCACCCGGAATTCGCACGCCCCATGCCTGTCCGCCTCTCGGAGCAACCGGTCCGCGAGCCCGTGCTCTGTCAACATTTGCACCGCGCGGTGCTCCAGCACCCCGGCGCGCGGCCGGGTCTCGATGTACTCGCGGGTGCCTTTTTCCAGCACCACGCAGGGGATTCCGGCCTCGCGGAGCAGGTTCCCCAAGGTCAATCCCGCGGGGCCCGCTCCGACGATGCCCACCGGGCGCCGGTTGCTCTGTACGGCCCATTCCGCGTCAAGATCGCTCACCGCATACCCCAACCTCTGGACAGCCTGTGCAAAGATGCTCACCGAAGGTAGTGGATCAGCCTTCGAGTGTCGGTCGACTGGGGTCTTGCCGAACCACTCGTGTCACTTTGAGTGGTTCCGCAGTGCCTCTGTCGCCCGTGCATCCTGCCCCCGCAAAGTCGTCACTCCAACAGGAGATGCCCCCCATGACTCGAAGAGTCGGCCTCTCGGCACGAAGGATCTTCGGCGTTGTCTCCGCGGTCGCGATGCTCGCCGTCGTCTCCGGCTGCGGTCTGCTCGGTGGCTCCGAGGAGAAGCCCACCGACGCCGCCGCGGCGCCGGGCAAGGTCGAGAAGGCCAAGATCACGCTCGGCCTGCTGCCCATCCTCGACGTCGCGTCGGTCCACGTCGCGATCAAGAAGGACTACTTCAAGGCGGAGGGCCTCGAGGTCGAGGTCAAGTACCTCCAGGGTGGCGCGCTGGCCATCCCGGGCCTGATCAACGGCGAGATCGACATCGCGTTCGGCAACTGGGTGTCGTTCTTCACCGCCGAGTCGAAGGAGGCCGCGAAGTCCGCCGACGGCTTGAAGCTGGTCAGCGACGGCTACCAGGCCAAGCCGGAGATGTTCCTGATCCTGGGCAAGGCCGACTCCCCGATCAAGTCGCCCAAGGACCTCGAGGGCAAGACGATCGCGATCAACACGTTCAAGAACATCGCCGAGCTGACCGCGAAGGCCACGCTGGAGGCCAACGACGTCGACCCCGCCAAGGTGACGTTCAAGGAGTACCCGTTCCCGGACATGGAGGCCGCCGTCCAGAGCGGCGCGGTCGACGCCGCGTTCATGGTCGAGCCGTTCATCAGCCGGGCGCAGCGCAACAGCGGCCAGATCACCGTGCTGGACGCGGCCTCGGGCCCGACCGCGGACATCCCGATCGCGGGCTACGCCGCCAGCGGCAAGTTCGTGAAGGAGAACCCGAACACCGTCGCCGCGTTCCAGCGCGCGATGGCGAAGGGCCAGCGCGACGCGGCGGACCGCCCCACGGTCGAGCCGCTGCTGGTCGAGTACGCGAAGGTCGACAAGGAAACCGCCAGCCTCGTGCACTTCGGCGAGTTCCCGACCACGCTCGACGCCACCCGCCTGCAGCGCGTGGCGCAACTGATGCGAACCTACGGCTTGCTCGAGAAGGACTTCGACGTCAAGCCGATGCTGGTCACCGCGTCGGGTAGCTGATCCCGGCGGGGGAGCCCGGCGACGGGCTCCCCCGCGGGTGTTTCCCGTTCGGGTCGAGGGCGTGAAATAACCATGACGGCCGGTTAGCGATCGTTTAGCGCGTCCACGTGTGGTCCGCGCGACAATGGTTGATTTGCAAAGTACCGGTCACCTCGTCCGAACGGCGGTATGACTCGGCGGGTTTTTCCACCAAGATCCACCGGGTTTGTAGGGATGTGTCGTTTCACCGGGCTGGGGAGTGTGCTGACGGTGCGCGGTCACGACGACCACGCCTCCGGGAGAGATCCGGAGCGGATTCAACTCGACGCGGGCGCCGCCGGCAGCGGCCCGCCCGACTCGGGACCGGGCACAGGCGCCGTGCCGACCGACCGGGGTATCTCCCGGTGGCGACTGCGGAACTGGCGCCTGCGCAGCAAGCTGGCCGTGGTGCTCCTGGTGCCCGCGCTGAGCACGCTGACCCTCGCCGGGCTGAGGTTGAACACCCAGCTCGACGACGTGGAGCTGTTCGGCCAGGTCCAGCGGGAGCTCCAGCTGTCGGCCCAGGTGGCGGCGGTGTCCGACGCCCTGCAGCTGGAACGCGACGCCGCGGTCTGGTTCGTGGCGGGCGGTCGGCGCGACAACGCCGCCGAGTTCCAGACGCGGTCGAGCAAGGTCGACGCCGAGGTCGGCAGGCTGCGCGACGTCGCGGCCGCCACGGCCGGCGTCGACGACTCGGTGCGCGAGTCGTTCCAGAAGTCGTTGCAGTCGCTGGACGGCCTCAACGCGCTGCGCAACACGGTGACCACCACCAAGTACCCGGACATCTCGGTGCACAGCGCCTACGGCCAGGTGCTGGCCGCGCTGGCCCAGGTGCACCGCGCGACCGCGAGCAGCCTCAGCAACGAGACCATCACCCCGCTGTCGGGCGCCAACCTCGCGCTGTACTCGGCGAAGGAGCAGCTGTCCCAGCAGAACTCGATCCTGCTGTCGACGGCCAAGCGGGGCGAGTTCGCGCCCGGCCAGGCCAACGCGCTGCGCGCCGCGCAGTCCCGGTTGGACGCCGCGCTCACCGACTTCGCCAACATCGCCAGCCAGGAGAACCGCCAGCTGCTGTCGGACACCGTGACCGGCGCGCCGGTCGACGCCCGCAACAGCCTGGTGCAGTTGGCGCTGGTGCAGCAGGACGAGGGCGGCGAGGTGTCCATCTCCGACACCGACGTGATGGCCGTCGGCGAGCAGACCGCGGCCCTGCTGCGCGAGGTGTCGCAGGACATCGAGCGGCAGGCCGACCAGGCGTCGATCGACCTGACCGAGGCGGCCCGCGCGTCCGCGTGGCGTGACGCGGCGCTGGTCGCCGTGGCGCTGGTGATCGCGTTCGCCCTCATGGCCTTCGTCGCCCGCTCGATGCTGACGCCGCTGCGCGTGCTGCGCCGCACCGCCCTGGACGTGGCCCGCAACCGCCTGCCGGACGCGATCAAGCGGATCCGGACGCACCGCGACCCGGCCCGCGCCGCGGAAGAGGCGCTGGTGCCCGTGCCGATCAACACGACCGAGGAGGTCGGCCAGGTGGCGCGGGCGTTCGACGCCGTGCAGCGCGAAGCCGTCCGACTCGCCGTCGAGCAGGTGGCGCTGCGCGCGAACGTCAACGACATGTTCATCAACCTGTCCCGGCGCTCGCAGGCGCTGGTCGAGCGGCAGATCACCGTCATCGACCGGCTGGAGCAGGACGAGCAGGACCCCGACCAGCTGGCCAGCCTGTTCGAGCTGGACCACCTGGCCACCCAGATGCGCCGCAACAGCGAGAACCTGCTGGTGCTCTCCGGCACCACGGTCAACCGCCGCGTCACCCGGCCGGTGCCGATCTCCGAGGTGCTCGGCGCCGCGGTGTCGGAGGTCGAGAAGTACGCCCGCATCCAGATCGCGCCCGCGCCGGAGCTGAAGGTCCAGGGCCGCGTGGTCAACGACCTCGCGCACCTCATCGCCGAGCTGCTGGACAACGCGACCGCGTTCTCCAAGCCCACCACCAAGGTGACCGTGCGGGCCATCGAGACCCGGCGCGGCGAGGTGTCCATCCGCATCCACGACCGCGGTGTCGGCATGCAGGAGCAGGACATCATCGAGGCCAACACCAAGCTCGCCGACCCGCCCGAGGTCGACGTGTCGGTGGCCCGCGAGATGGGCCTGTACGTGGTCGGCCAGCTCGCCAAGCGGCACAACATCCGGGTCACGTTGAACAACAACGACGACATAGAGGGTGGCGTCACGGCCCAGGTCGTGCTCCCGGTCGACCTGCTGCACCGCGGCCCCGAGCCGATCCAGCCCCGGCCGGTGCCGGCCGCGCTGCCCCAGCGCCAGGCCAACCCGCAGCTCGAGGACAGCGGTGTCGGCGTGCTGGCGGGCGTGCCCAAGTGGACGCCGGAGATCGCACCCGGCGGTTTCGCACCGCTGGAGCTGCCCGCCACGACCGGTCCGCAGGTCGTGCACACCCACGAGGCCGAGCCGGGCGGGTTCTTCCAGGTCGAGCAGACCCCGGTGGACGACCTGTTCACGGCCACCGTGACCGAGACCGTGCCGCCGCCGGCCGAGGAGCTGCCGGACTACTCCTACCCGCCGGCCGCCACGTCCGCCACATCCGCCGCGGCGCCCGTCGTGGTCGAGGACGAGGACGACGCCTCCACCCAGCGGCTGCCGATCTACGAGGACGTGCTGTCGCGCTGGTTCCAGGGCGGCGAGGCCGAGGGCGGCGCCGTGCGCGGCGAGCTGGGCGACCAGCCGCAGGCCGCCGCGCCGCCGGAGACCGCGTCGGAGAAGACGATGTTCGCCGACCGCGCCGAGCTGATGGGCCTGGACGGCTCGGGCGGGCACGAGGGCACCGCGTCGGAGCAGACCGCGTACACCGACCGGTCGGACCTGATCGCGCCGTCCGCGTCGCCCGTGTCCAAGCCGAAGCCGCCCGCGCCGCGCGGGTCCACCCCCGCGGGCCTGCCCAAGCGCGAGCCCGCGCCGTCGGCGATCCCGTCGTCGGGCGCGTCGTCGCCGGGCTGGGGTGCGGCGGCGGACGACAGCTGGACGGTGGCGTCCAGCGCGCTCAAGGCCCCCGTCGACGACACGACGACCGCGGGCCTGCCCAAGCGCGTCCCCAAGGCGCGGCTGATGCCGGGCTCGCTCTCCGCGCCCGCTCCGCGCGCCGGGGCCGCGTCACCGTCGTCGCAGCCGTCCGCGAACGGCGCCACGTCGGCAGGTGTGGCGACCGCCGCGCCGCCGCGCCGGTCCGCCGACCGGCTGCGCCAGCGCTTCGCCACCTACCAGCGAGGTGTGCAGCTCGGCCGTCAGGCGGGCGACGACGCCGGCCTGCCGTGGGAAGGCCTGTCGATCGGCAACGAGGACGACTCCACCGCCACCGGAGGCGGGAACCCGACCACCGCCGCCAGGGGCGGCAATCAGACCAAGGAGCAGAAGTGACCACCGCAACCGAGGAACTCGACAACTTCAGTTGGCTGGTCGATGACTTCGTCGCCCGGGTCGCGGGCGTCGCGCACGCGATCGTGGTCTCCGCGGACGGCCTGTTGCTCGCGTCCTCGGAGCGGTTGCCGATCGACCGCGCGGAGCAGCTCGCGGCCGTCGCGTCGGGTCTGGTCAGCCTGAACCTGGGCGCGGCCCGCTGCTTCGAGGCGGGTGACGTCAAGCAGACCGTGGTGGAGATGGAACGGGGCTACCTGTTCCTGATGTCCATCAGCGACGGTTCGTGCCTGGCCGTGCTCGCCGCGCCCAACTGCGACATCGGCCTGATCGGCTACGCCATGACGCGGCTGGTCGAGCGGGTCGGCGTCCAGCTCACCCCGGAGATCCGGTCGCAGCTGCACGTCGCCATGCGCGGCTGAGGTCCCACCACCCGGCGAAGTCCTACTACTAGGGAAAGCAGAGCAACATGAGCGGTGGCGCTCCCGGACGGCCGGGGTCACCCGCGGCGAGCCTGACGGTCACGTCGACGAAGATCGTGGTGGCCGGCGGGTTCGGTGTCGGCAAGACGACCTTCGTCGGGTCGGTCTCGGAAATCGTGCCGCTGACCACCGAGGCGGTGATGACCGAGGCCAGCGTCGGCGTGGACGACCTGTCGGCCACGCCGAACAAGATGACCACGACGGTGGCCATGGACTTCGGTCGGGTGTCGTTGGACAGCGACCTGATCCTCTACCTGTTCGGCACACCGGGCCAGCACCGGTTCTGGTTCATGTGGGACGACCTGGTGCGCGGCGCGATCGGCGCGGTCGTGCTGGTCGACACCCGCAGGCTGTCGGACGCGTTCGCCTCGATCGACTTCTTCGAGGACCGCGAGCTGCCGTACGTGGTGGGCGTGAACTGCTTCGACGGCCTGCTGCACCACCGCATCGAGGACATCCGGGAGGCGCTGACGATCGACCAGTCGGTGCCGATCGTGCCCTGCGACGCGCGCAACCGGCAGTCGACCAAGCAGACGTTGATCACGTTGGTGCAGCACGCGATGCGGCAGCCCACGTTCGCCTGACGCACGCCGAACGGGAGGCCGCGGCCGGAAAACCGGTCGCGGCCTCCCGTCGTCGCGGCCACACTCGGGCGGGTGGCAGACGCTTTCGAGGACGCCGACCTGGCCGCCTACTACGACCTGATCAACGGATTCGGCCCGGACACCGGGTTCTACCTGGGGCTGGTGCTGGCCGCGGACGCCGTGCTCGACGTCGGCTGCGGCACGGGCCTGCTGCTCAAGGCCGCCCGCGCGAGCGGGCACACCGGTCGGCTGGTCGGGCTCGACCCGGCCAAGGGCATGCTGGTGCAGGCGCGGCGCGAGCCGGACGTGGACTGGATCCGCGGCGACCTCGGCACGATTTCGTTCGACGGCGAGTTCGACCTGGTCGTGATGACCGGTCACGCGTTCCAGGTCTTCCTCACCGACGACGAGGTGCGCGCCCAGTTCACCGCGATCCGGCGGGCGCTGCGGCCCGACGGCCGGTTCGCGTTCGAGACCCGCAACCCCGGCGCGCGGGCGTGGGAGCGGTGGACGCCCGAGAACGCCACCGAGATCGTCGGCCACGACGGCGAGCACGTGCGCGTCGAGCACTTCGTGGAGCGCGTGGCGGACGGGCTGGTCACGATGACCGAGACGTTCAGCTGCCCGGACTGGCCGGAACCCCGCGTGGACCGCGCCACGCTGAGGTTCACCGAGGCCGACCACCTGGACTCGCTGCTGCGCGAGACCGGGTTCGAGGTGGCCGAGCGCTACGGCTCCTGGGACCGGACGCCGCTGACCGGCACGAGCCGCGAGATCATCACGATCGCACGACCAGGTCGGCTTCCGGCAACCGGCCGTCGCTGACCACCAGCGCGCCGGCCGCGCGCACCAGCGGCAGCACGGCGGCCAGCGCCTTGTGCGCCAGCGCCTCACCCAGCGGCACGTCCGGTTCCACGCCGTGCAGCCCGTGACGCTCCACGACGGACAGCTCGGGCAGGGCGAACGTGACGTCGTGCAGCAGGAGGCGGACACCCATGTCCCCCAACGCGGACAGGTTGTCGTCGACCGCGTCGAAGTCCTCGGCGAGCGCGCGCGCTGACAGGCTCAGCCACAGCTTCTCCGGCGCCACGCCACCGGCGCGCACCGCCTCGGCGACCAGCGCGGTGAGGTCCGGGTCGCGCGACTGGCCCGGGGACAGGTGCGCCAGCACCGGCAGGTCCTCGGCCGCGGCGAAGGCGCACGCCTCCTCCAGCACCCACTGGGCCAGCGGGCCGCTCAGCCCGAGCTCGTCGGCGAACCGCAGGCACTCCCGGTGCGTCACCGGCCCGTACTCCGCCTCGCACCACCGCAGCCTGGCCGCCATCGCGACCTGGTCGCCACCCCGCGCCACGGGCAGGTAGTCCAGCGCGATCTCGCCGTTCTGCAACGCGCCCGGCATGGTCGCGATCAACGACAGCCGGGCGCGGTCGCGGGCGTCCTGCCCGGCGTCGTAGATGCCCCACTGGCCCTTGCCGCCGCTCTCCGCGCGGCGCAGCGTGCTGTGCGCCTGGCGCAGCAACGCCATCGGGTCCGACCCGCGCGCCGACGTGCGCACGAAACCCATGCCCGCCGACACGCCGACGCCGTGCCCGGCCAGCCGCACCGGCTCGAGCAGCGCGGCCTCGATCGCCTCGGCCAGCGCGGAGATCCCCGGCGTGGTGGGGCAGTCCTCGATGAGCACGACGAACTCGTCGCCGCCGATGCGCGCCACGGTGGCGTTCTCGCCCGCCACCACCTCGGTCAGCCGCCGGGCCACGACCTTCAGCAGTTCGTCGCCCGCCTCGTAGCCCAGGCCGTCGTTGACGATGGCGACGCTGTCCACGTCCAGGTAGCACAACGTGATCGAGCCCGGTCGGCTCAGCGCCTGCTCCAGCCGCGGCAGGAAGCTCTGCCGGTTCGGCAGGCCGGTCAGCACGTCGTGCAGCGCCTGGTGGCGCAGGTAGTCGCGCAGCACCCGCTGCTCGGTGGTGTCCTCGACCACGGCGACGTGCCAGCGCGGACTGCCTTCGGCGTCGCGCACCACCGACAGCGCCACGGTGGTCCACAACGGGTCGCCGGCCGCGTCGGTGAACTGCCGCTGAGCCGTGGTCCCGTCACCGGTGAACGGCGTGGCGGTGACCAGGGTCGCGACGTCCGCGGGCGACAGCATCGCCTCCAGCGCGGGGTTGGCGCCCACCAGCGCGCCGCGGCCGTCGAAGATCGCGATGCCCGCCGTGGAGCCGACGAAGACCTGCCGGAACAGCTCCGGCAACGCCCACGCCTCGACCGCCGTGGGAGCGCTTCCCTCGGCGGGGGTGACGCGGGCGGGCTCGGTCATGTGGCGGTGTGCGGCGGTGGGTGAAGATCAGGTCAGTGCATCTTCCGGACCACCGGCCACCGCCGTCAAGGCTTCACCCGATCAGGTCACACGCACACCCAGTCCGTCATCACCGTCGTGCCGCCGACCTCGCAGCGGAACCGCACCGGGCCCGACGGCGGCGGGCCGAGCAGGAACATGCCCAGCTCGTCCAGCTCGGACTCCTCCACCGGCCCGGTCGGGGTGACCAGCTCGACCCGGCCCGGCCCCGCCGGCAGCACCTGGCCCGCGACACCCGCCTCGGTCACCTCCACCTGCACCGACACGCCCTCGGCGTCGAACACGAGCTGGCGCGCGGTCTGCGCGGCCCGCGCCCGCACCGCCAGCTCCTCGTCCAGCACGGAGTCGTAGCTGGTCAGCGCGAGCAGCTCGGCGTCGACCGTGCGCCACGTGAACGCGGCTCGGGCGGCCCGCACCAGATGCTCGGGCACGTCGCGCTCCTCGGCGAGCGCCGCGCCCAGCTCCCGCAGCAGGACCTCATCGCTTTCCCACCCCGGATCGTCCCTCAACACCGACCACACCTCCTCCGCCCACCGGCCGCGGCTCGACCAGCTTCAGCACCGCGGGAGTCTTGCGCAACTTCTCCAGGCACCTGATCCGGGTGGGCCCGATGCTGCCCACCGGGATCGACAGCTCCTCGCCGACCGCCGCGTAGCTCGGCGGCGGGTCGGCCATCAGCTTGGCCAGCAGCACCCGGCACTGCTCGGACAACGACCGGAAGCCCTCGCGCAGCGCGTGCCGCCGCTGCGCGGCCTCCAGCTCCTCGTCCAGGTCCGCGACGGCGTCGTCCGGGCTCACCGGCTCGTCCTGCGACTGCGGGTCGTAGGGCTGGGTCCGCTGTTGCAGGCGCAGCATCCGCAGGCACTCGTTGCGGGCGGTCGTGGCGATCCACCCCGGCAGCGCGTCCGCCTCGCGGAGCCTGCCCAGCTGCTCCACCAGCCGCAACCACACGGTCTGGTGCACGTCCGCCGCATCCGCGTGGCGCAACCGGTGCCGGTGCACCACCGCCAGCACCAGGGGCGTGAAGCGCGCGACGATCTCGTTCCACGCGCGCTGATCGCCCTCCGCCGCCGCGCTCACCAGCTCGGCGATGGGGGATGCAGGGGTCACGTCCCCTCCTCTGGTCCAGGGGATGCTGCGCCTCCGCCCCGACCTGCGCCGGCGCGGACCCCAGCCGGGTCACGGACTTCGGACTCTTCGCTGCCACACACTACGGAGACCTGACGCACCCCACAGATACACGCAAAGCGGAATTCCCGCGAGGGCCGCTCCGCTAGTCGACCAGGACGCCGTAGCCGGGGAAGAACTCCGGCTCGCCACCCAGCAGCGCGTCCCGCGCGGCGGTCGCCGACAGCCCGTGCTGGGTCATCGTCGCGGCGATCCGCCCGGCCACGTGCGGCGCGGCGAACGACGTGCCCAGCCAGTAGGCGAACCGGTCGTAGACCTCCACCGGCAGGCCGGGCAGCTCCCACCGGCCCTTGAGGTACGTGCTGGTCCGGTTGCCGACCGCGCACGCGTCGACCCAGTGGCCGTGGTTGGCGTAGCACGCGGGCGCGCGGCTGCCGTCGCGCTCCTGCGCCACCGCCGACACGGCGACCACGTCGTACAGCGCGGCGGGCCAGCTCGGGCGGGTGGTGCCCTGGTTGCCCGCGGAGGCGACCACGACGACCTCCTTGGACAGCGCCGCGATCGCCCGGCGGACCGGCTCGGACGCGGTGTCGTCCTGGGTGAAGCAGCCCATCGAGATGTTGACGATCTGCACCTTCTCGTCGAACGACGACAGCGCCCGGACGAACTCCTCCTCGGTGCCCATGCCGTTGGGGTCCAGCGCCTTCTCCGGGTCCAACCGCACGCCCGGCGCGGCCTGCCGCACCACGCCGGCCACGAACGTGCCGTGCCCGCCTTCGAGGGCGAACACGTCGGAGTAGCGGTAGGCGGCGTCGACCTCCTCGACCTTCGGCAGGAACGCGTCGCCCAGCCACCGCGGGTGGTCGGTCGCGGCCGTCTGCGAGATGCCCGTGTCGACGATGCCGACGACGACACCCCGACCGACCTCGGCGGTGCCCTTGTCCGGGTCCGCCAGCGGCTGCCCGACCCGCGGCGGCTGACCCGGGTTGCCGTGCATGTTGCCGCCGTGGCCGACCAGCACGTGGTGCGGCTGCACGAACGGCACGCGCTCGCCGGGCCACTGCGCCGGGTCGCGCAGCAGGCGCACGACCTCCGGGATGTCGTCGGCGTTGCGCGACAGCACCAGCCGCGCCATCCCGGCGAAGTCACGGCCCCGCACGGTGCCGATGTTGTTCTGCGCGAGCTTGCGGGCCACCCGGTCGACGTCCTCCGGAATGGTCAACAGCTCACCGGAGACGAAGAGGAACTCCCGCCCGCGCTCGGCGTACAACCGGTAGCTCTTGTGATCGCGGATGACCTGCTGGAAGGCTTCCTGGTACAGCCCGGAGCGGTTCGACGGTTCGGACACCGAGGCCTCACAGCAGCGTCGACGGGTGCTGAGCCTGAGCAAGCTACCACAGCCGTCCTGGTAATAAGGTGGGTTCGTGGCAGGGGTTTCCGCCGCCGCAGCGCTGGAAGCCCGGCAACGGGATCCGCGCGCGGCCATCGAGATGGGTCGGGCCGCGCTGCGGGCGGCGCGGGCGTCGGGGGACGGCGAAGAAGCCTCCGCCGCCGAACGCGCGATCGGTCTCGCGTGGCGCGAACTGCACGACTTCGACGCGGCGCTGCGCCACCTGCGGCGGTCCGTGCGCCTCGCCGAACGGGCGGGCTCGACCCGGGCCGCGGCACTGGCCCGGATGAGCCTGGCGTTCGTGCTGTCCACCACCGGGCGGCACGCCCAGGCGTTGCGCGCGATCAACGAAGCCCTGCCGCACCTGCGCGGCGCGGACGCGGGCAGCGGCCGGATGCAGCGGGGCCTGGTGCTGCACTACCTGTGCCGGTACGACGAGGCGTTGCGCGAGTACAACGGCGCGATCGAGATCGTGCGCCGGTTCGGCGAACGGCTCGTGGAGGCGCGGGCGCTGAACAACCGCGGCCTGCTGCGCGCCTACACCGGCGGCCTGCGCGCGGCGGACGAGGACTTCGACCGGGCCGCCGTGCTCTACCGCGACCTGGACCAGGCGCTGGCCGTGGCCGACGTGCGGTGGAACGCGGGCATCTCCGCGTCCCGCGCGGGCGACGTGCCGCGGGCGTTGACGATGTTCGCCGAGGCCGAGCGCGAGTACCGGCGGCTGGCCGTGCCGCGGCCCGCGCTGCTGATCAACCGGCTGGAGCTGCTGGTGTCCGTGCCGCTGCTGGAGGAGGCGCGGGCGGCGGCCGACCGGGCGGTGGAGGAGCTGGGCGGCGACCTCGTGCTGGCCCGGTCGGAGGCGTTGTTCTACCGGGCCCGCGTCGCGTTGCTGGAAGGCGACCTGGACCGGGCCGTGACCATGGCGGTGGCCGCGCGCAAGGGCTTCCGCCGCGAGAAGCGCGACGTGTGGGCGGAGGGCGCGCGGCACGTGGAGCTGCGCGCGGCCTACCTCAGCGGGCAGCGGACCAGGGCGCTGGTGACGGCGTTGACCAAGGTGGCGTCCCGGCTGGACGCGCTCGGCTGGCGGATGGCCGGGCTGGAGGCGCGGGTCGACGCGGCGCTGGTCGCCCGCGACCTCGGCGACCGCTCGCGCGCGGTCGCGGAGCTGACCACGGCGGGCGCGGCCCGGCGCGGCGGCCCGGCGGCGCACCGGGTGCAGGGCTGGTACGCCGAGGCGTTGCGCCGCGACCTGCTCGGCAACGCCCGCGGCGCGCAGATCGCGTTGCGGCGCGGCCTCGCGCTGCTGGACGAGTACCGGGTGTCGCTCGGCGCGACGGAGCTGCGGGCGTTGAGCGGCGCGCAGGGCGCGGCGCTGGCGGCGGAAGGACTGCGCACGGCCGTCGCGGGCGGCCGGGCGGGACGGGTGCTGAGCTGGGCGGAGGCGTGGCGGGCGGGCGCGCTGCGGATGACACCGGCCCGGCCGCCCGAGGACTCCGGGCTCGCCGACGCGCTGGCCGAGCTGCGCGCGGTGACCGCGGACCTGGAGGCGGCCTCCACGGCGGGGCGGCCGACGGCGGCGCTGCGGCAGCGGCAGGTGCGCGGCGAGCAGCGGGTCCGCGAGCTGACCCGGCGCACCGGCGGCGGCGGCGCGGTGTTCAAGCCGCCCGCGGTGGACGAGTTGGCGCACGCGCTGGGCACGTCGGCGTTGGTGGAGTACGTCGACCACGAAGGCGCGTTGCTGGCCGTGGTCGTGGCGGGCGGTCGGGCCTCGCTGCACCGGCTCGGCCCGCTCGACGGCGCGCTGCGCGAGCTGCGGCTGCTGCGGTTCGCGCTGCACCGGCTCGTGACGCTGCCCGAGCACCTCGACCGGACCTCGGTGCGCGCCGGAGCCGAGCACGCGGCCCGGCTGCTGCAGAACCGGCTGCTGGAACCGCTGCGCCGACGGCTCGACGACCGGCCGCTCGTGCTCGCGCCGACCGGGCGGCTGGGCGGCCTGCCGTGGTCGGCGCTGCCCGCCTGCCGCGGCCGCGCGGTCACCGTGGTGCCGTCGGCGACGGTGTGGCTGCGCGCGGCGAACTCCACCGTGACGTCACACGACCGGGCGGTCCTGGCGGCGGGTCCGCGGTTGCCGGCCGCGCCGACGGAGATCACCGCCATCGCGTCCCTGACCCGGTCCGCGTCGGTGCTGGTCGGCAGTGCGGCCACGGTGGACGCGGTGGCGTCCGCGATGGACGGCGCACCCCTGGCGCACGTGGCCGCCCACGGCTCGTTCCGCGCGGACAACCCGCTGTTCTCGGCGCTGGAACTGGCCGACGGCCCGCTGACCGTCTACGACCTCGAACGGCTCCGCACCCCACCCGCCCGGGTCGTGCTGTCGGCGTGCGACTCCGGCCTGTCGGCGGTGCGGCCCGGCGACGAGCTGATGGGGTTCACCGCGGCGCTGCTCGGGCTCGGCACCCGAACCCTCGTCGCGCCCGTCATCCCCGTGCCGGCCGAGGTCACCACGCCGCTGATGGTCGACCTGCACCGCAGGCTGGGCGACGGCCAGCCGCCCTCGGTGGCACTGGCCGGCGCGCAGCGGGCCCACCACGAGGACGGTGACGCCGCGTTCGCCGCGAGCGCCGGGTTCCTGTGCTTCGGGGCTTGAGCACCCGGCTAGGTTGGCAGGCGTGGACGAACGCGACATGTTGGCCGTGGCGGTGGCCGAGGCCCGCGCCGGGCTCGCCGAGGGCGGCATCCCGATCGGCGCGGCGCTGTTCGCCGACGACGGCACGCTGCTCGGCCGCGGCCACAACCGGCGGGTCCAGGACGGTGACGCCTCCACCCACGCCGAGACGGCCGCGTTCCGCGCCGCCGGCCGCCGGGCGAGCTACCGCGGCACCGTCATGGTGACCACGCTGTCACCGTGCTGGTACTGCAGCGGACTCGTTCGCCAGTTCGGGATCCCCCGCGTGGTGATCGGCGAGGCGCGGACGTTCCACGGCGGTCACGACTGGCTCGCCGAGCACGGCGTCGGAATCACGCTGCTGGATGACGACGCGTGCGTCCGGATGATGACCGACTTCATCGCCGCCAAGCCGGAGCTGTGGTTCGAGGACATCGGCCAGGATTAACGCGCCGCGCCGCACGGCGACACAATCCCGACACGGGCCGCCGCCACCATCAGCGGGCATGGAACCGTGGCACGTCGACGAATCACTGGACTCCCTGGTGCTGGCCGAGGGCGCGGTCGCCGTGGAGGTGCCCGCCAGCTGGGGCGCCGAGGTCAGCACCCAACTGCGCTCGGCCGGGCCCCTCGGGCCGATCCTCGCCATCCCCGGACCCCGGCTGCGCTGGCTGTTCCTGGCCAGGCCGGACCCCGACCCCGCACCGCGCCACGTGCCGCCGCCCGACGTCCGCTACTGGCACGGGCCGCGCCGCATCCCGGCGGCCGCGTCGCGCTGGGTGGTGCCCCCGGCGGGCGCACTGCCCCCGGTGGGGGCCGTGCGCTGCGCCATCAGGACGGTCCGCCGGTCCCTGTAGTGCTCTCCAACCGGCTCAGGGCCTCTTCCACGGAGCCCACGACGGTGAACACCGAGCTCAGCCCGGTCGCCTCGATCGGCCGCTGCGTCGCCCGGCTCGTCGCCACCAGCACCAACGGGATGGCGAGCGCGCTCGCCCGCTGGTTGCCGACCACCAACGACTCCAACCCGGCCGAGCCGAGGAAGCGAACCCCACCGAGGTCCACCACCACACCCCGCAC
Source organism: Saccharothrix sp. S26 (assembly GCF_021390395.1). Classification (GTDB taxonomy): domain Bacteria; phylum Actinomycetota; class Actinomycetes; order Mycobacteriales; family Pseudonocardiaceae; genus Actinosynnema. Next base: position 43,062 of record NZ_JAJUWT010000004.1, read on the forward strand.
GTTCTCGACCAGGTGCTCCGTGAGCGGCCTGGTCAACTCGTCCGCGCTGCTCGTGTCCAACTCGCCCGACACGTGCAGCACCACCACGCCGTCCGAAGGTCTGTCGACCCGCACGGAAGCGAGCGTCGCCGCGGGTTCTGGCACGCCGGTACTCCTCTCACTCAGCGACGCCGGCGCGGCGTCGACGTCTTCACGGTAGACCCCGGTCGGCGTCTCAGTCGGCATCGCGGACCGTTTCGGCCAGCACCAGGTCCACCAGCCCGCGCGCGTCGGGCGAGCCGCCGAACGCCCGCCGCTGCCGCGCCGCGCCGCTGCCGTGCGCCTCGAGCCACGTGAGGTGATCCTCCACAGTGGACAAGGCCGAGGCGTCGGCCAGCGCGCCCGAGCACCAGGACACCAGCTCGCCCAACAGATCCCGCGCCGGCCGCAGGCCGCCCGTGCGCGGATCGACGGCCAAGCCGTCCACGCCGTCGCGCGCGGCACGCCAGTAGGCGGCGCGCAACACCGTGTCGTCCACCCGACCAGGGTCACCCGACTCGGCGGCCGTGCGGGCGAACGCCCGGATGATCTCGGCGATGACGACCGCGTCACGGGCCGTCATCGGGATGTCCGAGACCCGCACCTCGACCGTCGGGTGCTGCGCGGACGGCCGCACGTCCCAGTAGACCATCCCGCGGTCCAGCAGCACCTCGGTCCCTTCGAGGGTGCTGACCAGCCGGTGGTAGGCCTCGGCGGAGTCCAGGTGCGGCGGCGGCCCGCTGATCGGCCACCGCGACCACACGACCGAGCGCCAACTCGCGTACCCGGTGTCCTCGGCGTGCTCGATCGGGGAGTTCGCGCTCAGCCCCAGCAACGTCGGCAGCCACGGCCGCAGCGCGTTCGACACGCGGATCGCGACGTCCTCGCCCGGCACGCCCACGTGGACGTGCATCCCGCAGACGCCCTGCCCGCCGATGACCTTGCGGTGCGAGTGCTCCATCATGCGGTAGCGGCGGTCGTCCGTGCCCGGCGGCGGCCCCAGCGTGCCGATCGGCGGGATCGCCGAGGCCAGCAGTCGGCAGCCCGCGGCGTGCGCGGCCTTCGCCAGGTGCACGCGGCCGGCCAGCACGCGCTCGGCCAGCTCCTCGGCGGTCTCGCACACCGGCGTGGCCACCTCGATCTGGAACGGCGTGAGTTCGCGTTGCACGTCGTGGCCCGCGCCGGCGTGCTGCGCGACCGACTCGGCGAGGGGCACGGGTCGGCGCGAATCCGGGTCGACCAGGAGGAACTCCTGCTCGACGCCCACGGTCCACGGCTCTGCCATGCCGGTCCCATACCCACTCGGCGGCTGATTCAACCACGGTGTTGAGAGTTGTCCGGTGAACGGCGTTTCGCCGCGTCGCGGCCGGGAACCTCGCCGGGGTGAGATTGCGCCGCAGTGACCCGTCCGGCCCCGGCTGGCGCCGCCGTGCGCGCGGCCGGGGCTTCAGCTACACCGACGCCGACGGCGGCCCGCTGCCACCCGAGGCGGTGGCCCGGATCAAGTCCCTGGTCATCCCGCCCGCGTGGCGCGACGTGTGGGTGTGCCCCCACCCGAACGGCCACATCCAGGCGGTGGGCACGGACGCGGCCGGGCGACGCCAGTACCTGTACCACGAGCGGTGGCGGCAGGACCGGGACGAGGAGAAGCACGAGCGGGTGCTCGCGCTCGCGCCGTTGCTGCCGGGGTTCCGGGCGGAGGTGGCGCGGGAGCTGAGCGGGCGGGGCCGGTCGCGGCAACGGGTGCTCGCGGTGGCGTTGGCGGTGCTGGAGCGCGGCGTGTTCCGGGTAGGGGGCGAGACCTACGCGGCGGACAACGGCACGCACGGGGTGGCGACGCTGCTGTGCTCGCACGTGGCCGTGCGACGGTCCACTGTGGACTTCTGCTACCCGGCGAAGGGTGGGATCCAGTTCGTGACGGAGGTGGAGGACGAGGCGTTGGCGCGGGCGGTGCGCGGGTTGTTGCGGGGCAGAGAGGGGGAGGAGCGGCTGTTCGTCGACGAGCGGGGGTGCTCGGTGGGGTCGGATGACGTGAACGAGCGGTTCAAGGAGATGGTCGGGTCGGAGTTCTCGGTGAAGGACTTGAGGACGTGGCACGCGACGGTGCTCGCGGCGGCGGCGTTCGCGCGGGAGGGTCGGCCGGAGTCCAAGCGGGGCCGGAAGCGGGTGGAGGCGGCGGTGATGAGGGAGGTGTCGGAGCACCTGGGCAACACCCCGGCCGTCGCCCGGAAGTCCTACGTCGACCCCCGAGTGGTGCGGCTGTACCACGACGGGGTGATGATCAAGCCGAAGTCGGCGGACCGTGAGACAGTGGAACGTGCCGTCCTGCGGCTGCTGCGCAAGTGAGGCGGGCACCGTTTTCGCAGGTCGACGGGCCGTCCGGTAACACTTTCGGGTGATCAACGGCCGAAAATGTACGGAAACACCGTTCCCGATCCTCGGTTGAAACATGAGGAGCCCCGCCAACCACACTCACGCCCAACCCGCCCCCAACCACCTCACCACCCACACCGCACCCCACCACCAGCCACCGACCACCAGCCACCACCGCAGCTCCCGCCCCCCACCGCCACCACTGCCACACCCGGCCGCCACCGCGGCGACCGCCGGCCACCGGCCCGGCCGTCACCACCGCACCGGCCACCGCCACGCCCGGCAGCCGTCAGGTGTCGCCGGTCGCCGCCACCCGCCGGCCGGGCCCGGTCGGCACCACCGCTGACACCACCGCCACCACGACCCACCGCCACCACGACTCACCGCCACCGCACCGGGCCACCACCCTGCCGCACCCGGCCACCACCACTGCCGTACCCGGCCGCCAGTCCGGCCTTCACCACCGCCGGCACCACCGCACCGGCCACCGCCACGCGCGGCCGCCATCGGGTGCCGCCGGTCGCCGCCACCCGCCGGCCGAACCCGGCCGTCACCACCGCCGGCACCCACCCCCGTCGAGATCAACGGGCGCTGCGGTCAGCTGGCTCACCCGGCTTGCCGGCTCGGCGGGTCACTGGCGGAGGAGGGCTCCGACGTCCTCGTGCAGCCGGACGGCACCGCCGACGAGCACGATCTCGGCCCCGCACTGGACTGCCCGCAACGGCAGGAGTTCGTCGGCGCGGCTGCCGTCGACTTCACGCGACCCCACGAGCGCGTCGGTGAGCAGCAGGGTCTCGACCCGGCCTTCCGCCAACGCCTTGCTGACCGCCTCCAGGCCGTGGGCCGCGCGTCCGGTCATCCGGGACGACTCGTCGCGGAACCGTTCGACGACGGCTCGGCGGGCGTCCTGGTTCGCTCGCCCCGCCAGGTGCAGCACCGCGCGATCGGGGGAGCCCTCGACCTCCACCACCAGGTGGTGGTAGCGGGTGGGGAGGGCGACTCGCAGTGAGCGTCGGCCGGCCAGTGGGCCGGCCAGGACCAGCAGCGGTGCGCCCAGGCGGTCCACCAGGGAGGTCGCTTCGTCGGCAACGTCGGCCAGTTCGTCGGCCTCCAGGCGGCGTCCCGGGCGGCGCGCACCGACCGAGGCGACGGCCACCGGGCGGCCGGTCGGGTCGACGCCGCGCAGGTCCGCGCCGTGCTCGCCGACCTGCACGACCACGTGCGGCAGGAGGGGTTCGGACAGGTCGGCCAGCGGCAGGACGTAGGGCAGCGGGCCGTAGCGGGCGGTGTAGCCGGAGGGTGGGACGGGGACGTACTCGTCGACCAGGACGCGCCCGTCGCCGACGACGAGGCCGCGGCCGGCGAGGCCGCGCGGGGTCTCGCCGGACATGATCGCGTTGTGGGCCAACGCCACGAGGTACGGGTCGGCGGACATCGCCTGGAGTTGGTCGCGCATCGCCCGCCACCGCAGGTCCACGTGATCGCCGACGTCCAGGAACACGGAGACGAACGGCCCTTCGACATCCACCAGGTTTTGCAGACTCGCCGTGTGCATCGGTCCTCCCCGTTCGGTCACCCGGGTGGTACCCGAAAGGGGGGTGGTGCAACCGCCTTCGCCGGCAGCTGAACGACGTCCCGAACCCCGTCCCGAACCCCGTGCTCACGGTCGGGTGACGCCCACGGCAAGTCCGTCGAACGGTGCGCCGAGGTGAGGGGGAAAAGGATCAAGGGAAGCGGAGCGCGCCCGACGGGTGACGGGGCAAGAGGATCAGCGGGCGGTGCGGCGGGCGCGTTGTTCGCACCACGCGCAGCTCTCGGCGACGGCCACGGACGCGAAACCGATCAGCAGGTGCACGGCGTTGCCGACGATGCCGGCGTCCATCGCGCCACCCGGCTCGCCCACCCCGAACGCGAACACGACCAGGAACACCACGCCCATCAGCGTGCCGACCAGCCGCGCCACCCGGGTCCGCACCGCCGCCGCCCCGATCACCGCACCGGTCACCACGTGCAGCACGCCCGACCGCGGCTCGGCGCGGGCGAAGTCGAGCAGGCCCCACGCGACCAGCAGCACGCCCAGCACCAGGGCCGTCCGCTGCGGCCACGTCAGCCTGACCAGGCCTGTCACCACGGCGACCACCCCTTCCGTCCGACCCGCGTCCGAGGGACGCCCGGTTACCGACCGCTACTCGTCATCATCGAGCAGCGACCGCAGCCGGGCCAGCGACCGGCTCAGCAGCCGCGACACGTGCATCTGCGACACGCCGACCGAGTCCGCGATCTGGCTCTGCGTCATGCCCCGGAAGAACCGCAGCACGACGATCCGCCTCTCCCGCTTGGGCAGCCCGCGCAGCATCGGGTCCAGCGCGTGGTGCAGCTCGACCACTTCCAGCGCCGGGTCGTCGCTGATCAGCCGGTCGGCGTAGTTCAGCTCCTCGCTGATCGACTGCTCGTCCAACGACAGCAGGTGGTACGCGGAGGTCGCGTGCAGGCCTTCGTACACTTGGTCCACGCCGATGCCGAGGTGCCGGGCGACCTCGCTGGGCGTCGGCGTGCGCCCGGACACGCGCGACAGCTCCACCCTGGCCGTGTCGATCGCGACGCACAGCTCCTTCAACCGCCGCGGCACGCGCACCGCCCACCCCTGGTCGCGCAGGTACCGCCGCACCTCGCCGGTGATCGTCGGCACGGCGAACGCCAGGAAGTCGATCCCGCGCGTCACGTCGAACCGGTCGACGGCGTTGATCAACCCGACCGCCGCCACCTGGCGCAGGTCCTCCACCGACTCGCCGCGCTCGGCGAACCGGTCGGCGATGTGCCTGGCCATGGGCAGGTGCTCGGTCACCAGGCGGTCGCGCAGCCGCTGGTAGCGCTCGCCGTCCCGCTCGGCTTCCGCCAGCTCGTGGAACAGCGGTTGGTAGTCCACCGCGTTCATGCCCGACACCTCAACTCGACCCGCAACCGGCCCTCCCCGTCGACCCAGGTGGCCACCGCATCGGTCACGGAACTGACAACCCGCCAGTACAACGAGTCATGATCGGGCACGGTGACGGCCGATGACCGGACCTCCGCCCGGAACCGCACGGAATCACCTTCCCGGGCGAACCGGCACCGCAGGATGGCGGAGGGGTCCAGCGTCCGGGCGATCAACGCGCTGCACGCCTCGTCGACGGCGATGACCAGGTCGACGGCCAGCTCGGGCGTGCGCTTCGCGATGGCTGCGGCGACCGCGCGAACGGTCGAGAGGTGAGCGGGTCTCGCCGCCAACCTGAGCTCCACCTCCGAGCCGTCCATGTGCGGCGAACGCTCCTCACACCGTCGTCGTGGTCGACCGGGGCATACCCCCGGACCCCTGCCGCTACACCAGTCCACACAGGACTGAGCAACAGAATCGTGAAAGCCGAACATGCCGTGGGCTGGTTCGTCACGGTTTGCGAACAGTGGTAGGTAATCCTGTGATCGGGGCCATACTGATCGCCTCCCCCACATCCCCCCGGAGGCGCCTGGTGCTGGAGGCGAACAACCTTGAGGTGGTCTACGACGACGTGATGTTGGTGCTGCGCGGCGTGAGCCTGAGGGTTCCCGAAGGGCGGATCGTCGCGTTGCTCGGCGCCAACGGAGCGGGCAAGACGACCTTGCTGCGCGCCCTGTCCGGCCTGCTCGACGTGCACGACGGCAAGATCACCCGTGGCCGCGTCACGCTCGACGGCGACCCGATCCACCGCACGTCACCGACGCGCATCGCGGCGCTGGGCGTGAAGCAGGCGCTGGAGGGCAGGCGCATCCTGGCCGAGCTGACGGTCGAGGAGAACCTGCGCATCGGCGGGCACAGCAAACCGCGCGGCATCAAGCGGAACCTGGACCGGATGTACGAGTTGTTCCCCCGGTTGCGCGAACGGCGGCGGCAGAGCGCCGGCTACCTGTCCGGCGGCGAGCAGCAGATGCTGTCCATCGGCCGGGCGCTGATGTCCGAGCCGCGCTACCTGCTGCTGGACGAGCCGAGCCTGGGCCTGGCCCCGCTCATGGTGGGGCAGATCCGCGACCTCATCGTGAAGATCAACGCGGCGGGCACGACCGTGCTGCTGGTCGAGCAGAACGCCACCATGGCGCTGTCCATCGCCGACCACGGCTACGTGCTGGAGACCGGCAAGGTCGTGATGGACAAGCCCGCGGCCGCGCTGCTGGCCGACGAGGACGTGCGCGAGTTCTACCTGGGCCTGCGCGGCGAGGCCACCGCGCAGTCGTTCCGCGACGTGAAGCACTACAAGCGGCGGAAGCGGTGGTTGTCGTGAACGAGGGCAACGTGCTGGAGGTGCGGGACGTGACGCTGGCGTTCGACGGCGTCACGGCCGTGGACGGCGTGTCGTTCCGGGTCGGCGCGGGCGAGCTGTTCGCGATCATCGGGCCCAACGGCGCGGGCAAGACGTCGATCTTCAACGTGCTCTCGGGCGTGTACCGGCCGCAGAAGGGCTCGGTGCGGTTCCTGGGCGAGGAGGTGCTGGGCAGGCGCCCGCACCGGATCGCCGCCCTGGGCATCGCCCGGACGTTCCAGAACATCGAGCTGTTCGCGCACCTCACCGTGGTGGAGAACCTGATGCTGGGCCGCCACAACCACATGCGGTACGGGGCGCTGGCCGCGTTCGCGTGGGTCGGCCGGGCCCGGCGCGAGGAGCTGGCCAACCGGGCGGCCGTCGAAGAGGTGATCGACTTCCTCGAACTGGAGCAGTGGCGACGGCTGCCGGTGGGCCTGCTGCCTTACGGCGTGCAGAAGCGCGTGGAACTCGGGCGGGCGCTGGCGATGGAGCCGAAGCTGCTGCTGCTGGACGAGCCGGTCGCGGGCATGAACGTCGAGGAGACCGAGGACATGGCGCGGTTCGTGCTCGACATCCGCGACGAGCTCGGCATCGCGATGATCATGGTCGAGCACGACATGGGCCTGGTCATGGACCTCGCGGACCGGGTGATGGTGCTGGACTTCGGCAAGCCGATCCGCACCGGCACACCCGCCGAGGTGCAGCGCGACCCCGACGTCGTGCGGGCCTACCTCGGCGAGGCCCACCAGGGCGTGGGAGGTGCGGCATGACCGCGGCGACCGCCACCGGGCTCACCACCGTCGTGACCCGCGTGCGCGACCGGGCCCTCAGGACGCCGGACGCGGTGGCCCTGCGCGCCAAGGAGTTCGGCATCTGGCGCGAGGTCACCTGGGCGGGGTACTGGGCTCAGGCCGAACTGGTCGGGCACGCCCTGCTGGCGCTCGGCGTCGACGTGGGCGACCGGGTCGCCATCCACTCCGAGAACCGCCGCGAGTGGCTCTACGCCGACATCGGCGCGGTGGCCGTGCGGGCGATCACCGTCGGCCTGTACCCGACCAACCCGGCCAGTGAGGTCGCCTACCTGCTGTCGCACTCCGGGGCGCGCGTGCTCATCGCCGAGGACCAGGAGCAGGTCGACAAGGCGCTGGCCGTGCTGGACGCCCTGCCGGAGCTGGAGCGCATCGTCTACCTCGAACCGCGCGGCATCCGGCACCGCTACGACCACCCGAAGCTGCTGTCGTGGGACGACTTCCTGGCCCTGGGGCAGGAGCACCGCGCCGCGAACCCGGACGCCGTCGCGCGCCGGATGCGCGAGGTCGAGCCGGACGACGTGCTGACGTTGATCTACACCTCGGGCACGACCGGCCCGCCGAAGGGCGCGATGCTGACCGTGGCGAACGTCGAGTTCGCGGTGCGGTCCTTGATCGAGGGCGGCGGCTTCACCGACCCGCCGCCGTCACCCCAGGACGTCACGTTGTCCTACCTGCCGCTGTGCCACGTCGCCGAACGCATCTTCACCACCTGGTTCAGCGCGTCGGCCGGGGTGCGGGTGCACTTCGCCGAGTCCATCGAGACCGTGCAGGCGAACCTGCGCGAGGTGCAGCCGACGATCCTGTTCGGCGTGCCGCGCATCTGGGAGAAGGTGCTGGCGGCCATCACGATCAGCGCGTCCAGCGCCACCTGGCTCAAGCGGGCGACGACCCGGTTCTGGTTGCGCGTGGCCGACGGGCTGGGCGAGCAGCTCGTCCGCAACGGCGGCAACCACACGGTCGCCACGCGGCTGAAGTACGGCGTGGGCTGGCTGTTCTGCTTCCGCGCGTTGAAGACGCGGATCGGGATGCGGCACGTCCGGTACGCGTCGTCGGGGGCCGCGCCGATCTCGCCGCAGGTGCTGCGGTTCTTCATGGGCATCGGCGTGCCCATGCACGAGGTGTACGGGATGACCGAGAACACCGCCGTGGCCACCGGCAACCGGCCCGGCCGGGTGAAGGTGGGCACGGTCGGCGAGCCCCACCCCGGCGTGGAGCTGCGCGTCGCCGACGACGGCGAGATCCAGACCAGGCACCCGGGCGTGTTCGCGGGCTACTGGCGCGACGAGGACGCCACCCGGCGGGCGATGACCCCGGACGGCTGGCTGCGCACCGGCGACGTCGGCGAGTGGGTCGACGGCACGCACGTGCGGATCACCGACCGGATGAAGGACATCATCATCACCGCGGGCGGCAAGAACGTCGCGCCGTCGGAGATCGAGAACGCGCTGAAGAGCTCGCCGTACATCAAGGAAGCGATCGTGCTCGGCGACCAGCGCCCGTACCTGGTGGCGTTGATCGGCATCGAGCAGGACACCGTCGGCCACTGGGCCAGGCAGCGCCGGATCACCTACACCACCTACCGCGACCTGGCGGAGAAGGACGAGGTGCGCGAGTTGGTGCAGGGCATCGTGACGGAGGTCAACGAGCGGTTCGCGACCGTGGAGCAGGTCAAGAAGTTCCGGATGCTGCCCAAGGAGCTGGACCACGAGGACGGCGAGCTGACCGCGACGCAGAAGGTGAAGCGGTCGGCGCTGGCCAAGGTCTTCGGCGACCTCGTGGACGACATGTACCTCGGGGGGCGCGGATGACCGAGTTCCTGCAATCGCTGATCCGCGGGCTGGGCTCCGGGTCGATCTACGCGCTGCTGGCGCTGGGCTTCGTGATCATCTACAAGTCCACCAGGGTGATCAGCTTCGCGCAGCCGGCGTTCATGCTGGCGGGCGCGGTGCTGGTCAGCTACCTCGCCGCGGACGTCGGGTTCTTCGCCGCCGTGCCCATCGCGGCGGTGCTGATCGCGGTGCTGGCGCTGGGCGTGGAGCGGACCGTGCTGCGGCCGATGATCGGCAAGCCGGTGTTCGTGGTCGCGATCATCACCATCGGCGTGGACGTGGTGGTGCGCGTGGTGACCAACGCCTTCATCGGACTGGACGTGCGGCAGGTCGGCGACCCGTGGGGCCTGTCCACGGTGACGCTGCTCGGCGTCGAGGTGCAGCAGCGGTACCTGGTCATGTTCGGCACGACGGTGGCGGTGGTCGCGGTGCTGTTCGCGTTCTTCCGGTTCTCCCGGGTGGGTCTCGCGATGCGCGCGGTGGCCCACGACCAGGAGGTGGCGCTGGCGCAGGGCATCTCGGTCGGCTCGGTGTTCGCGCTGTCGTGGGCGATCGCGGGCGGCCTGGCGGCGTTGGCCGGGGTGTTCGTGGCCACCGGCGCGGGCGTGGACCAGCAGCTGTGGGTGATCGCGCTGAAGGCGTTGCCGGCGATCATCCTGGGCGGGCTGGACTCGTTGGGCGGCGCGGTGGTGGGCGGGCTGGCGGTCGGGGTCGTGGAGTCCCTCGTCGGCACCTACCAGGGTGACGTGGCGCCGTGGCTCGGACCGAACTTCGCGCTGGTCGCGCCGTACGTGCTGATGCTGGTCGTGCTGCTGCTGAAGCCCTACGGGCTGTTCGGCGCCAAGGAGGTGGAGCGGCTGTGAAGGGTCGTCCGGATCTGTACACCTCCTATGCGCAGGACATGGCGTTCCTCAACACGCGCCCCAAGCGGGCGTGGACCGGGGCGTTGGTGGTGGTGGCGCTGCTGGTGCCGTTCGCCATCACCGACGACCTGCTGATGCTGCTGGCCACGGGGTTCGTGGCGGCGATCGGCGCGATCGGGCTGAACATCGTGACCGGGTACGCGGGGCAGGTGTCGTTGGGGCACGCGTTCTTCCTCGCCATCGGCGCGTACACCGGCGCGGCGCTCTCCGGTGACCCGGACGGGCGGGTGCTCGGGTTCGGCGTGACGTCGCTGCCCGTGTGGCTGCTGGCGTCCGGGCTGGTGGCGGGGCTGGCCGGGTTGGTCGTCGCGCCCATCGCGGTCCGGTTGCGCGGGCTGTACCTGGCGATCGTGACGCTGGGGCTGGTGTTCCTCGGCGAGCACGTGTTCCGCGAGTGGACGTCGTTGACCGGCGGTCCGGGCGTGGGGCGGCCGGCGGCGGTGCCGGAGCTGTTCGGCGTGCGGCTGGACCGGCCCTCGGAGTTCTTCAGCGGGCCGCAGCAGCTCTACCTGCTGATGTTCGTGCTGCTGGTGATCTTCGCGGTGCTCGCGCGCAACCTCGTGCGGTCACGGATCGGGCGGGCGTTCGCGGCGGTGCGCGACCGGGACCTGGCGGCGGCCGTGATCGGCGTCGACCTCACCCGGTACAAGGCGCTGGCGTTCGCCGTGTCGTCGTTCTACGCCGGTGTGGCGGGTTCGTTGTTGTTCGTGGTCAACGGGTTCTTCGACCCCGGCTCGTTCGGGCTGCTGCTGTCGGTGCAGTACATCGCCATGGTGCTCATCGGCGGCGCGGGCACCATCTCCGGCGCGATCATGGGCGCGCTGTTCATCACGCTGCTGCCGCGCATCACCCGGGAGCTCCCGGCGGTGTTGCCGTTCATCAGCGCGGACGCGACCGGTGCGGTCACGGTGTTCCAGGTCGAGGCGGTCCTGTACGGGCTGCTGATCGTGGTGTTCCTGATCGTGGAGCCACGGGGCCTGTTCGGTATCTGGGTGCGCGTCCGCAACTACTGGCGCACTTGGCCTTTCTCGTACTGAAAGGGTGGATGGGATGGCAAGTCACAGAGCGGTGCTCGCGGTGCTCTCCGCGGTGGCGCTGGCGGCGGTCGCGTGCCGCGGCGGCGACGGCGCGGCGCCGCAGGAGGGCAAGGGCGGCATCAAGGTCGACTTCGGCGTGACCGCCGAGCCGTGCCCGGACACCGGTCACAGTGACCGGGGCTGCATCTACCTCGGGTCGATCTCGGACCTGACCGAAGGGCCGTTCAAGACGCTCGCGGTGCCGATCACGGAGTCGCAGAAGGCGTTCTGGAAGCGCGTCAACGACCAGGGAGGCATCGGCGGCTACGACGTCGACGTCACCACCCACGTCAAGGACAACAAGTACAACCCGCAGATCCACAACCAGGTGTACCAGGAGATGAAGGGCAAGGTCCTGGCGCTGGCGCAGACCCTGGGTTCGCCGACGACCGCGGCGATCCTGCCCGACCTGGAGAGCACGCAGATGGTGAGCGTGCCCGCGTCGTGGACGTCGCTGTGGGGCGTGGAGGAGGTCGTGCTGGAGTCCGGCGCGAACTACTGCATCGAGTCGATGAACTCCGTCGACTACGCGGTGGACGAGCTGGGCGCGAAGAGCGTGATGGCCGTGCACCTTCCGGGTGACTACGGCGACGACGCGGCGGCGGGCGCGAAGATCGCGGCGCAGAAGCGCGGGGTGACGTTCACCAGCGCGGTCACCCAGACCGGCCAGGACAACCAGGGCGGCGCGATCGACGCGGTGCTGGCGAACAAGCCGGACGTGGTCGTGCTGACCACCGGGCCGACCGACGCGGCGGTGATCATCGGCCAGACGGCGGCCCGCGGGTTCAAGGGCAAGTTCATCGGCACGTCGCCGACGTGGAACCAGGGCCTGATGCAGAGCCCGGCCGCGCCCGCGATCAAGGCGCTGTACCTGCAGTCCGCGCCGTGGAAGTCGTGGGCCACGGACTCGCCGGGCCACAAGGCGCTGCGCGAAGCGCTGCCGAGCGTGACGCCGAACGACGGCTACACGGCCGGCTGGGTGTGGTCGTACCCCTTGAAGGCGGCGTTGCAGAAGGCGGCCGAGAACAAGGACCTGACCCGGGCCGGGGTGCTGGCGGCCGTGCGCGAGCTCAAGTCCGTCGACTACGAGGGCATGCTGCCCGAGGGCGCGGGCAACTTCGCGGGCAACGCCAACGACGCCGCGTTCCGGCAGACGTTGATCTACAAGCCGGACGAGCAGGCGGCGACGGGCGTCGGCCTGGTGGAGGACTTCTTCACCGGTCCGACGGCGAAGGACTTCAAGTTCGAGAAGCCCTGCTACGCCTGACCCACCCGGTCGGCCCGACGGCACGCCACCGCCGGGCCGACCGTTCAACGGGTGGTGAGGGCGGGGATGGTGTTCGATGCTCCCCATGTCCACACCGTCCGCCGCGTTACCGGATCCCGCCGCGTCGAGGGCAGTGCTGATCGCTGCCCGGTACCGGCTCCAGCGGGGGCAGCCGAAGATCGCCGCAGGCGCGCGCGAGCTGGCTCTGCTGCTGCGTGACGGGAGGCTGTGGGGACTTCCCGCGGCGAACTGCACGCTGCTGGAGGATCCCGGCACCGCGGCCGAGGTCGTGCGGGCGATCGAGTCGGCCGCGGCCGCGGTGGGCGACGCCGGTCGCCTGCTGGTCTACTTCACCGGCCACGGTTACCGGGACGACCACGGGGTGCTCTACCTAGGCATGAGGGACACCGACCCCGGTGACCTGCGATCATCGGCTCTGCGGTTCGACTCGACGGGGCTGCCGATGTCCGACGACGACATCGTCATCCTCGACTGCTCCTACGCGGTGCCCGCACGGCGGCCGGCGACCCGCAGTGGCGGGACGATCCTGGGCGCGACGGGTCACGACCGCCGGGTGGCGACCTTCACCGACGGCTCCCCCGACACGGCTTTCACCGACGCCCTGCTCGACGTGCTGCGCCGTGGTGTCGTCGGTGGAGGCAGGTTCCTCGACATCGGGACGATCCACCTCGCGATCCGCGAGAAGTTGGCCAACCGCCCGGTCCCGTCGCCGAGCCTGCACGTGGGGAGCGACCGGGGCGTGCGCCCGGTCGTGCGCAACCTCGCCGCCACCAGGCCGGACCCGACGTCCGACGACGCCTTCCGGCGCTTCGACGAGCTGGATCCCTTCGAACTCGGCGTGCGCCACGGGAGCCCCGGTGAGGTGCTGTCGCAGTACATGCCGCGTGAGTCGGACAAGCGACTGCGAGACCTCTTCGAGCGATCGCGTGCCGCGGTGGTCGTCGGCGACAGCGGGACCGGGAAGACCCGTGCCGCCTGGGAGGCCATCCACGTCCGCAGGCCGGACTGGCGGTTGTGGAGGCCCGGATCGCTGTCGGAGCTGCTCGACCGGGGCGGCAAGTCGATGCCGGCGCGCACGGTGGTCTGGCTCGACGACCTCGACCGCTTCCTGGGGGACCTCGGTGACGCGACGGTGCTCGCCCGCGCTCTGGCCGACCTGGTGTCCGGCGTCGGCTCCGAAGAGGTCATGGTCGTCGCCACAGCGGACACGACGACCTGGCATCGCGTGCTGGAGGCGGCTCCCCCGGCGACGAAGGAGCTCCTGCGCGAAGTCGGCGTCCTGCGCTTAGGGCCCTTTCCCGCCGGCGTCGAGGCCGGAACCGGACCGCTGGTGGACTGGCAGGTCGAGATCCGCGGGTACGGTGACCGGCCGCCCGTGACGGACCTGTTGCGGCGGCACGCCGTGATCGGGGCGCTGGCCGACCTGATCGCCCCGTCGGCGCCCATGGGCGACCACGACCGGTCCGGGCCCACGGTGATCGCGCTGGACGGGCCGTGGGGCATCGGCAAGACCTCCCTGGTGGACCTGGTCGGCCAGGAGTTGGACCGGACGCCACGCCCCGCGATCCCCGCCGACCCGGTGCGACGGCTGCGCGCACGCGAAGCCGACCGCGCGTTGAGCGGCCGGCGTGGTGCGCTGTGGGAGCCGACCCACATGGCGCGGGCCGACCCGGAGCAGGACCCACCGTTGATCAAGGCTCACTTCGAGCCCTGGGCGCACCAGACGAGCGAGCAGGTGTGGGCGGGGCTCACCACGACCATCCTGGACGCCGTCGAGAAGACGCTGCTGCCGCGTCCGGAGCCGGCCACGGAGCGGTACTGGTTCCAGCGCAACCTCGACCGGGTGGACCGGATGCGGGTGCGGCGCGCGTTGCGCAAGGGTGTGCTGTCCCCGCTGCTGGCGGTGGCCGTGCTCGCCCTCGCGGTCCCGATCGTCGCCCAACTGGCCCGGTCGGCCGACACCTACCGGTTGGCCTGGATGGACATCGCGGGCTCCAACATCGCGGTGCTCATCGCGGTGTCCGTGTTCCTTGCGGCGGTCGGGCACTCGGCCTGGCGGTACCTCACCCGGCCCGCGGCCGACTTCCTGCCGGCCGACCTGTTCGTGGGTCCGGTGCCGAGCGGGACGTCCGACGAGGCGTTGCGCGACCCGTACCACAACGCCCGCTCCGGTTACCTCTACCTCGCCCAGCACGACGTCTTCGCGGTGTTGGAGGACGTGCGGGCCAGTGGGCACCACATGGTGGTGTTCGTGGACGACCTCGACCGGTGCACGCCCAGCGCGACGGCCGTGGTGTTCGAGGCGGTCAACCTGTTCGTGACCCGAACCTTCCCGGTCACCCGGTTCGTGCTGTGCCTGGACACGTCGGCGGTTGCGGCGCACCTCGACGAGGTCTACCCGAAGCTGAAGAAGACGGCGCTGCACGGCGACGACCCGAGCTCCGGCTGGAGCTTCCTGCGCAAGCTGATCCAGCTGCCGGTGCCCCTCCCGCCGGTCACGGCTGACCGCGTGCCCGACCTGCTGGTCGGTCTCCTCGGCGAGCCGAGGGGACCGGACCTCCCGCGGGGGGACTTCCGCGCGGACCCGACGACCGCGGAGGTGGACCAGGCTCCGCCGATCCGGGAAGAGGCGCCGAGCCGGGAGCCCGAACCGATGCCGACGCCCGAGGTCGACGCCGCGGTGGGCAACATCGAGCACGACGAGGGGGTGCTGGAACGGATGTCCGAACGCCTGCGCGAGCAACCGTCGCTGTCGGTGCGCGAGGCCAAGCGGATGCTCACGATCTGGCAGTACTACATCAGGGTGCTCATCCGGCTCGGACACCGGGAAGGGCTGGCGGCACGGGCCCGGCACCTGGTCGTCCTGGCCGAGATCATCGCCCGGTGGCCCGCTTCGCAACGGGCACTGGGCCGCCGCACGGCCGGCCGACACGGGCTCCAGCTCCTCGCCGAGGCCGCCCACGACGACTGGGCGTGGCTGCGGGCCCTGCGCCACCTCGACCTGCACGGCGCCGAACACCGCGACTGCGCCGCCGGTGTCCGCGACCTCCTGCTCAGGTACGACGGCGGGCAGGTCGCCGACCTGGCCGCCGAGCTGACCTAGACCTCAGGACGGGGGTCGGCCCGGACGGCCACGCGTTCCGGTCCCGGGCAGCGGCTCGGGTCGCCGGTCGGTGGTTCGACGCCGATGGCCAGCCGCCGGACGCCGGTGACGGGGACGCCGACCGGGTGCGGGGTGGGGCCGGTGTTCGGCAGCTCGGCGGCGCGCTGGTCGATCAATGAATCGTCCGCGATGGCGACCCGAGCGGTGAAGCGGGCGTATTCGCCGTCCACTGCGAACGTGAGTTGTGCCGCGGTGCACCACGCGTCGGTGGATGTATTTGGTGTGCGTCAGACCGCGCACGGGAGCGACGGCGCTGGGGAAATGTGTGCTCCCTGCCCGCACGGGCACCCGGCGCTGCCCCAAGGTCCGCCGGTGAGCCGCTGGTCGTGGGCACGGCGCGGGGCCAGGGTGGGTGCGTGATCCACGAGGTCGACGAGGCGTTGAGGCGGTTGGTCCGGGACGACGCGTTGCGCGGCACGGACGTCGAGGTGGCGTTCGACGCGCCCACGAAGGACTGGGCGGCCCGGCGCAACGCGCCCACCGTCGACGTCTACCTCTACGACATCCGCGAGGACCTCCGCCGCCGGCTGCCAGAACCCGGGTGGGAAGGGCAACTGCCGCCCGTCGGTGTCGTTCGCCGGCCGGGCCGTCTGACCGCCCGCCTCAGATCAGGCCCTCGCGCAACGCGAACGCCACGGCGTGCGCGCGGTTGCGCAGCTGGAACCGGTTGGTGATGTCGTGCAGGATCGACTTGACCGTGCGCTGCGAGTAGCACAGCTTCTCGGCGATCTCGCGGGTCTCGAAGCCGTCCGCGACCATGCGCAGCACCTCGGTCTCCCGGTCGGACATGCCGGCCATCGTCCAGCCGTTGGGGTGCAGCACGGTGCGCTGCAACCGCGACACCCGGTCCAGCAGCCGGCCGAGCAGGTCCGGCGGCAGCGCCCCCTGGCCCGCCGCGGTCGCCTTCACCAGGCGCACCAACGTGTCCGGGGTGGCGTCGCCGCGGCGGATCACCGCGGACACGCCGCCGCCGACCACGTCGAGCAGCTCGGGGTCGGCGATGTCGCCCGCGACCAGCACGATGCCCGCGCTGCCCGGCGCCTGGAGCCGGCGCAGCAACTGCCGCGCCTCGCCGTCGAGCCGGTCGAGCACGACCAGCGCCACCGGCGCGGGCTGGTCCGGCTCGACCAGCCGGATCTCGGGCCGCGACCGCAACGCCGCGGTCACCCCGGCCCTGGTGATGGAGTCCGTCGCGTGCAGGACGACCGCGATCTGGTGGTGTGCGTTCATCTCTGGCGCTCCCCGCCCTCTCCGGTGAACCCCCGGTGTGCCACCGCAATCGTGGCCGCCCGGCGCGTCCCGGCACTACGGGCGGACCGTCCCGACGTGTCCCGGGTCTTCGCCCAGACCGGCCCGCTTGGCCCGGGACACGGCCTGCGCCCGGTCGGCCACGTGCAGCTTGCGCAGGATGTTCGACACGTGGTTGCGCACCGTCTTGGGGCTGAGCACCAACGACCGGGCGATCGCGGTGTTGCCCCGGCCGTCGGCCATCAGCCGCAGCACGTCCCGTTCCCGCGCGGTCAGCTCCGGGAACGCCTCCACCCGCTCACGCGGCGCGGTGCCGAAGTACGCCAGCAGCCGCACCGCGATAGCCGGGCTGAAGATCGCCTCGCCCTCGCCGACCGACCGCACCGCGCGCACGATCTGCGTCGGCCGCGACGCCTTGAGCAGGTAGCCCAGCGCGCCCGCGCGCATCGCCGCGAACACCGACTCGTCGTCGTCGAACATGGTCAGCACCAGCACCTTGACGCCCGGGTCGCGCGCCACGATCCGCCGCGTCGCCTCGACACCGCCCAGGTCCGGCATGTTGAGGTCCATCACCACCACGTCCGGGTGCAGCACGGCGGCCATGGACACCGCCACCCCGCCGCCGGACGCCTCGCCGACCACCTCCGTGTCGGGCGCGGCCGCCAGCGCGGCGGCCAGGCCGTACCGGAACAGCGGGTGGTCGTCCACGACCAGCACCCGCAGCGCCGGCATCCCGGCTCACACCCCGCCCGCGAGCGGCAGGTCCGCCGCGATCCTGGTGCCGCCCGCGGCGGCGTGCTCCACCCGCCACGTGCCGCCGACCTCGCGGGCCCGGTCGCGCATCGAGCCGAGCCCCACCCCGACGTCGCGGTCCCCGACCAGGCCCACGCCGTCGTCCACGACCTCGACGTGCAGGCAGCCGTCGAACCGCAACCGCACCGAGCAGTGCCGCGCGCCCGCGTGCCGCACCACGTTCGTCAACGCCTCGCAGATGATCCGGTACGCCGCCACCTGCACGCACATCGGCAGCTCCGGCACGTCCGCGCACTGCACGTCCACCCGCACCGGGTGCCGGTCGGCCAACGAGGCCACGTGCGCCCGCACCGCGCCGGCCAGCCCCAGCCGCGTCAGCACCGCCGGGCGGGCACCGGACGCGAGCCGGCGGACGTCGGTGACCGCGGTGTGCACCTCTTCCTCCAGCCGCGCCAGCAGCGGACCCGCCGCCGCGGGGTCGTGCGCGGCGAGGTGCCTGGCCGCGCGCAGCCCGAGCGCGATCGCCGCCAGCGCCGGCCCGAGACCGTCGTGCAGATCCCGCAGCAGCCGGCGCCTGGCCTCGTCGGCGGCGTCCTCGGGAACCAGGAACTCGCGGCGCATGTCCCCTCCCCCACTGGGTGAGCGCGCGGGCCGCCTCGCCGCGACACCGGGCCGCCTCGCCTGTATGGAGAGTCGTCGGACCATCACACGGCGTTTCAACTACCGGTCAGGTTCCCACGTTGGGGGGAATGGCTGCGGAGAGTGGTGAACGCTGAGACGTATCACCGCGCATCGAGCGCCCTCCATACGGGTATCGGACACCACGGGAGGGTGGAATGGGGCAGACGAGTGGCCGGGCGGTCCTTCAGGTCCACCCGACCAGGCTGTGCAACCTGCGCTGCCTGCACTGCTACTCCAGTTCAGGCCCGGACGTGGCCGAGTCGATCCCCGTGTCCGTGCTGTCGGCCGTGGTGGAGGACGCGGCCGCGCTCGGCTACGACGTGCTCAACGTGTCCGGCGGCGAACCGTTCCTGTACCCGGAACTGCCCGCCCTGCTGCGCGCGGCCCGTGCGGCCGGGATGCGGACGACCGTCACGACCAACGCCGTGGCGCTGACCCAGCGGCGGGTCGGGCTGGTGCGCGGGCTGGTCGACCTGGTGGCCGTGTCGCTGGACGGCGACCGCGGCACCCACGACCGGATCCGGGACCAGGAGGGGTGCTTCGACAAGGCCCTGGCCGGGATCCGCAGGTTCACCGAGGTCGGCATCCCGGTCGGCGTGATCACCACCCTGACCCAGGGGAACGCGACCCAACTGGGTGATGTCGCGCTGGCCGCCGCCCAGTCGGGCGCCCTGCTGCTGCAAGTCCACCCGCTGGAGCCGGAAGGCGCGGCGAACCGGCTGATGGTCGGCGAGCGCCCGGACGCGGTGGAGCTGGCCTACGCGGCGGTGGAGCTGGGCCGCATCGCCGAGGAGCACGGCCTGGCCGTCCAGCTCGACGCCGTGCCGCGCACCATGCTGGCGCGCGAACCGGAGGCGTTCATGGCCGCACCGGTCGACGACGACCAACCACTGGGCCGCTGGCTCACCCCGCTGGTGATCGAGGCGAACGGCGCGGCGGTCCCGGTCTCCTACGGCTTCGACCGCCGCTACGGCCTGGGCAACATCCAGGACCGCCCACTGTCCGACCTGGCCCGCTACTGGGACGCGGCCCCGTTCCTGGCCCTGTGCCGAGCCACCTGGCAACGCCTGGTCGACGGCCGCACCGGCCCGCTGGTCCCGTGGTACGGCCACCTGGTCCGCGCGTCCCGAACCTCCCGCCCGGCCACGGCAGGTCGTTGAGCGGTCAGCGGGCCAGGAGTTCGTCCGCCTCCAGGGTGTTGATCACCCGGTCGGGGGTGACGCCGCACTCCTCGGCCCGTTCGCAGCCGAACGACAGCCAGTCCAGCTGCCCCGGCGCGTGGGCGTCGCTGTCGATCGAGAACACGCACCCCAGCTCCACCGCCAGCCGCAGCAGTCGGCCCGGCGGGTCGCGGCGCTCCGGGCGCGAGTTGATCTCCACCGCCGTGCCGTGCTCCGCGCACGCCCCGAACACCGCCTCCGCGTCGAACGTCGACTCCGGCCGGCCCTTGCCGACCACCAGCCGTCCCGTGCAGTGGCCGAGCACGTCCACGTGCGGGTTGGCCACGGCGGCCACCATGCGGCGCGTCATCTCCGGCGCCGCCATCCGCAGCTTCGAGTGCACGCTGGCGACCACGACGTCCAGCCGCGCCAACAGGTCGGGCCGCTGGTCGAGCGAGCCGTCGTCGAGGATGTCGACCTCGATGCCGGTCAGGACGCGGAACGGCGCCAGCTCGGCGTTCAGCTCCGCCACCACGTCGAGCTGGCGCAGCAGCCGGTCGGCCGACAGCCCGTTGGCGACGGTCAGCCGGGGCGAGTGGTCGGTCAGCGCCAGCCACGAGTGCCCGAGGTCGCGGGCCGCCTCCGCCATCTCCCGGATCGGGCTGCCGCCGTCGGACCAGTCGGAGTGCGAGTGGCAGTCGCCCTTCAGCAGGGCCCGCAACGCCTGCCCGCCCACCACCGGCTCGCGGAACCGGCTCAGGTAGGTCGGCTCGCGCCCGGCCACCGCGTCGGAGATCACGCCGGCGGTCGCCTTGCCGATGCCGGGCAGGTCGGTCAACGTGCCCGCCGCGACCCGTCGTTCCACCTCGCCGTCCGGCAGCCCCGCCACCACCTCGGCGGCCTTGCGGAACGCCCGGACCCGGTAGGTGGGTTCACCGGCGCGCTCCAACTGGAACGCCACCTGCCGCAGTGCCCAGAGTGGATCCACACCCCATTGTCTACCCCGCGGCGGGCGGTGGTGCGCGTCGGCGGAGTCGGCGGCGGAGTTCTCGACTTGGTGGCGGTGCGTGCGAAACGCTTGCGGCCGCCCGGGCGGGGAACCGAGGATGTGCGCCATGTCCCCACGTGCCGGCACGGTCGGGTCGCGGCGCAGGCCCAGCAAGGGCGACCTCACCTCGCAGGCGATCCTCGACACCGCCGAACGGCTGCTCCAGACGCGCTCCCTGGACGACATCGCGGTCGACGAGCTGGCCTCGGGGGCCGGCATCTCGCGGTCGACCTTCTACTTCCACTTCGCGTCCCGGGAAGCGGTGCTGCACGCGCTGGTCGGCGGCGTGCTCGACGCGCTCTACGAGTCGGCGTCGTCGTGGCTGCGGCGCGGCAGCGAACCGCCCGAGGACTCGATCCGGCGCGCGTTGGGCGCGAGCCTGGCCCTGTGGCGCAAGCACGGCCCGGTGCTGCGCGCCGCCGTCCGGGCCCGTGACACCGACCCGTTGATGCGCGAGTTCTGGGCCGGTGTCGGCCGCCGGTTCGTCGACGCGACCGCGTCGCAGATCGAGATCGAGCGGTCGGCGGGCGTCGCGCCGCCGGGCCCGGACGCCAGGGCGCTGGCCGCGGTGCTGGTGTCGATGAACGAGCAGGCGTTCCTGAGCCGCTCGCGGTCCCGCCGGTCGGCCGCGCGGGACCGCGAGCTGGTCGACACCCTCACCTGCGTCTGGCTGCGCTCGGTCTACGGCCTTTCCTAGCCGACCCGGTCAGCGGAACCAGGCGCCGTCGGACGCCCGGCGGTACCCCAGCGCGCGGTACACGGCGTCCACAAGGGACTGGCCGCGCGCGTTGACGCCCAGACCCGGCCCCATCCGCGTCATCGCGTACCCGAACGACATGCGCGCGCCGGGGTCGGCGAACCCGAGCGACCCTCCCATCCCGGAGTGCCCGAACGCGTCCTCCGACATCGCCGCGCCGCGCTCCACCGCGGGCAGGTGGAGGTTGGCCGCCGACTTCATGAACCCCAGCGAGAAGCGGGTCGGCGCGAGCAGCATCTCGTCGAACCCGGCCGACACCACGCCCGACATGACCGGGATCTGCGCCTCGTCCACCACCCGAACCCCGTTGTACTCGCCGCCCAACGCCAGCGGCCGGTACATCTGTGCCAGGCCGCGCGCGTTGCTCATCCCGCCGACCGAGCCGTACTGCGCGGCGTGCGCCTCACGGGTGTCGGACGCCGCCACGTACCCGCCGGAGTTGCCCGCCAGCAGCGCCTGCATCGACTCGGGCCTGGTCATCGCGGTCACGTAGACGTTCGGCACCGCCTCGCCGCGCTCGGCCGGGATGGTGCGCGCGACCAGCGGTTCCAGGTCCTCGGGCAGCGTCAGCCAGAAGTCCAGCCCCAGCGGGCCGGACACCTCCTTCTCGAAGAACTCCGCCGGCGACAGGCCGGACACCCGTCGCACGACCTCGCCGACCAGGTGCCCGAACGTCAACGCGTGGTAGCCGTGCCGGGTGCCGGGCGCCCAGAACGGCTCCTGCCGCGCCAGCCGGTCGGTCATGAGCTCCCAGTCGAGCATCCCGCCCGGCGGCAGCGGCTCGCGCACGGCGGCCAGGCCGGCCTGGTGGGCCAGCAGGTGCCGCACCAGGGTGCCCTCCTTGCCGTGCTGCCCGAACTCCGGCCAGTGCTCGGTGACCGGCGCGTCCAGGTCCAGCTCGCCCCGTGACGCCAGCACGTGCGCGCACAACGCGGTCGCGCCCTTCGTGCACGACCAGACGTGCGTGATCGTGTCCTCGGTCCACGGCCGCCCGCCCGCGTCACCGCCCCACAGGTCGACCACGGTCTCGCCGTCCACCGTCACGTGCACGCCCGCGCCGACCTCGCCGCGCTCGGCGAAGTTGCGCTCGAACTCGGTGCGGACCTCGGCGAACTCGTCCGCGCAGGTGCCCTCGACCGTCATCGACCCTCCAGGTGCGGCAGTTGTCCGCCGCCATGCCACCACCGTGAGCCACGCCACGTGAGTAGGGATTCCTCAGTCGGTAGGGTGGTGGGCCCAACGAGGGGAGGTCGCCCTTGTCGCCTTTCTTCGGCCGGGAAAGCGAACTGGCGGCCGTGTTCGACGCGGTCGAGCGCGTGCCCGCGGCCGGGTTGGTGGCCGTGGTGGTGTCGGGCGAGCCGGGGATCGGCAAGTCCAGCCTGCTGGCCGAGGTCGGCCGCCGGTTGCGCGACCGGGGCCGCGCGGTGGCGGCGGTCGAGTCGGACGACGTCAGCAGGCGCATCCCGTACGCGGCGGTGGCGACGGCGTTGCGGTCGGTCGCGGGCGGTCCCGAGGTGCGCGCCGCCTTGGCGGCGTTGGACCTCACCTCCGCGCCGGACGCCACCTGGTTCGGGCGGTCGTGCGAGCTGGTGTCGCGGGCGTTAACGGGCCTGGCCGCCCAGCGGCCGGCGGCGTTGGTGCTCGACGACGTCGACCAGGTGGACGACGATTCGCTGGCCATGCTGGCGGTGGTGCTGCGCCGGGTCACGGCCGCGCCGCTGGCGCTGATCGCCGCGGTGCGCTCGCACCACCGCAACCCCGGCGTCGAGGAGCTGCTCGACCGGGTCGAACGGCACGCCGACGTGGTGCGGGTGCGGCTGGAGCCGTTGAGCGGCGGTGACGTGGCGCGGATCGTGGAGACCGTGCTGGGCACGCCGGTGGACGACGGGCTGGCGCACGAGGTGCACCAGCGGGCGGACGGCAACCCGTTCTTCGCGGTGGAGATCGCCCGGTCGCTGCGCGAGCTGGACCTGGTGGCGGTGGACGGCGACCGGGCGCGGCTCACCGTGTCGCCGTCGGCGATCCGGCTGACCAGGCGCGAGGCGGTGTTGCGGCGGGTCGCGCCGCTGGACCGGGACACCAGGGCGGTGGCACGGGCGGTGTCGATCTTCCGGCGCGTGCGGCTGGACCAGATCGGGCTGCTGGCGCGGGTGTCGTCGCTGCCCGAGGACGTCGTGGTGGACGCGTTCGACGGGCTGCTGCGCGCGCACATCGTGGTGCGTGACGACGACCGGGGGTACCGGTTCTCGCACGCGCTGGTCGGGGAGGCGCTGTACCAGGAGATCGGCCCGGCCCAGCGCAGGCACCTGCACAGCCTGATCAGCGCCCGGCTGCTGGACGACCGGGCGCGCGGGCTGGCCGTGGACGAGATGGAGCTGGCCTGGCACCTGGCCGAGTCCGCGCCGCCGGGCGACCTGCGCGCCGTGCGGGTGATGGCGCAGGCCGCCGCCGCCAACCGGGCCACCGCGCCGGAGACGGCGGCGGCGCTGTGCGCGCGGGCGTTGGAGCTGCTCCCGGTGGCCGCGCCGGAACGGGCCGGGTTGCTGGCCTCGCAGTGCCGGGCGTTGGCGCACGCGTCACGGCCCGGCGCGGCGATCGGGCCCGGGCTCGCGGCGTTGGCGGCGCTGCCCGCGGGGGCGGAGCGGTCCCGGTGCGCGGTGGTCGTGCTGAGCAGCATGTTCCTGGTCGGGCGGTTCGCGGAGGCGCTGCGGCTGGCGGACGCGGAGGTGCGGGCCGGGGACGCGCCGGCGGCCTTGCACGCGCAGCGCGCGCTGCTGTTGGTGTTCACCGGGCGTCACGCCGAGGCGATGGAGGCGGTGGACCGGATCGAGGCCATGCCGGTCGCGTCGGCGGCCGAAGGCGTGGTCGTGTTCGACCAGTTGGCGGTCATCACGTCGATGCTGTTCCGGCACGACAAGACGGTCGAGCACGCCAACCGGTCGCTGGCCGCGGCGGACGGCCAGCCCGCGCTGGAGCTGCAGGCGCTGGCGGTGGGCGCGTCGACCGGGGCGTTGGCCGGGTTGGTGCACGACGCGTCGTGGCGGCTGCGGCGGGCCGAGGAGCTGCGGGAACGGGCCGGCGGGCACGCGTTCCGCGGTGAGCTGGAGATGGCGCGGGTGGCGCTGGACTGGTTCGGCGGGGCGTGGGACGCGTGCCTGGAGCGGGTCGGCCGGGCCGCGGCGGAGCTGGAGTCGCGGCAGGAGCTGATGATGCTGGACGGCCTGCGCGCGATCGAGCTGGAGGTGCGGACGTGGCGCGGTGAGCTGGACGTGGCGGCCCGGTTGGCGGCGTTGCGGGTGCCGGACAGCCCCAACATGTCCCGGCTGCACGCGTTCGCGATGGCCGGGTACCTGGCGGCGCGCGGTGACGTGGAAGGTGCGCGCGGGGTGTTGGTGGACGCGGTCGACGAGGACGGGATGACCGCGTACAGCTGCGTGTTGTTGGGCCGGTTGGTCGAGCTGGAGCTCGGGTGCGGGCGGGTGGGCGAAGCGCGGCGGGTGGTGGAGCGGCTGGAGGCCGTGGCGGCGGACCGGGTCGCGCCGTGGACCCGGACGACCGTGCGGAGGGTGGTCGGGGTGGTGGAGCGGGACGGCGCGGTGCTGCGGGAGGCGGTGCGAGAGGCGGAGGTAGGGGGGTTGGTGTTCGAGAAGGCACGGGGGCAGTTGGCGTTGGGGCTGGTGGAGGGGGGTGCGGTGGGGTCCGGTGCGGTGGAGGGGTTGCTGGAGGCGTACGGGGTGTTCCAGCGGGTGGGGGCGCACGGGTTGCGGCGGCAGGCGGGGGCGCGGTTGAAGGAGTTGGGGGCGAAGGTGCCGCGGGCGCGCGGGCGGGGGCGCGGGGTGTTGACGGCGGCGGAGGAGAACGTGGCGCGGCTGGTGCAGCAGGGGATGCGGAACCGGGACATCGCGGCGGCGCTGCACTACAGCCCGCGCACGATCGAGGTGTACCTGTCGCGGATCTACGCGAAGTTGCGGGTGTCGTCGCGGTTGGAGTTGGCGCGGGTGCTCGACGGGCGGGCTTAGTTGTTGTGGAGTCCGCACTAAGCCGGTGAGGGCCGTGGGGTGTTGGGTGGGGGTGTGGCGGGCGGTCTGGTACGGGCTCCGGGTCAGTCCCGAGGTCAAGACCGGGGTGTTCGGCTGCGCTCACTTCCGGCTCGATTTGACATGGGGCCCTTACGGGCACTCCAGGCTGGCCAAAGCCGGGCAGGCATGGCGGATAAAGCGCCCGCCAAGCCTGCCCGGCTTCGACCAGCCTAAAGCACCCGAACCCATGTCAAATCGGGCCTCGGTGGGATGGTGCGGGTCCGTTGTGGGTGGATTGGGAGGGGCATGCGTACGGCGTGGACGACTTGTCCGTTGTGCGAGGCGACTTGTGGGTTGGAGTTGACGGTCGAGGGGGAGTTGGTCACGGCGGTTCGTGGTGATCGGCGGGATGTGTTGAGTGGTGGGTTCCTGTGTCCCAAGGGTGCGTCGTTGGGGGCGTTGGACGCTGATCCGGACCGGTTGCGACAGCCGGTGGTTCGGCGTGGTGAGGGCTTTGAGGCGGTGTCTTGGGGCGAGGCTTTCGAGGTAGTCGATCGGCGGTTGGGTGAGGTTGTCTCGCGGTTCGGGCGGGATGCGGTGGGGATGTACTTGGGGAATCCCACGGTGCATTCGTTGGCTGGTGGGTTGTACGCGGGGGTGTTGCGGAGGTCTTTGGGGTCGCGGAATTTCTTCACGGCGGCGACGGTGGATCAGATGCCGAAGCACGTGTCGTCGGGATTGCTTTATGGCGGGATGTACTCGATTCCGGTTCCGGATGTGGATCGGACCGATTTCCTGTTGATCCTCGGTGCGGACCCGTTCTCGTCCAACGGGAGTTTGTGGACGGTGCCGGACGTGGTCGGGCGGTTGAAGGCGTTGCGGCGGCGGGGCGGGGCGTTCGTGGTGGTCGACCCGCGGCGCAGTCGGACCGCGGCGGCGGCTGATCGGCACCTGGCGATCGTGCCGGGGACGGACGTGTTCCTGCTGCTGGCCATGGTGAACGAGTTGTTCGCGGCGTCGTTGGTGGACCTCAAGGCGCTCGCGGGGCACGTGAACGGCGTGGCCGGGGTGCGGGAGTTGAGCTCGCCGTTCACGCCCGAGGCGGTGGCGGGGCGGTGCGGGATCGGGGCCGGGGAGATCCGGGCGCTGACGCGGCAGCTCGCCGAGGCGGAGCGGGCGGCGGTGTACGGGCGGATCGGCACGACGACGGTCGAGTTCGGGACGGTGGCCAGTTGGCTGGTCGACGTGCTGAACATCTTGACGGGGAACCTGGACCGGCCCGGTGGGGCGATGTTCCCGATGCCCGCGCACGGCCGGCGGGGGACGGGGTCGGGCAAGGGGTTCGAGGTGGGGCGGTGGCGCAGTCGGGTGCGGGGGTTGCCCGAGGTGGCGGGGGAGCTGCCGGTCGTCACGCTGGCGGACGAGATCGAGACGCCCGGGGACGGGCAGGTCCGGGCGTTGGTGACGGTGGCGGGGAACCCGGCGTTGTCGGTGCCCAACTCGGCGCGGTTGGACGCCTGCCTGTCCACTTTGGACTTCATGGTGTCGGTCGATCCCTACGTGAACGAGACGACGCGGCACGCGGACGTGATCCTGCCGCCTCCGCCGCCGAGCAGGCGTGCCCACTACGACGTGGCGTTCCTGTCGTTCGCGGTGCGGAACGTGGCGAAGTACTCGCGGCCGGCCGTGCCGTTGCGGCCCGGTGAGGTGGACGAGGGCGAGATCCTCCTGAGGTTGAGCGCGATCCTCGCCGGGGCGGGGCCGCGGGCGGACCTCGACGCGTTGGTGGGGTTGTCGGGGGAGTCGGAGCTCAGCCGTGAGGAACGGTTGCTGGACGCGAAGCTGCGGTCCGGGCCGTACGGGTTGTCGTTGGCGGACCTCCTGGAGCAGCCGCACGGTGTCGACCTGGGGCCGTTGACGAGTCGGGTGCCGGAGATCCTGCGCACGCCGTCCGGTCGGATCGAGCTGTGCCCGGAGCCGATCGCGGCCGACGTGCCGCGGGTGGTGGCGGCGTTGCGCCGGCCGGTCGACGGGCTGGTGCTGGTGGGGCGGCGGCACCTGCGGTCGAACAATTCGTGGTTGCACAACGTGCCCGCGCTGGTGAAGGGCAAGCAGTTGTGCACGTTGTTGGTGAACCCGGCCGACGCCGAGCGGTTGGGGTTGGTGGACGGCGGGTCGGCGCGCGTGGCGTCACGGGTCGGTGAGGTCGAGGCGACCGTGGAGGTCAGCGCCGACATGGCCGCAGGCGTGGTCAGCCTGCCCCACGGCTGGGGTCACGACCGGCCCGGCACGCGCCTGAGCACCGCCCGCGCCCACCCCGGCGTCAACGTCAACCTGCTCACCGACGACCTGGCCGTGGACCCGCTGTCCGGCACCGCCGTGCTGAACGGCGTCCACGTGCGCGTCACCCCGTCCGCAGCACAGTGAGGAGCACCGCCATGCCCGCGCGTGTCATCGCCGACCTGCCCTTCCTCGCCGCCCAGGCGCACGACCACCGGGTGGCGTGGCGCTGTTCGCGGGACGGGACGTGGCACGACCTGACGTTCACCGAGGTGGCCGAGTGGGTCATGGAGCTGGCGTCCGGGCTGGTGCACCTGGGCGTGCGGCCGGGTGAACGGGTGTGCGTGCTGTCGGACACCAGGGCCGAGTGGTCCGCGGTGGAGCTGGCGGTGCTCGCGGCGGGCGGGATCGTGGTGCCGATCTACCCGTCCAGCGCGGCGGAGGAGTGCGCGTGGATCATCGGCGACTCGGGCGCGGTGCTCGTGGTGGTGGAGGACGAGGCGCAGCGGGAGAAGGTCGAGTCGATCCGCGCGCGGGTGCCCTCGTTGCGGGACGTGGTCGTGATCGAGGGCGGCGGGCTGGACGAGCTGCGGTCGCAGGGGCGCACGTCGCCGGTGCCGGGCGAGCTGGACGACCGCCGTGCCGCGATCGACCCCGACGACCCGACGTTGATCATCTACACCTCGGGCACCACCGGGCCGCCCAAGGGCTGCGTGCTGACCAACCGGAACTGGCTGACGATGTGCCGGCTCAGCGAGGAGCTGTCGTACGTCCTGCCGGGTGACGTGGCCTACCTGTTCCTGCCGCTGGCGCACGTGTTCGCGCAGATCGTGCACCTGGGGGCGCTGTACACGGGGCACACGATCGCGTTCTACGGCGGTGACACATCCCAGGTGGTGGCCGAGCTGGCGCAGGTGCGGCCGACGTTCCTGCCGTCGGTGCCCCGGATCTTCGAGAAGATCTACACCGCCGCCACGGCCGGGGTGCCGGAGGAGCAGTTGCGGCAGGCGGTGCGGGTCGGTCTGGCGGTGCGGCAGCTCCAGGACGCCGGACAGCCGCTGCCGCCCGACCTGGCCGCCGCGTTCGAGCGGGTGGACCCCGTGTTCGCGCGGGTGCGGGCGATCTTCGGCGGCAGGCTGCGGCAGGCGCTGTCCGGTGCGGCGCCCATCTCGGTGGAGGTGCTGGAGTTCTTCCGCGCCGCCGGCGTGCCCGTGCTGGAGGGCTACGGCATGAGCGAGTCCACGGGCGTGGGCACGGTGAACACGCTGGCGCGGCACAAGCTCGGCTCGGTCGGCACGTTCGGGATGGCGGGGTTGCAGGTGAAGATCGCCGAGGACGGCGAGATCCTCATGCAGGGCCCGCACGTGTTCGCGGGCTACTGGAACAACCCGGCCGCGACCGCCGAGGTGCTCACGGACGGCTGGCTGCACACCGGCGACCTGGGCGAGATCGACGACGACGGCTTCGTCACCATCACGGGCCGCAAGAAGGACATCATCATCACCGCCGGCGGCAAGAACATCGCCCCCGCGAACGTCGAGAACCAACTCCGCCAGTCCCGCTGGATCTCGCACGCCGTCGTCTACGGCGACCTCAAGCCGTACCTGGTCGCGCTGATCACGTTGGACGAGGACGAGGTCGTCCCGTGGGCGAAGGCGCAAGGCCTGCCGACGGACCTGCCCGCGCTGTCCCGCAGCCCCGAGGTGCGGGCCCTGATCCAGGACGTCGTGGACGAGGCCAACTCCCACTTCGCCCACGTCTCGCAGATCAAGCGCTTCACCATCCTGGACCGCGACCTGAGCCAGGACGACGGCGAACTGACCCCGACGCTGAAGGTCAAGCGCAAAGTCGTCCACTCCACCCACGCCACCCTCTACGACGCCCTCTACCGCTGAACCGACCTGCCGGCCGCCGGTCCCCTGATTTTCCTCCGCAGGACTTCGGGTGGGCCGGTGGCTGGGCATGGGCGGCGCACGGGCGTGCCGGAGGTGAGGAGGTTGCAAAGACGTCTTTGCAACGGTAGCTTTGCATCATGGTCGCACCGCGTGAGATCGCCGACGTAGACGAGTTGCGGACGCTCGCGCACCCGTTGCGGCAGAGGATTTTGCGGTTCCTCGGGCAGCACGGGCCGGCGACGGCCAGCATCGTGGGCAAGGCGTTGGGCGAGAGCAGCGGTGCGACGAGTTACCACCTGCGGATGCTCGCCAAGCACGCCTTCGTGGAGGAGGTGCCCGAGCGGGCGCACGGGCGGGAGCGGTGGTGGCGGGCGCCGGCGCAGGACCTCCGGTCGCCGCGCGCGCCGCGAGACCCGGAGGTGCGGGCCCTGGTCGAGCAGCTCAACCAACTGAAGTTGGCGGCTGACCAGGAGTTGTTCGCGAGCTTCCTGGAACGGCGCGCGGAGCTGGGCGAGTGGGCCGACGCGCTGCCCTACTCGCGCGGCTCGGTCCGGGTGACGTTGGACGAGCTGCACGAGTTCTTCGACGAGTACATGGCGCTGCTCAAGCGCTACCAGCGCCCGGTCGACGAGACGCCCGCGGACGCGCGGCACGTCGCCGTGCGCTTCTTCGCCTTCCCCGTGCCCGGGGTGACCCCGGGCGACCCTTCCTGAAAGAAGGCACACCCTTGTTGCGCGACACCCGGTGGTTTCGGCACGCCCTTTTCCGGTTGCTCGCGGCACTTGCGCTGGGTCTCGCGCTGGTCCCGCAGGCACAGGCGGAGACCGCGCTGGTCGAGCAGGACATCACCTTCTCGAGTGGAGAACTCACCCTGCACGGCACCGTGATCGCGCCCGCGACCGGTGGTCGGCACCCCGCCGTGGTGATGGTGCACGGCTCCGGCCGGGTGTCGCGGGACGGCTACCGGCCGGAGGCGGAGTCGTTCGCACGGGCGGGCATCGCCACGCTCGTCTACGACAAGAGGCCGAAGCGGTCCAAGTCGGACGTGGACTTCGACCTCCTCGCCGACGACGCGCTGGCCGCGTTGCGGGCGCTGAAGGCGCATCCGGCCGTCGACCCCGCCCGCACCGGCCTGTGGGGTGTCAGCGAAGGCGGCTGGGTCGCACCGATCGCCGCGGCCCGCTCGACCGACGTGGCGTTCGTCGTCACGGTCGGCGCACCGGGCGTGGCACCCGAACGCCAGCAGTCGTGGAACCTCGTCAACCGCCTCACCGCGGCGGGGGTGTCGGGTTCCCTGGTGGACACCGTCTCCCGCACCACGCTGGGCCTGCTCGTCGGCGCGGGCCAGTTCCCCGAGTCCGGCTACGACCCGGCGCCGGTGCTGGCGCGGGTCACCCAGCCGGTGCTCGGCCTGTGGGGCGATCTCGACCGGGTGATCCCGGGGCGGAGAGCATGCGCGTGTTCCAGGAGTCGCTCGACCGGGGCGGCAACGACCGCTACACGCTGCTCGCCGTGCCCGGCGCGGACCACACGATGCGCCGGTCACCGGACGGCTTCCAGCGCGGCGACGAGATCGCCCCGGCCTACCTGGAGCAGGTCGCGTCCTGGGTGACGGGCGACCGGTCGCGCGCCGGCGAGGTCGGCACGCCGCCGCAGCAGGAGCGGCAGAGCGCACCCGTGCCCGCCGGGTCGCCGGTGGCGCAGCTCGCGGTGCTCGGGGTGCTGGTGGTGGCGTTCGCCGGGTACGGGGTGGGCGCGCTGGTACGGCGTGGACGTCGATCCGGCGGCGCGGCGGCCCGGGTGCTCGCGACGACCGGCCTGCTCACCGTGCTCGGCCTGGTCGCCTACCTCGGCTACCTGGCCTCCAGCGGCGCGAAGAGCCTCGGCGTGGTGGTCCTGGGCCGTCCGCTGCCGTGGCTGGCGCTGCAACTCCTCGCGGTGGCGGTGGTGGCCGCCACCGTCGTCACGGCCGTGAAGCTGCGGTCGGGCGTCACGGTCCGCTCCGGCCTGCTGGTGGCGGGCGGTGTGCTGTTCGTGCCCTGGGCCGTGCACTGGGGCCTGCTGCTGCCGTGATCAGCGGCTCACCGCGGTCTCCCGCGTCACGTGCCCGAGCTTCTCGGGGTTGCGCAGGAAGTACAGGCCGGTGACGACGCCGTCCTCGACCCGGGCCGTGACGACGCCGTCGAGCTCCCCGTCCACCCGCATGATCAGCGCGGGAGCGCCGTTGAGCAGCACCGGTTCGGTCGACGTGCGCGTGGTCACGACGTCCCACCGGGCGGCCAGGAAGCGGGCCACCTTCTCGGCGCCGACCACGGGCTTGCGCGCGGCCTGCTTGAGGCCGCCCGCGTCGCTGAGCACCACGACGTCCGGCGCGAGGACGTCCAGCAGCCCTCGCAGGTCGCCGGTCTCGACGGCGCGCTGGAACGCCGAGAGCGCGTGTCGGGTGGCGTCCGGGGAGACGGTGCCGCGCGGTCGGCGTTCGGCGACGTGCGCGCGGGCCCGGTGGGCGATCTGGCGGACGGCGGCCGGGGTCTTGTCCACGGCCTCGGCGATCTCGTCGTAGCCCAGATCGAACACCTCGCGCAGCACGAACACCGCCCGCTCGGTCGGCGCGAGCGTCTCCAGCACCAGCAGCATGGCGGTCGAGAGGCTGTCGGCCAGCTCCACGTCCTCGGCGACGTCCGGCGAGGTCAGCAGCGGTTCGGGCAGCCACGGGCCGACGTAGGACTCCTTGCGCCGGCCCAACGCGCGCAGCCGGTTCAGCGCCTGGCGGGTGGTGATCCGGACCAGGTACGCGCGCTCGTCGCGCACCTCGGCGAGGTCGACGCCCGTCCACCGCAGCCACGTCTCCTGCACCACGTCCTCGGCGTCGGCGGCCGAGCCGAGCAGCTGGTAGGCGACGGTGAACAGCAGGTTCCGGTGGGCGACGAACGTTGCCGTGCCGTTCATGGTGCTCCCGTCTCGTCGACGCCGGGTAATGGGCGTCACGCGGCGGTGGTGTCACAGGGGTCGAGCCGGCGGTGTCTCCTGACCGACCGACTACCGGCAACCAGGAGGAACGCGTGGACCTCGCCCTGTGGATCGTGACCGGCGCGCTCGCCGCCGCCTACTTCTTCGGCGGCGCCGCCAAGCTGGTCCTGCCCAAGCAGAAGATAGCCGCCGCCGGGCCGAGCGCCGCGTGGACGGAGGACTGGAGCGCCGGGGGCATCAAGGCCATCGGGGCCGCGGAGGTGCTGGGTGCGCTGGGCCTGGTGCTGCCCGCGGTGCTCGACATCGCGCCCGTGCTGGTGCCGGCGGCCGGCATCGGCCTGGTGATCGTCATGGCGGGCGCGGTGGTCGTCCGTGCCCGGCGAGGTGAGGTCAAGCTGGTCGTGGTGGACCTCGTCTACCTGGTCCTGCTGGCCTTCGTGGTGTGGGGCCGGTCGGTCGTCGAGCCCTTCACCGGCTGAGCACCCCACTGGACGGTCGTCGGGAAAGCCCTTACCGTTCGGAGGTGATGCCGAGGACGGGGTTCGGAGGTCACCGGTTGCGCAAGTCCCGCAGACGCAGACCCTGAGTCCGGCCCGTCCTCTTCCGCCGCCACGCCGCCGCACCCCTCCCTCGCATCCGGCGGGGGAGTCGCCAACGACCGTGGAGGCTCCTGTGGCACCCCGTACTAGGCGCGCCGCGCCGACCCTGCTCGGCGCGCTCGCCACCGCGCTGGCCGTGGTGGCGTCGACCCTGGTGTCCGCCGCGCCCGCCGGCGCGGCCCCCGTCCTGCTGTCCCAGGGAAAACCGGCCACCGCGTCGTCTTCGGGCGCTTCCGGTTTCGCGCCGTCGATGGCGGTGGACGGCAACGCGTCCACGCGCTGGGCGAGCCAGGGAGGCGTGGACCCCTCGTGGATCTCCGTCGACCTCGGCACCACCGCGACGATCACCCGCGTCCGGTTGCAGTGGGACCTGTCGTGCGCCCGCGCCTACCGGATCGAGACCTCGCCCGACGCGACCACGTGGACCACCGTCTTCGCCACGTCCACCGGCGCGGGCGGCGTCGAGGACCTCGTGGTCGGCGGGACCGGTCGCCACGTCCGGGTGCACGGCACCACGCGCTGCCGCACCGCGTCGTACCACGGCTACTCGTTGCAGGAGTTCCAGGTCTTCGGCGAGACCGGCCGGGTGGACACCACGCCGCCGTCACCGCCCGCCGACCTGCGCTCGGCCAACGTCACGCCCACCTCGGTCGACCTGGCCTGGAACCCGGCCACCGACGACGTCGGCGTGACGTCCTACGAGGTCTACCGGTCCGGGCAGTTCGTCAAGGCCGTCACGGGCACCTCCACCACGGTCACCGGCCTGAGCCCCAACGGCACGTTCACCTTCTACGTCAACGCCAAGGACGCCGCCGGCAACATCTCCCAGGCCAGCAACAACACCGAGGTGCGCACACCGCCCGCGCAGGCCGACACCGAGCGGCCGACCCCGCCGATGGGGGTGCGCGTCACGGGCGTCACGGCGAACTCCGTGTCGCTGACGTGGACCGCGTCGACCGACAACATCGGCGTGACGCGCTACGAGGTGCTCGCGGGCGGTGCGAAGGCCGGTGACGCCACCGGCACGTCGGCCACCATCGGCGGGCTGCGCCCGAGCACCTCGTACCTGTTCACCGTGCGGGCGTTCGACGCGGTGGGCAACGTCTCCGACCAGAGCACGGGCGTCAACGCCACCACGACTGCGGGCGGTGACCAGGTCGGCGCGGTGACGCAGCTCGCCACCGACAACGACGTGCCGTGGGGCCTGGACTTCCTGCCCGACGGCTCCGGCGTCTATTCGAGGCGCGACGCGTTCGACATCGTCAAGCTGTCGCCGTCCGGGGTGAAGACCACCCTGGGCACCGTGCCGAACGTGGTCACGACCAACGGCGAGGGCGGCCTGCTGGGCATCGAGGTGTCGCCGACCTTCGCGTCCGACAACTACCTGTACGTCTACCACACGGCGGCGAACGACAACCGGATCGTGCGGATCAAGGTGCAGGGCAACGCCCTGGTGCCCAGCTCGCTGCAAGTGCTGCTCACCGGCATCCCGCGCAACCGCTACCACAACGGCGGCCGGCTGCGGTTCGGCCCGGACGGCAAGCTGTACGCGGGCACCGGCGACGGCCAGAACGCGAACTGGGCGCAGGACCTGACCAACCTGGGCGGCAAGGTGCTGCGGCTCAACCCCGACGGCTCCGCGCCGACCGACAACCCGTTCTACGGCAACGGCGGCAACGCCCGGTACGTGTGGACCTACGGCCACCGCAACGTGCAGGGCCTGGCGTTCGACGCCCAGGGCAGGCTGTGGCAGGCCGAGCTGGGCAACACGGTCATGGACGAGCTGAACCTGTCCGAGCGCGGCGGCAACTACGGCTGGCCCGCGTGCGAGGGCACGTCGGGCAACTGCTCGGGCTACCTCGCGCCGAAGCGGACGTGGAGCACCGCCAACGCCTCGCCCAGCGGCATCGCCATCGTCAACAACGCCCTGTACGTGGCCACGCTGCGCGGCAGCAGGCTCTACCGGCTGGTGATCAGCGGCACGTCGGTCGGCTCGGAGACGACCCACTTCCAGGGCACGTACGGCCGGTTGCGCACGGTCGAGCGCGCGCCGGACGGCAGCCTGTGGCTGACCACGAGCGACGACCGGGACAGCGTCCCGAACAACTCGAACTCCCGCATCCTGCGCGTCCAGTTGAACTGACCGGATCCACCACGCGACGCGAGGCGGTCCCGGCTCCCGGGGCCGCCTCGCGGCGTGTCCGGGGACCGTTGAACCGAACGTCCCACGGGTCCGTGTCACGGGTGTCCGCAGCCCGGGGAGGAACCCGCCGATGCACGCCACCCGCCGCAACCCGTCACCGCTCGGGGCACGTCCGAGCACGAGCTGAACGAGAAGTGATGCCCGACCCGATCCTGGACCGCGCGCTGAGCCGGGTCCGCGCCGAGCGGGCGCGCGACCGCCGACGCCGGGGCGGTGCCGCCACGGCGGTCTGCGCCGTGCTCGCCACCGCGGTGCTGGCCGGTGGCGTCCACCTCGGCCGCCACAGCGTGCCCGGCGAGCGGGTCCTGGTCGTCACGACGCCCGACGGCGTGCGGATGACCACCGCGGTCACGCCCGCCGACGGCTGGGTGCGGCTGCGCGTGGTGGTCGACGGGGTCGACGCCGGGGAGCGGTGCCGGCTCGTGGTCACCGACGGGCGCGGTGAGCGGCACGTGGCCGGCGGCTGGGTCGCCTCGCGGTTCGGCGGCACGGCGTTGGCCGGTGCGGTGGTGGTGGACCCGGACGAGCTGGCCGCCGTCAGCGTGGTCACCGAGGACGGCCGCGTCCTGGTCGCCTCCGACGGCTCGGATCCGGCACGGTGACCCGCCGCCGGCGAATAAGCTGGCGCCGTGAGGTGGTCGCCCCTGCTGCTGGTGCTCGCGCTGGCCGCCGGCTGCGCGGACAGCCGCACGGTGGCCATCGGTGACGTGCCGGTGGCGGTCGAGTCGGTCACCACCACCGGGGACGCCTCGACCGGCACGTTCCGCCTCGACTGCGGGCGCAACGAGGGCCGCCACCTCAACGCCGACAACGTGGTGATCGCGCCCGGCCGGCCGTTCGGCGCGCACCACACCCACGAGTACGTCGGCAACCTGAGCACGGACGCCGGTTCGACCGACGAGTCGCTGGCCGCCGCCGGCACCACCTGCCCGGCGGGCGACCGGTCCGCCTACTTCTGGCCGGTGCTGCGGCTGACCGACCGGACCGGGCACGACGCGCACGAGCCCGGCGGCGGCGCGCACGGCAACACCGGCGAGGTGCTGGCGCCCGCGCGCGTGGAGATCACGTTCAGCGGCAGCCCGGTGAGCCGGGTCGTGCCGATGCCGCGGTTCCTGCGGATGATCACCGGCGACCCGGCGGCGCGGACCACCGGTCGCGGCCGGGCGCGGTGGAGCTGCACCGGGTTCGAGGACCGGCGCACCGACCGCTACCCGGAGTGCGAGCCGGGCAGCGCGGTGCTGCGCGAGTTCGAGTTCCCCAGTTGCTGGGACGGCCGCAACACCGACAGCCCGAGCCACCGGGCGCACGCCGAGTTCCCCGGCTCCAACGGGGCGTGCCGGCCGGGCACGTTCCCGGTGCCGAAGCTGCGCGTGCGGGCCGCCTACGACGTGCCCGCGGGCCGGCCGTACGCGATCGACAGCTTCCCCGAGCAGCTGCACGACCCGCGCACCGACCACGCGATGGTCGTCAACGTGATGCCGGTCGAGCTGATGGACCGCGTCACGACCTGCCTGAACACCGGCCGGACCTGCGCCTAGGAAGTTCTGCCCGCCCGGGGTGAACCAGAACCGCCCGGCGTCCGTGTCCGGGGCGGTGGTTCACGAGAGGAGTGGGTGGATGGCGGCTCTGTGGTCCCGGAAACGGGAGGCCGCGGCCGACGAGGCACTGATCCGATCCCTCTACGAGGAGCACGGTCGGGCGCTGCTCGCGTACGCGACGCGGTTGACCGGTGATCGGGCGGCGGCCGAGGACGTCGTCCAGGAAACCCTCGTGCGCGCGTGGCGGCACCCGGACGCCCTGGTCAACGGCAAGGGCTCGGTCCGCGGCTGGCTGCTCACGGTGGCGCGCAACATCGTCACGGACCGGGTCAGGGCCAAGGCGGCCCGGCCGCAGGAGGTCGCCGAGGCGCCGACGACCCCGCCGGTGCAGCGCGACCACGCCGACTCCGTGGTGGACTCGGTGGTCGTGCTCGAAGCCCTGGACCGGCTGTCGGCCGACCACCGCGACGTGCTGCTGGAGATCTACTTCCGCGGCCGGAGCGTCAGCGAGGCGGCCGCGGCGTTAGGGGTGCCGCCGGGCACGGTGAAATCGAGGTCCCACTACGCGCTGCGGGCGTTGCGAGAGACGTTCGCCGGGCACCAGGTCGCGCTGAAGGGGGTGGCCGGATGACCACGGACCACGATCAACAGCTGCTCGGCGCATACGTGCTGGGCGTGCTCGACGAGCGGGAGGCGCGTGCCGTGGAGGACCACCTGGCGTCCTGCCCGCGGTGCCGCGCGGAGTCGGCCGAGCTGCGGGCGGTGGAGGAGGCGATGGGCGGCGTGCCGCCGGAGGCGCTGCTCGACGGCCCGCCCGAGGGCGGCGACCTGTTGTTGCGGCGGACGTTGCGGCAGGTGCGGTCGGAGCGCGACGTGCGGTCGCGCCGCCGCCGGGTCGGTCTGGGCCTGGTCGCCGCGGCGGCGGCCGCGATCGTGCTCGGCGGTGGTTTCGCGGTCGGCCGGGGCACCGCGCCGGACGTGGCGGCGGTCCAGCAGACGACGAACCCGCCCGTGCCGCCCGCCGGGACCAAGCTCGGGTCGGCCACCGACCCGGTCACCGGCGCGCGGATGACCGTGCAGGTCCGGCCCGCCGCCGGGTGGGTGCGGGTGAACGCGTCCGTGGCGGGCGTCGCGCAGGGCGAGAAGTGCCGGCTGTTCGTCGTCGCCAAGGACGGCAGCAGGCAGGAGGCGGGCAGTTGGCTCGTCTCGGCGGCGGGGGAGGAGGACGGCACGAACCTCGACGGCTCGGCGCTCGTCGCGCCCGAGGACGTCGTGGCGGTCGAGGTGCGCGACTTCGACGACGAGCGGATCGTCATCGTGCCGGTGTAGGCGGTGCGGCCCCCGTGCGCGGTCGTCGCGCACGGGGGCGCGCGGGTCAGGGCTTGAGCACGACCTTGCCCACGGTGGCGCGGCCCTCCAGCGCGGTGTGCGCCTTGGCGGCCTCGCTGAGCGGGAACGTGGTGGTCAGCGGGGTGAGGCGACCCTCGGCCAGCGCGCGCAGGGACAGCTCCTCCAGCCCGCGCAGGTTCGTGCCCTTCATCATCCGGGGTCCGACGACGACCGACGCGGTGATGCCGAGGCGGTAGAGGTCGGCGGTCTCGATGCGGGTCGGTTCGCCCGCCGTCCACCCGAACAGCAGGACCCGGCCGCCGATGCCGAGCAGCTCCAGCGCCTGGCGGCCGGCCTCGCCGCCGACGCCGTCGAGCACCACGCTCACCTCGCCGATGCCCTCGTGCCAGTCGGGCCGGGTGTAGTCGGCCACCACGTCCGCGCCCAACTGGCGGACCAGGTCCAGCTTGGCGGTGCTCGCCACGCCGACGACCCTGGCCCCGACCGCCTTGGCCTCCTGCACGAACAACGCGCCCAGCCCGCCGGCCGCCGACGTCACGAGCACCACGTCGTCCGCGGTGATCTCGGCGATGCGCAGCACGCCCACGGCGGTGCGCCCGGTGCCGATCATGGCCACGGCGGCGTCGTCGGACACGTGGTCGGGCAGCTCGTGCAGCGAGGCGGCGTTCGCCACGGCCTGCTCGGCGTACCCGCCACTGGCCTGGCCGAGGTGGGCGACGACCCGCTTGCCCAGCCAGTGCGGCTCCACGCCGTCGCCCAGCTTCGTGACGACGCCGGCGACCTCCCGACCGGGCGTCATGGGCAGCTCGGGCAGCGGGAACGGCCCACCGTGCTCACCGCGCCGGATCGACGTGTCGAGCAGGTGCACCCCGGCCGCGGACACCGCGATCCTGACCTGGCCCGCGCCGGGCTCCGGCTCGGGCACCCGCTCGAACCGCAGGTTCTCCGCCGGACCGAACTCGTGCTGAACGATGGCGTGCATCTCGTGTTCCCCTCTGCGAGCGACTGCCGCCACGCTAGGAGTTCGAGTTAAGTCGAGGTCAACGCCGAGTGACCTCCGCGACGGCCGGGTCCGCCGACCTCGTCGGACCGACCGGTCGGGCCGGCGTCGGCCGGCGCCCCGATCCCGGAGGTCTCTCTTCCGGCGCTGTCCGACGCTCTGCCGGACCGGTTCGACCAATTCGCGAACGCCGTAATTGCTTTGACGGCGAGCGGTCCGTTCGGAGATAGTATCGGTCACACCGCAGTGGTGTGCGACAATCACAAAGGGGACCTTCGTGAACTGCCGGGAGACCGAGTGGAACGGCTCCGCGACGCGTACGTCCGGTGATCGGGGCCAGCGCTTCTGACCTGCCCGTACGCCGAATGGAGCGATACGGTGCACAATTATTGGGAAATCGTATCGACCTATTGGCTGCGATGATGCGACGCGCATTCGGCGCGGTACGGCGGCCCGACCTTCATGGGGTGGGTCGGGACGGATGGACCCCGGCACGACGGGGAGTGCGACTCCTGTCGGGAAAGGGGGGACGGGTTCGTGCGCCCGTCCCCCGCCCCCATTCGGCGCGGACCGCGGCACGGGTCTGTTTGCGGTTCGGACCGGCCGGGTAGTCGGTGGGCGTCCGGAGCCCGGTCAGACGGGCTCGTGGTCCTCAGTTGGAGGGCGAGATGACCCACCACTCGACCGTCGGTCGCGTCAAGGTCGCGGGCCTGCAACCCGCCCAGGTGCTGGCAGGCCTGGTCGGCCTGGTCTTCCTCGCGTTGGGTGTGCTGGGCTTCGTGCGCACCGGGTTCGGCGACTTCGCGGGCGACAACCACGCGATGCTGCTCGGGTTCACCCTGAACCCGCTGCACAACGTCGTCCACCTGGCGTTCGGCGTGCTCGGCCTGCTCATGGCGAGCACGTCCGGCCTGGCCCGGCTGTACGGCTGGATCCTGTTCCTCGCCTACGGCGCCGTGGCGCTGTGGGGGCTGGCCCTGGCCGGTGTGTTCGCCACCAACCCGGTCGCGGGCCTGGGCAACCCCCTGGCGCTCAACGTGAACGACAACTGGCTGCACCTCGGCCTCGCCGCCGTGGGCCTGCTGATCGCGGTGCTGCCCGCGCGGCGCAAGATCGTGACGGAACCCCCGGTGGACACCAGCACCGGTGAGCCGATCGCCCCGGTCGGTACCGACGACACCGTCGTCGGCGGGCGCGAGCAGCTCCGTCACCGCCGCGAAGCCAGCATCCGCGACCCCAAGGCCGACCCGGTGACGCAGGAGATGCCGACCCAGCGGGTCGACGACTCGCGGCACGGCGCGCACCCCGACGAGCGGATCGAATCGATGGACCCGACCGTGAACCCGCGGCCGGTCCAGCCGATCGACCCGGCCATCGCGGAGCAGCACAGGTCGCGGTTCAGCCGGTGACGCGCACCGCGCGGCACTGACGCACGTCGGCGGCGCACGGCCCCTGTGGGGACCGTGCGCCGCTGTGCGTCGTGGTCAGGCCGCCGAGTCGAGGCGGTCCACCTGGTCGTCGTCCAGCTTGATCTCCAACGCCCCCAACGTTTCCTCGAGCTGCGCGACGGACGTGGCCCCCACCAGCGGGATGATGTCCTGGCGCAGCAGCCACGCGAGGACGACCTGGTTGACCGTCGCGCCGAGCTCCGCCGCGACCTGGTGCAGCACCTCGAGCCGCCGCGTCGTGCCGGGGTGGTCGTACTCCTGACCCAGCGGCTTGTCCCGGTACCGGCCCGCGAGCAGCGCCGAGTACGCCACCAGCGCCACGTCGCCCTCGGCCGCCGCGTAGTCGAGCAGTTCGTCGGTCATGTGCACGTGACCGCCTTCGGGCAGCGTCACGTTCGGCCGCGGTCGCAGGTAGCTGTAGCGCTGCTGCACGGCGGCGTAGGCGGGCCACCCGTTGGCCCGCGACACCGCCCGTGCCCGCTCGAACCGCCAGGTGGCGTGGTTGCTGGCCGCGATCTCGCGGACCTTGCCCTCCCGCACGAGGGACGCGAACCCGCCGAGCGTGTCCTCCAGCGTGACGCTGCGGTCCTCGATGTGGCTGTAGTAGAGGTCGACGTGGTCCACGCCCAGCCGCTCCAGGCTCGCCGCGGCGGCACGGCGGATCGTGTCACCGGACAGCCCTTCGGCGTTATCCAGGCCCGTGCCCGGCGTCAACGGCCGGGCGCCCACCTTGGTGGCCAACACCATCGCGTCGCGGTTGCCCCGCGCGGCCAGCCAGCGGCCGACCGCCAGCTCGCTCTCGTCACCCGTGCCGCCGTCCCAGAACACGTAGTTGTTCGAGGTGTCCAGGAAGGTGCCGCCCGCCTCGGCGAAGCGGTCCATGATCGCGAACGAGGTCCGGTCGTCCACCCACTTCCCGAACGGCAGCGTGCCCAGTGCCAGGGCGCTGACCTCCAGTGAACCGATGCGCTGTCGTCTCATGGCGGTCAGCCTGGGTGCTGGAGCGCGCTCCAGGTCAAGCCCGGTGGCCCGCGTGGCATGCTGGCGGGCGATGTCGACACTGACGCTGACGAAGTGGGCACCCGCCGTGCTGGCCCTGGTCCTGGTGGCCAGTCCCGGGGTGTGGCGGTACAGCAGGCACGTGATCACGATCGCGCACGAGGCCGGGCACGCCCTCGTCGCGCTGCTCACCGGCCGCCGGCTGGAGGGCATCAAGCTCAACTCCGACACCTCCGGCGTCACGGTGTCGCGCGGACGGCCCACCGGCCTGGCCGTCGTGCTCATGTACTTCGCCGGGTACGTGACGCCGTCGTTGCTCGGGCTGGGCGCGGCGGCGCTGGTGACGGCCGACCAGGTCCGGCCGCTGCTGTGGGCGACGGTGGTGCTGCTGGTCGGGATGCTGGTCATGATCCGCAACGTGTTCGGCGTGGTCTCCGTGGTGGTGACCGGCGCGGTCATGTTCGCCGTGTCCTGGTACGCCACGGCGCCGTGGCAGGCGGCGTTCGCGCTGTTCGTGGCGTGGTTCCTGCTGCTGGGCGGTGTCCGGCCGGTCGGCGAGTTGCAGCGGCGGCGGATGCGCGGGCTGGCGCGGCAGTCGGACGCCGACCAGCTGGCCCGCATCACGCGGGTGCCCGGCCTGGTGTGGGTGCTGCTGTTCGCCGGCGTGACGGTCGGGACGTTGCTGCTGGGCGGGCGGCTGCTGCTGCCGCTGTAGCGGACGTCGCCCGGACGCGGCACGCGTCGTTAGGAGCCGCGGTGGTCGGGTAGTCCAGTCCCGTCGAGGGAGGACGCCATGACCGACACCGTCGCCGACTTCGTGCTGCGCCGACTGCGCGACTGGGGCGTCGAGCACGTGTTCGCCTATCCGGGCGACGGCATCAACGGGCTGGTCGCGGCCTTCGGGCGCAGCGACGACCGGCCCCGGTTCATCCAGTCGCGGCACGAGGAGATGTCCGCGCTGGAGGCCGTCGGGTACGCGAAGTTCAGCGGCCGGGTCGGGGTGTGCCTGGCGACGTCCGGCCCCGGCGCGATCCACCTGCTCAACGGCCTGTACGACGCGAAGCTCGACCACGTGCCCGTGGTCGCGATCGTGGGCCAGACCGCGCGGACCGCGCTCGGCGGCAGCTACCAGCAGGAGATCGACCTGCACGCGCTGTTCAAGGACGTCGCCTCGGAGTACCTGGTGGACGTGGTGGTGCCCGAGCAGCTGCCCAACGCGCTGGACCGGGCCATCCGCACCGCCGAGGCGCAGCGCGCGCCCACCGCGCTGATCATCCCGGCGGACGTGCAGGAGCTGGAGTACTCGCCGCCCGAGCACGCGTTCAAGCACGTGCCGTCGAGCGCGCCCAGCCGGTCGTGGGCGACCGCCGTGCCGTCCGAGGAGGACGTCGAGCGCGCGGTGGAGGTGCTCAACGCGGGGGAGCGGGTCGCGATCCTGGTGGGGCAGGGCGCGCGGGGTGCCGCCGACGAGGTGCGGCAGGTGGCCGACGTGCTCGGCGCGGGCGTGGCGAAGGCGTTGCTGGGCAAGGACGTGCTGCCCGACGACGAGCCGTGGGTGACCGGGTCGATCGGGTTGCTCGGCACGCGGCCCAGCTACGAGCTGATGCGGGACTGCGACACGTTGCTGATCGTCGGGTCGAGCTTCCCGTACTCGCAGTTCCTGCCGGAGTTCGGCAAGGCGCGGGCCGTGCAGGTGGACGTCGACGGGCGGTTCATCGGGATGCGCTACCCGACCGAGGTGAACCTGGTGGGCGACGCGCGGGCGACGTTGCGGGCGATGGTGCCGTTGCTGCGGCGCAAGGAGGACCGCTCCTGGCGGGAGAAGGTCGAGCGCGACGTCGTGGAGTGGTGGGAGACGCTGCGCCGCCAGTCCTTCGTGGACGCCGAGCCGGTCAACCCGATGCGGATCACGTGGGAGCTGTCGCCCCGGCTGCCCGAGGACGCGATCGTGACCGCAGACTCGGGGTCGGCGGCGAACTGGTACGCGCGGCTGGTGAAGCTGCGCGGGAGCATGCGCGGGTCGTTGTCGGGCACGTTGGCGACGATGGGTGCCGGGGTGCCTTACGCGATCGGGGCGAAGTTCGCCCACCCCGAACGGCCGGTGGTGGCGCTGGTCGGCGACGGCGCGATGCAGATGAACGGGCTGGCCGAGCTGATCACGATCGCCCGCTACTGGCAGGAGTGGTCGGACCCGCGGTGCGTGGTGTGCGTGCTGCACAACAACGACCTCAACCAGGTGACGTGGGAGCTGCGGTCCATGGGCGGCGCCCCGAAGTTCGAGCAGTCCCAGGTGCTGCCGGACGTCGGTTACGCGGAGTTCGCCCGGTCGCTCGGGCTGGACGGCGTCGACGTGGACGACCCGGAGGAGCTCGGCGGGGCGTGGGAGCGCGCGTTGTCGGCCTCGCGGCCCGTGGTGCTGGACGTCCGGTGCGACCCGAACACGCCGCCGATCCCGCCGCACACGACGTTCGAACAGGCCAAGGCCACCGCCGAGGCGAT
This sequence comes from Saccharothrix sp. S26, assembly GCF_021390395.1. GTDB lineage: Bacteria > Actinomycetota > Actinomycetes > Mycobacteriales > Pseudonocardiaceae > Actinosynnema. The sequence continues at coordinate 87,304 of NZ_JAJUWT010000004.1, forward strand.
GCTCAAGGGCGACCCGGACGCGTGGGACGTGGTCCGGCGCGGGGTGGCGACCAAGGTTCAGGAGTTCCTGCGGGGGTAACCGTCGGTCATGGTGAGCATCGGTTACTTCCTCTCCTGCGAAGAGCACGGTCCGCGCGAGCTGGTGCGGCAGGCGCGGTGGGCGGAGCAGGCCGGCTTCGAGCGCCTGTGGATCTCCGACCACTACCACCCGTGGAACGGCGAGCAGGGCAACAGCCCGTTCGTGTGGTCCGTCATCGGGGCGCTGTCCGAGGTCACGTCGCTGCCCATCACGACCGCCGTCACCTGTCCGACGGTCAGGATTCACCCGGCCGTGGTGGCCCAGGCCGCCGCGACGGCCGCCGTCCAGTGCCAGGGCGGGTTCACCCTCGGGGTGGGCTCCGGCGAGGCGTTGAACGAGCACATCTTCGGCGACCGGTGGCCGTCCGCACCCGAACGGCTGGAGATGCTCGAAGAAGCCGTCGAGGTGATGCGGGCGCTGTGGACCGGCGACGAGGTCAGCCACCGTGGCCGGCACTACACGGTCGAGAACGCGCGCCTCTACACCGTGCCGTCGTCACCCGTCCCGGTGTACGTGTCGGCGTTCGGGCCGAAGGCGGCGCAGCTCGCCGGGCGCATCGGCGACGGCCTGTGCTCCACGATGCCGGACGAGTCGCTGCTGGAGAAGTTCCGCGACGCCGGTGGCGCGGGCAAGCCGACCCAGGCCGGGTTCAAGGTCTGCCACGCGGCCTCGGCCGAGGCGGGCGTGAAGACCGCGCACCGGCTGTGGGCGAACGAGCAGTTGCCCGGTGAACTGGCCCAGGTGCTGCCCACGCCCAAGCACTTCGAGCAGGCGTCCACGCTGGTCACCGAGGAGATGGTGGCCTCGGCGCTGCCCGTGGGGCCCGACCCGCAGCCGTACGTGGACCGGGTGCGCGAGTTCGCGCAGGCGGGCTACGACGAGGTGTACGTCAACCAGATCGGGCCCGACCAGGAGCAGTTCTTCGCGTTCTGGGCGGAGTCGGTGGCGCCTGCGCTGGACGGCGCGGCGGCCGGCGGCGGCAAATCCACCCGCTAGTGACCCATCGATGAGGCGCACCACGTTTGCCCCCGGGGGACCAGCGGGTAAGCCGTGATCAAGCACCTGTGACACCGCAAGGGGGTTCATCCGATGACCAGCACCGCGCGCTTGCCCAAGCCCGTGACCGACGTCTGGGACTGGCAGAAGGAAGGGCTGTGCCGAGGCCGTGACAGCGCGGTCTTCTTCCACCCGGACAACGAGCGCGGCTCCGCCCGGGCCGCCCGTGAGGACAAGGCCAAGCAGCTCTGCGCCCGCTGCCCGGTGGTGGACCCGTGCAGGGAGCACGCGCTGGCGGTCCAGGAGCCCTACGGCGTGTGGGGCGGCATGGGCGAGGACGAGCGCCGCCGCATCATCGCGAGCCGTCGCCGTTCCGCCGCCTGACGGGCCCGACGGCCCGGGTCGGTTCGACTGCCCCCGCCCAGCCGTCACCCGATCGGCTCAGTCCCGCCGGCCGCGCCCGCCCGCGTCGATCGGCGCGACCGGGTTCGACCGGCTGCCTCACGTCCGCCTCGACCGACCGCCTGACCGGCTCGCCCGACCGGCTCCGCCTGCCGGCTCGGACCTGTCCGACCAGCCGGAACCCGGCGACCTGCCAGAACTCGCCCACCCTGTCAGAACCTGCCCGACCAGCCAGACCCGCCCGACCAGCCAGAGCAGCCCCGGCCGCTCGGTCCCGCGACCCCTCCACCCCCTCCACCAGCGGGCCCGGTGCCACCCGGAACGCGAAGAGGCCGCCCGACACACCTGTGCGTCGGGCGGCCTCTCCTCGTGGTCCTACTCGGTCAGGCCCTCGCGCAGTTGCCGCAGCGTCTTGGCCAGCAGCCGCGACACGTGCATCTGCGAGATGCCGACCTTCTGCGCGATCTGGGTCTGCGTCATGTTCCCGAAGAACCGCATCACCACGATCTTGCGCTCCCGCTCGGGCAGCTTCTCCAGCAGCGGGTGCAGCGCCTCCCGCTGCTCGATCGCCTCCAGCTCCGGGTCCTCCTCGCCGAGCGTGCTGCCCAGCGAGATGGAGCTGTCGTCGGCCACGAGCAGGTCGTCCAGCGACGCGCTGTGGTAGGCGTTGCCCGCCGCCAGCCCCTCGTGGATCTCCTCCCGGCTCAGGCCCAGGTGCTGCGCCAGCTCGCTCGGCGTCGGCGCGCGCCCCAGTTGCTGCGACAGCCGCGCCGACCCCGCGTTGATGGCCAGGTGCAGCTCCTTGAGCCGCCGCGGCATCCGCACCGACCAGCTGGAGTCCCGGAAGTACTTCCGGACCTCGCCCATGATCGTCGGCACCGCGAACGACAGGAAGTCGCTGCCGCGCTCCGGGTCGAACCGGTCCACCGCGTTGATCAAGCCGACCGTGGCCACCTGCACCAGGTCGTCGTGCGGCTCGCCGCGGTGGCCGAACCGCCTGGCGATGTGCTTGGCCACGGGCAGGTGCTCGGTCACCAGCTCGTCGCGCAGCCGCTCCCGCTCCGGGTCGTCCTTCGCGGTCGCGGCGAGCCGGACGAACAGCGGCGCCAGGTGGTCGTAGTCACCCTGGGTGCCGGACCGCGTCGTGCCCCCGTCCGACCCCGTCACGCATCCACCGTCCCCAACGACCGCTTGACCAGGTCGATGTGCACCTCGAACGCGTCCGCCTGCGGCGCGACCCACGTCGTGACCGAGTCGACCAGCGCGCTCAGCACGCGCCAGCCGAAGCTGTCCCGGTCGGGAGGCGCCGACCGCTGCGACCCGACCTTGGTGAACACCTGCACCGAACCGTCCACCACCACGAACTGGGCGCTGAGCACCGCGCCCCGCTCGGCCAGCGAGATGAGCGTCGAGCACGCCTCGTCCACCGCCAGCTTCAGATCCTCGATGGAGTCCAGGTCGAAGTCCTGCCGCATGGCGATGTCCGCCGCCACGGCGCGGACGACCGACAGCTGCGTGGGGTCGGCCGCCATCCGCAACTCGACCCCGGCCAGGGCGTTATCCGACTCACCGCTTCGCGGCTCAGTGTGCGACACGCTCACCTCGTCGTCCGTTCTTCTAGTTGTGCTGCTGACGCTATCGGTACCCGAATTGATCGTCGCTCACACGTGTAGCGGGCGCATGGGCTGGGAAGACTGCTTGGTGCGACGGGGGAGGCCTTTTGACCGATCAACTCGCGGACCACCACTGGGGAGTGGAGTTCCCGGCCCAGGCCGGGCAGCTCGCGGCGGTCCGTGCCCGGCTCGACGCCTGGCTGGCCGCCGAGGGGCTGTCCGAGGACGACCGCTACGACCTGCTGCTCGCCGTGAACGAGGCGGCCAGCAACGCCGTGGAGCACGCGTACGGGCCGGATCAGCACGGATTGGTGCACATCGAAGCACAGGCGCGGCCCGACGGCAGCGTGCGCGTGGTCGTCACCGACCACGGCGGCTGGCGCGTGCCGCCGCCCACCCTGAGCGCCCGCGGTCGCGGGCTGCTGCTCATGCGGGAGAACGTGGACGAGGTGCTGGTCGACCGCGGCGCGAACGGCACCACCGTCACCCTGGTCCTCGCGGCGCGGCACACCTCCGGCGGCACGTACCTCGCCGCGCCGACCTCGGCCGACCCGGTCGACGTCACCGCGCGGGACGGCTGGGTCGAGGTGCACGTGCGCGGCGACGTGCCCGCGCACGCCGCGCCCGCCGTCCGGCGGCGCATCCTCACCGCCGCGCGCGGCGGGACCGTGCCGGTGGTGGTGGACCTGATCGCCCTGGGCGAGCACAACGACGGCCTGGTCCGCAGCCTGCGCGCGGTCGCCGAGGCGGCCGCGGCGGCGGGCAACCGGGTCGTGGTGCGCGCACCCGAACACGGCCACGCCCGCCGCGCGCTCGTCGCGGCGGGCGTGGACCAAGTCGTCGACCTGGTGCCGCACGTCTAGGGCTCCGTCACCCGGTTCAGCGGGACCGGTCGGCCTCCAGGGCCTGCTCGACCGACCCGAACACGCTGAACACCTCACCGAGGCCGGTGGCGGCCAGCGGGCGCGTCACCGCCCGCTCCACCGCCACGACGCGGAACTGCGCGTCACGGCGCTTGGCGTGCTGCGACGCCTCCACCAGCACCGCCAGACCCGCAGAACCGAGGAAGCTCACCCCGGACAGGTCCAGCACCAACGTGCTGCCGGCGTCGAGGTGGGGCAGCGCGCCCGCCCGCAGTTGCGGCGCGGTGAGCATGTCGACCTCACCGCTCACCGACACCACGGTGACGCCCTCGGTCGCCGTGCGGACGTCGAGCCCGAGCTGCCCGGCGCGCGGGCTTTCGGCCGCGGCGGACTCGGCTCCGCTCGTCGCCACGACGTCCGGATCCTGAACCGTCACGAGGCACTCCTCTTCAGCTGGGACCGCTGGGTGGGAAGCCCGGACGCGCGAAGTACGCGCGCAGCACTGGACAGCAGCGTGGCGGAAACGGTTCCCCGCTAGCCGGACTTCCCGGCGCGGCTGTTGGCTCAACCGCTGCGCCACCCACCGTACGGAGCCCGTGAAGACACCACAAGCGAGTGGGTAGCGCCCTGATGGCACCAGTGTAGAGGGCCGCGTTCGGTGTGCGGCCGATGGCGAACGGTGAACGGTTTGGTACCGCCGGGGCCGGCTACACCGCAGGGGAAGCGTTCCCGTCCGTCCGGCGCAACTCGGCGACGCAACCGGCCGCCGGTCGCGACCGGGCGCGGAAGCGGAGGTGGTCTCGACCACAGTCGCGCAGAATCGGGTGACGGGGATAACGCCGCGAAGGCCGCGCGCGACATACCCGGTGGAGGGATTTCAGATGAGCACCAGAACGGAAACCGAGTCCGAGCCGGCGAAGCCCCGGGCGGCGCGTGCCCGCACCACAGGCGCGGCGGCGCTGCCCACAGCCCCCTGCAGCGTGGTCTGGAGCCAAGGCCACGCCTACGTGCTCGAAGGTTTCCGGGCCCGCTGGGTCGGCGTCGACGACCGCGGTCGTCCGCAGGCGCTCAGCGGCGCCGAACTTCAGCGCCGCGGCTGGAGCCGCACCCGTTCGAACAACTGAGCGGATCTCGCGGACCCCGAGCCGCGAGTCGACCACCGGGGCACGCCGGGCGGCCCTCTACAGTGCGGACGTGTCGCACGATCCCGCCGACCGGCTGCTGACCATCCCGAACGCGCTGAGCGTGTTGCGGCTGCTCGGCGTGCCCCTGTTCCTCTACCTGCTGCTCGGCCCGCACGCCGACGGCTGGGCCCTGGTCGTGCTGGTCGCGGCGGGCCTCTCGGACTGGCTCGACGGCAAGATCGCCCGGTGGCTCGACCAGGCCAGCAAGCTCGGCGCGCTGCTCGACCCGGCCGCCGACCGGCTCTACATCCTCGCCACGCTGGTCGCGTTCGTCGTGCGCGGCATCGTGCCCTGGTGGGTCGCGGCGGTGCTGGTCGGCCGGGAGCTCGTGGTCGGCTTGTGCCTGCCGGTGCTGCGCAGCCGGGGTTACGGCCCGTTCGAGGTCAACTACCTGGGCAAGGCGGCCACGTTCAACCTGCTCTACGCCTTCCCCATGCTCCTGCTGGCCCAGGGCACCTCCACGGCCGCGCAGGTCGCCCGCCCGGTGGCCTACGCGTTCATGGTCTGGGGCGGGGCCTTGTACCTGTGGTCAGGGGTGCTGTACGTCTACCAGTTCACCCTCGCGGTGCGGCGACGGCCGGGTGTCGCGCCGGCCTGAACGCCGACGTGGGAAGATCCGGCGGAGCGTTGATCCACCGTCATTGAAGGAGCACACCGCGGTGATTCCCGAGGAGCTCAAGTACACCGAGGAACATGAGTGGGTGCTGCGCACTGGTGAGGACACCGTGCGCGTGGGCATCACCGACTACGCCCAGGAGCAGCTCGGCGACGTCGTGTTCGTCCAGCTCCCGGAACTCGGCGAGCAGGTCGCGGCCGGTCAGACGCTGGGCGAGGTGGAGTCGACCAAGAGCGTGTCCGACATCTACGCGCCGCTCGCCGGCGAGGTCGTCGCCCGCAACGACTCGCTGGACCAGCAGCCCGACCTGGTGAACTCCGACCCGTACGGCGAGGGGTGGATGGTGGAGCTGCGGCTGGAGGACCCGACCGCGGTGGACGACCTGCTGGACGCCGCCGCGTACCAGGAGTTGGCGGCCGGGGAGTGACGTCGATCTTCCGGCGGCTCTTCGGTCGGTGGGGGAGCCGCCCCTCAGACAAGGGTTCGGGCACGATAGGTTCTAGCGGTCTTGACGGTTCCAGCAGCAGGAGGAGAGCTCAGGTGAGCACGAACGACGGGCCAGGCGTTCCGCCCGAGCAGTCCCCGGAGCGGACCTCCGTGTTCCGGGCCGACTTCCTCGCCGAGGTCGAGGGCGCCGAGGCGCCCGCCCAGGAGCCTGCCGTCGCGGGTGTCGACGCGCTGCCCGCGGGGTCGGCGCTGCTCGTGGTCAAGCGCGGCCCCAACGCGGGGTCGAGGTTCCTGCTGGACCGCGACACGACGAGCGCGGGACGGCACCCCGACAGCGACATCTTCCTCGACGACGTGACGGTCTCCCGTCGCCACGCCGAGTTCCGCCGCGAGGGCGGCGAGTTCGTGGTCATCGACGTGGGCAGCCTCAACGGCACCTACGTCAACCGCGAGCCCGTCGACCAGGCGGTGCTGGCCAACGGCGACGAGGTCCAGATCGGCAAGTTCCGCCTGGTGTTCCTGACCGGTCCGGGCGCCGGGGGCCAGGGGGCCTGAGCGATGGGGCTCCGGTGACGGCGGCCGGGCGGCCACGCGGGGGGTTGAGCATCGGGGTGGTGCTGGCGCAACTGCGACCCGACTTCCCCGACGTCACCATCTCCAAGATCCGATTCCTGGAGTCGGAGGGGTTGGTCCGCCCGGCGCGCACGGCCTCGGGGTACCGGCAGTTCACGCCCTCGGACGTGGACCGCCTGCGGTACGTGCTGTCCGCGCAACGGGACAGGTACCTGCCGTTGAAGGTCATCAAGGAGCAGTTGGACGCGGCCGACCAGGCCCCGGCGAAGGCGTTGCGCGCGGTCGACCTCTCCCCGGCCGCCGGGCACCGGGTCACCCGCGAGGACCTGCTGGCGCGGGCGGGCATCGACGCGGGCCTGCTGGCCGACCTGGAGCAGCACGGTTTGATCAGGGCCGGTGCGGGCGGGTTCTACGACCACGAGGCGGTGCAGATCGCCTCGACCGCGCGGGCGATGGCCGAGCACGGGCTTCAGGCGCGCCACCTGCGGCCGTTCCGCGCGGCCGCCGACCGCGAGGTCGGGCTGGTGGAGCAGGCCGTGGCCAACGCGCACCGGCGGCGCGACCGCGAGGACGTCGTGCGCGAGTTGGCGGCGCTCTCCGTAACGCTGCACACACTGCTGGTGAAGGTGGGGCTGCGTGACGTCGCAGGTCGCCCGGTTTCGCCGAGGTGACGGCGTGTCCGCATCGTGATCCGAAGGTGCCGGGCGGTTGCGCACAGAGCCCGCTTGGCGGGTAGCGTCGAAACTGTACGTGGGGGATCCTCGTTAGGTAGCGGGGACGCCAGAATTTCAGCGCGCTGAGGGAGGCGAGACCCGATGAGCGAAATGCGCGTCGTCGGCGTGCGGGTGGAACTGCCCGCCAACCAGCCGATCCTGCTGCTGCGCGAAACCGAGGGCGAACGGTACCTGCCGATCTGGATCGGATCGGTCGAGGCCACGGCGATCGCGTTGGAGCAGCAAGGTGTCCGTCCTGCCCGGCCGTTGACGCACGACCTGCTCAAGGACGTCATCGGAGCCCTCGGCCGGCAGCTGGAGCAGGTGCGGATCACCGACCTGCAGGAGGGCACGTACTTCGCGGAACTCGTCTTCGACGGCGACATCCGCGTCTCGGCGCGGCCCAGCGACTCGGTGGCGCTGGCGCTGAGGATCGGCGTGCCGATCCACGCGGAGGAGTCCGTGCTGGCGGAGGCGGGCCTCATCATCCCGGACGAGCAGGAGGACGAGGTCGAGAAGTTCCGCGAGTTCCTCGACTCCGTCTCCCCGGAAGACTTCCGCGGCGCCGACACGTAGTACCGCGGTTCGCGCGCAGGCAGGTGGGCGGGTCGCTCCTCGTGCCGTTCGGGCCGGTTGGTGCGGTCGTCCTGTCGGGTCGCTTGACCGGTGTCGTGCGGTTCAAGAGCGCAAAGATCAAAAGCGTCCTCGCCGGACGGGCAGATCAGCAGGATGACCCCAACTGCCCCCTGGATGCTGCGGTTGCGTCGTGGGTCGGGTTTCGTGTCATCCCACCGACCTCCCTCCGGGCTACCACACGCGTCAAGGGGGCGACATCGGTCAACGCCGCAGCCCGCAGTGGACTACGCCCCCTTGACACGTGCGGTAGGGCAAAGCCAGGTCGGCGGGATGACACGAAGCCCTCCTGCTGAAAAAGGAAGGGCATCGCGGCCTCACCGCGCCGGACGAGACTGAACCCCAGGCCCGCCGGCGACCCCCGATCCCCTCCACTGGGCGTCTTTGCTGCAAAAGTAGGGCTTCGTGTCATCCCGCCGACCTGGCGCAGCCCTACCGCACGTGTCAAGGGGGGCGCGGGTTCAGCTTTGCCCGCGGCCTTCACTGTGGGCCGCGCCCCCCTTGATACGTGTGGTAGCCCTTGTGGAGGTCGGTGGGATGACACGAAACCCGGACCACCCACCCAACCGGACGATCCAGGCGTAGTCGGGGTCATCCTGCTGATCTGCCCGTCCGGCGAGGACAGCTTTTGAAGCTTCTACGTCAACGGTGACAACACCGTCCACCGCCCCACAAGCGCCTCACAGCGCGTCGCGACCCGGCCTCACACCCCACCATCAGGCGTCGCTCGCTCGGGTTACACAACGTCAACCCCGCCTCGCTAAACGATCACTAAACGTCACCCGAATGGCTTACGACGGGCGGCTCTCTCGACCTCTACCTTAGGTTGAGGTCAGACACGCCCCGCGCGTCGCGTTGACCTGCCCCCTAGGCGGTCTTACCGTCGAACTCAGGTGAATTGCCACGGTGTGATTCGGACACCGCGGCGGCTTCACGTTGGTCGCCGGTCGTCGTGACCGGACCGAGGGGAGGCAGGCGTGGTCGAGGAAGCGCCCATCCGGGCCGGATCCGGCGAACAGGGTGAGCTGTTCCCGGACTCCTCGCTGCCGGACGAACTGGTCGGGTACCGCGGCCCCGCCGCGTGCCAGATCGCGGGCATCACCTACCGCCAGCTGGACTACTGGGCGCGCACGGGGTTGGTCAACCCGACGATAAGGAGTGCCCAGGGCTCCGGCAGCCAACGGCTCTACTCGTTCAAGGACATCCTGGTCCTCAAGGTCGTCAAGCGGCTGCTGGACACCGGTGTCTCGTTGCAGAACATCCGGGTCGCGGTCGACCACCTGCGTCGCCGCGGCGTGCAGGACCTGGCCCGGATCACGCTGTTCAGCGACGGCACCACGGTCTACGAGTGCACCTCGCCGGAAGAGGTGGTCGACCTGCTCCAAGGCGGCCAGGGGGTGTTCGGGATCGCGGTCTCCGGCGCGATGCGGGAGATCAGCGGCACGATCCACGACTTCCCCGCCGAACGGGCGGACGGCGCGGAGATCGTGGAGCCGGCCGACGACGAGCTGTCCCGTCGCCGTCGCACGAGGGCCATCGGCTGACCCGGCCGCGAGGACCGGCGCGCGCACTGAGATCCACGTCGCGCCGGCGGTACCGTTCACCCCTCCGACAGGTACGATTTCGCGCGTAGTCGCTTTATCCCGTGCGGGAGAGTCCGAGCCCGTCTCGGCGCCGAAGGAGCAAATCCTCCCCGGAACCTCTCAGGCGCAAGGACCGTGCGGGTGAGACGCCTCTGGAAAGCGGGTCGGCCACAACCGGCCGACCCCGCCGACGGTGCAAGCCCGGTCACCGGGTGAAGCTCTCAGGCGCCCGACGTCGGGCAGAAGACAGAGGGGGAGGGCAACGGCAGAAGTCTGTCCGGAGCCCTGGAGGCCAGCACCGATGACGCAGGACCGCATCCCCCTCGCCGCACTCGAGCACGGCACCCCGTTCGCCGACCGGCACGTGGGCCCGCGGCCCGCGGAGCTGGCCCGCATCCTCGACGTGATCGGTGTCGGCTCCCTGGAGGAACTGGCGCAGCACGCCGTCCCCGAGTCGATCCGCGAGCGCGACCTGGTGCTGGACCTGCCCGCTCCGGCCACCGAGACCGAGGCGCTGGCCGAGCTGCGCGCCCTGGCCGCGCGCAACCGCCCGATGACGCAGATGATCGGGCTGGGCTACTACGGCACGACCACCCCTCCGGTGATCCGCCGCAACGTGCTGGAGAGCCCCGCCTGGTACACCGCGTACACGCCCTACCAGCCGGAGATCTCCCAGGGCCGGCTCGAGGCCCTGCTGAACTTCCAGACGATGGTCGCCGACCTGACCGGTCTGCCGCTGGCCAACGCCTCGATGCTGGACGAGTCCACGGCCGCCGCCGAGGCGATGACGCTGGTCCGCCGCGCGGGCCGGTCGAAGTCGGACAAGTTCGTGGTGGACGCCGACACGCTGCCGCAGACGTTGGCCGTCATCGAGACCCGCGCCGAGCCGCTGGGCATCGAGATCGTCACCGCCGACCTCTCCCAGGGCATCGAGGGGCTCGGCCTGGGCGGCGACTTCTTCGGCGTGCTGCTGTCCTACCCCGGCGCGTCCGGCGTGGTGCGCGACCACGCGTCGGTGATCGAGGAGATCCACAAGGCGGGTGCGCAGGCCGTGGTCGCCGCCGACCTGCTGGCGTTGACGCTGCTGCGCCCGCCCGGCGAGATCGGCGCGGACGTCGTCATCGGCACCACGCAGCGGTTCGGCGTGCCGATCGGGTTCGGCGGGCCGCACGCCGGGTACATGGCCGTGCGCCAGGGCCTGGAGCGGCAGCTGCCCGGCCGGCTGGTCGGCGTGTCCGTGGACGCGGACGGCTCGCTCGCCTACCGCCTCGCGCTCCAGACGCGTGAGCAGCACATCCGCCGGGAGAAGGCGACCAGCAACATCTGCACCGCGCAGGTCCTGCTGGCGGTGATCGCCTCGATGTACGCGGTGTACCACGGGCCGGAGGGCCTCAAGGCGATCGCGACCCGCGCCCACCGGATGGCGACCGTGCTGGCCGCCGGCCTGCTGGAGGGCGGCGTCGAGATCGTGCACGGCGAGTTCTTCGACACCGTGCGGGCCCGCGTCGAGGGACGTGCCGCCGCCGTCGTCTCCGCCGCGCGCGACCTGGGCGTGAACCTGTGGCAGGTCGACGACGACGTGGTGTCCATCGCGTGCGACGAGACCACCACGCGCGAGCACCTGGAGCTGGTCTGGAAGGCGTTCGGCGTGACCGTCGCCGACGTGGACGGCCTGGACGCCGACACCGCCGACGGCATCCCCGCCGACCTGCGCCGCACCAGCGACTACCTGACCCACCCGGTGTTCCACGCGCACCGCTCCGAGACCGCGCTGCTGCGCTACCTGCGGTCGTTGTCGGACAAGGACGTCGCGCTGGACCGCAGCATGATCCCGCTGGGCTCGTGCACGATGAAGCTCAACGCCACGGCCGAGATGGAACCCATCACGTGGCCGGAGTTCGCCGACCTGCACCCGTTCGCGCCCGCGTCGGACGCCGAGGGGCTGCTGAGCATCGTCACCGACCTGGAGCGGTGGCTGGCCGAGGTGACCGGGTACGACGCGGTGTCGTTGCAGCCGAACGCGGGCAGCCAGGGCGAGTTCGCGGGCCTGCTGGCGATCCGCGCCTACCACCGGGCCAACGGCGACGACCACCGCGACGTGTGCCTGATCCCGTCCAGCGCGCACGGCACCAACGCCGCGTCCGCCGTGATGGCCGGGATGCGGGTCGTGGTGGTCAAGTGCGACGACCACGGCAACGTGGACATCGACCACCTGCGCTCGACGATCGACGCGCACCGGGACGACCTGGCCGCCATCATGATCACGTACCCGTCGACGCACGGCGTGTACGAGGACACCGTGCGCGAGGTGTGCGGGCTGGTGCACGACGCCGGTGGCCAGGTGTACGTGGACGGCGCGAACCTCAACGCGCTCATCGGGCTGGCCCAGTACGGCAAGTTCGGTTCGGACGTGTCGCACCTGAACCTGCACAAGACGTTCTGCATCCCGCACGGCGGCGGCGGTCCGGGCGTCGGTCCGATCGGCGTGCGGTCGCACCTCGCGCCGTTCCTGCCGAACCACCCGTTGCAGCCGGCGGCGGGCCCGGCGACCGGGGTCGGCCCGATCAGCGCCGCGCCGTGGGGTTCGGCGTCGATCCTGCCGATCTCGTGGGCGTACGTGCGGATGATGGGCGCGGACGGGTTGCGGCGGGCGACGCTGACCGCGGTGGCGGCGGCGAACTACGTGGCGCGGCGGCTGGACGAGCACTTCCCCGTGCTCTACACCGGCGAGGGCGGGTTCGTGGCCCACGAGTGCATCCTCGACCTGCGGCCGATCACGAAGGCGACCGGCGTGACCGTGGACGACGTGGCGAAGCGGCTGGCCGACTACGGCCTGCACGCGCCGACCATGTCGTTCCCGGTGGCGGGCACGCTCATGGTGGAGCCGACCGAGAGCGAGGACCTCGCCGAGATCGACCGGTTCATCGACGCGATGATCGCGATCAAGCACGAGATCGACCGCGTCGGCTCGGGCGAGTGGCCGGTGGACGACAACCCGCTGCGCAACGCCCCGCACACGGCCGCCTCCATCGCGACCGAGTGGAACCACCCGTACAGCCGCGAGGTGGCGGTGTTCCCGGCGGGCACGGCCGCGCCGAAGATCTGGCCCCCGGTGCGCCGCATCGACGGCGCCAAGGGCGACCGCAACCTGGTCTGCTCCTGCCCGCCGGTCTCGGCCTACGGCGGCTGATTTCACGTGCACGGCGGGCCGCCCTTTGACCGGGCGGCCCGCCGTCGTGCGGGTCGGGCAGCCTGGGAGTTGCTCGACGGTCAGCGCAGGTCGTGGTCCAGTTCGAACCGGCCAGGTTCGCCCTGCGGCCAGGTGATGCGGCCCGTGCCGGTCAGGCCCGCGAGGTCGCCGGTGGCCGAGGTGACGGTGAAGGTGGAGGACGCGACGCCGTCGTGGAAGTCGCCCGTGTGGTGCAGGACGAAGCTGCCCTCGCGGCCGTTCAGAGTGCCCGTGACGACCTCGTAGCCCGTGGTGACGCAGGAGTCGTCGTCCGAGTAGGACATGACGAACCGCAGGTCGCCCGTGGCGTCCAGGTCTCCGGTGTAGGCGGTGGTCATGCCGCCCACGGTCTGCTTCGGGCCGGTCACCTCGTCGTAGCGCTTGCCGTCCCAGGTGTGCTCGTCCCAGCTCTTCATCTCTGCGTTCGCGTGTGCGGTGCTCATGGGGAGGAGCCTGCCGGGCTTACCTGACAGGTCGTGTCAGGAAAGATGGGCCGCATGCGTGCGAGTCGGTTGTTGTCGTTGCTCCTCCTGCTCCAGTCGCGCGGCCGGATGACGGCGCAGCAGTTGGCGGACGAGTTGGAGGTCTCGGTCCGCACGGTCTACCGGGACGTGGAGGCGCTGGGCGCGTCCGGCGTCCCCGTGTACGCCGACCGCGGGCCGGCGGGCGGCTACCAGCTCGTCGACGGGTACCGCACCCGGCTCACCGGGCTGACCACGGAGGAGGCCGACTCGCTGTTCCTCGCGGGACTGCCGGGCCCGGCGGCGGAGCTGGGGCTGGGTGCGGTGGTGGCGGCGGCGCAGCTCAAGGTGCTCGCCGCCCTGCCGCCGGAGCTGCGGTCGCGGGCGGCGCGGATCCGGGAGAGGTTCCACCTCGACGCGCCCGGCTGGTTCCGCGGCAACGAGGGCACGCCGCACGTGGCCGAGATCGCGGAGGCGGTGTGGCAGCAGCGGCGGCTGCGGATCCGGTACGTGCGGTGGGCGCAGGTCGAGGTGGAGCGGACCGTGGAGCCGCTGGGGCTCGTGCTCAAGGCGGGCACCTGGTACCTCGTGGCCCGCACGGACGACCTGCGCACGTACCGGGTGTCACGGGTGCTGGAGCTGACCGCGCTGGACGAGTCGTTCGACCGGCCGGAGGGGTTCGACCTGGTGGAGTACTGGGCGGGCTGGTCGGAGCGGTTCGAGCAGCGCCTGTACCCGATGCGCGTGACGGTCCGGATGACGCCGAACGGGCTGCGCAGCGCCCGCGTGCTGTTGGGCCTGGTCGCGGCGCGCGAGTTGCGGGACGTCGAGCCGGAGGGCGAGTGGACGACGGTGCGGGTGCCGGTCGAGTCGCTGGAGCACGCTCTGGTCGACCTGCTGCGCCTCGGGCCGGAGGTGGAGGTGCTGGAGCCGCCGGAGCTGCGGGAACGGGTGGTCGACCGGATCACGGCGACGGCCGCCGTGTACGGGCGCGGGTGACCCGGCTCGACTCGGCTCGGGCTGGTTCGGTTCGGGCTGGGTGGTTCGGCTCGGCTCAGTTCGGCTCGGGCGGGCTCGGTTCGGCTCGGCTCCGTTCGGCTTGGGCGGGTTCGGGCCGAGCCGTCCCTCAGTCGGCCGACAAGAGCTGACCCAGGGCGGCGTCCACGCCGCGGCCGTCCTCGACCACGGACAGGGTGCCGCCGGTGGACCGGGCCAGTTCCGACAGCGGCGCGCGTTCCGGGTCCGGTCCGATCGCGATGACGCTGATGGCGATGTCCCTGCCCGGCTGCTTGAGCGAAGCGAGCCGTGACGTCAGCTCCGCGAACGACAGGCCGCCGTCGTTCACGCCGTCGGTCAGCACCACGATCCGGTTGCGCTTGCCGTCCTGGTAACCGGTCAGCATCCGCTCGTACAGCGCGAGCACGCTGGTGTAGAGCTGGGTCGCGCTGCGCGGCTGGAGCGCGGCCACGCCGTCCAGCAGCGCCTGCCGTTGCGCGGCGACCGGGCCGGTGGGGACGAGTTGCCGGTACGGCTTGTCGCCGTCGAGCTCCCGGGAGAACTCCCACAGCCCCAACGACCCCGACACCGACCGGTTGACCTGCCCCGACAGCGCCTGCTTCACCCAGTCGATCCGGCTGCGGCCCTCGCCGCCCGGTTCCTCCATCGACTTCGACGTGTCCACCAGCACGGTCACGACCTGGCCGTTGCCCGCGGTCGCCCACGCGGCCGAGATCTGCTGGGTGGTGTTCGCGTCGGCCGGCGTGAGCGTGTCCGTGACAGCGGCCCACCGGATGCCGGGCGACGGCTTGGGCCGCTCGGTCGTGGCCTCGACCCGCAGGCCCGCGCCCGCCAGGATCTTCTGCTGGTCCGGCTCGCGCAGGAAGTCCCGGAACGCCTGCGCCGCGCGCACCTGCGCCTCACCGACCCAGTCGCCCGCCAGCGGCACGAACGGGAAGTCCGCGATCGGCGTCGGCCCGCCCGCCGCGATCCCGTACAGGGGCTGCGACGGCGGCGTGCCGCTGTCCTTGCCGGTGTTGTGCCGGTACAGGTCCACCTCGAACACCGGCACCGCGCTGAACCCGGCCGCGTTGACCGCGGTGTCGTCGGCGAGCAGCTTCATCGCCTCCCACGTGGTCGCGGGCGTCTGCTCGGGCTTGGACGACGACAGCCTGCTCATCGTGTTCCGCACCGGCTCCAGCGCCAGCATCTCGACGGTGACGGGCCCCTTGCCCTCGGGGCTCGCGCCGGCCAGCGCCGACTGCATGGCCATCGCGGACGCCGCGTTCGTCGCCGGGTCGGGCATGGCGACGGTGAACCGGCCCCACTCGGGGTGGCCGAAGCGCGCCCAGCCGTCCGGCGCGCCGGCCAGGTCCGGCAGGTCGGTCCAGCGGAACCCGGACCCCGACTGCACCGCCTGCGCCGGGTCCTGGTGCAGGGCGAGCAGCACCGGGCTGGTGGCGACCGACTCGGGGACGCCGCCGAGCAGGGCGGCGTTCTGCGCGCCGAGCCGGTTGGCCCACAGCATCGAGTCGGTGACCCAGGCGTGCGGGCGCTCGCCGATCTCGGCGGTGTCCCAGCCCTGCGTGAGACCTTCCAGCACGACTTCGGAGTCGATCGACTGGACCTCGATCTGGATGCAGTGGTCGTAGACGACGGGACGCTGCTCGCTCCACGCCTCGGCGACCTGCTTGACGGCCTCGGCGACGCTGGGCGTCGACGCGATCCGCAGCAGCGCGTCACCTTCGTTGCAGTCGCCGGCCTGGGCCGCGGCACGGCGTTCCACCAGGCCGCCGACCCAGCTCCAGCCGAGCCACCCGAGCACGAGGAGGACGACCAGGCCGACGATGGCCACGGGCCACGTCGCGATGCCGCGCCGCACCTTCGTCCGCAGCGCGCGGTGTCGAGACATCGTCTTCCCTCTCAGCGTCCGACCGGATACGGCTGGCGAATCCCGACCGGCGTCACGCTAACAGGTGACGTCTGCGGATCGGGTGAAGTTACTCCAGGTCATCGAGCGGCGACGGGTGCGGAGGTGGGTTCGACGGTGGTGGAGGAGGCGGTGGTGGTGGTGGAGGAGGTGGGTGCCGAGGACAGGGTGCGGGTCAGGTCGATGAGCCGGGCTCTCAGCGGGGCGGCGGCCTGGGCGAACGCGCTCTGCTGCCGCACGTACTCGGCGCGGCCCTCGGCGGTCTCGATCCGCACCGGCTCGTAGCCGAGGTCGGCCAGGTCGTACGGGCTGGCCCGCATGTCCAGCTCACGGACCCGCACGGCCAGTTCGAAGCAGTCGGCGACCAGCTCGGACGGCGTCGCCGGGTCCAGCTTGTAAGCCCACTTGAACAGGTCCATGTTCGCGTGCAGACAGCCCGGCTGTTCGAGCTCGACCTGGGTTTCGCGGGTCGGCTGGAGCGCGTTGCGCGGCCGTGCCTGCGGGGTGAAGAAGCGGAACGCGTCGAAGTGCCCGCACTGCACCCGCTGCGACTCCACCACCCGGTCGGTGCCGTCGCTGCCCAGCCGCAACGGCCACGCGTTGTGCCGCACCTGGTCCGGCCGCTGCCGGTAGACCATCGCCCACTCGTGCAACCCGAAGCAGCCCAGCCGGGGCGCGCGGCCCGCGGTCGCGGCGAGCAGCCGCCCGGCGAACGCGATCGTGTTGGCCCGCTCGCGCGCGAACGCCTCGACGTCGAGCGCCACGCCCTCGGCGGTGCGCCGGTAGACGGGCCACTTGAGGTAGGCCAGCGCCGCGTCGCCCTCGAGCA
Source organism: Saccharothrix sp. S26 (assembly GCF_021390395.1). Taxonomy (GTDB): domain Bacteria; phylum Actinomycetota; class Actinomycetes; order Mycobacteriales; family Pseudonocardiaceae; genus Actinosynnema. The sequence continues at coordinate 104,451 of NZ_JAJUWT010000004.1, forward strand.
CGACGCCGGGGCCGGGGTGCCAGCGCTCCAGGCGTGACGGGCGGTGCGAGTAGTAGGAGAAGAGGAAGTCCAGCACGGGGTGCTTGCGGCCGGCGGCCTTGCGCTCGTGGTGCGGGCCGGTCCACCGGCGGACCCGGTCCGCGTGCGCGTCACGCCGAGCGGTCCACTCGGCTTCGGACAACACGACCCCCACGAGGTATCAGGGTACTTCGCCCCGGACCAGGGCCAACCCGAGCCCGGTGCGCAACGACACCAGCTCCCGGCCTTCGCGGTGGCTGACCGCGAGGCCGGCCGCCCGCAGCACGCCCAGGTGCTGGGACACCGCGCCGACCGTGACGCCGAGCCGGGTGGCCAGTTCGGTGACCGTGCTGGGGCGTTCCAGCTCGCACAGCAGCCGGGCGCGGGTGCGGCCGACCAGGCGGGCCAGCGCGCCGTGGGTGGGCGCGTCGGACCGTTCCCAGAGGGAGCCGAAGCCGTGCGCGGGGTAGCACAGCGCCAGGCGGACGGGGCTGTCGCGCAGGTAGGCGTGCGGCCAGGTGAACGCCGACGGCACGAGGACCAGGTCGCGCTCGCCGATCTCGACGGTGCGGTCGGCCACGGTCAGGCGCGGGCTGTGGAACGACACGTCGGGGTGCAGTTCGGCCAGGACGGTGGGGCCGCCGGCTTCGACCAGCCGCCGTCCGCGCCGTTCGACGTCGTCTTGGAGCACGCCCTCCAGGCGTGGCCAGACCGGCGCGATGATCGCGTCGTGGACGGCGCGCAGCCGGTCCTGCATGGCGGTGACGGTGGTCGGGTCGGCGAGGAGCCGGGGGTCCGCCACGGCCGCGGCGATCCGCTCCGGGGTGGCCTTGGCGATAGCGTCGATCTCGACCTCGACGCGTTCGGACCGCACGCCCGGGGTGGGGATGAGGAACTCCGGCACGACCGGTCGGGTGACGAGGTGGTGCAGCGGCGAGTGGTCGCTACCCAGGTCGAGCAGGCGTTTCTCGGCCCAGGAGATCCAGCGCTGGTGCACCGGCGACAGGCCCGGCGCGGCCAGCACGCGCAGGGCCGCGATCGTCTCCCAGAGGGGGGAGACGGCGAAGCGGAGAGCCATGGGTTCACTCCACGCTAAAACGTCCCTCGGTGCCAGTGCGGGTTGGCAAGGTGTGGACCATGTCCAGGGGGTGGGTGCGGCTTCAGGCCGTCGCGGTGTCCGGTTCGGTGGCCGAAGGCCTGATGTTGTCGGTGTTGCCGTGGATCGCGGCCACGATCACGTCCGATCCGCGGCAGTTGTCGCTGGTCAACGTGGTGGGTCAGGCGCCGTGGCTGGTGTTCTCGCTGTTCGCCGGTGTGCTGATCGACCGGGTGCGGCGCAGCGCCGTGCTGGCGTCGGCGTACGCGGTGCAGGCGTGCGCGGCGCTGACGCTCGCGGTGGCGGGCCTGGCGGACGCGGTGAGCCTGCCGTTGCTGGTGGTGCTGGCGTTCGTGGTGACCTCGGCGCAGGTGCTCGGCGACGGCGCGACGGGCGCGTTGGTGGCGGAGGTGGTGGAGCCGAGCCGGTTGCCCGCGGCCAACACGCGGATGCTGGTGATCGACCGGGGCGTGGTGCAGTTCGTGGTGCCGCCGGTGGCCGGTTTCCTGGTGGCGTTCGGCCTCGGGATGCCCGCGTGGCTGGCGGTCGCGGCCGCTGTGGTGGCGTTGGCGCTGGTGAGGGGCGTGCGTTCGGCTCCCGTGACGCCGTCGGCCAAGCACCCGTTGCGCGACATCGCGGAAGGGCTGCGGTTCCTGGTCCGGACGCGGTTGCTGCTGTCGATCACGGTGGCGGTGGGGCTCGGGTCGTTCGCGGCGGCCGCCACGATGGCGATGTTCGTGCTGTACGTCAAGGAGCTGCTGGGGCTGGGGTCGGTCGGGTACGGCGTGATGCTGGCGGCGATGGCGGCCGGGTGGGTGGTGTCGTCGTTCGTGGTCGGACGGGTGGTGGACCGGTTCGGTTACGCGTGGTGCATGCGGTTGTCGCAGGTCGGGATGGTGGTGACCATCGCGCTGTTCGCGGTGCTGCCGCCGTGGGCGTGGGCGGTCGCGGTGGTGATGTTCGCGCAGTCGGCGACCGTGATGGTGTGGAACGTGTGCTCGCAGTCCAGCCGGCAGCGGTTCACGCCGGCCGGGTTGCTGGGGCGGGTGCTCACCAGCCACCGGGCGTTGGCGTGGGGGTTGACGCCGTTGGGTGCGTTGGCCGGTGGGTTCGTGGCGGCGGGGTTCGGGTTGCGGGCGGTGTGGGTGATGGCGACGGTGATCCAGGTCGGGGCGTTGGTGACGGCGTGGTTGGGGTTGTCGCCGAAAGCGTTCAGGGAGGCGGAGCTGGTGGTGGTGGGGAGGGGAGATGAAGAGCCTCGCCGGACGAGTAGATCAGCAGGATGACGGGGTTCGGCGGTGACGCCGCGTTCCCGCGTGGGTCGGGGTTCGTGTCATCCCGCCGACCTCCCGGAGCTGAAGGCGAGGCGGTGTGGGGGCCCGTCGTCAAAGAGGGGGGATCAGGCCCGGGAATTTGCGGGCGCCGGTGCAGTGGGGGCACTCGCGGCCGTTGTCGACGGTTCGGGGCTGGCCGCCGATCACGGCGGAGGTCGGGTTGGCGATGAAGCCCGCCCCGCCGCACAGGTGGCAGATGGTGCGAGGGTCCGAGGTCACGCCGAACAGGTCGTCCTCGTCCTCGACGTCATCGTCGTCGAAGCCGTCCTCGTCCTCTTCGGGGTCGAAGTCGTCTTCGTCGTCGTCATCGTCACGCGGGTCCACGTGACCAACCGTAGTCGGGTGGGACCGGGCTCGTGCCGTCCGGTCCCACCCGGGTCGGTCAGGGGCGTTGGCCCGCTTGGTCCACGACGGACTGCTCGGTGATGGCGTGGAAGTTGGTGCCGAGCAGGTCGTAGGTCTGCGCGTCGAACACGATCACGACGGGCTGGGCCTTCGGCGAGCCCTCGGGGACGGGCCAGGTGATGCCCACGCCCGGCCGGCCGGCCGCGTCACGGGCGTCCTGGACCACGGACAGGCCCGGGATGCGGGTGGCGGCCTCGTAGAGGGCCGCCCTGGACAGGGGTGGGAGCAGGTACTCGTTGATCAGGCTCAGGATGTCCTTGCCGCGCGCGTTGACGCTGCCCGGTGCGCCGCTGGCGTTGGCGTCGAGGTAGGCCAGCATGGCGTCGACGTCGGTGGGCAGGTCGGAGCGGTAGGCGGGGCGCGGGTCGCAGGGTTCGGTGCCGAGCACGACCGCGGGGTCCTTGAACACGTCCCGCTGTCCGTTGACGCAGCCGGCGAGGCGGATCGGTTCGGGTGGTTCGGGGTTCTTCAGCACCCCGTCGCGGGTGCCGTCCACCGACAGCCAGATCTCCCGTTCCGCGCCGCCGGGCGCGGTGCTGCGGGTGTAGACGAACTGGTCCGGGCGCGGTGGGGCGGACGGGTCGGCGCGGGCCGTCTCGGCGGCGAAGGTCAGCAGGCGGACGGCGTCGGTCACCGGTTCGACCGGGGTCGCGGACGAGGTGGTGGTGGCGCTGATCGCCTGGCCGCCCGGGGCCGGTTGGGTGGTCGGCACCAGGGTGATGGTGGCGGCGACGGCGGCGGCCAGGCCGATCGCGGAGGCGGCGGCCAGGGTGCGGCGCTTGCGCGGGCGGGACCGGGTGAGGCCGGCGACGAACGCGGCGCGGGCCGGTGCCAGGGACGCCTGGTCGGGCAGGGGCGTCTCGTCGCCCAGTTCGCGCAGCAGGTGCAGGTCATCCATTGTTCAGCAACTCCTCGACCTCGGTGGGGTTCTGGCCGCCCAACGCCTCCCTGACCTTGCGCCGGGCCCGGTGCAGGCGGGAGCGGACCGTGCCGACGGGGATCGCCAGGGCGGCGGCGACCTCCTCGTAGCTGAGCTGTTCCCACGCCACGAGCAGCAGCACGTCCCGGTCCTCGGGCGACAGGCCGCCCAGCGCGCCGGTGAGCAGCGAGCGGGTGGCCCGCGCCGTCACCTCGGCGGCCACGCGGTCGGCGTGGTCCAGTTCGGAGGTGTCGGCCGGGGTGGTGCGGTAGCGGCGTGCCTCCTGCCTGCGGTGTCGGGCGACGAGGTTCGTGGCGATGCCGTACAGCCACGGCCGGGCGTCCGGTCGGGCCCGGTCGTAGCGCTGCCGCTTGTCGAACGCGGTGAGGAACGTGTCGGCGACGAGGTCGTCCGCGACCTGGGCGCCGAGCCTGCGCGCGAGGTACCGCCAGATGTGCGGCGCGTGCCGGTCGAAGATCGCCGCGAACGCGTCGGGCTGGTGCCGCGACCTGTCGATGATCTCGGCGTCGGTGGGTGTCATGGTGGCCTTTCCGGCTGGTTCCCGGTGAAGGGCGGTCACCTTTTGTCCGCCGTCGGGGCCGATCGGGTTCACGGTGTGAGCGGAAGTTGACCGGTGTGTGAGGGGGCCTGGGGTAGCAAGGAGGCACGAAGCGATCAGGGGGAGCAAGTGGACAAGGTGAACGCAGTGCCGCGCCGTCGTCCCGGCGGTGCGGTCGAAGGCCGGATCCTCACCACGCCGGTGGGGTTGGCTTTCCCGCGGGACGTCACGTTCGAGTCCTGGGAGCAGGCGGGGCAGCGGATCTCGCGCATCGCCAGCTCGTCGGCGTGGTACCTGGGGGACTGGCTCGTCTACGGCCAGGACAAGTACACCGGCAGGTACCGGCGGGCGGTCGAAGCTGTGGGGCTCGACTACCAGACGTTGCGCAACTACGCGTGGATCGCGCGCAAGTTCGAGCCGTCACGGCGGCGTGCCGGGCTGCCGTTCCAGCACCACGCGGAGGTGGCGGCGCTGCCGCCGGCCGAGCAGGACCAGTGGCTGGACCGCGCGGAGCAGGAGGGCTGGTCGCGCACGGCGCTGAGGCGGGCGTTGCGGGAGAGCCGCGACCCCGGCTCGAAGTCGTTGCGCGCGGTGATGCCGAGGGTCAGCGCGGCCGGCGAGTCGGTGGACCGGTGGCGGCGGGCCGCGATGGCCGCCAACGCCGACTTCGAGGCGTGGATCGTGGCGGCCCTCGACCGCGCCGCCGACCGGGACCTGGAGCTGGTCAGCGTGCCGCCTCTGGAGGAGGGGCCCGCCGAGCCGGAGTACGTCAGCCTGCCCGCTGTGCGGCCGGCGTCATGATGTGCTGATTGCCCGTGGCCCACGTCGTGGTCATGGTGACCGCGTCGATGCGCCAGCCGGCGTCGGTGCGCACGAGGCCGAAGCGGTAGTGGCCGCCCAGGGTCCAGGTCGGGTCGCCGTGCGGGTTCGCCGGCACGTGCACGGCCTGGAACTGGGCGGTCACCACGGCCCGGTCGCCGTCGACGTCGACGAGGTGGTTGGACACCAGGTGCTGCGTGGCGTCCAGGCCGCCGAGCCCGGCACGCCACCCGGCGACGATGTCGGCGGCCTTGAGCCGGGCCGGCTCGCCGCCGGTGAGGCTGGTGTAGTCGAGGTCCACCTCGTCGGCGAACACGGTGAGCAGGGCGTCCCAGTCGCGGCGGTCGGCGAACCACGTCATCCGCGTGGTCACGTCGACGATCTCGTTGATCACGGCACGACTCCAGGTCGTCGGGGTGGCGAAGCCACCCTTCACAGCTCGCGCCGCACGTGCGTGCCGTCGCGGACCGTGCCGACGTACTCCTCGACCAGGTCCTCCAGCGCCACGAGGCCGCGCACGACGCCGTCGGCCGTCACCGCCTGCGCCAGGTGGCTCTGCGAGCGCCGCAGGGAGGCCACCGCGTCGTCCAGGCTCGCGTCCACCGGCACCCGCGGCAGGCCGCGCACCCGGCTCGGCGGCACCCGCGTGGACGGGTCGGCGTCGGCCAGGTCCAGCACGTCCTTGACGTGCAGGTAGCCGATCAGCCGGTCGTCCTCGCGCACCGGGAACCGGGAGAAGCCGGTGGCCGACACGGCGGCCTCGACCTGTTCCATGGTGGGCCGCGCGGGCACGGACGTGATCCGGTCCAGCGGGACCAGCACGTCGGCGACGGTCCGTTCCGCCGACGACAGCGTCTGGGTCAGCCGGCGGTGCTCGGAGTCCTCCAGCAGGCCCTCCTGCCGGGACTGGCCGATCAGCAGGGCCAGCTCGTCGCGGGTGTAGGCGGACTCCAGCTCGTCCCTCGGCGTCACGCCCACGAGCTTGAGCACCGCCGTCGACACCACGGTGAACCCGCGCAGCAGCGGCGCGACCAGCCGGCAGAACCAGTAGTGCGTGGGCACCAGGAGCAGCGCGGTGCGCTCGGGACCGGCGATGGCCAGGTTCTTCGGCACCATCTCGCCCAGCACGGTGTGCAGCGCCACGACGATGATCAGCGCCAGCGCGAACGCCACGCCGTGGCGCACCGCGTCCGGGATGCCGACGCCGTGGAACGGGGCCTCCAGCAGCGTCGCCACCGCGGGCTCGCCCAGCGCGCCCAGCCCCAGCGAGCACAGCGTGATGCCGAGCTGCGCGCCCGCGATCAGCAACGGCAGCTCGCGGCCCGCCTTGATCACCGTGCGGGCCCGGCTGCTGCCCTGCTCGGACAGCGCCTCCAGCCGGTCGCGCCGGGCGGTGATGATGGCGAACTCGGCACCGACGAAGAAGGCGTTGCCCGCCAGGAGCAGCACGACCACCAGCGCGATCACCGCGTCACCCCCGACTCCTCGACCCGGGCCACCCGCAGCTCGGCCACCCGGTGGCGGTCCATCTGCACCACGGTGATCCGCCAGTCGTCCACCCGGATCTCGTCACCGGCGTCGGGGATGCGGCCCAGCCGGGCCAGCACCAGGCCGGCCACGGTCTCGTAGTCACCCTCCGGCATCCGGAACCCGGTCGCCTCGGCGATCTCGTCGTCGCGCAGCAGGCCCGACACCAGCCACGCCTCGCCGCCCAGCCGCCGCACCGGCGAGGTCTCCCGCCGGTCGTGCTCGTCGCGCACGTCGCCGACGATCTCCTCGACCAGGTCCTCCAGCGTGACCAGGCCCGCGGTGCCGCCGTACTCGTCCACGACCAGCGCGGTCTGCAGGCCCGAGGCGCGCAGCCGATCCAGCAGCGCGTCGCCCTCCAGCGTGGCGGGCACCGTCTGCACCGGCCTGGTCAGCGCCGACACCGGCGTCGTCGCGCGCTGCGAGCGCGGCACCCCGAACGCCTGCTTGACGTGCACGATGCCGCGCACCTCGTCCAGGTCGCCGGTGTAGACGGGGAAGCGGGAGAACCCGGTCTCGCGCGCCTTGGCGACCAGGTCGAGCACGGTGGCGTCCGAGCGCAGCGACTCCACGCGCACGCGGGGCGTCATCAGCTCCTCCGCCGTGCGGTCGCCGAACCGCAGCGAGCGGTCCAGCAGGGTCGCCGTGCTCGGGTCGAGGGTGCCCTGTTCGGCGCTGGAGCGGATCAGCGCGCCCAGCTCCTGCGGCGAGCGGGCCGAGGCCAGCTCCTCCGCGGGCTCCACGCCGAGCCTGCGGACCAGCCAGTTCGCGGTGCCGTTGAGGCAGGTGATCAGCCACTTGAACACGGCGGAGAACCCGGCCTGCACGCCGGCGACGGCCCGCGCGGTCTCCAGCGGCTTGGCGATCGCCAGGTTCTTGGGCACCAGCTCGCCGAACACCATCGACAGCGACGTGGCCAGCGCCAGCGCCAGGGTCAACGCGATCGGCCCGGCCACCGAGGCGGGCACGCCCACGCCGGTGAGGGCGGGCGAGATCAGCTCGGCGATGGCCGGTTCGGCGATGTAGCCGGTGATCAGCGTGGTGATGGTGATGGCCAGCTGGGAGCCGGAGAGCTGGAAGGACAGCGACCGGTGGGCCTTCTCCACGGTCCGGGCCTTGGCGTCACCGACTTGGGCGACGTGCGCCTCGACGGTGCTGCGTTCCAGGGCGGTCAGCGAGAACTCGGCGGCCACCGCGATGAACGTGCCGATGGTGAGCACCACCACGGCGGCGAGGCCGAACAGGCTGAGCAGGATGGTCATCGGGCCCACCGGGGGTGGGCCGGGCGGGGCCGGCAGCCGGGTATCGGACCCGGCTCGGTACTGCCGCCCGAGGACTGCGCGTCGCGCACGGAAGGGATCACTCCTCGCGAGGGGTGGTCGAACGGTGTCCAGAATAGAGCGTAACGGCCGGTCAGCGCAGTCCGGTACCGCTGGGCGGCGAAGTGGACGCCCGCAGCACCACCTCGCCCGCCACCCGGACCGTGCGCGGCGCGGCCACCACGTCGTCGAGCACCAGCCGGGCCGCCCGCTCGCCCATCTCCTCCAGCGGCAGCCGGACCGTGCTCAGCGCCGGCACCAGGTCGCGCAGGGTGGGGATGTCGTCGAACCCGGCCACCGAGACGTCCTCCGGCACGCGCAGCCCGTGCTCGCGCAGGCCCGCCATCGCGCCGAGCGCCATCACGTCGTTCACGGCGAACACGCAGGTCGCGCCGGTGCGCGCGGCGACCAGGTCGGCCACGGCCGCGTGCCCGCCGTCGCGGGTGAACCCGCTGGTGATGACGTTGGCGTGGGGCAGGTCGATGCCCTCGTCGGCCAGGCCCGCCCGGAACCCGGCCAGCCGGTCGCGCGCCACCAGCAGGTCCGGCGGGCCGGCCAGCACGGCGAAGCGGCGGTGGCCGAGCGCGGCGAGCCGGCGGGCCAGGGCGCGGGCGCCGGACCGGTTCGCGGGCACCACGGTGTCCGTGCCGAGCTTGGCCTGGGAGACGCACGCCACCCGGCCGCCCTGGGCGGTGAACGCGGTGATCTCCTCGGCGAGGTGCCGTGACGCCGACCGGTCGGTGGTGCGGCTGCCCGCGATCACCAGGGCGCGGGCGCGGTGCGCGCGCAGGGTGTTGACCAGCTCCACCTCGCGGCGCGGGTCGCGGCCGGTGGTGCCGAGCACCACGACCAGCCCCGCGTCCTCGGCGATCCTCGTCACACCGGCGGCGATGCTGGAGAAGTAGGGGTCGGCGATGTCGTGCACGACCAGGCCCACCAGCACGCTGGAGTTGCGGGCCAGCGCCTGGGCGGAGGCGTTGGGCAGGTAGCCGAGCCGGCGCGCGGTGCCGAGCACCCGTTCCCGCAGCTCCTCGCTGACCTGCCGGGTGCTGCCGTTGAGCACGCGTGACGCGGTGGCGAGCGAGACGCCCGCTTCCTTCGCCACCTCCGCCAGCGTGACCTGCCGCGACGTCAACGCCGCCTCCTTCGCGTCCCTTGGTGCGGCGAGACTAGCTCGCCGGGAGGTTGACGTCCGCGACGAGCCGACCGTAGCGTGTTGGAAAGCGCTTTCCACGGACTTGAGCGGGGTGTACGCATGGCGGTGCGCACGATCGGCGTCGCGTTGAACGGGGTCACGGGGCGGATGGGGTACCGGCAGCACCTCGTCCGGTCGATCCTGGCCCTCCGCGAGCGCGGCGGGATCCGGCTCGGTGACGACGTGCTGGTCCCCGAGCCGCTGCTGGTCGGCCGCAACGCCGCGAAGCTGAAGGAGATCGCCGAGCGGCACGACCTGCCGCGCTGGACGACCGACCTCGACGCGGCGCTGGGCGACCCGGACGTGTCGGTCTACTTCGAGGGCCAGGTCACCTCGGCGCACGCCGCCTCGCTCACCGCGGCGATCGACGCGGGCAAGCACGTCTACAGCGAGAAGCCGGTGGCGGCCACCCCCGAGGAGGTGCTGGCGCTGGCGCGGCACGCCGACGCGGCGGGCGTGAAGCACGGCGTGGTGGCCGACAAGCTCTACCTGCCCGGCATCCGCAAGCTCAAGCGCCTGCTGGACGGCGGGTTCTTCGGCCGGGTGCTCTCGGTGCGCGGCGAGTTCGGCTACTGGGTGTTCGAGGGCGACTGGCAGAGCGCGCAGCGGCCCTCGTGGAACTACCGCGCCGAGGACGGCGGCGGGATCGTCGTGGACATGTTCTGCCACTGGAGCTACCTGCTCGAAGGGCTGCTCGGCCCGGTGGAGGCGGTGACCGCGCGTGCCGTCACGCACATCCCCACGCGGTGGGACGAGAACGGCGCGCCTTACGCGGCGACGGCTGACGACGCGGCTTACGCGATCTTCGAGATGGCGGGCGGCGTGGTGGCGCAGGTGAACTCCTCGTGGGCGACCCGGGTCAACCGCGACGAGCTGGTCGAGTTCCACGTGGACGGCACGCACGGCAGCGCGGTGGCCGGGCTGCGCAACTGCAAGGTGCAGTCGCGGGCGATCACGCCGAAGCCGGTGTGGGACCCGGACGTGCCGCAGTCGATCGACTTCCGGTCGCTGTGGCAGGAGGTGCCGGACAACGAGGTGTTCGACAACGGGTTCATGGTGCAGTGGGAGGAGTTCCTCAGGCACGTCGCCGTCGACGCGCCGTTCCCGCACGACTTCCACTCCGGGGTGCGCACGGTGCGGTTGGCCGCGCTGGGCCTGGAGTCCTCGGCCACCGGCCGGCGGATCGAGGTGCCGGCATGACGTCGGTGTCGTTGCCGCGTCCGGACGGCACGTTCCGCGAGCACGCGCTGTCCCAGCCGAAGACCTGGGACGTCGGACCGTTCCAGTCGCGGGTGGCGTTCGCCGCGGCGCACGTGGTGGCGGACCCGTTCGGGGGCAACGCCCCCGGCGCGCCCGCGGTGCTGGACTGGGACGCCACGCTGGCGTACCGGGTGCGGTTGTGGGAGCACGGTTTCGGCGTCGCCGAGGCCATGGACACCGCGCAGCGCGGCATGGGCCTGGACTGGCCCACCGCACTGGAGCTGATCCGGCGCAGCGCGGCGATCGCGACCGGGAGGCTGGCCGCGGGCGTCGGCACCGACCACGACACCGCGGACCCGTTGACGGCGTACCGGGAGCAGTTGGCGGCCGTCGTCGAGGCCGGCGCGCAGCCGATCCTGATGTGCAGCCGCAAGCTGGCGGCGCGGGCGCGCGGCCCCGAGGACTACCAGAAGGTGTACGGGGCGCTGCTGGAGGAGGTCGACCAGCCGGTGGTCCTGCACTGGCTGGGCACGGCGTTCGACCCGGCGCTGGAGGGCTACTGGGGCTCCTCGGACGTCCCGACCGCCACCGGGCACTTCCTGGACCTGATCAACGCCTACCCGGACAAGGTCGACGGCGTGAAGGTGTCGCTGCTGGACGCCTCGCACGAAGTGGGGTTGCGGCGGGCGCTGCCGGCCGGCGTGCGGTGCTACACCGGCGACGACTTCCACTACCCGGAGCTGATCGCGGGCGACCCGGACGGGCACAGCGACGCGTTGCTGGGCATCTTCGACGCCATCGCGCCGGCCGCCTCCACCGCGTTGCGCGCGCTCGACGCGGGCGACCGGGCCCGCTACGACGAGGTGCTGGAGCCGACGGTCGCGTTGTCGCGGCACATCTTCGGCGCGCCCACCTACCACTACAAGACCGGCGTGGTGTTCCTGGCGTGGCTGGGCGGGTTCCAGGAAGCGTTCGGCATGGTCGGCGGGATGCAGTCGGCCCGGGACGTGGTGCACCTCGGCGAGGCGCTGCGGTTGGCGGACCTGGCCGGGCTGCTGCCCGACCCGGAGCTCGCGGCCCGGCGGTGGGGACGACTGCTGGACGTGCTGACGTGAAGCTGTCGTTGAACCAGGCCACGGTGAAGCGGGCGTCCGTGCCCGAGGTGGTCGACGCGTGCGTGCGCACCGGGATCGGCGCGGTCGGGCTGTGGCGCGACCCGGTGGCCGAGTACGGGCTGGAGCGGACCGCGGCGCTGGTCGCGTCGGCCGGGCTGGAGGTGTCGTCGCTGTGCCGGGGCGGGTTCTTCACCGGGCACGACCAGCGGCTGGACGACAACCGGCGGGCCATCGACGAGACCGCCGCGCTGGGCGCGCGGTGCCTGGTGCTGGTGCCGGGTGGCGTGCCGGACCGGGATCTCGTGGCCGCACGGGGGCGCGTCGCGTCGGCGTTGGAGGTGCTGGCCCCCTACGCGGAGGCCGCCGGGGTGCGGTTGGCGCTGGAGCCGATGCACCCGATGTTCTGCGCCGACCGCGGTGTGGTGTCGACGTTGGGCCAGGCGTTGGAGCTGGCCTCGCCGTACCCGGAGACCGTGGTCGGGGTCGTCGTGGACGCCCTGCACGTCTGGTGGGACCCGGCGTTGGCGGCCGACGTGCGGCGGGCCGGTCCGCGCATCCACTCCTACCAGGTGTGCGACTGGGTCACGCCGCTGCCCGCCGACGTGCTGCTGGGCCGCGGGCTGCCCGGTGACGGCCACATCGACCTGGTCGGGCTGACCTCGCTGGTCGCCGCGACCGGGTACGACGGGCACGTCGAGGTCGAGGTGTTCAACGAGGAGGTGTGGTCGCGGCCGTTCGACGAGGTCGCGGCGGAGCTGGTGCGGCGGCACGCGACGGGGTGGGAGCCGGTCGTGGACGGCGGCCACGACCGGCTCCCCGTCACCCCTTAGCGGGGCAGTTCCCGGCCCGCGGCGAGCAGCCGCAACGTGCTCACCGACGGCGTCAGCGCGTACAGCGCGCCGGTGGTGCGCACGAACCGGCCGCCGATGACGGGGTCGACACCGGTGGGCGCGCCGCGCTCGCCCGGCACGAAGTCCGGGTTGCGCGCGCGGGTCTGCTGGATGAACTCGAACTGCTCCGCCAACGACGTGCAGTGGGCCACGAACACCAGGCCGCGCTCGCCGTCGCCGTCGTCGGCCGGGCCGAACGGGATGCCCCGGCGCAGGATGCGGTGCTGCCGGGGCGTCCGGTGCGCGAACGCGCGCGGGTTGGTCTTGCGAATGTGCGCCGGGCACGGCGTGATCGCGCCGGTCGGGTCGTCGGAGTAGTCGAAGTCCTCGCCCCGGGCGGCGGCCAGCGGGCGGCCGTCGGGGTGCCTGCCGATCAGCCGCGGGCCCAGCCCGTGCCGTTCGACGGCGTCGTGCCAGCCCTCGACGTCCTGGGTGAGGCGGCGGACCACCTGGATCGAGCCGTCGGCCAGCCACGCGGCGGCGTCCGGGCGGGGCGACTCGGTCGGGTGGCCGAACACGAACTCGCCCGCGTTCACCAGCGGCGACCCCGGCCTGCCCGCGCGGTGACCCGGCCGGTCGGGGTCCTCGTGGTGGAAGCCGCGCACACCGGGCTGCGAGACGCCGTCCTTGTAACCGAAGTGCTCACGGCCGCGATTTTCACCCGGAAGCGTGGCCGCGGGCTGCTCGTGGACCATCGTGACACCGAGGAGGGTGTCGAGCACGTCGAGGTTGCGCGCGGTGGTGTCGAGGCGGTCCGGGTCGTCGGAGGCGACCGTGACGACGGCGTGGACGTGCTGGTGCGCGCGGCCGAACAGCCAGTGCTCGGGCGCGGAGTGGTCGGTGTCGCCGTTGGCCCGCGCGGCCTGCTCGGCGGTGTGCGGGAAGTGCTCGCGGAGGTCCTCGCGCGTCGCGTCGGGGTTGATGCTCAGCTCGACCAGCGCCTCGGGCGTCAGCGACACGGTCGCCCAGGTGGCCTTCAGCCCGGCCGGGTCGCCGCCGAACAGCGTGCGGCCCAGCGAGAAGACCTCGTTGAAGTCCTCGACGTCGGCGGTGGTCCCGACGTGCCCGAGCATGGCGGCCAGCCAGGTGCGCGCCGACTTCTCGTCGGTGAAGCGGAGGAACCGGAACAGCTGGTGGTCCTTGTTGAACCCGGCCAGCACGTTGCCCTGGATCTCGTGCGACCCGCGCAACGGCGGCCGTGCCTCCCACCTCCGCCCGCGCGGGTGCAGCAGGTCGGTCATCGCTCACCTCCTCCACTCACAGGAGCGTCACGGTGGGCGTCGGATACGTCGCTCTGCGTTGGAATCGCCCGACCGTGTGATCCGCGTGGGTCCGAAGGGTGGTTCCGCCTGGTCCGCGCGCCGTCCGGCCTTATCTTCACGCCCGAAGCGGTTCGTCGCCGCGAGAGGATGCCTTGCATGACCACGCCAACCAACCACCCGGCGGCGCCCTCGGCGCGCGTCCGCGTGGGAGCGGCGACCTCTCAAGGCCCCAGCCGCCCGCTCAACGCCGACGCCTGCGCCCACCACCTCCACCGCGGCACGTTCGCCGCCGCGGTGGTGGACGGGACCGGCTCGACACCGGAGGTCGCCGACTTCGCCCGCGTCGCCGCGTCCGTCGCCGCCCGCGTGGCTGCCCGGCAGACACCGGTGCTCGGGGTCGTCGCCGCCGCGGCGGCCTACGCCGACCACGACGACGAGGTGGGCCCCAACGGCGCGATCGTCGTGGCGTCGGTGCGGGAAGGCGGCTACTGGCGCATCGCCTACGCCGGCGACAGCTCCGCCTACGGCCTCAAGGACGACGGCACCGTGCGCCGCTTCACCACCCCGCACACCCTCGGCGAGGAGCTGCGGCAACAAGGCGTGGCCGAGACCGAGGCCGCCGCGCACGACCACAAGCTGCGGCACAACCTGGGCCGCGTCCCGCTCTACGGCGTCGAGGGCTTCGAGGCGGTCGCCGACCTGCTGGTCCTCGCGTCCGACGGGCTCAAGCTGCCCCACGACGAGTTCGAGCGCCTGCTGGGCGCGCACGGCCACGACCCGCAGCGGTGCGCGGAGGAACTGGTCGTCGCGGCACGGGCGCACGGCAGCCGTGACGACGTCACGGTCCTGGTCATCCCCCACCCCGACCGCCCTGCGACCACCCGTCCGATGCAGGAGAGGAGCGACGATGAGCAACACCGACCGGAAGGACCCGCAGGATCCGCAGAACCCGCCGGCGGACGAGAGCCCGACGCAGGAGTTGCCGAAGGTACCGCGGAAGTAGTCGCCTGAGGTGCCGGGCGGCGTGCCGTCACCACGCCGCCCGGCCCGGGTTCGCGTTCTCCGGCGAGGGCTCGGGTTTTCGGCCGGGGCCGGCGCGGCGCGGGTTGCGTCGAATGGCTGCCGCGCGAGGTCGCCGGGCGCGCCACGATGGCTCATGGACCTCGCGGGGTCGCGGACGTTCGTCCCCCTGCTGGCGGTGAGCCTGTTGACCGGCGTCGGGTACGCGCTGGCCGGTCCGTTCCTGTCCGCGTTCCTGATCAAGGACGTGGCCGCGGGCCCGGTCGCGGTGGGCGGGTTCCTGCTGTCCGGCTCGGTGGCCGCGTTGGTGGTCGGCACGGTGATCGGGCGGCTCTCGGACGCGCGGGCCGTGCGGCGTGAAGTGATCGTGTGGGGCTCGGTGGCCGCGACGGCGGCGTACGGCCTGTTCGCGGTGACGCGCGACTACTGGCTGCTGCTCGCCGTGTCGTTGACGTTGGTCGCGGTCTCGTCGTCGTTGGCGCCGCAGACGTTCGCCTACGCGCGGCAGGTGGTGGAGCGCAGCGGCTCGACCAAGGGGCCGCTGGCGGTCAGCGTGGTGCGCACGGTGGTGTCGGTGTCGTGGGTGGTCGGGCCGCCGGTGGGCGCGCTGCTGATCGACACCAGGGGGTTCGCCGGGCTGTTCGCGGTGGCGGCGGGGCTGTACCTGGCGGCGGCGCTGGTGACGTTCGCGTCGCTGCCGGAGTTGGGCGGCGGGTCCGTGCCGGTGGTCTCGCGGGACGGCTCGCCGCGTCGCGTCCTGGTCTCGGCGGCGGTGGCGTTCGTGCTGCTGCAAAGCGCGGACGTGCTCGGCTTGCTGGTGATGCCGCTGTACGTGACCGACGTGCTGCACGGCACGACGTCCGACGCGGGCCTGGTCATGGGGCTGTGCGCCGCCTTGGAGATCCCGTTGATGCCGGCGTTCGGCGCGCTGGCGCTGCGCATCGACCACGGGGTGCTCGTGCTCGCGGGCGGTGTGGTGGCGTTGCTCTACTACGCGGCGTTGCTGCTGACCACCGCGACCTGGCAGGTGGCCGCCGTGCAGGTGCTGCACGCGATCGTCATCTCGGCCGTGATGGGCGTGGGCATCTCGTACTTCCAGGGCCTGGCCCCGGACCGGCCGGGGTACGCGACGACCCTGTACACCAACACGTTGACGATCAGCGCGATGGTGTCCGGGCCGCTGCTGGGCGTGGCCCAGGCCATGGGGTACCGCAGCGCGTTCGCCATCGCGTCCGTGCTCACGGTGTTCGGCCTGGCGCTGCTCCTCGTCACCGGTCGAGCCAGACGAGGTGCGCCCGACGCGTCCCGGCCGACCGGGAGCTGACCTCGAACAGGGCGCGGGCGTTCTCGGGGCTCTGGGAGCTGAGCCGGAACCCGCCTTCCACGGCGCTGACCTCGGCCCGGTCCTCGAAGGCGACGCCGTAGCCCGCCACGCGCACGCTCTCCCGCTGCCCGTACTCCTCCACGATCGCGAACATCCGCGGCGCTTCCTCGTGCGCCACCTCGTGCACCAACTCGGTGAATTCCTGCTCGGTCATGTCGGTTCTCCTTTCGCCCCACTGGTCAAGGCGCTGGTGGTCACGCTGCGTCGCCGATACGGTGACCGCCTGCAAGGCTGCCCACATCTGCGGTGGATCGCAAAAAAAGCAAAGAGGTGCCTTGCATTCGCCGTGCAGCACCGAGGCAGAACCGAGGAGGACCGATACCGTGGCCGCGAAGAAGAGCACACCGACCATCCGGTTGCGCAGGCTGGCCGGTCAGCTCAGAAGGCTTCGCGAGGACACCGGCCTGCGTCGGGAGGACGTCGAGGAGCGGACCGGCCTGCACGCCACCACCCTGTACCGCATCGAGACGGCCCGGTCCCGGCCCCAGTACCGGACCTTCGACATGCTCTTGAAGCTCTACGGAATCCCGGCCGACGAACAGATCCGACTGAAAGCCCTCTACAAGCAATCGGCCGGAGAAGGCTGGATCCAGCCCTGGCACGAGCAGCTGCCGGAGGGTTACACCGCTTACATCAGCTTCGAGCGGGAAGCGCAAGGGCTTCGCCACTACTCGGGACTGCCCATCCCGGGCTTGCTCCAGACCGAGGACTACGCCCGCGCCGTAACCCGAGGGACTCTGCACGAGGCGACCACCGAGCAGGTGGAAGACCTGGTCACCTCGCGAATCGACCGCCAGTCCGTCCTGGCCAAGGAGAAGCCGTTGAAACTCTGGGCGATCATCGACGAGGCGTCACTGCATCGGGAGGTCGGCGGGCCGGAGGTCATGCGGGCACAACTCGAGCGCTTGCTCGAAGCGGCCAAGGCGCCGAACGTGACCATCCAGGTCATCCCGTTCAGCTCAGGCGCTCATCCAGGGACACCCGGCCAGTTCATCATCATGGACTTCGAGGACCCGCTCGACACCGACTTGATCTACATCGACGGTCCGGCCGGTGAGATATTCTTGGAGTCCGAGGCTGATATCAAGCGCTTCCGGGCCGACTTCGACCAGCTCGTGGCGGTGGCCGCGAGTCCTGACGACTCGATGGCTCTGATCGCTGGTCAGGAAAGGAAGTTCGCGCACACATGAGGCATGCGGATCTGGCGGGTGCCACCTGGCGCAAGAGCAGCTTCAGCAGTAGCGGCGAGTGCGTCGAGGTCGCGCCGGCAGGCGAAGGGTTCGCTATGCGCGACTCCAAGAACCCGGCCGGGCCGACGTTGTCCTTCCCGGCGGGGGAGTGGCGGCAGTTCCTGGCCGGGCTGAAGGACTCCTGATCGCGCCGGAGCCCGCCCCGAGAGCGCGGGGCGGGCTCCGGCGTGCGGTCAGCCGCCGTTGCCCGGCTGGTACTGCGGGGTCCGGTAGGTGCGCGGGGTGTTCGCGGTGATGCGCAGGACCGAGTCGTACAGCGTGCGGCCCAGGGCGGCGCGGGCGCGCAGGGCCGGGTGGGTGGCACCGTAGTTGTCCGCGTTCACCGCCGGGTCACCGCTGTACTGGCCGGACGCGAACAGCGCGTAGGTGATGATCGGCTTGCCGTTGGCGTCGAAGACGATGCCCGCCTCGTTGCGGCCGTCGGCCTCCCAGCCCGCCTTCGTCGCCACGTTCAACCGCTCCGCCGAGGTCAGGTTGAGCCTGATCCCGTCGGTGAACGACGTCAACGACCGCAGCACCGTGAACAGGTGCTGGGTCGACGCGGCCGACAGCAGCTCACCCGCCGCCAGCTTGCGCAGCATCGTGAACGTCTCGCGGGCCGTGGTGGTGCCGAGGTAGAACCGGTTCGGGTTGGCCACCGGCACGACCTGGGTGTGCACGAAACCCTTGGCGCGCAGGATCTCGTTCAGCTCCAGCGCGGGCACGACCAGGCCGCACAGGCGCACCGCGGTGTTGTCCGACACCGTGAGCAGGTTCGCCAGGGCGTGGCCCACGGTCACCGAGCTCGGGTAGCCGCCGTCGAGGTGGAAGATGCCGTCGGTGTCCCGGATGACGATGTCCGAGGTGACCTCGACGCGCTGGTCCAGCCGGACCAACCCGCGGTCGACCTTGTCCAGCACCGCCAGCGCGACCGCGATCTTGTTCACGCTGTAGGCCTCGACCACGCGGTCGGCCTCGACCTCGACGGCGGGCTTCACCGTGCCGTCCGGGTCGGCCACGCCGATGTAGGACGACCACGTGCCGCGCGCCCGTGCCGTCTCCCACGAGTACTTCAGCGAGATCTTGCGGCGCGCCTGCTCGGCCGTGGTCGGGATCAAGGCATCCCACTCCGCCTCGGTGGTCTGCGCCTGCGCCGTGCCGGCGGTCGAACCGAGCACGGCGCTCGCCGCCGCCGCCGAACCCAGCCCCAGCGCGAACCTGCGGTTGATGTTCATGTGCCCCCAATCATGTGGATACGCCCGTATAGACGCCACGGACGGCTCAGATGTTGCTCCGATCCGGTGATTTCGATCTAACCAGCGGTAACCTGCCGGCATGGCACAAGGGGTGTTCCTGGTGACGGGGGCCAGCCGGGGGATCGGCGCGGCGACCGCGCGGCTCGCCGCCGAAGCCGGCTACCGGCTCGTCCTCACCGCCCGCGACGCGGCGAACCTCGCCCAACTGGCCGCCCAACTGGGCGGGCCGGACCGGGTGTGGGTGGCCGCGTGCGACGTCCGGTCCTACGACCAGCTCGCGGCCCTGATGGGCCGGGTCGAGGAGGAGTGGGGCAGCCTCGACGTGGTGTTCGCCAACGCGGGCGCGAGCGTGACGACCTCGTTCACCTCGACCGACGGCGCTCCACCCGCCGAGTGGGCCGACATGGTGCTGACCAACGTGTGCGGTCCCGCGTTCACGGCGCGGGCGGCGATGCCCGCGTTGATGCGCCACGCCGGGCACCTGGTGCTGACCGGGTCGGCCGCCGGGCGCGGGGTGCGGCCGGGGAACCTCTACTCGGCCACCAAGTGGGCGGTGACGGGGCTCGCGCAGGCGATCCGGGCCGAGTGCGTCGGCACGGGCGTCCGCGTCACGCTCGTGCAGCCGGGCCTGACCGACACCGGCGGCATCCCGCCGTCGCGGGCGGGCGACCCGAAGCTCGCGCCGCAGGACGTGGCCCGCGCCGTGCTGTACGCGGTGGGCCAGCCGCCGAACGTCGACGTCAACGAGGTGCTGATCCGCCCGGTGGGCCAGGACGCCTACCGGTGAGCCCCGCCCCGACCTCGCGCAACGCGTCCAGCACCTCCGGGCCGGCGTCGAGGGTGTAGCCCGCGCCGAGCAGCAGCAGGTCGGCGGCCACCTGCTCGATCGAGCCCGCGCCCAACCGCACCCGGCACGTCCGGTCGTCGATCGGCTCCACCCGGCCCGGCAGCGCCACCACCAGCCGTGACCGCACCGCGGACGCCGGCGCGTCGACCGTGGCCGTGCACGTGTAGCGGTACGGCGCGGTGGTCAGCGAGCGCGCCACGTACGCGGCCGGGTCGTCGGGCAGCTCACGGGGCGTGAAGCGGCGGCCCGTGGCCCGCGGCGAGCCCATCCGGTCCACCCGGAACGTGCGCCAGTCGTCCCGCGCCGGGTCGTAGGCCAGCAGGTACCAGCGCCGGTAGGCGGTCACCAGGCTGCGCGGCTCCACCCGCCGCTCCTGCCCGCGGTGGGTGAACGCGACCACCTCGTGGTCCCGGCACGCCGCCGCGAGCACGCCCAGCGCCGCCGGGTCGGACACCGGGCCGTCCACCGACATCACCGCGATCGCGTCGCGCACCGCCGCGATACGCTGCCGCAACCGGGACGGCAGCACCTGCTCCAGCTTCGCCAACGCCCTGGTGGACGACTCCTCGATGCCGTGCACGCCCGCCGCCGTGCGCAGGCCGACGGCCACCGCCACCGCCTCGTCGTCGTCCAGCAGCAACGGCGGCAGGTTGCGGCCCGAGGCGAGCCGGTAGCCGCCCGCCGTGCCGGTCGTGCCGTCCACGGGGTAGCCCAGCTCGCGCAGCCGCTCGATGTCGCGGCGCACCGTCCGGTCCGTGACGCCGAGGCGTTCGGCCAGCTCCGGTCCCGTCCAGTCGCGCCTGCCCTGCATCAGCGACAGCAGGCGCAGCATCCTCCCCGGCATCGTCATCACGGACATCCTATGTCCTAAAGGGCCTCTAGCGTGGTGTTCATGACGACATACGTGCTCATCCCCGGTGCCTGCCACGGCGGCTGGTACTACGACCCGATCTCCGAGCGGCTGCGCGCCGAGGGCCACGAGGTGCACGCGGTGACGCTGAGCACCGGGCGGGTCAACCTCGACGACCACGTGGCCGAGGTGCTGGACCTCTTCGAGCGGCACGACCTGCGTGACGTCGTGCTCGTCGGGCACAGCTACGGCGGCATGGTGATCACGTCCGTGGCGGACCGCGTGCCCGACCGGGTGGCGACGCTGCTGTACGTGGACGCGTTCGTGCCGCGTGACGGCGAGTCGGCGTACGACATCGTGCACGGCGACTGGCGCAAGTGGTACGTCGAGGGCGCGGCGGGCGACGGGTTCTCCATGGCGCCGCTGCCGATCTTCGACGAGCGCGCCACCCCGCACCCGCTGGCCACGTTGCTGCAACGGGCGTCGATCACCGGGGCCGTCGACCGGGTCACCGACCGCCGGTACCTGTTCATGGCCGAGTTCCCGGACAGCCCCCTGGCCACCACCTACGAACGGCTGCGCGACGACCCGACGTGGCACGTCGAGTCCTGGCCGTCCGGGCACAACGTGCTGCGGGACGCGGCCGAGCGGTTCCTGGACGTGCTCAAGTCCGCGAGCCGGGATCAGCGGGTCGTCGACGGTGCTGCCTAGCGTGGCCGGATGAAGGTCCACGACGTGCTCGTGCGGGAGCGGCGGCGGATGGCGGACCTGCTCGACGGGCTGGACGAGGGCCGGTTGGCCACACCCGGCCCGTCCGCGGGGTGGACCGCGAGGTCGGCCCGCACCTGACCACGTACCTGCGGTTCGGCCAGGCGCAGCCGTCAGCCCACGTTCCGGCGTGGCAGCGGGTGTTGGGCGCGACTGGCAATTCGCTAGCTGGATCAATCCCGCGGTCGGGTTGCGACCCGTGCTGACCGACGTCCTGTTGCGCGACTACGACATCCGCGTGCCGCTGGGCATCGCGCGGGACGTGCCGGAGGACCGTTTGTGGGTGGCGTTCCAGCACCTGGCGGCCAAGCCGTCGTCGGGTTACCGCGTGGGCTCGCGGCTGGCGGGACTGCGCCTCGAAGTCGTGGACACGGGCTGGACCTCGGGCACGGGTGCGCGGTGACACCGAGTCGTTGGTGCCGGCGATGAGCGGCCGTGCCGCGGGCCTGGGCGTCCTGTCCGGCGACGGCGTGCCGCTGCTGCCCGCCCACCTGCCCACACCACCGCGTGAGTCCTACCTCCAGAACGCGAGTGTCCTACGTTCGCGTCGCGCGTGTCCTACGTTCAGAACACCCGAATTCAACGCTCAGGTCAAAGCGGGGTGTTCTGAGCGTTCAACTCGGGGGTCCTGAACGTAGGACTCTCGCGTTCTGAACGTAGGACTCTCGCGTTCTGAACGTAGGACTCGCGGGAAAGAGCGGTGGCGGGCTTCGTGGGAAGCCCGCCACCGGTCAGGTGGGCGGCCCGAGGTGCCGGGCCGCCCGGATCAAGGGGTCACCCCGAGGTGCAGGGGTTGCCGTTCACCCGGAAGTCGGTCGGCTTGGCCGTCGAACCCGACCCGGAGGAGTTGAAGCCGATGCCGACCGAGGCGTTCGGGGCCACGGTGCGGTTCCACGACAGGTTCGTCGCGGACGCCGCCTGACCCGACTGGGCCCAGGTCGCCGACCAGCCCTGCGTGATCTTCTGGTTGCCCGGCAGGGTGAACTCCAGCTTCCAGCCGTTCCACGCCTGGGCGCTGGTGTTCGTCACGGTGATGTTCACCGACATGCCGGTGGACCAGGTGGACGCCTGCCACGTCACCTTGCAGTACCCCGCCACCACGTCCGGCTTGGTCCGCACGCTCACCTGCGGCGACATGGCCGAACGCAGGTTCGCGCCGTTCTTCGCCACGACGGTGAACTGGTACGCGGTGTCCGGCCGCAGCCCGGTCAGCGTCGCCGACGGGCTGGTGACCGTGGCGACCACGCGCAGCGCGTCACCCTCGACGGAGATGACCTCGTACTCCTTGACGCCGCTCTCCGCGTCGGTGGACGCGGTCCACGTCAGCTTCGCGCCCGTCGAGGTGACGTCGGACGCCACCGGCGTGCCCGGGGTGGACGGCGCGGTGGTGTCGACCGGCGGCGCGGTCGTGATCTTCTCGGCCGCCCAGTTGGCCACCCACGCGAGCGCGGAGTTCCAGTTGACCGTGACCTCGTTGACCGAGTACGCCTCGATGTGGTCGACGAAGCACTTCTGCGCCTTGCAGCCGGTGAGCAGGCGCGCCGCGATCGGGTCCTGCAGCGCGCTGTTCGGGCCACCCGAGAGGGCGCCGGGCGGCGCGGTCGGCAGGGTCGGGTCGAGCTGGTTGGCCCAGTGCCGGTGGTGGACGTTCTTCACCGGCTGCTCGCCGTAGCCCGAGACGTACGAGTACGACACCGGGTTGCGACCGAGCAGGTAGTTCAGGCCCTGGAACACGCCCTGGCGGTACTTGGCCGCGCCGGTGAAGTCGTGCGCCAGCGCCAGCACCGAGATGTTGTTCGCGACCAGGCCGTTGGAACCCCAGTCGTAGCCCTCGGTCGGGCTGTACGGCGCGGGGTAGGCCTGGGTCGCCATCCTGGCCAGGTGCGCGTCCGCCACCGCGGTGAACGCCGACTTGATCGCCGTGACGTCCGCGGCCGGCAGGCCGTTGGGCACCAGCGCCAGCGTCATGTCGCCCAGCGGGCCGGTGGAGCCCCAGTCGAAGCCGCGCGTGGTCAGGCTCTTGCCCTTGTAGAGCGTCGACGACGTGAGGTCGGTGCGGTAGGACGTCTCACCGGTGGTGGTGAACAGCTCCGCCGCGGCCCAGTAGAACTCGTCGGTCAGCGTGGCGTCGCTGTAGGAGCCGCCGCCGGTGCCGTCGTTCGGGTCGGCGATCTTGTTCGGGTTCGCCTTCGCCGCCGCGTACGCCTTGGTGGCCGCCGCGAGCGCCTT
This sequence comes from Saccharothrix sp. S26, assembly GCF_021390395.1. Taxonomy (GTDB): domain Bacteria; phylum Actinomycetota; class Actinomycetes; order Mycobacteriales; family Pseudonocardiaceae; genus Actinosynnema. The sequence goes on from NZ_JAJUWT010000004.1 coordinate 127,692, forward strand.
CGCCGAGAACGTCGGGTCGATCGTCTTCCAGATGCGGGCCGCCTGGGCCGCCACGGCGGCCGTGTTCAGCGTCGCGGCCGTGCTGGTCGCGGACAGCCTGCGGGCCTGCGGGTCCTGGTGGGGCAGCAGCGGCAGCCCGGTCCAGTTCTGGTCGTGGATCTTGTGGTGCACCATGCCGTCGGGCGCCTGCATCTTCAGCAGGAACTCGGCCTCCCAGCGCGCCTCGTCCAGGATGTCCGGGACGTTGTTGGCCTTCTCCGGGATGTTCAGCTTGCCGTCACCCAGCGGCGCGGCGTCGCCGATCAGCTTCGCGCGCTCGTAGGTGTTGAGCAGCTGCCACACCGAGATGCCGCCGTTGACGACGTACTTGCCGTGGTCGCCCGCGTCGTACCAGCCGCCGCGCACGTCCAGCGTGTAGCCGCAGTTGATCGTCGCGAGGCAGGGGACGTTGTTGTCACCCTGGTTCGGCGCGACGTTGAGGTGGCCGGCGGGGCGCGCGTACTGCTCGCCCACGTACTGCGCTTCGATCGGGATGCCGCTGCGGTTGTGGTAGAAGTACGCCAGCGAGTCGTAGCGCAGCTTCTTGAGCTGGTCCGTCGCGATGTCGAACGGGTAGCTCGTCTCCGCGCCGACGGTCAGCGTGTAGCCGGTGCCCGCCGTGTCGAACGACGAGAAGTCGATCAGGTGCGTGGAGTCGCCCGACTCCGGGTCCACCGAGCCCTTGGGCACGGTCTGGCCGGTGGCCACCGTGGTGCCGGCGGAGTTCTTCAGCGCCCACGTCTGCGGCGCCGTCGAGTCGGAGGTCAACGTCGCCTGCTTGGGCAGGCCCGGCACGTAGGCGACCTGGTTGACGTTGATCTTCTTCACCGGCGCGCCCGTGTCGCCGCCCGGCGGCTTCACACCGCCGATGAGGGAGACGTTGTCCACGCAGACCGTCGTGTCGGCCGCCTGCGCACCCAGGTGGAACGTCACCTGGCCGGGGCCCGCGTCCGGGAAGTCCAGCTCGGAGGTGAACGTGAAGGTGAAGTGCTGCTTCGTCGTGGTCAGCGCGATGTCCTGCTTGGCGATCTGCCGGTACGGGCTGACGCCCTCACCGGCCACCGCCGCCGCCGGGCGGGCGACCGACGCGTAGGCGTCGAAGGACATCGTGTAGGACTGGCCCGCCTCGAACGGCACGCCGTTCTGGCCGATCAGCGCGTCCCACGGGTTGACCGTGCCGCCGGTGACCGTGGCGCACAGCTCGCCGTTCGTGACGCGGTTCGACACGCCGGCGCTGGCCCACCACGGGTCGGCCGAGCCGTTGCTGAACGAGCCGTTGACCAGCCGTTCGTAGTCGGCTGCGTAGGCCGTTCCGGACGCTAGCGCGCCGCTCACCGCCACTAGTGCGAGGGCTGCGGTGGCCTGGCGGCGCCACCGGGGAGAAGGAAGCGATCTCATGGACTTGGGTCTCCTCCGTCTGCTCTGACGGTTGACGACGCTTCTGGGAGCGCTCCCTGGGAGCGCTCCCAGGGACTCTAGAGTGACTCGGCTTACATTCACAAGGGTGGATTTGACCTCCAGTTAAGTGGAGGTCACACGGTGTGAGCGGCAACTCGGCGGCTCTGGAGGGGGAAGCGGTGCGCGTGAGGCGTTCGACGGGGTTCGATGAGCTGAGCGGCTCCTTCGTGGAGGCGCAGTGATGGACGTCGGGATCACCCTGCCGGGGTTCGGGGCCGATGCGGTGGAGCACGCGCAGCACGCCGAAGGGCTCGGGTTGGAGTCCGTGTGGCACGGCGACCACCTGATCCCGGTCACCCCTTTCCTCGACGCCACGCTGGTCCTCGCGACGGTGGCCGCTTCGACCAACCGGGTGAAGCTGGGGTTCGGTGTCATGGTGCTGCCGCTGCGCCCGGTGGCGTGGGCGGCCAAGCAGGTCGCCACCTTGCAGCACCTGTCCGGCGACCGGGTCCTGCTCGGCGTCGGCAGTGGCGGTGACGCGCACGGCGAGGCGGCGTGGCGCGCGGTCGACGTGCCGTTCGCCGAACGGGGCAGGCGCACCGACGAGGCGTTGGCCGTGCTGCCGCGCCTGGTGCGGGGCGAGGCGGCGTCGGTGCACGGCGCGGAGGTCGTGCTGTCGCCCGGCGCGACGGTGCCGCCGGTGCTCGTCGGCGGTGGCGGCGGGGCCGCGTTGCGGCGGGCGGCGCGGTTCGGGGACCACTGGTACCCGGCCTTCGTGCCGCCGCGGGCGCTGTCGTCGGGGGTGGCGCGGCTGAAGGAGCTGGCGCAGGAGCACGGGCGGCCGGTGTGCGGGGTGACGGTCGGGGTCGGCGTGGCGCTGGGCGACGTGCCCGCGTCCGCGGTGGAGCACCGGGTCCGGTCGATGACCGACTACGGGCTCACCGAGCGGCAGGCGCGCGAAGTGCTCGTCACCGGGTCCGTCGAGCAGGCCCGGGACCACTTCGGGCGGTTGGCCGAGGCGGGCGCGGACCGGGTGGTCGCGATGCCGTTCACCGCTGACCGGTTCCGGCAGGCCGAGCTCGTCGCGCGCGCTACGGTGGCCGGGTGACCGAGCGGATCATGCGGGCCAACGGCGTCGACCTGTGCGTGGAAACCTTCGGCACACCGGCGGATCCGGCGGTGCTGCTGATCGCCGGCGCGACCGGGTCGATGCTGTCGTGGGACGACGCGTTCTGCGCCCGGCTGGCCGACGGCGGGCGTTACGTCATCCGGTACGACCACCGCGACACCGGGCGGTCGGTGACCTACCCGCCGGGTGAGCCGGGGTACGGGTTCGCCGACCTGGTGGCGGACGCGGTCGGCGTGCTGGACGCGCTGGCGGTGGTCCGGGCGGGCGTCGTCGGCATCTCCATGGGCGGCGGCATCGCGCAGCTCCTCGCGCTCGACCACGCCGACCGGGTGGCGTCGCTGACGCTCATCGCGACCAGCCCGGCCGGGCCGAACGCGCCGGGCCTGCCGCCCATGTCGCCCGAACTGCTCGCGCACTTCGCCGCCGGCGCGCCGCCCGCGCCCGACTGGACCGACCGCGACGCCGTGGTCGAGCACCTGGCGGCGGAAGGACGGCCCTACGCCGGTCCGCGGCCGGTGGACGCACGGGCCGCACGCGAGGCGGCGGGCCGGGTGTTCGACCGGGCGCGGAACATCGCGTCGAGCGCCAACCACTTCCTGGCCGGCGGCGGCGAGCCGTGGCGGAGCCGGTTGGGCGAGATCGCGGTCCCGACCCTGGTGCTGCACGGCGACGCGGACCCGCTGACCCCGCCCGCGCACGGCGAGGCGATGGCCCGGGAGGTGCCCGGCGCCCGGTTGGTGCTGCTGGAGGACACCGGGCACGAGCTGCCGCCCGGCGTGTGGGACGTGGTGGTGCCCGAGATCGTCGCGCACACCGCGCTGGCCCGGCCGTCGCGGGACGAGGTGCTGGCGCGGATCCGGCGGCTCGGGACGGTGGACGCGGGCACGGCGTTCGAGCGGCTCTACGCCGCCGCGGCCCGCGGCGAGGTGGACGTGCCGTGGCACCGGGAGCAGCCGCACCGGCTGATCGTCGCGCGGTTCGACGGCGTGGACGGCACGGGCAAGCGCGCGCTCGTCGTCGGCGCGGGGTACGGGCAGGACGCCGGGTACCTGGCGGGGCTCGGCTTCGACGTGGTCGGCTTCGACATCTCACCGACCGCCGTGGCGGCCGCGCGGGAGCGGTTCCCGGCCGCGCGGTTCGAGGTCGCCGACCTGCTCGACCCGCCCGCGGCGTGGGCGGGCGCGTTCGACGTGGTCCTCGACGTGCTGATCGCCCAGTCGCTGCCCGCGGACGTGCGGCCGACGGCCATCGCGAACACCGGCCGGTTCGTCGCTCCCGGCGGCACGTTGCTGGTGCTGGCCCACGCCCGCGCCGACGACGAGCCGGCGACCGGCCCGCCGTGGCCGTTGACGCGCGCGGAGGTCGAGTCGTACGCCACCGACGACCTCCGTGCCGTGCGGGTCGACCGCGCGGGTCCGGGGTGGCGGGCGGAGTTCCGGCGCGCGGTCAGCTGATGCCGATGATCGACGGGTAGCCGTCGGGCACGATCCGGTCGGCCATCCGCCGGTACGCCTCGGGGTCGTCGGGCACCCACGTGGCCGGCCCGTCGACGTAGCGGTTGGCCGCGCAGAACATCGCCGCGATCAGCACGGTGTCGTGCACCTCGAGGTCGGTCGCGCCGTTTCCCTTGGCCTTGGCGATCAGCTCGCGCTCGCCCCGGGACGAGGTGCTCGGCCCCCGCGACAGCACCTCGGTGAGCTCGGCGAGCGGTCGGCCCGTCTCCGGGCGGTAGTTCATCAGCCCGGCGATCCCCGGCAGGGCGTTGTCCAACTCGATGTGCGGCATGGGATCAGCGTCCCGAGGGCGGGACACCGGATCGAGCGGCGATCGGACGAAAGCACAACACAGTTATGTGAAGGGCTCGTCCGGATCGCCGCCCCGGTGTGCCCGACGGGTCAGGCGACCCGCGTCCGGTCGCGCGTCAGGCGCAGGACGCCGGGTCGACCTGGTAGGCCGGTGCGTTCCGCTCGGCGAGCACCGGCGTGGTGGAGACCGGCGTGGCGACGCCGTCCCCGACCACGTAGGTGACGCGCTCGCCGTCGTACACCAACGGGTCGCTCGTCCACACCACCTCGCCGCGGACGACCACGAGGCGGCGCTGACCGTCGACGACCTCGCAGCCGAACCGGCTGACCGCGCTCACGCCGCCGCCTTCGGCGAGTTCGAGCGGCTTGCCGTCGGGCGTGGTGACGGCCCGCAGCCCCGCTTCCCCCAGGCCCCACACGGTGGAGATGTCGGTGTTGGCCCCGATCGACTCGGTCACCACCACCTCGTCACGGCCATCGTCGTCCAGGTCCGTGACGCGCAGCGCGCCCACGCCGAACGGGCTGTGCAACGGCATGCGGGCGGTGAACCGGACGCCGCGGACGACGGCGACCAGCTCCTGCGTGTCGGGCACGCCGTCGACCTGCCGGACCGCGACCCGGTCCACGCGGCCGTCGCCGTCGAGGTCCGCGCCCCGCGTCACGTCCCCCGAGACGGCCGCCGATCCCGCCGCCCACGCGGTCGAAGCCCCCGCGGCGACGAGCGCGGACGCGAGCACGAATGCTTTCAGCACAACGATTCCCCCTGCTTTCGGGCACCACGAAGACACCTCGTGGCACCGGATCCCCCCCGGACGCGATCGCGTCGACAACGAGAAGACGGGCGATGGTGGGGGAGGTTCCAGCATGTGCCTCAGGTCACAGCGCGGGCGTAGGTGGCGGGCGTGATGCCGTAGCAGCGGCGGAACCAGCGGGTCAGGTGGGCCTGGTCGGCGAAGCCGGTGAGCGCGGCCGTCTCCGCCGCCGAACGGCCGTCCGCGAGCAGCCGCCTGGCCGCGCGCAGTCGGCGTTGGCGCTGGTAGTCGCTGGGGGACAGGCCGTACTCGGCGCGGAACGCCCGGTAGAGCGCGAAGCGGCTCAGGCCGGTCGCGGCGGTGAGCTCCTCGGTGGTGACGTCATCGGCGTAGTGCGCTTCGATCAGGTCGCGGGCGGCGGAGGCGTTGCCCCGGGCCGGGGCCGTGGCGGGCAGCGGCATGACCTCCGAAGCCATCGCGCGCACGGCGTGCATCAGGTGCTCGTCCCGGGCGAGGTTGCCCTCCTGGAGGGCGGTGTGCAAGCGGCGCAACGCGTCGGCGAGCACCGGCGAGTGCACCACCGGGTCGCGGAACAACGGCAGGCGCGGCAGCAGTTCGGCGACCAGCGACGGTCCGATGTGGACGATCCGGTAGGTGAAGCCGTCCTCGGTCGCGGTGCGGCCGTCGTGCGCCTCGTCCGGGTTGAACGCGAGCACCATGCCCGCCGCGCTGAGGTGCGTGCCGCCGCGGCACCGGAACGCCTGCGCGCCCTGCTCGGTCACGCCGAACGAGTAGGCGTCGTGGCTGTGCCGGTGGTAGCGGTGCGAGGTGAAGTGCGCGTGCATCGCCTCGACCGGGCGATCCGCCGCACGCCAGTACCGCGTCCACTCCACGCCCTCCATTCAACCGCACCACCACCGCCATGATCGCGCTCTCACGGAAAGCTCCAGCTCACCCGGTGAGGCACGGCGGAAAACCCGGTCGCGCTCTTGACTGGTGTAGACCATTTCCGGTTGAGTGGCCCCCGTCACGTCCGATGGCCGCCTCCAACGGGAAGGAGTGATCACGTGTCGAGAATCCGCCTAGTGGCGGCGATCGCCGCCGTCGTGGTCGGGGTCGCGCTGACCGTCGTCGCGGCCAACTCGGCCTCCGCCGCGGCGTGCGCGTCCGCGTGGAGCTCGTCCGCCGTCTACACCGGCGGCATGACGGCCTCCTACAACAACAAGAACTGGCGAGCCCAGTGGTGGACCCAGAACGAGACCCCCGGCACGGCCGCGGTCTGGGCCGACCAGGGCGCGTGCGGCGGCACCACCACGCCCCCGCCGACGTCGTGCAACCACCCGAACTGGGTGCAGGGCCAGTTCTACGCCGCGGGCAGCATCGTCAAGTACACCGACGGCAAGTACTACATCGCCGAGCACGACAACCCGGGCTACGACCCGACGATCAGCACCTGGTACTGGGATCCCTACAGCTGCGGCTCGACCCCGACGACCACGACCACCGCGCCCGCGCCGGGCGGGTTCGTGGTCAGCGAGGCGCAGTTCCAGCAGATGTTCCCCAACCGCAACCCCTTCTACACCTACGCGGGCCTGACCGCGGCGCTGAGCGCCTACCCCGGTTTCGCCAAGACCGGCTCGGACACCGTGCGCAAGCAGGAAGCGGCGGCGTTCCTGGCCAACGCCAACCACGAGACCGGCGGCCTGGTCCACGTCGTCGAGCAGAACCAGGCGAACTACCCGCACTACTGCGACGCGAGCCAGCCCTACGGCTGCCCCGCCGGCCAGGCGGCCTACTACGGCCGCGGTCCCATCCAGCTCAGCTGGAACTTCAACTACAAGGCGGCGGGCGACGCGTTGGGCCTGCCGTTGCTGACCAACCCGTGGCTCGTGCAGAACGACGCGTCGGTGGCTTGGAAGACCGCCCTCTGGTACTGGAACACCCAGTCCGGCCCCGGCACGATGACCCCGCACAACGCGATGGTCAACGGCTACGGCTTCGGTGAGACGATCCGCAGCATCAACGGCTCGCTGGAGTGCGGCGGGCGCAACCCGGCGCAGGTGCAGAGCCGCGTCGACGCCTACCAGCGGTTCGTCGGCATCCTCGGCGTGCCCGCGGGCAACAACCTGTACTGCTGAGAGCCCGGGACGGGGGTCGCGCGCCGGACCCCCGTCCCGCCTCACCGCGCCGGGTGCGCGAGCACGGCCCACCCGAACGACCCCGGCGACCCGAGCAGAGCCATCTCCGACGCCCGAAATGGCACCCGGTCGGCCGGCGCCCCACCTCGACCGCCCGCACCACGTGGCCGTCCTCCGCGATGGACTCGTGCTCCTCCACGTGGACCGGTGTCGGGCAACCGCGCGCCGCAGCGCACCGATGCGGCCAATCGAGTCGCCGTGGTGCGCGTTCACAGTCGGGGGTGCGTGCGGCTGGACCAGTCGGTTCAGATCCTTGACCCGGATGACGTTCCCGATTATGGTCTAGACCACGTCGCAGTGCGTGACGGACCGTCCCCGGCCCGTCGCGCGCCGCGTGTTCCGGCCGCCGCGGAAATGGACCCTGCCTTGGGGGCCCCTCCGGGTCCCCTCCGAAGGAGCTGGACACATGAGCCTGAAACGCAAGCTCGCGGTGGCGCTGGCCGCCGTGGGTATCGCCCCGTTCTTCGTCGTGATGTCGGCGGGGACGGCGAGCGCGCACGGCTACATCTCGTCGCCGCCCAGCAGGCAAGCGATGTGCGCGCAGGGCCGGATCTCGAACTGCGGTCCCATCGTCTACGAGCCGCAGAGCGTGGAAGGGCCCAAGGGCCAGTACAACTGCCACGCGGGGCTGAGCCAGTTCGCCCAGCTCAACGACGACAGCCGGGCGTGGCCCACCACCTCGGTGGGCAACAACGTGACGTTCAACTGGACGCTCACGGCCCGGCACTCCACCACCACGTGGCAGTACTTCGTCGGCGGCACCAAGATCGCCGAGTTCAACGACGGCGGCCGCCAGCCCGCGGCCACCGTGACGCACAACGTGAGCCTCGGCGGGCGCACCGGCCGGATCAAGCTGCTGGCCGTCTGGAACATCGCCGACACGCCCATGGCGTTCTACTCGTGCGTCGACCTCCAGGTGGGCTCCGGTGGCGGCACGCCGACCACCACGACCACGCCGACCACGACCACGCAGCCGACCACCACCACGCGGCCCACGACGACCACGACCGTGCCCCCGGTGGGCGGCACGTGGGCGCCGAACACCGCGTACTCGGTCGGCTCGCAGGTGACCTACGGCGGCGTCAGCTACCGCTGCATCCAGGCCCACACGTCCCTCGTGGGCTGGGAACCGCCGAACACCGCATCCCTGTGGCAGCGGCTCTGACCCCCTGACGGGGACCGGATGTGCGGCCCGTCCGCGTCGACCCTGTGACGGTGCGGGCGGGCCGCCCGGCGAAGGAGGACGACCCTTGCGACGCCTCGCAGCCCTGGTGGCCGGCGTGCTCGTGCTGGCCGGTTGCGGCTCCACCACCGCGGCCGAGCCGCCGCCGGTGTCGACCGTGGTGGAGACCGACGAGTTCAACCAGACCGACGTGATGTTCCTCCAGATGGCCGTGCCGCACCACGAGGCCGGGCTGGAGATCGTGCGCCTGGCCAAGGACGGGCCCGTGCGCGCGGAGGTGAAGACGTTGGCCGCGGCCATCGAGGTCACCCAGCTGTCCGAAGTGGACTCCATGAGGAAGTGGCTCGCCGAGTGGGAGCAGCCCGAGTCGGCGGGCGACAACCCCCAGTTGCACGCCGGTCACGGCGGCGACCACTCGACCAGCCCGGAGGCCATCGCGGAGCTCGCCGCGACCGGGCCCGGTGAGTTCGAGAAGGCGTTCCTGAACCTGCTGATCGCTCACCAGCACAACGCGGTGGCGATGGCGAAGCTGGAGAAGGAGGGCGGGGTGAACCCGCAGACGAAGGACCTGGCGGAGCGGATCTTCAACTCCCGCACCGCGCAGATCGCGCAGATGCTCGGTTACCTGGACTAGAGGTCGAGCGCGAGGGTGCTGGTGAAGCGGCGGTGCTCGCCCGTCACCGGGTCGGTGAACTCGAGCACCTTCGCCAGCAGTTGCAACGGGTCGGTGAAGTCGTCCAGCGGCTTCTCGCGCAGGACGGGGTAGAAGTCGTCGTTGCGGATCGGCACGCCGAGCGACGCCATGTGCAGGCGCAGCTGGTGCGTGCGGCCGGTCAGCGGCACGAGCCGGTACCGGCCCCAGCCGTCGCGGTGCTCGACCAGGTCCACCAGCGTCTCGGCGTTGGGCGGTCCGGACACCTCCTGCGCCGTGATCACGCCCTTGACCTTGACGATCCGGCTGGTCACGCGGGTCGGCAGGGTCAGCGCCGGGTCGTGGGGCGCGATCGCCTCGTACTCCTTGCGCACCGCCCGGTCGGCGAACAGCGTCTGGTACTTGCCGCGCAGCGCCGGTTCGGCCACGAACATCACCAGCCCGGCGGTGACGCGGTCCAACCGGTGGGCCGGGCTCAGGTGCGGCAGGCCGAGGTCGCGGCGCAGCCGGACGAGCGCGGTCTCCACCACGTGCCTGCCGCGCGGGATCGTGGCCAGGAAGTGCGGCTTGTCGACCACGACGATCGCGTCGTCGCGGTGCACGACCCGGACCTCGAACGGCACCGCCACCTCGTCGGGCAGGTCGCGGTGGAACCACACCGAGCCGCCGGGGGTGAACGCGGCGTCCGGCGCGATGGGTCCGTCGAGGTCGTAGATCCGGCCCTCGGCGAGCATCAGGTCGATCCGCTCCGGCGCGACCCGGGGCAGCCGCTCGACCAGGTGGTCGCGGACGGTCGCCCACGGCCCGTCGTCGGGCAACCGCAGACGGGCCGGGTCGAGGCCGTGGCGCTGGTCGAGCGGCGGCCGGAGCTTGCGCCTCATCGTCACGCAGCGTACGCCGGGGCCTTCGGCGGCGAGGCCGAGGGCGCGGCGAAGCCCTTGGCGATCAGCAGCACGCCCAGGGCGATCTCGAACAGGCCGCCGGGGACGGACAGCGCCACGCCGACGGGGTGGCCGAGGACTTCGAGGACCGCGCCCGCCAGGAACACGGCGTAGCCGACCAGGCCCCACACCGCGAGGGCGCGGGGGACCAGCCGGGCCCGCAACAGCACGCGGCAGAACAGCACGCCCGCGGTCGCCACGGCCATCATCGCGACCTGGTAGCTGTAGTGGTTGCCCGCCGCCACGGGCTCGGGCAGCAGCAGGAACACGACGCCGACCGCCAGCAACGCCGCCTCGACCGCCCGGCCGGTCAGGTACGCGTGCGCGGTCAGCTCGCTGTGCGGTCGGAGCACCGGGAACGCGAGCACGCCGATCCCGACCACCGCGGCCGAGTTCAGCAGCATGAGCAGGCCGCCCGCGGCGCTGGACCCGGCCCCCACCAGGGCGTTCCCACCGCCGTAGGCGACGAACGCGACGAGCAGCAGCACCCCGATGGACCGTCCGACGGCTCTCGATGACATGGGTCTTCCCTTCGACCGCCCCGCGCCAGCCTTACTAAGTAAGGCGAACGCTACCGTACAAAGTACGAACCTGTCACCGCCGGAGGTCAGCAGTGCCGAAGGGCGCACCGCTCAGCCGGGACCGCGTGCTGCGCGCCGCCGTCGCGATCGCCGACGCGGGCGGGATCGCGGCGCTGACCATGCGGTCGCTCGCCGACGCGCTCGGGGTCAAGCCCATGTCGCTCTACCACCACGTGGCGAACAAGGACGAGATCCTCGACGGCATCGTGGACGTGGTCTTCAGCCGGATCGACCTGCCCACGCCCGGCGGCGACTGGCGGCACGAGATGGTCAAACGGGCGAACTCCGCGCGCGAGGTGCTGCGACGCCACCCGTGGGCGATCGGCCTGCTGGAGTCGAGGACCGCGCCCGGCCCGGCGACCCTGCGCCACCACGACGCGACCATCGGCACCCTGCGCCGCGCGGGCTTCTCCGTCGCCATGACCGCCCACGCCTACGCCCTGCTGGACAGCTACGTCTACGGCTTCGCCGTGCAGGAGGCCGCGCTTCCCTTCAACAGCCCCGATTCCGCCGCCGAGGTCACCGGGTCGATCCTGGCGCACCTGTCGCCGGCCGACTACCCGCACCTCGTGGAGATGGCGACCGAGCACGTCCTGCGACCGGGCAACGACTTCGCCGACGAGTTCGGCTTCGGGCTGGACGTGATCCTCGACGCCCTGGCCGGGTGGATCGCCGACGACGTCAGTCCAGGCTCGTGAACTCCACCTGGTAGCCCAGCGCGCCGAACATGCCGGTCAGCATCTTGCGCGTGTTGTCGTCGGCCCGCTGCACCAGCCCGGACTCCCGTGCCGCGTCCGCGATCTTCTGCTCCGCCGCCACGTAGAACGGCTGCTGGTCCTGCGTCTGCACCAGCGACGCCAACCGGTCGAGCAGCCCGCGCTCCTGCGCGAACACGTAACACCGCTCCTGGTCCAGGTTCGGCTTGTCCAGCACCGCCCGCGGCAGCGCCACCCGCACCTTGCGCGCCTCGCCGGAGGCGGTGGTCGGCGCCACCTGCACCGCGTCCTCGGCCAACCCGCCGAAGTCCACGTAGGCGTTGACCGTCCCGGCCGCCACGAACAACGTCCGCTGCCCGGCCAGCGCCGCCGGCACGTACCGGACGTCGCGCTCGATGTCGAGCACCACCTGGAACTCGCCCGCCGAGGCGTGGTACTGGCTCAGGTCGCGCAACGACTGCAGCAGCGCGGGCTGGCTGCGGTCGATCGTGTCGGTGCCACCCGGGAACCGGGGCACCACCACCACCGCCGCGACCAGCACCCCGACCGCCACCAGCACCGCCGCCGCCACACCGATGCGCCACTTCATGGCGGCGGGATACCCGCGAACCGCTACCAGGCAACCCGCTCGCCGTCTCGGAAGAACCCGCCGGTCGGCCCGTCGTCGGGCAGCGTCGCCGCCCACACCACGCTCGCCGCGCCCTGCTCCACCGGCCGCCCGCCCGCGCCGCCCATGTCCGTGGCCACCCAGCCCGGGCACACCGCGTTGACCTTCATCGCGGGCAGTTCGGCGGCCAACTTCAAGGTCAGCGCGTTGAGCGCCGCTTTCGACGTGCCGTAAGCCGGCGTGCCGCCGCCCATCGACGCCAGCGACCCGGCCTCGCTCGACACGTTGACCACCCGCGCGCCGCGGGACGCGCGCAGCAGCGGCAGCAGCGCCAGCACCGTGCGCCACGGCCCGTAGAAGTTCGTCTCCATGGCCTCGCGCACCACCCCCAGATCGGCCGACGACGCCCGCTGCCAGGTGTCGTAGTGGATGGCCGCGTTGTTCACCAGCACGTCGACCCGACCGTGCCGCCGGGTCAGGTGCGCGGCCAGCGCCGCCACCGACGCGTCGTCGGTCACGTCCAGCGCGTGGTGCTCGACACCCAGCCACCCGGCGGCCTGCTCCGCCTTGCGGGCGTCCCGCGCGGTCAGCACCACGACGTGACCGAGCAGCGCGAGCTGACGGCACACGTCCAGCCCGATGCCCCTGTTCCCGCCCGTCACGACCGCCACCGGCGCGTCCGACATGCCGTTCCTCCCCGCCGAGTACCCCGCACATTCTCCCTGGTTGGCCGTCGCCGCGGCCGATGAGGTTCGATGGCGGTGCAGGAGTCGGGTGAACGAGGAGAGACCGCCGTGTACGAGACGCTGAAGAAGATCCTCGTCGACACGTTGAAGGTCGCGCCGGAGCAGATCACCCCGGACGCGACCAAGGACGACCTCGACCTGGACTCGCTCGCGTTCGTGGAGCTGTCGATGGTGCTCGGCAAGGAGCACGACCTGCACATCAGCGACGACGAGCTGTTCGACATGGAGACCGTCGGCGACATCGTGGCGCTGATGGAGGAGCGCGCCGGGACCGACAGGTGAGCGGGCTCGACATCGCGGTCACCGGGCTCGGGCTGGTCACGCCGGGCGGCGTCGGCGTGGAGGCGGGCTGGTCGGCGGTCCTCGCGGGCCGGTCGACCGCCGCGCACGACCCGGTGCTCGCGGGCCACGAGGTCACGATCTCGTGCCGCGTGCCGGGGTTCGACGCGGACGCGCTGCTGGGCGCGCGGCGGGCCGTGCGGCTCGACCGGTTCGCCCGGTTGGCGCTGGTCGCGGCACGGGAGGCGGTCGCCGACGAGGACGTCACGGCGTGGGACCCGGCCCGGGTCGGCGTGGTGATCGGCACGTCGGCGGGCGGCGGCGAGACGGTCGAGAGGCAGCACGGCGTGCTGCTGGCCGACGGGCCCGCCGCGGTGTCGCCGCTGTTGCTGCCGATGCACCTGCCGAACATGGTCGCCGGGCAGGTCGCGATGGAGTTCGGCTTCCGCGGCCCGAACCTGGTGGTGTCGACCGCGTGCGCGTCCGGCGCCACCGCGATCGGCGTCGCGTGCGACCTGCTCGCCGCGCGCCGCTGCGACGTGGTGCTGGCCGGCGGGGTCGACGCGCTGCTCAACCCGTTGACCATGGCCGGTTTCGCGCGGATGGGCGCGCTGTCGCGGCGCGCCGACCCGGCCACCGCGTCACGGCCGTTCGACGCCGACCGGGACGGGTTCGTCGCGGGCGAGGGCGCGGCGGTGCTGGTGCTGCGGCGCGCGGAGGACGCGCGGGCCGCCGGGCGGCGGGTCCGGGCGCGGGTCGTGGGGTACGGCGCGACCGCCGACGCCCACCACATCACCAACCCCGACCCCGAGGGGCGGGGCGTGGTCGCGGCGGTCGAGGCGGCGTTGGCGGACGCGGGCGCGTCGCCCGCCGACGTCGGGCACGTCAACGCGCACGGCACCTCCACCCAGCTCAACGACCTGGTGGAGGGGCGGGTGCTGGCGCGGCTGCTGCCGGCACGGCCGCTGGTCACCTCGACCAAGGGCGTGACGGGGCACCTCCTGGGCGCGGCCGGCGCGGCGGAGGCCGTGTTCACGGTGCTCTCGGTCGAGCGGGGCGTCGTGCCGCCCACGGCCAACCTGGAGACCCTCGACCCCCGGCTGGACCTCGACGTGGCGACGGGTGCGGTGCCGCGGGAGATCGACCTGGCGTTGAGCAACTCGTTCGGCTTCGGCGGTCAGAACGCGGTGCTGGCCATCGCGAAGGCGTGAGGGGAGCGGCATGTCGGTGATCCTGGGGGTGGGTGCGAGCCTGCCGCCGCGCCTGGTCACCAACGACGACCTGGCCACCCGGCTCGACACGTCCGACGAGTGGATCCGGTCGCGCACCGGCATCCGCGCGCGCCGGTGGGTCGAACCGGGCACGACCACGTCGGACCTGGCCGTGGACGCGGGCGCGCGGGCGTTGCGCTCGGCCGGCCGGTCCACTGTGGACGCGGTGGTCGTGGCCACCACGACGCCGGACCGGTCGTGCCCGGCGATCGCGCCCGCCGTGGCCGCCCGGCTGGGCCTGGTCGGCGTGCCCGCGCACGACGTGGCCGCCGTGTGCACCGGTTTCCTGTACGGCCTGGCCAACGCCGTGGGCCTGATCGCGAGCGGTGCGGCGCGGACCGTGCTGCTGATCGCGGCCGAAACGTTCTCCACCATCCTCGACCCCGACGACCGCGGCACGGCGGTGATCTTCGGCGACGGCGCGGGCGCGGTGGTCGTGGGCGAGGGCGGGCCCGGCATCGGCCCGTGCGTGCTGGGCAGCGACGGCACGGGCGCGGACCTCATCCAGGTGCCGGCGGGTGGGCGCCACTTCCGGATGAGCGGCAAGGAGGTGTTCCGCGCGGCGGTCGAACGGATGTCGGAAGTCGCGCTGGACGCGCTGGCCCGCGCCGGCCTCGGCCCGGCCGACGTCGACCGCCTCGCGCCGCACCAGGCCAACCAGCGCATCTGCGACGCCGTCGCGCGCAACCTCGGCGTGGCCGGGTCGAAGGTGCTGACCGATCTCGACGCGGTCGGCAACACGGCCGCCGCCTCGATCCCCGTGCTGCTCGCGGACGCCGCCGCGCACGGCGCGCTCAAGGCGGGCGACCGGGTGCTGGCGGTGGCCTTCGGCGGCGGCCTGACCTGGGGCGCGGTCACGTTGACGTGGCCGGACGTGGTGGCGGACTTCGGCGTGCTGGGGCAGGACCGGTGACCGGCTTCCTCACCTCGCCCGTGCAGGTCGTGGCACGAGCCGGCCGCACGACGGTCGCGCGCATGGTCGTCGCGGCGGACGACCCGGTGTTCGCGGGCCACTTCCCGGGCTTGCCGGTCCTCCCCGGCGTGGCCGTGGTCGAGTTCGCGCACCGCGCCGCGACCGCCTCGGGCGTCCGGCGGCTGGCCGCGGTCGAGTCCACCCGCTTCGTGCGGCCCGCGTTCCCCGGCGTCACCCTCACCGCGCACCTGACGTGGGACGACGACGGACTGCGGTGCGCCGCGGTGGTGAGCGACGACGACGGCGTGGTCGCCCGGGTGAAGCTGAGGTACGAACCGTGACGGCCGACCTGCTCCGGCGGCTGCCGCACCGGTTCCCCGTGCTGCTGGTGGACCGGGTGGTGGACGTGGTGCCGGGTGAGTCGTTGACCGCGCTCAAGGCGGTCAGCGCCAACGAACCGTGGTGCGTCGACTTCGGCGACCTGCCGTCCACGTTGTTGCTGGAGTCGTGGTGCCAGGCGGCGGTGCTGCTGTCGTCGTGGGACGAACCGGACCGCGACCGGGTGGTCCTGCTCGGCGCGATGGCGGACGTGGAGTTCCACCGGCCCGTGACGCCGGGGTGCGTGGTGCGGCACTCGGTGCGGATCGTCGACGCCCGCGGCGGCACGGTCGCGTTCACCGGTCGGTCGCGGGTCGACGGGCAGGACGTGATGACGGTCGGCCGGGTGGTCACGACCGCGCGGCCCGCCGCCGACCTCCGGCCCCGCGGCGCGGACTCGTAGGGTGGTGGGGATGCGGTTCCTGTACGGGGGTTTCGGGGCGGACGCGGTGCCGTACGAGCAGGCGTACGCCGAACAACGGCGGCTGCACGCGATGCGCGTGGCCGACGAGATCACCGACGTGTGCGTGCTCCAAGAGCACCTGCCCGTGTACACGGCGGGCAAGCGCACCAAGGCCACGGCGTTCCCGCCCGAGGACGTCCCGGTGCTGACCGTGGACCGCGGCGGCGAGATCACCTGGCACGGTCCCGGTCAGCTCGTCGGCTACCCGGTGGTCAAGCTGCCCGTGCCGCTGGACTCCGTCGGCCACGTCCGCCGGATCGAGGAGGCGTTGATCGCGACGTGCGCCGAGTTCGGCGTCCCGACGGGCAGGCTCGCCGGGCGCAGCGGCGTGTGGGTGCTCGGCGACCAGCCGCCCGCGCCGGACGTGCCGCCGTCGGCCGCCCGCGCGCACGGGCAGCACCGCAAGATCGCCGCGATCGGCGTGCGCATCGAGCGGTGCACGAGCCTGCACGGGTTCGGCTTGAACTGCGACCCGGACCTGACCGCGTTCGACGCGATCGTGCCGTGCGGCATCGAGGACGCGGGCGTCACGTCGCTGGCCGCCGAACTGGGCCGCCCGGTCTCGCCGGCCGAGGTGGTCCCGGTGGTCGAACGCCACCTGACGCGGGTGTTCACGACCGACCACCGCTGACCACCGACCGCCCGGTTCGCCCACCGCGGCGGCGTCACGTCATGGCGGTCACGAGGCCCGGCCCGGCAGGAAGCGGGCCACCGTGCGGGCGATGCCGGCGGCGTCCAGGTCGTGCATGCGCAGGATGTCGGCCCGCGAGCCGTGCGGCAGGAACTCGTTCGGCAGGCCGAGGACCAGCGTCCGCCGGCTCACGCCGGCCTCGCGCAGCGCCGCGGCCACCGCCTCGCCGATCCCGCCGCCGCGCACGCCGTCCTCCACGCACACCACCACGCGGTGCTCGGCGGCCAGCGCCACCACGGCCGGGTCGACCGGCGACACCCAGCGCGGGTCGCACACGGTCACCCCGACGCCCTCGCCCGCGAGCGCCACGGCGGCGGCCACCCCGTCGGACGCGAGCCCGCCGACGGTCACCAGCAGCACGTCCCGCCGCGACGACCGGTGCAGCACGTCCACCCGGCCGAGGCGGTCCACCGCGGGCACGTCCGCGCCGACCGGGCCCTTCGGGAAGCGGACCGCGGTCGGCCCGTCGTCGGCGACCGCCTCGTCCAGCAGCTCGCGCAGCCGCGTGCCGTCCCGGGGCGCGGCTACCCGCAGCCCCGGCACGACGCGCAGCAGCGCCAGGTCCCACGCGCCGTGGTGGCTCGGCCCGTCCTCACCGGTCACACCGGCCCGGTCGAGCACGAACGTCACCGGCAGCCGGTGCAGCGCCACGTCCATCAGCACCTGGTCCGCCGCCCGGGTCAGGAACGTCGAGTACACCGCCACCACCGGCCGCAGCCCGCCCATGGCCAGGCCCGCCGCGCACGTCACGGTGTGCTGCTCGGCGATGCCGGTGTCGAACACCCGGTCGGGGAACGCCTCGGCGAACGCGGTCAACCCGGTCGGGTGCAACATCGCCGCGGTCAGGCACACCAGGTCCGGGTGCCGGTCGGCGAGCACCAGCAGGTGCTGCCCGAACACCGACGTCCACCCCGGACCCCGGGACGCCGCCGGCGCGGACACGCTGTGCAGGCGGTCCACCGGATCGTTCTCCGCCGGAGGGTGACCCTTGCCCTTCGTCGTCACGCAGTGCACGACCACCGGCCGGCGCAACGCCTTCGCGGCGGTCAACGCCTCCTCCACCCGGACGACGTCGTGCCCGTCCACCGGGCCCAGGTAGTGCAGCCCGAAATCGGCGAACACACCACCGCCGCGGCCTTCGCGCAGGGCGGCGAGGTGCCTGCCCACCGCACCCGCGGTGGGCGCGTACGAGCGGCCGTTGTCGTTGAGGAGCACCACGACCGGGTGATCGACCCCGCCGAGGTTGTTCAACGCCTCCCACGCCATGCCGCCGGTGAGCGCGCCGTCGCCCACGACCGCCACCACGTGCCGGTCGTGCTCGCCGCGCAGCCGCGCCGCCCGCGCCAGGCCGTCCGCGTAGGACAGCGCCGTGGACGCGTGCGAGTTCTCCACCAGGTCGTGCGGCGACTCCGCGCGGCTGGGGTAGCCCGACAGGCCACCCTCGCGGCGCAGGTCGGCGAACCCGTCGGCGCGGCCGGTGAGCATCTTGTGCACGTAGGACTGGTGGCCGGTGTCGAACACGACCCGGTCGTGCGGTGACCGGAACACCCGGTGCACGGCCAGCGTCAGCTCCACCACCCCGAGGTTCGGGCCCAGGTGACCACCGGTCCGGGTGACCGCCTCCACCAGCCGCGCCCGCAGCCGCCGCGCCAGCCCGTCCAGCTCGTCGCGCGACAGGCCCGCCAGGTCGGCCGGCCCGGTGATCGCGGGAGCCGGCGCCCGGACGGCCCTGGGTAGGGTGGTGGTGTCGGTCATCGGGCCACTCCCTGCGGTGCGCAAGCCCCTGCGGCGACGGGCGATGAGGCGAACGTGCCGCACCTGACCGGTCGGTACAAGCGCGGCGACGGGTTTCACGCGAACGAGAGCCCGCGCGCCACACGGACGGGTGCGTGTTGTTTCCGCCGACCGGGACCGTGCTCCTCAGCGTTGCCGGGTTCGCGTTCCACCCCGTCCGGAAGGGCCCCACTTCCCCGAACGGGGTCGTCGGCCGCCGGTGGAGCCGCACCGGTGTTAGCTTCGGACGGCCGGGAGGCGACCACGCCCGACCGCCGCACCGGCACCGTGCGCACCCACCGCGTCCCCCTCGTCCTCGCCGGAACCGGTCCTGCTCGTGCCCGTGGAGGTTCCATGACAGTCATCGACGCCGTGCGCGGCGACCTCGCCGAGGTCCGCGCGGAGGTGGACGCGACGCTCGACCGATTCCTGGTGGAGAAGGCGCGCACCGCGCCGGACCCGTGCCTGCCGCCGTTGGTGGGCGTGCTGCGGGAGTTCGTGGCCGGAGGCAAGCGGTTGAGGCCCTTGTTCTGCCACTGCGGTTTCGTCGCCGGCGGCGGGTCGCCCCACCACCGCGCGGCGGTGTGGACCGGTGCCGCGCTGGAGATGTTCCACACCTTCGCGCTGGTGCACGACGACATCATGGACCGCGCCGAGCTGCGCCGCGGTCGACCGACGCTGCACCGGGCGCTCGCGGAGAGGTTCGCGGATGAGCACGGGCCCGCGGGTGGGCGGCACGAGCCGTCGGGCGGCCGCGGCGACGGGTCCGCCACCGAGCGGTTCGGGGTGAACCTGGCCATCCTGGCGGGCGACCTGTGCTTCACGTGGACCGACGAGATGCTCGACCGGGCCGACGTGGACCGACGGCGGTGGCGCGAGGTGCGGTCGCTGTTGCACGCGATGCGCACCGAGCTGATCGCCGGGAAGTTCCTGGACCTGCGCGGCACCCCGCGGGCCGCGGCCGACCCGGTGCGGTCGGCGTGGCGGACGACCCGGCTCAAGACCTCCCGGTACACGGTGGAGCTGCCGTTGCGCATCGGCGCGGCGCTCGTCGGTGGCGACCCGGCGCTGATGCGGGTGTGCGGTGCCTACGGGCGGCCGGTCGGCGAGGCGTTCCAGCTGCGCAAGGACTTGCTCGGCGTGTTCGGCGACCCCGGTGCGACCGGCCGGCCCGGCCTGGCCGACCTGCGCCGGGGCAAGCCCAGCGTGCTGATGGCGTTGGCGTGGCAACAGGCCACGCCAGAACAGCGCGACCAGCTCTCCTCCCGGTACGGCGACCCGGAGCTGGACGAGGACGGCGCGGCCCGACTGCGGGACGTGGTGGTCGCGACCGGGGCCGTCGCACGGGTGGAGCGGTTGATCACCACCCGCGTCGACCGGGCGCTGGGCGCGCTGCGCTCCTCGTCGATGAACCCGGCGGCCAAGGACCCGCTGGCGGAGCTGGCCGCCCACCCGACCCGGCGCACGCCGTGAGCACCGCTGCCGGTGGTCGGACGTCACCGCCCTGATCGCGGTCGACCCGGCCACCGGCATCACCGAGGAGCACCTCGCCGCGGTCGAGGCGGCGTTGCGGTCCTGGCCGGTCAGCGCAGGTGGCGGTCGAAGAACGAGACCACCTGCCGGCGCACGGTCGGCACCGACGTGGACGGGGGCAGCGTGCCGACCATGGCGGCCAGCTCGGCGTCGTCCATCAGGCCCGCGGCGTGCAGTTGCGGCGCCACGGCGGCGAAGTCGGTCAGGGCCCAGTGGTTGGCGTCGGCGATCACGTGCTGCCGCGCGCACCCGTGGGCGAGCACGGCCGACCACGCGCGCCGGTAGCGGTCGTTCTGGAAGCCCTCGGTCCCCAGCAGCAGCAACGGCCGGTCCACGCCCTGCTGCGCCACGGGGAGCAGCTCGCCGTCCTGGCCCGGCTGGTCGGGGTGGTAGTCCAGGAAGCCCTCCATGTTGATCGCCGCGTCGATCCGGCGGTCCTCGTGCATCCCCTCGGCGGCGATGGTGCCGCCCAGCCCTTGGCCGTACATGCCCACGCGGCGCAGGTCGAGGGCGCGGCCCAGGTTCGCCGGCAGGGGTCGGCCGCCGGCGTCGGGGTTGCCGCCCGCCGCCAGGACCTCCAGCCGGTCGAGCACGAACGCGGTGTCCGCGAGCCTGGTCGCGATCACGGTCCGGTAGAGCGCCGGGTCCGCGTCGGGCCGGCCCGGCAGCGCGATCGGCCGCGGCCCGCCGGGCAGGTCGACGGCGAACGCCTCGCCGGGGTGGTCGATCGACACCACGACGTACCCGCGGCTCGCCAGCTCCTCGGCGGTGTTCGTGCCGAACGCGGCCGGGTCGACCAGTCCGGGGCTGTAGAGCACGACCGGTCGACGCACGGGCCGCGCGGGCGCGTCCACGTGCGAGTGGGTGGGCGTGGCGCCCCAGGCCACGCCGCTCGGCGGCAGGTTCGGGTACACCCACGGTCGCACCAGCGGCAGCGTCGCGGCGACGCCCGGCGTGAGCTGCGGTGCGACCGGGTGGCCGCGGACGTCCAGCGCCGGGTAGCGCACCGAGACCAGCACCTCGCGCGGCCGGCCCGCGGCGTCGGGCCACGGGTCCGGGCGGTCGGCGTCGACCAGGTGCAGCGCGGTGACGCCGACCTGGTGACGGCCGGTCGGCGCGGGCAGCGTCGGAGTCAGGTCGGGCTCGGCCTCGGCGACGCCGGTCAGGCCGGCGCCGAGGACCAGGGCCGCGATGGACGCACTCGTCCTGCGGAACATCTTTTCCCCCTGTGGTGATCTATTCGTTCGACAAAGCGGCGTACATGCGGGCCACGTAGTCCCACAGGCCGTCGCCGAGGTCGTCCACCGGCTGACCCGGCAGCACGTCGCGCAGCACCCCCCGGCCGTTCTCGCGGAAGAACGCCCACATCTCGCGCAGGATCTCCCGGTCGCCGGCGGCGAAGGTCTCGCCCACGTCGACCAGGCGTCGAGCGGTCCGGCGGACCTCCGGGTCGTCCACCGGGTCGCCCGCGCGGTAGTGCTCGACGACCTTCGCCAGCACTTCGGGCCACTCCTCGTCCAGCCGTTCCCGGGCCCGCGGCCCGATCTCGACCGCGTGCCGGTCGAGGAAGTCGCGCTGCTCGCGGGTGAGGCGCTGGTCGAAGATCGTGGTGCTGCCCAGCAACGCCAGCAGCCGGTCGGAGTCGGGCCGGGTCGGCCCGTTCAGCTGGGCGAGCAGACCCCTCGTCTGGCGGCGCAACGCGTTGAGGCGCCACACCTGCTCGTCGAGCTGTTCCAAGTGCCCGGCCAGCACCCGGGCGAGCGGCCCGGGGTCGACCGAGTCGGCCAGCACGCCGCCGATCTCCTCCAGCGACATGCCGAGCTGCCGCAGCAGCCGGATCTGGTAGAGCCGGTGCAAGTCCCCCTCGGTGTAGCGGCGGTGGCCGGACGGCGTGCGCTCGCTGGGCCGCAACAGGCCCAGCTCGTCGTAGTGGTGCAGCGTCCGCACCGTCATCCCGGCGACCTTGGCCAGCGCCCCCACGCTCCATCGCGGCTGGTCGAGGCCCCCTTCAGCGGTCATGGCACCGACCCTAGAACCTCACCCGACGTGAGGTTCAAGTCCGTTTCACGGACGTGTGAAAGGTGGGGGCCGGCCAAAATTTCTACCAAGTGGTAGAAATCTGTGGGAGCGCTTCCACACGCTTGACACCGACGTCAGGAGCCCGTGATGAGCAGAACGTCCGTGCAGCTGTACTCCGTCCGCGACGCCTTCGCGGCCGACCCCGCCGACACCCTCCGACGACTCGCCGGGATCGGCTTCACCGCCGTCGAGCCCTACGGCGTGCTGGAGAACGCCGACGTGCTGCGCACCGCCCTGGCCGAGCACGGCCTCACCGCGCCCACCGCGCACGCGCAGCTCATCGGCGCCGACCAGCACGCCGTCTTCGCCGTCGCGGCCGAGTGCGGCATCGAGGTCGTCATCGACCCGTACGTGGGCGAGGAGCGGTGGCAGGACCCGGCGGACATCGCCGCCACCGCGTCCGCCCTCAACGCCGCCGCGGCGGTCGCGGCCGAGCACGGCGTCCGCGTCGGCTACCACAACCACTGGTGGGAGCTCGCCTCCCGGATCGACGGCCGCAGCGCGTTCGAGGTGCTCGCGGACCGGCTCGACCCGGAGGTGGTGCTGGAGGTCGACACCTACTGGGCGACGGTCGGCGGCGAGGACGCTCCCGCGCTGCTGCGCCGGCTCGGCGGCCGCGTGCACGCGTTGCACGTCAAGGACGGCGGACTCGCCCGGGACGGGTCGGGCCAGGTGCCGGCCGGGCAGGGTCGCGTGCCGGTGCGGGAGGTGCTCGCGGCCGCGCCCGGGGCGTTGCGCGTGGTCGAGTTCGACGCCTACGACGGCGACGTGTTCACCGGTCTCGCCCGGAGCCGCGCGTTCCTGGCCGAGGTGGAGGCGTGACCGCGCCGCTCGGTGTCGGCGTCGTCGGCACCGGCGTGATCAGCGAGGAGTACCTGCGCAACCTCACCTCGTTCCCGGACCTGCGGGTGGTGGCCGTGGCCGACCTGGACCCGGCGCGGGCGGCGGCGAGCGCGGCCCGGCACGGCGTGCCGCGATCATCCACTGTGGACGAATTGTTGGCCGACCCGGGCATCGGCCTCGTGGTCAACCTGACCGTGCCGGCCGCGCACGTCGAGGTGAGCCTGGCCGCGATCGAGGCGGGCAAGCACGTGTGGGTGGAGAAGCCGCTCGGGCTGGACCTGCGCGGCGCCCGCGCGCTGCTCGACCTCGCGGCCCGCCGGGGCCTGCGGGTCGCGTGCGCGCCCGACACCCTGCTGGGCGCGGGGTGGCAGACCGCGCGCCGGGCCGTCGACGCCGGGGTGATCGGCGAGCCGCGCACCGCGCTGGCGCTGTTCCAGTCGCCGGGCCCGGAGAGCTGGCACCCCGCGCCGGAGTTCCTGTTCCAGCCGGGCGGCGGGCCGTTGCTCGACATGGGGCCGTACTACCTGACCGGGCTGGTGCACCTGCTCGGCCCGATCCGCCGGGTCACCGCGACCGGCGGCCGGGCGCGCGACACGCGGGTGATCGGGTCCGGGCCGCGGGCGGGCGCGGAGTTCCCGGTGACCGTGCACACCGCGGTGTCGGCGCTGGTCGAGTTCGAGCGGGGCGGGTCGGCGCAGGCGGTGTTCAGCTTCGACTCGGCAGTGCACCGCACGGGCTTCGTCGAGGTCTCCGGCACCCTCGGCACGGTCGTGCTGCCCGACCCGAACCGGTTCGACGGCGAGACCGCGGTGCACCTGTTCGACGGTGGGCAAACGCTTGCGCCGCAAGGGCACGGGGCCACGCGCGGTACCGGAGTGCTGGAGCTGGCGCGGTCGATCCGGGCCGGCGAGCCGGAACGCGCGTCCGGCGAGCTGGCCTACCACGTGCTGGACGCGATGCTGGCCATCGAGGACTCGATCGCGCTCGGTCGCCCGGTGGACGTGGGCAGCACGGTCGAGCCGCCGCCCGCCTTGCTGGCCGACTGGGACCCGCACGCGGTCAGTCCAGCGGCACGGTGAGCAGCGCGCGCAGGTAGAACCGCAGCGAGCCGACCAGGTCGACCTCGTCGGGCGTGGTCAGCCACTGCACCTGCAAACCGTCCATCAAGGCCATGAACGTCAGCGCCGCGGTCGCCGGGTCGACGCCGGGGCGCAGCTCGCCGCGGTCGGCGAGGGCCTGGAACGAGCCCACCACGCCCTCGCGCGCCGCCCGGTAGTGGCGGACGAAGTACTCGTGCGCCGGGTGGTCCGCGGTGACGGCCTCGGCTGCCAGGCGTGAGTACAGGTCGACGATGCCGGGGTGGCGGACGTTGTGCTCGGCCAGCGCGAGGAAGTGGCGCAGGACGTCGAGGCCGGGGGTGGCCTGCAACCGCTCCCGCTCGGCGTCCTCCGCGTCACGGCGTTCCAGCACGGCGGCCAGCAGCGCTTCCTTGGTGGGGAAGTAGTACAGCAGCCCGGCGTGCGTGATGCCGGCGCGCTTGGCGATCTCGCGCAGCGACGAACCGTGGTAACCGGCCTCCCCGTACACCGCGACGGCCGCCGTGATGATGTCCTCGCGGCGGATCCGGCCTTTCAGGTACCCGCGGGTCACGGGCTCGCCGTCGGGGTCTCGCGCACGCGCACATCATGCCGCACGCCACGACGGTGACAGCACGTGCTCGCCGGCGATCCACTTTCGTCCATTCGTGCACGACTTTTGTCAGAGCCAGGCGAAAGTCTTGCGTACTTCCGTCTGTCCTGAACAGAATGGCGCTCACGTTCCAGCCTGTGAGCTGGACCACAGAGCCACCGTCCGCGAAGCCCAGCGTTGTGCGAACGAGGAGACAGCGGTGCGACGTCAGCGCAGCACGCCCCGAAGCCGGCCCCGACCCACCCGACGCGCACCCGCCGCCCTGGCCCTCGCCGCCGCGCTAGGCGCGATGACCCTGGTCCCCACCCCCGCGACCGCGCACCCCGACGGCGAGCACCTCCTCGTGTTCTCCAAGACGGCGGGCTTCCGGCACGACTCCATCCCCGACGGCATCGCCGCGATCACGGACCTCGGCGCGGCGCACGGCTTCACCGTCGAGGCCACCGAGGACGCGACCGCGTTCACCGACGCCAACCTCGCCCGGTTCGACGCCGTGGTCTGGCTGTCCACCACCGGCGACGTCCTGGACGAGGCCCAGCAGCAGGCGTTCCAGCGGTTCGTCGAGAACGGCGGCGGCTACGCGGGCGTGCACGCCGCGGCCGACACCGAGTACTCCTGGCCCTGGTACGGCGAGCTGGTCGGCTCCTACTTCAAGTCCCACCCGCCGATCCAGCGCGCCGACGTCGTGGTGGAGGACCACGACCACCCGTCCACCGCGCACCTGCCGCAGACGTGGACCCGCACCGACGAGTGGTACACCTACCAGTCCAACCCGCGCTCGCGGGTGAAGGTGCTGGCCGCGCTGGACGAGGGCAGCTACACGCCCACCGACCCGTCCGGAGACCACCCGATCTCCTGGTGCCACACCCCCGGCCAGGGCCGCTCCTGGTACACGGGCCTGGGCCACACCAAGGAGTCCTACGCCGACCCGACGTTCCGCCGGCACCTGCTCGGCGGCCTGCACTACGCGCTCGGCGTCGCGCCCGCCGACTGCGAACCCCCGGCCGCGCCACCGACCGACGCCGACTTCGACCAGGTCACGCTCGCGCGCGGCGAGGACAAGACCGGCGAGCCGATCGCCCTGGCCGTGCTGCCGGACCGCAAGGTCGTGCACACCTCCCGCGACGGTCGCGTGTGGCTCACCACCCCCGAGGCCACCACCACGCTCGCCGGCCGCGTCCCCGTCTACAGCCACGACGAGGACGGGTTGCAGGGCGTGGCGGTCGACGCGGGCTTCGCCGACAACCGCTGGCTCTACCTGTACTACGCCCCGCCGCTGGACACCCCGGCCGGTGACGCGCCCGAGAACGGCACGGCCGCGGACTTCGAGCGGTTCCGGGGCCACAACCAGCTCTCCCGGTTCAAGCTGACCACCGACGGCGTGCTCGACCTGGCGAGCGAGCAGCGCATCCTCCAGGTCCCGGCCGACCGCGGCCTGTGCTGCCACGCCGGCGGCGAGATCGACTTCGACGCGCACGGCAACCTGTACCTGTCCACCGGCGACGACACCAACCCGTTCGCCTCCGACGGCTACACCCCCATCGACGAGCGCGCCGGCCGCAACCCGGCGTTCGACGCGCAGCGCTCCTCGGCCAACACCGACGACCTGCGCGGCAAGGTGCTGCGGATCAAGGTCGGGGACGACGGCACGTACACCGTGCCCGACGGCAACCTGTTCCCGCCCGGCACGGACAAGACCCGGCCGGAGATCTACGCGATGGGCTTCCGCAACCCGTTCCGGTTCGCCGTGGACAAGGCCACCGGCTGGATCCACCTCGGCGACTACGGCCCCGACGCCGGCTCGGCGAACCCGGCCCGCGGCCCCGGCGGCAGCGTCGAGTTCAACCTGATCAAGCAGCCGGGCAACTACGGCTGGCCCTACTGCGTGGGCGACAACGTCCCGTACGTCGACTACGACTTCGCCACGGGCACGTCCGGCAGCGCGTTCGACTGCGCCGCGCCGAAGAACACCAGCCCCCGCAACACCGGCCTGGTCGACCTGCCGCCCGTGCAACGCGCCTGGATCGCCTACGACGGCGGGTCGGTGCCCGAGTTCGGCAACGGCGGCGAGTCCCCGATGGGCGGACCCACCTACGACTTCGACCCGGCGTTGGACAGCCCCACGAAGTTCCCGGAGTTCTTCGACGGCAAGACGTTCGCCTACGAGTGGGACCGGGGCTGGATCAAGACGATCGACGTCGGGCCGGCCGGCGAGCGGGGCGCGATCACGCCGTTCTTCGACTCGATGGCGCTGACCCGGCCGATGAACCTGGAGTTCGGCCCGGACGGCTCGCTGTACGTGCTGGACTACGGCAGCGGCTACTTCGGCGGCGCGCCGGACTCGGCGGTCTACCGCATCGACCACGCCAGGGGACGCCACACCCCGGTGGCGCGGCTCGCGGCGGACAAGACCTCCGGCCCCGCGCCGCTGACCGTGCGGTTCGACCCCGCCGGCACGACCGACGAGGACGGCGACCCGCTGACCTACGCGTGGGACTTCGACGGCGACGGCACGGTCGACTCGACCACGCCCGGACCGGTCACCCACACCTACCCGGCCGTGGGCCGGTTCACCGCGAAGCTGTCCGTCACCGACCCGACGGGCCTGGTCGGCTCGGCCGGCGTCGTGGTCAACGTCGGCAACACCGCGCCCGTCGTCGTGCTGAACGCGCCCGCCGACGGCCGCGTGTTCAGCTTCGGCGACGAGGTGCCGTTCTCCGTCACGGTCACCGACCCGGAGGACGGGCCGGTCGACTGCGCGAAGGTGACCGTGGAGTACATCCTCGGCCACGACAGCCACGGCCACCCGCTCACCCGCGCCACCGGCTGCGAGGGCGTGATCCCCACGCCGTCGGACGGCGGGCACGGAATGGACGCCAACATCTTCGGCGTCATCCACGCCTCCTACACCGACGGCGGTGCGGCCGGCGCGCCCGCGCTGACCGGCGAGGCCGAGGCGATCCTGCAACCGGAGGACAAGCAGGCCGAGTACTTCACCACCATGCAGGGCGTGCAGGTCGTGGAGACCGGCACCGCGGAGGGCGACAAGCGCGTCGGCTACCTCGACAACGGCGACTGGATCGCGTTCGACCCGGTGAACCTGGGCGGCGTCACGGCGATCGGCTACCGGGTGTCCTCCGGCGGCA
Organism: Saccharothrix sp. S26; assembly: GCF_021390395.1. Lineage (GTDB taxonomy): Bacteria > Actinomycetota > Actinomycetes > Mycobacteriales > Pseudonocardiaceae > Actinosynnema. Next base: position 155,497 of record NZ_JAJUWT010000004.1, read on the forward strand.
GCGGCGGCACGATCGAGGTGCGCGTGGACTCGCCGACCGGCCCGCTGGTGCAGCAGCAGCCCGTGCCGCCGACCGGCGGTTGGGACGACTACGTCGAGCTCGCACCCTCGCCCATCACCGACCCCGGCGGCTCCCACCGGCTGTTCCTGGTGTTCAAGGGCTCCGGCAGCCTGTTCGACGTGGACGCGGTCCGGTTCACCCGCGGCACGCCGCCGCCGTCGTGGGAACCCCTGCGGCACACGCCCGCCGAGTCGTACTCCGCGCAGCAGGGCACCACGGTGGTCCCGGCCGCGCAGGCGCAGGGCGGCCGGCAGGTCGGCAACGTGCACGACGGCGACTGGATCGCGTTCGACGCGGTGTCGCTCAACGGCGTCACGGGCATCGGCTACCGGGTCTCGTCGGCCACGGTGGGCGGCTGGATCGAGGCGCGCCTGGACTCGCCGACGGGCCCGCTGCTGTCGAGCACCCGGGTCGTGCGCACGGGCGGGTGGCAGCGGTACGCCGACCTGCCGCCGTCGGCGATCACCGATCCCGGTGGCACGCACCGGCTGTACTTCGTCTTCCGCGGGGGCCGCGGCGCGTTGCTGGACCTGGACACGATCACGTTCCGCGGTCCGGGTACGGTCGCGCCGGTCGACGTGCCGGCGGAGGCGTTGAGCGGGCAGCAGGGCGTCGCGGTGTACGACCGCGAGACCGCGCAGGGCGGCAAGCGGGTCGGCGAGATCAACGACGGCGACTGGGTGTCCTACGCCGGCGTCGACCTGTCCGAGGTCGCGGGCATCGGCTACCGGATCTCCTCCGCCGGGGTCGGCGGCACGTTGGAGGCGCGCGCGGACTCGCCGACCGGTCCGCTGGTGCACGAACCGCTGACCGTGCCGGTGACGGGCAGTTGGGACCTCTACCTCGACCTCGCGCCCCAGCAGGTCACCCTGACCGGCGTGCGCGACCTGTACCTGGTGTTCAAGGGCGGCGCGGGCGCGTTGTTCGACGTCGACACCATCAGGTACCTCCGCTACCGGCCCGCGAGCGGCACGTGCGCGCCGACCCAGCCCGAACCGGGCTACCGCAGCCTCTACGACGGCACCGGCGTGGACGGGTGGCGGCAGGCGGGCCCCGGGCGGTTCTTGGTCGAGGACTGCGCGCTGCGCACCGAAGGCGGCCTCGGGCTGCTGTGGTTCGAGGAGGAGTTCTCCGCCTACAGCCTCAAGCTGGACTGGAAGGTCGCGGGCGACGACAACTCCGGCGTGTTCGTCGGTTTCCCCGACCCCGGCGCGGACCCGTGGGTGGCCGTGAACGAGGGCTACGAGATCCAGATCGACGCGACCGACGCGCCGGACCGCACCACCGGCGCGGTCTACTCCTTCCAGTCGGCCGACATCGCCGCCCGTGACGCGGCGCTGAGGGCGCCGGGGGAGTGGAACACCTACGAGATCGTCGTGTCGGGGCAACGCCTGCGCGTGTTCCTCAACGGGGTGCTGGTGAACGACTTCACCAGCACCGACCCGGCACGCGACCTGACCAGCGGGCGCATCGGCCTGCAGAACCACGGCGACGGCGACGACGTCTGGTTCCGCAACGTCCGCGTCAAGGAACTGTCCAGCTGACCGAAGCCAGACGATCGGAGAGTCACCATGCCGTCCCGCCGCACGTTCCTGGGCACCGCCCTCGCCACCGGCGCGGCCTTGGCCCTGCCCTCCGCGGCCACCGCGGCCGACCGCCCGTGCCGCCGGGTGCCGAAGGAGTCGATCAGCATCCAGCTCTACACGTTGCGGGGCATCATGGGCGACGACCCCGAGCCGGTGCTGTCGGCGTTGGCCGACATCGGCTACCGCAAGGTCGAGCTGGCCGGCACGTACGGCCGCAGCGCCGCCGAGTTCGCCGGCGTGCTGCGGCGGTGCGGCCTGCGGGCGACGTCCAGCCACGTCGGCATCGACGGCGACCTCGACCAGGTGATCGCCGACGCGCGCACCCTCGGGCACAAGTACGTGGTGGTGCCGTGGGTGGACTACGCGACCTTGGCCGAGTGGCGGGCGTTCGCCGTGCGGTTGGAGGCGGCGGGGGACGCGGTGCGGCGCGCGGGGTTGAGCCTGGGCTACCACAACCACGCGCACGAGTTCGCCCCGGTGGAGGGCACGCGGCCGTTCGACGTGATCACGGCGGGCACGACGCGGCGCAACGTGCACCTGGAGCTGGACCTGTACTGGGCGGTGGCGGGCGGGGTGGACCCGGTGGCGCTGCACCGGGCGAACTTCCCGCGCGTGCGCCAGTTCCACGTCAAGGACCGGGCGGCCGACGGGTCGTTCGCCGACCTCGGCACCGGCACGATCGACTTCGCGGCCATCTTCCGGGCCGCGAACGTGGCCGAGTACATCGTGGAGAACGACCAGCCGCGCGACGCCCTCGTCACCGCGCGGGTGGGCTACGAGTACCTGGCGAACCTCCGGTTCTGAGGTGGGCGGCTTGCCCGGGGCGCGGGCGGGCCACCAAGATTGCGCCCGTGACGTCGCAGGGTGCCCAGCCGGAAGCGGCGCGTGCCGCCGCGCAGTTCGTGGCGATGTTGCGGGAGCTCAAGGAGCGGTCGGGTTGACGCTGCGCGGCTTGGAGGAAGCCGCGGCGGGGCGGGGCGAGGTGCTGGCCCGCAGCACGGTCGCGGACATGCTGCGCAAGGACGCCCTGCCCCGGCCGGACCTGCTGACGGCGTACGTGCGGGCGTGCGGTGTCGACGAGCCCGAGCCGTGGTCGCGGGCACGGCAGCGGTTGGCCGCGGGCGTGGTGGCCCCGGTGGCGGCGACGTCACCGGTGCGCCCGCCGTGGCGGCGGCCGTCGCTGGTGCTGACCGCCGTCGTGGTCGCCGCGCTCGCGGCCGTGGTGCTGCACCGCTCGGCAGCGGTCACCGACACCGCGCCGACGGGCAGCCCGCCGACCGCCGCGGCGCTGGGCGGGACCGGCGGGCCGGGCCCCGACCTGCTGCCGCTGCCGCCCGGTCCGAGCCAGGTGGGCCTGCGCGCGGCGGACGCGCCCGAGCTGTGCCTGACCGAGGGCCGGGACGGCACCGGCCGCTACCGGTCCGAGATCGCGGCGCTGCGCCCGTGCCAGGGTCGCGGGCCGCGGGTGTTCCTGGAGCCGGTGGACGAGGAGTTCGCCACGATCAAGTGGGAGCACCCGGTCGACAAGGCCATCGGCTGCCTGACCGCGCTCCGGCTCGACGAGGCGACCGTCCTGCTCGAACCGCGGGAGCGCTGCGCCGACGACGACCTCGACCAGCTGTTCCGCGCGGAACCCCCTCGGCGCGGACCGGTACCGCTTCCGCTCGGCGAGCGGTCCGACGTGCGTGGGCCTGCGCGGCGGCACGGCGCGGGAGGGCGCGGAGGCGATCCTCGAACCGTGCGCGGACGAGCCGGACCAGCGGTTCACCGTCGACCTCGCCCTGGAGCAGCCCTGACGGCCACGAAGCCGTTCGGTGAACTGGCTTCCCCGGTGCCCGGACAGCACGTCCGCGCAATTCCCCGCCTCGGGTTTGCGCGCCGGTGACAAGATTTCGCAGGCCCCTTGACCTGCGAGAACCGGCCACGCAATGGTTCGGCGGTATTTCGGCGAGCCCGACGAGGAGCAACCCATGCGAGTGCACCGGGGGTGGGCCGTCGCGCTCACCGCGGTCCTGGTGGCGGCCGGCACGGCCGACGCCACCGCCCAGATCTCCCACCACGCTTCGGCCCCCGCGCCGGCCAACGGCGATGTGCTGCGGTCCGAACCCGCCGACTTCTTCCTCGACCCCGTGAAGCTGGTGCGCGCGCCCGCCCGCGTGCACCGCATCCTGTACCGCAGCACGGATACGCACGGCCGGCCGATGGACGTCAGCGGCACCGTGCTCACACCGCACGCGCCGTGGACCGGGCCGGGGCCGCGGCCGATCGTGGGCTACGCGCCCGGCACCCAGGGCGTCGGCGACGACTGCGCGCCGTCCCGGCAGTTGGCGATGGGCAGCGAGTACGAGGGCCCGTTCCTGGCCGGCCTGCTCGCCCGCGGCTACGGCGTCGTCGTCACCGACTACGAGGGCCTCGGCACGCCCGGCATGCACACCTACGTCAACCGCGCGTCCGAGGGCCACGCCGTGCTGGACGCGATCCGCGCCGCCCAGCGGCTGCCCGAAGCCGACCTGCCCGACGACGGCCCGGTGGCCACCGCCGGGTACTCGCAGGGTGGCGGCGCGTCCGCGGCGGCCGTCGAGCTGTACGCGGGCTACGCGCCGGAGCTGGACCTGAAGGGCGCGTACGCGGGCGCCCCGCCCGCCGACCTGGGCGCGGTGGCGCGGAACCTGGACGGCCACTACGCGGCCGGGTTCCTCGGGTACTCGCTGCTCAGCCTCGACGCGGCCTACCCGGAGCTGGACATCCCGGGCGTGCTGAACGACGCGGGCCGGGCGTTGCTGGCGCAGGTCGAGCACCAGTGCACCGCCGAAGCGCTCCTCGCGCACGCGTTCCGCAGGTCGGTCGACCTCACCGCGGACGGCCGGCCGCTCGCCGCGTACCTCGACGAGGAGCCGTACCGGTCGCGGGTGGAGGAACAGCGGATCGGCCTGCGCGCGCCGGGTGCGCCGGTGCTCGTGGTGCACAGCGCGTTGGACGACATCGTGCCGTACCCGCAGGGCGCGGAGATGGTGCGGCGGTGGTGCGCCCTGGGCGCGAACGTCCGGTTCAGCACCTCGCTCGTGCCGACGCACGCGGCCGCCATGGTCGCGGCCTACCCGGAGGCGTTCGCCTGGCTGGAGGCGCGCTTCGCCGGCGTCCCCGCCCGCGGCGGCTGCTGAACGTCACGGGCCTGGCTGAGGACCCGGCGGGCGCGCAACGCGATCTCCAGCGTGAGGCGCTCGTCGGGGTCGGCCAGCCGGTCGCCCAGCAGCTCTTCCAACTGGTGCATCCGGTACCGCACGGTCTGGGGGTGCACGTCGAGCCGGCTCGCGATCTCGCCGATGCCGCCGCGCGTCTCCAGCCACGCCAGCAACGTCGTCTCCAGCCGTTCGCGCTGCTTCACCGTCAACCCGGCGAACGCCGCCAGCGCCCGCCTGCTGAGCTGGTCCACCAGGAACTCGTCGGACAGCAGCGCCAGCGTGGCCAGGTGGTCGTCGCACCACGTCACCGGCGCGGCGGGCAGCAGGCCGCGGCGCACGAAAGCCAGGGCCCGCCGCGCGCACGCCAACGACTGCCGCGCCTGCGCCAACGGCACCGTCGGCCCCACCGCCGCCCGCCGACCGCGCAGCTCCGGCCGCAGCCGCCCGGAGGGGTTGGCCACCACCAGGCACGGCGTGGAGCTCTCCAGGTCCACCAGCACGTCACGGCCCAGCGCCACCGACGGCAACTGGTGCTGGTCCTCCCGGTACTCCAACGCCACCACCGCGACCTGGTCCGGCAGCGGCCAGTCGGTCGTGCCCGCCAGGTCGGCCAGCGACCGCGGCGACGGCGGCTGCTCGGCCAGCACCAGCTTGAGCAACTGGCGTCGCCTGCGTTCCAGCGCGCCGCTGGCGTTGGCCCGCGCCTCGGAGTAGCCCTCCACGGCCACCCGGCACAACTCGTCCACCCACGCGAAGATGGCGTCCGCGACCACGAACAGGGTGTCGGTGGACACGCCCATCGCGCGGCCGTGCTCGCTCAGGTGCCGCCACACGACCCGTGCGCCGACCCGCACCGCGGTCTGCAACGAGTCCATCGTGCGGCCTTCGAGGTACTCCATCCGCCCGCTGTAGCGCAGCACGGCCTGCCAGTCGGCCTGCGGCGCGTCCGGGTCGGCGATGGTGTCGAAGCACTTCACGATCGCCATCTCGACCGCGCCCACGAGCACCTCGCGGAACTTGCCCTCCAGCGGCTGCGCGTACGCGGGCACGGCCCGGCGGATCTCCCGGACCGCGTCGCGCACCATCACGCCGGACAGCGGGGCCATCCGCTCCGCCAGCTCGCCCGGGATGCTCGACCAGAGTTGCCGCGCCGCGCCGTACTCGCCGCCCCCGTCGCCCGGTGCCGATCGCTGCCGCACCAACCCGCCGTTGAGTGAGATCGTCATGATGCCGCCTCCGCCTGGCGAAGCACCGCCGGTGGGACTTCGCCCGGCTGACCGTAAAAGCAGTCGCGTTCGTGTGTCAAACATTGTCCAGAGCATCGTGATTCTTCACTCTTTCGAGTGATGTGTCGGTTGTAGGACCATTACAAGTCCGGTTTTGGAAACACGCACGCGGATGACAAGTCGGTCGGTCGGCCTGGACTGGCCGACCGCTATTAATGCACTGTGCATTGTCCTTGTCGCATTACTCCGGAGGTGCCGGTTGCGAAAGACTTTCTCATTATCGGCGGTCGCGGTCGTGCTGGCCGCCGCGGTCACGGGCCTCGCGCCCGCGGCACCGGCCGACGACTCGTTCTACGTGCCGCCCGCCCCGCTGCCCGCGGGCGCGCCCGGCGACGTCATCCGCTTCCGCGCGTCGCAGGCGGGCGCGCTCGGCTCGGCGGTGCGCGCGTGGCAGGTCATGTACCGGTCGACCGACGCCTCAGGGCAGCCGAACGCGGTGACCGGCACGGTGCTTGTGCCCACCTCGGTCGACCCCGCCACCGCGCCCGTGGTGGCGTTCGCCGTCGGCACGCACGGACCGGCGTTCCGCTGCGTGCCGTCGGAGATGGTGCGCATCGGTGCGCTCTACGAGCAGCCCGCCGTCAACGACCTGCTGCGCGCGGGCTACGCCGTGGCCGTCACCGACTACGAGGGCTACCGGCCCGACCCGCGCACCACCTACGTCACCGGCCGGTCCGAGGGCCACGCCGTGATCGACGTGGTGCGGGCCGCCCAACGGCTGCCGGACGCCCGGCTGTCGCGTGCCGCGAAGGTCGTGTTCCGCGGCTACTCGCAGGGCGGCGGCGCGGCGATGTGGGCGGGCCAGTTGCAACCGGGGTACGCGCCCGAGCTGAACCTGGTGGGCGTGGTCGGCGGCGGCGTGCCCGCGGACCTCGTGCAGGTCGCCCTGCCGCTGGACGGCCGCAAGGGCTTCGGCCTGCTCGCGTACTCGTTGATCGGGCTGGACCACGCCTACCCCGAGCTGGACCTGGAGAACTACCTCAACGACGCGGGCCGCGCGGAGTTCGCCCGGATGCAACGCGAGGCGTGCACGCTGGAGCTGCTGGTGGACTACCAGGGGCGCAGGCTGGCCGACTACACCACGTCCAGCCCGGTGCTCACGCCGCCGTGGCTCGCGCGCGTGGCGGAGAACAAGCTCGGCGGCACGGCGATCCGCGTGCCGGTGCACCTCTACCACGCCACCGGGGACGACCTGGTGGACTTCGCCCAGGCCAAGGCGTTGCGCGACGCGTACTGCCGGCTGGGCGCGCAGGTGGACTGGAGGACCTACGCCACCGACCACATCACCGCCGTGTACACGGGCAACGCGGCGGCGCAGGCGTTCACGGCGGACCGGATCGCGGGCCGCCCGGCGACGTCGAACTGCTGACGGCGTGCGACGACGAGGAGACCGCCGCGGTCGGGCGCGGCGGTCTCCGGTGGTGCCGGGGGCGTTACGCGGTCTTCGCGGTCAGGGTCAGGTCGATCGTGTTGCCCGGACCCGCGGCGAACCCGCTGACCAGGTCGTTGAGCGGACCGCAGCCGGTCAGCGCCGGGATCTCGTACGTGCCCGCCAGCTTGCCGCCCTTGAGCGGGTCGAAGCCCGCGGCCGAGGTCAGGGCGATGTCGGCGGGCGTGCCGGTGCGGCAGTTCGGGTCGTTGCTGATCGGGATGCCGAACGCGGTGACCGACGGCAGCTTGATGGTGACCTTCGAGCTCGACCTGACCGCGCCGGCGGTGAGCGTGCCCGTCGTCTTGCCCTCGGGCACGAACTCGATCTTCGACTCCACCGGCACGAACCCGAACAGGCTGAACTTGCCCGAGGTCGGCGGCAGCACCAGGTCGCCGGTGAACCTGCCGGTGGACAGCTCCAGGTCGGCGTTCAGGCTGCCGGGGCCGAGCGCCACCGCGCCGCCCAGCTTCTTGATCGTCGACGTGCCGTTGAGGCTGTAGGCGTACTTGATGCCGCCGGGCGGCTGGGTGGTCGTCGTGGTCGTGGGGACGGTCGTGGTCGTCGTTGTGGTGGTCGTTGTGGTGGTCGTGGTCGTCGTGGTCGGGCCGCCGCCGCCCGACACGTCGAACCGGATCAGCGTCGGGTCCTGGCCCGCGTCCAGCACGCAGTTGGACGTGAACGTGCCCAGGCCGGTGTCCGAGCCGTCGGCCTTCTTCGGGGTCAACGTCGTGCTGTAGTTGCCGACCGTCACGGTCGTCGTACCGGCCTTCGGGATCACCGCCGTCGGCACCGGACCGCTCGCGACCACGTCGAACGCGCCCTCGGCGGGCACCGGCGTCTTCGGCACGGTCAGGCCGGGGATCTTGATGTCGAGCTTGCCGCCGGCGTTGTCCAGCGTCACGCCCGCCTCGGCGGAGCCCTCCACCGTCGCCGCGCCGACCAGGGTCAGGCCCTGCGTCGCGGTCGGCGGCACGGTGACCGTGGCGGAGAAGTCCGTCGTCTTCAACTCGCCGCCGACGGTGGTGGGCGCGTCGATCGTGGCCCGGATGCGGGTCGACAGCACCTGGTTGCCGATCAGCGGGAACGGGCAGGTGAACGTCAGCGTCTTGTCGACCTGGACGGGCGCGGCCGAGCCGCTGCCGACGCCGGCGAGCAGACCGGCCACGACGAGCCCGGACGTCACGCCCGCGCCCAGTATTGTCTTCAACCTCACGGGTGTTCCTTCCTCGAAATCTGCCGGAAATATGCCGACTCGACGGAAGTTAATGAGGCGCGCGGACCGGCGGCAAGAGCACGGCGGAAAACCCGCGAAATCCGACAAATAATGCGCCGGACATTGTCTTCGGCGACTCTAGTCGCCTTCCTTGGCCTCGCCGCGGCGGCGCATGAACGCGAAGCCGGGGATGCCCAGGATCGCCTGCCGGACGTCGTCGGTGACCTCCAGCAGCTGGTGGATGTCGGGGCCGACGCGGTCCAGCGTGGCCAGGATCGGCAGCACGTCCTCGATCAGGTGCTTGGTCAGCACCGGCAATTGGTCGACCAACTGCACGGCGGCGTCGACCTCCTGCGGCGACAGGTCGTCCACGAACCGCTCCGCCAGCGGGTGGGCCTTCCGCGCGAGGGGCGCGTAGGTGTCCAGCAGCTCTCCGGACACGCGGGCGGTGCGGCCGACGTCGGTGGTGACGCCCTCGGCCGCCGCCGTGACCGCCTTGGCCCGCCCGACCAACGACTCCGTCTCGTCCAGCACCCGTTCGGTGCGGGAGACCAGCTCGTCGGCGCGGCGCACGACGGCCTCCGCCGCGCCCAACAGGTCCAGCACGCGCCCTGGCACGGACACGGCGGTCTCGACGGTCGTCCGGGCCAGGTCGAACAGGCCGCGCGGGGTCAGCTCCATGCCGTCCACTCTGCCGCACGCGGCCGTGCCCGGCGCGGCTAGGCCAGCGCGAGTTCGACGCCGGTCTCCACGTGGATGCGGGTGGAGTCGACCAGCGGCACGGTGCAGTCGGACTGGTCGACCAGCAGCGTGATCTCGGTGCAGCCCAGGATCACCGCCTCCGCGCCCCGCTCGACCAGCCGGGCCATCACGTCCCGGTACGCGGCGCGGGAGGCCGGCTCGACCCGGTTGCGGGTCAGCTCCTGGTAGATCACGTCGTGCACGAGCGTGCGGTCCGGCTCGTCCGGCACGACCAGCTCGATGCCGTGCTCGCGCATCCGGTCGCGGTAGAAGTCCTGCTCCATGGTGAAGCGGGTGCCCAGGAGGCCGACCTTGCGGTGGTCGGTCAGCCTGCGGGCGGTGGCGTCCACGATGTGCACGAACGGCACCTTGATGGCGTCGGTGATCGCGTCGGCGACCTTGTGCATGGTGTTGGTGCACAACAGCACCAGCTCCGCGCCCGCGCCTTCGAGCTTGCGCGCGGCCTCGGCCAGCAGCTCGCCGGAGCGCTCCCACTGGCCGGTGCGCTGGAGCTCCTCGATCTCGGCGAAGTCGACGGTCAGCAGCAGGCTGGGCGCGCAGTGGTGACCGCCGAGCCGGCGGCGCGTCTCCTCGTTGAGCAGCCGGTAGTACTCGGCGGACGATTCCCAGCTCATCCCGCCGATCAACCCGATGGTTCGCATGACGACGATTGTGTCGCTTGGTCGGCGGTGGGCAACCGCCTTTGGCGTTGTCGCTGGTGAGAGGCTTGTGGCCTGCGGTACGTTGCCTTGATTGCGCAGTTGAGCTACTCCTCGGGGATCTCGGACGTGCCGCTGTCGGGCGACACGATCGGCGCGCACCTCGACCGCCCGGTGGCCGCCCACGGCGACCGGGAGGCGCTGGTCGACCGGCCCACCGGACGCCGATGGACCTACCGCGAGCTGGCCGCCGAGGTCGACTCGGTGGCCCCCGGCCTGCTGGCGTCCGGCGTCGAGTTGGGCGACCGCGTCGGCATCTGTTCGCCCAACCGCGCCGAGTGGGTCATCGTCCAGTACGCGACCGCCCACATCGGCGCGATCCTGGTCGACATCAATTCCGCGTACCGGGTGCACGAGCTGGAGTACGTGCTCAACCAAGCGGGCGTGCGCACGCTCCTGGCCGCCGCGTCGTTCAAGGCCTCCGACTACACCGGGATGATCGCCGAGGCCCGACCCCGCTGTCCCGCACTGCGCCAGGTCGTGCTGTTCGACAGTCCGGAGTGGACGGACCTGCACGCCCCCGTCCCACCGGAGTGGCCGCGGCTGTCCGCGGACGACCCGATCAACATCCAGTACACGTCGGGCACCACCGGGTTCCAGTCCACCCCCCGCGCAACCACCCACTGCCCAACCACCCTTGGCCCAACCACCCTCAGCCCCCGCCCCAACCCCTGGGGCCCCAACCCTGTGGCCCCACCACCCAGCCCTACCGCCGGATCCACTCCCAGACCCGACCCCCTCCCCGGCCCAACCTCCGGCCGGGCCCGGCCCTCTGGCCTCTAACCCGGTCCAACCCCCGCCCCCCGTCGCGCCCTGCGCCCGGGCCCACCCCTCGGACTTACCTCGCGGCTCAGCCCCGGCCCACCACACCGGTGCCACCACACCGGGCCGCCCCGGCTCGACCCCGCCGTCACCACCCCGCGGCCATCACCAACCCCCTGGCCGTCACCGCGCCCGGCGTCACCGCGCCCAGGTATCGACACCCCTCTCGGCCGCCGCCGTCACGCGGTGCGTGCCTCCTCCGCGAACTGGGTCCGGTACAGCTCCTCGTAGCGCCCGCCTGCGGCGAGTAGTTCGGTGTGGGTGCCGCGTTCCACCACCCGGCCGCCCTCCACCACGAGGATCAGGTCAGCCGCCCGGATGGTCGACAGCCGGTGTGCGATCACCACGGCGGTCCGCCCCTGCAACGCCTCGCCCAGCGCGGCCTGCACGGCGGCCTCCGAAGTGGAGTCCAGGTGCGCGGTCGCCTCGTCCAGGATGACCACGCGCGGCTTCGCCAGCAGCAGCCGGGCGATGGTCAACCGCTGCCGCTCACCGCCGGACAACCGGTAGCCCCGCTCACCGACCACGGTGTCCAACCCGTCCGGCAGCGACGCCACCAGGTCGGCCAGCCTCGCCCGCCGCAGCACCTCCCACAGCTCCTCGTCCGTCGCCTCGGGCTGGGCGAGCAGCAGGTTCGACCGGATCGACTCGTGGAACAGGTGACCGTCCTGCGTCGCCATGCCCAGCACCTCGCGGACCGAGTCGGCCGTCAAGTCGCGGACGTCCACGCCGGACAGCCGCACCGCACCCGAGTCCACGTCGTACAGCCGGGGCAGCAGCGAGGCGATCGTGGACTTCCCCGCACCCGACGAGCCGACCAACGCCACCACCTGGCCCGGTTCGGCCCGGAATGACACGTCGTGCAACACCTCCACTCCGCCGCGGTTGTCGAGCACCGCGACCTCTTCCAGTGACGCCAGGGACACCTTGTCCGCCGCCGGGTAGGCGAACCGGACGTTCTCGAACTCCACCGACACCGGACCGTCCGGCACCGACCGCGCGCCCGGCTTCTCGGTGATCAACGGCTTCAGGTCGAGCACCTCGAAGACCCGCTCGAAGCTCACCAGCGCGCTCATCACCTCGACCCGTGCGCTGGCCAGCGCCGTGAGCGGCGCGTACAGCCTGGTCAGCAGCAACGCCAGCGCCACCACCGACCCCGGGTCCAACTCGCCGCGCAGCGCGTAGAACCCGCCCAACCCGTACACCACGGCCAGCGCCAGCGCCGAAACCAGCGTCAACGCGGTCAGGAACACGGTCTGCACCATGGCCGTGCGCACCCCGATGTCCCGCACCCGCCGTGCCCGCGTGGCGAACTCCGCGGACTCGTGCGCCGGCCTGCCGAACAGCTTCACCAGCGTCGCGCCCGGCGCGGAGAACCGCTCGGTCATCTGCGTGCTCATCGTGGCGTTGTGGTTGGCCGCCTCACGTTCCAGCCGCGCCAGCCGCGTCCCCATCCGCCGCGCCGGCACCACGAACACCGGCAACAGCACCAGCGCGAGCAGCGTGATCTGCCACGACAGGCTGATCATCACCGCCAGCGTCAACGCGAGCGTGACCAGGTTGCCGACCACGCTGGACAGGGTGTCGCTGAACGCCCGCTGCGCGCCGATGACGTCGTTGTTGAGCCTGCTGACCAGCGCACCGGTGCGGGTGCGCGTGAAGAACGCGATCGGCATCCGCTGCACGTGGTCGAACACCGTGGTCCGCAGGTCGAGGATCAGATCCTCGCCGATGCTCGCCGACAGCCACCGCGTGACCAGGCCCAACCCCGCCTCGACGATCGCGATACCCGCGATCACCGCCGCGAGCGCGAGCACCACCTGGTAGGCCGAGCCGTTGACGATGGCGTCCACGATCCGACCCGCGAGGACCGGCGTCACCACCGCCAGCACCGCCACGACCACGCTGAGGGCGAGGTACTGGGCCAACCTCACCCGGTGCGGACGCGCGAACGTCCAGATCCGGCGGAACGTGGCAACGGAGAACGGCCGCTTGTCGTCCTGCGCGTTGGTCACGTGGTACAGCGACATCCAGGCGGTGGTCTCCATGTCCATGCCCGGAACGTAAGACCTGGACTCAGCTGGAGGTCAAGCTCCGCCCGCGGTAGTCCTGCAGCGACACCGTGCTCGCGAGCTTCTGCAGGTCGCCGAACAACCTCGCCCCGCCGGGGAGGTGCGGCACGACCCGCAGCGAGAAGTCGCGCATGCGGATGAACATCCGTGACTTCGGCATGAGGCTGTCGACCCCTCCCAGCGCGAACTTCTGGCATCTCCTCACGTATTCGCGCATCACCTCCTCGTACCGTCTGAACGCCGTGGTGTGGTCCGGCGCGGTGGCCAGCTCGCCCGCGAGGACGTACGCGCCGACCAGCGCCATGCTCGTGCCGTTGCCCGCCATCGGCGACGCGCAGAAGGCCGCGTCGCCGAGCAGCGCCACCCGACCGTCCGACCAGCTGTCCATCCGGATCTGGCTGAGCCGGTCGAAGTAGAAGTCGGGTGCCTGGCTGAGGTCGCCCAGCAGCCGGGGCACCTCCCAGCCGTCGTCCGCGAACGTGGTGGCGACCACGTTTCGCTGCCACGCCGTGTCGCGCCGGTCGTGCTCCAGCGGGGGAGAGGCGAACACGAACATCGCGTTGGCCTCGCCGCCCGGCAGCGGGTAGAGGCCCGCGGTGCGGCCGGGCACGGTGTGCATCAGCTGCCACCCGTCGAGGTCGTCCCGTTGGGTCGTGCCGAAGACGCAGATGTAGGCGCCGAGGTCGTGCGCGAACCGCGATTCGGGGCCGAACACCAGCGACCGGACTCCGGAGTGCAGCCCGTCCGCGCCGATGACGAGGTCGAACGTGCGCGGCGCGGCGCGTTCGAAGGTCGCCCGAACGCCGGTGTCGGTCTGGGTGAGCGAGGTGATCCTGTCGCCGAAGGCGTACTCGACGCCGCTGTCGGTGGCCTCGTGCAGGATGCGGACCAGGTCGCCCCGCAGGATCTCCAGCTCGGCGATCACGCCGCCCGAGTCGCCCAGCGCGTCGGACGCCATGGTGGACGTGCGCTTGCCGGCGGCGTTCACGAACGCCATGCCCCGCGCGCCCGTGTGCGCGGCGCGGACCTGGTCGAGGACGCCCATCCGCCGGGCGACCTCGCGGGCCGTGCCGCGCAGGTCGATCGCTTGGCCACCCGCCCGGGGCGCGGGGGCCCGTTCGACGACGGTCGGGGCGAATCCGTAATGGCGCAGCCAGTAGGCCAGGGCCGGGCCGGCCACACCGGCGCCGGAGATCAGTACGCTGTTCATGCGTACACCGTACCGAAGTGCACTGCGTGGTCAAGTCACCTGATCGTGCACTAGTGCACTAGACTCCAGTGCACTACATTCGAGGAGGCGGGCATGAACGACGCGGTCTACCAGCGGATAGCGCGCGAGATCCGCGAATGGATCGAGTCGGGTCGACTGCAGCCCGGTGATCGGGTGCCGTCGACGCGCGAGATCACCGTGCGGTGGAACGTCGCGATGGCCACGGCGACCAAGGTGCTCGTCACCTTGCGCTCCGAGGGCTTCGTGCGCCCCGTGGCGGGGGTGGGCACGGTCGTGTCGTCGGAAGGTGGCGAAGCTGCGCGGCCGCGCGCGCAGGAGGCCGACCTGACCGGCGAGCGGCTGGTCCTCGCGGCCGTGCGCCTCGCGGACGCGGAAGGACTGGACGGCGTGTCGATGCGGCGGCTGGCGTCTCAACTGGGCGTGGCGACCATGTCGCTGTACCGACACGTGGAGAACAAGGACGAGCTGGTCCTCCGGATGATCGACCACGTGCTGAGGAAGGAGGAGTTGCCCGACCCGCCGCCTGAGACCTGGCGGGAGCGGCTGGAGGTGTGCGCGAGGTTGCAGTGGAAGTTGTTCCAGGAACACGCGTGGCTGGCGCCGGCCATGTCGATGACCAGGCCGCAACTGCTCCCCAGCGCGGTCGCGTACACCGAATGGGTCCTGAACGCGCTCGACGGGAAGGGGCTGAACCTGGAGGAGATGATGCACGCCGCGGTGACGGTGTTCGGCTTCGTGCGAGGTGTCGCGGTGAACATCGAGCCCGAGGCCGACCAGCGGCGGGACACCGGGATGACCGGGGACGAGTGGATGACCCAGCAGGCGCCGGCCCTGCTGGACATCGTCTCCACCGGGAACTTCCCGATGTTCAGCCGGGTGATCAACTCCGAGCTGGACTTGGAGCTGGACACGCTCTTCGAATTCGGTCTCGCTCGAATGCTCGACGGGATCGGGGAATGGATCAGTGGTCGCTCGACGTTGACGGAAACGAGGACTGGTATGTGAGCACTTGGGGAGGCACGCGGTGGCGCTGGACCCGGAGGATCTGTTCGAGGTCGACTCCGATGTCCCGGACCTGACCGGAGCGGTGCTGTTGCACCACTTCGACGGCTTCATGGACGCCGGTGCGGCGGGAACGGCGCTCGTCGCCCACCTGCTGGAAGTGCACGAACACCGGGTGGTCGCCCGGTTCGACATCGACGACCTGATCGACTACCGCGCCCGGCGGCCGACGATGACCTACGCGACCGACCGGTGGGAGTCCTACGACGCCCCGGAGCTGGTCGTCCACCTGATGCACGACGCGGTGGGCACGCCGTTCCTGCTGATGACCGGCCCCGAGCCGGACCGTCGGTGGGAGGCGGTGGTCGCGGCGGTGCGGTCGTTGATCGAGCGGTGGGGAGTCCGCCTCGCGGTCAGCTTCCACGGCATCCCGATGGGCGTGCCGCACACCCGGAAGCTGTCGGTGATCTCGCACGCGACCAGGCCCGAGCTGGTCGTGGAAGGCTCGCCGTTCAACCGGGTGCAGGTGCCGGGCAACCTGTCGGCGCTGCTGGAGCTGCGGCTCGGCGAAGCCGGCCACGACGCCATGGGCTTCGCGGCGTACGTCCCGCACTACCTCGCGCAGGGCACCTACCCGGCGGCCGCGTTGAGCCTGCTGCAGGCGCTGACGAAGTCGACGGGCCTGGTCATCCAGGCCGCCGCGCTGAACGAGGCGGCCCGGCGGACCGACGCCGAGATCACCCGCCAGGTGTCGGAGTCGGCGGAGGTCGCGCAGGTCGTCGAGGCGCTGGAGCGGCAGTACGACGCGTTCACCGAGGCGTCGGACAACCTGCTCATCAGCGACGACCAACCGCTGCCCAGCGCGGACGAGCTGGGCGCGGAGTTCGAGCGCTTCCTGGCCGAACAACAACGCGACCACTGACCGCTGCCACCGACCAGGTCGGCTGAACCCGTCACCGACCAGGTCGGCGACGGTCGGCGGCGTGGGCTCGTGGATGATGTTCGACGTGTCCACCACCCCGCCTCCGACGTCACTGGCCGAGGTACGCGAGCGCATCGACGCGATCGACTCGGACCTGGTGCGCCTCTTGGCGCAGCGGCAAAGCCTGGTCCGGGCCGCCGCGTCGTTCAAAGCCGACGACCAAGCCGTCCGCGCCCCGGACCGCGTCGCCCAAGTGATCGCCTCGGTCCGGGACCGAGCCGTGTCCAGCGGCCTCGACCCGGCCGTCGCGGAGGCGGTGTGGCGCGCCATGATCGCCGCGTTCATCGAGGTCGAGCTCGCCGAGCACAAGCACGCCAACCCCAAGGCCTGACGCGCTCCCAGTCCCGAACCACAGCGCACCGGCCGTCGACGGCCGGCGCCTAGGTCGTGTCCGATAAGCCGGTGACCAGGTCTTTTGGTAGTTCTTGGGCGTGGTGGGTCGTGGTGCGCTGACGGATCGGGCGTGGGCTGCGATCGAGCCGCTGTTACCGGAGTCGGAGCGTGGTCGGGGGGTGGCGGAACCCGCCCGATCGCTACGTTCCGTGGAAGACCGCGCACCAGCGGTTGAGGTTGTCGACTGCGGAGACGGCACCTGGCAGCGCATCCTCGATCGGCGAGCTGGAGTGGATCATCAGCGTCGACTCCGGTGTCGTGCGGGCCCGCCAGCACGCCGCCGGTGCCCGGAGAAGGGGGATGCGCAGCCAAGGCCAAGGCCGAGGCGCGCGTCGTTGACGGGGAACGGCTCGGGCGGTGTCTCGAGGCGGACTGAGCACCAAGATGCGCCTGGCGGTCGACGGACGCGGTCTGCCGATGTGCATCCTGATCACTTCTGGCCAGGCGGGGGACAACCCGCGACTGCTGCCTGCTGCTAACGGCAGCCGCGTCGCACGCCACGGCCCCGGCCACCCTCGCGCCATGTTCACCGGTCCCGAACGCAAGGACCACCGGCCTTCGACGAGCAGCGCTACTTGCGGCGCAGCGTGGTCGAGCGCTGCTTCGACCGGCTCGAGCAGTTCCGTGTCCTGGCCACCCGCTACGCCGAACGAGCCCATCGCCGCCGGCACCGGCCGGCGCCTGACCGACCACTGGCCCGCCGTCCAGCCGGTGATCGGTGGCCAACCCGTCGGTCGGCCTCGGGACAAGCGCTCAACGGGCCGGCTCTTCGTGGCTGGTGGGCCCGGCTTGGCCGTGGGCTGGGGGCCGTGGGCATGGGCTGACGGGTCTGCGGTGCAACGGGCGTGTGGGTTGAGGGTGCCGGGGTGGGCGAAGGTGGGCTGCCCGGGCCTGTTGGTGTTCGGGGCCACCGTTGGGTTGGCCGGGCGGAGGTGTTGGTCAGGGTGTCAGAGGTAGAGGTCGGCGAGTTGGCGGTAGGAGTCGAGCATCGCGGTGCGGTCGTAGGTGCTGGTGGTGACCAGGACTTCGTCGGCGGCGGTTCGGGTGAGGAGGTGGTCCAGGGCTTTGGTGACTTCTGACGGTGTGCCGAAGATGTGGCCTTGCAATGACTGCTCGAACAAGGTGCGTTCTCGGGGCGTCATCGGTTGGGCGAGGATGTCGTTCGGGGCGCTCAGGGGTGGGAACTCCCCGCGGGTGCGCGAGTAGGCCATGGACCAGGCTTCCGGTACGAGCAGTCGCCAGGCGTCCTCCGTGGTGTCCGCCACGGCGACGGTCGAGGAGAGCACCACGTACGGGTCCGCGGCCCAGGTCGAGGGGCGGAACTCGGCGCGGTAGGTGGTGATGGCGTCGATCATGGCGTCCTCTCCCCGGAACGCGCCGATGACCAGCGGTAGGCCGTGCGCGGCGGCGACGCGGGCTCCCGCGCCGGTGGCCAGGACGAACGGGGACACGCGCAGGCCGTCGGCCGGGTAGCCGCGCACCGCTTGGTCGCCGGTGAAGTAGCCCAGCAGCTCGGTCAACCTCGGGCTGAACTCGGCGGCGTCCTCCTTGTCGTGCCCCAACGCCTTGCGGACGGCCTCGATGAAGCCGACCGAGCGGCCCAGGCCCATGTCCATCCGGCCCGGGAACAACGACTCCAGCACGCCGAACTGCTCGGCCACGACCAACGGCTGGTGGTTGGGCAGCATCACGCCACCCGTGCCGACCCTGATCCGGGACGTCGCCGCGGCGACGGCGGCGGCCAGCACGGTCGGCGCGGAACCGGCGACGCCCGGCACGCCGTGGTGCTCGGAAACCCAGAAGCGGTGGTAGCCGAGCTGTTCCACCTGCCGCGCGAACGCGACCGTGTCACGCAGCGCCTCGGCGTGGCTGTGCCCCACCCGCACCCGCGACCGGTCCAGCACGGAAAGCCTCACACGTGGTGTCAACGGTCCCGGCCGGTCCCGCATTCCGCCGACCGGTCGCGGCCGCCGGGGAGAGGGGTCGGGCCGGTTGCGGCTGTCAGCCCCGAATCGGCTGGTCCGGCTGGTGATCGCGAGAACCGAGGGGAACCGGCCACGACCGCCCGGTGCAGGAGGGCTGGGCTGGTGGCAGCCGCTGCGGCGAAATCTGGGTGCGACTGCGAGGCGAGGGCTCGGGTCGGGGAGCGACTGCGAGGGTAAGGGCGAGCAGGCTGCTGCGGCGAGGCGGAGGCTGGGTCGCTGCTGCCGCGAGGGTTGGGTCGCTAGCTGCTGCGACATCAAGGGGCGAGCGGGCTGCTGCGGCGGTAGGAGGCGCGGGGTGCTGGTGCTGCGGTGGCAGGAGCGGGGGTGTTGGTGCAGGGGGATAGCAGGCGGGGCGCTGCTGCTGCGGCGAGGGCGGTGGGTCGGGGCTGGCCGGGTGCGGGGTTACGCGGGCTGAGGTCGGCAGGGGTGGGCCCGGTTGGGTGTGACCGGTGAGGCGATCCGGTCGCGGTTGGTTCGGCCGCGAGGGTGAGGGCTCGGCGGGCTGTTGGTGGGAAGGGGGCGAAATGGGCCGGCCACGACCGCTGGAGCGGCGGTCGTGGCCGGTGGGGGTCAGGGGTGGTTGGTCAGGTGACGGTCCACTTCTGGTTGGCGGAGCCGAAGCAGGTCCACAGTTGGAGCCTGGTGCCGTTGGCGGAGCTGTTGTTCTGGGCGTCCAGGCACTTGTTGGCCTGGATGTTGACGATGTCGTTCGCGCCGCTGACCGCCCACCGCTGCGCACCCGTGCCGTTGCAGTCCCACAACTGGACCAGCGTGCCGTCCGCCGTGCCGCCCGACGCGGCGTCCAGGCACTTGCCCAGGGCGCGGATCGTGCCGTCGCCCGGGCGGGACCACTGCTGGGCCGCGGTGCCGTTGCAGTCCCACAGTTGCACCGGCGTGCCGTTGGCGGGGTTCGCGCCGGCGACGTCCACGCACTTGCCGCCGATGCCGGTGATCCGGCCACCGGTCGGCTGGTTGCCGTCCAGCGTCGACACCCGCACGTAGTCGATCACGAACTGCTGCGGGAACGTGGTGGTGGCGTCCGGGTAGCCCGGCCACTCGCCGCCGACCGCCAGGTTCAGGATGATGAAGAACGGCTTGTTGAACACCCACTGGTTGCCGCCCACGTCAGCGGGCGTGCGGCGCTGGTAGACGTTGCCGTCCACGGACCAGGCGATGCCCGTCGGCGACCACTCGATGGCGAAGGTGTGGAAGCCGTCGGCGAAGTTCGGCCCGTTGAACGGCATGCCGATGCCGCCCGCGCCCGAGTAACCGGGACCGTGGATGGTGCCGTACACGGTGTCCAGGTCGTGGCCCAGGAACTCCATGATGTCGATCTCGCCGCTGCCCGGCCACGGGTTGCCCGAGTTGATGTCCTGCCCGAGCATCCAGAACGCGGGCCAGATGCCCTTGCCGCGCGGCATCTTCATCCGCGCCTCGACCTTGCCGTAGGTCGTGGTGAACTTGCCCGCGGTGTTGATCCGGGCCGAGGTGTACTGGCAGCGGCCGTACCAGCAGTTGTAGTTGCCCGGGTTCTCCTTGCGGGCGGTGATGACGAGGTTGCCCGCGCCGTCCATGGCGGCGTTGCTCGCCGACGTCGTGTAGTACTGGTGCTCGCGGTTGTTGCCGTTGTTGTCGCCGACCTCCGTGTTCCACTTGGAGGCGTCGGGCCGCGTGCCCGCCGGGCCGTTGAACTCCTCGGCGAACGTCACCGCCATGGTGCCCACGTCGGCGGCGGCGTCCACGGCCGGTGCGGCCTGCGCGGCCGGCACGGCGAACCCGCTCAGGGCGAGCACGACCGCGCTCACCACCACTCGTGTCCTCATCGACACTCCTCTCACTCTGGCGGCGGCAGGCCAGAACTTACTGCATCACCTTTAATCAAGTCCCGATGAAAGTAGTGAGGCTTTACTGTCGGGTCATGCCGGGACACCCACCGGCCCGACGAGGAGGTCGACACCCGATGGCCATGCTGCGCAGCTACGTGTCAGGTCGCTGGCACGTCCCGTCCGTCGAAGGAACGCCGCTGCACGACGCGGTGACCGGCGAGGAGATCGCCCGGATCTCGTCGCACGGCATCGACATGGCGGCGGCGCTGGACCACGGCAGGCGCGTCGGCGGGCCGGCGCTGCGGGAGCTGACGTTCCACCAGCGCGCGGCCCTGCTCAAGGCCCTCGCCTCGCACCTGCGGGAACACCGCGACGAGCTGTACGCCCTGTCCGCCCGCTCGGGCGCCACCAGGACCGACTCGCTGATCGACGTCGACGGCGGCATCGGCGTGCTGTTCGGCTACGCGAGCAAGGCCAAGCGGGAGCTGCCCAACGACAAGGTCCACCTCGACGGCCCCGTCGAGCCGCTGAGCAAGGGCGGCACGTTCGTCGGCCGGCACGTCGCGACCCCGTTGCGCGGGGTGGCGGTGCAGATCAACGCCTTCAACTTCCCGATGTGGGGACCGCTGGAGAAGTTCGCCCCCGCGTTCATCGCGGGCGTGCCGTCGCTGGTCAAGCCCGCCTCACAGACCGCCTACATCACCGAGAAGCTGGTCGAGCTGATGCTCGCCTCGGGCCTGTTGCCGGAGGGTTCGCTGCAACTGGTCACCGGCGGCGCGGGCGACCTGCTCGACCACCTCACCGCCCAGGACCTGGTCGGCTTCACCGGCTCCGCGTCCACCGCGCAGGTGCTGCGCACCCACCCGACCGTGGTGCGCAACAGCGTCCGCTTCAACGCCGAGGCCGACTCGCTGAACTGCTCGATCCTCGGCCCGGACGCGGTCGAGGGCACGCCCGAGTTCGACCTGTTCGTCAAGCAGCTCGTCAGCGAGATGACGGTCAAGGCGGGCCAGAAGTGCACCGCGATCCGGCGCGCCCTGGTACCCGCGTCCCTCCTGGACGCCGTCGCCGACGCCGCCACCGCGCGCCTGGCGAAGGTCGTGATCGGCAACCCGGCCAACGAGAGCGTGCGGATGGGCGCGCTGGCCGGGCTGGAGCAGCGCGAGGAGGTCCGCCGGTCGCTCAAGGCGCTGCTGGAGGTGGGCGACGTCGTCTACGGCTCGCCGGACCGCGTGGACGTGGTGGACGCCGACGCCGAGCGCGGCGCGTTCCTGTCGCCGGTGCTGCTCAAGGCCGACCCCGACCACGCCCAGCCGCACGAGGTGGAGGCGTTCGGGCCGGTGTCGACGCTCATGGCCTATCGCGACGCCGAGCACGCGGTCGAGCTGGCCGCGCGCGGCGCGGGCAGCCTGGTCGGCTCGGTCGTCACGCACGACGCCGACTTCGCCCGTGACGTCGTGCTGGGCGTGGCCCCGTGGCACGGCCGGATCCTCGTCCTGGACCGCGACGACGCCAAGGAGTCCACCGGCCACGGCTCGCCGCTGCCGATGCTGGTGCACGGCGGGCCGGGCCGCGCGGGCGGTGGCGAGGAGATGGGCGGCATCCGGGGTGTGCTGCACCACATGCAGCGGACCGCCGTGCAGGCGAGCCCGCGGGTGCTGACCGCCGTCACGGGCCAGTGGGTGCCGGGCGCGCCGCGCACCGAGGCGGACGTGCACCCGTTCCGCAAGTCGTTGCGGGAGCTGCGGATCGGCGACTCGGTCGTGGCGGGGCCGCGGGTGGTGACGTTGGCCGACATCGAGCACTTCGCCGAGTTCACCGGCGACACGTTCTACGCGCACATGGACGAGGAAGCCGCGGCGGCCAACCCGTTCTTCGGCGGCCGGGTCGCGCACGGCTACCTGGTGGTGTCGTTCGCGGCGGGCCTGTTCGTCTCGCCCGAGCCGGGGCCGGTGCTGGCCAACTACGGGCTGGAGAACCTGCGCTTCCTCACGCCCACGTTCCCCGGCGACGAGCTGACCGTGACGTTGACCGCGAAGCAGATCACACCGCGTGAGGACCAGGACTACGGCGAGGTCCGCTGGGACGCCGACGTGGTCAACCAGAAGGGCGAGTCGGTGGCCAAGTACGACGTGCTCACGCTGGTCGCCAAGCAGTAGCCGGTTCCACCAGGTGGACGCGCGCCGATCGGGTGACCCGGGCGGGAACAACCGGCGCGCTCCACCGGGTTGGCGGAGGGGAGGATCGTCAACGAGTTCGAGGAGCACCTGAGGTGTCTGAGACCTTTTCGCTGGGCGGGGACCTGACCGTCAACCGCCTGGGCTACGGCGCGATGCGGCTCACCGGTGAGGGCATCTGGGGGTACCCGGCCGACCGCGACAACGCGATCGCCGTGCTGCGGCGGGTGGTGGAGCTGGGTGTCAACTTCATCGACACCGCGGACTCCTACGGCCCGCACATCAACGAGGAGCTGATCCGGCAGGCGCTGCACCCCTACGCCGACGACCTGGTCATCGCGACCAAGGGCGGCCTGCTGCGCACCGGTCCCGACGAGTGGCCGGTCCTGGGCAAGCCCGCCTACCTGCGGCAGGCCGTGGAGACGAGCCTGCGCCGGCTCGGCGTCGAGCGCATCGACCTCTACCAGCTGCACCGCGTCGACCCGGACTACCCCCTGGAGGACCAGGTCGGCGAGCTGCACAAGCTGCAGGAGGAGGGCAAGATCCGGCACATCGGGCTGTCCGAGGTGGACGTGGACCAGGTCAAGGCCGCCCAGGCGGTCGCGCCGATCGTCAGCGTGCAGAACCTGTACAACCTGGCCAACCGCGGTCACGAGGCCGTGCTGGAGTACGCGACCGAGCAGGGCATCACGTTCATCCCGTGGTTCCCGGTGGCGACCGGCGAGCTGGCCCGCCCGGGCGGCGTGCTCGACGCGGCGGCCAAGGAGCACGGCGCCACGCCCGCGCAGTTGGCGCTGGCGTGGCTGCTGCGCAAGTCGCCGGTCGTGCTGCCCATCCCCGGCACGTCCTCCATCGCGCACCTGGAGGAGAACGTGGCGGCGGCGCGGATCGAGCTGACCGACGAGGAGTTCGAGAAGCTGTCCGCGCTGGCCTGAACTCCGGGCGGAGCCTGAACGCCGGTCCCTACGCCGGGTCGAACGCCTGCCGCCCGACCCGGCGTTCGACCCGGCGGCGCAGGTCGTCGGCCAGGTCGGCGCCGGCGGCCAGCAGGTCCGGCAGCAGGTCCGGCTCCAGCGTGAGGGCGCGGAACGCGAGCGCGATCGTCACGTCGTGGTCGGGCCGGTGCTCGATCGTGATCTCGTCACCCGCCGTGATCGAGCCGGGCTCCAGGACGCGGAAGTACGTGCCGGGAAGCCCGCGCTGGGTGAACGTCTTCACCCACGCGCGCTCCTCCATCACCCCGGCGAACGTCCGGCACGGCACGCGCGGGTTGGTCGCCTGGAGCAGCACGCCGCCGACGCGCCACCGCTCGCCGATGCGCGCGCCGCACACGTCCACGCCGACCGTGGTCAGGTTCTCGCCGAACAGGCCCGGCGGCAGGTCGCGGCCCAGCTCCGCCGACCACTCGTCCAGGTCTTCCCGCGCGTAGGCGTAAACGGCCTGGTCGTCGCCGCCGTGGTGGCGCGTGTCGGAGATGTGGTCGCCGACGAGGCCGCTGCCGCCCGTGCCACGGGGGCCGGGAGCGCGGACGTCCACGGGGCCGCGCACCGGGCGCTTGCCGATGCCGGTGTGGCCGATGTCGGCCTGGTCGAACTCGACGCGGGAGCCGACGTTGACGGAGAGCACGTGGGGCATGCCCCGACGGTAGCCGAGTCACTTTCGGGGTTCGCACTCCTTATCGGGCGCGGGTGGGGGAGGATGGCGTTGTTCACCGTCCGCGGGGGGAGTCATGCGCAGGTCCGTCGTCGCGTTGGTGCTGGCCGGGGTCGCGCTGGCGGGCTGCGCGCAGCGGTCACCCCTGCCCGAGCCGACCCTCGGCCCGGTGGTGGAGGACAGCGCCACGCTGATCACGGGTTTGGCCGCCCGCGCCGACGAGCAGCGCTCCGTGCGGTTCCAGGCCGAGACGAGCATGACCGGGCTGCGCGTGACGCTCGACGGCGGCCTGCTGCGCGCCCGCGAGGGCAGGCTGGTGTCCTTGCGGCAGGACGCGTCCACCGACGTCGTCGTGCTCGCCGACGCCGGCTACTCGCGCACCGGCGGCGGCACGTGGACCAGGCTCGACCTGGCCGATCGCGCGCCCGTGCGGGCCGACACCACGGTCGCCGGTCTGGCCGACGAGGTCGACCCCGCGTCGGTGGTGGAGTCGCTGGCGGGCAGCCTGCTGGTGGAGAAGGGCGACGAGCGGCTCGACGGCGTGCCGACGCGCCGCTACACGCTGCTGGTCGACCTGCGGGCGCAGGCCGAGCGGACGCCCGACAGCTCGCGCCGCGCCCAACTGCTGGCCGCCTACGAGTCCGGGTTCACCGCGTCCGCGACGGTGTGGGTGGGGCCGGGCGACCTGCCGGTGCGGGTGGAGCAGGTGCTGAAGACGTTGGAGGACAACGTGTTCCAGCGCACCCTGCACCGCTTCGCCGACTGGAACGCCGACATCCGGGTGACCGCGCCCACGTCTTAACCGGCGCGCTTGGCCCGCTCGATGTCCGTGGTCAGGGCCGGTCGGCCGTCGACCTCGCTGTCCGGGTTCGGCGCGATGCCGCCGGCCGCGACCCGGTCCAGGGTGGCGAGCCCGGCGGGCGTGACGCGGCCGAAGACGGTGTAGTTGGGCCGCAGCACGGAATCCGACGTGACCAGGAAGAACTGGCTGCCGTTGGTGTCGGGGCCCGCGTTGGCCATGGCGAGCGTGCCGCGCGGGTAGACGCGGCGCTGACCCGTGGGGTCGTTCGGCGCCGGAGCGAGGTCGGTCGGCAGCTCGTCGGCGTACCGGTAGCCGGGCCCGCCCTCACCCGTGCCGGACGGGTCGCCGCACTGGAGCACCTTCAACGTCGGGTACGCGGTCAGCCGGTGGCACGTCGTGTCGTCGTAGAACTTCTTGCGCACCAGGTGCAGGAAGCTCTGCACGGTGCACGGGGCCTGCGCGCGGTCCAGCACGAGCGGCACGGGGCCCTGGTTGGTCTTCAGCAGCACCTCGGGGTGGCCCCGATCGGGCGTGTGCCGGGGGTCGGGCGGCAGCGGCACGGGCCGGGCCGCCGGCTCGTCCGGCGTCACGGTGTACGCGCACGGCCCGCGGGTCGTGTCGGGTGCGCCGGGGGACGCCTGCGCCACCCCGCCGCCGAGAACCGCCATCAGCGCCACTGCCACCAGGATCCTCACCGCACCAGGTCTAACGGACCCACCGGCGTCGTGCTAGGGCCGGTCGGCGGGTCCGAGCGAGGCGGCGAACGCGCTCAGCGACTCGCGGTCAGGCTGCGCGGTCTTCGTGATCAGGCTCGCCACGTGCTTCTCCACCGTGCGCGGGGAGATGTGCAGCCGGGTCGCGATCGCCTTGTTGCCCAGCCGACCCGCCAGCAGCCGGAACACCTCGAACTCGCGCACGGTCACGCCCAGCGCCCGCAGCTCGCGCGGCACCTGGTCGGACCCGGTCCGCCGCTGCGGCACCGACGCGCCCACCTGCCGCAACAGCCCACGGCACGCGCTGGCCACGGCGGCCTGACCGGCCTGGTGGAAGTACTCCTCCGCGCCGCGCAACCACGCCACCGGCTCGCCCCACCCGTCGGCCACCGCCGCCTCGGCCACCAGCCGCAGCCCCAGGTGCCGGGCCAGCGGGTGGATCGCCGCCGCCTCGCGCGCCGCCCGCACCGCCTGTGCCGCTTCCGCGTCCCGACCCAGCCTGCCCAGCAGCACGGCCAGCGCGAACTGCGCGAACACCCGGTTCCAGCGCATCCGGGCCGCCGCCGACCGCGTCACCGCGCGGTAGCCGTCCAGGTCCAGCGCGCCCGACACCGCGTCCAGCAGCAGGAGCAGGCCGTGCCGGCCGGACAGGTGGTACACCGTCGGCGTCTCCGCCTCGTACGCGATGGCCCGCGCCAGGTCCTGCCCGGCCAGCGCGCGGTCCTCCTCCAGCAGCGCGCAGAACGCCCGCGCCAACCCGAAGCACAGCGGCCGCTCCTGCGAGCCGACCCCGCCGACCTGGTCGAACGCCTCGATCGCGGCGTCCATCTCGGCCCGCCTGCCCTGGTGCGCGGCGGCGGTCGCCTGCGCCATCAACCCGTACAGGGTCAGGTTCCGCAGCTGGAGCCGCCGGGTGTCGGCGACGACCCGAGGCAGCATCTCGGCCGCGGCCGCGTACTGACCGCGCAGCACGGCGTCCAGCCCGAGGATCGAGTCCACGTTGTACGCCACGGTGACCGCGCCGATCAGCAACGCCTCCTCGCGCGCCTCGGCCAGCTGCGCCGCGTTGCCCTCGGCCAGCCAGGCCAGCCCCGCCTGCCGGATCACCGCGTAAGCCCGCTGGATGGGCAGCCCGTGCTCCTCGGCCAACGCCCGCGCCCGGGTGAAGCACTCGGTGGCCTCGTCGAGGTCGCGGTCGCGGGCCAGCACGCCCAGCAGTTGCCACGTCTCGCAGCCCACCTCGGGCAGCGGCACCCGCTTCGCCGCGTCGGCCGCGCGCCGGGCCAGGAACTCGGCCGACTCGATGCGGTCGGGCACCTCCAGGTTCAACGTCAGGAACGCGGCCACCGCGTCGAGCCGCGCGGTGTGCTCGTCGGTCGCGTCCGCGCCCAGCAGAGCCCGTGCGGTGTCCACGTGCGCCATGCCCTCGGTCCAGCGGCCCGCGGTGTTGGCCACCTGCGCGAGCTTGGTGTGCAGCTCGGCGCGGCGGACCCGGCCCAGCCCGGCCGCGCTCAGCTCGGTCACCGCGTCGACCAGCGCGAACGCCCGCTCGAACTGGCCCGCCTCGGCCAACGCGGGCAGCAGCGAGTCGAGCACGTCGGCGCGGACCGCCACGTCGACCTCGCTGGCCAGCAACCGGTGCGCGTGGTCGAGCAGCCGCACCGCCGACCCGGCCGCGCCGTCGGCCAGCGCCCGCCGTCCAGCCTCGGCCAGCAACGCGCCCGCCTCGGCGGTCTGCCCGGCGTCCAGCCGCAGCGACGCCACCAGCGCGCACCACTCGCCGGACAGGTCCGGGTGCAACTCCTGCACGGCGTCCGCGGTCCGCCGCGCCAGCTCCGCCCGGTGCGGCGGCGGGATCTGCGCCAGCAGCGCCTCGGCGGTCAGCGGATGCCGGAACGCGTACCAGTCGGGCACCGGCTCGTCCGGCGTCACGAGCTGCGCGGCCACGCCCGCGTGCAGGTGCGACAGCAGGGCCCGGTCGTCCATGCCGGTCACGCGCCGCAGCACCGGCAGCGGGAACCGGTGCCCCAGCACGGCGGCCACCGACAGCACCTCGCGGCCCTGCGGCCCCAGCCGGTCGGTGCGGTGCGCGATCGACCGCACCAGCGCCGACGGCACGTCGATGCGCAGCTCGCCGAGCACCTGCCAGCCGGCCGGGCCGCGCACGAGCAGGCCGCCGTTCACCAGGCCGTGCACCATCTCCTCGACCACGAACGGGTTGCCCGCGCTGTCGGCCCACAGCCGGCGCACGACCTCGGCGGGCACCTCGTGGTCCTCAGCCTCCAGGCACAGCCCCACCATCCGGCGCACCTGGCGCTCGTCCAACCGGCCCAGCTCCAGCAGCACGCCCGCCTGCCGTTGCGCGGCCGAACGGATCACGTCCAGCGTGGGGCCGGGGTCGGTGCGGGTGGTCACCAGCAGCGCGGCGGGCGCCTGGTCGAGGTTGTCCACCAGGTAGTCCACGACCGCCAGCGTCTCGGCGTCCGCGTCGTGCAGGTCCTCCAGCACCACCAGGCTCGGCTGGGTCCGGCCGACCAGGGCGAGCAGCCGGAGCACGGCCTCGGCGAGCACCAGCACGGAGTGCGCGGGCCGCTGGTCCTCGGGGCCGCCCGCCTCCGGGCTCCACTCGGGCACCAGCCTGCCCAGCGCCGGCTGGTAAGGGCCCAGCTCACGCAGGTTGAGGCCGCCACCGGCGCGCAGCAGGGACATCAGGGCCTCGGCCAGCGGCCGGAACGGCACGATCGGCCCGATCGTGCTGCCGCGGCCCCGCAGCACCCGCATGCCGCGGTCGAAGGCGGCGCCGGCGGCGAAGCGCGCCAACCGGGTCTTGCCGATGCCCGGCTCGCCGACGAGGAACACGGCTCGGCCGCGATGCGCGCCCGCGTCGGCCAGCACGCGGTCGAGCACGCGGAGTTCTTCGTCGCGGCCGACCACGACCGGCGCGCGGGTGTGCATGCGCCGACCTTAGTCAAGCCTCAGCGCCGCACGCCAAACTGCCCGCACCCCCAGTGTGGGCGGGCAGTCCGGTGGCGGTGCGGGTTCGCTACAGGGGCAGGCCGGGCGCGCTCACCGTGGTCATGGTGCCCTCGCTCACGGTGACCGCGGCGTACGCGCCGACGGCCAGGGTCAGGCCGGCCAGCGCGCGGGCGCGGGCTCCGGCCTTGGCCTTGCGGGACAGCGCCATCTCGCCGGCGGGGTGGTCGCCGTCCTGGTCCGCACTCCAGGTGGTGACCTCGTCGCGGTTGGCGTCGTTCATCGGGTGTTCTCCTCGAGGGGGTGGATGTCGTGCGTGGATCCGAGCAGGAGCACCGAGGGCACCTGCTCGGGGAAACCGAGGCGGAGCAAGCCGTAGCCGATGCCGGACAGCCCGGTGAGCAGGCCGGCCGACGGCACGCCACCGGGCGTGCCGCAGCGGGCCCCGTACTGGTCCAGCGCGCCGAGGACCAGCCCCGCGCGCCGGGTCTGCATGGCCGGGGCCAGGCCGTGCCCGCGTTGCGCGAGGACGGTCAGGGCCTCGATCACGCCCAGCTCACCGTGGCACAGGCTCAGGTCCCGCAAGGGTTCGTGCACCGCCAAGGCGTTCAAGCACCGGTCGACGTGCAGGGTGTGCGCGTCGACCGGCTGGTCGGGGTGGGCGCAGTGCGCGAGCACCGCGCCGGACAGCCCGGAGCACCAACTGTGGTCGGCTTCGGTCACGTCCAGCAGGCGTTGCCGCAACGCGTGGTCCGCCCGCAGGTTCGCCCGGCCGACCACACCGTAGCGGTCGTCGCCGACGGCCCGCGCGTAGCGCAGCAACGCCCAGCCGACGCCCGCCCGGCCGCGGGCGAAGCCGTCACCGCCGGGAACGGCCGCGACGAGCCGGTCGGCGTAGGCGCGGGCCAGCGCCGTTGCGGCCGGCAGACCGCTCTCCGCGCGCACCGCGAGCATCGAGGCGAGGCCGCCCGCCCAGCCTTCGACCACGTTGGCCGGTTCCTCGCCGATCGCCTCGACACCGGCCGCCACGTCGAGCGCGACCCGCAGCCAGCCGGTGATCTCGCGGTCGTCCAGCAGGGTCGCCAGCCGGGCCAACGCGTAGCAGATGCCGCCCAGCCCGTGGAACGCTCCGCTGCCCACGGCCGCGGCCAGCTCGCCGTCCTCGGCGAACGCGGCCAGCAGGCCGGGGATCGGCTCCAGCGCGTCCCGCGCGTACTCGGTGTACCGGGCGGCGCCGGTGAGCCTGCCCAGCTGCGCCAGGAACAACGCCACCCCGGTGTAGCCGTTGGACAGCCCCGCGCCCATCGGGGCCACCGCCCAGTGCCGGTCGTCCACCAGCTCCAGGCCGACCCAGTTGACCCGGCCCGCGGCGGTCGTGGCGTGCGCCAGCACCTCGTCGGCGATGCCGCACGCGGCCACCAGCAGCCGTTGCGGGTCGGGCACGCCCGCCTCCACCGGCGCGGCCACGCCCCGGCCCGTGCGGTGCTCCACCGGGCGCGGCCTGCTCGCCAGCCCGGCGCTGATCAGCCACTGCTGGTCGTGCTTGTCCACCTCGTCCAGCGCGGCGACCTTGGCCGTGACGGCGTCCAGCGCGCTCGCCGGCAGCAGGTCCGGCAGCCGCTGCCCGGTCGAGGTCCACACGTCGCGGCTGCCCGGCCGGGTGGTGAACAGCGGCACGTCGCCGGCCCACAGGTCCCGCACCTCGTGCGGCACCAGGGCGCGCGTCACCTCGTCGTCCACCGCGCCGTCCCACAGCAGGTCGAGGACGTCCTGGCGGGCCGACGCGCCGCGCAGCGCGTCCGGGTGCGTGGACTCGTCCAGCAGCGTCGCGTACAGCTGCGTCATCCGCGGCACGAACCGCACCGGCAGGTCGGCGAAGCGGGCCAGCAGCCCGTCCGGGCCGAGCAGCTCGGCGCGGTGGTCGCACAGCGCGTCGTAGCCGATCCCGAACCCGGCCAGCAGCGCGCCCTGGTAGTCGGCGGGCTCGGCCTCGCGGCCGTCCACGACGGGCCGGTTGTGCGCCGGGGCCAGCGGCGCGGGCCTGCGCACCAGCCGCATCCGGTCGGTGCCGGCGTGCAGCCAGGCCACGCCGTCGGCCGGCAGCCGGTCGCCGCCCAGGCCGCCGACGTCCAGCGCGCCGTGCTCACCCAGCAGCACGCGCGGCAGCACGGCGGTGCGGTGCACGGACCGCGACAACGCCCGCACCGCCGGATCGGTCGGCGTGCCGACCGTGGGGTGGAACAGCGTCTCGACGTCCACCAGCACCGGCTGGTCGCCCGCCGCGATCAGGTTCTCGTAGTGCATGTCGGTGCCGTCCACCGCGTACAGCAGCGCGAGCAGCGCGCCGAGCCGCTGGTAGAACCGGCCCACCTCGGTGACGTCCGCGCACGGGCGGTGCTCGACGAACTCCAGCCACCCGTGCCCCGGCCGGGCCAGCACGCGCGGCAGCCGCAGGTCCAGCCCGGTGTGGCCGTCGAACCAGTCGACCAGGTCGGCGAACGCCCGGTGCAGCCGCACGGGCCGCGGCTTGTAGACGACCCGGCGGCCGTCGGTGAACGTCAGCACGGCCACCGAGCGGCCACGCGCGTGAGGGTCGCCCCGGCCGGTCTCCACGTGCGCGAGCGCGCCGGGGTCGCGGCCGTCGAGCAGGGTCCGGACGATCTGCGCGCGGTCCGCGGCGAACCGGTCCAGCAGCTCGCGGTGCGCGTCGACCGCGTGCAGGCACGCCTGGCCGAGCAGCCGGGCCAGCACCGGGTAGCGGGCGAACAGCGCGGGCAGGTCCACGTGCCGGACGAAGTCGGTGAACCGCTCCTGCGGCGTGTCGCCGACGAGCCGGCCGCCGACCCGGTCGAGGTTGAGCTCCAGCACGAGGGTGCGCGCCGCGATCCGGGCCAGCCGCTTGCCCAGCGCGCGGGCGAAGTCGGCGTCCAGCCGGGGGTCCAGCGCCGTGGCGGCCCGCACCAGGGGGCGCAGCGCGAACGCGAACGCCTCGTCCCAGCTGCCGCCGGCGAAGTCTGCACGGGCCGCGGTCGTGGTGGCGCGTTCCACGAACGCGGCCCATGAGGGCCGTCCACGGGGGACGACCAGCTCGTGGGGGTTCCCGCGCACACCGCTGAGCCACCACGCTGCTGGCGGCCGGTCGACGGCGGAGGGGAACACGCCGCACAACGTGTCACGGGGGCGCGGGGCCGCACATGGGGGCAGTGCCCCCAGATTTGCGGACGGGCCACGACGAGACCGCACATGTGCGGTGAACCGCTTCGCCGCAGGTCAAGGACGCGGTGAACGGAGGTTGAACGGCGTGGTGCCCGGCCCCGTGCAGGCGGGACCGGGCACCGGACGACCTTCCGGGCCGAGCCTAGAAGGTCAGGTTCCACACATCGATGTAGCCGGTGTCGCCGGAGTAGACGTCGCGCGCCGGGGGTGGTCGTGCCCGCGTTCACCGTGGACAGGACGCCGTTCTGCGGCGTGGTGATCGTGCCGGGCGTGTCGGTGGCCCGCCGCGTCTCGCCGCCCGGGGCCGCGATGTCGACCTTGGCGCCGTAGTGGGAGTAGAACGCCCGGTGGCCGTGCCCCACGCGCCGGGCACGTTCATGCCCGCGGTGGCCTCGAACAGGTCCCACTGCTTGGCGTAGTCGGTGTCGTTCGGGTCCGCCAGCGGCTGCATCATCAGGTCCGGCTCGACGTAGGCGACGTCCGGGTCGGACCTGAACTCCTCGATCGCCTCGGCGGCGGCCGCGCGGTCGGTGCCGCCGAGGTCGACCACGGTCGCGCCGGTGCCCAGGCGGCGGCGGTGTCCGAGCTCGCCGCCGCGGCGGTGGCCTGGTAGCCCACGATCAGCCGCTCGTACGGGCGGGTGTCACCGCAGGCCGGGGACGGCGCGGGTGCGGCGGTCACCGTCGCCGCCGTCACGCCGGACAGCAGCGTGACCGAGACGGCAGCCGCGCACAGCGCGGTGCGTCGCAATCCGTTCACAGGGGTGGTTCCTTCCGACTGCAGGGACTTCGCCTGCCGTCGAGGGCATCAGGGGCCGGGTTGACCGACGAGAGCATCGCCCGCCAGCTCGGCCTCGGCCGGCGGACCGTGCAGCGGCGGGTGCGGCAGTTGATGGACCGGTGCGGCGCGCAGACGAGGTTCCAGGCGGGCGTGCAGGCGATGCGCCGCGGCTGGCTGTGAGCCCGACACCTCCGCCCGCCGCTTGCTCGGCAGCACCGCCCGGCTCCTGCCGAGCGGCGGCCACTGAGCAGCGGCCACTGAGCAGCGGCCAGCGGGCGGCGGCCAGCGGGCGGCGGCCACTGAGCGGCCCGCAGTCCGCGCGGCCGCGGCGATCAGGCGCAGTTCTCGGCCTGCGGCGCGGCGGCGCGGAAGTCGTCCGGCAGGGAGACCACGGCCATCTTCTCCACTGCCTCGTTCATCACCGTGACGGCCTCGGTCATGTCCTGCATCACGGTGTTGAAGACGTCGGTGGTCATCTCCGGCGCGGAGTCGACGGTCGACTTGGCCGAGACGAACTTGTCCCGCGCCCTGGTCAGCGGCTCGCTGATGACCTCGACCGCGGTGTCGGCGGCGGGCGCCGGCGCCGGGGTCAGCTCGCCCAGGTCGTGCAGGACGACGTCGAGCACGTCGACCACGCGGCCGAGCGAGTCGCCGATGGCCTTCTTCGCTGCCGCCGGGTCCGTCTGCGTCTGGTCGAACTGCACCCCGCCCGAGGCGACCATGTACTTGGCCACGCCGCAGAAGTTGTTCATCCAGCGCACGACCTCGGCGCTCGCCCCGGCGGCGGACGACGTCGGGCCCGGTGACGGTTGCCCCGCCACGGGCACCGCGCACCCGGTCAGTCCGAACAACGCCACCGCTACCACCCACCGCTTCACAGGGGATTTGTACCTCGCCGTCACCCGATAGTGGGGTGGAACATGACAACCGGGGGAATCCTCGGCCACCATGACCGCCTCATGGCCGTCTCACTCGATGTCTCCGGCGGGATCGCGGTCATCCGGATCGGCGAGCCGTCGCCCACCGTCCTGGCCGACGTGCGCGCGGTGCTGCCGATGGCGGTCAGCGCCCGTGCCGTGGTCCTGCTGATCGACCCGCTGCTGTGCTCGATCGACATCAAACGGCTGGTCCGGGTGCCCGCGGCGCAGCGCGAGGCGGTCGCGGCGGCGTTGCGCGGGGTGCGGGACGAGGTGGTGGACCTGCCCGTGCCGGTGGTCGCGGCGATCGCCGGCTGCCCGTCCGGCGAGGTGGCCGAGCTGGCGATGGCCTGCGACCTGCGGGTGTTGTCGGCCGACGGCGGTCTCGGGTGGGTGACCGACTGCCGGGTGACCGGCGGTCAGGTGTTGGTGGCACGCCGGGTGACCGCCGACGAGGCGTTGCGCACCGGGCTCGTGGACCGCGTCGTGCCGCCGTGCTCGGTGCTGCGCGCCGCCCTCGAACTCGCAAACGAGCGCAAGTCAACGCAAGCGGAACGTAAATCCTGCCGTATAGTTGCTCCATGACGCAACGGCGGTTGGCGGAAGTGGCCGCGAAGGTCGGCGTGAGCGAGGCGACGGTGAGCCGGGTGCTCAACGGCAAACCGGGCGTGTCCGAGGCGACGCGTTCGGCCGTGCTCACCGCGCTGGACGTGCTCGGGTACGAGCGGCCGACGCAGCTGCGCGGCGAACGGGCCAGGCTGGTCGGCCTGGTGCTGCCCGAGCTGCAGAACCCGATCTTCCCGGCGTTCGCCGACGTGGTCGGCAACGCCCTGGCCCAGCGCGGCTTCACACCGGTGCTGTGCACCCGCACGGCGGGCGGCGTGACCGAGGCGGACTACCTGGAGCTGCTGTTCGAGCAGCACGTGTCCGGGGTGGTGTTCGCGGGCGGCCAGTACGCGCAGGCGGACGCCTCGCACGAGCACTACCGCCAGATGACGCGGCGCAAGCTGCCCGCGGTGCTGGTGAACGCCGCCATCGAGGACCTCGGGTTCCCGCGCGTGTCGTGCGACGACGCCGTGGCGGTCGAGCAGGCGTTCGGGCACCTGGTGGCGTTGGGGCACGCGCGGATCGGGGCGGTGCTGGGACCGTCGGACCACATGCCGTCGCGGCGCAAGCTGACCGCGTTGACGTCGTGCGCGTCGGCGGCGGGGGTGGAGCTGTTCGAGGAGCACGCGATGTTCTCGCTGGAGGGCGGTCAGGCCGCCGCCACCCGCTTGCTCAACCGCGGCGTCACCGCGATCCTGTGCGCCTCGGACCCGTTGGCGTTGGGCGCGGTGCGCGCGGTGCGCCGGCACGGCCTCAAGGTGCCGCACGACGTGTCCGTCGTGGGTTACGACGACTCGCCGCTCATGACGTGCACCGAACCGCCGTTGACGACGGTCCGCCAGCCGATCGAGGCGATGGGCCGCGCCGCCGTCGAGCTGCTGGCCAACCAGATCTCGGGCACCCCGGTCCCCGACGAGGAACTGCTCTTCGAACCGGAGCTGGTCGTCCGCTCCTCCACCGCCCCCGCCCCTCGCTGATCCCCGACCTTCCTCGCCGCCGTCCACCGACCGGGTGGGCGGCGGTTTCGTCTGCGTGCTTCCGGGGTCGAGCTTACGAGTTGATGTCGGGAAGTTGCGGATTTTCGTAGACATCTTGCGGGTCGGTGTCGGCGCGATTTAGCGTGTGCGGCACACCACACCCGAGGAGGGTCCGCCCCCATGAACTCATTCAGCCTCCGCAGAGCGGCGGGGTTGCTGCTGGCAGGCAGCCTGGGCCTCACCGCTGTCGCGTGCTCGCAAGCCGGTGACGGCGGCGCCACCGCCGGCGGCAAGGTCACGATCTCGGTCAACGGCCAGCCGCCGCAGACCCAGGCGTTCGAGCGCAAGGTCTTCGACGAGGACGTGGCCGAGTTCGAGGCCGCCAACCCGGACATCGACATCGAGCCGCACGAGGGGTTCATGGACCCCAAGACGTTCTCCGCGAAGCTCGCCGGCGGCCAGCTCGAGGACGTCTTCTACGCCTACTTCACCGACCCGGCCAACCTGATCGCCCGCAGGCAGGCGGCGGACATCACCGAGTACGTCAAGGACGTGCCGCACTACGACGCCATCCGACCCGAGCTGCGTGACGTCTTCAGCAAGGACGGCAAGGTCTACGGCGTCCCCACCGCCAACTACTCCATGGGCCTGCTCTACAACCGCGCCCTGTTCACCCAGGCCGGCCTGGACCCCGACCAGCCGCCGAAGACGTGGGACGAGGTCCGCGAGGCCGCCCGGAAGATCGCCGCGCTGGGCGACGGCAAGGTCGGCTTCGCCGAGTACAGCAAGAACAACCAGGGCGGCTGGCACTTCACCGCGTGGATGTACTCCGTCGGCGGCCGGATCGCCCGCCAGGACGGCGACAAGTGGGTCGCCGACTTCAACAACGACAAGGGCCGCGAAGTCCTCCAGCACCTCAAGGACATGCGCTGGACCGACAACGCCATGGGCGAGAAGCAGCTCCTGGTCATCGAGGACGTCCAGCAGATGATGGGCGCGGGCCAGCTCGGCATGTACCTGGCCGCGCCGGACAACGTGCCGACCCTGGTCAACCAGTTCAAGGGCGACTACGCGAACTACGGCCTGACCGGCATCCCGGACGGCGAGGGCACGCTCATCGGCGGCGAGGGCTACATGCTCAACCCGAAGGCGTCGCCGGAGAAGATCAAGGCCGGGCTGAGGTGGATCGGGTGGAAGTACCTCAACCCGGACCGGTTCGAGCGCAACCTCCAGCGCTACAAGGACCAGGGCCAACCCATCGGCCTGCCCGTGCCGCCCGTCGCCGACATCTGGACCGGTGACGTCGCCGCCAGGCAGACCGAGCTGAAGGAGCGCCTGGCCACGGTGCCGGTGGCGAACTTCAAGTCCTACGTGGACGCCACGCCGAAGGGGCTGATCGAGCCGCCGAACGCCCAGCAGGTGTACGCGATCCTCGACAACGTCATGCAGGCCGTGCTCACCAACCGCGACGCGGACGTCAGCCAGTTGCTGGCCGACGCGGAAGCCAAGGTGAACCCCGTCCTGGCCCAGGTCAAGTGATGCGCCGCCGCGTCGCGGAGAACCTGACCGCGTACGGGTTCCTGTCCGCCGCGCTCGTGTGCTTCGCGGTGTTCTCCTGGTACCCCATCGCGCGCGGGGCCGTGCTCGGCTTCCAGCAGGCCGACTTCGTCACCGACCCCGCGTGGGTCGGCTGGGAGAACTTCGAACGCCTCTTCGCCGACCCCCTGTTCGCCACGGCGTGGCGCAACACCCTGCTGTTCACCGCGCTGGCGCTGGTGTTCGGCTTCGTGGTGCCGTTCCTGCTCGCGGTCGTGCTCAACGAGCTGCGGCACCTCAAGGCGTACTTCCGGCTCGTGGTGTACCTGCCCGTGATGCTGCCGCCGGTAGTCGCCGCGTTGATCTGGAAGTGGATGTACGACCCCGGCCCGGGCCTGCTCAACACCGCGTTGCGCGGGCTCGGGCTGGAGGGCGCGGCGTGGTTGGACAGCGCCGACACCTCGATGCTGTCGCTGGTGATCGTGTCGACCTGGGCCAACCTGGGCACGGCGACGCTGATCTACCTCGCGGCGTTGCAGGGCATCCCCGGCGACCTGTACGAGGCGGCCGAGCTGGACGGCGCGAACGTGCTGCGCAGGCTCTGGCACGTCACCGTGCCGCAGACCCGGTTCGTGCTGCTGGTGCTGCTGCTGTTGCAGGTCGTGGCGACCATGCAGGTGTTCACCGAGCCGTACGTGATGACCGGCGGCGGTCCGGAGGACTCCACGGTCACCGTGCTGCTCCTGCTGTACCGGTACGCCTTCTACTACAACGACTTCGGCACCGCGAGTGCCCTGAGCCTGTTGCTGCTGCTGGTGCTCGGCGCGTTCACCGCGCTGTACCTGCGGGTGACGCGGAAGGCGGACGCGTGAGGACGCTGATCGCGCCGGGACGCCACCGGGCCGGCTACTACGTCGCGCTGGCCGTCACGACCGTCGTGCTGACGGCGGTCTTCGTGGTGCCGCTGGTGTGGGTGGCGCTGTCGGCCATGAAACCCGCGGTGGAGCTGGCCCGCGTGCCGCCGACGGTCCTGCCGCGGACGTGGACGCCCGGCACGTACGCCGAGGCGTGGGACCTCATGGACCTCGGCCGGTACTTCCTCAACACGATCGTGGTGGCCGTGGGTGTGTGGGCGGTGCAGCTCGCGGTCGACGTGCCCGCCGCGTACGCGCTGTCGCGGCTCAAGCCCGTGCTCGGCAAGGGGATCCTCGGCATGATGCTGCTGACCCTGATGATGCCCGCCGCCGTGCTGCTGGTGCCGACCTACCTCACGATCGCCGACCTGGGGCTGCTCAACAACCCGCTGGCGCTGTGGCTGCTGGGCGCGGCCAACGCGTTCACGGTGTTCCTGCTCAAGCGGTTCTTCGACCAGTTGCCCGTGGAGGTGCTGGAGGCGGCGCGGATCGACGGCGCGGGCCAGCTCACCCTGCTGTGGCGGATCGTGCTGCCGCTGTCCCGGCCGATCCTCGCGGTCGTGTCCATCTTCGCGGTGGTGGCCGCGTGGAAGGACTTCATCTGGCCGCTGCTGGTGTTCTCCGACCCGGCGCGCCAGACGCTCAGCGTCGCGTTGCAGCGCTTCGCGCCCGACACACCGGTCAACCTGCTGCTGGCCGGCCTCGTGCTGTCCAGCGTGCCGATGATCGGCCTGTTCCTGGTGTTCCAGCGGCACGTCCTGGCGGGGCTCACCGCCGGCAGCGTGAAGGGCTGACGCCATTACCGAGGGAGGATCCACATGAACTGGTGGCGCGGTGCGGCCATCTACCAGGTGTACCCGCGCAGCTTCGCCGACGGCAACGGCGACGGGATCGGGGATCTGGCGGGCCTGCGCCAGAAGCTCCCGTACCTCGCCGAGTTGGGTGTGGACGCGATCTGGCTCAGCCCCTGGTACCCCTCGCCGCTGGCCGACGGCGGCTACGACGTGGCGGACTACCGCGACATCGAGCCGGTGTTCGGCACGCTGGTGGAGGCGGAGAAGCTGATCGGCGAGGCGCACGCGGTCGGCCTGCGGGTGATCATCGACATCGTGCCCAACCACTGCTCCGACCGGCACCCCTGGTTCCAGGAGGCGTTGGCGGGCCGGGGTCGGGACCGGTTCTGGTTCCACGAGGGCGACGAGCCGCCGAACGACTGGCAGTCGCGGTTCGGCGGACCGGCGTGGTCGCAGGCGCCGGACGGCTCGTGGTACCTGCACCTGTACAGCCCGCAGCAGCCGGACCTGAACTGGACCAACCCGGAGGTCCGGGCCGAGTTCGAGTCGATCCTGCGGTTCTGGCTGGACCGGGGCGTGGACGGGTTCCGCATCGACGTCGCCGACGGCCTGGTCAAGGACTTCTCCAAGCCGGACGCCGAACTGCCGTACTCCGACCAGGACGGCGTGCACGACATCTACCGGTCGTGGCGGAAGGTGCTCGACGAGTACCCGGACGAGCGGGTGTTCGTCGGCGAGATGTGGTTGCCCGACCCGGAGCGGTTCGCCCGCTACCTGCGGGCCGACGAGCTGCACTCGGCGTTCAACTTCGACTTCCTGTGCTGCCCGTGGGAGCCCGGCGAGCTGCGGCGGGTCATCGACGCCACGCTGGCCGCGCACGCGCCCGTCGGCGCGCCGCCCACGTGGGTGCTGTCCAACCACGACGTGACGCGGCACGTGTCGCGGATGGGGCGGGAGGACACGTCGTTCGACTTCGGGCGGCGGCAGCACCTCACGCCCACGGACCTGGAGCTGGGCACGAAGCGGGCCCGTGCGGCGATCATGCTGACCACCGCGCTGCCCGGTTGCGTGTACCTCTACCAGGGGGAGGAGCTGGGGCTGGAGGAGGTCGACGACCTGCCCGACGAGCTGCGCGAGGACCCGGTGTGGGTGCGGTCGGGCCACACCGATCGCGGCCGTGACGGGTGCCGGGTGCCGCTGCCGTGGGGCGACGACGGGCCGTCGTGGCTGCCGCGGCCGGAGCACTGGCGGTCGTTGTCGGTGGCGGCGCAGACCGGCGACCCCGACTCGATGCTCGCGCACTACCGGGCCGTGCTGGCGCTGCGCCGGTCGGAGCCGTCGTTGGGCGACGGCCCCATGGCGTGGCTGGACCTGGGGCCGGACGTGGTCGCGTTCACCCGCGGCGACGACTTCGCGTGCGTGCTCAACCTGTCCGCCGCGCCGGTCGCGCTGCCCGCGCACGACGCCGTGCTGCTGGCCAGCGGTCCGCTCGTGGACGGCGCCGTGCCGCCCGACACGGCGGCCTGGATCAGGCCCGTTCGCTGACCCGACCGGGCCGGTGGGTCCGGGCCACCAGGTTGCACTCCAGCAGGCCGAGCACCTTCAAGGTCTCGGCCTGCTGGTCTTCGTCCAGGTCACCGACCGTGGCCTCCTCCAGCTCGCGCCACATGCGCTCGACCTCGTGCCGCAGCGCCTGGCTGGCGGCGGTCGGGGCGACGAGCACGGCGCGGCCGTC
Organism: Saccharothrix sp. S26; assembly: GCF_021390395.1. Classification (GTDB taxonomy): domain Bacteria; phylum Actinomycetota; class Actinomycetes; order Mycobacteriales; family Pseudonocardiaceae; genus Actinosynnema. Next base: position 195,822 of record NZ_JAJUWT010000004.1, read on the forward strand.
GTCGGGGTCGGGGGAGCGGCGCACGAAGCCCGCGCGTTCCAGGCGCTGCACCGTCCTGGTCATGGTCGGCGAGTCCGCGCCGAGCACGCCGCACAGTTCGGTGAGCCGCCGGGGGCCGCAGTCCCAGAGGTACATCATCACCATCTCCTGGCCTGGGTGCAGACCTGCCTGCCTGAGCAGTTGACTCGCCAGCAGGCGGTGGAGGCGGGCGACGCGGAAGATCGCGTGGCTGACCCGGCCGCTCTCGGCGACCTCCGGAACCGGCACTGACGTGGGATTTTGTCCTGTCGTGGCCATGGTTCGAGTGTAGCTCGCCGTCGGAGTGACGGCTGTCACGTTCGCTCGCGGGAATCATCCGAGTTCGGATTACTGTTCGAGCAGGTAAAGACAGCAACCTGGAGGAAGCATGAGCACCGCGTTCGAGCCCCTGGACCTGGCCGGCACGACGTTGCCCAACCGGATCGTGATGTCACCGATGACCCGCAGCCGGGCGTACGACACGGTGCCGACGCCCGTGATGGCCGAGTACTACGCGCAACGGGCCAGTGCCGGGTTGATCATCTCCGAGGGCATCCAGCCGTCCGTGGTCGGTCAGGGCTACCCGTTCACGCCCGGCCTGCACACCGACGAGCAGATCGAGGGCTGGCGCGTCGTCACCGACGCGGTGCACGCGGCGGGCGGGCGGATCTTCGCCCAGCTCATGCACGGCGGCCGGATCGGCCACCCGAGCCTGCTGCCCGGCGACCTGCACCCCGTGGGCGCGTCGGCGGTGCGTGCGGCGGGTGAGCTGTTCACCGGTGCCGGGATGGTGGAGTTCGTGACGCCGAGGGAGCTGAGCGGGGCCGAGGTCCAGGCCACCATCGCCGACTTCGCCACCGCGGCGCGCAACGCGGTCGAGGCCGGGTTCGACGGGATCGAGCTGCACGGGGCCAACGGCTACCTGCTGCACCAGTTCCTGGCCGACAACACCAACCTGCGCACCGACGAGTGGGGCGGCTCGGTGGGCAACCGCATCCGGTTCGTGGTGGAGGTGGTCCGGGCGACGTCCGAGGCGATCGGCGCGCACCGCGTCGGCCTGCGGATCTCCCCGGCCAACCCCTACAACGACATCGCCGAGGAGTCGACCGACGAGCTGTACCCGGCGCTGGTGGACGCGATCAACCCGTTCGGCCTGGCGTACCTGCACATCGGGGAGACGGGTGAGCGGGCGTTGACGCTGGAGCTGCGCAAGCGGTTCTCCGGCACGCTGATCCTCAACCCGTTCACGCCGGGCGGCGTCACGGGCCCGGAGCACCTGCCGCTGCTGGACGACGGCACCGCGGACGCGCTGAGCTTCGGCGCGCTGTTCCTGGCCAACCCGGACCTGCCCGCCCGCCTGGCCACCGGCGGCCCGTTCAACACGCCGGACCCGTCCACGTTCTTCGGCGGCACGGAGAAGGGCTACACCGACTACCCGGTCCTGGCCGTCGCCAACGCCTGACCGCCGACCCGAGCGTTGAACTCGGGGTACCTGGACGTAGGACTCACGCGTTCCGAACGTAGGACTCACGCGCGAGTCCTACGTTCAGGACGCGAGAGTCCTACGTTCGGAACGCGTGAGTTCAACGTTCGGGCACGAACTGGAGGCCCCCGAGCCCATGTGACTCGGGGGCCTCGGCGCGTCGCGGGGTGGGATCGGGCAGGAAGTGGGGGCGGTTCGGGCACGGAACACCCCGATCGTGTGCGTTCGGTCAGGCGAAGCGGGCGGAACTCGGGCAGCGATCACCCGGCTGTGGCGCTGGCCACACCGAAACGGTGGTGTTAGACCTGAGGCGCGGCCCGAACGGGCAGCGACGGTCCGAGCGGGCAGGGAGGCGACGTGCGGGCGGACGAGCGCAAGCGGCGGATCCTGGCCCGGGCGCGGGCGGACGGCCGGGTCGACGTGGCCGAGATCGCGGCCGAGCTGGGGGTCGCGCAGGAGACCGTGCGGCGCGACCTGCGCCTGCTCGACGAGCACGGCCTCGTCCGCCGCACGCACGGCGGCGCGTTCCCGGTCGAGAGCGCCGGCTACGAGACCGGGCTGAAGTTCCGCTCCGCGTCGAAGGTGCCGGAGAAGCGGCGGATCGCCCGCGCCGCCGCCGACCGCCTCGGCGACGCGGAGACCGTGTTCATCGACGAGGGCTACACACCCCAGCTGGTCGCCGAGGCCCTGCCCACCGGCAGGCCGTTGACGGTGATCACCGCGTCCCTGCCGACCGCCGCCGTGCTGTCGGAGGTGCCGTCCACGACCGTGCTGCTGCTCGGCGGACGGGTCCGCGGCCGCACGCTCGCGACGGTGGACCACTGGGCCACCCGGATGCTCGCGGAGATGGTGATCGACCTGGCCTACATCGGGGCCAACGGCATCTCCCGCGAGCACGGCCTCACCACGCCCGACCCGGCGGTGGGCGCGGTGAAGGCGCAGGCACTGGCCTCGGCCCGCCGCACGATCTTCGTCGGCGTGCACACGAAGTTCGGCGTGTCGAGCTTCCACCGGTTCGGCGGCATCGCCGACCTGGAGGCCGTCGTCACCGACTCCGTGCTGCCCGCCGGTGAGGCGCACCGCTACGCCCTGCTCGGACCGAAGGTCGTCCGGGCCTGATCGGCACCCACCCCCCGATTCGCACCCACCCCCGAACGAGACCCCGGCAGCACCAGGGGTCTGGTTCCGCTCGCCCCGAGGAAGGCAAGACGATGAAGCCATTGCGGTATGGCGGCCTGCTGGCCGCGGTGCTCCTGGCCACGACCGCGTGCGCCGGCGCGGGCGGCGCGGGAGGCGGCCAGAACTCGATCAACGTGCTGATGGTGAACAACCCGCAACTGCTGGACCTGCAGAAGCTCACCGCCGACAACTTCACCAAGGACACCGGCATCACGGTCAACTTCACCGTGCTGCCCGAGAACGACGTCCGCGACAAGATCAGCCAGGACTTCTCCAGCCAGGCGGGCCAGTACGACGTGGCCACGATCAGCAACTACGAGACGCCGATCTACGCTGAGAACGGCTGGCTCACCCCGCTGGACGACTTCGTCGCCAAGGACACCGCCTTCGACCAGGACGACATCCTCGAGCCGATCCGCCAGTCCCTGACCGCCGCCGACGGCAAGGTCTACGCGCAGCCGTTCTACGGCGAGTCGTCGTTCCTCATGTACCGCAAGGACGTGCTGGACGCCAAGGGCCTGACCATGCCGGAGAGGCCGACGTGGCAGCAGGTCGCCGACATCGCCGCCCGGGTCGACGGCGCGCAGCCCGGCATGAAGGGCATCTGCCTGCGCGGCCAGCCCGGCTGGGGCCAGCTCATGGCGCCGCTGACCACCGTGGTCAACACGTTCGGCGGCACGTGGTTCACCGAGGACTGGCAGGCGCAGCTCGACGCGCCGGAGTTCAAGCAGGCCACGGAGTTCTACGTCGACCTGGTCCGCGCGCACGGCGAGGCGGGCGCGCCGCAGGCCGGGTTCGCCGAGTGCCTGAACAACATGACCCAGGGCAAGGTCGCGATGTGGTACGACGCCACGGTCGCGGCGGGCCTGCTGGAGGCCGACGACTCGCCGGTCAAGGGCAAGCTCGGCTTCGCCCAGGCGCCGGTGGTCAGGACCGAGAGCTCCGCGTGGCTGTACACGTGGGCGTTCGGCATCCAGAAGGCCGGCAAGAAGGCCGAGAACGCGTGGAAGTTCGTGTCGTGGGCGTCCGGCAAGGGCTACGAGGAGCTGGTCGGCCGGACGCTGGGCTGGTCCAGGCTGCCCGACGGCAAGCGCAAGTCGACCTACCAGCGGCCCGAGTACCTGGCCGCGGGCGGCTCGTTCGCCAAGCAGGCGGAGGTCGCCATCGCGAGCGCCAGGCCCACCGACCCGGGCGTGCAGCCGCGGCCCGCGAGCGGCATCCAGTTCGTCGGCATCCCCGAGTTCACCGACCTGGGCACGCAGGTGTCGCAGAAGATCAGCGCCGCCATCGCGGGCTCCACCACGGTCGACGCCGCGTTGCGGGAGAGCCAGGCGCTGGCCGAGGTCGTGGCCGAGAAGCACCGGGGGAAGTGATGACGAACCCCACCCCCATCGGGCGGACCCGGTGACCGCCGTGCGGGAGGCCCCGACCCGGGCCGAGCCCGCGCCACCGGCACGCACGGCGCAGTTGGCGGCGGCGGCGCGCTGGGCCCGGCGCGCCCCGCTCCTGCCCGCCCTCGTCTTCACGATCGTGGTCACCCAGCTGCCGTTCGTCGCCACGCTGGTGATCTCGTTGATGCGGTGGAACGCGCTGGACCCGGCCCACCGCGGGTTCGCGGGCCTGGACAACTACGCCGCCGTGTTCACCGACCCGGACCTGCGCGGAGCGATCGGCGTCACGGCTCTGCTCACCGCGACCGTGGTGCTGGTCAGCTTGGCCCTCGGGCTGGTGCTGGCGTTGCTGCTCGACCGGCGGTTCGCCGGCCGCGGGATCGTGCGCACGATGCTCATCGCGCCGTTCCTGGTGGTGCCGGTCGCCGCGGCGCTGCTGTGGAAGCACGCGCTCTACAACCCCGAGTACGGCCTGCTCAACGGCGTGCTGACGTGGGTGTTCGGTGACGACGCGCCGCAGCCGGAGTGGATCAGCGGCATGCCGCTGCTCGCGGTCGAGGCGTCGCTGGTGTGGCAGTGGACGCCGTTCATGATGCTGATCCTGCTGGCCGGGTTGCAGAGCCGCCCGCAGGACGCGGTGGAGGCCGCGCGGGTCGACGGCGCGACGCCGTGGCAGGTGTTCCGCCACCTCACCCTGCCGCACCTGCGGCCGTACCTGGAGCTGGGCGCGCTGCTCGGCTCGATCTACGTCGTGCAGAACTTCGACGCCGTCTTCACCATCACCTCGGGCGGCCTGGGCACGGCCAACCTGCCGTACACGATCTACCAGACCTTCTACCAGGCGCACGACTACGGCCAGGCGTCCGCCGCGGGCGTGGTCGTGGTGCTCGGCTCGATCGTCATCGCCACGTTCGCGTTGCGCGTGGTGTCGTCGCTGCTGCGTGAGGACGACGGCCGAGCCGCGAATCGGACGGAGGTCCGAGCGTGAACAGACTCCTCGGGTTGGCCGCGTGGACCGCCGGCCTGCTGTTCTTCGCGCCGGTGGCGTGGATGGTGCTGACCTCGTTGCACAGCGAGCCGGACGCGGCGACCAACCCGCCGTCCCCGGCCGCGCCGATCACGTTCGACTCCTACGCCGAGTTCTTCGACTCGAACCCGTGGCCGCCGTTGATCAACTCGCTGAGCGCGTCGGTCGGCTCCACGGCGCTGGTGCTGCTGCTGGCGGTCCCGGCGGCCTACGCGCTCTCGATCAAGAAGGTCGAGAAGTGGTCGGACGTGCTGTTCTTCTTCCTGTCCACCAAGATGCTGCCGGTCGTGGCCGGGCTGCTGCCGATCTACCTGGTCGCCCAGCACACGGGGATGCTGGACAACATCACGTTCCTGGCCGTGCTCTACACGTCGATGAACCTGCCGATCGCGGTGTGGCTGATGCGGTCGTTCCTGGCCGAGGTGCCCCGGGAGATCCTGGAGGCCGCCGCGCTGGACGGCGCGGGCCTGGTCACCACGCTGCGCCGGGTCGTCGCGCCGGTCGCCCTGCCCGGCATCGCGGCGACCTCGTTGATCTGCTTCATCTTCAGCTGGAACGAGCTGTTGTTCGCCCGTGTGCTGACCGGCGTGGTCGCGGGCACCGCGCCGGTCTACCTCACCGGGTTCGTCACCAGCCAGGGCCTGTTCCTGGCCAAGGTGTGCGCCGCCGCCGTGGTGGTGTCGCTGCCGGTGCTCGTCGCCGGGTTCGCCGCCCAGGACAAGCTGGTCCAGGGCCTGTCTTTGGGAGCCGTGAAGTGAGAGCAGCCGTGATCACCGGTGTCGGCGAGGTGGAGGTGGCCGAGGTGCCCGACCCCGCGCCGGGCCCGCGCCAGGTCGTCGTGGACGTCGCGGCCTGCGGGCTGTGCGGGACGGACCTGCACATCCTCCAGGGCGAGTTCGCGCCGACGCTGCCGGTCGTGCCGGGGCACGAGTTCGCGGGCGTGGTCGTCGAGGTGGGTTCCGCGGTGACGGAGCTGGCGGTCGGCGACCGGGTCGCGGTGGACCCCTCGCTGTACTGCCACGAGTGCCGGATGTGCCGGGCGGGGCGCGGCAACCTGTGCGAGCGGTGGGCCGCGATCGGCGTCACGACCGGTGGCGGCGCGGCCGAGTACGCACTCGCGCCGGTGGCGAACTGCGTGAAGCTGCCCGACCACGTGCGCACGGAGGACGCCGCGCTGATCGAGCCGCTGTCGTGCGCGGTGCGCGGGTACGACGTGCTGCGCGCGCGGCTGGCCGACCGGGTGCTGATCTACGGCTCGGGCACGATGGGGCTGATGATGCTCCAGCTCGGCAAGCTCACCGGCGCGTCGTCCATCGAGGTGGTCGACCTCAACCCCGACCGGCTGGCGACGGCCGAGCTGCTCGGCGTCACGGCCACCGCCACGTCGCCGGACGAGCTGGACCGGCCGCAGGGGTGGGACGTCGTCATCGACGCCACCGGCAACGAGAAGGCTATCCAGGACGGGCTGGGCCGGGTCGCCAAGGGCGGCACGTTCCTGCAGTTCGGCGTCTCCGACTACGCGGCGCGGGTGACCATCGACCCCTACCGCATCTACAACCAGGAGATCACCATCACCGGGTCGATGGCGGTGCTGCACTCGTTCGAACGGGCGGCCGACCTGTTCGCCGCCGGTGTGCTCGACCCCGAGGTGTTCATCAGCGACCGCCTGCCGCTGGCGGACTACGCCTCCGCGCTGGCGCGGTTCCGGTCGGGTCAGGGCCGCAAGATCCAGGTCCGGCCCTGAACGCGGACCGGCCCCGGTCACCCTCCGTGAAGGGTGACCGGGGCCGGTGCGGTGGTCGCTAGTTCTTCGCCGCGCGCTTGCGCAGCACGATCAGCAGCGCCGCGCCGCCGCCCAGCAGGACCGCGCCGATCACCAGCGGGATCGCGATGCTCGCACCGGTGTTGGCCAGGCCGTCACCGGTGTCGGCGACCGGCACGACCGCCGGGGCGGTCGTGGTCGTGGTGGCCGGCGCGGAGGACTCCGACGACGTGGTGCTCGTGCTCGACTCGGACGTCGGGGCCGTGGTGGTCGTGGTCGTCGCGTCCACCGTGGTCGTGGTGGTCGTCGTGGTAGTGGTGGTCGGGGTCGTGGTGGTCACCTGGGTGATGCACGCATCGACGGTCTTCGTCTCCTTGAAGGAGTACTTCTTGTCGTCGTACGCGGTCACCTCGACGACGAACACGCGCTTGACGTCGCCGCTGGCGGAGTAGGAGCCCTCGAAGGAAGCTCCGAAGGCCTTGTCCTCGAGCACCTTCTCCCCGTCGAGGGTGACCTTGACGTGGTTGGCCTTCTGCTGGGTCTGCTGCGCGTAGGCCGTGAGCTTCACGCTCAGGGTGGTCTTGCCGTCGTGGCAGGCGGCGACGAGCTTCGGGGTGTGCGCGGAGGCGGGGGTAGCGGCGAAGACGGTCGCGGCGAGGGCGGCGACGGTGGCGCCGACCAGGGCACCGACTCTGGCGAACTGCATGTGAGGGCTCCTGAGGGAAGGGCTAAGGAGAACCGCGTCACCCTATCGGGGGGTTTATAACAACACGATCCGGGGTTCGGTAACTACTTTCCGTAGGTCCGTGACCTGGCGCTGGAACCGTCGCCTGAGGACGGAGAGCAGGACGACCCCCGCCGCCCGGTGGCCTGTTCACACCGGAGCTTGGTCAATTCGGGTGACACACGCGCCCGGCCGTCACGCGGGCCGGCCCGGCGGGTAACCGGCGTAGGGCGGTGCGGTGGCCGGGAGCGCGACCCGCCACCACACCGCCCGCCGCGCTCAGCCCCTCGCGTACACGCCGCCCGACGTCACCGCCGAGACGCCGAAGCCGCCCGCGAAGAGCTGGTTCACCCGGTTCGCCTCCTGGGCGTTCGGGTAGGGGTTGCGGCACGACGTGCCCGCGCTGCCGCCCGACATCAGGTACGAGCAGATGCCGTTGTAGGTGTCCGGCAGGCCGAGGCCGTGCCCGATCTCGTGCGCCACGATCCGCAGCGACGAGTGACCCGCCGCGATGTCACGCGAGTCGATGTAGATCGTGGCGCACCCGAGCCCGCAGGGATAGGCCCGGGAACCGCCGCCGGTGGTCGCGTGGATCCTGATCGTGGCACTCCCACCGCGGACCAGCCGCAGGTTCGGCACGCTGGAGTTCCAGATCTGCGCGGCCTGGTCGGCTTCCGCCGAGTAGCCGGAGGCGCTGTAGTAGACGGTCCTGGCCGGCGCCGGCGCGGGAGCGGCCGACGCCGGGCCGACCAGGGCGGTCCCCACCAGGGTGAGGGCCGTGACCAGCGCCCCGAGCACGAGGCGCAGCACTTTCTTCGTCACACGATCTCCTTCGATGCAGGGTGGGAAGGTTCTCGTGTGTTACGACATTAAGAGCGGGTGAACGGCGAGCGTCATAGGTTTTGGGCATAGGCGCCGTCGATGTCCCACCGATCGGCGTCGGCCATCAGGCCGATCATGCCCGAGACCAGGCGGAGCTGGTCGACGCCGCGGATGTCGGCCTCCACCAGCCTCGGCGAGCACACCACGACCGCCACGGCCTGCGCCCGCGACAGCGCGACGTTCAACCGGTTGCGCGACAACAGGAAGTCCAGGCCGCGCGGCAGGTCCACCGCGGCCGACGACGTCATCGTGGTGATCACCACCGGTGCCTCCTGGCCCTGGAACCGGTCCACGGTGCCGACGCGCACGTGCTCGTAGCCGTGCTTCTCCAGCTCGCGCCGCACCAGGCGCACCTGGAGGTTGTACGGCGCCACCACGAGGATGTCCGAGTCGTCCAACGCGCGCGCGTCCGGCCCGTCCGTCCACATGCGACCCATGAGCGACCGCACCACGCCCACGACCGCCGTCGCCTCCTCGATGGACGACGTGGTGTTGTGCGCGTGGGGCACCGAGTGCACGTACACGCCCGACGGCACGCCGTCGATCCCGCGCGCGGCGGCGCTGGGGTGCGCGTGCAGGAGCCCGGCGTAGGACAGGTTGGACACCGGCGCGCACACCGCCGGGTGCATCCGGCGCGTCTGGTCCAGGAAGTAGCCCAGCTCCGGGGGGATCACGTCGGCGTCGCCGATCAGGTGCCCCAACGCCGACGCCTCCGCGCCCGCCGGGTGCGTGCCCTGCACGACCTGCGGCAACTGCTGCGGGTCGCCCAGCAGCACGAGGTTGCGCGCGCACGTCGACACGGCCAGCGCGTCGGCCAGCGCGAACTGCCCGGCCTCGTCCACGATCAGCACGTCGAACGGCTGCTCGCGCAGCGCCGCGTTGGCGAACGTCCACGCCGTGCCGCCGACCAGGTGCCCGCCGCCCTGGTCGGCGCGCCACCGCACCAGCGCCGGGTTGTCGCGCGGCTGCTCCCACGCGCAGTCCTTCGCGGGCGTGCCCTTCGCCCGCTTCGCGGTCGGGATCGGCACCCCCAGCTCACGGCCCGCCGCCAGGGCCGCGCTCAGCACGTTCTCCACCGCCTTGTGGCTGGTGGACGTCACGCCGACGCTGCGGCCGCCGCGGATCAGGTGCGCGATCAGCCGCCCGGCCAGGTAGGTCTTGCCCGCGCCGGGCGGGCCCTGCACGGCCAGCGTGGAGCCGTCCAGCGCGTCCACGGCCGCGATCACGTCGGCGATCAGGTCGTCACCGCGCGGCAGGGCGCCGGTCTTCAGTCGCGGCGGCGTGCGGCGGATCAGGTCGATGCCGGGGTGCGGCGGCAGCGCGGGCAACCCGTCCACGACCGACCGCGCCAGCTCGTAGACCGCCTCGTCCTTCGGCTTGGGCTGGACCGGGCTGCCCGGCAGGACCGCGACGGGCTGCTCGCCGTGCACGTCGTCGGGCGACACGCTCTCCTGCACCACCAGGTCCTCGGCCGACTCGGCGAGCACCACCGCGTCCCGGGTCACGTTCGGCGTGCCCGGGTAGAGCAGCCGCACCTGGTCGCCCTTCGCGAACGGGTGCGGCCGGTCCGGGTCGCACCACACCCGCAGCTCGCGCTTGGCCTTGCGGACCCGGCCGGACGGCATCTCCCAGTCCTGCGCCCGCACCGACACCGGCACCGCGCACGCGCTGTCGGATTCCAGCTCGCTCAGCGGCGCGGCCACCTGCCGGAAGAAGTCCCACCACGCCGGGTTGGTCTCCCGCCGGTGGTAGCCGACGGCGGCGGCCAGCAACGCCCGCGCCCGCTCGTCGTCGGTGGCCTCCGCCGGGTTGTCCGGCAGGCCCTCCAGCAGCGGGTCGACCACGGCGGCGAGGCGTTCGGCGCGCTCGGCCCGCCGCTGGGCGGCGATCTCGTCCTCGATCTCCTCGCCGAACGACGGCTCGGGCACGTGCGGCTCGATGCCCGCCTCCGCGCGCACCTCCAGCAGGAACCGGTAGAGCCGCAGCGTGGAGACGCAGTCGTAGGTGTTGTAGTCGGCGATGCCGGTGAGCACGTCCTCGGCTCGGGCCGGGTCGACCTCGCGCAGGGACAGGAACTCCTCGTAGGCCTCGATGCTGGACACGGCCGTGGTGACCTCGCCGCCGCGTGCCTCGGGCATGTAGAGCGGCTCGAGGTACTTGATCGAGTACGACCGCTGGGACACGCGCAGGGCCTTGCGGACCACGGCGTAGAGGTCGACCAGCGCGCCGGAGCGCAGCAGGTGGTCGACGGCGTCCTCACGGGTGCCGTGCAGGGCGGCGAGCTTCTTGAGCGCGTTCACCTCGTACGGCGCGTAGTGGTAGACGTGCGCGTCCGGGTGTTGTTCCAGCGTCCGGGTGGCGTGGTCGACGAACCGCTCGAACGCGACCTTCTCCTGCGGCCGGGTGTGCGCCCAGAACGGTGTGAACCGCTCGTCCGCGTCGACCACCCCGAACAGGTACTCCAGGCCCTGGCCGTCGAGGGCGAACGGGTCGCCCTCCATGTCGAAGAACAGGTCGCCGGGGCTGGGCCGGGGCAGCGTGGCCAGGGCTTCGGGCGCGACGACCTCGTAGGCCACCTTGCCGATCGGGTCGTCCTGGGTGCGCGAGTCGTCCTGGATGACCTGGAGCGCGGCCTGGGCGCGCAGGCCGGTGAACGTGGCCGCGGACATCGTGGCGGGCCGGTCGGCGCGGGTGGCGTTGGCCAGCGCGTCGATCGTGCGCAGGCCCGCGGCGGCGAGCTTGCGGCGCTGGTCGGCGCGGATGCCGGCGACCAGGGACAGGTCGCGGTCGGCTTCCCGGCCGGTGGCGCAGTGCCGGCCGAACCGGCAGGTGGCGCAGGCGGGGCGTTCGTCGTCCCAGAGGCGTTCGGGCAGGGCGGCGGGTGCGGCGAGGCGGGCGGTCAGCCGGGTCCGCAGGTCGCGGACGAGCGGGAGGAAGTCGGCGACCTGGAACGTCTTGGTGGTGCCGTCGCCGAGCAGGAGGTGCATGGCGGGGCCGGCGTGGTGGGCCAGCGCGTCGGCGTAGGCGGTGAGCTGCACGACGGCGGCCGGGGTGGCGTGCCGGGCGAGCTTGGCGTCGTGCGGCTCGTAGCCGCGGTCGGTGGCGACGAGGAAGTCGGCGCGTCCGTGGAAGCCGTCGGCGTAGAAGACGGCCTGGTAGATCACCGGCGCGCGGTCCGCGATCGCCCGTGCCGTCTGCGCGGCGGCCAGGGTGAGGGCGTCGTGCGTCGGGGCGGGCTGCGGGATCTCGACCACGTCGTGCTCGGCGCGGAACCTCGCCAGGACGGCCTGCTCGTGGGCGTGGCCGTGCCGGGTGGCGAGGGTGTTCGGCTGCGGGTCGGGCACGGGCGCGCCGGGCAGGCCGACGGCCAGCGCCAGCGACAGCCGGCTGCGGTGGTCGCACTCCAACAGGTCCACCAGGTCCGCGGGGGAGTGCACCAGGTGGCCGTCGGCGGTGAGCATGGCGGGCAGTATCGCGGCCGACCCGGCCAACCCCTTGGACCGCGCACGGCGAGTCGCCGGACTGCGGCCCGCACCACTGTCCTGAACGTTCAACTCGGGTGTCGTGAACGTAGGACACACGCGACCTGAACGTAGGACTCTCGCGCGAGTCCTACGTTCGGAACGCGAGAGTCCTACGTTCAGGACACCCGGGATGAACGTTCGGGGAGCGGGCCGTGGGCGGCCTGCCAGCGGGCGCGGTGGGCGGCGGCCTCGGCGGCGGCGACGGCCTCGGCGGACGGTGGCAGGGGCTCGGCGCACCAGGCGCGCAGCACGGTGGCCATCTCCGCGACGAAGCGGACGCCGGTCGGGGTCAGCGCGTCGCCGGCCAGCAGGGTCTCGGCGGCGGTCAGCGCGGCCGAGCGCCAGCGCGCGTACTCCGCCTGCGCGGCCGGACCCGGCCGGGCACGCCAGAAGCCCGCCACGCCCAGGTGCGCGTACGTGCCGTGCAGCAGGCCGGCCGCCGGTCGCGGGTCTTCCCGCCACGGCGCGTAGAACAACGCCTCACCGCCCGGCTCGACCAGCGCGAACAGGTCCATCAACGCGACCAGCTTGCTGTGCTGCGCCTCGTGCGCCAGCGTCACGGCCACCGTCTCGGCGTCCGGCATCGGTGACAGGAACACGCACCCGAACGCGTCGGCCAACGTCGCGCTGCTCGTCCCCGAACGCGACGACGGCATCGGCGTCACGACCGACACGACCTCGGCGCACTCCGCGGCCAGGTCCGGGTGGTCGCGGGTCAGCAGCTCCCACGCCGCGCCGAGCGCGTCACGCCACCGCGGCACGTCGACCGACGCGGCCACCGGCAGCCCGTCCGGCACACCGCCACCGGCCCACAGGTCCACCTGCACCGACCACCCACCCAGGTCGATCTCCGGCAGCGGCTCGTACGCCAACCCGGGCCCCACGACCACACCCAACGACGGCAGCGAGAACACCTCCACCGGCGGGAACTCCAGCTCCACCGGCAGCCCCGCCCGCACCGCCGCCGCGGCCGCCGTGAACGCCAGTTCCGCCGGACGCGCCGCCGCACCCCGGCGCATCGCCACCGCCGTCCGCGTCGCCCAGGCGCCGACCGACGGGTGGTCCAGCACCCGGTCCACCTCACCCGGCGCGACCCGCGCCACCTCGCACAGCAGCCCGAACGCCGCCCGCGCCGCCGGGTCCGCCGCGATCGACCGGATCAGCAGCAACGTCCGGCTGCGCCGCGCCAGCCGCAACGTCCGCACCGCGGGCCCGCCACCGCCCCGCGCGAGCGCGGTGAAGTCCGAGGCCGACACCCGGAACGGCCCGACCGTCACGCCAGCGCCGCCAGGTCCGACGACACCCGCGACCGCACGTGCCCGATCAGCCGCGCCAGGTCCGGGCAGTACACCGACGGCCGGTCGAACCCGGCACCCTCCAGGAACCGGTGCGCCCGCAGCCCTCCGCCGCACGCCGACACCACGGGGCACCGGCGGCACCGCGCGGCCAACCCCGCCAACCCGGCTCGACCGGCGCGCACCTGCGGCAGCTCCCACGCCGCGTCGAACGCGTCACGCGCCACGTGCAGCCCCGTGGCCGAAGCCTCCGGCGAGGACGACGCCAGGATGTCCGACACCTCGATCGCGCCGTCGGTCTCCACCACCACCTGAGCCGACGGGCTCAACCCGATGCCCTCCACCCCGGAACGCCCGCCCAGCACCACCGACAGCAGCTCCTCGAACAGCCGCACGCGCGTCACCGGCCGGTCGTACCAGACGTCGAACACCGCGATCAGCCAGTCGGCGTACGGCGTCGAGGCCGGGTCCGCGACCCGTCGGGGCGGCGGCGACGACCAGTTGCCGTGCGGCAGCAGGAAATCCACCGCGGGCGGCGCGAACCCCAGCAACGACTCGTAGACGCGCAGCGGGTCTTCGCGCACGTCCACCACGCACAGCAGGCCGCCGTACACCTCGGGGAAGGAGCGCAACGACGTCAACGCCGCGCGCACCGCCGCCCAACTGCCGCCGCCGTCGGGCCGCACGCGGTGCCGGTCGTGCGCCCGCGGCGTGCCGTCCACGCTCACCCCGACCCGCACACCGAGCGCGGAGAACAGTTCGAGGAATTCGCGGTCCAGCAATGTCGCGTTCGTCTGCACGGTGAACCGCACGGTCGCGGGCACGACCGAGCGGAACCGCTCCACCAGCGACCCGATCGCGGCCCGTCCCGCCAACAGCGGCTCGCCGCCGTGCAGCACCACTTCCACGTCGGACAACCCGTGCCGCCGCACGTGCTCGGCCACCCGTGCGGCGGTGTGCGCGACGATCTCCGGCGACATCGCCCGAGGCCGGGAACGCCACCGCTGGTCGGCCAGTTCGTAGACGTAGCAGTAGTCGCACGCCAGGTTGCACCTGCTGTGCACCTTGAGCACGAACTGGCGGAACGCCAAGGCTTTTCCCACCCCCGATATTCCCGACGCGCCAAGCAATCTGCGACCCCACCTGCAATCAAACACAGCGCGCCGCCCGCTGCCTCCGCCAATCGGAGGATTCCCGACGGTGACCGTTGTCGTTCACTACGATGGGAAGCGCGCCGCCGGCGTTGCCGGCAATCGGGGCGAGGAGCGAGAAATCCGCAGCACTGCGGTGAGGGGTAGGTCGGACATGGCTGCCGAACCCGTCCTGGAGTCGGAACTCCTGGACGTCACGGGCGTGGACCTGGCCCGGTTGGCCGAACTGCCGGACACCGCGCTGCGCGCCGCGCTGCACCGGATCCTCGCGGACAACGCCGAGCTGCCCAACCGGTTCGCGGCCTTCGAGAGCTCCTTGTGACGGCTGCCGCGGCGACCGGTGGCGCGGAGGCTGCTGCCGTTCGGGTGAAACGCGGCTGAGTCGCGGGCGCGCGGCCCGCGTTCCCGGTATTCCCAAGTCCCCTCCGCCGCTCTGGAGCAGCAGATGACCACGCCGCGCACCGCCCCGGGACACACCGGGGTCACCGCCTTCCTGTCGGCGACCGGGGGGACCGGCCGCACCAGCGCGGTGGCGAACCTGGCGTGGGTGTTGGCCGCGGCCGGGCAGCGGGTCCTGGTGGTGGACTGGGGTTCGGAGGTGCCGCGGGTGCGCGAGTACCTGGAGCCGTTCCTGGTGGCACGCCTGGGCTTGCCGGACGCGTTGGGCCGCGGGCTGATCGAGGCGTACCGGGCGGACGAGGCGCGCGACGACGACCCGCCGCCGGTCGTGGAGCGGTTCGCGCCGCCCGCGGGTGACGTCACCGCGCCGGGCCACGTGGACGTGGTGTCGGCGACGCCGGCCGACGCGGCGGGCCGGCCGCGGCACGGTGACGCGGGCGCGGTGGCCGAGCTGCGCGCGCGGCTGGCCGAGTCCGACTACGACCAGGTGCTGATCGACGCGCCGACGGGCGCGGGCGACGAGTCGTTGACGGTGATCGCGACCCTGTGCGAGCTGGCCGTGGTGTGCTTCCGCCCGCGTCCCCGGGCCATCGCGGACGCGGCGGACCTGGCGGCACGGCTGCGCAAGCGCGCGCCGATCCGGATCGACGTCGTGCCGGTGGCGACGTTGTTCGACGACGCCGACGAGCAGTCGCGGGCGCAGCGCATCCGGTCGGCGATCCACGCCGCGTTCGCCGAGCTGCTGGCGGGCCAGGCGAAACGGGTGCCCCACGGCGGCGCGATCGAGATCCCCTACCGCCCGTACGACGCGTTCGACCCGCTGCTGGCGATCCTGGTGGAGGAGCCGTCCGGCGGCGGCGCGATGGAGGTCCAGTACGGCAGGCTCGCCGCGGCGGTGACCGGCGGCGCGGTCACCGAGGTGGCCCCGGTGTCACCGGTGCTGCGCGCCCGCTACCGGCGCGTGTTCGGGCTGACGTCGACCGTCGAGCCGGACCGCGTGGTCGTCGTGCACGCGCCGCGTGACCGGCCTTGGGCGGACTGGGTGCGCGGCCAGTTGGAGCGGGCGGGCGCGCGGGTGCGCCGCCTGGCGCAGGCGCGGGAGTGGTTCGAGGCCGACGTGCCGCCGGGCGTGGTGATCCTCTGGTCGCCGCACCTGGGCCCGGTGGAGCTGCCGGCCGTGCCGCTGACCGTGCTGCGGCTGCGGCTGGCCGAGGACGGCCCGTCGGACGGCGGGCTGTCGGTGCACGAGCACTCGCCGGAGGCCTTGAGCGCCCGGCTGCTGAGCCACTTCGGCCTGATCGACCGGCCGGGCACGGTGCACGAGCCGGTGGTGCGGGTGCCCGGCAGCGAACCGGCGGTGTTCGGGCTGCCGCCGCGCCACCGCGGTTTCGTCGGCCGCGACGAGGACTTGGAGGCGTTGCGGGACCGGTTCGCGGCGGCGGGTGACGGGCACGTGGTGGTGACCGTCAGCGGCGTGCCCGGCGTGGGCAAGAGCGAGCTGGCGCTGGAGTACGCCTACCGCTTCTCGGCGGACTACGCGGCGGTGTGGTGGTTGTCCGCGCACGACCGGCAGTCGGTGCTGACCGGCCTGGCGGAGCTGGCGTCACGGCTGCGGCAGCCCGGCTCGACCGACTACGGCACGCTGTCCGCGCTGGAACGGCTGTCGAACGACCCGGCGTACGCCCGGTTCCTGCTGGTCTACGACAACGCCGACGACCCGGACGCGATCGCCGACCTGCTGCCGACCGGCGCCACCGGCCACGTGCTGATCACCTCCGCGCCGGCGGGCGGGCCGGCGGTGGAGCTGGTGCCGATGAGCGCCGAGGACGGCGCGGGTCTGCTGCTGGACCGCGTGCCGGGGTTGACCGCGGACGACGCGCGGCGCGTCGCGGACGCCGTCGGGCACCTGCCGTTGGCGCTGGACCTGGTGTCGTGCTGGCTCGGCGAGACGGCGCGGACGGAGGTGGGCGCGGGCTCGCGGGACGCCGACGCGGCCACCTGGGCCACCCGCACCCTGTTCGAACGCCTCGACCGGTCCGACGCCGACGGGGTGGCGCGGGTCGTCGACGTCGCGGTGGAGGCGTTGCGGGTCAGCGCCACGGGCCGGTTGGCGGTGCTGGTGGCCGAGCTGTGCGCGTTCCTGTCGCCGGAGGGCGCGGACCTGGGGCTGGTGCGCTCGCCCGCGTTCCTCGGCCGGGTCGTCGTGGCGGGCGGCGTGGACGCGGAGCCGCTGGAGCTCGACGCCGCCGAGATCGACCGGGTGCTGTGGTACGGCGCGCGGCACGGGCTGTTCCGCGTCGACTGGGGCGACCAGTACTCCCTGCGGCTGCACCGCGTGGTGCAGCGCGCGCTGCGCGACCGGATGAGCCCGGAGACGCGGGAGGAGCGGCAGTCCGCCGTGCTCGCCGCGCTGGCCGCGGTGGCGCCGACGGAGGTGGAGGACAACTCGCCGACCCGGCACGCCCGGTTCGCCGAGCTGCAGAAGCACGTCCTCCCGTCCGGCGCGCTGGGCAGCGACGACCCGAAGGTGCGCCGCTGGCTGGTCAACCAGGTGCGGTTCCTGTTCACCGACGGCGGCGCGGGCGTGCGGCGGGCCGCGCTGGGGCCGGGGCGCGCCCTGCTGGACGCGTGGACCCGGCGGTTCGGCCCGGCCGACCCGCTGCGCAACCGGCTGGCCACCGAGCTGGCCAACGTGCACCGCGTGCTCGGCGAGCCGACCGAGGCGTTGCGGCTGGACGACCTCGCGCTGGCCCAGCAGCGGCGGGCCCTGGACCTCACCCACCCGCGCCCGCTGATCACCGCCCGGGGCCGCGGCGGCGACCTGCGCGGCCTCGGCCTGTTCGCCGAGGCGCTGGCCGAGGACCAGGCCACCTGGGAGGGCCTGCGCTCGGTGCTCGGCGAGGACCACCCCGACACCCGCCGCGCCGCGAACAACCTGGCGTCCTCGATGTTCCTGTCCGGTGACGCGGCGGGCGCGCTCGCGCTGGAGGAGGACAACTACCGCAGGCGCCGGCGGCTGTTCGGCACGGGCGACGTGCGCACCTGGGCCACGCTCGCCCAGATCGGGCTGTACCAGCGGGAACTGGGCCGTTACCCGGAGGCGTTGGACTCGCTGCTGCACGCGTCGCAGCAGTTGCAGGCGCTGCGGCCCGGGCTCAACCAGCTCCAGGTCGGCGTGCAGTGGCACCGGGCCATCGCGTTGCGCCTGGTGGGCCGGGTCAAGGAGGCCAAGGAGCGCACCGGCAAGGCGTTGCGGGACTACCGCGAGCTCCTCGGCCCGCACCACCCGTACACGCTGGGCTGCGCGCTGGGCTTCGCCGCCGACCACCGCCGGGTCGGCGTCGACCCCGAGCTGGCCGTGGAGCTCGCGCGGACCGCGTCGACCGGCTTCCAGCAGCACGTCGGACTCCGCGACGATCACCCGTTCGTGGCGTTGTGCAGGCTGGGCCTCGGCTTGGCGCTGCGCGCGGCGGGGGACCACGCGGGCGCGGTGAGCCACGTGGAGGCGGCGACGGCGGCGTTGCGCGCCCGGCTGGGCGACACGCACCCGTGGACGCTGGCGTCGGCCGTCGACGAGGCACGGGTGCTCGCCGCGGCGGGCGAGCCGGACCGGGCCGCCGAGCTGATCGCCGACACCCACACCGACTGCCTGGAGTTCCTGGGGCACGATCACCCGCACACCGCCGCGGCGGCGCACAACCTGCGGCTCGCGGCGCACCCGACCGACCAGGACTGGCGGGAGTGCGATGTCGACATCCCGCACACCTGAGCGCGCAGGAAGGACCGGCGTGGAGCTGCACGAGGAGCAGGCCGAGCACGTCGGCCCCGAGTTCGAGCCGGCCAGGCAGGCGTGCCGCGAGGCGGTCGTGGACAGCCCGGCCCTGCACTACCTCGCGCACTACAGCAGCGGCGTGTTCGACTTCGGCGTGGACGTCCTCGGCGACCCCGGACCCGCGCCCGACGCGCTGCCCGGCGGCACCCGCCGCGAGGAGCTCAAGCGGCTGGGCAGGCACCTGACGTTCCAGGTCGCCTCGCTGGACCGGGCCTTGCAGGAGGTGCGCACGGGCCGGCTGATCCGCACCGTGCTGCACACCGAGGAGGGCGCGTTGTTCTGCGACTCCGTCGTGCCGACCGAGCACGTCGTCGGCCTGGTGCTCGACCACGCGGGCGCGGGGCCGCTGTTCGGCCACCCCGCCGTGGAGGAGGCGGACCGCGCGGTGGCCGGGCTCGCCACCCGGCTGCGCGCCCAGCTCAGCCTCGGCTCGCTCAACCCCGGCGGGTGGCAGAGCGCGGCGGGCGTCGAGCCGCTGCCGGTGGAGCGGGACGTGGCGGCGCACGTGACGGTGGGGGAGGGCCCGCTGACCGCGTGCCTGGCGGCGGTGCGCGCGCAGGACCTGCACCTGGTGGCGCACGTCGTCGGCGGCGAGGTGCGGGCCATGGTCGACTGCCTGGGCGACCCGTCGCTGGCGCCGTTCTTCCGGCAGGTCGCGGTGGACGCGCGCCGCCGGTTCTACCACGGGTTCGTGCAGGAGCTCGGCGCGGTGGCGACCAGGCTGAACCGGGCGGTGAACCCCGTCGTGGGCGGGCTGATGGCCCGGCTCGTGCTGGACGTCGAGATGGGCGCGATCTACTACTACCGGTTGCGCGCGGGGGAGTACCTCGCCGGCGTGACGCTCGACCAGTCGCGGGTCCGCGCGGCGGACGACCGGATGTCCGCGCTGGTCGACGAACTCACTCCGATCGGTCCTTGAACGCTCATCCACCCCTGCCTACCGTGGAGCGGTGACGCCCGTGATCCGCTCGGCCGCCCTCCTGTCGGCCCTCGGCGCGGGGTGGCTCGCGGCGTGGTGGTCCGGCTGGCACGACGTCGACCGGTCGCCGGCCTACGGGTTCTTCATCACCGCCCTGCTCGGGTTCGGGCTGTACGCGAGCACGAGCGGGATCGTGATCGCGGAGTTCCGCCGGCAGCTGGGCACGGTGCTGCTCGCGGTCACGCTCGGGGTGCTGGCGAAGGTCGCGCTGATCTTCGGCGTGATGCTCCTGGCGTTCGGCGAACCGGGCCACTTGGTGCTCGCGGTGGCGGTCGCGCAGATCGACCCGCTGTCGGTGGCCGCGATGCGGGCCAAGTCGCGGATGTCGGACTCGGCGAAGGCGCTGCTGGCGGCGTGGGCGTCGTTCGACGACCCGATCACCGTGCTGCTGACCGTGTACATCACGGCGTTCGCGGTGCGGGGCGGCGCGGCCGGCGGTGTGGGGTCGTTCGCGGTGAACCTGGTGCTCAACCTGGCGTTGGCCGGGGTGGCGTTCCTGCTGTGGGCGCTGGTGCGCGGGCGGGTGCGGCGGGCCGAGGCCGGTGGCCGCGCGGTCCGGTACGCGGTGCGCGCGGTGATGGTGGTGGCCGTGCTCGCCCTCGGGTTCGTCGCGGTGCAGCAGTCGTTGTTGCTGGCCTTGGCGTTGCTGGGGTTGTTCTTCCGGCCGAACCTGGGTCGGTGGGTCGACGGGTTGGCGCAGGCGGGCATGGCGTTGGCGCTCGTCGCGGTCGGGCTGGTGCTGGCGGCGGAGTTCAGCTGGGCGCTGGCCGGGGTCGGCGCGGTGCTCGGGGTGGCGGCGTTCGGCGCGCAGGCGGTGGTGGCGTTCGCGCTGACCGCGCCGAAGCGGTGGCGCGGCGACCGGGTGCGGCTGGCGCTGGGGCAGCAGAACGGGCTGACCGCGATCATCCTGGCGTTGCTGCTGGAGCCGGCGTTCCCGGGGGCCATCGCGGTGGTCGCGCCCGCCGTCGTCGTGGTGAACCTGCTGCACGCGCTCGCCAACGGCGGCTACGACCGCCTGTCGCGGGTGATCCCGCCACCGGTGCCGGGCAGCGATTTCGGTCTGTCGGCCATCCCCGCGCCGGGGCCGGAACCGAAGCACGTGCCGCGGGTGCCGCTCCAGCCGGTGCCGCGGGTGGCGTCGACCTACCGGTCCAAGCCCACGCCCTGACCGCCCGCGCTCACGCGGGGGACGACCGGAACACGGCACGGCGCACGCGCGGGCTCAGGTTGCGCAACGCCTCGTGCACGCGGGTGCGGCGCGAGCCCTGGCCCACCTCGGCCACCAGGCCGCCCGACCGCGCCGACCACGGCGGCATCTGCACCAGCGGGTCCAGCAGGAACAGCGGCAGGAACTCCACGATCCCGTCGTAGATGCCGCACAGCTCCTCCAGCCGCTCCTCCGCGTCGGCCTCGCCCGCCGTGGCGTACCACTGCGCCACCGCGGCCCGGAAGGCCCGCACGGCCTTCTGCATGATCACCGCCTGCGACGCGGCCCGGGTGAACTCCGGCGTCCGCAGCCGCCGGTGCACCGCCTCCTGCGTGGCGGTCGGCGCGTGGTCGAACGCCTCCTCGAACATCACGTCGACCTGCGTCAGGTCCTCCAACACGTCCACCGCGTCCCGGAACAGCCGCTCCACCTCGCCGGGCAGCCTGCCCGGCGTCGCCTCCGCCACCCGGCCGGGCGTGCCGGCCAACGCCCCGAGCTGCCGCTGGATCGCGCCGAGCTGCCGGTCCGCCGACGCCCGCACGCCGTCCATGTGCTCGGCCAGGTGCTCGATGAACCCGTAGATGCTCGACTGCTGCTTGGCCAGCTGGTCCATCCGCCACCGCAGCGCCGACAACGGGTCGGTGTCCTGGCCCGGCCGCCGGCCCGTGGCGCTGATCAGCGCCTTGAAGTCCTCGGCGAACGTCCGGTCGACGTACACCAGCGGCTCGCGGCCCAGCAGCTCGCGCAACTGGATCGCCACGCCGTCCGTCACCACGCCGTTGACCAGCAGGACCAGCTCGGCGTCCGGCTCGGCCTCGCGCACCGCCGAGATCCGCCGCACCACCGCGCCCACGTCGGCGTTGTCCAGCAGCGACCCGGTGATCAGCACGGCGCAGCCGCCCGCCTGCTCCGGGAACGTGACCCAGAAGTCCACCAACGACTCCTCGGCCACGCCGAGCAGGTGCCGGTGCAGGTAGTCCTGGCCGCCCGCGTCGAGCACCCGGCGCACTACGCCGTCGATGTCGTCCGAGCTCAACGACCCGAACAGGTCGCGCGCCGCCTGCCGCACCATGTCCTCGGTGACGACGAACTCGTGGCCGGGCGCGCGGGACAGGTCGTCGGCCATCCGGAACACCCGGTGGCACAGCCGGATCACGTTGCGCGCGTTGCCCCGGGCGAGGTCGCGCAGGTACCGGGTGGTGTCGACGGTGAACGGCGCGAGCTGCCGCTCGCCGAACACCTGCTCCTGCGCCAGCTCGACGAACTCGCGCACCTCGCCCTGGCTGAGCCCGGACATCACCACCGTGTACGGGATGCGCTGCCGCACCGCGGGCGGCAGCACGGCCTTGAAGTCGGGCAGCCCGCACAGCACCAGGCACGCCCCGGCCTTGGCGAACACCTGCAACAACGTCTGGAACGCGGCCATCGTGCGGGCCTGCGGCCTCGAGTCGGCGGAGAAGATCTTGTCGAGCTCGTCGATCGCCAGCACGAACCGCCGCTGCCTGCCGCCGAACAGCAGGGCGAACACGCCCATCGCCTCCAGCGCGGCCACCTCGGTGTCGATGGGCGTGGCGATGCCGCGTTCGACCAGCACCTGGTCGGGTGTGCCGCCGAGCAGCCACGACCACACCGCGTGCTCGAACCCGGGCCGCAGCAGCAGCGTGAGCGCGGTGCCGAAGTCCTTGTTGTTGGTCACCTCGCGCAGCGTGTCCTGGACCTTGCGCAGCAACGCGCTCTCCATCAGGCCCAGCCGTTCCACGACCTCCTGCGGCTCCAGCTGCCTGCTGCCGAGCCACTCCAGCATGTCGCTGGTCAGGCCGCTGCTCTGCAACGAGTCCGCGACGATGTCCGCGTAGTACTCGCTGACCTGCGCCCGCACGCCCTCGCGACCGAGCTTCTGCATGAACCGCCGGTACAGCTCGATGAAGCTCTCGGCGGTAGCGTCGAGGTACAGCGCATGCGTCGGGTCGGCCAGCGCCTGCCGGGCGTGCCGGACCAGCCGCACGGCCAGGTGCGTCTTGCCCGTGCCGTAGTCGCCGAGCACGGCCACCACGGTGCCGGTGCGGTCGCGGCCGCCGCGCGCGGGCGGCGCGTCGAGGTAGGACGTGAGGTGCGCGAGCGCCTGCCGCGCCGCGTCGGTGGTGATCGCCACGTCGACCGCGTCGGGATCGGCGTCGAAGTCCGTGATCCGGGCGACCGCCATCGGCGAGAAGGGGTTCTTCCGCGTGGGCGGGAGGTCGCTGCTACCGCTCATGGCGCATTCACCGGTCCATTCCGGGACTTGGTGTTCAAGAACGCCCTGATGTCCTCGACGGTCACCAGATCGGCCTCGGAGTAGCCTAGTCCCGTTACCCGTTTGTGCTCGTAAGTGCCGTGCAGGAACCGCTGCAACATCGCGACCGACTGGCAGTGCTTGGCCACCAGTTCGATCGCGTCGTCACTCAGCCGCGGATAGGTCCCGGCGGCCGCGTGCCGAGCCAGCCGGTCCTCGGCGAACCGCTGCGCGTCACCGGGGTCGAGCGGGCCGACGTGCAGGGTGATCGGCGGTACCCACGTTTCCAGTTGGCGCACGACGTCGGCCACCTCGTCCGTGCCCAGGTAGGCGGACTCGGTCAGGAACAGCACCTTGGCGCTGTTGAGCGTGCGCGCGTAGCGGATCACCTCGTCGACCAGCTCGTTCGGGCTGGGCAGCAGCACGATCAGCGCGACCTCCTCGCGCAGCGCCCGGCCCAGGCGCGGGAACACGCGGCGCGGCACGTCCCGCACGGCGTCCAGCCGCTCCTCGCTCTCCGGGCGCAGCGCCCCCGCGTCCACGAGCAGGTCGAACATGCGGTCGCACACCTCGGCGGTGCGCTGGTCGATGGACAGCTCCTGGTCGGTCGGCAGGCAGCCGGTCAGGTCGAGCACGACCCCGCGCAGGTCGCGCCGCCGCAGCTCGCCGACGACCCAGTCGGCGCACCGGTTGACCAGCGCGGTCTTGCCGCAGCCGGACTCGCCGGTGACCAGCGCGAGCCGGCCGTACTCCAGCATCACGGCCAGGTCGCCCATGGACTGCCGGAAGTGCTCGAACGCGGCCTCGGCGCCGTCCACGGGCACGTAGTAGTCGCGGTGCGCCGGCCGGTGCCAGGGGCGCAACGGCCGCATCGGCGTGCTTTCCCAGCCCGGCAGCGGGAACGGGTTGACGCGCGGCCGCGCGGCGGCTCGACCGGCCCGCCCGCCGTCCATGCCCACCCCCGTCGCCTCGCGGCGGCCTCGCGAAAGCTTCAGCCTACCGACGGAGAGTCGCACGCGGGCACCGTCGCGTTAACCGGTGCACCCCGATCGGCGCACCGGCGTTACTGCGGTCGGGAAAGGGTGGAACAGGCGCGTGACCTGCTCACCACGGCGCGGGCGCGTAGTCCTTCAGGAAGCACCCGTACAGGTCTTCGCCCAGTTCACCGCGCACGATCGGGTCGTACACCCTGGCCGCGCCGTCGACCAGGTCCAGCGGCGCGTGGAAACCCTCCGCGGCCAGCCGCAGCTTGGTCGGGTGCGGCCGTTCGTCGGTGATCCAGCCGGTGTCGACGGCGGTCATCAGGATGCCGTCGGTGGTCAGCATCTCCTCGGCGCTGGTGCGGGTGAGCATGTTCAACGCGGCCTTGGCCATGTTGGTGTGCGGGTGGCCGGGGCCCTTGTAGGCGCGGCTGAACTGCCCTTCCATCGCCGAGACGTTCACCACGTACTTGCGGCGCGCGGGCGAGGCGGCCATCGCCGGGCGCAGCCGTGAGATCAGGATGAACGGCGCGGTGCTGTTGCACAGCTGCACTTCCAGCAGCTCCACCGGGTCGACCTCCTCGACCCGCTGCACCCAGCTGTTGACCGGGGCCTCGTCGGGCACCAGGCCGCCCGCGTCGATCTCCTTGGAGCCGGCGGTCAGCGCCAGCGCCGTGACCGCGGGGATGGTGTCGGCCAACGTGCCCGCCAACGCCACCGGGTGCGCGGACACCGTGTGCCCGAACGTGACCAGCTCCGGCAGCGGCCCGGAGGGCAGGGGAGCGGACTCGGCGGCGACCAGCGGCGCGTACGCGCCCGCCGAGCGGCGCACGGTCTGCGCGGCGTTGTTGATGAGGATGTCCAACGGGCCCGCGGCGGCCACCGAGTCGGCGAGCTGCACGACCTGGGCCGGGTCGCGCAGGTCGATGCCGACCACGCGCAGCCGGTGCAGCCAGTCGGCGCTGTCGGGCATGGACGCGAACCGGCGGGCCGCGTCACGCGGGAACCGGGTGGTGATCGTGGTGTGCGCGCCGTCGCGCAGCAGCCGCAGCGCGATGTACATGCCGATCTTGGCCCGGCCGCCGGTGAGCAGGGCGCGCTTGCCGGTCAGGTCCGCGCTCTGGTCGCGCTTGGCGCGGTTGAGCGCCGCGCAGTCCGGGCACAGCTGGTGGTAGAACGCGTCGACCTCGACGTACCGCTTCTTGCACGTGTAGCAGGACCGGGCGCGCAGCAGCGTGCCCGCCTTCGCGCCGGGCTCGGGCTCGCGCAGCAGCAGGCCGCGGGTCTCGTCGTCGATGCGGGACGGCGAGCCGGTCGCGGTCGCCTCGATGACGGCGCGGTCGGCGGCGGTGACCGAGGCGCGGCGCTCGGCCTTGCGGCGCTTGCGGAGGTTCTTCCAGATGCCGGCGGTGGCCCGGCGGACGGCTACCGCGTCGGGGTGCTCGGTGTCCAGTTCGTCCACTTGGGCGAGCACCCTTAGGGCGATTTCCAGCTCGGCGGGGTCAATCGACACGCCCAGCACTCTACCTGCGGCGAAATCCGCCCCCGGACGGGTGAAATTCACGTGAGGCACCGCTAGGGTGCCCGGCATGCCTACTGCGGGTACCGGCCCACGGGTGCGGCGACTGGCCCACCCCGACGCCGACGTCCGGGCGCGTGCCCTCGGCCTGCCCCGCGGCCGGCCGGTCCTGGCGGTGTTCGGCTCGGCGGGCCCGATGGACACCGAGCTCGCCGCCTCGGTGCTCCCGGTGCTGCGTGCGGTGCTCGCGGCGGCGGCGAGGGCGGACGCGGTCGTGATCACCGCGGGGGCCGACGTCGGCGTCACGCACCTGCTCGGCCTGGCCGCCGAGTCGCTGGACGGCCGGTGGCCGCGGCTGGTCGGCGTGGCCCCGTCGGGCCGGGTGGCGGCGGAGGACGCCGAGCCCGCCGCCGGTGAGGCACGGCTCAACGTGAACCACGACACGGCGGTGCTCGTGCCGGGCTCGAAGTGGGGCGAGGAGCTGCCCGCCCTGTTCCGCGCGGTGGACGCGGTGGCCGGGCCGAAGCGCCCGGCGCTCGCGCTGCTGATCGGCGGCGGCGACCTGGCGCGGTCCGCCCTGGTCGACCACCTGGGCCGCGACCGGCCGCTGCTGGTGCTGGCCGGCACGGGCGGCCTGGCGGACGAGATCGCGACCGGCAAGCCGAACCCCACCGCTCCCGTCGCCTCCGACCCGCCCACTCAAGCGCCCGCGTCCACCACCATCCCCACCGCCACTCCGGCCGCCGACCCGACCATGTCGACCCCGGCCGCCAGGGGCGCGACCGTCGCCGACGAGCCCGCCCCCGCCTCGTCCACCGCGCGGACCACCGCCCCCGAGCGCGCCGACGACCTCGCGGTGCTGGTCCGCAGCGGCCAGGTCGCCGTGGTGCACCTGGCCGAGGGCGCGGACAAGGTGGCGGCGGTCCTGCGGCGGGTGTTGGGCAACCGGCCCGGGGCCGACCTGCACGCCGACGTGCCACCGCCCGCCGTGTGGCCGCGGCTGCGGTTCCGGGCACCCGAGCCGCAGCCCGTGATCGACCCCGGCTACGTGCTGGACTACCCCTTGCTCGCCGACGCGATCCACGAGGCCAACCAGGTCGTCGCCCCCGCGTTGCACGAGTGCGAGGTCACCGCCCTCAGGGCACGGGAACGCGCCCGGCTGCTCGTGGTGCTCGCCATCGCCGCCGGCTTCGCCGCCACGGTGTCCGCCGCGTTGCAGGTCTGGCTGCGGGACGAGCCGTGGCCAGGCGTGCTGCTCGCCGTCGCCGGCGCGGCCGCGGCCGTGCTGGCGGTCGTGGCGCGCGGCGGCGAGGACCCGGACGCCAAGGTCCGCGCCGAGCGGTTGCGCGCCCTGTACTTCGACCACCTGGCCGCGCCACCCGCCGCCGACGAAGCGGAGCGCGACGAGCGCGCCCGCGAGCTGGCGACCACCGTGGCACGGCTCCGGCACGACTCGGTGAGCCGCTGATGACCTCCCCGCTGGACGACCACCGCGAGCAGTTCCTCCGCGCCTACCTGCGCCACCGGCTCGGCGAACGGCTCGCCGGGTTCGAGCGGGCACGGGCCCGCTACACCGCGGCCCGCCGCTGGACCACCGGCCTGACCGTGCTGCTGTTCACCGCCGCGGCGGCGTTGGGCGCGGTGGCCGTGGCCGACGACCGGCAGCGCGCGCTGTGGGCGTTCCTGGCGGCGGTCGCGGCGGCGCTGGCCACGGCGATCAGCGGCTACGAGGCCGCGTTCTCGTTCCACGCGCTGTCCCGCCGGTCCGCCCACGGCGTGGCGCTGCTGCACCTGCTCCAGGCGCACGGCGCGCCGGAGGGCGAGGACGGCGTGAACGCCTTCCGCACCGAGGTGGAGAGCGTGCTCCGGCACGCGGACCGCTGACCGGTGGCGACCGTCGACGACGTGCGCCGCATCGCCCGGTCGTTGCCGCGCACCGAGGAGGCCGTGGTCCGGGACCGGGTGAAGTTCCGCATCGGCCGGATCGTGTACCTGGCGCTCTCGCGCGACGAGCGGACGTTGGGTTTCGCGTTCCCGAAGGAGGAGCGGGACGCCCTGGTGGTCGCCGAACCGGCCAAGTTCCACCTGCCCGCGCCCTCCGACCTGCGCTACCACTGGGTCGAGTGCACCCTGGCCCGCGTCGACGAGGACGAGCTGACCGAACTCGTGGTGGACGCGTGGCGGATGTGCGTGCCCAAACGGGTGGCCGCCGCGCACCTCGGTCCATAGGTTCCGGCGGTGGTCCGTTCGGCGGCAACGCTTCCGCGTGCCGGCGAGCCGACGTCAGCTGGCCGCCGCGGCCAGCTTCGCCGTGCGCGGCCCGTGACCCCAGATCCGCTCCTGGTAGGCCCGCAACAGCGCGGCGTGGATCTCGTCGACGTACTCCGCCGCCGCGCAATCCCGCCGCCACACCACCGTCACCCGCCGGTGCACGGGATTGCCCACGATCGGTTTCAACAGCACGCCCGGCAAGTCGTGCCCGGTGGGGAAGAAACACGCCACCGTGTGCCCGGAGCGCACCAGTTCCGCGGCCGCCGCGGGGTCCAACCCGAAATGCGCGCAACGCGGCGTGAATCCGGCCGCCTCGCACGCCAGGTGAAGGTTCAACCTTCCGCCGCCGTAGCTCTCGTCCGAGACCGCCCATTCCTCGTCGGCCAGTTCGGACAGCCGAATCTCGTTGCGCCCCGACAACCGGTGCCCGGCCGCGATTCCGACCAACATCGGTTCCGTCACCACGGTCCGGCAGTCGGCCTGTTCGGGAATCCGCAGAGGGCTCTGCGGGTACTCCGTCACCAACGCCAGGTCCAACTTCCCGGCGCGCACCAACTCGAGCACGCCGTCGCTGGTGCGCTCGACGTGCGTGGTGCGCGGGTGCGTCGGCAGCAGCGACCGCACCACCGCGACCAGCAACGGCGTCAGCGCACCGGCCACGCCGCCGAGCCGGATGCCCGTGACGTCGCTCTCCGCGGCCAGCTTGCGCGCGGTGACCAGCAGGTCGTCGAACCGTTCCACCAGGTCACGGGATCGCAGCACGACGTGGCGGCCCAACTCGGTCAGCTCGACGCCGTCGGTGCGCCGCAGGAACAGCGGACCACCGAACCCCCGCTCGATGCGCCGCAGCTGCGCGGTCAACCCGGCTTGCGCGATCTTGAGCAGTGAGGCGGCCCGGCTGATGCTGCCCGCTTCCGCCACGGTCAGCACGACGTGGAGGTGCCTGAGCTCCATGTTCACTGCGGCAGCCTAGGGCAATAAGACAAATCGAACACCGACCGTGCGTGTAGTGAAGACCACGACTGTGCGTCGAGCGGAACCTCCACCCGTTGCTCCAACAGGTGCATAACTGAGGAGTTATCGCCACCTCACACCTCCCGCCGCGCTCACCGGTTCGACCACCCTGCTGGATGGCCGGCACCGAATAGCGAGGAGGTGTGAGCGACATGACGAAAGCGATGCGCCTGCGGCGCCTTTCCCGTCCGCGCGACGACAGGTACCTCTTCGTCCCGCTCGACCACAGCGTCTCGGACGGCCCGGTGGTGCCGCGCGACCGGTGGCACGAGCTCATCGACTCGGTCGTCGTCGGCGGTGCCGACGCCATCATCGTCCACAAAGGACGCGTGCGCACGATCGACCCGGACGTGCTCGGCGGCTGCGCGCTGGTCGTGCACCTCAGCGCGGGCACCGCGCACGCCGCCGACACCAACGCCAAGGTGCTCGTCGGCGAGGTCGACGAGGCGCTGCGACTGGGCGCCGACGCGGTGAGCGTGCACGTCAACGTCGGCTCGGACACCGAGGAGCGCCAGCTCGCCGACCTCGGCGCGGTCGCCAAGGCGTGCGACGCGTGGAACGTGCCGCTGATCGCCATGGCCTACCCGCGCGGCCCCCGCATCACCGACCCGAACGACGCGGCGCTGCTCGCGCACGTGGTCAACATCGCGGTCGACCTGGGCGCGGACATCGTCAAGACCAACCTCGCGCGACCCGCGCAGCGGATGGCCGAGGTCATCGCCCACTGCCCGATCCCGGTGCTGGTCGCGGGCGGCCCCGCCACCGGCGGCAGCGTGGTCGACCACGCCCGCACCGCGATGGCGGTCGGCTGCGCGGGCCTCGCCGTCGGCCGCCGCGTGTTCACCGCGCCCGCACCCATGTCGCTGGTCGCCGAACTGGCCTCGATCGTGCACGACGACACCGAAGCGGACCTGGTCCGCGCGATGACGGGCGTCGTGGCCTCCTCA
Source organism: Saccharothrix sp. S26 (assembly GCF_021390395.1). Classification (GTDB taxonomy): domain Bacteria; phylum Actinomycetota; class Actinomycetes; order Mycobacteriales; family Pseudonocardiaceae; genus Actinosynnema. The sequence goes on from NZ_JAJUWT010000004.1 coordinate 225,678, forward strand.
TGACCCCGCCGCCCGCGGCCGCCGCCGGTCACCCGACCCGCGGCGGGGCCTTCGCACGCCGACCGGGCTCTCACCCCTTGGAGAACCGTTGAAGTTCGCCTGGATCGACCTCCGACCCGTCCCCGAAGCGCACCGCGAAGCCGTCGTGGACGCCGCCGTGCACGCCCGCCTCGCCGGCGTCGTCGCCGACGACCCCGCGCTGCTGGACACCCTGCCGCCGACGATCACCCGGGTGCTCGTCGCCGACGCGGCGGTCGACAGCCCGCACCTGGTCACCGTGGCCGTGGACGACCAGGACGCGCTGGACCGGCTCACCACCGACGCGGCGTTCGTGCAGGTCCGCGACGACCGCACGCTCAAGCTCGCGTGCGCGGCGGCGGTGCGGCTCGGGCACACCGTGGTCGCGTTCACCGACCCGACCAAGATCCCGCTGGAGATCGTCATCGCCGCCGCCGACGGCGCGCCCGGCAAGCTCGTCACCGTCGTGGCCGACCTCGAAGAGGCCGCGATCGTGCTCGACGTGCTCGAACACGGCTCGGACGGCGTGCTGATGGCCCCGCGCGACGCCAACGACGTGTTCAAGCTGGCCCGGCTGCTGGAGGCGACCACGCCGCCGCTCACCCTGACCACGCTCACCGTCGAGGGCATCACCCACAACGGCCTCGGCGACCGCGTCTGCGTCGACACCGCCTCCCACTTCCAGGAGGACGAGGGCATCCTCGTCGGCTCGTTCTCCTCCGGCTTCATCCTGTGCTGCAGCGAGACCCACCCGCTGCCCTACATGCCGACCCGGCCGTTCCGGGTCAACGCCGGCGCCCTGCACTCCTACGTGCTCGGCCCGGACAACCGCACCAACTACCTGTCCGAACTGCGTTCGGGCAGCACGGTGCTCGCCGTCAACTCCGAGGGCCGCACCCGCAAGCTCACCGTCGGCCGGGCCAAGCTCGAATCGCGCCCGATCCTGACCATCACCGCGCACTCGCCCGAGGGCGTCGAGGTGAGCCTGACCGTGCAGGACGACTGGCACGTGCGGGTGCTCGGCCCCGGCGGGAAGGTCCGCAACGTCACCGAGCTGCAACGCGGTGACGAGCTGCTCGGCTACATCGCGACCGAGCAGCGGCACGTGGGCATCCCCATCGGCGAGTTCTGCAAGGAGACCTGAGCCAAGATGCGCGAGTTCGTCACCGACCTGTTGCGCCGCCACGGCGACGACGTGCCGGTGTTCAGCCACGAGCACACCGTGACCCGCGGCGCGTTGCGCGCCTCGGTCGCCGCCGAAGCGGGCCTGTTCGCCGCCTCCGGGGTGGGGGAGGGCAGCACCGTCGCGCTGCACGTGCCCCCGAGCTTCACCCAGCTGGAGGTGGTGCTCGCGCTGTGGAGCCTCGGCGCCAGGGTGATCTCGGTCGACCACCGCCTCACCCCCACCGAGGTCGACGAGCTGCGCGCGCTGACCCGCCCGCAGTTCTTCGTGCGCGCCTCCGGTCGACCGGTCGGCATCTTCCGCGAGCGCTACGAGCTGGTGACCGAACGCCGCTCCGACGGCGGACCCGCCACGACCCGGCACCGCCTGGTCCAGTTCACCTCCGGCTCCACCGGCCGGCCCAAGGTCGTCGGCCGCAGCACCGAGTCGATCATCCGCGAGGTGCTGCGGTTCGGCGCGGCCGAGGGCATGCCGCGCTACGGCGAGCGGATGCTGGTGCTCAACTCCACCGCGCAGAGCTTCGGCCTGATGGGCGGGCTGCTGCACGCCCTGGCCTCGGGCGTGCACCTGGTGTTCGCCGGGAAGCTGTCGGCCGAGGACGTCCTGCGGACCGCCGCGCGGCACGAGGTCGACTTCATCACCGGCACGCCGTTCCACTTCGACCTGCTGGCCTCCGCCGCCGACCGGCCGTCGTTGCGCACCGTGCGCGGCGCGTTCTCGGGCGGGGAGCTCATGCGGCCGGAGGTGGCCGAGCGGTTCGCCGCCGCCTACGGCTTCACCGTCGGCGAGTGCTTCGGCACCACCGAGACCGGCGCGCTGACCATGGACGCGGCGGGCACGTCCCGCCCCTCGGTGGGCAAGCCCCTGTCCGACACCACGATCCGGGTGCGCGACGGGCTGGTCGAGGTGGCGCTGGACCAGTCGCCGTACCTCGACCACGACGACCCCACCCGTTACCTGGACGGGTGGTTCCGAACGGGTGACCGGGGCGAGTTCGACGCGCGCGGGAACCTGCGGCTGCTGGGCCGGGCCGACTCGCTCGTCGTGGTGCGCGGCAGCAACGTCGACCTGACCCAGGTCGAGGCGACGCTGCGCGCCCACCCCCTGGTCACGGAGGCGATCGCGGTGCACGACACGGTGATCGAGGCCTACGTGTCGACCGGGTCGGACGCGCTCACGCCCGACGAGCTGGCGGCGTGGTGCGCGCAGCGGTTGGCCGAGTTCAAGCGGCCCCAGCGGGTGCACGTGCTGCGTGCGCTGCCCCGCACGCCGACCGGCAAGCTCGTGCGCAACCCCAGGGTGCTCGCCGACGCGAGGTGATCGACGGTGTGGCAGGGTGGGCGCGTGGAACAAGTCGTGCTCTTGGACGAGTCCGGTGCGGGGGTCGGTGTCGCCGACAAGGCCTCCGTGCACCACGCGTCCACCCCGCTGCACCTGGCGTTCTCGTCGTACCTGTTCGACGCGGCGGGCCGGCTGCTGCTGACCCGGCGCGCCCTGCACAAGAAGACGTGGCCGGGCGTGTGGACCAACTCGTGCTGCGGCCACCCGGCGCCGGACGAGCCGATGGTGTCGGCGGTGTCGCGCCGGCTGGCCGACGAGCTGGGCCTGGTCGACGTCGACCTCGACCTGGTGCTGCCCGCGTTCCGCTACCGGGCGGTGATGGAGAACGGCGTCACGGAGAACGAGATGTGCCCGGTCTTCCGCGGCCTGCTCGCCACCGACCCCGAGCCGAACCCGGACGAGGTGGACTCGTTCGAGTGGGCCCCCTGGACCGAGTTCGCCCCGGCCGTCCTGGCCGGCGCCCGCCCGGTGTCCCCGTGGTGCGCCCTCCAAGTGGCCGAACTGTGGGCCCTGGGCCCCGACCCGCTGGCCTGGCCCACCGCCTCCGCGTCCGCCCTGCCACCCGCCGCCCGCCTGTCCTGAGCGTTCACCTCACCCGTCCTGGACGCAGGACTCTCGCGTTCCGAACGCAGGATTCGTGAGAGAGCGCTCTCTCGGCCGCCGTTACGGGATGACCGGAACTGCCGCATTTCCTTGACTGACCTTGGGGGCCGCCTTACGTTCCGCTGTGAGAGCGCTCTCTGAACCCTCCCTGCAAAGCCCTTCGAAAGGGGAGTCGTGATCCCCACCATTCGCCGATGGCGTCGACTGGTCACCGCAACCACCGTCGCGGTGCTGACCGCGTCCGCACTGACCTTCGTCACCTCTCCCGCCTCCGCCGCCCCGGAACTGCTGTCCCAGGGCAAACCCGTGTCCGCCTCCTCCACCGAGAACGGCGGCACGCCCGCCTCCGCCGCCGTCGACGGCAACACCGGCACCCGCTGGTCCAGCGCCACGGCCGACCCCCAGTGGCTCCGGGTCGACCTCGGCACGTCCACCGCCATCAGCCAGGTCACGCTCAACTGGGAGGCCGCCTACGCGCGCTCCTTCCAGCTCCAGACCTCCGCCGACGGCAACACCTGGACCACCGTCGCCACCGCGTCGGGCAACGTCGGCGTGCAGAACCTCACCGTCTCGGCCACCGCGCGGTTCGTCCGCGTCTACACCACCGCCCGCGCCACCCAGTACGGCGTCTCGCTGTGGGAGTTCCAGGTCTTCGGCGTGCCCAACAGCAGCGGCCCGATCGTGCGGGTCGCCGAGTTCCTCGCCGAGTGCCCCTACAGCCACCGCCTGCCCGACGACCCGATCGTCGCGCCGAACCTGCCCGGCGCGTCGCACATGCACAGCTTCTTCGGCAACACCACCACCAACGCCCGCTCCACCGTCCAATCGCTGCTGGCCGGCACCAGCAACTGCAACCCCGGCGTCGACCTGTCCTCCTACTGGGTGCCCACCCTCTACGCGGACAACCAGCCCGTCGAACCGACCGGCACCACGTTCTACTACCTGGGCGAAGGCGTGCGCGACGACGTGATCGCGCGCATCCAACCGTTCCCGCTCGGCCTGCGGATCGTCGCCGGCAACGCCAAGGCCACCGCGCCCGACGCCAGCACGATCTCGCGCTGGTCCTGCCTGCACGCCGGGCACGTCGGCGCTTCCAAGGACTTCGTCAACTGCCCCGCGGGCACCATGCTGGAGTCCTACCTGGACTTCCCGCAGTGCTGGAACGGCCGCGACCTCGACTCGGCGGACCACAAGAGCCACATGGCCTACCCGGTGAACGCCGACTGCCCCTCGACCCACCCGGTGCCGGTGCCGAAGCTGCGCCAGGTGCTGCGCTACCCCGTCAACGGCGACCCGGCGCGGTTCCGGCTCGCCTCCGGCCCCGGCTTCACCATGCACGGCGACTTCTTCAACGCCTGGCCGGAGGCCGAACTCGCCCGCCGGGTGCGCGACTGCATCAACCCGATCATCAAGTGCGGCGCGGACGGCCGCCCATGAGGACGCTCATCGGCGCAGTCGCCCTGCTCGCCGCCCTGGTCGTGCCCGTGACCGCGGCGGGGGCGGCGGAGTGCGGCACCGCCAACGCGGCGCTGAACGCACCCGTCACGGCGTCGTCGGTCGAACCGGGCAGCCCGTTCACGGCCGCCTCCGCGGTGGACGGCAACGCGGGCACCCGCTGGTCCAGCGCGTTCAGCGACCCGCAGTGGCTGCGGGTCGACCTGGGCGCGAGCCGGGAGCTGTGCGGCGCGACGCTGCAGTGGGAGGCCGCCTACGCGACCGCGTTCCAGCTCCAGGTCTCGACGGACGGCACCACCTGGACCACCGTCCACCAGACCACCACCGGCACGGGCGGCACGCAGAACGTCACCTTCACCGGCACCGGCCGTTACGTCCGGGTCTACACCACGGCGCGCGCCACGCAGTACGGCGTGTCCCTGTGGGAGTTCGCCGTCCGCACGGGCACGAACTCCGGTGGCGGCGGCGAGGGCCTGCTGTCCTACAACAAGCCGGCGTTCGCCTCGTCGTACCAGGACGACGGCGCGTGCCCGCAGTGCACGCCCGCCAAGGCGCTGGACTTCAACCCGGCCACCCGGTGGGCGACCAACGCCACCACCGGCTGGGTCGACCCGGGCTGGATCTACGTCGACCTGGGCGCGACCGCGCAGATCAGCAAGGTCGTGCTCCAGTGGGACCCGGCGTTCGCCACCGGGTTCGAGATCCAGACCTCCGCCAACGCCTCCACCTGGACCACGATCCACACCGTCACCAACGGCACCGGGTTCAAGCAGACGTTCGCGGTCAGCGGCACGGGCCGGTACGTGCGGGTGAACCTGACCAAGCGCAGCGGCCAGTACGGCTACTCGCTGTGGGAGTTCCAGGTCTACGGCACCGGCGGCAGCCCCACCCCGCCACCGCCGCAGGCACCCGACCCCGGCACCCCGCTGCGGCTGGTGTGGAGCGACGAGTTCAACGCGCCCTCGGGCACCCGCCCGGACGCGACCAAGTGGCGTCCCGAGGTCGGCACCGGCCAGAACGCGGAGCTGCAGTACTACACCGACAACCGCAACGCGTTCACCGACGGCGCCGGCAACATGGTGCTGGAGGCCAGGCGGGAGGTCACGCCGGGCTCGGCGTGCCCGGTCGACCCGGTCAGCGGCTCCGGCACGTGCCAGTACACGTCGGCCCGGATCATCACCGAGGGCAAGGCGTCGTGGACCTACGGCCGGTTCGAGGCCCGCGTGAAGGTCTCGGGCACCAAGGGCCTGTGGCCCGCGTTCTGGATGCTCGGCACCGACATCTTCAAGGGCACGCCGTGGCCCGCGAGCGGTGAGATCGACATCATGGAGCACCTGGGCCGCGAACCGAACACCGCGTACCAGACGATCCACGGCCCGGCGTACTTCGGCGGCGGCGGGATCGGCAAGGTGCACGACATCGGCCAGGACTACGCGAACGCGTTCCACGTGTTCCGGGTCGACTGGAACAGCAAGGGCATGGTGTTCAGCATCGACGACGTGACCGTCCTCACCATCGACAAGGCGACGGTGGAGGCGACCCGCGGCCCGTGGGTGTTCGACAAGCCGTTCTTCATCCTGCTCAACAACGCGGTGGGCGGTGACTGGCCCGGTCCGCCGGACGCCACCACGGTCTTCCCGCAGCGCATGCTGGTCGACTACGTCCGCGTCTACCAGTGACACCGCTGGTGCGGTCCCGCCTCGGCGGGGCCGCACCGCCCGGTATAAAGGCTGACGTGGACCGCAGACCAGTCACGTTGGAAGAGGTCGCGCGGATCGCGGGGGTATCCCGGGCCACGGTGTCCCGGGTCGTCAACGGGGTCGCCACGGTGGACCGTGAGCTGCGCCAAGTCGTGGAGAAGGCGATCTCCACGACCGGGTACACACCCAACCGCGCGGCGCGTTCGCTCGTCACCCGCCGGGCCGGGGCCATCGGCCTCGTCCTGCCGGATGAGGGCCGCACCGTGCACGACCCGTACTTCGGCCGGGTGGTCAGCGGCGTCCTGCCGGTGATCCGCCCACTCGGCGTGCAACTGGTCCTGACCACCGGCGACCACCGCGAGGTCGTCGACGACATCCGCCAACACCGGCTCGACGGCGTGATCCTCATCCACACCCACGCCACCGACCCCCTCCCGCGCCAACTGATCGAGGCCAACCTCCCGGTCGTCCTGGCCGCCCGCCCGGTCCGACCGATGTCGATCACCTACGTCGACGTCGACCAGGCCGCCGGCGCCGCCCTGGCCGCCGACCACCTGATCTCCTCGGGCTGCCGCCGCCTGGCCACCATCACGGGCCCACTGGAAACCCCCGCCGGCCAGGACCGCCTGCGCGGCTTCCTGGACACCACCACCCGCCACGGCCTGCCCGAGCCACTCGTCGTGGAAGGCGACTTCTCCCGCGAGGGCGGCGCCGAAGCCGCCCGCCACCTGACCGACGCCGGCCTCGACGGCCTGTTCGTCGCCTCGGACCTGATGGCCACCGGCGCACTGCCGATCCTGCGCAACGCGGGCCTCCGCGTCCCGGAAGACCTCAAGGTCGTGGGCTTCGACGACAGCAGCCCCGCCGTCGAGTGCGACCCACCACTGACCACCGTGCGCCAACCGGTCGAGGACATGGCCGCCGAGATGGCCCGCCTCCTGGTCGACCGCGTAGACCGCCCAGACCGCCCGGTGAGCTCGGTCGTCTTCGCCCCAACCCTGGTCCTCCGCGAGTCCGCTTGACCGCACCCCGCCCGAACCGCACCCCGCCCGAACCGCACCCCGCCCGAACCGCACCCCGCCCGAACCGCACCCCGGGCTGCCCTTGCCACGCCTCCTCGCCGCCGGGCCGGCCGTTTTATCCGGCTAACGTGAGAAATGCGGTTCAGGTTGTCAAAGGTTGCACTCTTCCCCCGATCGAGCGTCACCACATCGGACCCGGAACGAGGCCGGACTCAACCCCCGACCACCACATCCGCGCCCTGTCGACAACCTGTCGATCCCCACCAACCGGAACCCCACCCCACCCCTCGTCCGTTCTGTCCGTTGTGCCGACCGCCGACCCCACCTCGACCACCACCCCCTCCAACTCCCCGACCCGCTTCATCGCCCTCGCCGGCTCCCTCTCCGTCCTCCTCACCGTCGCCCTCGTCGGCGGCCTGGACCTGTACCGCCTCACCGACTCCACCAGGCACCTGCGCCGCACGATCAGCGAATACGCCCTCGGCCCGCACCGCTGGGTGTTCGACACCGCGGTCCTGTTGCTGGTGTTCGGGTCGGTCGCCATCCTGACCGTCCTGGTCCGCCGGGGCATCGCCGAGTGGAACTCCGCGGGCTCCGTGGCGTTCGCCGCGTGGTCGGTCGGCTTGACGCTGGTCGTGATCTTCCCGAAGAACAACTGGGCCATCGGCCCGAGCCTGAGCGGCAGCATCCACCGGTTCGGCAGCCTGCTCGCGTTCGTCGCCCTGCCGATCGCGGCCACCCTGCTCGCCCGCCCGTGGCGGCACGACCCGGTGTGGGGCGGGCACGCCCGGTGGACGTTCCGGTTCGGCCTGCTGTCGGCCCTGGCGTTCACGCCGATCCTGTACGCGATCGGCGTGAACGCGGTCGTCGGCACGTCGTGGTGGCGGGTGATCCCGCTGGGCTACGTCGAACGGCTGCTGGTGCTGACCGAGGTGGTGGCCGTCCTGGTCGCCGGCGCGTGGGCCATCGCCGTGGCGCGGAGCGCCCAGCCCTCGGCTCAGGAGTACAGGCCGTCCAGCACGTCCTGGTAACGCGACTCGATCTCCTTGCGCCGCATCTTCAGGCTCGCCGTGAGCGTGCCGTCGTCCACCGAGAAGTCCTCCGGCAGCACGGCGAACTTCTTGATCGTCTCGTGTCGCGCGAGCTTGCGGTTCGCCGCCTCGACGGCCCGCCCGACCTCGGCCTCCGCGTCCAACCCGGCAGGCGCCAGATCGGCGTCGATGGTGACCAGCGCCACGCAGTAGTTGCGCCCGTCGCCGTGCACGAGCACGTTGCCGATGTACGGGCTGCCCGCCTTGACCAGTCCCTCCACCGCCTGCGGCGCGACGTACTTGCCGCCGGAGGTCTTGATCAGCTCCTTCTTCCGGTCGGTGATGCGCAGCCGGCCGGCCTCGTCCAGCTCGCCGATGTCGCCGGTGTGCAGCCACCCGTCGCGCAACGTCGCGGCGGTCTCCTCGGGCAACCCCCGGTACCCGCGCATGATGCCGCGCCCGCCGATCAGCACCTCGCCGTCGTCGGCGATGCGGACCTCGGTGCCGGGCAACGGCTCGCCGACCGTGCCGAGCTTGTTCGCGCCGGGCCGGTTCACGAACGACGCCGCCGACGACTCGGTCAGCCCGTACCCCTCCAGGATCGTGATCCCGGCCCGGTCGAAGAACTCGCCGACCGGGCGCGACAGCGGCGCGGAGCCGGACACGAAGTACTTGATCCGGCCGCCGACCCGGTCCCGCAGCTTGCTGAACACCAGTTTGTCGGCGATCCGGCGCCGCACGGTCCACTCCGGGTGCTCGGCCACCACCAACGCCCAGTCGAACAGCTTCGCCTTCACCCCGCCCGCCTCGCGCATCGACGCCACCACCCGCTGGTGGATCTTCTCGAAGATCCGGGGCGCGGCGGCCACCACGGTCGGCCGCAGCTCGAGCAGGTTGGCCGCGATGCGGTCCACGTCGCCGTCCACGGCGGTGGGCACGCCGGTCGCCAGCATCCCAACCTGGAGCACCTTGCCGAACGCGTGGGACATCGGCAGCCACAGGAAGTGGAGCTCGTCCGGCGTGAGCACGCCCAGCTCGCGGATCGCCTCGGCGGTGTACAGCCAGTTGTCGTGGGTCAGCTCGACGCCCTTGGGCGTGCCGGTCGTGCCGGACGTGTAGATCAACGTGGCCAGCCGGTCGGGCGTCAGCTCGTCCACCATCGCGTCGTAGTCGCCGTCGACCTCGTCGGGTTCCCAGTCGGGCGTGACGACCTTCGCATCGACCTTGCCGGCCAGCTCCGGGTCGGCGACCACGAGAACGCTTTCCGAGTCGCGCACGATGTGGGCGACGACCTCCGGCGTGCTGCTCGGGTAGATCGTCGTCGTCACGCCGCCCGCCGCGAGCACGGCCAGGTCGGTGAGGATCCAGTCCGCGCTGGTCGTGGCCATGATCGCGACCCGGGCCTCGTCCCGCACGCCGAGCTCGCGGAAGCCCAGCGCCCGCCTGCGCACGTGCTCGCCGACCTCGGCCCAGGTCAACGACGTCCACGCGGTCGCGGTCCGGTAGCGCAGCGCCTCGGCGTCCGGGGTCTCGCGCACGCGTTCGCGCAGCAGATCGGGGATGGAACGGGCCACGGTGACCTCCAGGGGAGCGACGCTCTAGAGCGGTACTCTAACCCCGTGAGATCGACCGGTCGGCGGGCTGTCCTCGACGCGGCCCTCGCGCTGGTCGACGAGGGCGGGCTCGACGCGGTCACGATCAGCGCGCTGACCGCGCGGTCCGGCGTCTCCAACGGCAGCGTCTACCACCACTTCGGCAGCCGGGCCGGGCTGTTCGCCGTGCTGTACGGGGAGAGCTTCGCGCACTGCGTGGCGGCGATGCTGCCCGCGCTGGACCTCGGCGACGCGGAGAAGGCCGTGCGCGCTCTCGTGGCCCGATACCTCACGTGGGTGGTCGACCACCCCGGCCGGGCCCGGTTCCTCTACGCCGCGCCGTCCACCGCCGATCCCGCCGTGAAGGCGGAGGTGTTCGAGCCGGTCGCCCGCTGGTTCGCGGCCCGGATGGCGGCGGGCGAGCTGCGGGAGATCCCGTTGTGGGCGTTGGACCCCGTGGTGATGGGGCCCGCGCACGAGTGCGCCCGGCGCCACCTGACGGGTTCGCTCGACCTGGCCGCGGCGTCCGATCAGGTCGGTGATGCGGTGTGGTCGGTGGTCGCGCCCGTAGGGTGATCGCATGGCCACTTGGGGCGACCTCGCCGCATACGTGCACGACACCTATGACGTGATCGCGGAGAACGAGGACGAGATCCGGATCCTGTTCAACTTCGAGCAGTACGACGAGGACGACGAGCGGACGCAGGTGGTCATCCTGGTCCGCGAAGTGCTCGACAAGCTGCACGAGTGGGTGCAGATCGCCTCGCCGATCGGGTTGGCGGCGAACGTCGACCTGCACGCGTTCCTCGCCGAGGTCGGCAACTCGACCATCGCCTGCGGCGCGGCGATCATGGGCGACCACGTGGTGCTGCGGCACTCGTTGCCGTTGGCGGACCTGGACATCCACGAGTTCACCGAGCCGCTGGCGCTGCTCGCGGGCACGGCGGACCGGCTGGAGGAGACGTTCTTCGGCGGCGACGACTACTAGTGCTAACTTAGCCTTACCTAACCGAGGGAAGGCGCCGCGTGTCCAGACGGCCTGTCGTGATCGCCGGGTACGAGTCCATGGCAGTGCAGGTGCGCGCGGGGCTGGGTGAGCGACGGTTGGTTGCCGCCGTGCGATCGCTGTTCGTGCGGCACGAGGTGCTGCGCGCCGACGGCTTCACGGCCGACTCGTGCGTGCGCCGGGTGGTGTTGCCCCCGGGCCTCGTGCCGCCGGCCGCCGTCGAGGACGCCTGGGGCGGAGTGCCGGGTGACGCGCCGCTGCGCGTGGTGTGGTTCGACGGCGGCGCGTCCGGCCGGATCGTGCTGGCCGTGCGCCGTGACGTGCTGCTCCGCCTGCCGTGGCACGTGCTGCTGCCCGGGCTGGTGTCGGCGTGGAGCGCGAGCGCCCACCTGCGGGCCCGTCCGGTCGCGATCCCGGTCGCCTGAACCGTTGACAGCGCACGTCCCGGGGTGCTGTGATCCCACGCAACAGATAGGAAACTTTCCTAACTGAACCGCCGTCACCACGTTCCACCTCACCCCTGCACCGTGGGAGGCACCCTGTGGCACCCCGATGGCCCGTACTTCCCCTCCTGGCACCGCTGGTCGCGGCCGTCCTGTCCGTGCCGACGGCCTCGGCCGACGTCCACGCGGCCGCCGTCACCGAGCACCAGGCCGAGAGCGCATCCATCTCCAACGGCGTGGTGGAGTCCAACCACGCGGGCTACACCGGCACCGGATTCGTCAACTACGACAACGGGACCGGCGCGTACGTCGAGTTCACCGCGACGGCCGCGTCGGCGGGCCCGGCGACCCTGTCCTTCCGCTACGCCAACGGCACCACCGCCAACCGCCCGGTGACCGTCACCGTCAACGGCTCGGCCGGCGTCAGCGTGGCGTTCCCCTCCACCGGCGCGTGGTCCACGTGGAGCACCGCCACCGCCACCGTGTCCCTGGCGGCCGGCACGAACCGCGTGCGCGCCACCGCCACCACCTCCGTCGGCGGCCCGAACCTCGACCGGCTCACCGTCGACACCGGCACGACCGGCGTCGGCCGGCCCGCGGACGTCAACGGCCAGTTGCGGGTGTGCGGCGTGAAGCTGTGCAACCAGTACGGCAAGCCGATCCAGTTGCGCGGCATGAGCACGCACGGCATCCAGTGGTACGCCCAGTGCGTCAAGCCCGCGTCGCTGGACGCGCTGGCGAACGACTGGGGCGCCGACGTGCTGCGCATCTCGATGTACGTGCAGGAGGGCGGCTACGAGACCAACCCCCGCAAGTTCACCGACCTGGTGCACGGCTACATCGAGGAGGCCACGCGGCGCGGCATGTACGCGCTGGTCGACTGGCACCAGCTCGACCCCGGCGACCCGAACGCCAACATCTCGTTGGCGCGCACGTTCTTCACCGAGGTCGCGCAGCGCCACCGCGACAAGACCAACATCATCTACGACATCGCGAACGAGCCGAACAACGTGTCGTGGGCGGCTATCAAGTCCTACGCCGAGCAGATGATCCCGGTGATCCGGGCGCAGGACCCCGACGGCGTGGTGTTCGTCGGCACGCACGGCTGGGGTTCGCTCGGCGTCTCCGACGGGCGCAGCGAGCAGGACATCATCTCCAACCCGATCAACGCCACGAACTTCATGTACACGTTCCACTTCTACGCGGCGTCGCACCAGGACGAGTACTTCGCGGCGTTGCAGCGGGCGGCGGCGCGGCTGCCGATCTTCGTGACCGAGTTCGGCACCCAGACCTACACCGGTGACGGGGCGAACGACTTCACCTACAGCCAGAAGTACCTGGACTTCCTCGCCGCGAACAAGATCGGCTGGACGAACTGGAACTTCTCCGACGACTTCCGCTCGGGCGCGGTGTTCAAGGAGGGCACCTGCGCGGGCTCCACGTTCACCGGAACGGGTGTGCTCAAGCCCGCCGGCGTGTGGATCCGCGACCGGATGCGGACGCCGGACAACTTCCCGACGAGCTGATCGCTCCCGGTGGAGTGCGGCGTGCGCTGGACATCGCGCACGCCGCTCTCCCTTGAGGGGAGTGCCGCCGTGCGGGAGCATCGGAGGTGGGGGACGACGTCCGGGGGGCGCACGTGGGCAAGAAGGCGGACACCGGCGACACGGCGGCCGTGGTCGGTTTCGGGGTGGCCGCGGCGCGCAGCGGCAACGTGGCCGAGGCGGAGGTCTGGTACCGCGCCGCCGCCGACCGCGGTGACGTCGACGGCATGAACCTGCTGGCGTTGCTGTGCGAGGAGCGTGGCGCGTTCGCCGAGGCTGCCCGCTGGTACACCCGTGCCGCGCGCAGGGGTGACGTGGTCGCGATGCACGGTCTGGCCCGTCTCGCGCGGCAGGACGGCAGGCCGGACGACGCCGAGCGCTGGTACCGGGAAGCCGCGGACCGCGGTGACGCCGAGGCCATGACCGCGCTGGCCGACCTGGCGCCGTCCCCGGACCGGTCGGACGAGTGGTACCGCCGTGCCGCCGAGTCGGGCGACCCGCGGGCGTTCGCGGTGCTCGGCACCCGGTTGCGGGCCAGGGGCGAGGTCGACGAGGCGGAGCGGTGGTTGCGCCGGGCCGTGGAGGCGACCGGTGAGCCGTTCTTCATGGTGGAGCTCGGTTCGGTGCTCGCGGGGCGCGGTGACGTGGACGAGGCGGAGACCTGGCACCGGCGTGCCGCCGAGGCCGGTCACGTCGAGGCGATGGGCTGCCTGGGCGCGGTGCTGGTGGCGAAGGGGGAGGTGGGGGAGGCCGAGGACTGGTACCGGAGGGCGGCCGGGGCCGGCCGGACGTCCGCGCCGGCGGACCTCGCGTTGCTGCTGGTGCACCGGGGTGACACCGCGTCGGCCGAGACCTGGCTGGAGCGGGCGTCGACCGCCGCCGGGGTCGAGGTGGACCAGGAGCTGTGGTCGGCCCTGCCACCCCTGACCTCCCGCGACCTGGACGACCGGGAACGCGCGGCGGGGCACCGGGTGCTCGTCGTGCTCGGTGTCCTGGCCCGGCGTGACGACGTCGACCGGGCGGAACGCTGCTTCCGGCGTGCGGCGGACGCGGGCGACACGCAGGCGATGTACGAGCTGGGGATGCTGTTGACGCGCTGGGGGAGCGCCGCCGACCGTGCGGCGAGCAACCGCCCGGGCCGACGGCTCCGGGACGCGTCCGACCGACCGGAAACCTGGTTCCACCGCGCCGCCGGGGGCGGCCACCCGGACGCCATGTTCAGCCTGTCGGCGCTGCACCAGGGAACCGCCGAGGGCGACCTGTGGTGGAACCGCGCCGTCGAAGCCCGCCAGTCCGACGCCATGCGATCCCTGCCCACCTGACCACCGCCCGCCCTCAACCGTGCCTACGGCCGAACCTCTCCACGCCGACCAGCCACACCCGCCGAATGCCTGCCGTCCGACCAGGTGCCAACCGCCGCCCGACCCCGCTCAGCCGATCCCGGCCGACCGGCCCTTTAGCCGCTCAGACCGGGCCGACCACCCAGACCCGGGCCGACCGCGCCTGACCCGCGCCCACCGGCCGCTCGCCTACCAACCGCGCGCCCACCGACCGATCGCTCGCCACGCACTCCAACCGCGTGAATGCTTCGCAGGGGTACTCGCCCAGGGGACCCCTGTTTTCATTCTGCCGGCGGGGTCCGACAATTCCGGGCGTCAGGACACCGGCCAGGTGTGCACCGGCTCGTTGCTGTGCATCAAATCCCGGTACGTGCGCAGCATCCGCCGCAGCGCCTCGGGCCGGTCCAGCGCGGTGTGGTCGTAGTGCCGGTGGAACGCCCGCGCCTGCCACGTCGCCCCGTTCACCCCGGTCAGGCAGCGCTGCTCGATCACGCCCAGCAGCCGGTCGCGCTCGGCCGGGTCCACCTTCATCCGCACCAGGCCCTCGTGCGCCATCGGCAGCAGCCGGCGCAGCACCAGCTCCGCCACGGGCACCGTGCCGAGCCCCGGCCAGTACACCTGCGCGTCGATCCCCGACCTCGCACCCGCCGTGAAGTTCTCCTCCGCCGCGCTGAACGACATCTGCGACCACAGGGGCCGCTCCTCCTCGGCCAGCACGCGCACCAGCCCGTAGTAGAACGCGCCGTTGGCCAGCATGTCGACCACGGTCGGCCCCGCCGGCAACGTCCGGTTCTCCACCCGCAGGTGCGGCTGGTCGCGCACGACGTCGTACACCGGCCGGTTCCAGCGGTAGATCGTGCCGTTGTGCAGCCGCAGCTCCGCCAACGAGGGCGTGTCGCCGCGCTCCAGCACCTGCAACGGGTCCTCCTCGTCGCAGATCGGCAGCAACGCCGGGAAGTAGCGCACGTTCTCCTCGAACAGGTCGAAGATCGACGTGATCCACCGCTCCCCGAACCACACCCGCGGCCGGACGCCCTGTTCCTTCAGCTCGTCGCTGCGCGTGTCCGTGGCCTGCTGGAACAACGCGATCCGCGTCTCCCGCCACAGCTCCTTGCCCAGCAGGAACGGCGAGTTGGCCCCGATCGCCACCTGCACGCCCGCGATGGCCTGGGCCGCGTTCCAGTACGCCGCGAAGTCCTCCGGCGACACCTGCAGGTGGAACTGCGTGCTGGTGCACGCGGCTTCCGGCACGATCGAGTCGGCCGTGAGCTGCAACCGCTCCACGCCGTTGATCGCGATGTGCAGGTCCTCGCCCCGCGCGGCCAGCACCTGCTCGTTGAGCAACGTGTACCGCGGGTTGCCCGACAGCGCGTCCACGGCCAGGTGCTTGGGCTGCAACGTCGGCAGGATGCCGATCATCACCATGTGCGCGTCCACGCCGCGCGCCTTGTGCTCGGCCTCGTTCAGCGACCGCCGCACGACGTCCTCGAACGCCGAGATCCCGCCGCCGGTCAGCAGCCGGGGCGCGACGTTGATCTCCAGGTTCCACTGGCCGAGCTCGGTCACGAAGTCCGGGTCGGCGATCGCCTCCAGCGCCTCGGCGTTGCGCATCGTCGGGTCGCCCGCGTCGTCGACCAGGTTGAGCTCGATCTCCAACCCGGTCGTGGGCCGGTCGAACTCGAACCGGGACTCGCTGAGCATCCGGGCGAACACGTCCAGGCACCGGCGGACCTTCGTGCGGTACCGCGTCCGGTCATCTCGGGTGAACTCCTGCCGACCGACCTCGTCGCCCATACCGCCGCCCTCCACCAACCTTGATCAGCGCGCGGGTACCGCGATCGCGGTCACCACAAACCCCTCCCGCGCGAGCCAGCGGCCGGTGAACCCGTCCAGCGCCACGCCGTCCACCACGGGCGGCTCGACGAGGATCCGCGCGGTGAACGTGCCGTCGTCCGGGTTGATGGCCACCTCCGCATCCTCGAACCCCAGCCACGTCCGCGCCAGCGGGAACCACGCCTTGTAGACGGCCTCCTTCGCGCTGAACAGCAGCCGGTCCCACGCCACCTTGTCGCCCGCCGCCCTCAGCTCACCCATCCGGGCCAGCTCGCCGGGCACCGCGATCGCCTCCAGCACCCCGTCCGGGGTCGGCTCGTTGGGCTCGGCGTCGATCCCGACCGTCCACACCTCGGACTTGCGGCCCACGGCCGCCGCCCGGTAGCCCTTGCAGTGCGTGATGCTGCCCACGACCCCCTCGGGCCACGTCGGCTCGCGCTTCGGGCCGGGCAGCAGCGGCACGGGCGGGAAGCCGAGCTCGGCCAGCGCGGTCCGCGCGCAGTGCCGGCCGGTGGTGAACTCCTTGCGCCGTTTGTCCACCGCTCGGGCGATGTGTTCCTCCTCTTCGGGGAACAACATCACCCCGTCGGGGTCGTCGAACAGGTCGACCGCCGCCATGGGCGGCCCGAGCAAATCCCTGATCACCGCGCGTCCCCCTCACGCAGCACGTCCAGCAGCGGCGCGGCGGTCCAGCCCCGCGGCTGCCACTCCCGCGGGTAGCCGAGCGACACCTCGTCGAAGCGGACGCCGTCCTTGCGGATCGTGCGCGGGATGTGCAGGTGCCCGTAGACCATCACCGCCGCGCGGAACCTCACATGCCAGTCCGCGGTGCGCTCCGTGCCGCACCACAAGGCGAATTCGGGGTACCGCAGCACGAACGTGGGGTCGCGCACGAGCGGCCAGTGGTTGATCAGCACGGTGCGCAACGACTCGTCCACGGCGCGCAACCGGCGTTCGCTCTCCTCGATCCGAGCCGCGCACCACGCCTCGCGGCTCGGGTACGGGTCCGGGTGCAGGAAGTACTCGTCGGTGCAGATCACCCCGGCTTCCTGCGCCACCGCCAGCGCGGACGCCTTGTCCGTGGTGCCCGCCGGCCGGAACGTGTAGTCGTAGAGCGTGAACAGCGGCGCGACCGCCACCGGCCCGCCCGCGCCCTCGAACACCGCGAACTCGTCCTCGGGCGTGAGCACGTCGATGCCGCGGCACAGCTCCACCAGCTGCTTGTAGCGCACCTCGCCGCGCGCCTGCGCCGGGTCGTCCTTGGTGGTCCACAGCTCGTGGTTGCCCGGCGACCAGACCACCTTGGCGAACCGGCTCCGCAGCACGCCCAGCGCCCACTCGACGTCGTCGAACTTCTCGGCCACGTCACCCGCCACGATCAGCCAGTCGTCGGGCGAGTGCGGGCGGATCGCTTCGACGAACTCGCGGTTCTGCTGGTACGTCACGTGCAGGTCGCTGGTGGCGAGGAGTCGCGGCGCAGTGCTCACACCTTCGAGGGTATCCGTGCGCGGACGGTATCGGGGAGTGACCGTTCATCCGCTCGTCGCTCCTGTGGGGCCGTTCGACCGGGTGAGGGTGTCCGCGTGACGCTGGACCACTCCCGTTCGTCGCGCGTTCCCTTACCAGGGGGCTGCGGTGTTCCTAGCGTGATGGGCATCACGACGTCCTGGGCGGAGGACCTGATGACCAACTACGTACGACCAGCGCAACCGTTCGGTCGGACGGTGGGCGCGGAGATCGCCCGCCAAGTGCAGCAGCACGCGCACCCCGCGGTCGCCCCCAGGCGCACCGACGACGCCGCCCTGGCCATGTTGCTGCGCGCCCGCCAGCGCGGCGACGCCCAGCGGCAGGAGCCGTGGGTGCGCCGGGCGCCGGAAGCGCCGCCCCGACCGCCGCACGCCGACGTGATCGAGCAACTGGCCGTGCGCCTGGTGCCGCCGTCGCTGTGGGCCGTGGTGGAGCCGCTGCTGCCGCCCGCGAAGGTGCGCCGCCAGGGCGGCGGCCGGGGCCGGGTGTCCGACCGGGCCATCTTCACCGCGATCGTGTTCGTCCTGACCAGCGGCTGCGCGTGGCGGCACCTGCCGCCGACGTTCGGCGTGACCGTGCCGACCGTGCACCGCCGGTTCCAGGAGTGGAGCGAGGCCGGGCTGTGGCTGCGGCTGCGGCGGGTGGTGGTGGACGGCCCGGCGGCCGACGCCGAGTGGCTGCGGCTGGTGCTGGAAGCAGCGGAACGACGCGGCGCGCGCGCCGTGGGCTGAACGAGTACGGGAACGACGGTGGCAGCGCGGACGTCCCACGGAGTGAACCGGGACGTCCGCCGCGCCGTTCGCCCCACTGGAGGTGTTCGACATGGACGAGTTGTCCAGACGCGAGGTCGCGCTGCTGAAGGCGACGGCCGCGAACCGGGTCGACCTGACCGGCAGCGCCGAACCGGACGTGCGCGTGGACGGCCTGCCGTTCTGCGACCCGACCACGGCCCGCGCCCTGGTGCACGCGGGCCTGATCGAGGCGTCGCACCCGGTCGCACCGGGCGACCGCGCACCGGCCCGCCTGACCGCCGCCGGCGCCGCGGCCCTGGGCCTGGCCACGCTCGCCGCCTGACCGGCCGACCGCTGGAGCGCTCCCGGTCGAACGGCTACGCGTGCACGCCGGCCTGGTACTTCGGCACCCTCACGCTGATCTTCGTGCCCAGCCCCTGGGCCGTTTCCACGACCAGGCCGTAGTCGTCGCCGTAACAGCGCCGGAGCCGTTCGTCGATGTTGCCCAGCCCTATCCCGGCGGTCTCGCCGACCTGGCCCGCCAGGGTGCGGCGCAGGGCGTCGGGGTCCATGCCGATGCCGTCGTCCTCGATGGTGATGTGGGCCTCCTCGCCCGCGTCCGCCGCCAGGATCGAGATGTGGCCCGGCCCGACCTTGCCCTCCATCCCGTGCCGCACGGCGTTCTCCACCAACGGCTGGAGGCACAGGAACGGCACGGTCACCGGCAGGACCTCGGGTGCGATCTGCAACGTCACCTTGAGCCGCTCGCCGAACCGCGCCCGTTCCAGCGCCAGGTACTGGTCGATCGACTTCAGCTCCTCCGACAACGTGGTGAAGTCGCCCGCCCGGCGGAACGAGTAGCGGGTGAAGTCGGCGAAGTCCAGCAACAGCGTGCGAGCGCGCTCGGGATCCGTGCGCACGTAAGAGGCGATGGCCGACAACGAGTTGTAGATGAAGTGCGGCGAGATCTGCGCCCGCAGCGCCCGCACCTCCGCCTCCACCAGCCGGGTCCGCGAACGGTCCAGTTCGGCCAGTTCGAGCTGGCCCGACGCCCAGCGCGCCACCTCGTTCGTCGCCCGCACCAAGCCCGCCGACGCCTCCCGGCTGTAGGCCGCGAGCACGCCCACCACCCGTCCCTCCACGGTCAACGGCGCGAGCACGGCCGTGTGCACGGGGCAGTCGGGCGCGGAGCACGTGATGTCGAACGCCCGGGTCCGGCCGGTGTCGAAGACGTCGGCGGCCAGGCCCATCGCCTCGGCCGCGTGGTGCTCGCCCTCGCCCTCCCACGCCACGACCTCGGTCTCGTCGGTCAACGCGAGCGCGGGCGTGCCGAGCAGCGTGCGCAGGTGCTTGGCCGACTTCTTGGCCGCCTCCGGCACCAGCCCGGCGCGCAACGGGGGAGCGGCCGACCACGCGGTGTGCAGGGTCTCGAACGTGATGCGCTGCTCGTGGGTGAGGAAGTCGTTGCGGGTGCGGGAGGTCCACCACAGCGTGATCACCACCGCCAGGCCGACGACCAGGATCGCGCCCGCCGTGATCAGCGCGGTCACAACCGGTCCTGACTGCGCAGACCCAGGTTCTCCGGCGCGTGCAAGCGCACCATGACGTGGTTCACCCCCGGCGGCACCTTGCGCGGCGTCAGCAGCGACACCACGTACATCACGACGAACCCCAACGGCACGGTCCACGCGGCGGGCCGGGCCAGGAACACGTGGTACCACGCGCCGCCGCCGCGCGAGCTGATCGTCACCAGCCCGGCCACCAGCGCGGGCAGGCCGCCCGCGACCATCCCGGCCACCGCGCCGACCGTGGTGATGCGCGTGCTCCAGATGCCCAGCACCAGCAGCGGGCACAGCGAGGACGCGGCCACCGCGAACGCCAGGCCCACCATGTCCGCCACCGGCACCTTGCCCACCAGCCACGTCATGCCCAACGGCACCAGCACGGCCAGCACCGTCGACACCCGGAACCCGCGCACGCCGCGCAACCGCAGCACGTCCCGGCTCAGCACGCCCGCCAGCGACACCATCAGGCCCGACGAGGTGGACAGGAACGCGGCGAACGCCCCACCGGCCACCAGCGCGCCCAGCAGCTGCCCGCCCAGCCCGTCGATCATCCGGCTGGGCAGCACCAGCACCACCGCGTCCGTGTCACCGGTCATCAGCAGCTCCGGCGTGTACAGCCGGCCGAGCGCGCCGTAGATCGGCGGCATCAGGTAGAACACGCCCAGCAGGCCCAGCACGATCAACGTGGTGCGGCGGGCCGCGCGGCCGTTCGGGTTGGTGTAGAAGCGCACGATCACGTGCGGCAGGCCCATCGTGCCCAGGAACGTGGCGATGATCAGCGAGTACACCGCGTAGAGCGGGAAGCGCTCGCCGCCGCGCATCGGCAGCGCCCACACGTCGTTGGTGTTCGACGGGATCGACCGCACGTGCGGCACGGCCGCGCCCTCGGGGAACGTCAGCCTGGTCCCGGCCGCCACCACGTGCTGCCCGGCGGTCAGCTCGCCGCCGCCGTCGACCCGCTGCCCGTCCACCCGTCCCGCCCCGTTGTAGACCGTCGAACGCGGCACGTCGACCGTCGTGTCGGAGTCGAACGCGACCGTGGTCTGCTTCGGGAACTCGGGGAAGCCCGGCCCGGTCAGGTCGCGCGCACCGTGCGCGTGCCAGGCCATCACCAGGAACACCACCGGCACCGCGATCGCGGTCAGCTTGAGCCAGTACTGGAACGCCTGCACGAACGTGATGCTGCGCATCCCGCCGGAGATCACGTTCGTGGTGACCACCACCGCCACCACCAGCGCGCCCACCCAGTCCGGCGCGCCCGTCACCGTGTTCAACGTCAGCCCCGCGCCCTGCAGCTGCGGCAGCAGGTAGAGCCACCCGATGCCCAGCGCGAACACGCTCGCCACCGCCCGCACCACCGGTGAGGCGAACCGCGCCTCGGCGAAGTCCGGCAGCGTGTACGCGCCGCTGCGGCGCAGGGGAGCGGCCACCAGTGCGAGCAGCACCAGGTAGCCCGCCGTGTACCCGACCGGGAACCACAGCATGTCCGGCCCGTGCGCGAAGATCAGCCCCGCGATGCCGACGAACGACGCCGCCGACAGGTACTCGCCGCCGATCGCGGAGGCGTTCCACCACGGCGAGACGGTGCGCGAGGCGACGAAGAAGTCCGACGTGGTCCGCGAGATCCGCAGCCCGTAGGTGCCGACCAGCATCGTGCCGACCGCCACGACCAGCACCGCGACGATGCCGTAGCCACTGCTCACGAACGCTCCACGAGCTCGGCGAACTCACGCTCGTTGCGCTCGGCCTGGCGCACGTAGAACCAGCCCGCCAGCACGAACACCGGGAACACCAAAAAACCCAGCAGCAGCCACGGCAGCGGCAGGCCCAGCAGCCGTTGCGCGCCGACGTCGGGCGCGAACGTGAACACCAGCGGCAGCGCCGCCACGCTGCCGCACACGACCGCGCACAGCAGCAGCCCGAGCCGCCGCTGGGTGCGGATCAGCGACCGCATGTAGACCGCGCCCAGCTCGCTCTGCTCGTCGATCTCCCGTGAGGCGGGGTACGGGCGGGGCGCGCGCGGCGCGCGGGTGCGCGGGCTCGTCACCACGACCCGCTGGGTGGGCGGTCGCTGCGGCGAGGTCACGACGGCTGCCGGTTGCGGCGCACCAGCAGTTGCCGCAGGTGCCGGGCGTGCCGCCGGCTGACCGGCAGCACCGCGCCGCCGATGTTGACGCTCAGGTGCCCGTCCTCCAGCCGCAGCTCGTCGATGTGGCCGAGCGACACCAGGTGGCTGCGGTGGATGCGCACGAACCCGGCCGAGCGCCACCGCTCCTCCAGCCCGTTGAGCGCGGCGCGGACCAGGCCGCTGCCGGTGGCCGTGTGCAGCCGGGCGTAGTCGCCGTGCGCCTCGACGTACCGGATGTCGGCCAACCGGATGAACCGGGTGATGCCGCCCAGTTCGACCGGAATCACTTCGTCACCCACGTCGGGCGTTTTCTCGGCGGGCGCGGCGGCGGCCGGTTCCGGCGCCTTCGAATCGAGCACTTCGTGCACGATCCGGTGCACGGACTCGGCCAGCCGTTCGGCCCGGACGGGCTTGAGCAGGTAATCGAGCGCTTTCAGCTCGAATGCCTCGACCGCCGGTTCCTGGTGCGCGGTGACGAAAACGATGCGCGGCGGTTGGGCGAACCGGGACAGCACGCGGGCCAGGTCCAACCCGTCCAGGCCGGGCATCCGGATGTCGAGGAACACCGCGTCGACGGGCTGACCGGCGTCCATCGCGCGGTGCAGCGTCCGCAGCGCCTTGGTCGCGTCCGTGACGGCTTCGACGTGGGCGACGCGCGGGTCGGAGCGCAGCAGGTAGACGAGGTCCTCCAGCGCGGGGGCCTCGTCGTCCACGGCGAGCACCCTCAGTGTTCGTTCAAGCGCCCCACGGCGCTCCGGGCCCTCGCAGAGCGGGCAGGGAAGTCCTGAGGTCATGGAGTTCCAATGCGGTGTGGTCGGCAGCGTCGGCGATTAGACCACCGGACGCCTATCCTCACCCTTCGGGGTGGCCAAGGGCAATGACCGGCGCGCTGCCTGGGCGTCACCCAGCGTCATCTCCAGTTCGAGGAACGCCTCCTCCGCCCGGCGCGCGGCCAGCGCGACCGAGGCCGCGGCGGCGCTGCCGACCAGCCGCCGCGTCGGCTCGTGCAGCCCGCGCACCGCGTCCGACCACTCGTTGGCCAGCCGCGCCAACTCCGTGAGCGCGCAGACCAATTCGGCGGAAGTGCGTGGCGCCGGCCCCACGATCCGCGCCACGTCGACGTGCGGATCGGAATCCATGACATCCCCCACGAGTGAGCCGCCGAAGTATCGGAACTTGATGCTCTCGTTCACCGACCACCCGGTCAACGACCCGGAGGAGTGGTCTCAATTGGACCCCCCGGAAATCGCGGGTCGAACGCTCACGTCCCCCGTGCCCGAGCGTTGAATTCGGGGTACCCGGACGTAGGACTCTCGCGTCCCGAACGTAGGACTCGCGCGAGAGTCCTACGTTCGCGTCGCGTGTGTCCTACGTTCGGAACACCCGAGTTCAACGTTCAGGTCAGGTCGGCCAGGGCGGTGGCGGCGTGGGACTCGAGCTCGGCGAAGCCGGCACGGGCGGCCAGGTCGCGGGCCACGCGGGCGTGGCGGAGGGCTTCGGCGCGCCGGCCGTCGGCGGCCAGGGCGCCGATCAGGTGCACGTGCGAGCGGGCGACGCCGTAGCGGTAGTCCGAGGACGTGGCCAGTTCCAGCGCGCGCAGGTGCGCGGCCACGGCACGGGCCGGTTTGCCCAGGTGGCGCAGGACCAGGCCGAGCGCGTTGTGCACCTCGGACTCGATGCGCGGGCTGCCGCCCAGCTCCTGCACCAGCGCCAACGACCGCTGCGCCGTCCGCAGCGCCTCCACGTGCTCGCCGGCCAGGCACAACGCCGCCGCCAGGTGCGCCATCGCCTCGGCCCGCGCGTGCCGCGCCCCGGTCCGGTGCCACGCCGCCAACGCGTGCCGCAGCAGCTCCACGGCCCGCTCGTAGTCGCCCGCCGCCGTGTGGCACCGCCCGAGCAGCGCCGCGCACGCCGCCTCCAGGTTCAGCCCCTCCGCCGCGCGCGCCAGCTCCAGCCCCTCGGCCAGCAACGACCGCGCCAGCTCCGGCTCGCCGCGCATCATCCGCACCGCGCCCAGCCCGGCCAGCGCCCCGATCCGCACGTGCGGCCCGGCCCACTCCTCGTCGCTCAACGCCACCAGCCGCTCGAACGACGCGACCGCCGCCGGGAACTCGCCCAGCTCCAGGTGCACGACCCCGGCCAGCCCGGCGTGCAGCCACTCCGTGCGCCCGGACGGCCGCGCCGACCGCAGGTGCCGCCGCGCCGCGCGCAGGTCGCCCAGGTTGCGGTGCTCGGCCGCGAGCCACACCAGCATCGCCGTCTCCGCGTCGCGGTCGCCCGCCGCCCGCGCCGCGCCCAGGGCCGCGTCGATCGCGTGCAGGAACTCCACGTGGTGGCCGTGCGAGCCGAAGTAGCCGCCGACCGCGTCGATCAGCTGCCACGCCAGCGGCAGCGGCCCGTGCGCCGCGCAGTGCTCGGTCGCCGCCAGCACGCTGGGCCGTTCCGCCTCCAGCCACGCCCGCGCCGCGTCCGGCGTCACCCGCGGCGGCCCGGACGCGCCCAGCTCCGGGTACAGCACGTCGCCCACCTCGATCGACGTGCGCAGGTACCAGTCGAACAGCCGCCGCCGCGCCGCCTCCACGTCCTCGCCCGCGGCCTCGGCGCGGTCGGCCGCGTAGTCGTGCAGCAGGTCGTGCAGCCCGAACCGGTCCGCGCCGACCCGCTGCACGAGGTGCGCCGACGCCAGGTCCTCCAGCAGCCCGCGCGCCACGTCCTGCGACGCGTCCAGCAACGCCGCCGCGCCGAACGCGCTGAAGTCCGGCCCCGGCAGCAGCCCCGCCAGCCGGAACAGCCGCGCCGCCTCCGGCGTCAACGCCGCGTACGACAGGTCGAACGCCCGCCGCACCGCCGCGGTGTCGTCGTTGTCCACCGCCAGCGCCGCCAACCGGTCGCCGCCGCGCAGCTCCTCCACGTACGACGCGACGTCGACGTGCGACGAGCCGACCAGGTTGCCCAACGCGATCCGCAACGCCAGCGGCAGGTACCCGCACAGCCGGGCCAGCTCGGCGAGCGCGTCGAACTGCGCCACGGCCGCCTCCGCCCCGAGCGACCGGGCCAGCAGCTTCCACGCCTCGTCGCCGCGCAGCACGTCCAGCCGCACGGTGGTGGCCCGCAACCGCAGCTCGTTGCGGCTGGTGACCAGCACCGAGCAGCCGGGGTCGCCGGGCAGCAGCGGCAGCACCTGCTCCACCGACGCGGCGTTGTCCAGCGTGATCAGCACCCGCCGGCCGCGCAGCCGGGCCCGGTAGCCGCGGACCAGCTCGTCGGTGTCCACCGGGATGTGGTCGGCCCGCACGCCCATCGCCCGCAGGAACCGCGCCAGCACCGCGGACGTCGGCAGCGGCGGCGACGTGGAGTGCCCGCGCAGGTTCACGTACAACTGGCCGTCGGGGTAGCGGTCGCGCACCGCGTGACCCACCGAGATGGCGAACGCCGTCTTGCCCACGCCCGGCGGCCCGCACACGACCACGGTCGCCGTGCCGCGGGTCAGCAGCCCTTTGACCCGGGTCAGCTCCGCGCCGCGGCCGACGAAGTTGCCCACCGGCGCGGGCAGCTGCGACACCGGCGCCCACGTGCTCGCGGCTGGCTGGTGCAGCGCCGGGTCACCGGTGAGGATCGCGTGGTGCACCGCGCGCAGCGAGTCGCTCGGGTCCACGCCCAGCTCGCGCGCCAACGCCGTGGACGCCTGCCGGTAGGCGTCCAGCGCGTCGGCCTGCCGGTCCGCCCGGTACAGCGCCACCATCAGCTGCGACCAGAACCGCTCCCGCAACGGGTGCTGCGCGGTCAGCCGGCGCAGGTCGGCGATCACCTCGTCGCACCGGCCCAGCCGCAGCTTCACGTCCACCAGCTCGGAGATCACCCGCAGCCGCTGCTCGGCCAGGCCCGGCGCGGCCGTCTCGTGCAGCGACTCCGACGGCACGTCGGCCAGCGGCGGGCCGTGCCAGCACTCCAGGGCGCACGCGTAGGCCTCGGCCGCGGCGGCGAAGTCCTCGGCGGCGGCCAGCCTCGCGCCCTCCTCGGCCGCGTCCTCGAACCGGTGCAGGTCCAGCGCGCCGGGCGGCAGGTCGATCCGGTAGCCGGTCGGCGTGGTGTGGATCAACGGCGGCTCGCCGAGCGTGCGGCGCAACCGCATCACGTACACCGGCAGCGTCTGCGCGGCGCGGTCGGGCGGCGTCTCGCCCCACACCCGGCGGATCAGGTCGCTCGCGGGCACCGAGCGGTTGGCGTCCAGCAGCAGGGTCGCCAGGACGATGCGGTGCTTGGCGGCGGTGACGGGGACCGAGCGGCCGTTCCGGCGGACCACGAGGGACCCCAGCACGCCGAACTCGTCCTGCGACAGGGTCAACCGCCTCCGCTCCGTCCCGACGTTGACATGCTCGTACCCCGGCTGACGTCGGAGTACCACCGGATGGACCCCGCTACAGCGGGCCGACTTCGGTGATCCGCACGGCCGCCGTGCCGATCTCGTCGGACTCGGCCAGGTCCACCTCGGCGGTGAAGCCCCAGTCGTGGTCCTTCGCCGGGTCGTCCAGGATCTGCCGGACCCGCCACAGGCCCGGCTCCTCGGTGATCACCAGCAGCGCCGGGCCGCGCGCGTCCGGGCCCATGCCGATCTCGTCGTGCTCCTCGAAGTACGGCTCCAGCGCGTCCCGCCAGTCCTCGGCGCTCCAGCCCGCGTCACC
The DNA here is from genome assembly GCF_021390395.1 of Saccharothrix sp. S26. Classification (GTDB taxonomy): domain Bacteria; phylum Actinomycetota; class Actinomycetes; order Mycobacteriales; family Pseudonocardiaceae; genus Actinosynnema. The sequence continues at coordinate 252,422 of NZ_JAJUWT010000004.1, forward strand.
GTCCAGCTGACCCAGCTCGTAGTAGTTGCGCCGGGCCGCCAGCTCCACCCGCCGGAACAACGCGTTGCGCACCAGCACCCGGAACGCGCGCACGTTGCCCGTCACGGCGGGCGGGGTGTCGGTCAACGAGGTGTCCACGGCCTCGTCGGTGGGGTTGCGCAGCTTCTCCCACTCGTCGAGCAGGCTGGAGTCGACCTGGCGGACCAGCTCGCCCAGCCACTCCTGAAGGTCGCTGAGCTCCTCGGTCTTGGCGTCCTCGGGCACGGTCTGCCGCAGGGCCTTGTACGCGTCGGCCAGGTACCGCAGCACCAGGCCCTCCGAGCGCGCCAACTGGTAGTGGGAGACGTACTCGGCGAACGTCATCGCCCGCTCGAACATGTCCCGCACCACGGACTTCGGCGACAGGTGGTGGTCGGCGACCCACGGGTGGCCGCGCCGGTAGGTGGTGAACGCGGCCTCCAGCAGCTCCGCGAGCGGCTTCGGGTAGGTCACCTCCTCCAGCAGCTCCATCCGCTGGTCGTACTCGATGCCCTCGGACTTCATCGCGCCGATGGCCTCGCCGCGCGCCTTGTGCTCCTGCGCGGACAGCACCTGGCGCGGGTCGTCCAGAGTGGACTCGACCACCGACAGCACGTCCAGCGCGTACGACGGCGACTCGCGGTCCAGCAGCTCGATCGCGGCCAGCGCGAACGGCGACAGCGGCTGGTTGAGCGCGAAGTTGACCTGGAGGTCCACGGTGAGCCGGATGTCGCCGTTCTGCCGCTCCACCACGCCCGCGGCCAGCAGCCCCCGGTACATCTGGATGGCCCGCAGGATGTGCTTGCGCTGCGCGGGCCGGTCCTCGTGGTTGTCCTCCAGCAGGTGCCGCATCGCGGCGAACGCGTCGCCGGGCCTGCCGATCACGTTGAGCAGCATGGCGTGGCTGACCTGGAAGCTCGACGTCAGCGGCTCGGGCTCGGCGTTCTTGAGCCGCTCGAAGGTCTGGTCGCTCCACGACACGAAGCCCTCGGGCGCCTTCTTGCGCACCACCTTGCGCCGCTTCTTCGGGTCGTCGCCCGCCTTGGCCAGCGCCTTCTCGTTCTCCACCACGTGGTCGGGCGCCTGCACGACGACCGTGCCGACGGTGTCGTAGCCCGCGCGGCCCGCGCGTCCGGCGATCTGGTGGAACTCGCGCGTCTTGAGGTGGCGGGTGCGCTGGCCGTCGTACTTCGACAGGGCGGTGAACACGACCGTGCGGATGGGCACGTTGATGCCCACGCCGAGGGTGTCCGTGCCGCAGATGACCTTCAGCAGGCCGGCTTGCGCGAGCTGCTCCACCAGCCGCCGGTACTTCGGCAGCATGCCCGCGTGGTGCACGCCGATGCCGTGCCGGACCAGGCGGGACAACGTCTTGCCGAACCCGGAGGTGAACCGGAACCGGCCGATCATGGCCGCGATGTCGTCCTTCTGGGCGCGCGTGGCGACGTTGACCGACATCAGCGACTGCGCGCGCTCCAGGGCGGACGCCTGGGTGAAGTGCACGACGTAGATCGGGGCCTCGTTGCCGTGCAGCAGCTCCTCGATCGTCTCGTGCAGCGGGGTGGTGACGTACTGGAAGTTCAGCGGCACCGGGCGTTCGGCGGAGCGCACCACCGCGGTCGAGCGGCCGGTGCGGCGGGTCAGGTCCTTCTCGAAGAACGTGACGTCGCCCAGGGTCGCCGACATCAGCAGGAACTGCGCCTGCGGCAGCTCGATCAGCGGCACCTGCCACGCCCAGCCGCGGTCGGGCTCGGAGTAGAAGTGGAACTCGTCCATGACGACCTGGCCGACGTCGGCGCCGGTGCCGTCGCGCAGCGCGATGTTGGCCAGGATCTCGGCGGTGCAGCAGATGATCGGCGCGGTCTCGTTGACGCTGGCGTCGCCGGTCATCATGCCGACGTTCTCCGCGCCGAACGTGTCGATCAAAGCGAAGAACTTCTCCGACACCAGGGCCTTGATGGGCGCGGTGTAGAACGTCCGCTTGCCCTCCGCCAGGGTGGCGAAGTGCGCGCCGATGGCCACCAGCGACTTGCCGGAACCGGTGGGCGTGCTGAGGATGACGTTCGAGCCGGAGACGATCTCGATCAACGCCTCCTGCTGCGCCGGGTACAGCGACAGCCCCCGTTCCCGCGCCCACTCGGCGAAGGTGTCGTAGAGCAGGTCGGGGTCGGGGGTGGCCGGCAGGCGGTCGGTGAGAGTCATCGCAGGCAGAGCATAGTGGTAACGCGCCGTGGCCCGTGCCGGCGCGCGGTGTGACCGGAATCGTTGTTGCACGGAGCTGGCCATTGCGCAGGACTTGCAACTAGCGTGGTCACCGTGTCCGAACCGGTGGCAATGCACATGAGCGACGGCCTGCTGAACGCGCCGACCTCGCTGCTGTTCGTCGCGGTCGCGGTGGCCGGGGTGGGGGTGGCGCTGGCCAAGGCGCGCGGCGACCTCGACGACCGGACGGCACCGATGGCCGGCCTGGTGGCGGCGTTCGTGTTCGCCACGCAGATGCTGAACTTCCCGGTGCTGCCCGGCGTGAGCGGGCACCTGCTCGGCGGCGCGCTGGCCGCCATCCTGGTCGGGCCGTGGGTCGGCGCGCTGTGCGTGACGATCGTGCTGGTCGTCCAGTCCCTCTTCTTCGCCGACGGCGGCGTCACCGCGCTCGGCGCGAACGTCACCAACATGGCCCTCATCGGCACGGCGGTCGGGTACCTGACCGCGGTGGCGCTGCGCCGGCTCGCGACGCGCAACAAGGGCGGCCTGGCCGCCGTCGCGTTCGTGTCCGCGCTGGTCAACACGGTGCTGGCCTCGCTCGGCTTCGTGCTGGAGTACGCGATCGGCGGTCAGGGCGGTGTCGCGTTCGGCACGGTCGCCGCCGCGGTGCTCGGCGTGCACGTGCTGATCGGCATCGGCGAGGGCCTGATCACGGCGGTCACCGTGACCGCGGTCGCGGCCGTCCGGCCGGACCTGGTGCACCTGTTGCGCGGCGTGCCGCAGAAGCTGGAGCTGAGGGCGTGAAGCGCTTCTTCCTGGGGTTCGCGGTGGTCAGCCTGCTGCTGGCCGGTGTGGTGTCCTACTTCGCCGACTCCGACCCCGACGGCCTGGACCACGTCACCGAGCAGCACGGCATCGCCGAGCACGCACAGGACCACCCGCTGGGCGGTGGCCCGCTGGCCGACTACGCCGTGGCGGGCGACGACCGGCTCACCGGGCTCGCGGGCGTCGTCGGCGTCGTGCTCACGCTGGCCGTGGCGGGCGGGCTGTTCTGGTTGCTGCGCAGGCGCAAGGGCGTCGACTCCGACGCGAAGTCCGGGTGAGCGCGGGGCACGGCTTCCTGCACCGGCCGGGCGACTCGCCGGTGCACCGACTCGCGCCGCAGGTCAAGATCGTGGCCGCGGTGGTGGCGGTGCTGTGCGTGGTGGCCACGCCGCGCGAGGCGTTCTGGGCGTTCGGCGCGTACCTGCTCGCGCTGGGCGTGGTCTGGGCGGTGGCGCGCGTCCCGGTGCGGTGGTTCGCCGCGCGGTCGGTGATCGAGCTGCCGTTCGTGCTGCTGGCGCTGGTGCTGCCGTTCACCGGCGCGGGGGAGCGGGTGGACGTGCTGGGCCTGTCGGTCTCGGCGGAGGGCGCGCTGGCCGGGTGGAACATCCTGGCCAAGGGCACGCTCGGCCTGCTCACGTCGTTGACGCTGGCCGCCACCACCGCGCCGCACGACCTGCTGCTCGGGCTGCAACGGCTGCGGATGCCGTCGGTGCTGGTCACCATCGCCACGCTGATGCTGCGCTACGCCGAGGTGATCGTGGGCGAGGCCAGGCGGATGCGGGTGGCGCGGATCTCGCGCGGCGACGACCCGCGGTTCCTGTGGCAGCTCGGCGCGACCGCGCGGGGCGTCGGCAGCCTGTTCATCCGGTCCTACGAACGTGGCGAGAGGGTGCACCTGGCGATGGTGTCGCGCGGCTGGACGGGCCGGATGCCCGATGGCGGTGCCGGCGGCGCGGTGGTCGAGCCACAACGATCCGCGCCCGCGCTGGTGGTGGAACGGCTGGCCTACGCCTACCCGGACGGCCACCAAGCGCTCTACGGCGTGAACCTGCGGGTCGAACGGGGTGAGCGCGTGGCCGTGCTCGGGCCGAACGGCGCGGGCAAGACGACGTTCGTGCTGCACCTCAACGGTGTGCTCGGCGGCGGTTCGGGCCGGGTCGAGGTGGCCGGGCTGCCGGTGGAGAAGGCGCATTTGAAGGAGATCCGACGCCGGGTCGGCGTGGTCTTCCAGGACCCCGACGACCAGTTGTTCCTGCCCACCGCGCGGCAGGACGTGGCGTTCGGCCCGGCGAACTTCGGGTTGCGCGGCGCGGAGTTGGACGAGCGGGTGGACCGCGCGCTGGCCGCGGTGGGCATGGCCGAGTTCGCCGACCGGTCGCCGCTGCACCTGTCCGGCGGTCAGCGCCGCCGCGTCGCGCTGGCCACCGTGCTGGCCTGCGACCCCGAGATCCTGGTGCTCGACGAGCCCTCGGCGAACCTGGAACCGGTGGCCCGCCGAGAGCTGGCCGAGGTGCTGCTGGGGTTGGACCGCACCATGCTGATGGTCACCCACGACCTGCCTTACGCCTTGCAGCTGTGCCCGCGCAGCGTGTTGATCGACGGCGGTGTCGTGGTGGCCGACGGACCGACGCGGGAGCTCCTGGCCGACACCGGGCTGCTCGCCCGGCACCGGCTGGAGCTCCCGTTCGGGTTCCGCCTGCCGTGATGCCCGGATCAGGTGATCAGGGGCTGGTGCAGCTCACCGTGGGCAGGGAGTTGGCGCCCGAGTAGGTGGCGGTGAAGCCGAACTTCACCGACGCCTCGGGTGCCACCGTGCCGTTCCACGGCGCGTTCTTGACGATCACCTGCGAGCCGGAGCCGGACTTGACGCCGCTCCACAGGCTGTTGATCGCCTGGTCGCCGCCCCACGTCCACGTCGCGGTCCAGCCGCTGTACGCGCTCTTGCTGTGGTTCATGAGCTCGACCTCGGCCTGGAAGCCGCCCGTCCACGCGCTGGTGATCTTGTAGATCGCCATGCAGTTCGCGTCACCCGGCTGGGTGGGCGTCGTGGTGGTGGTGGTGGGCGTGGTGGTCGACGTCGGGGTCGTCGTGGTGGTGCTGGTGGTCGTGGTCGTCGTCGTGGTGGTGGTCGTCGTGGTCGTCCCACCGCCGTTGCCGACGCCCGTCTCCTGGCCGTTGCCGCCGTCGAACACGACGTCCGAGCAGTTGTAGAACGTCTCGGCGCTGTCCGAGCGGGTCCACACCGAGTAGATGATGTGGCGGCCGGACTTGCCGGAGGGCAGGGTCGCGTTCCAGTAGTACTTGCCGTCGACCGTGCCGACCGCGCCGCTGTTCGGCGGGTTCGTGACGCTGTGGAACGGCGTGCTCTCCAGGTCGCTCCACGCCAGCGGCCGGGTCGGGCTCCAGCTGTCCTTGGTGATGTACAGGTGGAACGTGCCGGGGTGCGCGGCCCACTTGTTGTAGGTGAAGTTGAAGTTCGCGCCGGCGGTCAGGTGGGTCACCGGGTAGTCGTTGCGCGCGATGTCGAACCCGGAGAACGTCGGGTTGCCGCCGCTGCACAGCTTGCCGTCGGGGATGAAGCCGCTGGTGCGGCCTGCGCCGTCGGATCGCAGCACGCCGAACCAGTTGTAGAGCGCGTTGGTCCCGCCGGCCGCCACGGCGGCGGAGCAGGCCGGGTTCTGCGGCCGGATGTCGCCCTGCGGGGACAGGCCGTCCTTCCAGCACAGGAAGGTCCGGCTGCCCGGGGTCATCATGGCGCCGTGTGCGGACGCCGCGGTCGGGCCGATCACGTTCACGAGCGTCGCGATCAGCAGGCCGGCCGCACCGGCCGCGGCCAGCGCGATCCATCGTCGGGCCGTCACGTCGTTCACCTCCTCGTTGAGGTTCTGGGAGCGCTCCCAGGAACAGGCATGACTGTAACCGCGAGTACGCCGATCTGTGAATGGGCGACTACGCAGTGCATCTCAGCGGCGCAGCGCGTGCCGCCTTGCGGACGCCACCGGTTACACCCGGACGCGCGCACGCCGCCTGGGACGTTTCGCGGGGCGCACTGGGCCGTGCGGGTGACCGGCGGGCGGCGCGGGGTGGTGCGGCCCGCGCAGCACGCGGTGCGCCAACGCCGTGCGGCGATGCGGCGGCGCGGCCAGCACCGACGCGGCGAACACCGTCACCAGCAACGTCACGAGCCCCGCGAACACCAGTGTCTCCGGCGCGCCGATCCGCTCGCACAGCCAGCCGAGCAGGGGAGCGCCCACCGCGCCCGCCGCCGCGCCGACGGCCGAGTTGACCGCCAGCAGCCGACCGCGCATGCCGTCCGCGGTGTCCAACTGGATCCGCGTGCTCATGGTGGTGTCGATGACGACCGCGCCCGCCGCGATCGGCAGCAGCACGACGGCGAAGCCGAGCACGCCCGGCACCAGCCCGCTGGTCACCTGGAGCAGGCTCGTCGCGCACGCGACCACCAGCAGCAGCCGGACGGTGAGCGTGCGGCGGGCCGCCGCGGCCAGCCCGCCGAGCACGGTGCCGATGGCGAACACCGTGGACAGCAGGCCGTACGCGGTCGCGTCCGGGCTCATGACGGCCATCGTCACCTGGTAGTTGCGGCCCAGGCTGGACAACGTGAAGCCGAGCGCGAACAGCAGCACCAGCCGGCCGCTCGCCGCCACGTACCGCAGACCCGCGGCCACGCCGACCCGGTCGGCCGGGCTCTGCGCCAACGGGTGCAGCTCGTCGCGCCGGATCGCCAGCACCGCGCCCACGACGGCCAGGAAGCTCACCGAGTTGATCAGGAACAGCGCGGCCGGGCCGAGCGCGGCGGCCAGCACCGCGGCGCTGCTCATGCCCAGGATGCGGCCGGTCGAGCTGAGCACCGAGCCCAGCGCGACCGCGTTGCCCAGGTCCTCCCGCGCCACCACCTGCCCGCCGAACCGACCCAGCGCGGGCCCGTCGAACACCGACACCAGCCCCGCGGCGAACGTCAGCGCGAACACCGCCGCGACCGGTGCGCCCCGCCACACCACCAGCGCCAGCACGGCGGCCAGCACGGCGTGCAGCACCTGGCAGGCCAGGATGATCCGGCGCACCGGCAGCCGGTCGGCCACCGCGCCCGCCCACGGGCCCAGCAGCACCGACGGCAGCGCGCCCACCAGCACCGAGAGGCCGACCGAGGTGGCCGAGCCGGTGCGTTCGAGCACGACCCAGTTGAGGCCGATCAACTGCATCCACGAGCCGGTCACCGAGATCAGGTCGGCGAACGCCCAACGGCGGTAGTTGCGGCCGCGCAGAGCGCGGAACATCGAAGCTCCCTCGAAGTGGAACCAGGGGCCTCGACGTGCAGACGTGCCCGGGTGAACGGCAGCAACAGTAAATGTGGCTTTTCGCGGTTCAAACCTGGATCGGGGTGAAAACCGTCACGTAACGCTCTGCGTCGCCAGCGCCGCGAGCCGGTCCAGTGCCTGGACGAGGTGCTCGTCGGCGATCTCGTGCGCCTCGCCGCCGACCGCCGCCGGGTGGTCGCCGCCGACTTCGAGGTGCAGCACCACGCGGCTGCGGTCGGGGCCCTCCTCGTCCACCTGGAGCCACCCCGAGTAACCGCCGCCCTCCAGGTCGCCCCACTCCAGCCGGCGCTGCTCGGCGTCGGTGGCCAGGTAGCCCTCGGCCTCGTCGATCTCGTCGCCCATCGACACCCGCCCGGTGACCCGCTCCGGGCCGCTGGGCTCGACCTGCAACCCGTCGGGCAGCCACGCCTCCATCGCGGACACGTCGCGGGCCAGGTCGAACACCACCCGCGCGTCCACCGGGATCGTCCGCTCGTGCTCGTACTCAGCCATGCCGGCAGCAGTACCCCCGGCACGTCCGGGCTACACCGCCGCGGGCGCCATGCCCCCGATCGTGGCGAGCTCGACCCGGTGCGGGCGGACCGGGCGCATGCCCGCGTCCACGCAGCGGCGGACGACGGCGGGGTGCTCGCGCAGCAACCGCAGGCCGCGGCGGGCCAGCAACGGCACCGGCTTGCGCGCCTCGGCCACGTCCCGGGCGAACCGGCGGGCGAACGTCACCACCGCGTTGGGCGCGAGCACGATCGCGTCCGCCAGCACGCCCGCATCGCGGCAGCCCGCCACGAGCCGGTCCGCGAACAGGCCCTCGGCGATGAACAGGCCGGGCGCGGTCACCGTGCGGCAGCCGACCCGCCGGTCCTCGCCGAGCACGTAGACCGGGGCCTCGACCGTGCCGGTGGTCGCCAGCTCGATCACGGCGGCCAGCGCGTCGGCGGTGTTCCACGAGCCCTCGGCGTCCCAGTCCGGGCGGCCCGCCTCGTCGCGGGGCAGCAGCGGGTCGTCGCCCTCGCGGTAGAAGTCGTCGAGCCGCAGCACGGGCAGGCCGAGGTGGGCGGCGAGGGTGGACTTGCCCGAGCCGGAGGGACCGGCGAGCAACACGGCGCGCGCGTGAACGGCAGGTGACGGCACGGGTGACGATTTTCGCACAGCTCCGCCCGAAATCGAGCACCGCTCCCACGTCGGCCTCGCCACGTCACGCGGTGGTGTCCTGCGGTCGCTTCGCCCGCCGGCGAGCCGCAGCCTTGCGGTCGCCTTGTCCGATCGTGCACCGACGTTGCTCCCGCTGTGCACCCGCTCTGGCCACCCGCGCGCGGGCCCACCACCATGTGCCCATGGTCGTCAGGGTGCGTGGCGTCGAGCACGCCAAGCAGATGCGCGAAGAGCTGCGCGAGGAACAGCGCGGGTCGCGGGACGTCGCGCTGCCGGAGGTGTCCGCGCCGACGGGCGCGGGTGCGGCGGGCGTGATGGCGGAGGGCGGTGACCGCATCGAGCTGGACCTGGGCTCCTTCGGCACGGCCGTGGCCGACCTCGAGCGGTTGCACGGGGTGCTCACCGACCTGCTGGCCCGTGCCGAGCGGGAGCTGGAGCAGCCCCTGGGCGACGGCAAGGGCCCGGTCGCGCGGAACATGCGCGAGGCGTTCGGGCTGCGCGGCGGCGACGTCGGCGGCGGCGTGCGGGCGGCGCTGCGGTCGTACCTGGCCGAGCTGACCGAGGTGCGCGAGGCGTTGCGGCAGGTGAGCGCGACCCAGCAGGCGCAGGACGAGCAGGTCGCCCAGGCCCTGGGGAGGCTGCGGTGACCGAGCGCAAGGGCGGGTACTGGTCGGAGTTCCACGACTACTCGCCGGCCACGCGCCGGCGCAACGACAAGCGCGTCCGGCAGCGCCGGGAGAACCGCAAGCCGGAGAACTTCGGCAAGATCAACTGGCGGGCGTACACGCACCGGCAGCTCTGGGACATGGTCAAGTCGGCGGACGCGGCGCAGATGGCCACCCGCGCGCACGAGTGGAAGCGGCTGGCCGAGGACATCGACCAGGCGACCTCGGACGTGCGCAAGATCGTGCAGGGCCTCGCGCTGTCGTGGCGCGGTCCGTCCGCGGTCGCGGCGTCGGCGTCGGTGACGCGGCTGACCCGGTGGGGCGCGGACGCCTCGCAGCGCGCGTTCCAGGTCGGCGGCGGTCTCGACGGCTACACCTCGGCGGTGGCCGAGGCGGCGCGGGCGATCCCCGAGCCGGTGCACCCGGACGCGGAGAAGTGGTTCCGCGAGGGCTACGACGTGACCGCGCTCGACGGGCCGCAGGGCGCGTACATGCTCGACCAGCTCCTGGACGACCACCGGCCGTCCAAGCAGGAGCAGCGGGAGGCGATGGACCGGGCGGTGCGCGTGATGGAGCAGTACGAGGCCGCCGCGCACGGCATCGGGCGGGAGCTGCCGGTGTTCGACCAGGCCCCGGTGGTGACCAACCGCGACGCGGAGCAGTGGTCGCCACAGGCGCCCTTGCCGTGGCACGACCCCGCGCCCACCCCGAAACCGCCGACGTACGAGCGACCCGACTCCACCGACCCCGGGACCCCGCGGCCCGACGAGGTCGGCACGCGTCCGGACGGCACGACGACCGCCGCGTCGCTCAGCGGACCGGCGGTCGGCGGACCCGGTTACGCGGGTGCGGGCGGTCCCGGCGGGTTCGGCGCGAACCCGGGCCTCGGCTCGTTCGGCCCCGGTCACGGTTACGGTCCCGGCGTGGCGACCGGCAGCGGCGGCCACGGTGGCGTCGGCCACGGCGGGTTCGGTCCGGGTGGCTCGTCCGGCGTGCTCGGCGCGGTGCCCGGCGGTGCGGCGGCCCGGGGCGGCGTCGGCCCGGTCGTCGGCGCGGGTGGTCCGCCGGGCTTCGGCATGTACCCGCCGGTGGCGCCGGGCAACCGCGAGGAGGACGCCGAGCACCGCAACCGCTACGACCTCGGCCTGGACCTGCTCGACGACCTGCCGCCCGCGTTCCCGCCGGTGCTCGGCGAATGAGCGGCGGCTACCGGGTCGACCCGGACGCGTTGAGCGCGTTCGCGGTCCGGTTGGACGAGGTGGCCGACGACGTGCGCGCCGTCGCGTCCACGTTGGAGGAGCCGACGGGCGACCTCGGCCCGGAAGGCGTCACGGAAGCGGTCGCGCGGGCGGCGGCCGAGTGGGCGGGGGTGCTGCGCGGCGTGGAGCTGGACGCGCTGGCGGACGCGTTGCGCGCGGCGGGTGAGACCTATCGGCAGGCCGACGAGCTGCGCCATGACTGACTACCGGGGTCTGGGTTTCGACCCCGCGCCCGGCCAGGCGGGCGCGGTGGCGGCGGCGAGCGAGCGGTTCTCGGTCGCCCTCGCGGTCACCGGCGCGCCACCGGAGCAGTGGACGGGCGCGGCGGCGGACGGGTTCAGGACGCGGTTGGAGGCGGTGGTGTCGGAGCTGACGGCGGTGCGGCGCGCGATGCGGGCGGCGGCCGAGGTGCTCGACGGCTGGGCCACCACGCTGCTGGGCAACCAGCGGCGGGCCGAGGAGCTGGATCGCAGCGCGCTCGCGTTGCGGCGTGCGCTCGCCGAAGCGTCCGACGAGGTCGACCGGACCGGCGCGATGGCCGCGTTCACCGCCGCCGACGGCGAGGCGCACGACCGGGCCGTGGCGCGGCACGACGAGCTGCGCCGGCGCCTGGACGACGTGCTGGAGGAGGCCCGGCTGCTGGAGCGCGACCACCGCGCGGAGGCCAGGCGGGTCGCCGAACGGCTGCGCGCCGAGGAGCCCTCGACGGCGGTCGCCGACACGCTGACGAGCTTCTCGTCCCTCACCGCCGAGCTGGCGTCCGTGCTGCTCGGCCCACCTCGACCGGCGTCCACCAGGGGCGCGGCGGCGGCGTTCCGGGCGGGCCTGGGGTGAGACTGGCTCCCGTGCCGGGGGTGACCCCGGTGGCACTCGGCACCCCTGAACGCACCGCGGCGGAACTCTTGGCCGTCCTGCACCGGCTCAAAGGCACCCGTGACCCCGGGTTGGAGGTGTCCGCCACGCAGGCCGCGGAACTCGCGCACCAGCACGGCGCGGGCCTGCTGGCCGTCGTCGAGCACCGGGACGCGGACCCGGCGCTGCTGATGGCGGGCGTGGTGCCCGTCGACCGGCCCACCGACCCCGGAGAGCTGGGCTTCCACCTCGACGGCCCGGCGATCCGCGAGGTCACCACGGGCGAGACGGCGACCGGCTACCCGGTGGTGATCGTGGAACGCATCCCGGTCACCGGTCCCGGGGCCCAGTTGCAGGTCGTGGTGACCGACCCGGACCACCCCCGGATCGCGGTGTTCACGCTGCACTCGCCGACCGGGCGCGGCTGGCTGGAGGTGGCGGGCATCGCGGGCCGGTTCGTCTCCGGCGTGGAGTTCAGCGGTGCCGGAACTCGCTCGGCGTCTGCCCGACCACCTGGCGGAACGTCCGGGAGAAGTGCGCGGCGCTGACGAAACCGCAGTCCTTGGCGATCTCGCCGATGCCGCGCGCGGCCTTCGCCGGGTCGGCCAGCAACGCCTTGGCCCGGTCGATGCGCAAACCCCGGATGCGCTCGGACACGCCCTGCCCGTCGTCGAACAGCTGGTAGAGGCGGCGGCGGGAGATGAACAGCGCCTCGGCGACCCGGTCCGCGCTCAGCGTCGGGTCCGCCAGGTGCTCGCGCATGTAGTCCAACGCCTCGCGCCGCCGTGCGACCGGGGAGTCCACCCGTTCCAGCTCGGCGCGCAACGCGCTGCGCAGCACGAGCTCGGCCAGGCCCAGCAGGTGGTGGGACAGGCCGTGCGGGTCGAGGGCGTGCGCGGCGGCGAGCACGTGCGCGACCGCGCCGGCGAACACGGCGTGCAGCGCGGCGTCCACCGGCACCTGTTGGAACATCAGCGGTTTCAGCTCGCCGAAGCCGACGGTGAGGCGGGCCTCGGCGACGGTCAGCATCACCACGTCGGGCAGGACGTGCAACGCGCAATCGGGAAACCGAAGCGCGGCGCGGTGGCCGGCCGCGCCCGCGACCGTGCAGCCGACCAGCAGCTGGATGTGCTCCGGGGTGGCCGCACCCCCGCTGAGCGCGGCTTTGGCCGCGGCCGCGCCGGAAGCCCGCACCGTCAGGAACCCGCCGGGGACGTCCACGTCGAGCAGAGTAGCCACCGGTGTGGCCGAACCGGCCGCGCAAGCCGCCGCCGACCGCTACCTTCTGGCGGCATGGCGCGACGTTCGGCGACCGCGGTCGTCCTGTCCCACCTGGAATTCGACCTGCTGTGGGAGGACCTGGGCGTCGGCGAGCCGCCCTACCCGCTCGAGGTGCCGTCGCACGGCGGGACGATGGACGACCGGGACGCCCTCGGCTCGGCGGTGCTGCGCACGTTGACCGAGGCGGGCCTGGCCGACGGCGAGGACGTGTCGCCGGAGCTGGAGGACCTGTTCACGCTGCTCGCGCACGGCGAGGTGTCGGTGGACGCGCTGGTCTTCCGGCCGCACCCGTGGCGGGTGCTGGCCACCTCGCGCGGCAACCGGGGCGTGCTGGCCGTGCTGAACGACCGCGAGGTGGCGCTGGAGCCGGTCACCGACCTGACGTCGGCGATCACCCGCGTCATCGGCGACGCCCCGGCCGGCCCCGGTGAGCAGGTGCGGATGCCCCGCCCGGTCTTCGCCGCCGCGATGGACGCCTACGCCAAGTCGGGCCACCCGGCGCTGGAGCGGACGCTGGCCCAGGCCGGCATCACCGGCCGCGCCACCCGGTCGATCACCACCCTGGTCGACTCGCCGCGCCGGTCGACCGGCCAACTGGCCGCCACCGGCCCGTCCGGCCGTTCCCGCGTCCTGAGCTGGACCGAGACCGCCGCGGGCCGTTACGCCCTGACCACGGAACAGTCCCCGGACACCGAGTGGGTCCACCTCTCACCCGCCGACACCGCCTGGCTGACCCGCCACCTGACCACCCTGCTCTCCCACGCCCGCCGCTCCTGAACGTTCGACACGCGGCCCCTGAACGTAGGACTCGCGCGAGAGTCCTACGTCCAGAACGCGAGTGTCCTACGTCCAGAACGCGAGTGTCCTACGTTCGGGACCCCCGAGTTCAACGCTCAGGACGGCAGCAGGTCCGAGGGGACGACGTCGGCCAGGATCGAGCGGGCCTCGGTGACGGCCGCGGTGGCGGCTTCGGCGGCCAGGTCGCGGATCACGGCGGCCAGGTCGTCCGGGCGCAGGGACAGCGCCTCCCGCGTGAACGCCAGGTCCACCGGCTTGCCGTGCAGGTCGACGACCACCGTCACGCCCCGGCCGGACGCCTCCGCCCGCACCGCGTCCAACCGCTCACCGAGCCCCATCACACCCGCCACGTCTCGGGAGTCGTGTCCTCGACCGACTCCGCCATCCGGCTCTCGACCGCCAGCCCGAGCGCGCTGACGTCACCCACCGCGCGCTGGACCCGCGCGTTCGCCCGCGCCGTCGCCGTGTCGACCAGCGCCAGGATCGCCCGCGCCAACCCCGACTGCCCCAGCCGCAACGACCGCGAGTCCAGCACCAGGTCGCGCAACCCGCCGCCGGGACCGACCTCCACCGAGATCCCCGTGTCCGGGTCGTGCGCGTTCGCCGTGATCACGGGTGCACCCCTCCGTAGAACGTCGCCGAGCTCAGCCGGTGCGTGTTGCGCCGCACGCTGTCGCCCGAGTTGCCCTCGATCAGCGTCACGGTCCCGCCGGACACCTTCTCCACGATCCCGATGTGCGTGCTGGTCGCCGGGCTGCTCGGCCCGCTGCCGAACAGCAGCACGTCACCGGGCTTCACCGCGCTCAACGACGTGTACGCCTTGCCGCGCCGCTGCCCCCACCGGAACACGTCCCCGGTGAACGGCAGGAGCGGGATGTCCACCCCGGCCTTGCGCCACATCGCCGTGGCGAACGACGAGCACCACGCCGCCGTCGGCCCGTACGGGTTGCGGTTGCTGCCGGGCGGGTTCTCCCGGGTGCCCAGCTCGCGCCGGGCGGCCGAGATGATCGTCCGAGCCCGGCCGCGGGCACGCGCCCGGGACGGCTTGGTCGAGCCGCGGGTGCGTTCGGCCCGGCCGTCGGCGACCCCGTCGTGCTCGACCTCCTTCTCCAACGCCCGCAGCTTGCGCGCGGCGTCCTCCAGCTCGCCCCGCACGTGCCGGACGGTCGCCGCGGTCTCCTTGGTGTACGCGGGCTCCAGGTCCGCCGCCCGCGCCACGGCCTTGAGCAACGCCGCCTGCGTGCCGACGGCCTTGCCCGCGTCCAGCAGCCGCGTCGCCTGGTCGAGGTACTCCTCCACGGCCTGGCGCGCCCGCGTGTGCCCGGTCGTCAACGCGCTCGTGACGCCGGCGACGATCTTCTCCGCGTCACGGGCGGCGTCCGCGGTGACCCGCAGCTGCCTGCCCAGCCGGTCCGAGCGCTGCTCGAAGCCCTCGGAGTTGCCGCCCTTCCAGTGCTCCAGCACGGTCTTCGCGGCCTTGCGCTGGTCCTCGTGCCGGTCGGTGAGGCCGGCCGCGGTCTGGTGCAGCGCGTACTGCACCTTCACCGCGTCCTCGGCCTTGCCCGCCAACGAGTTGCGGTGGCCGATCATGCTCTCGGCGAAGTGCCGCGCCATGGCCCGGGTGTCCACTTACCCCTCACCTCCGCCGGTGATCACGCGACCGCCCAGCGACCGCGCCACGTCGTCGTCCTGCTCCCGGTACGCGCGGGCGGAGCGGCTCGCGGACGTCGCCAGCGCGTCGGTGTTGCGCGCGACCGCCTTGACCTGCTTGCGCAGGGCCGCGCCGAAGTTGTCCAACGCCTCGGCGAACCCGGACTGCTTCCCGATCCGGCCGAAGCTGTCGTCGGCGATCTCGCGCACCTCGCGCACGTGCCGCCGGCCCAGCGCGGTGAGGTCGTCGGCCGAGTCCCGGGTCCGCCGCGCGTAGTCCCGCAGCACGCCCACGTCCACGGAGAACCCGCCGCCCCCCGAACCCCCGCCTCGCGAACCCCCGCCGGACCCGCCCGATGAGCCGCCGCGCTTCATCGCCTCGACGCCCCGCCGCGCCCGGTCCAGGTGACGCTTGTACGCGCCGCTGGTGTAGGTCGACCACGGCGTCCAGGACCGGCCGCGACCGGAGATCTCGTACGCCGCACGGGCGTTCTCCGCCGGGTCGAACAGCTCCCGGTTGGACTCCAGCCCGAACTCGCGCCGCCGCGCGGGCCCCATCGCGCCGAGCATGTTGATCTGCCACAGCCCGTAGGAGTTGTCCGGCGGGGTGGGGTTGTGCGCCCGCGGGTCGCCGCCGGACTCGGCCAGCGCGACCGCCACCGCGATCGTCAGGTCCTGGCCGCGGAACCCCGCGTCGTGGGCGTGCCGGGCGATCCGCTCCGGACTCAGCTCGCTCATGCCGCACACCCTGCACCGCCGGTGACCTGCGGCGGAACCGGCGTTGCACGCTGGGACAGCGGCAGTGCACGGGGAAGCTACAGTCGAACACGTGAACGAGGGAGGCCTGTTCGACGACGGCTTGTTCGGCGTCGACCCGGAGGAGAAGGCGGCGCGCATCGCCGCCAACGCGCCGTTGGCCGTGCGGATGCGCCCGCGCACCCTGGACGAGGTGGTCGGGCAGGACCACCTGCTCGGGCCGGGCGCGCCGCTGCGCAGGCTGGTGGAGGGCTCGTCGCCCGCCTCGGTCATGCTCTACGGCCCGCCGGGCACCGGCAAGACCACGCTGGCCACGCTCGTCTCCCAGGCGACCGGCAGGCGGTTCGCCGCGCTGTCGGCGCTGTCGGCGGGCGTGAAGGAGGTGCGCGCGGTCATCGAGGAGGCACGCCGCCGCCTGGTCCGCTCCGGCGAGTCGACCGTGCTGTTCATCGACGAGGTGCACCGGTTCTCCAAGACCCAGCAGGACGCGTTGCTCGGCGCGGTCGAGGACCGGATCGTGCTGCTGGTCGCGGCCACGACGGAGAACCCGTTCTTCTCCGTCGTCTCGCCGCTGCTGTCGCGGTCGCTGGTGCTGCAACTGCGCCCGTTGACCGACGACGCGGTGCGCGTGCTGGTCCGGCGCGCGGTCCAGGACGAGCG
The DNA here is from genome assembly GCF_021390395.1 of Saccharothrix sp. S26. GTDB lineage: Bacteria > Actinomycetota > Actinomycetes > Mycobacteriales > Pseudonocardiaceae > Actinosynnema. The sequence continues at coordinate 268,874 of NZ_JAJUWT010000004.1, forward strand.
CGGTCTCGGCGGCACGATCACCGTCGAGCAGGAGGCCGAGGACCACCTGGTGCGGCTGGCCGGCGGTGACGCCCGACGCGCGTTGACCGCGCTGGAGGCCGCGGCGGACGCGGTCGGCGAAGGCGGGTCGCTCGACCTGGCCACGCTGGAGGCGACGGTCGACAGGGCGGCCGTCCGCTACGACCGGCAGGGCGACCAGCACTACGACGTGACCAGCGCGTTCATCAAGTCGATCCGCGGATCGGACGTGGACGCGGCGCTGCACTACCTGGCGCGGATGATCGAGGCGGGGGAGGACCCGAGGTTCATCGCGCGCCGGTTGGTCATCCACGCCAGCGAGGACGTCGGCATGGCCGACCCGACGGCGTTGCAGACGTGCGTGGCGGCCGCGCAGGCCGTGCAGCTCATCGGGCTGCCGGAGTGCGCGTTGAACCTGGCCCAGGCCACCATCCACCTGGCCACCGCGCCCAAGTCGAACGCCGTCACCACCGCGATCGGCGAGGCCATGGCGGACGTGCGCAAGGGCGCGATCGGCTCGGTGCCCGCGCACCTGCGCGACGGCCACTACGCGGGCGCGGCCAAGCTCGGCAACGCCCAGGGCTACCGCTACCCGCACGACGTGCCGGAGGGCGTGCTGACCCAGCAGTACCCGCCGGACGACCTGGTCGGCCGCGACTACTACCAGCCGACCGGCCGCGGGGTCGAGCGCGTGATCGCCGAACGGCTGCCGAAGCTGCGCAAGGTCGTGCGTGGCCAGGAGTAAATCCATTTCCGATCCGTCGGCGTTCTGACACGGTGTGCCCGTGACGGACGCACCGCTGAACGGCCATGCCCTGCTCGACTTCAACTCGCCCCTCTCGGACGCCACGGCCTACGACCTGATCGGCGGCCTGCGCCTCGGCGCGGGTGCGACGGTGGTCGACTACGGCTGCGGGTGGGCGGAGTTGCTGCTCAGGGCGGTGGAGCACGAGCCGGGCGCACGGGGGCTCGGCGTCGACAGCGACGATTACGCCATCGACCGCGGTCGGGCGAACGCCGAGGCGAGGGGGTTGACCTCCCGCGTCACGCTGGAGCGGGCCGACGTCACCACCTGGCGGACCGAGCCGGCCGACGTGGCGATCTCCATCGGCTCCTCGCACGCGTGGGGCGGCACGAAGCAGGCGTTGGAGGCCCTGCACGCCCGGCTGCGCCCCGGCGGCACCCTCCTGCTCGGCGACGGCTTCTGGGAGCGGCCGCCCAACGCCAAGTCGGTGGAGATCTTCGGCGAAGAGGAGTTCGGCACCCTCGCCGAGCTGGTCGACCTGGCGATGACCTGCGGCTACCGCCTGCTCAACCTCGCCACCGCCACCCTCGCCGAGTGGGACGCCTTCGAGTCCCGCTGGTGCGCGGCCCGTGAACTGTGGCTGCTGGAGCACCCCGACCACCCCGAGGCCGACGAGGTCCGCAAGGTCGTCGACGACCACCGCGACGGCTGGCTCACCGGCTACCGCGGTCACCTCGGCTTCGCCTACCTGACCCTGGCCCGTCCCTAGTGCTCCGGCCGCCTCGCCCGGCCGGGGATACCGGACGAGGCGGCCGACCCCTCACCAGCCGTCCGCCGGGGGGATCGGCACGACGTCGTGCAGCGGGTTGGGCAGGGTGCCCGTCCTGGGCACCGGCGGTCGGGTGGTCAGGTCCTGGTAGCCCAAGGTGATGCGGTAGCCGTTGAGCGGGTAGCGGAGGAAGTGCGGCGAGGTCAGGGAGCCCGCGTCCATCCGGTCCGCCAGGGTGGGGAAGCGGGCGCGGTAGGCGTCGACCTCGCCCCGGACCAGGCCCCAGAACCGGTCGTGGTCCAGCGGGTACAGGGTGGACAGCGGGCGCAGGACGCCGACCAGCAGGGCGTCCACGATGTACTGGCGCAGCACGGGCCACGGCTTGCGCGGCAGCACGGGGTCGTGCGCGTCCGGCTCCAAACCGCGCGCGGGCACCCGGTCCACCGACACGTTCACGTCGTCCACCAGGTCGAGCAGGGCGACGCGGACCGGCACGTGGTCGCGGCCGGTGATCACGACGACGTTCTCGCCGTGCGGGTTGACCGTGATTCCGTAGGTGTAGAGCACGTGCAGCAGCGGCCGGAGCAGGGAGCGCAGCAGCGCGGCGAACCACACCGCGGGGTCGGTCCGGCCGAGGTACTCCAGCACGAGCGGCCGGCCGGCGCGGTCCACGTGCAGCAACGCGGCCAACGACCACGAGCGCTCACCGGGCCGCAGCGCCACCGGCTCGCGCCAGATGCACCCCATCGTCTCCAGCCACTGGTACGGCACCGCGCCCGCGCGCGACAGCTGCGGGTGCCGGACGGTCACCGACGCCACCTCGCCCAGCAGTTGCGTGCCCCACTCGCCGATCAGCTTGTCCGACGCCCACAACCCCGCGAGCCACTGGGTGACGACCGGCGCGGCCAACGCGCAGTGCGGCGGGATGCCCCGGTACACCGACGTGTTCAGCACCTTCAACGGCAGCTTGACCTGGTAGCGGGTCGGCGAGTCGACGTTGGACGCGGTCCGGATCGCCTGGGTCGGCAGGTACCAGTCCGGGGCCTCGCCCAGCTCCACGATCCGGCCGGTGGCCAGCTCCGGCGCCCACAGCGTGCGCACCACGTGGTCGAGCTGCCACGGGTGCACGGGCAGCCACACGTACGCCGCCGGGTCGACCCCCGCCTCCTGCAACGCCTCGGTGAACCGCTCCACCGTCGCCGGGTCCAGCTCGTGCGCCCGCACGGCCTCCTCGGACAGCGACGACGTGCCGCGGAACTCGGCCAGCCCCCGGTGCACGGCCAGCCACGGCAGCCGCAAGGGCGTGCGCGCCTCCGGGCTGTGCCGGGCCAGGTCGTCGGCCGAGAACCCGACCCGCCCCTTGTTCGCGATCAGCCACGGGTGCCCGGTCAGGTGCCCGTCCAGTTCCTCCCGCGGCAACGACACCAGCTCCGCCGCGGGCCGCGCGGTCGAGGCGAGCGCCACGTCCGCGGCCAGGGTGGCGGTGACCTCGGCCAGGAAACCGGCGGTCGTGGTCGGGTCGACGCCCAGGAACCGGAACGCGTCCACCACGAACCGCTGCACGTCGTCGCACGGCTCCACCACGTCGTCGCCGAGGATCCCGGCCGCCGCCCGCCGCACCGACCCCGGCCGCACCACCCACCCCCCGAACGCCGTGCGCGTCGCCGAGAACGTGTACACCGCGTCGTCGAACCGCAGCTCACGGCCGTCGGTCGGGGTCAGCAGCCCTTCGAAGCACAGCTCGCCGATCGCCTTGGCCAGCAACGCCGCCGAGCACTCGCGCCACAGGTCAGTCAAGGTCGTCTCCCGGGGCGGTGAAGCCGGTGTAGGCGGTGTGCTCGGGCAGCGGGTAGACCTCGCGGCCGGTGACCGCGTTGAGGATGGTCGCGTTGCGCACTGCCCCGATGCCGAGGTCGGGCGCGGCCACGCCGTGGCTGTGCAGGTCGGCGTTGGCCACGAACACCCGGCCGGTGACCGACGGGTCCAGCGAGATCGAGTGGTCCAGCGCGACGACGTACCGTCCCTGGTCGTCACGGCGGATGAACGGCTCCAACGGCCCCAGGAACGGCGTCGGGGCCTGGCGGTAGCCGGTGGCCGCGACGACGAGGTCGGTGCGGTGCCGGAACGTCCGCCCGGTGTCGCGGTGCGCGCACTCCAGCACCACCTCGTCGGACTCGACGGAGGCCGACACGACGGTGACGCCGGGCCGCAGCTCGACCGGCGCCAGCCCGTGCTCCCACTCCCGCCGGTACAGCAGGTCGTGCAGCTCCTCCAGCGTCTGCGCCGAGATCGCCCGGTAGTGCCGCCAGTGCTCGGCGCGCAGCGCGTCCCGCCGGTCCTGCGGCAGCGAGTGGAAGTGCCGCACGTACGACGGCGTGGTCATCTCCAGCACCAGCTTGGTGTAGTCCAGCGGTGCGAACACCGGCGTGCGGGTCAGCCACGCGACCGCCGGCCCGCCGACGAGGTTGCGCCGCAGCAGGTCCAGCACGACCTCCGCGCCCGACTGCCCCGACCCCACCACGGTCACCCGATCGGCGGAAATCGACCGGTGCAGGTAGTCGGAGCTGTGCACCAACCGGTCGCCCAGGCCCGTCAACGCGGGCGGCACGGACGGCGTGGTGCCGACCCCGAGCACGAGGTGCCGCGCGCCCACCGAGAACCCCGGGCCGGACACGGCGAACCGGTCGCCCTCCCACCGCACGGACGTCACGGCGTGCGAGAAGCGCACCGGCAGCCGGGACGCGGCCCACCTCAGGTAGTCCTCGTACTCGCGCCGGGTCGGGTGGAACCTCTCCCGCACGTAGAACGGGTACAGCCGGTCCGCGTCACGCAGGTAGGCCAGGAACGACATCGGGTGCGTGGGGTCGACCAGCGTCACCAGGTCGGCCAGGAAGCTCACCTGGAGGACCGCGTCGCCGAACATCACCCCGCTGTGCCAGCGCAGCTCCGGCCGCGCCTCCAGCACCACCACGCGCAGGTCCTCCACCGTGGACGCGAGCGCGGCCAGGCCGAGGTTGAACGGGCCGCACCCGATCGCCACCACGTCCGCGGTGGTCATCGGGAGCGCACCATCAGCAGGGCCACCTTGTCCGGCAACAACACCTCGCCCACCGGCGCGAACCCGCCCGCGGTGAACGACGCGATCGCCCGCCGGTTGCGCACGTCCGGTTCCAGCAGCACCCGCGTGCACCGGGGGTCGGCGTCGAACAGCGCCTCCGTCACCACCGGCAGCAGCCGGCGCACCAGCCCCTGGTCGGTCATGGCCAGCTCGCCGACGGCGACGTGCAGCCCGAGGTCGTGCGGCCGGGCCGGGTAGACGCGCGCGACCACGTCCCGCGCCGCCCGGTACACCTCCAGGTAGATCACCGGGTCGCCGTCGCCCCGGCTGACCAGCACGGGCAACGAGTGCCGCCCGGACCGCTGCCGGCGCAGCTCCTCCTCCCAGCGTTCGCGCGGCCACGCCTGGTGCCAGAACGCGACCACGTGCGGCGCCTGCATCCAGCGGTGCACCAGGTCGAGGTCACGGGTGTCGGGATCGGCCGCGCGGGCGTGCCAGCCGTCGGTCAGCACCGGCAGCGGGGGACCGGGCACGCCCGACAGGTCGTCGGCCCGCCGGTAGGCGTCGAGGTGGGTCACCGGGCGCACCTGCCCTCCCGCAACGGGTTGGGCGCGTCGAAGTACACCGACTGCGCGTCCACCGGGGCCAGCACCTCGTCGATGCCCGCCAACCGGGTCAGCAGGTTCGCCTTGCACGGCAGCACGTCCGCCTCCAGCCACCGGCGTGCCAGCCGGTCGCCGTCCGGGCCGGCCTCGGCCAGCGAGGGCAGCGCCGCCTCCAGCCGTGACGCCATCACGCCCAGCAGGTCGCGTTCGTCGGCCAGCCCTTCCACGCCGATGCAGCCGATCACCGCAAACGCCTGGTTGCGCAGCAGGTAGTAGGTGAGCCGGTCGTCCACGATCGCGTCGTCGGCCACGGCCAGCGTCGACTCCTCGGCGCCCAGCCGCTCCAGCACCCGCGGCAGGTGCGAGGCCGCGAGGTAGTAGCCCTGGTTGTCCCGGTAGCGGCCGCCGACCACCCGGCCCGCCGGGTCCAGCCGCACCAGCGTGTTCTGCTGGTGGGCCTCCAGCCCGATGCCGGTCTCCGCGTACAGCCGCAGCATCGGCACCAGCACGCGGTCGGTGTAGTCGGCCACCCACTCGGCCGCGTCGAGCCGCAGCACCAGCTCGCCGAGCAGCGAGCGCCCGATGCCCGGCCGCGGCGCGACCATGCCGGCCAGGCAGCGCGAGTCGCCGATGCCCTCCGGTGTCGCCCGCACGGCCACGTCCAGCCCGGTGACCTCGCCGCCCTCGTCCACCGCGAGCCACGCCGGGTCGCGCACCACGTCGAACTCCGGGTGCGCCTTCTCCGTGCCCGTCGCGTAGCCGGACTCCAGCAGCCGGTGGACCTCCGGGCCCCGGCGCAGCTCGGTCGACGTCGACTCGCGCCGCGAGTTCGTGATCCGCAGGCCCAGCGACAGCTTCAGCATCACCGGCGCACCGGTCCGGTACACCGTGCGCAGGCTCGACGTCGGCGACCACGCCGGCCCGAACTGGCCCAGCGGCTCCAGCAGCCCGCGCGAGACCAGCGACGCGATCCGCGGCCTGCCCAGCAGGTCGTGCGCCTGCCACGGGTGCGCGGGCACCAGCACCCGGCCCGGCTCGGGGCTGCGCCCGGCCAGCGTCGACATCAGCGTCACCGCGTCCGGCCCGGCCACCGAGCCGTGCGACACGACCTGCTCGGCCGCCGAGAACCAGAACAGCGGGAACGACCCGCGCAGCTCCGGCGCGTACCGGGCGTCGTCGGCGTCGGACAGGCCGTCGCGGCTCTTGGGCGCGGGGTGGTGCAGGTGCCCGAGCATCAACCGCTGCTCGCTGTCGAGGAACCGGTCCGCGGGCCCCACCGGCACACGACGCCGGTAGGACACGTACTCGGTGACCCGTCGCACCGACTCGGCCGTGCGCTCGACCAGGTCGGCGACCTCGCCGCCCAGCTCGGCCGCGACGAGCGCCACCGCCACCACGGGATCGGCCGGCCGGCCCGCCAGCGTCACGGGCCCGAACCGGTGCCGCCCGGTGGGGGAGGCGTAGCGCACCTCCGCCTCCAGCGGCAGCCCGAGCACGTCGACCCGCACCCGTCCGCCCGGGGTCACCGGCACGGTCCGCTCCCGCACCCAGCAGCGCAGCAACGCCTCCAGGTGCGCGTGCTCCGAGGTCGACCGCGGGTCGCCTTCCAGCGGATCGGGTGTCATGCCGCTCCTTCCAGCAGTCGTTCGGCGGCGGAACCGGCTTCGCGGACCAGGGCCAGCAGCGCGACCAGGTCCGACTCCCGGGCGTCCGGGTTGAGCAGGGTCAACTTCAGGCACGTCGCCTTGTCCACCTCGGTGCGGCCGACCAGCGCCGCGCCCGCGCGCAGCAGCGCCCGGCGCAGGCGCGCGTTCACCTCGTCGGCCAGCGACCGGTCGGCCGTGCGGTAGCGGAACACCACCGTGGTCAGCGTCGCCCCGCCGACCAGCTCGAACGACGGGTCGGCGGCGATCAGCGCGGCCGCGTGCCCGGCCAGCTCGTGGCACCGGTCCACCAGCGCGCCCAGCCCGGCGCGGCCCAGCGCGAGCAGCGTCGCGGCCACCTTCACCGCGTCCGGCCGGCGCGTGGTCTGCAACGACCGGCCCAGCGTGCCGTCGTAGCCCTCGGCCCGGTCGTCCTCGGGGTTGAGGTAGGCCACCGACCGCTCCAGCGGCTCGAACAACGCCGCCGAGCGCACCAGCAGCACGCTCGCCGCGGCCGGCTGCCAGCCGATCTTGTGCAGGTCCGCGGTCACCGAGTCGGCCAGCGCCAGCCCGTCCACCAGCCCGGCCAGCTTGGTCGAGAACACCGCGCCGAAGCCGTAGGCGGCGTCCACGTGCAGCCACGTGCCGTGCGCGCGGGCCAGCTCGGCCAGCTCGGGCAGGGGGTCCACCGAGCCGAAGTCCGTGGTGCCCGCGGTCGCCACGACGGCCACCGGCGTGCCGCCCGCCCGCAGCATCGCGGCCAGCGCGTCCGGCCGCATCCGGCGGTGGGAGTCCACCGACACCGTGCGCACCGCGTGCTCGCCGATGCCCAGCGCCGCGCACGCGCGCGCTACGGAGAAGTGCGCCAGCTCGGAGCAGAAGACCACCGGATCGGGTAACGCGGCCACCCCGTCGGACCGGACGTCCACGCCGAGCCGGGCCGCCGCCGCGTCCCGGGCCAGCAGCAGCGCGGTGAGGTTGGACAGCGTGCCTCCGGGGGTGAACACGCCGTCGGCGTCCGCGCCGAACCCGGCCAGCCGGGCCAGGGCCGCCACCACCCACCGCTCCACGGCGAGCGCGGCCGGGCCGGAGTCGTAGGTGTCCAGCGAGGCGTTGCCCGCGCTGGCCAGCGCGTCCGCCGTGACGGCGACGGCCAGCGGCGGCGGTTGCAGGTGCGCGACGGCGAACGGGCTGGTCAGGTCGACGCCGCCGGTGGCGAGCACGGTCGTGACGCGGGCCAGCGCGGCGTCCGCGCCGATGCCGTGCTCGGGCAGGTCGCCGAGCACCCGGCGGGCGTGGGCCAGCACGTCGGCGGGGTCGCCCGGTGGTACCGGCCGGCCGGAGGGACTGACGGCGAACACGGCACCTCCGGCCATCGAATAAGGTTAGCCTTACCTCATCTAGTCGGCGTGGTGGGTGTCAAGCCCTCCGTGACCATCCGTGGTGTGACGATCACTCGCGTGCCCACGCTAGCCGTCGCGCCCACGATCGAATCGACGGCCAAATGGGGGGTCTTGGGCCCCGTCCCACCACGTGGCACGGCCCTGCCCTGATCTCGTTCGGAGGCCCCGACCGGCTCGCGGTAACCTTGGCCACCACCTTGAGCCTTGCCATCCCCCAGGAGGATCCGTGTCGCCAGGGCAGATCGCCGCGCTGGTCGCCGCCGGCGCGTTCGTGCTGCTTGTGCTCCTGCTGGCGATCCCGTTGATCAAGTTGGGGCGGACGCTGGACGAGGCCACGATCGCCATCCGCAAGGCGCACCAGAACAGCGACCCGCTCTTCACCGGCGCGAACACGACGATCACGCACGTGAACACGCAGCTGGAGCGGGTGGACGGGATCACCGCCAACGCCCGCGCGGTCACCGGCAACGTCTCCGCGCTCACCTCGCTGTTCACCGCGACCCTGGGCGGCCCGCTGGTCAAGGCCGCGGCGCTGTCCTACGGCGTCAGCAAGGCCATCCGCGCCCGGCGCGCGGCCAAGGAGGCTCCCAGCAAGCACATTCGACGCAGGGGCAGGCGATGAGGCGGCTGTTCTGGTTCGGGCTCGGCATCGCCGCGGGCGTGTTCGCCACCCGCAAGGCGGGCCAGGCCGCGCACGCCGCCACGCCCGCGGGCATCGGCGAGAACGTCGGCCAGGGCCTGCGCGAGCTCGCGGGCGCGATCGGCTCGTTCGGCGCCGAGGTGCGCGCGGGAATGTCGGAGCGCGAACAGGAGTTGCAGGACACCGTGGAACGTCAGACGGGCTTCACGCCGGGTCGGCGAGCGCGCAGGGCGAACGACGCCAGGTAGGCCGTTCGTTCGCCTCGCCACGCCCTGACCCGATCGTCGTCTCCGCCGACGCGATCTTCCACACTCCCGAAGGACGAGACCCGTGCAGACCCACGAGATCATCAAGCGCTTCCGCGAGCACTTCGAGAACGCCGGCCACAAGTACGTGCCCAGCGCCTCCCTCATCCTCGACGACCCGAACCTGCTGTTCGTCAACGCCGGCATGGTGCCGTTCAAGCCGTACTTCCTGGGCGAGGCCCCGCCGCCGCACCCGCGCGCCACGAGCATCCAGAAGGTCGTGCGCACCGGCGACATCGACGAGGTGGGCAAGACCGCCCGGCACAACACGTTCTTCCAGATGGCCGGCAACTTCTCGTTCGGCGACTACTTCAAGGAAGACGCCATCCGCTTCGCCTGGGAGCTGATCACCAAGTCCCAGGACGAGGGCGGCTACGGCTTCGACCCCGAGCGCCTGTGGGTGACCGTCTACCTGGACGACGACGAGGCCATCGAGCTGTGGCAGAAGGTCGCCGGCCTCCCGCTGGAGCGCATCCAGCGGCGCGGCATGGCCGACAACTTCTGGTCGATGGGCGTGCCCGGCCCGTGCGGCCCGTGCTCGGAGATCTACTACGACCGGGGCCCCGAGTACGGCGCCGAGGGCGGCCCCGTCGCCGACGAGAACCGGTACCTGGAGATCTGGAACCTCGTCTTCATGCAGAACATCCGCGGCGAGGGCGGCACCAAGGAGGAGTTCCCGATCGTCGGGGACCTGCCCGCCAAGAACATCGACACCGGCATGGGCGTCGAGCGGGTGGCCGTGCTGCTCCAGGACGTGGACAACGTCTACGAGACCGACCTGGTCCGCCCGGTGATCGCCAAGGCCGAGGAGCTGTCCGGCCGCAAGTACGGCGACAACCCGACCGACGACGTCCGCTTCCGCGTCATCGCCGACCACGCCCGCAGCGGCGTGCTGATCGTCGGCGACGGCGTCACGCCGGGCAACGAGGCCCGCGGCTACGTGCTGCGCCGCCTGCTGCGCCGGATCGTCCGCTCGGCCCGCCTGCTCGGCGTGACCGAGCCGGTGCTGGTGCAGTTCGCCGAGGTCGTCCGCGACGCCATGGGCCCGGCCTACCCGGACCTGGTCAAGGGCTTCGACCGGATCGCCCAGGTGCTCAAGGCCGAGGAGGACACCTTCCTGCGGACGCTGGACGCCGGGTCGCGGATCTTCGAGACCGCCGCCGGGCAGGTCAAGGCCGACGGCCGCGCCACCCTGCCGGGTGACAAGGCCTTCCAGCTGCACGACACCTACGGCTTCCCGTTCGACCTCACCCTGGAGATGGCCGCCGAGGCCGGCCTCACCGTGGACGAGGACGGGTTCCGCAAGCTGATGGCCGAGCAGCGCGCCCGCGCCAAGGCCGACGCCGCCGGCAAGAAGACCGGCCACGGCGACCAGACCGTGTACCGGGAGCTGCTGGAGCTCGGCGCCACCGAGTTCACCGGCTACACCGAGCTCGCCAGCGAGGCCACCCTGCGCGGCATCGTCAGCGGCGGCAAGCGGGTGAGGTCGGCTCGCGAGGGCGACATCGTCGAGGTCGTGCTCGACCGCACCCCGCTGTACGCCGAGTCCGGCGGCCAGGAGAGCGACGCCGGCACGATCGTCACGGCCAACGCCGAGCTCGAGGTCGTGGACGTGCAGAAGGTGGCCCGCAAGCTGTGGGTGCACCAGGTGCGCGTGCTCAGCGGCGAGATCGCCGAGGGCGAGCAGGTCGAGGCCCGCGTCGACCCGGAGTGGCGCGTCGGCGCCCGCCAGGGCCACTCGGGCACGCACGTCGTGCACGCCGCCCTGCGTCAGGTGCTCGGCCCGTCGGCCCTGCAGAGCGGCTCGTACAACAAGCCGGGCTACCTGCGGCTGGACTTCGCCTGGACGGGTGGTCTGTCCGACGAGGCCCGCAGCGAGATCGAAGAGGTCTCCAACCTGGCGGTCCGCAAGGACCTGCCGGTGCGCGTGGTCTACACCGACATGGGTGGCGCCCAGGAGATGGGCGCCGTGGCCCTGTTCGGCGAGACCTACGACGAGACCGTGCGCGTGGTCGAGATCGGCGGGCCGTGGTCGCGCGAGCTGTGCGGTGGCACGCACGTCGAGCACTCGTCCCAGATCGGCCCCATCACGGTGATCGGCGAGTCGTCCGTGGGCTCGGGCGTGCGCCGCCTGGAGGCCTACGTCGGCATCGAGGCCTTCAAGTACCTGGCCCAGGAGCGGGCCCTGGTGCAGAACGTCGCCGCCCTGCTCAAGGTGCCCGACGCCGAGGTGCCCGCCCGGGTCGAGGCCCTGGTGGAGCGGCTGCGGGTGGCCGAGAAGGAGCTGGAGAAGGTCAAGGCCGCCCAGCTCGTCGCCAACGCCGGGTCGCTGGCCGAGCAGGCCCTCGACGTGCGCGGTGTGTCCCTGGTCGCCCTCCGGTTGCCGGAGGGCACGTCGGGCGGCGACGTGCGGACCATCGCCGGCGAGGTGCGCAACCGGCTCGGCGACAAGCCGGGCGTGGTCGGCCTGTTCGCCCCCGACGGCGACAAGGTCAGCTTCGTGGTGGCCACCACGTCCGCCGCCCGCGACCTGGGGCTGGCCGCCGGCAAGCTGGTGCCCGCCTTCGCCCCGGCCGTCGGCGGTCGCGGCGGCGGCAAGCCCGACCTCGCCCAGGGTGGCGGCACGAACCCGGCGGGTGTCGGCGACGCCATCGCCGCCCTGCGCACCGAGGTGGACCGCGCCCTTGAGCAGCGCTGACCGCCCCGGCGTCGACGACCCCGGCCTCGGCCGGAGGCTGGGCGTCGACGTCGGCGCGGTGCGCGTCGGGGTGGCGTTGAGCGATCCGGGCGCGTTCCTCGCGACGCCGCTGGTTACCCTGGCGCGTGACGTGAAGACCGGGCGGGACCTGCGGGACCTGGCCGGCCTGGTCGCCGAGCACGACGTGGTCGAGGTCGTGGTCGGGCTGCCCCGCACGCTGGCGGGCAAGCACGGGCCGGCGGCGGAGAACGCCACGGCGTACGCTGCGGCGTTGGCCGAGCGCGTCGCCCCGGTTCCGGTGCGGCTCACCGACGAGCGGCTGACCACCGTGACGGCGAGCCGGGTGCTCGCCGAACGGGGGGTGCGCGGCAAGAAGCAGCGCGCCGTGGTCGACCAGGCTGCCGCGGTCGAGATCCTGCAGTCCTGGCTGGACGCACGGGCGCGACAAGTGGCTCGATCCGCTGCGGAGCGGGCCCCCGGAGCTAAGGACGGCTCGTGAACGACGACCTCGGGTTGTTCACCGATCCCGACACCCGCCACGACGAGCGGGTGGCACGCGGCAGGAGCGACGCCGCGGCCCGCCGTGCCAAGCGCAGGCGCAAGCGGACGATCCTGTGGGTCGTCGTGGCGCTGGTGCTGACCGGCGGCGGCGTCGGCGCCTACTACGGCTACCGCACGTTGAGCGGCATCGGGTCGTACGACGACTTCGCCGGGGCGGGTGAGGCCGACGTGGTGGTCGAGGTCAAGGACGGCGACCTGGTCACCACGATCGCGACCACGCTCAAGGAGCAGGGCGTGGTGGCCAGCGCGCGGGCGTTCACCGAGGCGGGCGCGAACGACTCGCGGGTCACCGCGATCCAGCCCGGGTTCTACCTGATGAAGACGAAGATGTCCGGCCAGGCCGCGGTCGCGCGGATGGTCGACAAGGCGTCCAAGATCGTGCCGCTGGAGGTCAGGGGCGGCAACGTGCTGCACGACCTCACCGCGCAGGACGGCAGCGTCACCAAGGGCATTCTGTCGAAGCTGTCCGACGCGTCCTGCGTGGAGCTCGACGGCGTCAAGCAGTGCGTGACCCCGGCGCAACTGCGCGAGGCGGCCGACGGCGCCGACCCGGCCGCGCTCGGCCTGCCCGACTGGGCGCTGCCCGACGTCGCCGCCGCGCCGAAGGAGAACCGGCTCGAAGGGCTCATCGTGCCGGGCCTGTACCACGTCAAGCCGGGTGCGAACGCCACCGAGCTGCTCAAGGGCGTGATCGCCACGTCGCTGTCCCGGTTGCAGGGCTACGGCATCCCCAACGGCTCCGGCAAGACCGGTTTCCGGCCGTACGAGGTGCTGGTCATCGCCTCCCTGATCGAGAAGGAAGGCATCACCGACGACTTCGGCAAGATCTCGCGGGTGATCTACAGCCGGTTGGCCAAGCCGCAGCGGCTGGAGCTGGACTCCACGGTCAACTACAAGCTGGACCGACCGCACATCACCACCAGCGACGAGGACCGCGAGAAGTCCGGCCCGTACAACACCTACAAGGTGCACGGGTTGCCGCCGACGCCGATCGGCTCGCCCGGCCAGAAGGCGATCACCGCCGCGATCACGCCCGAGGACGGGCCGTGGATGTACTTCGTGAAGTGCCAGAAGGACGGCAAGTCCTGCTTCACGAACACCTACGAGGAGCACCAGGTCGCGGTGGACAAGGCTCGCGCGGAAGGCGTCTTCTGACCGTGGCCCGCCGTGCGGCGGTCATCGGCTCGCCGGTGGCCCACTCGTTGTCACCGGTGCTGCACAACGCCGCGTTCGCGGCCCTGGGCCTGTCCGACTGGGAGTACACGCGGGTCGAGTGCGTGGCCGACGAGGTGCCGTCCCTGGTGGCGGGCCTGGACCTGGCGTGGGCGGGCCTGTCGGTGACCATGCCGAACAAGCGGGCCGCGCTGGCGGTCGCCACCGCCGCGACGCCCCGGGCCGTTCAGGTGGGTGCCGCGAACACCCTGGTGCCGGTCGACGGCGGGTGGCGTGCGGACAACACCGACGTGGACGGCGTCCTGGGCGCGCTGCGCGCGTCGTGCGGCTTCACGTCCGGCACCCGTGCCGTGCTGTTGGGTGCCGGTGGCACGGCCACCGCCGCCCTGGTGGCCCTCGCTTCGGTCGGTGTCCGCACCGCGTCGCTCGTCGTCCGCTCCGCGAGCCGTGCCGCGGAGGCCGAGTCGTGCGCGTCCCGCCTGGGCCTGGCCCTCGACGTGGTGACCTGGGACACCGCGGACTTCGCCGCGCTGGCGTCGTCGTCGGACGTCCTGGTCAGCACCGTGCCCCCGGACGCCACCGCGCCGATCGCCGCGGCGCTGGCCGAAGCACCGTGCGTGCTGGACGTCATCTACCACCCGTGGCCGACGCCGCTGGCCGACGCCGTGGCGAAGCGGGGCCGCACCCTGGCCACCGGCCTGGACATGCTGCTGCACCAGGCGTTCGGCCAGTCCGAGCAGTTCACCGGCCTGCCCGCCCCGCGCGAGGCGATGCGCGACGCCCTGCGCACCGCCACCGACGACCTCCTGCCGCTGCCGATCTAGCCGTCAGTCGACGCGGGCGTCCTCGATGCGGTCCAGGACCTCGCGCACGGTCTCGTCGGGGGTCTGGTCGGTGGTGTCGAGCCACAGCCCGAGGCGCGGCGTGCCCTCGCGCAGCCCGCGGTCGAGGTCTTCGACGGTGTACGCGTCGCCGTACCCGGTCTTCGCGCGCCGCTCCTCGCGGGCGCGCAGCGCGTCGGGCGACGGCGCGAGCACGACGACGTACCGGGGCCGGGTGCGCACGGCGTCGACGTAGGAGGCGAGGTGGTCGCCGAGGATGACGTCCTGCACGACGGCGGTCCACCCGTGCGCGGCGTACTCGTCGGCCACCATCGCCGACAGCCGGTAGCGCAGCCGCAACTGGGCCTCGGCCTCTTCGTCACCGGGCCGCATGTCCACCCGCCCGGACACCACCATCCGCCGGAACACGTCACCGCGCACGTGCACCGCCCTGGGCAACCTCTCCGCCAGCAGTTGCGCCACCGTCGACTTCCCGGCCGCCATCGCCCCCGTGATCACCACCACCGCCCCCACCCCCACATCCTCCCACCCGCGTGTCCTACCCCCAGAACGCGAGAGTCCTACGTCCAGAACGCGTGTGTCCTACGTTCAGAACACCCGAATTCAACGCTCAGAACGCGGCCGGGCCCTGCTCGCGGACAGTGCGAGCAGGGCCCGGCCGGTCGTGCGTCAGGCAGCTCAGCCCTCGTCGTGGTCGGTGGCGATGATCTGCGCGATGGCCTCGAGAGCGGCGTCCGCGCCGTCGCCGTCCGCGGCCAGCACGACCTCGTCGCCGTGCATCGCGCCGAGCGTCATCAGACCGAGCACGCTCGCCGCCTCGACCGGTTGGCCGTCGTCCTTGCGGATGGTGACCTTCACCGGCTGACCTGCGGCCGCCTTCGCCAGCAGTGCGGCAGGGCGCGCGTGCAGTCCGACCTTGCTCGCCACGGTGACCCGTCGCTCAGGCATGACCCGTCCTCTCCTTGGCTTCTCTTCCGCCGGTTCAGGACGCGGTGGCGTCCGGCCGGCCTTCCTGGTCGCGCTTGGCCGACCTCGCGGTCGTGGCGGTCGTCCCGCCCTCGACGACGCTCGGGTCGGCTTCCGGGTCCTCGTCCTCGCTGCGGCCCGGCGTCCTCAGGTTCCACTTCGTGATGACGAAGCGGAACAGGAAGTAGTAGATGGCCGCGTAGATCACGCCCAGCACCAGGATCAGCAGGGGCTTGGTCGAGATGTTGAAGTTCAGCGCGTAGTCGATGGCGCCCGCGGAGAACCCGAACCCGCTGTGGATGCCCAACGCGTTGCTGATGGCCAGCGCCGTGCCGGTGAGCACCGCGTGGATCACGTACAGCGGCCACGCCACGAACATGAACGCGAACTCCAGCGGCTCGGTCACACCCGTGATGAACGAGGTGAGCGCCGCCGAGCCCATGATGCCCGCGATGACCTTCTTCTGCGTCGGCCGCGCGGTGTGCACGATGGCCAGCGCCGCCGCCGGGAGCGCGAACATGAAGATCGGGAAGAAGCCGGTCATGAACGTGCCCGCGGACGGGTCGCCGGCGAAGAACCGCTGGATGTCGCCGGTCTTGCCCTCGTACTCGCCGAAGACCTGCCACATGAACGTGTTCGGGATGTGGTGCAGGCCCAACGGGAGCAGCAGCCGGTTGATGGTGCCGTAGATGCCCGCGCCGATGATCGTGCTGCCGGAGATCGCCTCGCCGACCGAGGTCAGACCGGCGTCGAACCACGGGTAGACCAGCCCCATGACGACCGCGACCGGGATCATCACGCCCGCGACCAGGATCGGCACGAACCGCCGGCCGCCGAAGAACGCCAGGTAGGCGGGCAGCTTGATGCGGTGGTACTTCTGCCACAGCACCGCGGTGATCAAGCCGACCACGATGCCGGTCAGCACCGAGTAGTTGATCAACTCCTGCTTGGCGTCCGCCGCCGCGTCGTCCGGCAGCGGCAGCACGAGCGGCGACATCGCCTTGAACACGGCCTCGGTCACCACGAAGCCGACCACGGCGGCCAGCGCGGTGGAACCGTCACCGCGCCGGGCGAAGCCGATCGCCACACCGACGGCGAACAGCAGCGGCAGGTTGGCGAACAGGGCGTTGCCCGCCCCGCCGATGACGCCGGCCACCGCGTTCCAGCCCAGCCAGTCCTTGCCGAGGATGTCGTCCTGGCCGAGTCGAAGCAGGAGCGCGGCTACGGGCAGCGCGGCGATCGGCAGCATGAGGCTGCGACCGAAGCGCTGGAGACCGGCCAGTCCCTTGATCTCACGACCGCCGGTCGCCTGTGGGGCGCTGGCGCTCATGGGGTACCTCCCTTGGCGGAGTGGTGCGGGCCGGATTCCGGGACGGTCCGGTCCAATTGCATGGTCACCTGGTAGAGATCGCCCCGGTACCAGGACGTCATGTCCTCGACGGGCCTGCCTCGTGAGCTGGAGACCCGGCGGAAGACGAGCAGCGAGCCGCCGGGGCGGATGCCCAGCAGCTTCGCGGTCTCGGGGTCGGCCGCCTCGGCCCACACCGTCTGCGCGGCGTGGTCGAGCTGGACCCCGTAGGTGTCGGCGAGGAGCGTGTAGAGCGAGCTGGTGAGGTCGTGCCGGTCGAGGTCGGGCACGACCCGCGGGTTGTACCAACCCCGTTCCACGGCCAGCGGCACGCCGTCGGCCAGGCGCACGCGGACGAGTCGGCACGCCGGTTCGTGCGGCAGCAGGCCGAGCGCGGCGGTCGCCTCGGGCGACGGGGCCTCCTCGGCGCAGGCCAGCACCTCGGTCGCGGGGGTGAGGCCGCGCCGGCGCATGTCGTCGGTGAACGACTCCAGGTACAGCTGGACGTCCATGCGCCGCCGGGCGGTGAACGTGCCCCGGCCCTTCGCCCTGGTCAGCAGGCCCTCGGCGACGAGCTGGCCCACGGCGGCGCGTACTGTGATGCGGGACACACCGTACTGCTGGGCGAGGTCGCGCTCGGACGGGATCGGCGAGCCGGGCGGGAGCTCCTGCTCCGCCATGCGCCGCAGGATGTCGCGGAGCTGGGCGTGCTTGGGCTTGGGCCCGTCGACGATCTCGTTGCGGCTCATGACACCTCCCCGGTGCTCGCGCGTCCACACCGGGATTGGTACTTTCCGGTCTAGACCAGTTGGTGCGGGGAGGATGCTCCGCGCGCCGACCGGGTGTCAACCGCCGTTACGGGACCGTGCCCGAGCGGTGGCACCCTCGGGCCAGGTGTCGAGAGAGGACTTGAAGTGGCGGACGACAAGGCGGAGCGGATCCTCGCGGCGCTCGGCGGCGCGGACAACATCGTGGAGATCGAGCCGTGCATCACGCGCCTGCGCTGTGAGCTGGAAGACGGTTCCCTGGTGGACGAGAAGGCGTTGAAGGGCCTGGGCGCGCACGGTGTGATGCGTTCGGGCAACGTCGTGCAGGTGGTCGTGGGGCCCGAGGCCGACACGATCGCCAGCGAGATCGAGGACCTCCTGTGACGCTGCGCGTGGCCAGCCCGGTCAGCGGTCGCGTGGTGCCGCTGACCGAGGTGCCGGACCCGGTGTTCGCGCAGGCCATGGTGGGTCCGGGCGTGGCGGTGGAGCCGGACCGGGGCCGGGCGGAGGTCGTGTCCCCCGTGGACGGGACCGTGGTGACGCTGCACCCGCACGCGTTCGTCGTGGCCACTTCGGAGGGCGCGGCGGTGTTGGTGCACCTCGGGATCGACACGGTGAAGCGCAAGGGCGAGGGCTTCACGCTGCACGTGGTCAAGGGCGAGGCGGTGCGCGCGGGGCAGCCCGTGGTGACGTGGGACCCGGCCGAGGTGGAGGCGGCGGGTTACGCGCCGATCTGCCCGGTGATCGCGTTGGACGCCGCGCCGGAGGTGCTGCTGGACCAGGCCGGTGGTCCGGTGTCGGCGGGTGACGCGCTGTTCTCCTGGCAGCGCTGAGCGTTCCGCTCGGGACGAGTGCGGGTGAATGGACCATTCATCCGCACTCCTCCTTGCCGTCAGGGGATTCCCGCGACGACGCTGGTCCCATGGTCATCTCGGGATTCCTGGCCGGCGCCGCGGGCGCCGGGTTGTTGCGCCGCCTCCCGCGCGGGGCGGACGTGTGCTGGCTGTGGTGCGCCGCGCCGACGGCCGTGTTGTGGTTCGTCGCCTGGGCGCTGGCCCCACCGCCGTGGCTGCCCGTGCCGCTGCTGCTGGGGTGGCTCGGCGTGCTGCTGACCGTGACCGACCTGCGTCACCGCCGCCTGCCGGACGCGTTGACGCTGCCCGCGTACCCGGCGGTCGGCGTCACGTTGTGGCTGTGCGGCGCGGACCTGTGGCGGGCGTTGGCGGGTTGCGTCGTGTTCGGCGGCTTCCACCTGCTGGTCCGGCTGCTGGCGCCGTCGGCGATGGGCGGGGGAGACGTGAAGCTGGCCGGTCCGCTGGGCGCGGTGCTGGCTTCGGTCTCCTGGGCGGCCTTGCCGCTGGCCGCCGTGCTGGCTAGCGCGGTGACGCTCGTGCTGGGCGTGTGGTGGCGAGGTGACGGCTTACCGCACGGCCCGGGGCTGCTGGCGGCGACCTGGCTGGTCGCGGTGTCAGCCGGGTGAGGCCGCGTCCTGCCGCTTGCGCGCCAGCACGACGATCGGCCCGATGATCGCCAGGCCGATGCCGCCGAACCCGCCGACCACCATCCCGAGCGTGTTCACCGTGGGCCCGTTCGTGCGGTGGAAGGTGGTGGCCTTCTTGCCGCTGCGCGTCCGGTTGGCGGTCATCTCGACGCCCTCGTCCGCGGGGGACAGGCTGTTGGCGAAGCTGGCGAACCGGTGGCGACCGCCGTCGGGGGTGACCACGGTCGCTTCGCACGACCAGGTGGCGCCGAGGACGAGCCAGTTGCGCGAGCACGTGACGTCCTGGGCACGCCCGTCGACCTCCCGCGTCCCGTCGCCCGAGTACGGCTCGCTCTCCCGGCCGACGCTGAACACGACGAAGCTGAAGAAGGCGCAGTAGGCCCCGATCAGGAACAGGCCGAGGGCGCGGAGGCGGCGGGAGCGCTCACTGCGGGCGGTCATGCTCGTCCCACTTCTGGTCGTCGTCGGCGAGGAACTGCTTGTTCAGCTCCTTCGCGCCCTCCTTCACGGGGGCCACGAGGTCGCCGGGCGTGGGCATGAGGTGGCCGATGTCGCGGCTGGCGACGGCCCGGACCCAGTTCTGGCCGTCGAGGATGCCGCCGCCGGTGCGGCTGTCCACGCGGTCACCGGCGCGCTGCACGGCGTTGCCGGGATCGGGCATGTCGGCGCTGCGCGTGCTCAGCGGAGGTTGGCCGAGCCTGGCGTACAGGTCCTCGACCTTCTGCCGGCGCGCCGGACCGCCCTGCTTGACGCGGTCGGCCCAGTCGCCCACGCGCTGGTTGGTGCTCGCGGCCCAGTCGTCGGCCCGGCGGGTGAGGTTGTCGAGGCCGTCGCGCCCGCGCGCGGCGGTGTCGGCGAGGCGGTCGCCCGCCGAGTCCAGGCCGTCCGCCCGGGACGCCCGCGTGGTGGAGCGGTGCAGCAGGTCGGCGGCGGTCTGGTTGCCGTGCGGGGTGTTGGGCGCCTGTCGCGCGAGCGCGGCCAGGTCGTCGGACTGCTTGCGCATGGCGCTGCCCGCGCGCTTGGCCAGCGCGGAGAGCTTGTCCAGCGCGCCGAACAGCTTCTTCAGGAACTGGGCGATCTTGCCGCCGATCTGCACGGCCTTGGTGATCGCCCGGGTGATGAACGCCGCGATCGAGG
Source organism: Saccharothrix sp. S26 (assembly GCF_021390395.1). Lineage (GTDB taxonomy): Bacteria > Actinomycetota > Actinomycetes > Mycobacteriales > Pseudonocardiaceae > Actinosynnema. The sequence continues at coordinate 289,053 of NZ_JAJUWT010000004.1, forward strand.
CGCCCGCGGACGGCACCGCGGCGGCCGCGGCCGGGATGCCCCAGGCGATCAGGGTGCCCGCGAGGTCGGCGAGCAGGTCGCGGATCAGCGTGCGGGTCGCCGCGACCAGCGCCGCCGCGACCTTGATCTTGTTCGCGGCCGACTCGGCGGCCTCGGCCGAGTTCGCCAGGCCGGTGATCAGGTCACCCGCGCGCTGCTTGTAGGCGTCGGCGGCGGGCCCGGTCCACCCGGCGAGCTTGGTCAGGTCGGCCTGCTGCGCCTCCTGGACCTCCTTGAGCCGCGCGCCGATGTTGGTCCACGTGTTCGCGGCGGCCTCGATGGCGGCCGGGTCGCCCGCCAGGTCGTCGAACGGCTTGCGCACGAAGTCGACGTTCTCGATGATCCAGCCGACCACCGAGGACGCGAGCGTGCCCAGCGGGTCGGCGACCGCGCCGGCGACGTCCATCGCCATCGCGGCCGAGTCGATGCCCAGCGCGACCGGGTCGATCGACTTGCCCTCCTGGAACGGCAGCGCGATGTCGCGGACGAGGTCCTCGGCCGTGTCGAACGGGCCGGCGCCGGTCAGGAGCTTGGTGTCCTTCTGGGGCTTGGCGATCAGCTCGTTGGTCACGCGTGGATCCCCTCGAACCCGGTGGCGTTGCCGCCGTCGACGTCGCGGTAGGTGGCGGCGGTCGCCTTGAGCTCGACGCCGGTGGTCTCCACCGCCGCGGGCAGCTTGGCGACGAGGTCCTGCGCCTGCTGCAACTCGTCGTCGAACACGAACGTGTACACCTGGCAGATCAGCCCCATCACGTCCGCGCCGAGCTTGGTGTGCGACGCGGAGACGGCTTCCTGGAGGTCTGCCGCGAGCTGGTCGGACAGCAGCCTGCCGTGCGCCTCGACCGCGTCGGCCCTGGTTTCGAAACCGCTCATCGCAGGAACGTGCCGCCTTCGAACTCGTCGTCGTCGCGGGTCGCCGGGCGCTGCGGCGTCGGCGACGCGGCCGGCGGAGCGACCGGGTCGATCACCGCGATGCCCTGCTCGACCTGTTCACGCAGGTAGCGCATGCTCTCGCCATCACCGAGCAGCGGGCGCACCGACTCCTCGACCTTGCGCGCGACCTCGACCTGCGCACGCCGGATCGTGTCCACGATCGTGCGGCCGAGCGCGGTGTGGCCGAGGTCCATCGCCTTCGGGGTGAGCTGGAGCGACTCGATCCGGCCACCGGAGGCGACCGCCACCACGACCGCCCCGTCGGGGCTGCGCGCCTCGGCGCGGGACTCGCGGAAGGCGCCCTGGATCGCGTCGGCCTTGCGCTGCGCGTCCTGGAGCTGCTGTTCGAAGCGTTCGACGTACTGGTGCGGGTCGGTCATGGTTCCCTACATCGGTCGGTCGAGAAACGCGGCCATCGTGGCACGAACCCACGACCGCGCACGGCGGAAAGGCGGAAATGAACCGACCACCGATCACCCCGGAGATGAGGGCGAGGGCGCGCACCACCCCGAACGCCTGGCTGCACGTGGTCGACCCGAACCACCGGGTCTCCACCGCCATCCCCCCGGCCGAGTCGGTGATCGGCCGGTACCTCGTGGACGGTCGCGGCGAGATCACCGACCAGTACGTCCCCAACCCCCGCTACCGCCCGATCCCCACCCCACCGCCACTCGCCCATCGGGCCACTCGGCCGCCTGCCGCGGCTGCTGGTCAGCCCGCGCCCACCCGACCCGCCGCACCGCCTGCGGCAGCACCGCCTCCGGCCGCGGCCGCCCGACCCGCCGCGCCGACTCCGGCCGCGCCGACTCCGGCCGTGCCCGCCGGCTCGCGCGCGCCGACCGGGAACGCGGTCGCCGGTTCGCCTGGGCACGCAGCCCCTGCACCCGGTGCCGTGGCTGCCGGCCCACCCCCGCCCGCGCACCTCGCCGCGTCATCCGGTGTCGTGGCCGGCAACCCGTCCGCGCACGTGGCCCCATCCCCGAGCCCCGCCTCATCCGGAGCCGCCCAGCCGAGTGCCACCGCGCCGCGCGCCACCGACCGGCCGGCGGCCGACGTCGAACCGGCCAACGAGCTGGAAGCCGTGCTGCGGCTGGCCCACCAGGGCGAGCTGGACCGGGACGACCTGCTCGCGGCCGTGTTGGCGGCCGACCTGGTGCTGCCCGCCGATCCCGCCCGCCCACCGCGCGGCCACCTCGTGACGCGCGGCCCGGTGGTCGACGCGTTCGCTTCGCCGAAGGCGCTGCCGGGTGACTGGCCGCCCCGGTGGCACCGGTTCACCGGGGTGGAGCTGGCGGTGCTGTTCGACCGGCTCGGGGAACCGCTGTGGCTCAACCTGGGCGATTCCTCCGGGCGGTCCTGGGAGATCACGTCGGACGCCCTGGTGGCGGCGTTGCGGGGCGCGGTCGGCGTCGGCTGAGCGTCCACCTGGCGGGACACGCCCGAACCGCTCTCACCGGGCCGTCCGGCCCTCGTTCACACTGTGGAAGGATCGTCGCTGTGCTGCGCTGGATCACCGCTGGGGAGTCCCATGGACCGGCCCTCGTCGCCGTGCTGGAAGGCATGGTCGCCGGGGTCGAGGTCACCACTGCCGACCTGACCGCTCAACTGGAGCGCCGCCGGCTCGGCTTCGGTCGCAGCCCGCGCATGGGCTTCGAGGCCGACGAGGTCGAGATCCTCGGCGGTGTCCGCCACGGGCTCACGCAGGGCGGCCCGATCGCGGTCCGGATCGGGAACACCGAGTGGCCCAAGTGGCAGAAGGTGATGTCCGCCGACCCGGTCGACCCGTCCGAGCTCAAGCCCACCGGCCGCAACGAGGCGCTGACCAGGCCGCGGCCCGGCCACGCCGACCTGCCCGGCATGCAGAAGTTCGGCTTCGACGAGGCCCGTCCGGTGCTGGAACGCGCCAGCGCCCGGGAGACGGCCGCCCGCACCGCGCTCGGCACGGTCGCCCGCCACTTCCTCAAGCAGGTCTTCGACGTGGACGTGATCAGCCACGTCGTCTCCATCGGCAAGGCGAAGACGCCCGCCGACGCGGCCGTGCCCGGCCCGGGTGACCTGGCCGCGGTGGACGCCAGCCCCGTCCGCGCGTTCGACGCGCGCGGCACGGAGGCGATGGTGGCCGAGGTCGAGGCGGTGAAGGAGGCCGGTGACACGGTCGGCGGCGTGATCGAGGTCATCGCCTACGGCCTGCCGCCGGGCCTCGGCTCGCACGTGCACTGGGACCGCCGCCTCGACGCGCGGCTGGCCGGCGCGCTGATGGGCGTGCAGGCGATGAAGGGCGTGGAGATCGGCGACGGCTTCACCACCGCCGAGCGGTGGGGCAGCCAGGCGCACGACGAGATCGACCGGGGCGACGGCCCCAAGGGCGTCACGCGCCGCTCGAACCGGGCCGGCGGCCTGGAGGGCGGCATCACCAACGGCGAGCCGCTGCGCGCCCGCGTGGCCATGAAGCCGATCTCGACCGTCCCCCGCGCGTTGTCCACTGTGGACGTCCGAACGGGAGAGCCCGCGGTCGCGATCCACCAGCGGTCGGACGTGTGCGCGGTGCCGCGCGCGGGCGTGGTGCTGGAGTCCGTGGTGGCGCTGGTGCTGGCCGAGGCGGCGCTGGAGAAGTTCGGCGGCGACTCGATCGTGGAGACCAAGCGCAACGTGGCCGCCTACCTGGAGGCGCTGGAAGCCCGCTGGGAGGGCCTGTGAGCCCCCGCTACGTCGTGCTCGGCCCGCCGGGAGCGGGCAAGACGACGGTCGGCACGATCCTTGCCGAACGCCTCGGCGTCGCCTTCCGCGACACCGACGACGACATCGTGGCCACCGCGGGCAAGCCGATCTCCGACATCTTCACCGACGACGGCGAACCCGCGTTCCGCGCGATGGAGGAGGAAGCGGTCGCCGAGGCGCTCAAGACCCACGACGGCGTGCTGGCGCTGGGCGGCGGCGCGGTGCTGTCCGCGACCACCCGCGGCCGCCTGGTCGGCCACACCGTGGTCTTCCTCAACGTCGGCATGGCCGAGGGCGTGCGGCGCACCGGCATGTCCAGCGCACGGCCGCTGCTGGCGGGCGTGAACCCGCGGGCGACGTTCAAGTCCCTGCTGGACGCGCGCCTGCCGCTGTACCGGGAGGTCGCCACGATCGAGGTGACCACCGACGACCTCACCCCGGAGCAGGTGGTCGACGCGGTGCTCCGCCCGACGGGACCGGCGCAAGGGACCTGAGTGGACCTGACCGGGGCGCGGGTCCTGGCGCACCGCGCCGCGGTGCAGGGCCTGCACGGCGACGACCCCGACGCGGTGCTGCCGCTGGGCGTGGTGGACAGCCCGCCCGGGACGGGCGCGGCGGCGTTGGGCGTGCGGGGTCGCCGTGAGGGCACCGAAGACCTGGCCCGCGTGCTGAGCCTGCGCGGGGCGCCGCACCTGCACCGCCGTGCCGACCTGCCCGCGTTGCGCCGGCAGCTCCGACCGCGCACGCCCCGGCAACTGGCCGCGTGGTGCGGGGCGCACCCCGTGCCCGACCTGGCGCACGTCGACCTGGTCGTCGACCTGCTGCACCGCGAGTTCCCCGGCGAGACGGCCACCAAGGGCGAGCTGTCCGCGGCGATCAGCCCGCTGCTGCCCGACGCCGTCACCCCGTACTGCCCGACGTGCGACGCCCACCACGTCATCGAGAACGTCTTCCGCCTCGCCACCCTCCTCGCGGGCATCGAGCTGGAGCACCGGGGCCCGAAGCTCGTCTTCCGCCGCCCGACCGCGAGACCGGAGGTCGAGGAGCCCGGCGAGCCGACCCTGCTGCTCGATTACGCCCGCCTGGTCGGCCCGTTCGCCAAGGTCGACGCGGAGAAGTGGCTCGGCGCGGGCCCTCAGGACGCCTGGCCGGACCTGCGCCCGGTCCGGGTCGAGGGCAAGCGGCTGCTGGCGCACGAGGACGTCGCCGAAGCACCCGACCCGCCCGCCGGCCTGCTGCTGTTCCCGCGCGACCCCTACCTGCTCGGACCGCGTCACCTGGTCGCCGACCCGGACGTGGCCAAGCGGGTGTGGCGGCCCGTCGGCAGCCCCGGCGCGCTCGTGCTGCACGGCCGGGTGACGGGCGCGTGGCGGCACGAGTTCCGCGGCCGCACGGTGACGTTCCAGGTCACGGGCTGGTCGAAGGTCAAGGGCGAGGCGCGGCGGGCGATCAGGCACCAGGCCGACGTGCTGGCCGGGGTGTGGGGCGGCGCGGTGCTCGGAGCGGACGTGGTCGAATGGTGACCCGACGAGGGGAGTGGTGATGGGCGAGCCGGTGCGGATCCGCGTGGCCGCGGAACGACCGTACGACGTGGTGGTGGGCCGCGGCCTGCTCGGCGACCTGGTCGAGGGCCTGAAGGGCACGGCCAAGGCGGCGATCGTCCACACGCCCACGCTGGCCGAGACCGCCGAGGCGGTCCGCGGCGAGCTGGAGGCGGCCGGGATCGACGCGCACCGCGTCGAGGTGCCCGACGCCGAGGACGGCAAGGACCTGCGGGTCGCCGGGTACTGCTGGGACGTGTTCGGGCGCATCGGCCTCGGCCGCACGGACGCCGTGATCGGCCTGGGCGGCGGCGCGGTGACCGACCTGGCCGGGTTCGTCGCCTCCACGTGGATGCGCGGGGTGAAGCTGGTCCACGTGCCCACCACGCTGCTGGCCATGGTGGACGCCGCGGTCGGCGGCAAGACCGGCATCAACACCGACGCGGGCAAGAACCTGGTCGGCACGTTCTACGAGCCGGACGCCGTGCTGGTCGACCTGGCCACGCTGGAGACGCTGCCGCGCAACGAGCTGGTGGCGGGCATGGCCGAGGTGGTCAAGGGCGGTTTCATCGCCGACCCGGTCATCCTCGAGCTGATCGAGGCGGACCCGGGGGCCGCGCTGGACCCGTCCGGCGACGTGATCGAGGAGCTGGTGCGGCGCAAGATCCAGGTCAAGGCCGACGTGGTGTCGACCGACCTGCGCGAGTCGGACCTGCGCGAGATCCTGAACTACGGCCACACCCTCGCGCACGCCATCGAGCGCCGCGAGCGCTACCGCTGGCGGCACGGCGCGGCGGTCAGCGTCGGCCTGGTGTTCGCCGCCGAGCTGGCGCGCCTCGCGGGCAGGCTGGACGACGCCACCGCCGACCGCCACCGCTCGATCCTGTCCTCGCTCGGCCTGCCGACCGGCTACGACCCGGACGCGCTCGGCCAGCTGCTGGAGGGGATGCGCTCGGACAAGAAGACAAGGTCGGGCGTGCTGCGGTTCGTGGTGCTGGACGGCCTGGCCAAGCCGGGTCGGCTGGAGGGCCCGGACCCGGCGCTCATCGCCGCGGCGTACTCGGCGGTCGCGGCCGAGCCGAAGTCGGGTGGGAGCGTCCTGCTGTGACCGCGAGGTGACCGCGGGCCACCTCCACCACGTGGAGCTGTGGGTGCCCGACCTGGCCCGCGCCGAGCGCAGCATCGGGTGGCTGCTCGGCGAGCTGGGCTGGGTCGAGTACCAGCGCTGGTCCGCGGGCGTGAGCTGGCGACTGGGCCCCACCTACCTGGTGGTCGAGCACTCACCCGCGCTGGACGCCCACCACCGGCTCGGCACGGGCCTGAACCACCTGGCGTTCCACGTCGCGGGCCGCGCGGAGGTGGACCGGCTGGCCGCCGCGGCGACCGGGCACGGCTGGTCGCCGCTGTTCGCGGACGCCTATCCGCACGCGGGTGGGCCGGAGCACTACGCGGCCTACTTGGAGAACGTCGACGGCTTCGAGGTGGAGCTGGTGGCCGCCTGACGCGGTCCGGCTTCACGGGGTTGGGGCAGGGCGTTGCCCAGGCCCATCCCGACCGCCGCCGTCGCCATGACCAGCAGCGCGGTGAACGCCGCGCCGCCGGTCAGCGCCGGGCCGAGCGCTTCCGAGCCGGTCTGGTCCACCAGCGACCGGCCGACCACGCCCGCGATGCCGGCCAGCGGCCCGGCCACCAGCGCGGCGGCGAACCACACCATGCCGCGGCCTTCGAGGCCGCGCCACGCGTCCAGCGCGCCCCACAGCAGGCCGATGACCACGACCAGCGCCAGCGCGATGTACCGGGTGGACGAGGCCGCCTCGGGGCTGTGCACGCTCACCGCCGAGGTGCCGGTCTGCACCCCGCCGTGGAACAACCCCAACCAGAAGCCCCGGACCAGCCACGCGCGCATGGGCCCACCCTAGGCGCGACCGGACGCCCGTCCCAGGCCCGGCACCGTCCGTCACGCGAACAGTCGCACGATCCAGCACGGTTCACCCGAACGAGTGGCACGCTGCGCCGCACCACCCGGCCTTAGGCTGCTGACATGCCGCACTCCACTCGCCGCGCCGCCCTGCGCGCCACGCTCCGGGACCGGGAGCTGGACGCCCTGCTGGTGACGAACCTGCTCAACGTCCGCTACCTGACGGGGTTCACCGGGTCGAACGCGGCACTGCTGGTGCACGCCGACTCCGACGACGCCTCCGTGTTCTGCACCGACGGCCGCTACCTCACCCAGGCCGCCGCGCAGGTGCCCGACCTGGAGCGGGTCATCGACCGGCCGTGCGACGTGGCACTGGTGGAGCGCGCCGTGAAAGCGGGCTCGGCCCGGGTCGGATTCGAGAGCGGGCACGTGACCGTGGACGGGCTGGACGCGCTGGCCGACGCCGCGGCCGGCGCGGAGCTGGTGCGCGCGTCCGACCTGGTCGAACGACTGCGCCTGGTCAAGGACGACGCCGAGGTCGAGGCGCTGCGCATGGCGTGCGCGGCGGCCGACCGGGCGCTGGCCGACCTCATCGAGCACGGCGGCCTGCGGGCCGGCCGCACCGAGAAGGAGATCGCCCGCGAGCTGGAGAGCCGGATGCTCGACCACGGCGCGGCCGGGCCGTCGTTCGAGTCGATCGTGGCGGCGGGCGCGAACTCGGCCGTGCCGCACCACCGGCCCACCGAGGCCGTGGTCCGCGACGGCGACTTCGTCAAGCTCGACTTCGGCGCGCTGGTCGACGGCTACCACTCCGACATGACCCGCACCCTGGTCGTCGGCCGGGTCTCCGACTGGCAGCGCGAGCTGTACCAACTGGTCGCGGCCTCGCAGGCGGCGGGCCGGGCCGCGCTGGCGGTCGGCACGCCGTTCGCGGACGTGGACGCCGCGGCGCGCGGCGTGATCGAGGAGGCCGGGCGCGGCGACGAGTTCCTGCACGGCCTCGGGCACGGCGTCGGCCTGCAGATCCACGAGGCTCCAGCGCTGTCCAAGGCGGGTGACGGTACACTTCTGCCCGGTATGGCGGTCACCGTCGAGCCCGGCGTGTACCTGGCCGGGAAGGGTGGTGTCCGCATCGAGGACACGCTCGTGGTGCGCGAAGGCGCCCCGGAGCTCCTCACCCTGACCACGAAGGAGCTCGTGGTCATCTGAAGTCGGACGCCTGGAATCGGATCCGTCGGCCGAGCCGACGTCGTCCCCCACTCACGCAACAGGAGAGCCCACCACCGTGGCCACCACCAACGACCTCAAGAACGGCCTGGTGCTGAACCTCGACGGCCAGCTGTGGACCGTCACCGCGTTCCAGCACGTGAAGCCGGGCAAGGGTGGCGCCTTCGTGCGCACCACGTTGAAGCACGTCCTGTCCGGCAAGGTCGTGGACAAGACCTTCAACGCGGGCACCAAGGTCGAGACGGCCACCGTCGACAAGCGCGGCATGACGTTCCTGTACAAGGACGGCGCCGACTTCGTCTTCATGGACGGCGACACCTACGACCAGATCAGCATCCCGGCCGAGACGGTCGGCGACGCGGCGAACTACATGCTGGAGAACCAGGAAGCGATCGTCGCCATGCACGAGGGCGTCGCGCTCTACGTCGAGCTCCCGACCTCGGTGGAGCTCGTGATCCAGCACACCGACCCGGGCCTGCAGGGCGACCGCTCCACCGGCGGCACCAAGCCCGCCACGCTGGAGACCGGCGCGGAGATCCAGGTGCCGCTGTTCGTCACCACCGGCGAGAAGATCAAGGTCGACACCCGCGACGGCCGTTACCTGGGCCGAGTGAACGGCTGAGATGGGCGCACGGAGCAAGGCCCGCAAACGCGCGGTCGACGTCCTCTACGAGGCCGACCTGCGGGGCGTGGACCCGGTGACGCTGCTCGCGGACCGGGTCGGTTCGACCGACGTGCCGCCGGTGAACGACTACACGATCGTCCTGGTCGAAGGCGTCACGGCGCACCGGGCGCGCATCGACGACCTGATCTCCGAGCACGCGGAGGGCTGGACGCTGAACCGCATGCCCGCGGTCGACCGCGCGGTGCTGCGGATCGGGCTCTACGAGCTGCTGTGGGCCGCGGACGTGCCGGACGCGGTCGCGATCGACGAGGCGGTGGAGCTGGCCAAGGGCCTGTCCACGGACGACTCGCCCCGGTTCGTCAACGGCGTGCTGGGCCGGATCGCGGTCATCGCCGACCAGTTGCGGGCCGTGCTCTAGCCCCACCTCGCGCCCCGGCCGCACCCGCTGCGACCTGCGCGAAGAGACCGACAGGGCCACCCGGCGCGCCGGGTGGCCCTGTTCGCGTTCAGTCCTCCTTGGCCGGACGGGCCTCGGGAGGCAGCACGCCCCAGTCGATGAGCTGCTCGGTCAGCTCGCCGGGCGTCATGTCGTAGATGATCGCCAGCGAGCGCAGGTCCTCGGTCCGGATGGACAGCACCTTGCCGTTGTAGTCCCCGCGCTGGCTCTGGATGGTGGCCGCGTACCGCGCGAGCGGCCCGACCTTCTCCGCCGGCAGCTGTTGCAGCCGTTCCAGGTTGATGACGATCTTGGTGGCGGGTTCCGCCCCGGAGGGCACCCGGCCTTCCGGCAGCAGCTCGGCCACCGGGACGCCGTAGAAGTCGGCCAGCTCGGCGAGCTTCTGCACGGTCACGGCGCGGTCGCCGCGCTCGTACGAGCCGACGACCACGGCCTTCCAGCGACCGCCGGACTTCTGCTCGACGCCGTGCAAAGACAAGCCCTGCTGCTGGCGGATCGCGCGGAGCTTTGCCCCCAGCGCCTTGGCGTAGTCGCCCATGTGGCGGTTCTCCGTTCATTCGCCCCGTCAGCCGGTAGGGGACTGCCGCGGGGAGGCTTAGATCAATACGCAGAGTAATGATTGCTCTCCGTGGTCACCAGGTCAAGCTGATCTCGATGGGACAGGTGGGCGAGACCACGCACACCACCCGGAAGATTGACCGCGCGCGCCTGATACGGTGCTGGTCAGCCCGGTCGCAGCCGGGTGTCCGACGTCCTTTAAGGACCCGTCCAGCGAGGCGGGGAAGGAGGTCCAACCGTGGCGCCACGTCAACGTGGCGCGACGGACCCGGCCGGGGAGCGCGAGCTCCTGTCGGCCGGCGACGTCGCGCGCACCGTCGCCCGAATGGCCCATCAGATCATCGAGAAGACCGCTCTTGATGCACCGAGCGCACCCGCAGTAGTCCTGATGGGGATTCCGAGCCGGGGAGCGCCGCTGGCCCGCCGCCTGGCCGTGCGGATCGCCGAGTTCTCGGGTGTCGAGGTGCCGACCGGCACGCTGGACGTGACCCTCTACCGGGACGACCTGCGCCGGGGCCCCACCCGCCCGCTGGAGGCCACGAAGCTGCCCGAGGGCGGTATCGACGACAAGCTCGTGGTCCTGGTGGACGACGTGCTGTTCTCCGGCCGCACGATCCGCGCCGCGCTCGACGCCCTGCGCGACCACGGCCGCCCGCGCGCCGTGCAGTTGGCCGTCCTGGTCGACCGCGGGCACCGGGAGCTGCCGATCCGCGCGGACTACGTGGGCAAGAACGTGCCCACGGCCCGCACCGAGGAGGTCCACGTGCTGCTGGACGAGTTCGACCAGCGCGACGGGGTGGTGCTGCGGTGAAGCACCTGCTCACCACCGAGGGCATCGACCCGGCCCAGGCGACCGCCATCCTGGACACCGCGGCGAGCCTCAAGCAGGCCCTGGAAGGCCGTGAGGTGCGCAAACTGCCGACGTTGCGCGGCCGCACGGTCATCACGATGTTCTACGAGAACTCCACCCGCACCCGCGTGAGCTTCGAGATCGCGGGCAAGTGGATGAGCGCGGACGTGGTGAACGTCTCGTCGTCCGGCTCCAGCGTGAGCAAGGGCGAGTCGCTGCGCGACACCGCGCTGACCCTGGCCGCGGCGGGCGCGGACTGCGTCATCGTGCGGCACCCGGCGTCCGGCGCGGCGCACCGGCTGGCCGGCTGGCTGCGCGAGGCGGGCACGTCGGTGGTCAACGCGGGCGACGGCATGCACGAGCACCCCACCCAGGCCCTGCTCGACGCGGCCACCCTGCGGGAACGCCTCGGCGACCTGCGGGACCGCCGCATCGCCATCGTCGGCGACGTGCTGCACAGCCGGGTCGCCCGGTCCAACGTGCACCTGCTCACCGCCCTGGGCGCGGACGTGACGCTGGTCGCGCCGCCGACCCTGCTGCCCACCGGCGTGGAGGGCTGGCCGGTCACCGTCTCGCACGAGCTGGACCCCGAGCTGCCCGGCCTCGACGCCGTGATGCTGCTGCGGGTGCAGGCCGAGCGCATGCACGGGGGGTTCTTCCCCTCGGCCCGCGAGTACTCCATCGCCTACGGCCTGAGCGAGCGGCGGCTGAAGCTGCTGCCCGAGCACGCGGTCGTGCTGCACCCCGGTCCGATGCTGCGCGGCATGGAGATCGCCTCGGCGGTCGCCGACTCGCCCCGCGCCGCGATCACCGACCAGGTGCGCAACGGCGTGCACGTGCGGATGGCCGTGCTCTACCACCTGCTCGCCCATGAAGAGGAGACTTCGTGAAACCCTTGATCCTCAAGGGAGTACGACCGTACGGCGAAGGCGACCCGACCGATGTGCTGATCCGCGACGGTGTGATCGCCGCGATCGGGTCCGTGGACGACGAAGGCGCGCGGATCGTCGACGGCGGCGGCGCGGTGCTGCTGCCCGGCTTCGTGGACCTGCACACCCACCTGCGCGAACCCGGCCGCGAGGACACCGAGACGATCGCCACCGGCTCGGCCGCCGCCGCGCTGGGCGGCTACACGGCGGTCTTCGCCATGGCCAACACCGACCCCGTCGCGGACAACGAGGTCGTCGTCACGCACGTCGCCCGGCGCGGCCGCGAGGTCGGCCTGGTCGACGTGCACCCGGTCGGCGCGGTCACCGTGGGCCTGGAGGGCGTGAAGCTCGCCGAGCTGGGCACCATGGCCAAGGCCGGCGTGCGGGTGTTCTCCGACGACGGCCACTGCGTGCACGACCCGCTGATCATGCGGCGCGCGCTGGAGTACAGCAAGGCGCTGGACGTGGTCATCGCGCAGCACGCCGAGGAGCCCCGGCTGACCGTCGGCGCGCAGGCGCACGAGGGCGAGCAGGCGTCCCGGCTGGGCCTTCAGGGCTGGCCCGCCTCGGCCGAGGAGTCAATCGTGGCGCGGGACTGCCTGCTGGCGCGGCACGCGGGCGCCCGGCTGCACGTCTGCCACGTCTCCACCACCGGCACGGCCGACGTGCTGCGGTGGGCCAAGGCGCGCGGCACGGAGGTCTCCGCCGAGGTCACGCCGCACCACCTGCTGCTGACCGACGAGCGGCTGGCCACCTACGACCCGGTGAACAAGGTCAACCCGCCGCTGCGCACGGCGGCCGACGTCGAGGTGCTGCGCCGGGCGCTGGCCGAGGGCGTCATCGACTGCGTGGCCACCGACCACGCGCCGCACGCCGTGCAGGACAAGGACTGCGAGTGGTCGGCGGCCCGGCCCGGGATGCTGGGCCTGCAGACCGCGCTGTCGATCGTGGTGGAGACCATGGTCCGCACCGGCCTGCTGGACTGGCGGGGCGTGGCGCGGGTGATGAGCGAGCGGCCCGCCGGGATCGCCGGGTTGGCCGACCAGGGCCGGCCGATCGAGGTCGGCGAGCCCGCGAACCTCACCCTGGTCGACCCGGACGCCACCTGGACGGTGCGCGGCGCGGAGTTCGCCAGCATCGCGGCCAACACCCCGTTCGAGGGCATGGAGCTGCCCGGCGTGGTGGTGGCGACGGTGCTGCGCGGGCGCGTGACCGCCCTCGGCGGAAGGATCGCCGAATGACCAGGGTGCTGCTGTCCCTCGCCGTGCTGGCGATCTTCCTGCTGTGCCTGTACGGCATGTGGCACGGCTGGCGGCGGCGCGCCCGCCGCCAGGCCGAGGTGCTGCCGGAGTTCCCGCAGCCGCCTGCCGAGACCGGCGCGACGATGCTGGAGACGACCGGTGTGTACGTGGGCACCACCCTCGGCGGCGACTGGCAGGACCGGGTCGCGGTCGGCGACATCGGCCACCGCGCCGAGGCGACCCTCAAGCTCACCGAGCAGGGCGTGCTGGTGGAGCGCACGGGTGCGAGCGCGCTGTGGATCCCGGCAGACCGGGTGGACGGCGCCCGCACGGCCCGCGGTCTCGCGGGCAAGGTGATGACCGCGGACGGCCTGCTGGTCGTCCGCTGGCACCTCGGCGACCAGGTGTTCGACACCGGGTTCCGGGGCGACGACAAGGACGTGTACGAGCAGTGGGTGCAAGCGCTGGGAGGCCCCGCATGAACAACTCGGTCAAGACCAACGCGGCACTGGTGCTGGAAGACGGCCGCGTGTTCCGCGGCGAGGCCTACGGCGCGGTCGGCGCGAGCCTGGGCGAGGTGGTGTTCTCCACCGGCATGACCGGTTACCAGGAGACCCTGACCGACCCGTCCTACCACCGCCAGATCGTGGTGCAGACCGCCCCGCAGATCGGCAACACCGGCTGGAACGACGAGGACGACGAGTCGAACCGCATCTGGGTCGCCGGGTACGTCGTGCGCGACCCGGCCCGCGTGCCGTCCAACTGGCGGTCCACCCGCGGCCTGGACGACGAGCTGGTCCGGCAGGGGATCGTGGGCATCTCGGGCATCGACACCCGGATGCTGACCCGCCACCTGCGCGAGCAGGGCGCGATGCGCGCCGGCGTGTTCTCCGGCGACGAGCTGGGCGGCGCCGAGGAGATGCTGGAGCGCGTCCGCAGCGCGCCGCAGATGAAGGGCGCGGACCTGGCGGGCGACGTGACCACGCCCGAGCCGTACGTGGTGGAGGCCGTCGGCGAGCGCCGCTTCACCGTGGCGGCGCTGGACCTGGGCATCAAGTCGAACACGCCGCGGATGATGGCCGCCCGCGGCATCGAGGTGCACGTGCTGCCGCTCACCTCGACCGTGGACGACCTGCTCTCGGTCAAGCCGGACGGCGTGTTCCTGTCCAACGGCCCGGGCGACCCGGCCACCCAGGCGCACGCGGTCGAGCTGACCCGCGGCGTGCTGGACCGGCGCATCCCGCTGTTCGGCATCTGCTTCGGCAACCAGATCCTGGGCCGCGCGCTGGGCCGCGACACCTACAAGCTGCGCTACGGCCACCGGGGCATCAACATCCCGGTGATCGACGTGGCGACCGGGAAGGTGGCGATCACCTCCCAGAACCACGGGTTCGCGCTGGAGGGCGAGCCGGGCGAGGAGTTCACCTCCGACTTCGGCCGCGTGCTGCTGAGCCACTACTGCCCCAACGACGGCACGGTCGAGGGCGTGCGGGCGCTGGACGTGCCCGCGTTCAGCGTGCAGTACCACCCGGAAGCGGCGGCCGGACCGCACGACGCCGCACCGCTGTTCGACGAGTTCGTGACGATGATGGGCGAGGGTCGCTGATGCCGAAGAGGACTGATCTCAAGCACGTTCTGGTCATCGGCTCCGGCCCGATCGTCATCGGCCAGGCCTGCGAGTTCGACTACTCCGGCACCCAGGCGTGCCGGGTGCTGCGCGAGGAGGGCCTGCGGGTCTCCTTGGTCAACTCCAACCCGGCGACGATCATGACCGACCCGGAGTTCGCCGACGCGACCTACGTCGAGCCGATCACCCCGGAGTTCGTGGAGAAGGTGATCGCGGCCGAGCGGCCCGACGCCGTCCTGGCCACGCTGGGCGGCCAGACCGCGCTGAACACGGCCATCGCGCTGCACGAGCGCGGTGTGCTGGAGAAGTACGACGTGGAGCTGATCGGCGCGGACATCGACGCCATCCAGCGCGGCGAGGACCGCCAGATCTTCAAGGACCTGGTCCGCAAGATCGGCGCGGACGTGCCGCGCAGCGCGGTGTGCAAGACCATGGAGGACGTCCGCGCGACCGTCGCCGAGCTGGGCCTGCCGGTCGTGATCCGGCCGTCGTTCACCATGGGCGGCCTCGGCTCGGGCATGGCGCACACCCCCGAGGAGCTGGAGCGGCTGGCCGCGAGCGGCCTGGCCGAGTCCCCGGTGCACGAGGTGCTCATCGAGGAGAGCGTGCTCGGCTGGAAGGAGTACGAGCTGGAGCTGATGCGCGACCGCAACGACAACGTGGTCGTCGTCTGCTCCATCGAGAACATCGACCCGATGGGCGTGCACACCGGCGACTCGGTGACCGTGGCCCCGGCGATGACGCTGACCGACCGCGAGTACCAGCACATGCGCGACGTCGGCATCGCGGTCATCCGCGAGGTCGGGGTGGACACCGGCGGCTGCAACATCCAGTTCGCCATCCACCCCGGGAACGGCCGAATGGTCGTCATCGAAATGAACCCGCGGGTGTCCCGTTCGTCCGCTTTGGCGTCGAAAGCGACCGGTTTCCCGATCGCCAAGATCGCCGCGAAACTCGCCATCGGCTACACGCTGGACGAGATCCGCAACGACATCACCGGCGAGACGCCCGCGAGTTTCGAGCCCGCGCTCGACTACGTCGTGGTGAAGGTGCCGCGGTTCGCGTTCGAGAAGTTCCCCGGCGCGGACAGCACCCTGACCACCACGATGAAGTCGGTGGGCGAGGCCATGTCCATCGGCCGCAGCTTCATCGAGGCGATGGGCAAGGCGCTGCGGTCCATGGAGACCAAGGCGGGCGGCTTCTGGACCACCCCCGACCCGGACGAGACGCTGGAGTCCACCCTGGACGCCCTGCGCGCCGGGCACGACGGCCGGCTGTACACGGTGGACCGCGCGCTGCGCCTGGGCGCGACCGTCGAGCAGGTGCACGAGGCCTCCCGCATCGACCCGTGGTTCATCGAGCAACTGGCCTGGCTGGTCGAGCTGCGCCGGGAGATCGAGACCGCGCCGGTGCTGGACGAGCGGCTGCTGCGCAAGGCCAAGCGGGCGGGCCTGTCCGACCGCCAGGTCGCCGCGCTGCGCCCGGAGCTGGCCGGCGAGGACGGCGTCCGCACCCTGCGCCACCGCCTGGGCGTGCGGCCGGTGTTCAAGACGGTCGACACGTGCGCCGCCGAGTTCGCCGCCCGGACCCCCTACCACTACTCGGCCTACGAGCTGGACCCCGACGCCGAGACCGAGGTGACCGAGCAGCGGGACAAGCCGAAGGTGCTGATCCTCGGCTCGGGCCCGAACCGGATCGGGCAGGGCATCGAGTTCGACTACTCGTGCGTGCACGCGGCCATGGCGCTGCGGGCCGCCGGGTACGAGACCGTGATGGTCAACTGCAACCCGGAGACCGTCTCCACCGACTACGACACCTCGGACCGGCTGTACTTCGAGCCGCTGACGTTCGAGGACGTGCTGGAGGTGTTCCACTCCGAGCAGCGCTCCGGCACGGTCGTGGGCGTGATCGTGCAGCTCGGCGGCCAGACGCCGCTGGGCCTCGCGCGGCGGCTCGCGGACGCGGGCGTGCCGGTCGTGGGCACCCCGCCGCACGCGATCCACCTCGCCGAGGAGCGCGGCGCGTTCGGCCAGGTCCTCGCCGAGGCCGGGCTGCCCGCCCCGAAGTACGGCATGGCCACCTCGTTCGCGCAGGCCAAGGCCATCGCCGACGAGATCGGTTACCCGGTGCTGGTGCGGCCGTCGTACGTGCTCGGCGGGCGCGGCATGGAGATCGTCTACGACGAGGAGACGCTGGGCGGCTACATCGAGCGCGCCACCGAGGTCAGCCCGGAGCACCCGGTGCTGGTCGACCGGTTCCTCGACGACGCCATCGAGATCGACGTGGACGCCCTCTACGACGGCAACGAGGTGTTCATCGGCGGTGTGATGGAGCACATCGAGGAGGCCGGCGTGCACTCCGGCGACTCGGCCTGCGCCCTGCCCCCGATCACGCTGGGCGAGTCGGACATCGACGCGGTCCGGCGCTCCACCCTGGCCATCGCCGAGGGCATCGGCGTGCGCGGCCTGCTCAACGTGCAGTACGCGCTGAAGGACGACGTGCTGTACGTCCTGGAGGCCAACCCGCGCGCCTCGCGCACCGTCCCGTTCGTCTCCAAGGCCACGGCGGTGCCGCTGGCCAAGGCCGCCGCCCGGATCATGCTCGGCGCGACCGTGGCCCAGCTGCGGGCCGAGGGGATGCTGCCGAAGGAGGGCGACGGCGCGAAGCTGCCGCCGCACGCCCCGGTCGCGGTCAAGGAGGCCGTGCTGCCGTTCCACCGGTTCCGCACGCCGGAGGGCAAGGGCGTGGACTCGCTGCTGGGCCCGGAGATGAAGTCGACCGGCGAGGTCATGGGCATCGACGTGTCGTTCGGCATGGCCTACGCCAAGTCCCAGACCGCCTCCTACGGCTCCCTGCCCACGTCCGGCCGGGTGTTCGTGTCGGTGGCCAACCGGGACAAGCGGGCCATGATCTTCCCGGTCAAGCGGCTCGCCGACCTGGGCTTCGAGGTGCTGGCCACCGCGGGCACGGCCGAGGTGCTGCGCCGCAACGGCATCCCCTGCACGATCGTGCGCAAGCACTTCGAGGGCGCCGACAACATCGTCGACGCGATCCTCGCGGGCACCGTCGACATGATCATCAACACGCCGTACGGCAACAACGGGCCGCGCATCGACGGCTACGAGATCCGCACCGCGGCCGTGGCCAAGGACATCCCGTGCGTGACCACGATCCAGGGCGCGGCGGCGGCCGTGCACGGCATCGAGGCCGCCATCCGCGGCGACATCGGCGTGCGGCCCCTCCAGGCCCTCCAGGCGGCCCTGCGGGGTGACGCGTGAGGTTCGGCGAGCGGTTGACGAAGGCGGTGGCCGAGCACGGACCCCTGTGCGTGGGCATCGACCCGCACCCCGGCCTGCTGGCGTCCTGGGGGCTCACCCAGGACGCCGCGGGGCTGGAGCGGTTCGCGCTGACCTGCGTGGAGGCGTTCGGCGGCCGGGTGGCGCTGGTGAAGCCGCAGGCGGCGTTCTTCGAGGCGCACGGGTCGCGGGGGGTGGCGGTGCTCGAACGCGTCATCGCCGACCTCAGGGACAGCGGCACGCTGGTGCTGGTGGACGCCAAGCGCGGTGACATCGGCTCGACCATGGCCGCGTACGCCGCCGCCTACCTCACCGAGGGCTCCCCGTTGGCCGGCGACGCGGTCACCGCGTCGCCGTTCCTCGGCTTCGGGTCGCTCGACCCGGCGGTGGAAGCCGCCTCGGCGAGCGGTCGCGGAATATTCGTGCTCGCGTTGACTTCGAATCCCGAGGGCGCCTCCGTGCAGCGCGCGGTGGGCGCCGACGGGCGTTCCGTGGCGCAGTCGATCGTGGACTCCGCGGCGCGGGCGAACGCGGGCGCCCAGCCCTTCGGCGACGTCGGCCTGGTGGTCGGCGCGACCGTGGACGACCTCGGCGTGGACCTCTCTGACCTGCACGGATACGTCCTCGCGCCGGGTTTCGGCGCGCAGGGCGCGACGGTCGGGGACCTGCGCGCGCTGTTCGGCCCGGACCTGCGCGGAGTGCTGCCGACGTCGTCGCGGGACGTGCTCAAGCACGGTCCCGAAACCGCAAAACTGCGGTCGGCGGTGGACGCCGTCCGAGCCTCCCTGGCGGTGTGATCACGATCAAATCGCGACACGCTTCGCGTGGTCCGCTCACCTGCGCAAACGGTGCCTGGTACGGTCCTGGCCACCGGCGGGTCCATCACCCATCGAGCGCATACCACACCTGGCGTGCGCAGGGCGTTACCGGTGGCGGTGATGGGCCTGTTGGAGGGTGTTGGTACTACTACCACCCGCCGCGACCACTCCAGCGCTGACAAAGATTCACCTGACTGGGACCCACGTTGTACCCAGGCAATTGCGCTCGGTACGGTCGCGGCACCGATCCAGAATTGAAATTCCCACACCACGGAGGAAATCGTGGCCCTTCCCCAGCTTACCGAGGAGCAGCGGGCCGCAGCGCTGGAGAAGGCTGCTGCCGCTCGTCGCGCTCGGGCTGAGCTCAAGGAGCGCCTCAAGCGTGGCGGCACGACCCTGACGGACGTGCTGAAGGCCGCCGAGAGCGACGAGGTCCTTGGCAAGATGAAGGTGTCCGCGCTGCTCGAGGCGCTTCCGGGCGTCGGCAAGGTGCGTGCGCAGCAGATCATGGAGCGCCTTGAGATCGCTCCGTCCCGTCGGCTGCGCGGCCTGGGTGAGCGGCAGCGCAAGGCGCTGCTCACCGAGTTCAGCGGCGAGTGAGTGATGGCACCGGGGTGGGGTCGGGCGTTCGCGCCCGGCCCCGCCTCACCGTTCTGTCCGGGCCCTCCGGCGTCGGCAAGTCCAGCGTGCTGGCCGAGCTGCGCCGGATGGGGCCGGAGATCCACTTCAGCGTCTCGGTGACCACGCGGAAACCGAGGCCGGGCGAGGTCGACGGGGTGCACTACCACTTCGTCGACGCCGCCGAGTTCCGCGAGATGGTCGCCCGGGGCGAGTTCCTGGAGCACGCCGAGTTCGCGGGCAACTGCTACGGCACGCCCAAGGCGCCCGTCGAGCGGGCCCTGGCGTCCGGCACGCCGTCGTTGCTGGAGATCGAGCTGCAAGGGGCCAGGCAGGTCCGGGTCGCGATGCCGGAGGCCCAGCTCGTCATGCTGGCCCCGCCGTCGTGGGAGGACCTGGTCGGCCGGCTGACCGGCCGCGGCACCGAGGACCCCGCCGTCGTGGCCCGCCGGCTGGAGATCGCCAGGGAGGAACTGGCGGCCGAGCCGGAGTTCGACGAGGTCGTGGTGAACGACGACGTGCGGTCGGCCGCCGCGAGCTTGCTAAACTTGGTGGTCGGCCCGGCGCCCGACGCGTGACACGCGTGTCGCGAGGCGCGGGACGACCGGCAGACCCACCCCTGAACCGCAGGAGCGTTGACGAGTGACCACGCACACCGAGCTGGGCCCGCTCTCGGGTACTCCGGAGGGCATCACCAACCCCCCGATCGACGACCTCTTGGAGCAGGTCAGCTCGAAGTACGCGCTGGTGATCTACGCGGCCAAGCGGGCGCGCCAGATCAACGACTACTACGCGCAGCTCGGTGAGGGCCTGCTCGAGTACGTCGGCCCGCTGGTCGAGCCGGGCCCGCGCGAGAAGCCGCTGTCGATCGCGCTCCGGGAGATCCACGCGGGTCTCCTCGAGCACACCGAGGGCGAGTGACCGAGGCCGTCGCCGCCCCCGACCGCCCCACCGTGATCCTCGGGGTGGGCGGGGGCATCGCCGCGTACAAGGCGTGCGAGGTGCTGCGCCGGCTCACCGAGTCCGGCCACGCCGTGCGCGTCGTGCCCACGGACGGCGCGCTGAAGTTCGTCGGCGCGGCCACGTTCGAGGCGCTGTCCGGCCAACCCGTGCAGACCGGGGTGTTCGAGGACGTCCCCTCGGTGCCGCACGTGAAGCTGGGGCAGAACGCCGACCTGGTCGTCGTCGCGCCCGCCACGGCGAACCTGATCGCCAAGGCCGCCCACGGCCTGGCCGACGACCTGCTCACCAACACGCTGCTGACCGCGCGCTGCCCCGTGCTGCTCGTCCCGGCGATGCACACCGAGATGTGGGAGCACCCGGCCACCCGGGCGAACGTGGCGCTGCTGCGCTCGCGCGGCGTGGTCGTGGCCGAACCCGCCAGCGGCAGGCTGACCGGCAAGGACACCGGCAAGGGCAGGCTGCCCGAGCCCGCCGAGATCGTCGAGCTGGCCCGGTTGCTGCTGGCGCGCCCCGACGCGCTGCCGCGCGACCTGGAGGGCGTGCACGTCGCCGTGTCCGCGGGCGGCACGCGCGAGCCGCTGGACCCCGTGCGCTTCCTGGGCAACCGCTCGTCCGGCCGGCAGGGCTACGCGCTGGCCCGGGTCGCCGCCCAGCGCGGCGCGCGGGTGACGCTGGTCGCCGCGCACACCGCGGACCTGGTCGCGCCCGCCGGGGTGGACGTGGTGCGCGTCGGCTCCGCGCTGGAGCTGCGTGACGCGATGCACACCGTCGCCGCCACGGCGCAGGTCGTGGTGATGGCCGCCGCCGTGGCCGACTTCCGGCCGGTGGACCTGGCCGAGCACAAGATCAAGAAGACCGACCGCGACCCCGACCCGGTCGCGCTCACCCGCAACCCGGACATCCTGGCCGAGCTGGTCGCCGCCCGGCGCCCGGGCCAGGTCGTGGTGGGTTTCGCCGCCGAGACCGGCGACCCCGCGACGAGCGTGCTGGAGTACGGTCGCGCGAAGCTCAAGCGCAAGGGTTGTGACTGGCTCGTCGTCAACGCCGTCGGCGACGGCCGCGCGTTCGAGGTCGAGGACAACGCGGGCTGGCTGTTGTCCGCCGACGGCGCCGAGACCCCGATCCCGCTGGGCTCGAAGGCCCGGTTGGCGTCCGCGATGTGGGACGCCGTAGCTCCGACGGTCGAACGTTGACGCTCGCGCCCGGCCCCTCAGTAAGCTCTAAGTCATTCGCAGATCGGACAGTTAGGGAGTGTCGTGAGCCAGCACAGCAGCAGGCTGTTCACCAGTGAGTCGGTGACCGAAGGGCACCCGGACAAGATCTGCGACGCCATCAGCGACTCGATCCTCGACGCTCTGCTGGCGAAGGATCCGCGCTCGCGCGTCGCGGTGGAGACGATGGTCACCACTGGTCAGGTGCACGTGGCCGGTGAGGTGACCACCGAGGCGTACGCCGACATCCCGTCCATCGTGCGGGACAAGATCGTGGAGATCGGCTACGACTCCTCGGCCAAGGGCTTCGACGGCTACTCGTGCGGCGTGAACGTCGCCATCGGTTCCCAGTCGCCCGACATCGCGCAGGGCGTGGACACGGCGTTCGAGAAGCGGGTCGAGGGCACCGAGGACGAGATCGCCAAGCAGGGCGCGGGCGACCAGGGCCTGATGTTCGGCTACGCCTGCACCGACACCCCCGAACTCATGCCGTTGCCGATCGCGTTGGCGCACCGCCTGTCCCGGCGGCTGACCGCGGTCCGCAAGGACGGCACGGTGCCGTACCTGCGCCCCGACGGCAAGACCCAGGTGACCATCGAGTACGCGGGTGACCAGCCGGTGCGCCTGGACACCGTCGTGGTGTCGACGCAGCACGCGGACGGCATCGACCTGGAGAAGCTGCTCGGCGTCGACATCCGCCAGCACGTGGTGGCCCCCGAGATCGAGGCGCTCGGCCTGGACGCCACCGACGTGCGGCTGCTGGTCAACCCGACCGGCCGGTTCGTCATCGGCGGCCCGATGGGTGACGCGGGCCTGACCGGCCGCAAGATCATCGTCGACACCTACGGCGGCATGGCCCGCCACGGCGGCGGCGCGTTCTCGGGCAAGGACCCGTCGAAGGTGGACCGCTCCGCCGCGTACGCGATGCGCTGGGTGGCGAAGAACGCCGTGGCCGCCGGCCTGGCCACGCGCATCGAGGTCCAGGTGGCGTACGCGATCGGCAAGGCCGCCCCGGTGGGTCTGTTCGTGGAGACCTTCGGCACCGAGACCGTCGACCCGACCAAGATCCAGCAGGCGATCAGCGAGGTCTTCGACCTGCGCCCGGCCGCGATCATCCGCGACCTGGACCTGCTGCGCCCGATCTACTCCCCGACCGCCGCGTACGGCCACTTCGGCCGCACGGACATCGACCTGCCGTGGGAGAACACCGACCGCGCCGACGCCCTGCGCGCGGCCGCCGGCGCCTGACCGCCGCGCAGTTCCGCTGGACGAACGCGAAGCAGGGGTCCCCGCCCGGGGACCCCTGCTTTTCCCTTCTGTCGTCGACCCGAGCCCTGGTGAGCCGGTCGCTCGGTCCGGGCTCAGACGAGCGCCGGCCCCAGGGCGGTGAGCAGGCTTCGGGTTCGGTTCATCGGTCTCTCCTCCGTGGTCGTTCGACCTGGGGCGGACGTCGTCGACCGCACGGAGGGCAGCGTCGGGGTCCGTTCGTGTGAACGGCCGGCGAAGTTCCTGCGCTGCCCTGGTCAGGGCGCCATCCCTGGACCGCGCTCGCCTGGGCCTGGAGCAACGCAAAAGACCACCACCAGGCCCTCGACCACGCCACCCGGGGCCTGGGCCACCTCGACAATCCCCGTCGAGGAAGCCCTGTCGCGCTGCCTCGCCGCCTGCTACGCCGCCCTGGCCGGCGACTGCGCGCCGGCGTCCACGCACGGCGAGGTCGGGCTCGCCCAGTGCGCCGAGCTCGGCCTCCGCGAAGGCGGGGCCGCGTTGCTGAACGCGATGGGCTACCTCAGCCACCACCACCGGGCGATCCGCCACTACGGCGCGGTGATCGCCGCGCACCGCGCTATGGGCGACACCGGGAACAGGGGCGCGACGCCGACCGGGTCCGCCGGCAGCTCGACGCGCTGGTCGAGGAGGCGGCGATCACCCGGACGTGATCTTGCTCGGGTCGAACGGTTGTTCGATACTGGGGTCATGACTGCACGGTGCGCGGTACGGGGCCGGGGTGCGGGTGGCCGTCCCGGTCTCTGGTAGACCTCCACCCGTGGCGGGCAAGGCGACTACCAGGCGCGGCGAGCGGGTTCCCGCCGCCGGGCTGCCGGTTGCCCGCGTGTGCGTCGACGTGCCGCTGGCGCACCTCGACCGGCCGTTCGACTACCAGGTCTCCACCGAGCAGGACGCCGACGCCGTGCCCGGCTGTCGGGTGCGGGTGCGGTTCGCGGGGCAGTTGGTGGACGGCTACCTGCTGGAACGCGCCGAGTCGTCGGAGTACGGGCGGAAGCTGACGTTCCTGGACCGGGTGATCTCGCCGGAGCCGGTGCTGTCGCCGGAGGTGGCGGAGCTGGCGCGGGCGGTGGCCGACCGGTACGCGGGGTCGTTGATCGACGTGCTGCGGATGGCGATCCCGCCCCGGCACGCGCGGGTGGAGGCGAAGCCGTCGCCGGAGCCCGTGCCGCCGCCCGAGCCGCCGTCGGACGAGGGCTGGGCGCGGTACCCGTTCGGGCCGAACCTGCTGGACGCGCTGCGGTCCGGTCGGGCCGCGCGGGCGGTGTGGCAGGCGCTGCCCGCCGAGGACTGGCCCGCCCGGCTGGCCGAGGCGGCGGCGTCGATGGCGAGCACGGGCCGGGGCGCGCTGGTGGTCGTGCCCGACCACCGCGACCTGGCCCGGTTGCAGCGGGCGTGCGCGGCGCTGGTGGGGGAGGCGGGCGTGGTGACGCTGTCGGCCGACCTCGGGCCGTCCGAGCGGTACAAGCGGTGGCTGGCCGTGCGGCGCGGGTCGGTGCGGGTGGTGCTGGGCACGCGCGGCGCGGCCTTCGCGCCGGTGCGCGACCTCGGGCTGGTCGCGGTCTGGGACGACGGCGACGACCTGCACGCCGAGCCGCGCATGCCGTACCCGAACGTGCGGGACGTGCTGGTGCAGCGCGCGCACCTGACCGGCGCGTCGTTGCTGGTCGGCGGCTTCGCCCGGACCGCCGAGGCGCAGCTGCTGGTGGACAGCGGGTGGGCGCACGAGGTGGTCGCGGCCCGCGACGTGCTGCGGGCCGTGGCGCCGCGGGTGGCGGCCGTGGGCGAGAGCGAGTGGCAGGAGGTCAAGGATCCGGCGGCGAGGTCGGCCCGGCTGCCGTCGATCGCGTTCGACGCGGCGCGGGCCGCGCTGGCGGCGGACACGCCGGTGCTCATCCAGGTGCCGCGGCGCGGCTACGTGCCCGCGCTGGCGTGCGGCCAGTGCCGGTCACCGGCCCGTTGCCGCCGGTGTGCCGGTCCGCTGGCCCTGCCGGGCGGCACGCAGGACGGCGTGCCGCGACCCGCGTACTGCCGGTGGTGCGGTGCGACGGAGGCCGCGTACCGCTGCCCGAACTGCGGTTCGCGTCGGCTGCGCGGCCAGGTGATCGGCGCGCGCCGCACGGCCGAGGAGCTGGGGCGCGCGTTCAGCGGGGTGCCGGTGCGCACGTCCGGCGGTGACGAGGTGCTGGCCGACGTGCCGGGCGGTCGGTCGCTGGTGGTGGCCACGCCGGGCGCGGAGCCGCTCGCGCGGGGCGGGTACGGCGCGGCCCTGCTGCTGGACGGCTGGGCGCTGTTGGGCCGGGCCGACCTGCGGGCGGCGGAGGAGACGCTGCGCCGGTGGATGACGGCGGCCGCCCTGGTGCACGAGGCCGGGCGGGTGGTCGTGGTCGCGGACTCGTCGTTGGCGCCGGTGCAGGCGCTGGTCCGGTGGGACCCGGTGTGGCACGCGCGGCAGGAGTTGGCCGCGCGGGCCGAGCTGGGGTTCCCGCCCGCGGTGCGGATGGCGACCGTGGACGGCGCGCCGGACGCGCTGGCCGGCGTGCTGGAGGAGCTGCACCTGCCGCCGACGGGGGAGGTGCTGGGCCCGGTGCCGTTGTCGGAGGACAAGGAACGCGCGCTGGTCCGGGTGTCCCGGGCGGAGGGCCGCGCGCTGGCCACGGTGCTGGCCGAGGTGCTGGCCGTGCGCAGCGCCCGCAAGGAGCCGGACGTGGTGCGGGTCAAGCTCGACCCCCTCGAAGTCCTCTGACGCCGACCCGACACGGCGACTCCCGGGTGGTTCTGCTTTCCGCCGGGGTGGAGTAGAAGGGAACGATGCTCCGGTCGACTGTCACCAGCGTCCTCGCATCACTCCTCGTCGCACCACTCCTGCCCGCCGCCGCTTCCGCCGCCGAGGCGCCGCCGCGCGTGCCCGAAGCCGTCGGGTTCGGCGGCGTGGTCTCCAGCATCGACCCCGACGCCTCGCAGATCGGCGTCGACGTGCTGCGCCGCGGCGGCAACGCGGTGGACGCGGCGGTCGCCGTGGCGGCCGCGCTGGGCGTCACCGACCCGTTCTCGGCCGGCATCGGCGGCGGCGGGTTCTTCGTGCACTACGACGCCCGCACGCACCGCGTGTCCACTGTGGACGGCCGGGAGACCGCGCCCGCCTCGGCGAAGCCGGACCGGTTCGTGGAGGACGGCGTCGCGATCCCGTTCGCCGAAGCCGTGACCAGCGGGTTGTCGGTGGGCGTGCCCGGCACCCCGCGCACGTGGCAGCAGGCGCTGCGCCAGTGGGGCACCTGGTCGCTGGACCAGGCCGTGCGGCCCGCCGAGGAGCTGGCCCGGCGCGGCTTCACCGTCGACGCCACCTTCCACCGGCAGGTCGGCGACAACGCCGCCCGGTTCGCCGACTTCAGCTCGACCAGCGCGCTGTACCTGCCCGGCGGCGCGCCGCCCGCGGTCGGCAGCACGTTCCGCAACCCCGACCTCGCCGACACCTACCGCGAGCTGCGGCGGCACGGCGTGTCGGCGTTCTACCGGGGCGAGGTGGGCCGCGACCTGGTGGCCGCGGTCCGGCAGCCGCCGGTGGTGGCCGGCACGACCCGCAAGGTCCGGCCCGGTGACCTGACCGAGGCCGACCTGGCCCGGTACGAGGCGCCGTTGCGGGAGCCCACGCGGGTGCGGTACCGCGACTACGACGTGGTCGGCATGGCCCCGCCGTCCTCCGGCGGCACGACCGCCGGCGAGGCGTTGAACATCCTGGAGACCACCGACCTGGGCGCCGAGACCCCGGTCCAGTACCTGCACCGGTTCCTGGAGGCGAGCCGGCTGTCGTTCGCCGACCGCAACCGCTGGGTGGGCGACCCGGCGTTCGTCGACGTCCCGACCCGGGAACTGCTCTCGCAGCGGTTCGCCGACAGCCGCGCCTGCCTGATCTCCCCGACCGCCGCGATGACGGGCCCGGTCGCGCCGGGCGACCCGCGCGACCCGAAGCCGTGCGCGGCCACCGGGGAACCGGCCGCCACGCCGTACGAGGGCACCGACACCACGCACCTCACGGTGGCCGACCGCTGGGGCAACGTGGTCGCCTACACGCTGACCATCGAGCAGGAGGGCGGCAGCGGGATCGTGGTGCCCGGCCGCGGGTTCCTGCTCAACAACGAGCTGACCGACTTCTCGTTCACCCCGGTCACGCCGGGCGTGCCCGACCCGAACCTGCCCGGCCCCGGCAAGCGGCCCCGCTCGTCCATGACGCCGACGATCGTGCTCCAGCACGGCAAGCCGGTGCTGGCGCTGGGCTCGCCCGGCGGCGCGAGCATCATCACCACCGTCCTCCAGGTGCTGACGCAGCGGCTGGACCGCGGCACGCCGCTGGTGCAGGCCATCGCCGCACCGCGGGCGTCCCAGCGCAACGCCGCCACGACCCAGGCCGAGGCCGCGTTCCTGGCGAGCCCGGAAGCCGAGCCGCTGCGCGCGTTGGGGCACCGGTTCACCTCGACCGCCGAGATCGGCGCGGTCACCGCGGTCGAACGCCTGCCCGACGGCCGGTGGCGCGCGGCGGCGGAGACGTCCCGGCGCGGTGGCGGCGCGGCCCGGGCGGTGTGGCCCACCCGGTGACGTGGGGGTGCGGTCCCACCCGCCCCCTCGGTCGGGTGGGACCACACCGGTCCTCAGCCCAGCGCCACGGTCTCGACCAGCCGGCCCTCGCGGTCGAACGCGCTCAGCTGGAAGCCCTGGTCGAGGGGGTTCGAGCGCAGCGGGGGCTGGTGGTCCAGGCGGACGGCGAACGTGCCGTCGCGCACGGCGGCCGGGACCGTCCGGCCCTGCGGGTCGGTGACCTCGACGCCGCCCACCCGCGCCGCGTCGACCGTGCCGGCCAGCAGCACGTGGGCGCCGTCCGGTTCCGCCTCGCTGCCGGTCACGAGGTGGACCTCGAACGACGAGCCGCGCCGCGGCGACGCGTCCCGCTCGTAGGCCCGGAACGCCAAGCCGTCGCGGAACTGGCAGTACGCCGTCGTCCCGGCCTGGTCGTGGATCGCCAGCAAGGCGTCGGCCGCGGGCCCCGAGAACGCGCCGGGGCGCCACCTCAGCGGGTCACCCACCCACGTCGCGCCGTCGCGCAGGACCCGGTCCAGGCACCGGGCCACGTCCGGGTCGCCCGGGGGCAGCTCCTCCCACGACGTCGACCACTCCGGGCCGGGCAGCCCGTCCGGCTCCAGCCCCGCCGTGACCGGTCCGGCCGGCGTGGCGAACACCACCGACATCCCCGGGTCGGTGTACGGCGTCACGAACAGGTCGCCGACCAGCGAGACCGGCATGGGCTCCCGGCCGGTCCGCTCGCCGGAGGTCGACCGCACCTGGCGGGTCCCGGCCGGCACCCGGCCGATGAGCACACCGCTGCCGGAACGCCACAGCACCGACGCCGCGCCGCCCGCGAACCCGACCGGGCCCACCTCGGGGTTGTTCCGGGAGACGGTCGTGTGGGTGAGCTCGCAGAACCGGTCGTCGGTGGCCACGAGCACCCGGCGGCCGGCCAGGCCGAGCGTGAACCGCACGTCCGCCGCGCCGAACCCGCACCGCGCCGCGTCGTCCGGGGTCGCGCCGGGCGAGACGGCGGTCACCGGCGAGCCGTCGGCGTTCGGCCGGGTCGTGGTCGACGCGGGGGGCGCGACGGCGTCCCTGCCGCCCCCGGTCGACTGCACGACGACCGCCCCTCCGGCGACGAGCAGGGCGACGGCCGCGGCGGCGGCCAGCGGCACGCGCGCCGCCTCACCGCCCAGCACCCGGCGGCGCAACCGTTCCCGCACGTCAGGCGGCATCGGTCGCCGAGGCGGCAGGCCCGGCGTGATCATCTCCGGCTGGTTCATCGCTCCTCCGCGGCACGCAGTCGGGCGCGGGCCCGCGAGATCCGCGAGCGCACGCTCACCTCGGCGACACCGAGCACCTCGGCCGCCTCGGCGGTGGACAGCTCACCCAGCAGCACCAGTTCCACGGCCTCCCGCTCGGCCCTCGGCAACGACGCCACCACCTTCAGGACCCGGCGCAACGCGCGGTCGTCGTCCACCGAGGCGATGACGCTCTCGGCGTGGTCGGGTACCACGTCGTCGTCGGGCACCCGGCGCAGCGCCCGCCGGAACCGGCCGAGCCGGCGGAACTCGGTGCGCGCGAGGTTGCCCGCCACGGTGTAGAGCCACGGCAGGGCGCTGTCGCGCACCAGGGTGATGTCGGACCGGCGTCGCCACGCGGCGAGGAACGTGGCGGAGGTGAGGTCCTCGGCGAGCGACCACGACGCCGTCAGCCGGTAGGCGTGGTTCCACACCGCCTCGGCGTGCCGGTCGAACAGCGCGGCGAACGCCTGCTTGTCGCCGCGCGCCCACAGCTCCGCGTCGGTGCCCCGCACCTGTGCCGCCCCCTGCCGACCCGATGTCGCAGCAGTCATGCCAGTAGGTAGCCGCGGCTGCCCCCGCGTTGCAGTCGACCTCATCCCGCGGGATGAGACCGGTCCGCTACCACGAGCGGACGCCCGCCGACGTCCTCCCGGCGCACGCTGGAGGCACGCGACGAGCTGAGGAGCGGACATGACCACGATCACCATGACAGCCACGACCGGCGCGGTCACCAGGCCGGTGGCCGGCGCGGCGGTCCCCGTGCTGACGGCGGCCCGCTTCCTGGGGCACTTCCTGGCCGCGCTGGTCGGCGTCACCTTCCTCGGCCGTGACCTGGAGCACTGACCGCTCTTTCGTAGACTGGAACCTCCCCAGGCTTCGAGGAGTGCGCGTGACCGTCCAACCGATCCGGCTGTTCGGCGACCCGGTGCTGCGGACGCCCGCCGTCGAGGTCACCGACTTCGACGCGGAGCTGCGCAAGCTGGTCAAGGACCTGTGGGACACCATGAGCGACGCGGGCGGCGCCGGCTTGGCCGCGCCGCAGCTGGGCGTCGGTCTGCGGGTGTTCACCTACCACTGCGACGGCTTCGCCGGTCACCTGGTCAACCCGACGTTCGACGTGGTCGGGGAGGAGGAGCAGGACGGCCCGGAGGGCTGCCTGTCCATCCCGGGCCTGTCGTGGGACTGCCGCCGGCACCGGCACGTGGTGGCCAGGGGCTGGAACATGCACGGCGAGCCGATCGAGGTCGAGGGCACGGACCTGCTGGCGCGCTGCATCCAGCACGAGACCGACCACCTCGACGGCGTGCTGTTCCTCGACCGGCTGGACGAGCGGACCCGCAAGGAGGCCATGCGGGCGATCCGGCAGCAGTCGTGGTTCGACGGCGGCGTGCCGACGATCAAGCAGTCACCGCACCCCCTGTTCGGTGTCTGATCGCCGCCGCCACGCGGGCGGCGGTGAGGTCGCCCGCGAGCTGGGGTGAAGGCGCTCTTCTAGACTTGCGCCCTGCGGTCGCGCGGCAGATGCGAGGAGAGTGCGTGTTCGTCCAGGAAACCAGGCCGTCCCGGTGGAGTCCCGACGTGCGTTGCGGGGGGATCTGACATGCGGCTGGTCTTCGCGGGCACGCCCGAGGTCGCGCTGCCGTCGTTGCGGGCGTTGGTGGAGTCCGACCGGCACGAGGTCGTGGCCGTGGTGACCCGGCCCGACGCGCCGGCCGGGCGTGGCCGCCGGGTGGAGCGCTCACCGGTCGCGGCGCTGGCCGACGAGCGCGGCATCGAGGTGCTGACGCCCGCCAAGGCGTCCGACCCGGTGTTCCAGGCGCGGCTCAAGGAGCTGGAGCCCGACCTGTGCCCGGTGGTGGCCTACGGCGCGCTGCTGCCCGAGTCCGCGCTGGCGATCCCGCGCCACGGCTGGGTGAACCTGCACTTCTCGGTGCTGCCGGCGTGGCGCGGCGCGGCACCGGTGCAGGCGTCGGTGCGGCACGGCGACGACATCACCGGCGCGACCACGTTCCGCATCGTCAAGGAGCTGGACGCCGGACCGGTGTACGGCGTGGTGACCGAACGGGTGCGTGAGCGGGACACGGCCGGTGAGCTGCTCGGCAGGCTCGCCGAGTCCGGCGCGCGGCTGCTGTTGTCCACTGTGGACGGCATCGCGGACGGCTCGCTGCGGGCCGTGGAGCAGCCCGAGGAGGGCGTGAGCTACGCGCCGAAGGTGACCGTGGACGACGCCCGGCTGGACTTCGGCACGCCCGCCGTCGCGATCGACCGGGTGGCCCGCGCGGTGACGCCGGAGCCCGGCGCGTGGGCGGAGTTCCGCGGCGAACGGCTCAAGCTCGGCCCGGTGACGCCGGTCGAGGCGCAGGAGCCGCTCGCGCCCGGCGAGATCCGGGTGGAGCGCAAGCGCGTGCTCGTCGGCACGGCCACCGACCCGGTGGCGCTGGGCGACGTGCAGGCACAGGGCAAGAAGCGGATGGCGGCGACCGACTGGGCGCGCGGCGCCCGGATCGAGGCGGGGGAACGGATTTCATGACCCAGAGGTCTTCGCGTCCATCCCGCCCGCAGCGCGCGCACCCGCCGCGCGGGCGCACCGGCCCGGCCCGGCCGCCGGTGGAGGACCCGGCGCGGCAGGCCGCGTTGGACACCCTGCGCGCCGTGCGGCAGCGCGACGCCTACGCCAACCTGGTGCTGCCGGGGATCCTGCGCGAACGTCGGATCACCGGACGTGACGCGGCGCTGGCGACCGAGCTGACCTACGGGTCGCTGCGGGCGCAGGGACTGCTGGACGCGGTGCTGGCCGCGTGCACCGACCGGCCGTTGTCCGAAGTGGACGGCGCGGTGCTCGACGCGCTGCGGCTGGGCGCCTACCAGCTGCTGCGCACGCGCATCCCGGCGCACGCGGCGGTCGCCTCGACGGTGGACCTGGTGCGCGCCGACCGCGGGTCGGGCGCGGCGGGCTTCGCCAACGCGGTGCTGCGCCGCGTCACGGGCCAGGACGAGGCCGCCTGGGTCGAGGAGGTCGCGCCGGACGAGGACACCGACCCGATCGGGTACGTGGCCATGGCCAACGCGCACCCGCGGTGGATCGCGCAGGCGTTCGCGGAGGCGCTGGGCAGCCGGGGCGAGCCGTTGCGGGACGCGCTGGCGGCCGACGACACGCGGCCGGCCGTGCACCTGGCGGCCCGGCCCGGCGAGTGCAGCGCCGACGAGCTGGCCGCGATGACCGGCGGCGAAGTGGCCCCGTACTCGCCGTACGGGGTGCACCTGGACGCCGGCGCGGGCGACCCGGGCGACCTCGACGCGGTGCGCGAGCGGCTGGCGGCGGTGCAGGACGAGGGCAGCCAGTTGTGCGCGGTGGCGTTGACGCGGGTGCCGGTCGAGGGCCGGGACGAGCGGTGGCTGGACCTGTGCGCGGGGCCCGGTGGCAAGGCCGTGCTGCTGGGGTCGCTGGCCCGGCTGTCCGGCGCGTCGATGGACGCGGTCGAGAAGGCGCCGCACCGCGCCGACCTGATCCGCAAGGCCGCCGGTGACCTGCCGATCACCGTGCACGTGGCCGACGGGCGCGAGTCCGGGCTGGAGGAAGGCGGGTTCGACCGGGTGCTGGTCGACGCGCCGTGCACCGGGCTGGGCGCGTTGCGGCGGCGGCCGGAGGCGCGGTGGCGGCGGCAGCCGTCGGACGTGGCCCCGCTGGCGCGGTTGCAGCGCGAGCTGCTGACGGCGGCGTTGACGCTGGTCCGGCCCGGTGGCGTGGTGGCGTACGTGGTGTGCTCGCCGCACCTGTCGGAGACCGTGGGCGTGGTGGCGGACGTGGCGCGGCGGACCGGGGCCGAGTGGGTGGACGCGCGCGAGTTCTTCCCCGGCGTGCCCGACCTGGGCGACGGTCCGCAGGTGCAGTTGTGGCCGCACAAGCACGGGACGGACGCGATGTTCTGCGCGGTGCTGCGGCGGCCCGCGTGAGCGGTGCGGTCGAGGGCGGCGCGCGGGTGCTGGGTGTCGTCGCGGCTGCCGCCGGCGGGGTCGAGCGGTGGTTCGTGGACGGGCTCGCCCGACCCCTGGCCGAGCGGGGGTGGCGGTTGGCGATCACGTTCACCCCCTCGGCGGCCCGGTGGTTGGAACCGCAGGTGCCCGCCCTGGCGGCCCTGACGGACCTGCCGGTGCGGTGGACGTCCCGGCTGCCGACCGAGCCCAAGCCCCATCCCGTGCCGGACGCGTTCGTGTTCGCGCCGGCCACGGCGAACTCGCTGGCCAAGCTCGCGCTGGGGATGGCCGACAACCAGGCGCTCACCGTGTTGTGCGAGGCGTTGGGCCGCCGCACGCCGATGGTGGTGGTGCCGCAGCTGTCCGCCGACCAGGCGGCGCACCCCGCGTTCGACGGCCACTTGGCGGTGTTGCGTTCCGCCGGAGTGGTGCTCGCGGCCGATCACGAGTCGGTGATGCGTGAACTGGATCGGGTGGCACCACTCGTCGCATTAGGTGAAAATCGCGGTAACGGCGCAACCGGCTGAATTGACAGCCAGTCGAGACGCGTAGCAGTCTTGATTGTGTCGAAATTGTACGGCCGGGATCGTGAATGGGCTTCGGTTCTCCGCTTCCTGTCCACGCCCGGTGGCCTGCTGGCCATCGACGGCCCGCCGTGCTCCGGAAAGACCTCCCTGCTGCGCGAGGCGGTCGTCGCCGCCCGCGACCGCGGCCATGCCGTCCTGGTCGTGCCCGGTGGGGAGCTGGCCGCCTCGCCCGCGGTGGCGCAGGCACTCGATCGGGTGGAGGGCGATCGGGTGCCGCGGCTCGTCGCCGTCGACCAGGCGCACCAGGACCCGGCGGCGCTGGTGGAGCTGCTGCGGTGGGCGGAGGCGACGGGTGATCCGCTCGTCTCGGTCGTGGTGGCGTTGTGCGGCGACCTCGCCGGCGCCGAGGCGCGGCAGGCGTTGGCGCGAGGTGAGGTGCTCGCGCTCGGCCCCCTCGACGACGACGCGGTCGCGCGGATGGTCACCGACCTGGTGGACGCGACACCGCACCCGGACCTGCTGGCGTTCACGGCGGGCGCGGGCGGCAACCCCCGGCTGGTCGTGGAACTCGTCGCCGGGTTGCGCGAAGAAGGACGGCTCGACGTCGTCGACGGCGTGGCCCGGCCGCGTGGCGGGTGGCTGCCGCGCCGCGTCGGGGTCGTGGTGCGCGGTCAGGTCGAGGCGATGTCGGCCAAGGCGACGCAGGTGCTGCGGGTCGCGGCGGTGATCGGCCGGTCGTTCCTGCTGCGGGACGTGGCCGCGATGATGAACGAGACCACCGGCGCGTTGCTGCTCGCCGTGGACGAGGTGCTGGCCTCCGGGCTGGTGGGGTGCGGCGGCGAGCGGCTGGAGTTCGGGTCGGACCTCGTGTGGCGGGCGGTGGTGGACTCGATGCCCGGTTCGGTGCGGCACGCCCTGCGGCACGACGCCGACGTGCTGCGGGCGAGGTCCGCCGAGGTGCGTGGAGCGCCGGCGAGGTCGGTGGAGCGGGTGGAGGAGAGCGGGCAGGAGCCGGGTGCGGTCGGCGGGCAGGCGCGGGGTGCGGTCGCGGTCGACGGGCAGGAGCAGGGCGCGGTCGCGGTCGGCGCGCAGGAGCAGGGCGCGGTAGCGGTCGGTCGGGTGCGGGCGTTGGCGGCGAACGGGAAGCTCGGTTCCGCCATCGCGTCGGCCCGGCAGAGCCTGGCGGTCGGCGTGCCCGCCGGCGCGGCCGCGGAGCTGCACGTGGTGCTGGCCGGGATCCTGCTGGCGGACGGTCGGCCCGCCGACGCGGCGTCCGAGCTGGACCACGTGCTGACCTCGCCGGGCGTGCCCGGGCCGCTGCGCCGGCTGGCCGGGGCGGGGCGGCTGCTGTCGCTGTACTTCGCCACCGGCAGCCGGGCGGGCGCGCACGCGTTGTCGGTCCTGACGACCCGGGACCGCGAGCCCGCGGACGCGGACGTGGTGATGGCGGCGACCGTCCATTCCTGCCTGGAATGGAGCGCGGGACGGATCGCCGAGGGCATGTACTGGGGCCGTCAGTCGACCCGCTGGGAGCTGGACCGGCCGACGGCGTGGTGGCAGTCGCAGTCGGCGGTGTCGTACGCGTTGAAGCTCGCGGCGCTGGGCGAGTTCGAGGCGGCCGAGCGGTGCGTGCGCGACGGCGTGGAGTGCGACGACGAGGCCGTGCGGGCCGGTGCGCCGACGGCGCGCACGATCGCCCGGGCCAGGGTGCTGGTGCAGGCCGGGAAGTTGGCGCAGGCGCTGGCGGCCGCGCGGCGCGGGCTGTCGACCGCGCGGGACCGGGGGCTGCGGATCCTGGTGCCGCTCGCGTCGACCGTGGTGGCGACGGTGGCGTTGCACCGCGGCGAGGTCGCGGCGGCGGCCGAGCACGTGCGGCGGTACCGGGCCGACCTGGCGGCGGGCGAGGCGGTGCTGCACTCCGGGCAGTACGACTGGGTGGAGCTGCTGCTCGCGCACGCCCGGGGTGGGGCGGAGCGGGCGGTGGAGCTGGCACGGGACCGGGTGGGCGACGCGGGCGCGGTGCTGCGGATCCTGATCGAGGAGCCGGGCGCGGCGGCGTGGCTGGTGCGGCAGGCGTTGGCGGCGGGGGACGGCGGGCTGGCGCGGGACGCGGTCGGCGCGGCGGAGCGGTTGGCCGCGGAGAACCCCGGGTTCGAGGTGGTGTCGGTGGCGGCCGGGCACGCGCGGGCGTTGCTGGACCGGGACGCGCAGCGGTTGCTGGAGGTGGCGCGGCGGCACCGGCACCCGTGGGCGCAGGCGAACGCGAACGAGGACCTCGCCGCGGTGCTGGCCGAGGCCGGTCACGTGGAGCGGGCTTCGGCGCACACGGCGGTGGCGTCGCGGATCTTCGAGCGGATGGGGGCGGAGGGGGAGCTGGCGCGGTTACAGGGGGGTGATGGCGGGGACGGTGGGGGTGAGGCGGGGGTTGAGGGGTGGCGGGTGTTGTCGCGGGCGGAGCGGGACATCGCCCGGTTGGTGGGGGCGGGGTTGACGAACCGGCAGGTGGCGAAGCAGTTGTTCCTGTCGCCGCACACGGTGAACTACCACCTGCGCGGGATCTTCCGGAAGCTCGGGATCAGCTCGCGGGTGGAGCTGGCGCGGGTGGCGCACGAGCAAGAGGGGACGCACGAGCAGGAGGGGGCGCAGGAAGGCGCCGGCGTGTCCCCCACCTGACCCCCACCTCCCGCGCGTGTCCTACCTCCAGAACGCGAGAGTCCTACGTTCAGAACGCGAGAGTCCTACGTTCGGGACCCCCGAGTTGAACGCTCAGGTGCGGTGGGTGCGGGTCCGGGGGGTGTAGGTCCGGGGGAGAGTCCGGCTCGGTGGGCTGGTTCCCGGTCCGTTGTGGGTGGTGGGTGGCTGTGGTCAAGCGCTGACGGCGTTGGGGTGGGGTGTGGGGTCGGTGAGGAGGAACTTGACCTCGTCGGTGACGCGGTGGGGGTCGGTGGGGGCGACGACGGCGCAGTGGACGCCGTGGGGGGAGACTTCGACGGCCAGGCACTCGGTGTAGGTGATGGCGGCGGCTCGTGACGCTGCGTAGGCGGCCATTCCCGATCTCGGGACGGCGACCGCGTGGGCCGGGACCATGATGATCGTGCCCCGGGACCGGTCGACCATCCTGGTGGCGACGGCTCGGGAGATGTTGAACACGCCGTTGACGTTGACGGCGAAGCTGTGCGTCCAGTCGGCGTCGGTGATCGACAGGACCGGGCCCGGGCGCAGGGCGCTCGCGGTGGCGACCAGGGCGTCGATCGGGCCGAACTCGCGTTCCACCTGGTCCACGAGGGCGTCCACGGCGGCGCTGGACGTGACGTCGATCTGCCTGCCCGCGATCCGCAGTCCTCGGGCGTGGAGGCGTTCGACCAGGTCGGCGAGTCTCGCGCCGTCGCTGTCGACGGCCACGACCAGCGCCCCCTGCCCGGCCAGCGACTCGACCACCTCGGCCCCGAGCGGTGAGCACGCCCCGGTGATCAGTGCGATCTTGTGACGGAATTCGGCATTCATCCCCAGTGCTCCCCAGTTGCTGCTCCCCCGGTGTGAACGTAATGGCCGGCACACGGCTAGGGAACTACCCGCGTGAGTAGTCGGAAAAGCAGGGGGCGAAATGGGCCGCCCGGGCAGGTCCGGGCAATCGCCGAAGCCTAGACTCGGCACCCGTGGTCCACCAGCCGATGATCGCCCCGAGCATCCTGTCCGCCGATTTCGCCCGACTCGCCGACGAGGCCGCCGCCGTGGCGTCGGCCGACTGGCTGCACGTGGACGTCATGGACGCGCACTTCGTGCCCAACCTGACCATCGGCTTGCCGGTGGTGAAGTCACTGCGCAAGGCGACCGACCTGCCGCTGGACTGCCACCTGATGATCGACGACCCCGACCGCTGGGCCATCGGGTACGCGGAGGCCGGCGCGTACAACGTCACGGTGCACGTGGAGGCGGCGCGGGATCCGGTGGCGTTGGCGAAGGACCTGCGCGCGGCGGGGGCGAAGGCGGGGTTGTCGTTGAAGCCGGGCACGCCGCTGGAGCCCTACGTGGACGTGCTGAAGCACTACGACACGTTGCTGGTCATGTCGGTGGAGCCGGGGTTCGGAGGGCAGTCGTTCATGGCCGAGGTGCTGGACAAGGTGCGTGCGGCGCGGCGGTTGGTCGACACCGGGCACCTGCGGTTGGTGGTCGAGATCGACGGTGGCATCAACGAGGACACGATCGAGCAGGCGGCGCGGGCGGGGGTCGACTGCTTCGTGGCCGGGTCCGCCGTGTACGACGCGGCCGATCCCGGTGCCGCGCTGGAGCGGTTGCGCGAGCAGGCGGCGCGGGCCCGGTGAACGTCGACGAGGCGATGGCGCTGGCCGTCGCGGCGAGTGAGCGGGTGCGCGGCACGACCAGCCCGAACCCGCCGGTCGGGTGCGTGATCCTGGACGCGGGCGGTGAGCTGGTCGGTGAGGGTGCCACCCGGCCGCCCGGTGGGGCGCACGCCGAGGTCGTGGCGTTGGGGCGGGCGGGGGAGCGGGCTCGCGGCGGGACGGCCGTGGTGACGTTGGAGCCCTGCGCCCACCACGGGCGGACGCCGCCGTGCACCGGGGCGTTGCTCGACGCGGGCGTGGCGCGGGTGGTGTACGCGGTGGCGGACCCGAACCCCAAGGCGGCCGGTGGGGCCGAGGTGCTCAGGGCGGCCGGGGTGCGGGTCGAGGGCGGTTTGTCGGGCGAGGAGGTGCGGCGGGGGCCGTTGCGGGCGTGGTTGCACTTCGCGCGGACCGGGCGACCCCACGTGACCTGGAAGTACGCCGCCAGCCTCGACGGGCGGGTGGCGGCGGGCGACGGCACGAGCCGGTGGATCAGCTCGCCGCAGTCGCGGGCGGAGGTGCACGAGTTCCGGGCCAGGGTGGACGCGATCGTGGTCGGCACGGGAACGGTTCGCACCGATGATCCCCGATTGACCGCGCGGGCGGCGCGTCCGGGGCAGGATGGGGTCAGGCAGCCGTTGCGGGTCGTGGTCGGGAAGAGCGACCTGCCGCCGGGTGCCCGTGTGCTGGACGACGAGGCGGAGACGATGCACCTGCGGACGCACGACCCGGACGTGGTGCTCGGCGCGCTGGCCGCGCGGGGCGTGGTCGACGTGCTGCTGGAGGGCGGGCCCACCCTGGCGGGCGCGTTCACCGCGGCCGGCCGCGTGGACCGCGTGCTCGCCTACCTCGCCCCGAAGTTCCTGGGTGACGGTCCGCAGGCCCTGCGGGACGCGGGGGTGTCGACCGTCACCGACGCTGTGGGATTGGTCGTGGAGCAGGTCAGTATGTGCGGGCCGGACGTGCGGGTCTCCGCAGTCCCCGCGCGTTGAGGAGGAACGGTGTTCACCGGGATCGTCGAGGAGTTGGGTGAGGTCGTCGCCGTCGCGGACCTGCCGGACGCGGCCCGCGTCACCATCGCGGGGCCGTTGGTGACCAGCGACGCCAAGCACGGCGATTCGATCGCGGTCAACGGCGTGTGCCTCACGGTGGTGGACGTCGCCGGCGGCGCGTTCACCGCGGACGTGATGCGCGAGACGCTGACGCGCAGCAGCCTGGCCAAGGTGGCGCAGGGCGACCCGGTCAACCTGGAGCGCGCCGCCGCGCTCGGCCAGCGCCTGGGCGGCCACATCGTGCAGGGCCACGTGGACGGCACCGGCGTGGTGCTGGCGCGGGAGAAGGCCGAGCACTGGGAGGTCGTCCACATCGGACTGCCGCCGGGGCTGGCCCGGTACGTGGTGGAGAAGGGCTCGATCACCGTGGACGGCGTGTCGCTGACCGTCGTGTCGGTGTCGGAGGCCGAGTTCACCGTGAGCCTCATCCCGACCACGTTGGAACTGACCACCCTCGGCCGGCGCGCGCCGGGCGACCACGTCAACCTGGAGGTGGACGTGCTCGCGAAGTACGTCGAGCGGCTCGCGCTGCCCCACCTGCGCGCCGAGGAGGCCCGGTGAACGACTTCGCCGACATCGAGCGGGCCATCGCGGACATCGCCGCGGGCAGACCCGTCGTCGTCGTGGACGACGAGGACCGCGAGAACGAGGGCGACCTCATCTTCGCGGCGGAGAAGGCCACGCCGGAGCTGCTGGCGTTCATGGTCCGCTACACGTCCGGGTACGTGTGCGTGTCGTTGACCGAGAGCGACTGCGACCGGCTCGACCTGCCCCCGATGTACCACACGAACCAGGACCAGCGCGGCACCGCGTACACCGTGACCGTGGACGCCCGCGAGGGCGTCTCCACGGGCATCTCGGCGGCGGACCGGGCGCGGACGATCCGGCTGCTGGCCGACCCGGAAGCGGGTCCGAAGGACTTCAACCGGCCCGGTCACGTGGTGCCGCTGCGCGCCCGCGACGGTGGCGTGCTGCGCCGCCCCGGGCACACCGAGGCCGCCGTCGACCTGGCCCGGCTGGCCGGGCTGGCGCCCGCGGGCGTGCTCTGCGAGATCGTGTCGCAGAAGGACGAGGGCGACATGGCCCGCCGCGACGAACTGGAGGTCTTCGCCTCCGACCACGACCTGGCGCTGATCACGATCGCCGACCTGATCGCCTACCGGCGGCGGGTGGAGACGCAGGTGGTGCGGGTCGCCGAGGCGCGCATCCCCACCGCGCACGGCACGTTCACCGCGGTCGGCTACGACAGCAAGCTCGACGGCATCGAGCACATCGCGATGGTCTACGGCGACCTGGGCGACGGCGAGGACGTGCTGGTGCGGGTGCACTCGGAGTGCCTGACCGGCGACGTGTTCGGCTCGCTGCGCTGCGACTGCGGCCCGCAGCTGGACGCGGCGCTGGAGGCGGTGGCCGCGCAGGGGCGCGGGGTCGTGCTC
The DNA here is from genome assembly GCF_021390395.1 of Saccharothrix sp. S26. Lineage (GTDB taxonomy): Bacteria > Actinomycetota > Actinomycetes > Mycobacteriales > Pseudonocardiaceae > Actinosynnema. The sequence goes on from NZ_JAJUWT010000004.1 coordinate 329,103, forward strand.
TACATGCGCGGGCACGAGGGCCGCGGCATCGGCCTCATGCACAAGTTGCAGGCCTACCAGTTGCAGGACAGCGGCGCGGACACGGTGGACGCGAACCTGGGGCTGGGGCTGCCCGCCGACGCGCGCGACTACGGCACCGGTGCGCAGATCCTGAGCTCGCTGGGCATCAAGTCGATGCGGCTGCTGACCAACAACCCGGCCAAGCGGGTGGGCCTGGAGGGCTACGGGCTGACCGTGCTGGACCGGGTGCCGTTGCCGATCTCGCCCAACCCGGAGAACCTGCGGTACCTGCGCACCAAGCGCGACCGGATGGGCCACGAGCTGCACCAGCTCGAGCAGTACGAGGCGCTGTCGCAGGGCGGCGCGGTGGTGTCCACCACGGAGGGAGCGGAATGAGCGGCGAAGGGCGACCGGAGGACGTCGTCCCCGACGCGGCGGGCCTGACGCTGGGCGTCGTGGCCACGCGTTGGCACACCAAGATCACCGACAACCTGGTCGAGCGGGCGTTGGCCGCCGCGGCGAAGGCCGGTGTCGCGTCACCCACGGTGGTGCGGGTGGCCGGCGCGGTGGAGCTGCCGGTGGTGGCCCAGGAGCTGGCCCGCACGCACGACGCCGTGGTGGCGCTGGGCGTGGTGATCCGGGGCGGCACGCCGCACTTCGAGTACGTGTGCGACGCGGTGACGGCGGGGTTGACGCGGGTCGCGCTCGACTCCTCGACGCCGGTCGGCAACGGCGTGCTGACCACCAACGACGAGGACCAGGCGCTGGCGCGCGCCGGGTTCCCGGACTCGGTGGAGGACAAGGGCTTCGAGGCGTGCGTGGCGGCGTTGGACACCGCGCTCGTGCTGCGCGGGCTGCGGGCGGGCTCGTGAGGACCGCCGTGGCTGCCGACGTGATCGAGTTCCGGCCCAAGCGGATCCGCGTGGTGGCCTGGGCCAGCGCGGTGTTCCTGGTCGCGGTGTTCACCGTGGTCGGGTTGCTGCTGGGCGACACGCCGACCGGTGTGATCTTCCGGGTGTCCGACCAGGTGGCGATGGTGTGCCTGGGCGTGTTGCTGGCGTGCGGCATGTTGCTGCTGACCAGGCCGCGCGTGCGGGCCGACGCCGAGGGCGTGGAGGTGCGCAACGTGGTCACCGCGCACCGCTTCACGTGGCAGCAGGTGCTGCACGTGTCGTTCCCCGACGGCGCGTCGTGGGCCCGGTTGGAGCTGCCGGACGACGAGTACGTGTCGATCATGGCCGTGCAGGCGGTGGACCGCGACCACGCCGTGGCCGCCGTCCGCGCCCTGCGCGACCTGCACCGCTCCGCCACCACCTGACCGCGTGTCCTACCTCCAGAACGCGCGTGTCCTACGTCCAGAACGCGTGAGTCCTACATTCGCGACGCATGACTTCGTCGTTCGCGTAAGCGCTGATCGTCGTGGTGCCGTTGGGGGAGATGTGTCCTCCAACGGCACTCTTGTAGGGGGTCGGACCCCTGCCTAGGTTCGGGTGATCGACGAGCCTTGGGGGTCCGCACATGCGCAGACGTTCACTCCTGACCGGTGCCGCGGCCGTGGCGGGTGCGGTGGCGCTCGGCTTGAACCCGGTGGCACGGGCACAGCGCCCCGGCGCGTCCGACCTGCCCGACCTGGCCCTCGGCGACTACCCGGTGGTGGGCCGGGTGCGGGCGCGCAAGGCGATGGAGCACCTGCGGGTGCTCAGCGAGCGGATCGGCCAGCGCATCGGCGGCACGGAGTCCGAGCACCGGGCGCGCGACTACCTCGCCTCCGTGCTGCGCGACCTGCGCTACCAGGTGACGTTGCAGCCGTTCACCGTGCCGGACAAGTACCTGTCGACGCTCACCGTCGGCCCGGACACCTGGAACGCGGGCGCCTCCCGCTTCGGCGCCCTCGGCGTCACGGCCACCGGCCCCGTCGTGGACCTGGACACCGGCGCGTCCCTGCCCGCCGACCTGACCGGCAAGGTCGCGCTGCTGGTGAACGTGCCCTCCGGCTCCACGGCGGTGCTGGACGCGGCACGGCTGGGCGCGGTGGCGGTGCTCGTCGGCCGGGTGTCGACGCCGCCCGCGGGCAAGACCGGCGCGTTCTCGCCGACGCTGACCGCGAACGTCGCCGTGCCGGTGCTGGGCATCGCCCAGGTGCACGTGGAGCGGCTGCGGGCCGCGGGCCCCGTCACGGTCACCGTGTCCACCACCCACCTGGCGGGCCTGACCTCGTACAACGTCCTCGCCGAACGCCCCGCGACGTTCCCCGGCCGTGACGACGGCGTGGTCATGGTGACCGCGCACTACGACAGCGTGCCCGGCTCGCCCGGCGCGAACGACGACGGCAGCGGCACGGTCCTGACCCTCGAACTGGCCCGCGTGCTGCGCCACCTGCCGACGCACAAGGCGCTGCGGTTCGCGCTGTGGGGCTCGGAGGAGCAGGGCCTGCTCGGCTCCCGGCACTACGTGAACCAGTTGACCGACGCCGAGGCGGCCCGCATCGCGGGCGTGTTCCAGAACGACATGGTGGCCACCAGCCACGGCCCCGCGACCGCGTACTGGCTGCTGTCGGTGGACGGCGGGAACAACGCCACGACCGCCGAGGTCGCCGCCGCGGCCGCCCGCCTGGGTTACGGCGCGCAGGTGCACGGCCCGGTGCCGCGCGGCAGCAGCGACCACGTGCCGTTCCACGAGCGCAAGATCGCCGCGGCGAACTTCAGCTGGCGCGGCGAGGGCGGCCCGCACGAGCTGGAACCGCTCTACCACACGCCCGAGGACACGATCGCGCAGAACGTGAGCCCCGACCGGCTGCAGATCTCGCTGGAGCTGATCGGCGCCGCCGCCTACCGGCTGGCCCGCACGCGGGGCTGATCAGGACCCGGCGGCGCGCAGCAGGCGTTCCGCGGTGGCCCGGAGGTGCCGCTTGAGCTCCTCCGGGCCCTCCACCTCGAAGTCGACGCCGATCATCGAGATCCACGACCCGACTTCCTCCAACGACGGCGTGCCGACCGTGAGCCGAGTCCGCTCGTCGTCGATCCGCTCCAGGTGCACCGACGTGGAAGACGTGCGGGCCGCGACCACGTCGTACGGCGCGTGCATGATCAGCCGGGCCTGGTGCTGGTACGGCGCCACGGACAACTGCCGCGACACGTACGACGCCAGGTCGTCCGCCGGCGGCTCGCGCGGCGTGAACCGGGCGCCCGCGGTCGGCTCCTCCTCGATCCGGTCCACCCGGAACGTGCGCCAGTCCGCCTTGTCCACGTCCCACGCCACCAGGTACCACCGCCGCCCGGTGTGGGCCAGGCCCAGCGGCTCCACGTGGCGGCGGGTGCCGCCGTCGCGCCCGGCGTAGGGGAACCGCAGCCGCTGGTGGTCGCGGCACGCGATGGCGATCGCGGTCAACGTGCCCGCGTCCACCTGCGTGCCGCGCGTCGGCAGCGCCACGGTGTGCGCCTGCAACGCGTTCACCCGCCGCCGCAGCCGCGACGGCAGCACCTGTTCCAGCTTGGCCAGGGCCCGCACGGACGTCTCCTCGATGCCCGCCACGCCACCGCCCGCCGCCGTGCGCAGCCCGACGGCGACCGCCACGGCCTCGTCGTCGTCCAGCAACAACGGCGGCAGCTCGGCCCCCGCGCCGAGCTGGTAGCCGCCCGACACGCCCGGCGCGGCGTTGACCGGGTAGCCGAGGCTGCGCAGCTTGTCCACGTCACGCCGCACGGTCCGCACGTCCACGTCGAGCCGACGCGCGAGGTCCGCGCCGGTCCAGTCGCGGCGCACCTGCAACAACGACAGCAGCTTGAGCAGACGGGCCGAGGTTTCCAGCATGAGCCGCAGTCTGCCGGCCATCGCGGACGACTTCCGTCCTCGTTCAGCCGCGTCGTGCGCCGTCCGGCCACACGACCACCACCGGCACACCGGACGCGCGCGCCGTCTCGACCACGTCCGCCGTGCCGCCACGCCCGTCGGGAGGCTGCCCGTCCCACACGGCGATCAGCAGCTCCACCGACGCGAGCATCCGCTCGTTCGCCATCACGTACGCGTGCCGCCCGGACAGCTCGTTGGGCAGCACGCTGACCACGTGCGCCCGCGCCAGCAGCTCGTCGTAGTCGGCCCGCTTCTCCGGTTTCAGCCGGTCCCGGTAGTCCATCGCGGGCAGCACGACCTCGACCCGCCCGCCCAGCTCCAGCACGACCCGCGCGAACAGCTGGTCCGCGCCCGGCGCCAGGCAGGTCACCCCGACCAGGGATGACCCGCCCGCCGCCTCGGCCTCCAACGCCGTGCGGATCCCCGCCCGCACGGCGTCGACGCAGTCGGGCGCCAGCTTGCTGTGCCCGGTGATACCCACCCGCATCGCTAGGCCGTCCGCACCCCGCGGATCGCGTCACGGGTGTCGCGCACGACGGCCAGGTCGCGGTGCCGCTCGGCCTCCTTGGCGAAGTCCTGCAGCTTGCGCACCACCCGCCCGGACGCCAGGCCCGCCGCCGTCGGCAGCACCTGCTGGATCAGCCCGCACGCCTCCTCGGGCTCGCCCGCCACCATCTTCGTGCGGGCCAGCCCGATCACGTCGAACGCCCGGTTGCGCACCCTGGCCGGGTCGCGCAGGTCCAGCGCCCGCCGGATGTGCTGCTCGGCCATCGGCGCCTGCTTCGGGTCGTGCCCGGCCAAGTCGCGCATCCGGGCCCCGATGACCCCCTCCAACTCCGCCTCGTCGAACGAGTCCAGCCACCACGGGTCCGAGCCCGGCCGCCGCTGCGCGAAGCTGTCCTGCGCCTGCCCGACCGCCCGGTGGAACTCCCGCACCCGACCCATCTGGGCGTAGGCCCAGGCCTCACGGGTCAGCAGGAGCGCCTGCAACGTCGGGGTGGCGTTGCGCCTCGTGCCGTACTGGCCGAGCTGGACCAGTTCTAAACCGTCCTCGGGCCGGCCCAGGTCGAACATCTGCCGGGCCATCGCCGCCAGGCACAGGGCGGCGAACGGGTCGTTGCGCCCGGCCTTCGCCATCCGCACGCCGAGCACGTAGTAGCGCTGCGCGGCGTCGTGCATGCCCGCGTCCCACGACATGCTGGCCGCGACCTTGGACAGTTCGGCCCCGATGAAGAAGGCCCGTTCCGTGGTCGGGCCCGCCGGTGCGCGCGACAACCGCTCGGCCAGTTCCTCCAACTGCCCGAGCACCGCCTTGCGCGCCAGCCCGTACCCGCCTCGTCCGCCCCACCCGCGCAGCCCGTCGGCGACGCGCTGCAACGCCGCCAGCTCCTCTTCGCTGATGGCCGCGCTGGACGACCACTTCGACAGGGGCTGCAAGGGGTGCAGCCATCGCTGCAACGGTTCGACCAGTGCGGGACCCATCGCCACCGCGGCGGCTCCCGTGAGCGCCGCTCGTCTGCTGATCGCCAAGTCGTTCCTCGCCGTCTCCTCGACCGATCTGGCAATGCTCGACGCGTCCCACGCCGCGGCGAGCACATCGGGCGGGGCGCCGCGATCGGCGTCCGCCTGGCTTGGGATTCCGACGCGGTCGAACCACAGCCGGTCGGCCGGGACGCCGAGCACCCGCGCGAAGTGCCGCAGGCGGTCGATCCGGTCGATCGGGTTCTCACCGGTCTCGTACCGCGACAGCTGGGCCTGGGAAACGCCCAGCCAGGACGCCATGCGGTCCTGCGTGACGCGGCTGACGTGCTGGGGGTGGTGCCGGTAGGCGGCGAGGAGGGCGCCCATGTTCCGGTCGGTGAACGCGGCAGCCATCGTCTCGTGGTCCCAGAAATCCCCCGGGACCTCGGGTGGTCCGTAGAGCTCGGTCCGCGCGTTGCGGCGACAACGCTGGCAGAGCCGGTCGGTGTTGTCGGCGGCGATCAACGCCCCGCACGCCGGGCATGCGCGCCTGGTACTGGGTGCTCTTCGAGCTTTCCGTTCCATGGCTCGCTCCCGTCACTGAGCGTGCTCACGAGTGTATAGACATGTGATCAGGAGTCCATGCATTTCGTGCATAAGGCGGGGTGGGCCCCTGGTCGGACACCCCGTGACGCCGAGTGGTGGATGAGGGGCATCCGTCCGGTGCATGGTTCCCACCCGATAACGGTGTGGTGGAACGACCCGTTCGGCCGGAGGCTGCGTGGTGTGCCAGTGCCGGGTCGACCCCGCGGCCCGCGCGCACCGCCCACTCCACCCGACCGGGGAGGGACTCCCGCCGATGAGCATCACCGCCGCCACCACCGCAGACAACGGCCCGCGGTTCGGGCCACGCGACCGCGCGCACCAGCAGGCGCTCGGTGAGGCGATCGCGGGCTACCGGCTGCTGGGCTGGAAGGTGTCCGTGACCGAGCAGGGCGTCTTCCTGCCGCTCGGCCCCGCCACCACCGCCCTGGCCATGCCGGCCCGCATCGGCTCGCGCGTCCTGGCCGACCTCAAGGCCCGGATGCTCGCCGGCCCCGTCACCGTGATCCCCGGCCCGCGGGAGCACTGGATCTTCCTCGCCGAGCTGGTCGCCCTGCTGCCCACGCACCTGAAGGCGCCCGCCGAGGTCCAGTTCGTCCGCTCGCCGCAGCGCATCGCGCTCCCACCGACGATGACCCGCTACGGGTCGCTGAGGTGGGCGAACCCGCCGTCGCACTCGCGGCACTGGTTCCCGCCGTTCACGGCGGTGCTGGCGCTGGCCCGCACGGCGGTGGCCAAGGACCGGTAGGCGAAGATGGGCGGGTGGACCGACGGACGCTGCTGTGCGGACTGCTCGCCCTGACGGCCGGGGCAACCGTGACCGCGTGCGGCACGGGTGCCGGGCCGACCCGCCGGCCGGGTGTCGGTTCCGCCCGACCGGGTGACCGCGTGGCCGGCCTCGCGGACGTCCCGGTGGGCTCCGGCGCGCTGGTCGACATCGGCGGCGACGGCCAGTTGTTGCTGGTCAGGCCGTCGGAGTCGGAGGTGCGGGCGTTCAACCCGGCCTGTCCGCACCAGGGCACGACAGTGAACCCGCCCGCGGGCGGCACGATCAGCTGTCCCACGCACCGCTCCGCGTTCGACCCGGCGACCGGGGCGGTGCTGTCCGGCCCGTCACCGCGGGGGCTGGCGGAAGTCGCGGTGACGGTGTCCGGGCCGGACGTGGTGCTTTCCTGAAAAACCCGTCCCAAGGGCTGGTGTGTTGAACCTCGCTTCACGTGGTGTCGTATTGCCTGTGTGGCCGAACGACCACCCACCACGTAGCGGAGGACCTGCGTTGAGTTCAACGGAGAAGACAGGGCTGTCCCGTCGCTCGGTGCTGTGCGGCGTGCTCGTCGCGCTGGCGGTGCCGGGCGGCCTGGCCGCGTGCAGCAGCGGGTCGACCCCGAGCGGCACCGGCACCACCGGCGGCGGCACGACCGCGGCCGGCGGCACCACCCCCGCCGGCCCGCCGATCATCGCGGCCCTGGCCGACGTGCCCGACGGCGGCGGCCTGATCGCGGGCAACCCGGCCGACAGCAGGCCGCTGGTGCTCGTGCGGACCGGCGAGACGGTCAAGGCCTACGACGCCACGTGCCCCCACCAGGGGACGGCGGTGTCGCCGCCGCAGAACGGCGTGATCACGTGCCCGAACCACGGCAGCACGTTCAACGCCGCGGACGGCGCGGTGACCAAGGGCCCGGCCACCACGGGGTTGAAGGAGGTCCCGGTGAAGGTGGAGGCCGGCCAGGTCGTGCCCGCCTGACCGTCGGAGCGAGGTCGCCCGGTCGGGCCGCCCCCCGGCCGGGACCACGTCGACAGGGCTGTCGGTGCCCGCACGTAGGCTTGGCGGCGTGGCCGATCCGTCGACCTATCGCCCTGCGACAGGCACCATCCCCGAAGCCCCCGGCGTGTACAAGTTCCGCGACGCCGGCGGCCGCGTGGTGTACGTCGGCAAGGCCAAGAGCCTGCGCCAACGCCTCAACTCCTACTTCGCCGACATCGCCGGCCTGCACCCGCGCACCCGGCAGATGGTGACCACCGCCGCGAGCGTCGAGTGGACCGTCGTCGGCACCGAGGTCGAGGCGCTCCAGCTCGAGTACAACTGGATCAAGGAGTTCGACCCGCGGTTCAACGTCCGCTACCGCGACGACAAGTCCTACCCGGTCCTCGCGGTGACGTTGCACGAGGAGTTCCCCCGCCTGCACGTCTACCGCGGCCCGCGCCGCAAGGGCGTGCGCTACTTCGGCCCGTACGCCCACGCGTGGGCGATCCGCGAGACGCTGGACCTGCTGCTGCGGGTCTTCCCGGCGCGCACCTGCTCGGCGGGGGTGTTCAAGCGCCACGGCCAGATCGGCCGCCCCTGCCTGCTGGGCTACATCGACAAGTGCTCCGCGCCGTGCGTCGGCCGGGTCAGCGCGGACGAGCACCGCGACATCGTGGAGGACTTCTGCGACTTCCTCGCGGGCCGGACCGACTCCATGGTGCGCCGGCTGGAACGCGAGATGACCGCCGCCGCGCAGGAGCTGGAGTTCGAGAAGGCCGCGCGCCTGCGGGACGACCAGGCCGCGCTCAAGCGCGCGTTGGAGAAGCAGGCCGTCGTCCTCGGTGACGGCACGGACGCCGACGTGGTCGCGTTCGCGCAGGACGACCTGGAGGTGTCGGTCCAGGTCTTCCACGTGCGCGGCGGCCGGGTCCGCGGCCAGCGCGGCTGGGTGGTCGACAAGGTCGACGAGACCGGCGTGACGGGCCTGGTGGACCAGTTCGTCACCCAGTTCTACGGCGAGCAGGTCGAGTCGGCCCGGGCCAGCGGGGTGGAGTCGGCCCCGGTGCCGCGCGAGGTGCTGGTGCCGGAGCTGCCCGACGACGCCGAGGCGGTCGAGAAGTGGCTGTCGGACCTGCGCGGCGGCAAGGTGGCGCTGCGGGTGCCCCAGCGGGGTGACAAGCGGGCGTTGATGGAGACCGTGGAGCGCAACGCCAAGGAGGCGTTCCAGCAGCACAAGCTGCGGCGCGCGGGCGACCTGACGGCCCGGTCGGCGGCGTTGCAGGAGCTGCAGGAGGCGTTGGGGCTGGACACCGCGCCGCTGCGCATCGAGTGCACGGACATCAGCCACGTGCAGGGCACGGACGTGGTGGCGTCGCTGGTGGTGTTCGAGGACGGCCTGGCCCGCAAGTCCGAGTACCGCCGGTTCGCCGTGCGCGAGGGCGCGGAGCAGGGCGACGTCGGCTCGATCGCCGAGGTGGTCCGCCGCCGGTTCCAGGCCTACCTGCGCGACACCAAGGCCGACGGCGGCGCGACCCCGGGCATCGACCCGGAGACGGGCAAGCCGCGCAAGTTCGCCTACGCGCCGAACCTGCTGGTCGTGGACGGCGGAGCGGCCCAGGCGCAGGTAGCCTCCGACGTCTTGGCGGAACTCGGCATCACCGACGTGGCGGTGGTCGGCCTGGCGAAGCGGCTGGAGGAGGTGTGGGTGCCCGGCGAACCCGACCCGGTGATCCTGCCCCGCACCAGTGAGGCCCTCTACCTGCTGCAACGCGTGCGCGACGAGGCGCACCGGTTCGCCATCGCCTACCACCGGCAGAAGCGGTCCAAGCGGATGACGACCTCGGCGCTGGACGAGGTGCCGGGCCTGGGGCAGACGCGCAAGGCCGCGCTGCTGAAGCACTTCGGCTCGCTGAAGAAGCTGCGCGAGGCGAGCGTCGAGGAGATCAGCGTGGTGCCCGGAGTGGGCCGGCGCACCGCGGAGGCCGTGCACGCGACGTTGAGCACGGCCGGTACCGAAGGGGAGCGAACGTGAGCGCACCGGCCGGCGAGAAGTCCGGCATCGAAGTCGCGGTGGTGACGGGCCTGTCCGGGGCTGGCCGCAGCACGGCCGCGAAGTGCCTGGAGGACCTGGGCTGGTTCGTGGTGGACAACCTGCCGCCCGAGCTGATCGCGACCATGGTGGAGCTGGGCGCCCAGGCCAGGGGGGCGATCACCAGGGTCGCGGTGGTGATGGACGTGCGCAGCCGCGCGTTCACCGAGGACCTGGCGGCGGTCATCAAGGACCTGGACGCGCGCGGCTACAAGCCGAAGGTGCTGTTCCTGGAGGCCACCGACGACGTGCTGATCCGGCGGTTCGAGTCGGTGCGGCGCGGCCACCCGTTGCAGGCCGACGGACGGCTGGCCGACGGCATCGAGGCCGAGCGGATCCTGCTCACGCCGTTGCGCGAGGAGGCCGACCTGGTGCTGGACACCTCGGCGCTGTCGGTGCACCAGCTGCGGGCCAAGATCGAGGACACGTTCGGCACCGAGTCGGCCACCCGCACCCGCGTCACGGTGCTGTCGTTCGGCTACAAGTACGGCCTGCCGATGGACGCCGACCTGGTGATGGACGTGCGGTTCCTGCCGAACCCGTTCTGGATCCCGGAGCTGCGCGAGCAGACCGGCCTGGACGGCGACGTGCGCAACTACGTGCTCACGCAGGAGGGCGCGGAGGAGTTCCTGGACCGCTACCACGAGCTGCTGCGGCTGATCGGCGCGGGCTACCGGCGCGAGGGCAAGCGGTACCTGACGCTGGCGGTCGGCTGCACCGGCGGCAAGCACCGCAGCGTGGCCATCTCCGAGGAGCTGGCGGGCCGGCTGGCCAGCGAGGACGGCATGGCCGTCAAGGTCGTGCACCGGGACCTGGGACGCGAGTGAGCTTCACAGCGGTAGCGCTGGGCGGTGGGCACGGGCTGCACGCCACGCTCACCGCCCTGCGCGGGGTGACCGACGACGTGACGGCCGTGGTGACGGTCGCGGACGACGGCGGCTCGTCGGGGCGGTTGCGCCGCGAGCTGGGCCTGCTGCCGCCCGGTGACCTGCGCAAGGCGATGGTGGCGCTGGCCGGGTCCGACCCCTCCAGCGCGTTGTGGTCGACGCTGTTCCAGCACCGGTTCGGCGGCACGGGCGCGCTGGCCGGGCACGCGGTGGGCAACCTCGTGCTGGCGGGCCTGCTGGAGCAGCTGGGCGACCCGGTCGCCGTGCTGCGGGAGGCGGGCAGGCTGCTGGGCGTGCGCGGGCGCGTGCTGCCGATGTGCACCGAGCCGCTGTCCATCGAGGCCGACGTGACGGGGCTGGACGACGACGCCGACGTGGTGCGCCGCATCCGCGGCCAGGTCGCGATCGCCACCACGCCGGGGCGCGTGCAGCGGATCCGGCTCTACGGGCCCGGCGGTCCGGGGGAGGCGCCGCGCGGCTGCGCGCAGGCCGTCGAGGCGGTGCTGGCGGCGGACGTGGTGGTGCTCGGGCCCGGCTCGTGGTTCACCAGCGTGCTGCCGCACCTGCTCGTGCCCGAGCTGCACGACGCCCTGGTGCGCACGTCGGCGCGGAAGGTCGTGGTGCTCAACCTCGTCCCCCAACCGGGGGAAACCGACGGCTTCTCGCCGGAGCTGCACCTGGACGTGCTGTGCGAGCACGCGCCCGCGCTGCGGGTCGACGCGGTGATCGCGGACGTCGACGCGGTGCCCGTGCCGGACCGGCTGCGCAGGGCCGCCGCAGCTCTCGGCGCTGCGGCGCACCTCGCGCCGATCGCCGTGGCCGGCGCGCCGGACCGGCACGACCCGGCCGCGCTCGCGTCGAGCATCACCCGGGCGTTGGCCGGCCCTGGTGACGGGACCGGCGGGGCGTCGAGTACAACCCTCCAGGAAGACCGGACGAGCAGGGGAGGCGAGGCGCCGTGGCGATGACGTCGGCGGTGAAGGACGAGCTGAGCAGGCTGGCCGTCTCCAAGACCTGCTGCCGCCGCGCGGAGGTGGCCTCGCTCCTGCGGTTCGCGGGCGGCCTGCACATCGTCGGCGGCCGGGTGGTCGTGGAGGCGGAGCTGGACCTGGGCTCCACGGCCCGGCGGCTGCGGCGGGAGATCCACGAGCTGTACGGCCACCAGTCGGACGTGTTCACCATCACCTCGAGCGGCCTGCGCAAGGGCACCCGGTTCGTGGTGCGCGTGGTGAAGGACGGCGAGGGCCTTGCCCGGCAGACGGGCCTGCTGGACCCGCGCGGCCGCCCGGTGCGCGGCCTGCCCGCCCCGGTTGTGTCGGGCGGGGTGTGCGACGCCGAAGCGGCGTGGCGCGGCGCGTTCCTGGCGCACGGCTCGCTGACCGAGCCGGGCCGGTCGTCGTCGATGGAGGTGACCTGCCCGGGCCCGGAGGCGGCGCTGGCGCTGGTCGGCGCGGCGCGGCGGATGGGCATCGGCTCCAAGTCGCGCGAGGTGCGCGGCGCGGAGCGCGTGGTGATAAGGGACGGCGACGCGATCGGCGCGATGCTGACCAGGCTCGGCGCGCACGACAGCGTGTTGGCCTGGGAGGAGCGCCGGATGCGCCGCGAGGTGCGCGCCACGGCCAACCGCCTGGCCAACTTCGACGACGCCAACCTGCGCCGCTCGGCCCGCGCCGCCGTCGCCGCCGCCGCCCGGGTCCAGCGCGCGCTGGAGATCCTGGGCGCCGAGGCCCCGGACCACCTGGCCGCCGCGGGCGCGCTGCGCCTGGCCCACCGCCAGGCGTCCCTGGAGGAACTGGGCCAGCTCTCCGACCCGCAGATGACCAAGGACGCCGTCGCGGGCCGCATCCGCCGCCTGCTGGCGATGGCGGACAAGCGGGCGAAGGAGCTGGGCATGCCCGACACCGAGTCCGCCGTGACGGCGGACATGCTCGACGCCGAGGTCTGATCCCCGGTCAGCGCAGCCCGAGGGCGACGACGAGCGGGTCGACCAACGACCTGACGTAGGTGGCGGTGAGGTGGTTGTCCCGGAAGACCACCACGTTGCCGACCACCGCCGGGCAGGTGTCGGCGCGGCAGATCCAGTCGGTCAGGTCGACCACCCGCACGCCCGGCAGCCCGGTCGCGGCGACGGCCAGCGGGTCGGCCGACGAGCCGACGGCCGTCGATCGGGGCGTGTCGCACTCGCTCGGCCGGTCGGGGTGCCGTTCCAGGCAGGGCAGGACCGGGCGTCCCGGCCGGGGCAGTGCGCGGATCACCGCGACCGGGATGGCCGCGTCGGCCAACGCGCCGAGCACGGTCCGGTAGCCGTCGACCATGCGGGCCGTCGACTCCCACGTCCACTCGAGGTCCTTCAGGTAGGACTGCCGCGACATCGCGGCGGTGAGCACCAGGTCGGGTTTCAGGTCGCGGATGTGGTCCAGCTTCTTGAGGTTCTCCTCGGAGCACTCCGTCAGCGGCGTGCCCGCCTCCGACGGCGGCACGGCCGAGAACGGGCAGCCGTTGCGCACCATCAGGTGCACCTGCCACTGGTCGCCGTCGCGGCGGGCGAACTCGGCCAGCGCGGTGCTGAACTGCGCGGCGTGCGAGTCGCCGACGACGACCAGGGTCTTGGCGGCGTCCGGGTTGCCGATCACGCACGACGCGAGCCCGTCGCCCAGGTCACGGGTGGTGCAGTCGTCGTGCGGCCAGTCCTCCGCGGCCACGGCGGGCACGGGCGCGAGCGGGACGCCGGCGGGCACGGGCAGCGGGCGGTTCGGGTCGAGGGCCAGCGCGCCGGGGTGGTCGGCGTCGATCACCGACCGGCCGCGCAACGCCGCCAACGTCGACTCGGCCGCCGCCCAGCCGCCCGCCGCGACCGCGACGCTCACCGCGACCATCGCCACGCCCAGCCCGTAGGTCGTGCGCCTGCGGTCGGGCTTGCGGCGTCGGAACGGGTCCTCCACGAAGTGCTTGGACAACGCCGCCAGCACCAGGCTCGCCGCGGCGGCGGCCAGCGCCTCGGGTCGGGCCAGGGAGTCGCGCCCGGTCACCTCCAGCACGAACACGATGACCGGCCAGTGCCACAGGTACAGGCTGTAGGAGATGTCGCCGACGTAGGTCAGCGGCCGCAGGCCGAGCACGCGGGCCAGCGACTCCTCCCCAGCGAGGAGCATCGCGGCGGCCCCGGCGGTCGGCAGCGCCGCGACCCAGCCCGGGAACGCCATGCCGGTGGTGAACCGGAACGCGCTCACCAGCACCGCGGCCAGCCCGCCCCAGCCCAGCAGCAGGCGTGCCACCCGGCCGGGCCGCAGCCGGTGCAGTGCCATCGCGGCCAGGCCGCCGACGCCCAACTGCCACATCCGCGTCGGCGTCACGAAGTAGGCCGCGCCCGGGTCCACCGGCGTGTACCAGACCGAGAACGCGAACGACGCGACCGTGATCACGCCGACCGCCACCGCCGCGTACCGCACCGGACCGCCACCCCGCCGGGCCGCCGGCACGGCCGAGGCGAGCAGCACCACCGGGATGACCAGGTAGAACTGCTCCTCGACGGCCAGCGACCAGAAGTGCTGCACGGGCGACGCGCCGACGCCCGCGTGCGCGTAGTCGTTCGACAGCACGGCCAGCAGCCAGTTCTGCGCGTTGGCGGCCGAGAACACCACCTCCCGCAGCACACCCGGCCGGCGGGACTGCGGCAGCACCGCGAACACCGCCGCCGTGACCGCCAGCAGCACGACCGTGGCCGCCGGCAGGAGCCTGCGGATCCGCCGCGCGTAGAAGTCGAGCAGCCCGACCCGCCCGGTGCGCCGGATCTCGCCGGTGAGCGTGCCGATGATCAGGAAGCCGGAGATCACGAAGAACACGTCGACGCCGACGAACCCGCCGGGCAGCCACCCGGGGCGCAGGTGGTAGACGACCACCAGCCCCACGGCCAGCGCGCGCAACCCCTGGATGTCGGCCCGGACGGCGGGCCTGCTCGCGACCCGGGCGGGCGCGAGCGGCGGTTCGTCGGTCACCAGCGCCACTGCCCACCACCCACGGCTCGAGGGAAAAAGCGGCGCAGCTTAACCCGTCCGTGCGCGAGTCCTACGTTCAGAACGCGAGAGTCCTACGCTCAGAACCCCCGAGTTCAACGCTCAGAACGTCACGCTGAGTAACACCCCACGCGCCCTGCACCCCGGTACGCGGCGTCATACGCTGGCGGTGGGCGGGCTCGGCGTCGAGGTGGCATGCGGCCGCACTCCGGGGTCACGAAGCCGCGTGACCGAGTTACCGCCAAGTAACAAGCCGGTCAAGCTGGATTTTCTTGTTCGATAAAGAGATGCTGGTGGTCCACGTGACCAGGGACGCAGGCCGGAGGCTAGGCTGACTCTCGGCTGCCTGGTCAGCCCATGACTGCACGCCCCTGGCGGACAACGCCAGTCGAGTACCGAGGAGACTCACCGTGACGGTTCGCGTAGGTGTCAATGGTTTCGGCCGCATCGGTCGCAACTTCTGGCGCGCCGTTCAGGCCAGCGGGCACGACATCGAGATCGTCGCCTTCAACGACCTCGGTGACGTCAACACCATGGCCCACCTGCTCAAGTACGACTCCATCCTCGGCCGTCTCGACGGCGAGGTGACCGTGACCGACGAGGGCATCGCGGTCGACGGCAAGGTCATCAAGGCCCTGGCCGAGCGCGACCCGGGCAAGCTGCCCTGGAAGGACCTCGGCGTCGACGTCGTCGTGGAGTCGACCGGCTTCTTCACCGACGCCTCGGCCGCGCGCAAGCACGTCGACGAGGGTGGCGCGAAGAAGGTCATCATCTCCGCCCCGGCCAAGGGTGAGGACCTCACCGTGGTGCTCGGCGCGAACGACGACCAGTACGACGGTTCGCAGACCGTCATCTCCAACGCCTCGTGCACCACGAACTGCCTGGCCCCGCTGGCCAAGGTGCTGCACGACAGCTTCACCATCGAGCGTGGCCTCATGACCACGATCCACGCCTACACCCAGGACCAGAACCTGCAGGACGCGCCGCACAAGGACCTGCGCCGCGCCCGTGCCGCCGCGCTGAACATCGTGCCCACCAGCACCGGTGCCGCGAAGGCGATCGGCCTGGTCCTGCCCGAGCTCAAGGGCAAGCTCGACGGCTACGCGCTGCGCGTGCCCGTGCCCACCGGCTCGGCCACCGACCTGACCGTCACCGTGGGCCGCGAGGTCACCGTGGACGAGGTCAACGCCGCCTACAAGGCCGCCGCGGACGGCCCGCTGAAGGGCTACCTGCGCTACAACACCGACCCGATCGTGTCGGCCGACATCGTCACCGACCCGGCGTCGTGCATCTACGACGCGCCGCTGACCAAGGTCATCGGCAACCAGGTCAAGGTCGTCGGCTGGTACGACAACGAGTGGGGCTACTCCAACCGCCTCGCCGACCTGGTCAACCTCGTCGCCAGCAAGCTCTGACCGAACAGGCGGATCACTCGCTGTGAAGACTCTCGACGATCTGCTCAGCGAGGGTGTCTCGGGTCGGCGCGTCCTCGTGCGCGCCGACCTGAACGTCCCCCTCGACGGCGACCGGATCACCGACGACGGCCGCGTCCGCGCGTCGGTGCCGACCATCAAGGCGCTAGTGGACGCGGGCGCCCGCGTCCTGGTCGCCGCCCACCTGGGCCGCCCCAAGGGCGAGCCCGACCCCAAGTTCTCCCTCGCCCCCGTGGCCAAGCGGCTCGGTGAGCTGCTCGGCCAGGACGTCGCGATCGGCACCGAGACCGCCGGCGACGGCACCGTCGTGCTGCTGGAGAACATCCGCTTCGACGCCCGCGAGACCAGCAAGGACGAAGCCGAGCGCGCCGCCCTCGCCGACGAGCTCGCCGCCAAGGCCGACGCGTTCGTCTCCGACGGCTTCGGCGTCGTGCACCGCAAGCAGGCGTCGGTCTACGACGTGGCCAAGAAGCTCCCGCACTACGCGGGCGGCCTCGTGCTGGCCGAGGTCGAGGTGCTGCGCAAGCTCACCGACGACACCCAGCGCCCGTACGTCGTCGTGCTCGGCGGCGCGAAGGTGTCCGACAAGCTCGGCGTCATCGCGAACCTGCTCACCAAGGTCGACCGGCTCCTCATCGGCGGCGGCATGGCCTACACCTTCCTCAAGGCCCAGGGCCACGAGGTCGGCGGCTCGCTGCTCCAAGAGGACCAGCTCGACCAGGTCCGCGGCTTCCTCGCCGAGGCCGAGAAGCGCGGCGTGGAGCTCGTGCTCCCGGTCGACGTGCTCGCCGCCGTCGACTTCGCGCCCGACGCGGAGTTCGAGGTCGTGGCCACCGACGCCATCCCCGCCGACCGGCAGGGCCTGGACATCGGGCCGAAGACCCGCGAGCTGTTCGCCTCCAAGCTCGCCGACGCGCAGACCGTGTTCTGGAACGGCCCCATGGGCGTGTTCGAGTTCGAAGCCTTCTCCGGCGGCACCCGCGCGGTGGCCGAGGCGCTGGTCAAGAGCGACGCGTTCACCGTGGTCGGCGGCGGTGACTCGGCCGCGGCCGTGCGCGCGCTGGGCCTGCCCGAGGACGGGTTCTCGCACATCTCCACCGGCGGCGGCGCGTCCCTGGAGTACCTCGAGGGCAAGGAACTGCCCGGCGTGTCTGTGCTGGAGGCGTGATGGCTCAGCGTCAGCCCCTCATCGCGGGCAACTGGAAGATGAACCTCAACCACCTCGAGGCCATCGCCCTGGTGCAGAAGATCGCCTTCTCCCTGCCGGAGAAGTACTTCGCCAAGGTCGAGGTGGCGGTGCTGCCGCCGTTCGTCGACATCCGGTCCATCCAGACCCTCGTCGACGGCGACAAGCTGCTGCTCAAGTACGGCGCGCAGGACCTGTCGCCGCACGACTCGGGCGCCTACACCGGTGACGTGTCCGGCCCGATGCTGGCCAAGCTCGGCTGCTCCTACGTCACCGTGGGCCACTCCGAGCGGCGCGAGTACCACAACGAGGACGACGCGGTCGTCAACAAGAAGGTCAAGGCAGCCCTCAAGCACGGCATCACGCCCATCTTCTGCCTCGGCGAGCAGGTGGACGTGCGCGAGGCGGGCGGGCACGTCGAGCACTGCACCGACCAGCTCGTGGCGGGGCTGAAGGGCCTCACCGCCGAGCAGGTGCGCGACGTCGTCGTGGCCTACGAGCCGGTGTGGGCGATCGGCACCGGCAAGGTCGCCTCGTCGGCGGACGCGCAGGAGGTGTGCGCGGCCATCCGGGTGAAGCTCGCCGAGCTGTACGGCGAGGACGTCGCTTCGGCCGTTCGGGTGCTTTACGGCGGCTCGGTCAAGTCCGGCAACATCGCCGAGCTGATCGCCCAGAAGGACGTCGACGGTGCTCTGGTGGGTGGAGCGAGCCTGGACGCGGACGAGTTCGCGAAGCTGTGCGCGCTCGCCGCGGGCGGACCTCTACCCTGATGTGATTGACACGCACCTTACCCGCGGTGGTCCACGGTCGGCAGTCGACCGGGTACTCTGTGGCGTCACCTGCCTGACAGCGAGGAAGAAATGATCCTGTTCCTGCAGATCCTGTTGATCGTCTCCAGCCTGCTGCTGATCCTGCTCGTGCTGTTGCACCGCGGGCGCGGCGGCGGTCTGTCCTCGTTGTTCGGCGGCGGCATGCAGTCCAGCCTGTCCGGTTCCAGCGTGGTCGAGAAGAACCTCGACCGGCTGACGTTGTTCGTCGGTGCGGTCTGGGTGATCGCCATCGTGGGCATCGGGCTGCTGATGAAGGTCAGCTGACACAGGGAAAACCACGTGGTGGGGGTGTGAGGGTCGATGGCTGGTGGTAACGCGATTCGCGGTACCCGCGTCGGCGCAGGCCCGATGGGCGAATCGGAGCGCGGCGAGTCCGCGCCCCGACGTCGGGTGTCGTACTGGTGCGCGAACGCGCACGAGTCTCGGCCGTCGTTCGCGGTCGAAGCCGAGATCCCGGAGAACTGGGACTGCCCCCGGTGTGGTCTGCCGGCCGGGCGCGACGAGCAGGCTCCCCCTGCTCCGCCGCGCAACGAGCCGTACAAGACGCACCTGGCGTACGTGAAGGAGCGCCGCTCCGACGCGGACGGTGAGGCGATCCTCGAAGAGGCGCTCACCAAGTTGCGCAAGCAGCGCGAAGAGCCCTGACCGGCTCGGGAACCAACGGCACGACGGCCCTCGCGGGATCACCGCGGGGGCCGTCGTCGTCTCACGCGCGCTTGGCGAACAGGCCGCTGAACTGGCGTCGCACCAGGATCGCGCCGACCAGCAGGAAGAACACCAGGATCACCAGGGTGGACGTCGTGCCGCCGGTGGAGCTGGTCAGCGCCACGTCCACGCTGCCGACCAGCACCACGCCGCAGTCGGCGCGGATCACGTGGCGGCCCGGGTGGATCGTAGTGAACTCGACCCGGGTGCTGAACGTGCCCGAATCGTCCGCCTTGGCCGTGCCGACGTTCTCGCCCAGCGAGCTGAGCCGCACCGGCGAACCGGGGTCGCAGCCCGTGCCCGTGGCGGTCAGCGGGTCGCCCGGCTGGATGTTGTCCTTGTCCAGCGTCAGGGCCCCGTCACCGTCGAACGGCGTCGTGGTGGTGGGTGCGGTCGGTGCGGAGCTGTCGGTCGTGGTCGTCGTCGTGGTTGTCGTGGTGGTGGTCGTTGACGACGTCGTGGTGGTGGTGAGCGGCGGGCGCGTGGTGGTCGTCGTGGTCACTAGGGGAGCGGTGGTCGTGGTGACCGGGGCAGCGGTGGTGGTCGTGGTCGGCCTCGGCGTGACCGTGAAGCCGTCCGTGGGGTTCGACGTCGCCGCGCACACCGGCCGTGCCGTGACCCGGTGCGCGCCCACGCCCGCGTCCGACGGCACGGTCGCCGTGCCCGACCCCGCGCCACGACCCGCGTGCCGCCCGCTGCCGATCACCTTGCCGCCGTCCCAGATGATCCGGACGGTGTAGTCGGAGCAGTCCGGGTCGAGGTACACGCCGGTCCAGCTCAACGTGAACGTGCTCCCCGGCGGACCGGTGTCCGGGTTCGCGGTCGCGACGCCCTGCTGCTGCGCCGATACCGGTGCCGCTACGAGCGCCGTAACGGCATAGGTCAGGGCACCGAGTAGAGCTAATGTTCCTGCCGATCGCATACCCGACTCCCGGACCAGTCCGCCACCCACCGATGAGGTGCCCTTGTGAGACGCATTATGAGCAGCGTCGGTTTACTGCTCCTGTGCGGGATCTTCCTCGGCGTCGCCCCGGCCGGCGCGGCCGGGGACGCGGTCACCATCGACGCCGCGGTGGACGGAACCCAGGTCGGCGAGGGCGAGCTGCTGCTCGACCCGACCCGCGCCTCCCGGATCTCCGTGACCGTCCACAACGGAACGGACACGGTGCGGCACATCAAGACCGTCCGGCTGTCCGGCACCGCGCTCGCGCTGACGTTCTTCTCCTACGACACCACCGTGCCGTTCGACGTGCCGGCCAAGCAGAGCGTCACCCGCGGGTTCGTGCTCGACCTCGGGCAGCTCGGCGCGCAGGCGACCGGCCTGCTGCCCACCGAGATCGAGGTGCTCGACACCAACCGGGACGTGATCGCGTCGATCGGCGTGACCGGGGACGTGCGCGGGTCGGTGTGGTCGGTGTACGGGGTGTTCGGGCTGGCCGTGTTCGGGCTGACGCTGCTGGCGTGGGCGGGCGCGTTGATCGCGCTGGCCCGCCGCCGGCTGCCCGCCAACCGGTGGCAGCGGGCGATGCGGTTCCTGCCCGCCGGCGTCGGCACCGGGCTCGTCGCGGTCATCTCGCTGTCGGTGCTGCGGGTCGTGGCGCCGTCACCGGCCGCGGAGGTCCCGTTCCTGCTGGGCGCGGCCGCGGCGGCGTTCGCCCTCGGCTACCTCACGCCGCACCCGGACGCGGACGACTTCCCGGGCGACCCGATGGGACCCGGTCCGGTCGACCCGGCCGACCCCGAGAGCACGCAGCGCATCACGCGGCCGTTGCCCGGCGGTGTGGCGTGACGGTGTCGGCGAACGTCGTCGCGGCCTTGCCGCAGTACGACATCGGCGCCGAGGTGGGGCGCGGCGGCATGGGCGTCGTGTACGCGGCCGTGCACCGGCCGTTGGGGCGGGCGGTGGCGGTGAAGCGGCTGCCCGGCGTGCTGGCGTCGGACGAGCGGATGAGCGCGCGGTTCGCGCACGAGGCGCGGCTGCTGGCTCGGCTGGACCACCCGCACATCGTGCCCGTGTACGACTACGTCCAGGACCGCGGCGAGCACCTGCTGGTGATGGAGAAGCTCGACGGTGGCACGGTGTGGTCGAAGTTCACCGGTTCAGGTGTCACGCCGGCGCTGTCGTGTGCTTTCGGCCTGGCGATGCTGTCCGGTCTGCACGCCGCGCACGAGGCCGGGGTGCTGCACCTGGACGTGAAGCCGAAGAACCTGCTGTTCACCGCCGGCGGGGTGCTCAAGGTCGCCGATTTCGGGATCTCGCAGGTGGTGAGCGAGGGCGCGACGCTGGTGACGCACGGCGGGCAGGTGCTCGGGACGCCCGCGTACCTCGCGCCGGAGCAGGCGTTGGGCAACCCGCTCAGCCCGGCGGCCGACGTGTACGGGGCGGCGACGGTGCTGTACGAGCTGCTGAGCGGCCGGTTGCCGTTCGACAGCGGCGGTGGGGCGTTGGCGATGATTCAGCGTCACGTCTACCAGCAGCCGCGTCCCCTGACCGAGGTACCGGATCCACTCGCCCGAGTGATCATGCGGGGGATCGAACGCGACCCTCAGTCCCGGTACCGCAACGCGGAGACGTTCGCGGTGGACCTGGCCGGCGCGGCGGCCGAGGTGTTCGGCAGGGACTGGCTGCTGCGCCTGGGCACCCCCGTCCACCTGACCCCGCAGGTCGCCGCCGCGAGCACTCGCCCCGCCGCCGGCCCCGCTGCCTTCGCGGCACGCGAAACCCTCGCTCTCCCGGTCCGCGCGACGCTCGCGGACACCCCGCCGACGCCCGTGCGGCTGGGCGCGGACACCCTCGTCCCGGCCGCCCAGGTGCTGACCGCCCAGGTTCCGGCCGCCCAGGTTCCGGCCGCCCAGGTTCCGGCCGCCCAGGTGCCGGCCGCGCCGAAGCCCACCACCCGGTGGTTCGCGCCGGCGGCCGCCCTGGCCGCGGCGCTGATGATCGCCACCCCGTTCGCCGTGCCGGGCCGCGCCCTGCCGGTCCTGGCCGCCGACCTGAGCAAGCCGGTCCCGGTCGGCGAGGGCGACCCGACCACCGCGCGCCTCACCGTGACCGCCGCCGGCATCACGCTGGCCGACGTCCCCGCCCTGTCCCCCGACCCACCGACCACGTCCCCGTTGACCTTCGAACTCCCGGGCGCGAGCCGCTGGGTCGTGGGCGGCGCGGCGGTGGCCACGGTGACGGCCGACGGCAAGTCCACCGACTACTCCCTCCAGCCGCCCACCCACCCGCTGATCAGCATCATGGGCGCGGGGAGCGCGGTGCTGCTGCTGTTCGCGCTCGCGTACCTCGAGTCGATCCTGCGGTCGCTGCGACGGCGTCCGACGGGCACCGGGGCCGGCGCGTTCGCCATGGCCGCACCGCTGGGGTTCGGGCTGGGGGTCGCGGTGTGGCTGCTGCTGTCCGTGCTGCTGCGCCACACGCCCGACCTGTGGCCGGCGCTCGTGTGCGGCGGGCTGGGTGCGGTGGCGGCGGTGTGCACGGCCGTGGCTGCCCGGCGTTCCGCTGCGCGTTGATCGCGTTCGGCTCGCGCCGGGGGCGTTCCACTCGCGCTCACGGCTGTCGGCTCCGGTCTGTCGGCTCCGGTCTGGCGGGAGGGTTGGCGGCTCCTGGGGTTGGCGGGCTCCGAGTCGGCGGCTCCTCGGGTTCGGAGTCGGCGGGGTTCGCGGTTGGCGGGCTCCCGCGGGTTCGGGGGGTTGGCGGGGTTCGGGGGTTGGTCGGCGGTCCTCGTTGTTTCAACCGACGTTCGAGGTCCAGGATAACGGCGTTTTGGTTGATGGGAGTTCGACAATCACCCGATAGTGGTCCTGGTTGGTCAGTGTTCCAGGGTTCTGACCAGCGGGAACGTTACCTTGACCGCGAAGCCGCCGCTGTCCGTCGGGCCGGCTTCCAGCTCGCCGTCCAGCAACGCCGCCCGCTCCCGCAGCCCCACCAGGCCGTGCCCCCCGCTGGGCAGCGTCACGCCATCCACCGACCCACCGTCCACCGCCCCCACCGGGGCCTCGTTGCGCACCTCCACCCGCAGCTGGTCGGCGTCGGCCACCACCAGCACCGCCGTCGGCGCGCCGCCCGCGTGCTTGCGCACGTTCGTCAACGCCTCCTGCACCGCCCGGTACGCCGCGCCCGACACCGGGGCGGGCAGGTCGGACACCGGACCCCGCACGGTCAGCGTCGCCGGGATCCCCGCGCTGCTCACCAGTTGCGCCAGGTCCTCGACGCGAGGCTGGGGCGAGTCGTCGCCGTTGGTCGTCCGCAGCACGCTCACGAGCTGCCGCAGCTCGTCCAACGTCCTGGTGCTCAACATCCGGATCGTCCCGGCGACCTGCTTGGCGTCCGGGTCGGCCGCCGCCATCCGCAGGGCACCCGCCTGCATCGCGATCAAGCTCACCTGGTGCGACACGACGTCGTGCATCTCCCGCGCCAACCTGGCCCGCTCGTCGGCCCGCACCGCGTGCGCGTGCAGCATCCGCTCCCGCTCCCGGCTCGCGGCCAGCTCGGCGATCCGCGCCGACAACTCCTCCCGCGCGTGCGCGAGCAACCCGATCGCGATCGGCATCCCGGCCACGATGCACCCGTAGATCGCGTTGTGCACGTGGGTCTTCCAGCCCAACGCCACGAACTCGTCCGGCGGCCACACGAAGAACCGGCTCAACCACACCAGCGCGGCCCCGGTGTAGGTCGGCGCCGACAGCAGCTTCTGCCGCGCCAGCACACCGAGCGCGATCATCGCCGCCAACTGCGCCCACCCGGCCAGGAACCCGGGCACGGTGACCAGCACGACCAGGAACGGGAACCGGCGGCACCACGCCACGGCCGCCACCGAGATGACCGACAGCACGTAGTTGTACGGCTCGGCCTCGGGCACGACCCGCAGCCACACGTCCAGCGCCGAGACCCCGACGGCCGCCACGTCGAACGCCAGCCGCCGGTGCCGCGAGGAGAACCGCCCCGACAGCCACCCGACCACCCGCCCGAGCGCCCCGAGCCCGAGCGCCCCGAGAGGGGCAGCACGACGCACCCGCTCGGTCGGAACGCCGTTGACCCGACCGCTCGGCAGCCTTTCGACAGCGTCGCCGGTCAGGGTCCGACCTCCCGTGTCAGCCATCCGCCGGTCCTCACCGTACTGCGCTGCCATCACGCTTGGCATGACCCGCCTTTCCGCCCCGACGTGCGCCGCTCCCACCCGATCACCCTTCGAGATGCTCTGATTACCCGAAAGGGACGGCCGGCGGCAGACAAAATTGCGAGCGCGAACGTCCGGTGAGCGGACAACGTGCGTGTCAGGCGGTCGGGAGTGCGCCACATCACCCCCGGAACGCCGACTGCCGCCGTCCCGGACGACGGGACGGCGGCAGCGGGAGCCGGGTGGCGGTCAGGCCAACGGCGGGGTGAACAGGTCGGGCACCTTCGCCGCGGCGGTCGAGTCGAGCAGCCACAGCGTGCGCCGGCGACCGCGAGCGCCCGCGGCGGGCAGTTGTGCCTCGCCCGCGCCGGTCAGGGCCATGGCGACGGCGGCGGCCTTCGCCGCACCCGTCGTCATCAGCCACACCTCCTGCGCCGCGCGGATCGCGGGCAGGGTGAGGCTCACCCTGGTCGGCGGCGGCTTGGGGCAGTTGCGCACCGCGACCACGCGGCGCTCCTGCTCCCGCACGGCCGGCGACTCGGGGAAGATCGAGGCGACGTGCCCCTCCTCCCCGACCCCGAGCAGGCACACGTCGAACGACGGCACGGAGCCGTGGTCCTCGGGGCGCGCGGCGGCGGCGAGGACGTCGGCGTACGCCTCGGCGGCGGCCTCCGGGTCGTCACCGAACCGCCCGTCCGACGGCTCCATCACGTGCACGCGCGACGCCGGCACCGGCACGTGGTCGAGCAGGGCCTCCCGCGCCTGGGTCTCGTTGCGCTCCGGGTGCCCGGCGGGCAGGAACCGCTCGTCGCCCCAGTACAGGTCGACCCGGGTCCAGTCCACCGCGTCCCGGGCGGGCGTGGCGCGCAGGTGCTCCAGCACGGCGATGCCGGTGCGCCCGCCGGTCAACACCAGCGACGCCGACCCGCGCGCGGTCTGCGCGTCCACCAGCCTGGTCACCAGGCGGGCGGCCGTGGCGGCGGCCAGCAGGTCGCCGTCACGGTGCACCACCACTTCGGGACGGCTCACGAGCCGGCCTTCGCCTTCGCGGCCTTCGAAGCGGCCCGGGGAGCCTTCGGGGACGCCTTGGCGGCGGCCTTCGCACCGGACGCCTTGGCCGCGGCGGCAGCCTTGGCCGGAGTCTTGGCCGGGGCCTTCGCGGGCTTGCCGTCCCCCTTGCCGTCGGTCGACGCCTTGGCCTCCACCGCGGCGTCGGCCTCGACCTTCGCCTCGACCTTCGCCGCGGGCTCGCCGTCCGACTTCGCCTTGGCCGCACCGGACGCGGCACCCGACGCGGCCCGCGCGGGCTTGCGCGTCGCGGGGGCGGGCTTCGCCGGGGTCCGGCCGCGCACGACCTTGCCCAGCGACCGCAACGCCGCCTCGTACACCTCGTCCGGGTCGAGCCGGCGCAGCTCCTCGGCCAGGCAGTCGCGCACCTGGCGGCGCTGCAACGCCACCCGCCGCTCCGGCTGGCCCGGCTGGGTCAGCGCGCCGACCTTGCCGTCCGGGCGCGACAGCTCCACCGGGCCGGACCGGCGCTCCAGCCGCACGTCCACGATGCCCTCACCGCTGGTGGCCTTCAGCCGCTTCACCGGCACCCGCAGGCACCCGGCGAGCCACGCGGCCAGCAGGTCGGTCGACGGCGAGTCGCTCTCCCCGCTCACCTCGGCCTCGGTGACCTTCTCGTACGGCGGCAGGTCGAACGCCGACGCGAGCATCGCCCGCCACAGCGTCAGCCGCGTCCACGCCAGGTCCGTGTCGCCGGGCCGGTAGCCGGACCGGCGCTGCTCCAACGCCCTGATCGGGTTCTTCTCCGCCGCCGTGTCGGTGATCCGGCGCTGCGCGAGCTGACCGATCGGGTCCTCCGCGGGCACGGGGGGCGCCTCGTTGGGCCACCACGCCACCACCGGGGTGTCCGGCAGCAGCAGCGGCACGACGCACGAAGCGCCTTCGTTGGCCAGCTCGCCGTACAGCCGCAGCACGACGACCTCGGACGCGCCCGCGTCGCCGCCGACGCGGATCTGCGCGTCGAGCCGGGGAGCGGCCTTGCGCGCGCCGCGCGCCACCACGATCACCCGGCAGGGGTGCTCGCGACTGGCGTCGTTGGCCGCGTCGATGGCCTCCTCGGTCTTGGTGCCGTCGTCGGTCACGATGACCAGCGTCAGCACCCGGCCGAGGGTGACCGCGCCGCCCTCCTCGCGCAGCCGCACGAGCTTGCTGTTGACCTGCGACGTGGTGGTCGAGGGCAGGTCGATGATCACGGACGCCTCCAGTGCCTGCCGGTGCGGGCCAGCATCTCGTCCGCCGACGCCGGTCCCCAGGTGCCTGCCTTGTACTTCTCCGGCGCGCCGGTGGCGCTCCAGTGCCTGATCACGGGGTCGAGGATCTCCCAGGACAGCTCGACCTCGTCGTTCTTCGGGAACAGCGACGGCTCGCCGAGCAGCACGTCCAGCAGCAGCCGCTCGTAGGCCTCGGGCGAGGACTCGGTGAACGCGTGGCCGTAGCCGAAGTCCATCGTGACGTCCCGCACCTCCATCGAGTTGCCGGGCACCTTGGACCCGAACCGGATGGTCACGCCCTCGTCCGGCTGCACCCGCACCACCAGGGCGTTCTGCCCCAGCTCCTCGGTGGCGGTGTCGTCGAACGGCAGGTGCGGCGCGCGCTTGAACACCACGGCCACCTCGGTGACGCGGCGGCCCAGGCGCTTGCCGGTGCGCAGGTAGAACGGCACGCCCGCCCAGCGGCGCGTGTTCACCTCGCACGTGATGGCCGCGTAGGTCTCGGTGACCGAGTCCTTGGCGAACCCGCCCTCCTCCAGCAGGCCGGGCACCTTCTGCCCGCCCTGCCAGCCGCCGGCGTACTGGCCGCGCGCGGTGGTCTCGTCGAACGGCCCGATCGCCCGGGTCGCGGAGAGCACCTTGACCTTCTCCGCGCGCAGGTCGCTCGGCCGGAACGACACCGGCTCCTCCATCGCGGTCAGCGCGAGGAGCTGGAGCAGGTGGTTCTGGATCACGTCACGCGCCGCGCCGATGCCGTCGTAGTAGCCCGCGCGACCGCCCAGGCCGATGTCCTCGGCCATGGTGATCTGCACGTGGTCGACGTAGTTGGCGTTCCAGATGGGCTCGTAGAGCTGGTTGGCGAAGCGCAGCGCCAGGATGTTCTGCACCGTCTCCTTGCCGAGGTAGTGGTCGATGCGGAACACCGCCTCCTCGGGGAAGACCTCGTTCACGATCCGGTTGAGCTGCCTGGCGCTGGCCAGGTCGTGGCCGAACGGCTTCTCGATGACCACCCGCCGCCACTGGTCGGGCTGGTCGGTGGGCGGCGTGGCCAGGCCCGCGCGCTTGAGCTGGTTGACCACCGTGGTGAACGCGCTGGGCGGCACCGACAGGTAGAACGCGTGGTTGCCGCCGGTGCCGCGGACGCGGTCCAGGTCGGACAGGGTCGCGGCGAGCGTGTCGAACGCGGCGTCGTCGTCGAAGGTGCCCTGCACGAACCGGATGCCCTCGGAGAGCTGGTTCCAGACCTCCTGCCGGAACGGCGTGCGCGCGTGCTCCTTGACGGCGTCGTGCACGACCTGCATGAAGTCCTGGTCGGCCCAGTCGCGGCGGGCGAAGCCGACGAGCGCGAAGCCCGGCGGCAGCAGGCCGCGGTTGGCCAGGTCGTAGATGGCGGGCATGAGCTTCTTGCGCGACAGGTCACCCGTCACGCCGAAGATCACCAGGCCCGAGGGGCCGGCGATGCGCGGGAGCCGCTTGTCCCGCGGGTCCCGCAACGGGTTGCGCTTCGTAGGCGCGCTCACGAACCGTCCTCCTGGATGGCCTCGACGAGCTGCGCGAGCCCGGCGACGCGGTCGGTCAGGTGCAGCCGCAGCACCGGGCGGCCGCGCTCGGCGAGCACCTGGCCGTCACCCAGCGCCTGGGCCAACTGCAACGTGCTGAGGTCGTAGGGCCTGCCCGGCACGTCCAAGTCCTGCTCGGACGCCCCGGTCAGCTGGAGGAACACGCCGTTCTGGTGACCGCCCTTGTGGTACTGGCCGGTCGAGTGCAGGAACCGCGGTCCCCACCCGAACGTGGTCTGCAGGTGTGAACGCTGCGCCAACTCCGGGCGAACGAGGGCGAACGAGGCGTCGTCGACACGGTCGAGGTACGCCTGCACGGACAGGTAGCCGTGCTCGGGCGCGGCGGCGACGAGCGCCCGCAACGCCTCGGCGACCGTCTTCACGTCCGCCGGCAGCCAGCCCTCGCTCGGGTAGGCCTCGATCGGACCGTCCACGAAGGCCGGTTCGACCGACGCGGCGGTGGGCGCGTCCAGCAGCGACCGGGCCGCCTTCTTCGCCGCCTCGACGTCGGGCTGGTCGAACGGGTTGATCTCCAGCACGCGGCCCACCAGCGCCGTCGCGTACTCCCAGACCAGGAACTGCGCGCCGAGCGTGCCCTCGACCGACAGCGTGGACGAGCCGGTGGCCGGTCCGATCGCGACGGTCGTGGCGTCCGTGCGGGCGTCGACGAAACCGGGCGCGCCCGGACCCTCGACGACCACCGGCAGCAGGCCGGTGCCGTTCTTGCCGGTCGACTCGGCGATGAGCTGCTCGGCCCAGTCGCCGAACCCGGCGATGCCGGACCCGGTGTCGGCGAACACCACCTTCTCCGCGCCGTGCGCGTGCGCCACCGCGAACGTGGCCGCCAGCACGACCGCCGGGTTGTCCGGCGAGTCGGCCGACACCAGCGGCGCGGCCGCGGCCGCCTCGTCCAGCAGCGCGCCGATGTCCGCGCCCGCCAGCCCCGACGGCACCAGGCCGAACGCGGTCAGCGCCGAGTAGCGGCCGCCGACGTGCGGGTCGGCCAGGAACACCTTGCGGTAGCCGGCTTCCCGTGACGCGGCCTCCAGCGGCGAGCCCGGGTCGGTCACCACGACGATGCGCGACGCCGCGTCGATGCCCGCCGCGGTGAACGCCGCCTCGAAGATCCGCCGGTGGCTGTCGGTTTCGACGGTGCCGCCCGACTTGGACGACACCACCACCACCGTGCGCTTCAGGTCGCCCGCCAGCGCCTCGGCCACCTGGCCGGGGTCGGTGGTGTCGAGCACCACCAGCGGCACGCCCGCGGTGCCCGTGATCACCTCGGGCGCGAGCGACGAGCCGCCCATGCCGGCGAGGACCACGCGGTCCACGCCCTCGGCGAGCAGCTCGTCGCGCAGCGCGGTGATCTCCGCGACCAGCGGGCGGGACGTCTCGTGCAGCGTTGTCCACGCCAGGCGGATCGACGCCTCCGGCTCCGCGTCAGGGCCCCACAGGGTGGCGTCCCCGGCGGTGAGCCTGCTCGGCGCCGAATCCCGGACCAGGTCGCCGATCACGGTGTCGACCTGGTTCTGGTTGGGTGTGCGGACGATCTCCACGGAGATCACCTCGGTCATGTCAGTCCTGTCCCGTTCTCGGCTGTCAGCCCTTGGCCTGGTTCAGCTGTCCGGTCACCGTGTCGAGCAGTTCGGCCCACGACTTCTCGAACTTGTCGACGCCTTCGGTCTCCAGCGCGACGAACACGTCGTCGAGGTCGATGCCGACCCCGACCAGCCCGTCGAAGACCTCCTGCGCCTCGGCCGCGCGACCGGTGACCTTGTCACCCTCGATCTTGCCGTGATCGGCGACCGCGTGCAGGGTCTTCTCCGGCATCGTGTTGACCGTGTCGGCCACCACGAGCTGGTCGACGTAGCGGGTGTCGGAGTACTGAGGATCCTTCACGCCGGTGGACGCCCACAGTGGACGCTGCGCGCGGGCCCCCTCGGCGGCCAGCGCCTCCCACCGCTCACCGGTGAACGTCTCCTCGTAGGCGGCGTAGGCCAGCACCGCGTTCGCGATGGCCGCCTTGCCGCGCAGCGCGGCCGCCTCGGGGGTGCCCAGCGCGTCGAGCCGCTTGTCGATCTCGGTGTCCACCCGGGACACGAAGAACGACGCCACGGAGTGGATGCCGCGCAGGTCGTGGCCTCCTGCCTTGGCCTGCTCCAGGCCCGCGATGAACGCCTCCATCACGAGCCGGTAGCGCTCGACGGAGAAGATCAGCGTCACGTTCACGCTGATGCCCTCGGCGAGCACCCGGGTGATCGCGGGCAGGCCCTCGACCGTGGCGGGGATCTTCACCAGCAGGTTCGGCCGGTCCACGGCCTTGGCCAGGTCCAGCGCCTCGGCGACGGTGGCCTCGGTGTCGTTGGCCAGCCGCGGGTCGACCTCGATCGACACGCGGCCGTCGACGCCGTCGGTGGCGGTGTAGAGGTCGCGGAACAGGTCGCACGCGTTGCGCACGTCCGTGGTGGTGATCTCCCGCACGGCGGCGTCGGTGTCCGCGCCGCGCGCGGCCAGCTCGCGCACCTGCTCGTCGTAGACCGAGCCGTTGGACAGGGCCGTGGCGAAGATCGTCGGGTTGGTGGTGACGCCGACCACGTGCTGGTCGGCGATCAACCCGGCGAGGTTGCCGGTGTTGAGCCGCTCGCGGGACAGGTCGTCCAGCCAGATCGACACGCCCGCGTCGCTGAGCGCGGCCAGCGGATTGGTGCTCATCTCGTCAACTCCCTGAAGTCTCTACTTGGTCCGGGACAGCGACCGGCGGGCCGCCGCGACGACGTTCTCGGTCGTGAACCCGAACTCGCGGAACAGCGTCTGGTAGTCGGCCGACGCGCCGAAGTGCTCGATGGAGACGATCTCGCCCGCGTCGCCTGCGAACCGGTGCCACGGCTGCGCGATGCCCGCCTCGACCACCACGCGCGCCTTCACCGACGACGGCAGCACCTGCTCCTGGTAGCTCTTGTCCTGCGCGTCGAACCACTCGACGCTCGGCATGGACACCACCCGGGCGGCGACGCCCTCGGCCGCCAGCACCTTGCGGGCCTCCACCGCGATCTGCAGCTCCGAGCCGGTCGCGATCAGGATCAGCTCCGGCTCCTCGTCGCCCTCCAGCACGTAGCCGCCGCGCGCCACGCCCTCGACGGCCTTCTCCTTGGTGCCTTCGAGCACCGGCAGGTTCTGCCTGGTCAGCGCGATGCCCTTCGGGCCCTCGGCGTTCTCGATCACAGCGCGCCACGCGGCGGCCGTCTCGTTCGCGTCGCCCGGGCGCAGCACGGTCAGGCCCGGGATCGCGCGCAAGGCCGCCAGGTGCTCGATCGGCTGGTGCGTGGGACCGTCCTCGCCCAGGCCGATGGAGTCGTGCGTCCACACGTAGATGACCGGGGACTTCATCAGCGCCGCCAAGCGGACCGCCGGCCGCATGTAGTCGCTGAACACGAGGAACGTGCCGCCGTACGGGCGGGTCGGGCCGTGCAGCGCGATGCCGTTGAGGATCGAGCCCATGGCGTGCTCGCGGACGCCGAAGTGCAGCGTGCGGCCATACGGGTTGGCGTTCCACATCTTGGTGGAGATCGACTCGGGGCCGAACGAGTCGACGCCCTTCATCGTGGTGTTGTTCGACTCCGCCAGGTCCGCCGAGCCGCCCCACAGCTCCGGCAGCACGTCCTTGAGCGAGTTCAGCACCTCGCCGGAGGCCTTGCGGGTGGCCACGCCCTTCGGGTCCGGGTCCCACGACGGCAGCGCGTCGGCCCAGCCCTCGGGCAGCTGGTTGTTCACCAGGCGGTCCAGCAGCGCCTTGCGCTCGGGGTTGGCCTGCGCCCACGCGTCGAACGAGCGCTGCCACTCGGACTTGGCCGCCTCGCCGCGCTTGATCACCGCGCGGGTGTGCTCCAGCACCTCGTCGGCGACCTCGAACGTCTGCTCGGGGTCGAACCCGAGGATGCGCTTGACCTCGGCGACCTCGTCCGCGCCCAGGGCCGCGCCGTGCGCCGCGCCGGTGTTCTGCTTGTTCGGCGCGGGGTAGCCGATGATCGTGCGCAGCAGGATGAACGACGGGCGCTCGGTCTCGGCCTTGGCGTTCTCCAGGGCCTCCAGGATGCCCTTGACGTTCTCGCCGCCCTCGACGACCTGCACGTGCCAGCCGTAGGCCTCGTAGCGCTTCGCGGTGTCCTCGGACAGCGCGATGGTCGTGTCGTCCTCGATGGAGATCTTGTTGTCGTCGTAGATGACGGTCAGGTTGCCCAGCTTCTGGGTGCCCGCCAGGGACGACGCCTCGGACGTCACGCCCTCCTCGATGTCGCCGTCGGAGGCGATCACGAAGATGTGGTGGTCGAACGGGCTCTGGCCGGCCGGGGCGTCCGGGTCGAACAGGCCCCGCTCGCGGCGCGCGCCCATGGCCATGCCGACGGCGGAGGCGAGGCCCTGGCCCAGCGGACCGGTGGTGATCTCCACGCCGTTGGTGTGCCGGTGCTCGGGGTGGCCGGGGGTCTTCGAGCCCCACGTGCGCAGCGCCTTGAGGTCGTCCAGCTCCAGGCCGTAGCCGTTGAGGTACAACTGGACGTAGAGCGTGAGGCTCGAGTGGCCCGCGCTGAGCACGAACCGGTCGCGGCCGATCCAGTCCGCGTCGGCCGGGTCGTGCCGCATCACGCGCTGGAACAGCGTGTACGCCAGCGGCGCGAGGCTCATGGCGGTGCCGGGGTGGCCGTTGCCGACCTTCTGCACGGCGTCGGCGGCGAGCACGCGGGCGGTGTCGACCGCGCGCTTGTCCAGGTCGGTCCAATCCTCGGGCAGGTGGGCTTCGGTCAACCGGGCGATGTCATCGGTGACGGACACTGACTTCCAGCTCCAAACTCACTAGGCGGCGGTTGTGACGGCCGGCGTGAACTTAATCGATCCCGTCAGGCCCGATCCGCGGCTACCAAGGTCCGCCGGCCAGCCTAGTCCGACTCGCGGACCCTCGTAGCACTCACGCTCTGTGGGTGTACGCACAGGCGTGGTTGGTGCGTTCAGGGAGTACCCGAACGGGCTGCTCGAACCACCCGCGGTTACGATCGGCACCATCCCCGACCTGTTGAGGAGCGCGACGCGATGAGTGCCGTCACCGAGGCTCCGGCGCGGTCGCCCCGGCAGGTCGTCGGCGCGTACGTGGCGCTGACCAAGCCCCGGGTGATCGAGCTGCTGCTGATCACCACCATCCCGGCGATGCTCCTGGCCGCCCGCGGCCTGCCGCCGCTGTGGCTGATCGCGTGCACCCTGGCGGGCGGCACCCTGGCCGCGGGCTCGGCGAACGCGCTCAACTGCTACGTCGACGCCGACATCGACTCGGTCATGAAGCGCACCAGCGCCCGACCGCTGGCCAAGGACGCCATCCCGCCGCGCAACGCGCTGATCTTCGGCATCGTGCTCGGCGTGGTGTCGTTCGGGTTCCTGTGGCTGACCACGAACCTCATCTCGGCCGTGTTCGCGGTGGCGACGATCCTGTTCTACATCTTCGTCTACACCCTGGTGCTCAAGCGTCGGACCTCCCAGAACATCATCTGGGGCGGCATGGCCGGCTGCATGCCGGTGATCATCGGCTGGTCCTCGGCGACCGGCACGGTGGCGTGGCCCGCGCTGGTGATGTTCGGCGTGATCTTCTTCTGGACGCCGCCGCACACGTGGGCGCTCGCGATGAAGTTCAAGGAGGACTACGCGCGGGCCGGCGTGCCGATGCTGCCGGTGGTGGCCACGGCGCAGCAGGTCACGCGCCAGATCGTCATCTACTCGTGGATCACGGTCGCCTGCACGCTGCTGCTCGCGCCGGTGACGTCGTGGATCTACGTCGTGGTGGCGGCCGTGTCGGGCGTGTGGTTCGCGGTGTTCGCGCACCGGCTGCACGGCGTCGTGCGGCGGGGCGGGTCGACCAACACGATGAAGTTCTTCCACCTGTCGAACCTGTACCTGATGCTCGTGTTCTGCGGCCTGGCCGTGGACGCGGTGATCGGGCTGCCGGTGCTCGGCTGGCCGTTCTGAGCTTGATGCGCTTTCCGCATATTTGCGGATAGCTAGCCTGATCGACATGGCTGTGCAGGGGGATGGACCGCCACCCGATCGGGGGTCGTTCGACAAGGCGACAGTGGACCGCTGGCAGGTCTTCGGAGGCATGGCCGGCGTCGCCGGGCTGGTGCTCTCCGTGCTCGGCGGCATCAAGGACCAGGTGCCGCTGTCACTGCTCGCGGCCGGTGCCGTCACCCTGGTGGGCGTCTGGCTCCTCTACCGGTGGGGTCGCCGACCGGACCAGCAGCTGACCAAGCACTTCGTGGTGCCGGTGCTGCTGACCGTGGTGGGCGCGGTCACGGGCGGCGTGCTCGTCGGCCTCGAACTGCGTCCGACCGATGGCTCCGCCCAGCCTGCCACCACCGGCACCACGACCACCACGACCGCAGGGGACCGCGAGTCCTCCCCGGCCGCGACCACGACCGCAGCGGCTGCCCGGACGACCACAACCACCACTACCACTGCGGCTCCGGTCCCCGAGGGGCAGCTCCGCCGCGGCCAGGTGACGATGAACTACGACTACTCCATCGAGCTGGACTCGACCACCGAGCAGAACGGCGGGGTCACCGCCAAGGCGACGCAGCGGACCGACCTGAAGTACGAAGGCGGCTTCCGGGCCGCGCAAGTCGTCCTCGTGGCGGAGAAGCTCGCCGAGGCGCCGCCCACCTACCAGGAGTGCGTGGCAGCCACGGCCGTGGACGACTACATCGACAGCGACTTCGTCCGGCAGGGCGCGTCCTTCTGCGTGAAGACGACAGAGGGCCGCTGGGCCGGTCTGGTGGTGGTCGACGTCGACTCGTACCGCTGGGTCAAGTTCGACCTCGCCGTGTGGAACACGCCCGGGCAGTGACGCGTCAGGACACCGCGGACAGCAGCTCGTTGACCGTCGGGTCGTCCAGCGACTCCACGATGCACGACCACAGCTCCAGGTTCGCCGTGGCCCACCGCGAGTAGGTGGCCGCCGCCTCCGGGTCGTAGAAGTAGTAGCCGTCGTCGTGCTTGTCCCGCTGCTCGCCGACGATCTTGTGCGCCAGCTCCCTGAGCGTGATCCCGTTCTCCTCCAGGTAACGGGGCGCGAGCACCACCGGCGTCACCGGCAGGGCCTTGAACAGCGTGTCCGCGTCGGACAGCGCCTGCGCCTCCGGGGAGATGTCGCGGTGGCGGGTGCGCATCTCGGCCTCCTCGACGATCGCGTCCACCCGCGCCGCGACCTCGTCCGGCACGCCCGCGCGGGCCAGGATGTCCAGCCGCAGCCACCGGCCGTCCACCGGCAGCGAGTTGCGCCGGACCATGTAGTTGACGTCGTGGACCAGGGCCGCCACCTCGACCAGCGCGGCGTCCGAGCCGTTGCGCCGGGCGAAGTGGACGGCCTTGTCGCGCACGAAGCTGACGTGGTGCCAGCCGTGGAACTGCAGTTTCGCGGCCAGGTCGCGGCACAGCCGCCACACCTCGGCCTCGACCTCGGAGATCGCCTGCGCCGTGACTGTCCTGGTGACAGTACTCATTGGACCCTCCCGTGCCGGGTGGGCCGATGGTAGGCGCGCGCGAAGATCCTTGGCGCGGGTCACAAGTTCTTCGTCAGGTCCTCCAACCTCGCCTCGACCGGCACGTGCCGGTGGCTGGTCCGGGTGTCGGGGTCGAAGCTGAGGCTCCACGGGCTGACCGCCCGCGACTTGACAAGGAACGTCATGGTGTCGTCGGCGGCCTTGGGGATGCGGTGGAACTCGTGGGCGAGCATCGTGCCCGAGGCGCCCTCGTGGGCCTCGGCGCTGCGCAGCAGGGTGGTGGACACGATCTGCGTGCCGCCGTCGGCCACGTCCGCGGTGAAGCGCTCGTGCAGGTAGGAGCCCGACAGGATGGTGGTGCAGAAGTGGTAGCGGTGGTTGTGGATGGAGTCGGCGTAGCCCGGTCGCCAGTCCCGCTGCGGCTTGTACTCGTGCAGCCAGAACGTGAACGGCTCGGCCGGCTCGTCCCGCAGGCACCACGCGAAGTGGGTCGTCGTCTCGCGGGACTTGGCGACCACGCGCATCTCGTCCTGCGGTGAGAGGGCGCGCAGGTGCCCGCGCAGCCTCTCCCGCAGGCCGGGTCGGCCCGCCCACTCGCGGAAACGCCTCTCGACGTGTCCCCAGTGGTCGACGACAGGGGGGTCGGCCACGGTGATGAGCGTGGCGAGCTCCGCGAGGGCGGAGAACCCGGTGAACTCGGTGAGCACGGCTTATCAGCTCCCCAGCTGAGCGGAGGCGGAGAATTCTTTGCGGAATCGGTGGAACTTCTCCTCGAGTGCGCGGAACCCGTCCTCGGTGAGCGGGTTGCCGGTGATCTTCTCGAACAGGGCGAGGAAGTCCGCCCGACTGGTGCCCGGGGTGATGACGACGTGGAGCCCCGCCTTGGAATTGCTGATGCGCAGGAACTCGGCGCGTTCCATCCCGTAGATGAACGAGCCCTCCGCGAACCGCACCGTGCGCGGGTAGAGCCGGATGACGCCCGCGCTGGTGTTGCTGTAGAGGGTGAGCCACACGCTGTCGTCGAACAGCTCCAGCCGGTCCAGCGGCGGGTCCGACACCATCGTCAGGTCGATCCGCGAGCACCGGCCGCGGGCCAGGAACAGGCCGACCAGGCCGATCGAGATCTGCTCGCGCAGCCTCGCCGCGATCGCGTCGTAGTCGCCGTCCGCGCCTTCGTTGCGCAACAGGTAGCGGGCCCGCCCGCTGATCGCGTCGTCGTCGCGCGGGTCGGCCAGCACGGCCCTGAGCTCGCACTCCGACTGCGACAGCAGCAGCCTGCCCGCCGCGTAACGGCCCGCGAAGCCGCGGAACACGTACAGCCGGGTCCGTTCCAGGTCCTGCATCATGACCTGGTTGAACGCCGGGTCGGGTCGTGCGGTCGGCTCGAACACGTGAGTGGGGAAGAACTCGCGGTCCAGCGCCCGGTACTCGGCGGTGAGCTCGCGCAGCGCCCTGCGGCTCTCCTCCACGACCGGGGTGACCAGCGCCCGTTGCGCGGCCGAACTGGTGATCAACGTCTGCCCGAAACCGACCACGGCCGAGATCAACGTGCCGGTGCCGACCGACGTCAGGAACGTGCGCAGCGCTCCTTGATCCATTGTGCTGGAAATGGCCAGGCTGCCGCCGGCAGTGACGACCAGGATGAGCAGGAGCAAACCTGTTCTGGTCCAGAACAATTCCTGCAACAGGTTGCTGCGGACGCCCTCGGGCTCCGCGGACACGATGTCACCTCCTTGGTGGGCACTCGATCGGCCGAATGCTCTCGGTATACGATCAAGTGCGCGCAGTTACTGTACGCGCGAGTACGCAACGGCGGTAGCGGTAATTAGTGGCACATTTGCGGATTGTTTCGTAGATCGACAGCAGCGCACCGTGATCGGCGTTGGGCTGCTGGTGGGGCCGTGGCGCGGCGCGCGGGCGTGAACCCTAAGCTCGGCAACCATGCGTACTGTCGGCCGTACGGCCCTGGCTCTCGTCTCCTTGTTGTCCGCCGGTCTGGCGCTGACCGCGTGCACCGCTAGCGACCGGCCGTCCACCCTCACCAACACCCCGCCCACCACCGCCGCCCAGCCCGAGGCGCAGGAGCCCACCGCGGCCGACCTGCCCGAGCCGAGCGGTCCGCCGTGCGAGGTGTCGCAGTACCAGGTGACGGGCGCGGCGGGGGAGAAGCCCACGATCACCGTCCCGACCGGCTGCACGCCGCAGGACGGCCTCGTGGTCAAGGACCTGACGGAGGGCACGGGCCCGGAGATCAAGCCCGGCTCCACCGCCGAGCTGCACTACGTGCTGGCCACGTTCCGCGACCAGAAGACCCGTGAGGCGTCGTGGGACAGCGGCCGGGCGTTCCCGCTGGAGAACATCGGCCAGGCCCAGGTCATCAAGGGCTGGAACGAGGGCCTGATCGGGCTCAAGGAGGGCGGCCGCCGGCTGCTCGTCGTGCCGTCGGACAAGGGTTACCCCAACGGCAAGGGCGACATCCAGCCGGGCGAGACGCTGATCTTCGTCGTGGACGCGGTCAAGGTCCAGGGCTGAGCCGACCCCGGACGTGAACGAGGGCGGTCCCGCGCCGGGACCGCCCTCGCGCACGTCGGGGCTCAGGGCACGA
Source organism: Saccharothrix sp. S26 (assembly GCF_021390395.1). Classification (GTDB taxonomy): domain Bacteria; phylum Actinomycetota; class Actinomycetes; order Mycobacteriales; family Pseudonocardiaceae; genus Actinosynnema. The sequence goes on from NZ_JAJUWT010000004.1 coordinate 367,004, forward strand.
GCAGCAGCTTGCCGGTGGTGCGGCGGCCCTCCAGGTCCTCGTGCGCCCGCCGCGCCTCGGCCAACGGGTAGCGCCCGCCGACCCGCACGGCCAGCGCACCGTCCACGACGGCCTCGAACAGCTCGCGGGTCCGCCACTCCAGCTCCTCGCGGGTGGCCACGTGCGCGCCCAGCGACGGCCGGGTCAGGAACACCGACCCCGCCTGGTTGAGCCGCTGCGGGTCGACCGGCGGCACCGCGCCGCTGGACGCGCCGAACAACGCCAGCACGCCGCGCGGCTTGAGGCTGGCCAGGCTCCCGTCGAACGTCGTCCGGCCCACGCCGTCGTACGCGGCCGCGACGCCCGCGCCGTCGGTCAGCTCGCGCACCACGGGCGCGAAGTCCACCTGGTCGTACCTGATCACCTCGTCCGCGCCGGCCTCGCGCGCCAACGCCTCCTTGGCCTCCGTGGACACCGTGCCGATCACCCGCGCGCCCCGCGCCTTGGCCAACTGCACCAGCAGCAGCCCCACGCCACCGGCCGCCGCGTGCACGAGGACCGTGTCGCCCTTCTGCACCGGGTACGTCGACGCGACCAGGTAGTGCGCGGTCAAACCCTGGAGCAGCAGCGCGCCCGCCGTGTCGTCGTCCACGCCCTCCGGCACCGGCACCGCGTCCTTCACGGGCACCACGGCCTGCTCCGCGTAGCTGCCGAGGGCCTGCGCCCACGCCACCCGGTCGCCCACCGCGAACCCGGTGACGTCCGGGCCGACCGCGCTCACCCGGCCCGCGCCCTCCAGCCCCGGCCCGAACGGCAGGTCCAGCGGGTAGCGGCCTTCGCGGTGGTAGCAGTCGATGAAGTTCACCCCGGCGGCGGCCACGTCCACCAGCAGCTCGCCCGGACCGGGCGACTTCGCCTCCACGTCGGTGAACTCCAGCGCGTCCGGCCCACCGGTCGCGCGCACCACCACTGCCTTGGGCATGTGTCCGTCCTCCTGTCGCGATGTCCTACGTCAGCACACCAACCGCCGTGACGGCCGGCCTGTTCCGCGTCTCACCCACCGAGAGCGACCCTGCGGGCCAGCCCGAGCGGCAGCGCGCCCGCGCCCGCGATCGTGTCGTGGAACTCGCGCGGCGACCCGGTGAACTCCGACCGGATGCGCTCGATCTCCAACGCGCCGGTCAGGTACGACGGGGCCTGCGTCGGCCACGCGCAGTACCGGCTCACCTCGCCGGCGGCCGTGCCCGGCGTGAGCGACGCCTTCGTGCTCATGAACTCCTCGGCCTCCTCGACACCCATGTCGCCGCAGTGCAGCGCAGTGTCCACGATCATCCGCGCCGCCCGGAACAACCGCGCCTCGACGTGCGCCAGCTCCTGCGCGCGTGCCTTGGCCGCGTCACCGACCACCTCGGCGGTGAAGTAGCCGTGCTCGCGCAGCAGCTTCTCCGCGTACAGCGCCCAGCCCTCGGAGAAGTACGGGGTGCGGAACACCTTGCGCACCGGCCGGTCCTGCGCGGCCAGCCACGACAGGTGCCAGTGGTGGCCGGGGTAGGCCTCGTGCACGGCGATCGTGGCCAGCTGGGCGCGCGAGTTCGTGCGCAGCCGCTGGGTCGTCTGCTCGGCGGTGAACCCGTCCGGCGGGAACGGCACGAAGAAGTGCCCCGTCCGCTGGTCGGTCAGCGGCGGCGGCGACATGTACGACGCCACCGCCAGCACCGGCCGCTGGAACGTCGGCGACGGCACCACCCGGCACTGCTCACCCTCGGCGAACGTCACCAGGCCGTGCTCGACCAGGAACTCCCGCGCCCGCCGGGTCTCCGCCTCGTACTCGGCGCGCATCGCCTCCGGCGTCGGCGGGTGGTCGTCCTGGAACGACGCCATCACCGCGTGCCAGTCGTCGGTCCCGGCCAGCTCGCGCATCTCGGCGTCCAGCTCGGCGTACGCGGCCTTGCCCCGCTCGTGCAGCTCGGTCGCGCCGTACCCCAGCACCTCCTGCTCGCGCAGCAGCGTCGAGTACAGCGCCTCGCCCATCCGCCAGTCGCCACCGGCGCGCTCGGCGAACCCGTCCAGGAACGAGGCCAGCTCGTCGAACGCCCGGGCGGCCGGTTCGGCGGCCTCGGCCAGCTCCGCGCGCAGCGCCGGGTCGGACACCTCGGCGGGCAGCGTCACGGTCAGGAACGCCCGGCCCGTGCGCGCCTGGTCGGCGGCCCGCCTGACGATCCTCGCCGAGGCCAGCCCGGCGTCCAGGTTCGCCCGGCACGCGGCCAGCACGGCGGGCACCTCGGCCAGCCGCCGCACCACGCTCGCCACCAGCTCCGGCTCCGGCCGCAGCCGGTTGAGGAACGCGCTGAACAACGGGTACAGCACCGCGGTCGTGTAGGTCGACGGGTCACGCCGCCACGCCGGCCACGTCGCCTTCGCCCGCACGCCGCGCAGCACCGAGACGACGAGGTCGCGGTCCACCGAGCCCTGGAGGTCGTCCGCCTCGACGGCGGCGAACCGTTCCAGCCACGCGTCCGCGCCGCGCTCGTATTCGGTGAACGCGCTCGCGCTGAAATCGCCGAGGGTGTGGTCGTGGGCCAGTGAGCCGAGCATCGCGGCACTGCCCGGGTTGCGGTCGAAGTGCCAGGCGAGGAACTGTTCGACCAGGTGGGTGAGGTGTGGGGTATCGGTCACGCCCGCAAGCTACCTCGCGACCGGGCGGACCGGGAGGCGGCGCGAATTCCGTTGGAGTTTGCCTGTTGACGCTTTAAGTTCGTCCGCGTCATCAGAGGGGGAATGGCCGTGCAGCACAACAACCCGGAATTCGCCGAGATCGCCCGGCGCGCCACGATCCTGCGCACGCAGGTGGGCTCGGGCGTGCACGGGACCGCCATCGAGGGCACCGACGACCGCGATGAGATGGGCATGTGCGTCGAGCCGCCGGAGTTCGTCATCGGGCTGCGCCGCTTCGAGCAGTACATCCACCGCAGCGCCGAGGAGCGCACCGGCGTGGTCAACACCCCGTCCGGTCCCGGTGATCTCGACCTGGTCACCTACTCGTTGCGCAAGTGGCTGCGGCTGGCGTTGCAGGGCAACCCGACCGTGCTGCTGCCGCTGTTCGCGCCCGAGCACGAGATCGTCACCGTCACCGAGCTGGGCCGCGACCTGCGCGCCAACGCCGACATGGTCGTGTCGCGGCTGGCCGGGAGGCGGTTCATCGGCTACCTGAACAGCCAGCGCCGGCGCATGGTGGACGGCACGGTGGCCCGGCGCGTCAACCGGCCCGAGCTGGTGGCGCGGCACGGCTACGACACGAAGTACGCCGCCCACATGGTGCGGTTGGGCGTGCAGGGCGTCGAGCTGCTGGAGACCGGCCGCATCACGCTGCCGATGCCCGAGCCGTGGCTGACCTGGATCCGCGACCTGCGGCAGGGGCGGCACACGCGGGAGGAGGCGATGGACGCCGCCGCGTCGCTGGAGGCCAGGCTGGAGGAGCTGCTCCTGGACTCGTCGCTGCCCGAGCGGCCCGACTACGCCCGAGCCGACAAGTGGCTGGTCGAGGCCTACGAGTCGACGTGGTCGACGGTGTGGTCGACGTCCTGACGCGGTGTCGTGAGTGCGGTCACGTGCGCGGAAGTTACCGACAGGTTCTAGTCTGGCCGACGTGGCAGAGGACAAGAGGATCGGGCGCGCGGTGAAGACGGCGACGGCGTTCGTGGCCGCGCACGGCAAGCCCGCCCGGGCGGTCGTGGAGAACGTCGGGCGGGCCGGTGCGCGGGTCGTGCTGGTCGGCGACGACGGGGCCATGGGCGACGTGGTGCTGCCGGACGTGGCGTCGGCGGAGGCCGTGGTCGAGGCGGTGGCGGACCTGGAGCGGCACGAGTGGGACCGCGAGACGACGGCCGCGGTGAAGATCGGACCGGCGCACCGGCGCAAGATGGCCGGTCGATGAAGGTCGTCTTCGCCACCTGCGACTCGCTGCCCACCGGTGACGGCGACGACGACGCGCTGCTCGACGCGCTGGCCGACGTCGGCGTGCAGGCGTCGTGGACGACGTGGGGCACGCCGGTGCAGGCCGACCTGGTCGTGCTGCGGTCCACCTGGGACTACACCGAGCGGCTGCCGGAGTTCCTGGCGTGGTGCGACGCCGAGCCCGCGCTGGTGAACCCGGCGTCGGTGGTGCGGTGGAACACCGACAAGACCTACCTGGTCGACCTCGCGCGCCACGGCGTGCCGGTCGTGCCCACGGCGGTGGCCGGGCCGGGCTTCGCCGACTGGCCGGACGGCGAGTTCGTGGTGAAGCCGACCGTCGGCGCCGGGTCGCGGGGCGCGCTGCGCGTCGCCGCCGGCGACCACGGGACGGCCGCCGCGCACCTGGCCGCCCTCGGTGCGCCCGCGCTCGTGCAGCCGTACCAGTCGCACGTGGACTCGGTCGGTGAGACCGCGATGGTGTTCCTGGGCGGCCAGTACTCGCACGCGTTCACCAAGGGCGCGATGCTCACGCCGGACGCCGAGTACGACGAGTCCGGCCTGTACATCGTGGAACGCCTGTCCGGCGCGACGCCGTCACCGGCGCAGCGCCGCGTCGCCGAGGACGTGCTGGACGCCGCCGCCGAGCTGACCGGCCTGCGCCGCGACGAGTTCCTGTACGCCCGCGTCGACTTGATCCCGGGCCCCGACACCGCGCCGCTGCTGCTGGAACTGGAGCTGGTCGAGCCCTCCCTGGGCTTCCGCCAGACCGACGCCACCGCACCGCTCCGGTTCGCCTCGGCGGTCCGCGCGGCGCTGGCCCGGCGCTAGGACCACCCGAAACGCCGAACGCCGCAGCCCACGTGGGGCTGCGGCGTTCGGCACCGCGTCACCTCAGGCCGGAGCCGATCCCGGTCAGCGACCGGACCTCCATCTCGGCCTGCTTGGCCGGGTCGGCCTTCTCCTTGCTCAGGATCGTGCCGAGGTAGCCGCACAGGAACGAGAACGGGATCGACACCAGGCCCGGGTTGCTCAGCGGGAACCAGGCGAAGTCGACGTCGGGGAAGATCGAGGACTTCGCGCCGGACACGGCGGGGGAGAAGGCGAGCAGCACGATGCACGACCCGAGGCCGCCGTACACCGCCCACAGCGTCCCCGGCGTGTTGAACCGCTTCCAGAACATCGAGTAGATGATCGTCGACAGGTTCGCCGACGCCGCCAGCGCGAACGCCAGCGCCACCAGGAACGCCACGTTCTGCCCGTTCGCCGCGATGCCGCCGACGATCGCCAGCAGGCCGACCACGATCGCGGTCAACCGGGCGACCCGGACCTCCGAGCGGGGGTCGGCCTGGCCCTGCTTGATCACGTTCGCGTACACGTCGTGCGCGAACGACGCCGACGCGGTCAACGTCAGACCGGCCACCACCGCGAGGATCGTCGCGAACGCCACCGCGCTCACCACGCCCAGCAGCACCGCGCCGCCGATCTCGTAGGCCAGCAGCGGCGCGGCCGAGTTCTCGCCGCCCGGGGCCGCGGCGATCTCCTTCGACCCGACCAGCGCCAGCGCGCCGAACCCGATGACCAGCGTGCACAGGTAGAAGGTGGCCATCATCCACGTCGCCCACACCACCGAACGGCGCGCCTCGCGGGCGTTCGGCACGGTGTAGAACCGCATCAGCACGTGCGGCAGCGACGCCGTGCCGAGCACGAGGGCCAGCGCCAGCGAGATGAAGTCCAACTGGCTGGTGGGCGTGCCGCCGTACCGCACGCCCGGTTGCAGCACCTCCGGCCCGAGCGGGGTGTTGCGCGACGCCGTCTCCAGGATCGCCGACAGGCTGAACCCGAACTTGCCGAGCAGGAACACCGACATCAGGGTCACGCACATGATCAGGAAGACGGCCTTGATGATCTGCACCCACGTGGTGCCCTTCATGCCGCCCACCAGCACGTACAGCACCATGACGATGCCGACCACGGCGATGATCACCGACTGGCCGACCTTGCTGTGCACGTCCAGCAGCAGCGCCATCAGCGCGCCCGCGCCCGCCATCTGCGCGATCATGTAGAACAGCGAGATCACCAGGGTCACGTTCGCCGCCGCGGCGCGCACCGGGCGCTGCCGCATCCGGAACGCCAGCACGTCGCCGAGGGTGAACCGGCCGGTGTTGCGCAGCCGCTCCGAGATGATCATCAGGCCGAGCAGCCAGGACACCACCCAGCCGATCGAGTACAGGAACCCGTCGTAGCCGTTGACCGCGATGCTGCCGGAGATGCCGAGGAACGACGCGGCGGACAGGAAGTCGCCCGACAGCGCGATGCCGTTCTGCGGCCCGGTGAAGCTGCTGCCCGCGGCGTAGTAGTCCGACGCGGTGGCGTTGCGGGTGCCCGCCCGGTACACGATGTAGAGGGTGATCAACACGAAGACGCCGAAGACGCCGAGGTTGATCGCCGTGTTGCCGCCCATCAGCCCTGGTCCTCCGCGGTGAGCGAGCGGACCGCGTCGACCTGCGGGTCGAGCTTGCGCCGCGCGTAGCGCGCGTACCCCAGCGTCAGCGCGATCGTCGTGACGAACTGGAGCAGCCCGAACAGCAGGCCCAGGTTGATCACGCCCCACACGGGCGTGCCCATCAGGTCCGGCGCGTACGCCGACAGCGCCACGTAGCCCAGGTACCACAGCAGGAACCCGCACGTGGCGGGCACCACGAAGACCGTGATCCGCCGGCGCAGCTCGCGGAAATCACCGCTCGCCTGGAGCGCGACGAAGTCCGGGTCGCCCGCTTCGTCGACCAACAGGGGCGTGCCCGGGTCGTCGAAAGTGGCGAAGCCGCGCCCGCCGCGGGCGGGTCTCGAATCCGTCGGAGGCAGGATCGCCTTCGTCATCAATCCTCCACGGGGATTTGCCTCGCCGCGCACGCGGATGCGCGGGCCGGCGGCGAGCGCTCAGCGTAACCGCGTTGGGCCGTCAGTCAACGACGTGACGCCAACGGCCGCGCCATCGCTGCCTGGTTGACGCCGGACCGTTGCCTCGATCGGCCTCCGATGCACCCACCGTCGTCACGCTGCGCCGATCGGATGAGGACCGACCGCAAGGTCGTTGTCCCACGCCTGTCCACCACCTACTATCCGCCCAGCAACACCCACGCTCGTCGGTCATCAATGCGTCGACGTCGTTCAACTTCGAAACAACTACGGACTTTCCGGGGCTTGTCTGGTGACTGGCGACAACAACGCGCGCGGGCAGTGGTGGAGCGCCGTCGCGGACTGGCGGAATTGGCGCCTGCCCGTCAAGCTCGCCGCCGTCCTGGCGGTGCCCGTGCTCGTCGCCGTCGGCGCGGGCCTGGTGCAGATCCGCGGGTACGTCAAGAGCGCCGACACCTACGCCGCCATGCAGCGCATCGTGACGCTGCGTGCCGGCATCGACCCCTTGATCGCGGGCGTGCAGGCCGAACGCGCGTTCTCCGCGCAGCGGCGCGAGGGCGCGGGCGTCGTCGAGAAGGACTTCCGCGAACTGACCCGCGCCACCGACAACGCCGCCGCCGGTGTGCGGAACCTGATGGAGCGCACCACGACCCTCGGCGAGGTCGCCAACGCCCGGTTCCGCGACGTGATCGTCCAGCTCGACGGCCTGCCCCAACTCCGCGAACGGGTGGTGTCGGGCAGCGTCGACCTGGAAGGCGCGATCGGCGGCTACACCGTCGTCACGCGCGCCCTGCTCGACTTCGACCAGGCCATGGTCGGCGACTTCGGCGACCCGGCCCTGTCCGGCACCGCGACCGCCCTGCACAACCTGGCCATGGCGGGCGAGCAGGTGTCCTGGCAGCACGCCACGGTGCTGGCCGGCATCAGCCGCGGCAGGCTGACCGACAACGAGGTCACCGCGCTGGAGCAGTCCTACACCCGCCAGCAGGACAAGCTGGCCGACTTCTCGGCCGTGGCCACGCCCCAGCAGCAGGCCGACTACCGCAGCACGGTCTCCGGCCAGGAGGTCGACCTGCGCAACAGCCTGTTCCAACAGGTCCGCGTCAACTCCGGCGCGGTGGAGCTGCTGGTCAAGGCCGACGCCTGGAACAGCGGCTCGGAGAGCACCCTCAAGCAGCTCGGCGTGGTGCTGCGCTCCCTGGAGAACCAGCTGACCGCCGCCGCGGGCCGGTTGCAGGACTCCACCAGCGACCGGGCGGGCGCGGCGGCCGTGATCCTGCTGGCGTCGATGTTCGCCGCCGCCGCCGTCGGTTTCGTGGTCGGCAGCTACCTGCTGCGCTCCCTGCGCGCGCTGCGCACCGCCGCGCTGGACGTCGCCGAGCACCGCCTGCCCACCCTGGTCGCGCAACTGCGGGAGAACGCCGCGCACGACGTCACCGTCGAGCCCGTGCCCGTGGACACCAAGGAGGAGCTGGGCCAGTTGGCGCGCGCGTTCGACGCGGTGCACCGGCAGGCGGTCAGCTCCGCCGCCGAGCAGGCCGACCTGCGCACCGGCATGCGCAACGCGTTCATCAACCTGTCCCGCCGCAGCCAGGGCCTGGTCGAGCGGCAGCTCAAGCTCATGGAGGAGCTGGAGCGGCAGGAGGAGAACCCCGAGCAGCTCGCGAACCTGTTCAAGCTGGACAACCTCGCCACCCGGATGCGCCGCAACAACGAGAACCTCATGGTGCTGTCCGGCAGCGACGTTGCCCGCCGCTTCACCCGCCCGGTGCCGCTGGGCGACGTGCTGCGCGCCGCCGCGTCCGAGATCGAGCAGTACCAGCGGGTCGTCGTGCAGACCACGCCGTCGGTGGAGGTCGTCGGCTACGCCGCGGGCGACCTGGTCCGGCTGGTCGCCGAGCTGCTGGACAACGCGACCACGTTCTCCCCGCCGCGCACCCAGGTGATCGTCGGCGGACGGCCCCGGCCCGGCGGTGGCGTGCTCGTCGACGTGGTCGACCTCGGCGTCGGCATGTCGGAGGAGGACCTGGCGCAGGCCAACCGCCGGATCGCGCTGGCCGCGGCGGAGGACAACGGCGAGCTGCCCGTGTCCCGCCAGCTCGGCCTGTACGTGGTCGGCAGGCTCGCCGGGCGGCACGGCATCGACGTGGTGCTGCGCGAGCAGGGCGACGGGTTGCGCGCGGTCGTGGCGCTGCCCGCCGAGCTGGTCCGCGCGACCGGCCCGATGCCCTCGCGCGTGACGCCGTCGGCCATCCCGTCGCCGTCCACCGGGCCGCAGCCCCGCGCCACGGGCCCGCAGCAGGCCGTGCCGCACTCGACCGGCCCGCAGCCGGTCGTCAACAGTCACTCCACCGGGCCGCAGCCCGCCGTGCCGCGCGTGAACGGGCACTCGACCGGTCCGCAGCCGGTCCTGCCGCGCGCCGCCGTGCCGCAGCCCGTGCCGCCGCAGCCGGTCCTGCCGCCCGCGGTGCCGTTGAAGGAGGACGGGTGGAGCCCGTTCCGCGGGCGGACGATCGACCAGCCCGCCACCCCGCCCGCCACGCCGGCGCCCGCGCCGCGGCGGACGGCCTCGACCTGGTTCGGCGGCGCGCCGCTGCCGCCCGGACCGGCGGAACCGGCGCGGCACCGCGCCGCGGACACCCACGTGCGCGGGGAGGCGCCCGTGAACGACAAGCCCGTCAACGACGTTCCGGGGGAACTGCCCAAGAGGCGGCCCCGGACCAATCTGGTGGCCGAACGGCCGAGTGCGCCCGACGCGGTGGCACCCGTAAGGAGGGATCCGCAGGCGACACGCGGTTTCCTCGCCAGCTACCAGACCGGGATCCGGCAAGGTGTGCGGGGATCCGGTGAGAATCGAGCTGGGCAGGAGAACGGATGAGCACGCAGAAGTCGCGGCAGGTCGACCAGTTCGGCTGGCTGGTGGGCAACTTCGTCGATCGCGTGCCCGGGGTGGCCCACGCCGTGGTGATCTCGGTGGACGGCCTGTTGCTGACCGCGTCCAACGGGCTGCCCGACGACCGGGCAGACCAGTTGGCCGCGATCGCGGCGGGCGTGGCGAGCCTGACCGAGTCGGCGGCGAGGTGCTTCGACGGCGGCGGCGTGTTGCGCTCGGTGATCGAGATGCAGTACGGGATCATGCTGCTGATGTCCATCAGGGACGGCTCGTGCCTCGCCGTGCTCGCCGCCCCGGACGCCGACGTCGGCCAGGTCGCCTACGAGATGACCGTGGTCGTGGACCAGGTCGGCCAGCTCTTGACCCCCGAGCTGCGCGCCCAGCTCCACGGTGCGAAGCGGATGATGGCCCGCCCGTCTGCGTGAGGTGGTCATGGACCGGAACGAGGAGCCAGGGGCGTCGGACGAGACGTTCGCCGCCCTGCTCAACGGGTTCAGCCTCGACTCCTCCCGCCGTCGCAAGCAGGAGAAGCCGAGGCCCGAGCGACCCAGCGCCACGGCCGGTGACACCAGGGACACCAAGCCCCACCGGCCGGTCTTCGACGACGACGAGGACGACTTCGAGTACCCGCGCGAGGAGGCGGCGTCGATCGTCCGCGCCTACTCGTGGACCGGTGGCCGCACGACGTCGTCGTTCCAGCTGGAGCTGGAGACGCTGGTGTCGGCGGTGGACTGGGACTACCCGGGCGCCATGAAGTCCGAGTACCACGAGGTGATCAACCTGGTGGCCCGGCCGCGCTCGGTGGCGGAGATCGCCGCCCTGCTGCGCCTGCCGCTGGGCGTGGCCAAGGTGCTGTTGGGTGACATGGCCGAACGCGGCCTGATCGACGTCCACAGCACCGCCTCCACCGACGGCGCCCAACCGGACCTGGGCCTGATGGAGCGCGTCCTGGCCGGCCTCCGCCGCCTCTGACCCCGAGAGTCCTACCTCCAGAACGCGTGTGTCCTACGTTCGGAACGCGTGTGTCCTACGTTCGGAACGCGTGTGTCCTACGTTCGGAACGCGTGTGTCCTACGTTCGCGACCCCCGAATTCAACGTTCAGGACCGGCGCGCCCCCTTTGCGTGATGATCAGCACACGACCTATCGTGCCTTCAGTGCCGACCGAAGTGTCGGCGGTGGAGCCGAGGGGGTCTGATGAGCGTCGGACGGGAAACGCGGCTGTCGGCGTGGATCGAGAGGTTCGCGGCGCACTTCGCCGAGGAGGGGATCCCGCTGATCGGCGGCCGCATCCTCGGCTACCTGCTGGTGTGCCAGCCGACGGAACGGACCGCCGCCGAGCTGTCCCAGGAGCTGGAGGCCAGCAGCGGCTCGATCAGCACGAACCTGAAGTTCCTGGTCAACGCCGGCCTGGTCACGAAGCGGACGCGCCGCGGCAGGCAGGCGGCGCAGTACCGGATCAACGAGAAGCGGTGGGTCGACCTGATCCAGCGCAAGCTCGACGCGTTGGTCAGCGTGCGCGAGCTCACCGAGGCCGGGATGCGGCTGATGAGCGGCGACCCGGAACGCGCGATGCGGCTGCGCGCCGTGGACGACCTCTACACGTGGCTGGCGACGGAACTGCCGGCGGTCTGGGAGCGCAGGCCCGCGTCGTCGCGCTGAGGCCGTTCCCGAGTCGACACCCACAGGGCGGCGGTGGCCACGACCACCGCCCCCGCGCCCAGCACGTGCAGCGACACGAGCACCTCGGGCACACCGGTCCAGTACTGGACCATGCCCAACGCGCCCTGCGCGAGCACCACGGCGACCAGCACGGAGTACGGCCGCCGCGGCACGGGGTGCCCGCGCAACGCGAAGCCGAGCGCGATGAGCATGCCGAGGAACAGGAACAGCAGGTCGGCGTGCAGCTGGGACAACGTGTCCACCGGCAGGTCCAGGCGCGGGGTGGCCGCGTCACCGGCGTGCGGCCCGGCGGCGGTCACGAACGTCCCGGCCAGCAGCAGGAACCCCAGCGTCACCGCCTGCACGACCTGCAACCGCAGCAACGACCGCGGCACGCGCGGCCGGGCCGGCTCGTCACCCTCACCCAGCGCCGCCACCAGCAGCACGGCGAACCAGACCAGCGCCATCGACACCAGGAAGTGCACGCTCACCGTCCACCACAGCAACCCGGTGAGCACGGTGAACCCGCCGATCACGGCCTGGAGCACGACCCCGCCGAACTGCACGAGCGCCAGCACCACGACCCGCTTGCGCCGCGGCCGGTTGAACCACGCGGCCAGCACGCACAGCCCGGCGATGACGCCGACCACGCCGGTCAGCGTGCGGTTGCCGAACTCGACCCACTGGTGCAGCGACGCGACCTCGGGGTGCTCCACCGGCACGAGGCTGCCCTCGAAGCACTGGGGCCAGGTGGGGCAGCCGAGGCCCGATCCGGTCACCCGCACGATCGAGCCGGTCACCGCGATGCCGCCTTGGGCGATCACGACGGCGATGGCGAACGCGCGCTGGAACGTGCTCAGGAAGGTGGTGAACCAGGATGGGACGGACACGACCCGATGGTAGGTACCACCACCTGAGAACCGCCGCCCGGGGGTCAGCTGAGCTTGGTGGTCTTCACCGCCAGCGCGCCGGCGACCACGCCCCAGACCACCAGCACGGCGACGTGACCGAGGTCGGGCGCGGTCCCGTCGACCACGGCGTCGTGCAGGGCGAGGGCCAGCGCGGCTGACGGCAGGGCGTCCACGACGGTCGCGAGCCACGCCGGCAGGGCGGCCACGCCGAGCGCGACGCCGCCGATGAGCAGCAGCGCGAACCACACGATGTTGGCCAGCGCGAGCACGATCTCCGCCCGCAGCGCGCCGCCGAGCAGCACGCCCAGGGCCCCGAACGTCAACGTGCCGAGCACGATCAGCGCCACCGCCCACAGCAGGCCGGTCACGGAGGGTGGCTGCCAGCCCAGCAGCAGGGCGATCACGGCGATGACCACGACCTGCACGGCGACCACGGCCAGCGCCGCGACGACCCGCCCGGTGACGAGCAGCCAGCGGGGCAGCGCGGTCGCGGCGAGGCGCTTGAGCACCCCGTAACGGCGGTCGAAGCCCAGCGCAATCGCTTGCCCGGTGAACGCGGACGAGATCACGGCCAGCGCGAGGATGCGGGCGGTGGCCGAGCCGACGCGCGGGTCGGGCACCGGGATGACGTCCATGAGGCTCATCGCGACCAGCAGCGCCACGGGGATGAGCAGGGTCAGCAGGATCTGCTCGCCGTTGCGGAGCGTGAGCACCGTCTCGGTGCGGGCCTGGGCGAGCAGCATCCGGCCGAGCTTGCCGCGGCCGGGCGCGGGGGTGAACGTGCCGGGCGCGAACGAAGGCGAGTCGGTCACGAGCGCAGCTCCCTGCCGGTCAGCTCCAGGAACACGTCCTCCAGGCTGCGCCTGGCCACGGTCAGCTCCTCGGCCAGCACGCCCTGCTGGGCGCACCACGAGGTGACCGTGGAGAGGACCTGCGGGTCGATGTTGCCGTGCACGAGGTAGGTGCCACGGCTGGCCTCACGCACCTGGAGCCCTTCCGGCAGGGCGTCGCGCAGCAGCGTCAGGTCCAGGCCGGGCCGGGCGCGGAAGCGGAGCTGCCGGTCGTCGGCGTGGTGCTCGGTGAGCTCCGCCGGGCTGCCCTGGGCCACGACGCGGCCCGCGTCGACGATGACGACGTGGTCGGCGAGCGCTTCGGCCTCGTCCATCAGGTGCGTGGTCAGCAGCACGCTCACGCCGTCCGCGCGCAGCGCCGACACCAGCTCCCACACCAGGCGGCGGGCCTGGGGGTCCATGCCGGCGGTCGGCTCGTCCAGGAACACCAGCTCGGGCCGCCCGACGAGGGCGCACGCCAGCGACAGGCGCTGCTGCTGCCCGCCGGACAGCCGCTTGTACGGGGTGCGCACCGACGAGGAGAGGCCGAGCACGTCCAGCAGCCACGCCGGGTCGAGGGGGTTCGCGGCGCACGCGGCCACGAGGCGCAGCATCTCGTCGGGCCGCACGCCGGGGTAGCCGCCGCCTCCCTGCGGCATCACGCCGATGCGGGGCCGCAGCCGGTCGCCGTCGCGCCGGGGGTCGAGCCCGAGGACGCGGACCTCGCCGCCGTCGGCGGACCGGAAGCCCTCGCACACCTCGACGGTCGTCGTCTTCCCCGCGCCGTTGGGTCCGAGGAGCGCGAGGACCGTGCTGGTGTCCAGGGTGAGGTCGAGTCCGTTCACCGCGACGGTCGAGCCGTAGCGCTTGACCAGCCCCGACACTTCCACGGCAGGGTGCTGGGGGTGCGGGCTCACGACGGGGAAGCGTAGGGCGTGGCCCGCCCCACCCCGGTGGTGGGGTCAGCCCCACCAGGGTTCTCCGGGTGGCTTCAGGGTCGTCTCGGGGGTGTTCCCGATATCTTCGGTCACCATTTCCGACCAGGATTTTCCTCGTGGTGGAGATCCGGGGGAAAAGACGGGCGGCGGTGTTGCCGCTGGCTGTCGTGGGGCTCGTGCTGTCGCTGTTCCCGATTGTTTACCTGCACGTGGCGTCGGTCGGTGAGCTCAGCCCGATCGCCCACACGATCAGCGACTACATCTTCGTGGACGACGGCAGCGGGCTGCTCGCCGTCACGTCCGTCACGCTGGCGGCGGCCTCGGCGGGCCTGCTCATCGCCCTGATCCGGTCGGGTTTGCCCAGGCGGGGACCGGTGGCGGTGCTGATGGGGCTGTGGTCGGCCGGGCTGGTGGTGGCCACCGTGTTCCCGACCGACCCGACCGGCACGCCCACCTCGTTCTCCGGCGCGGTGCACCGGTACGCGGGCGCGGTGATGTTCGCGAGCCTGCCGCTGGCCGGGTGGCTGATTTCCCGGACGTTCATCTCCAGCACCACCCTGCGCCGCATTTCCGTGGCTGCCGGCGTCACGTCGGTGGCATTCATGGTCAGTCACGTCTCGGTGGTGTACCCGGGCAGCGGCGCGGTCGTGCTCGGGCTTTTCGAGCGCGTTTTGTTCGCCTTGCTCTACGGCCTGCTGTTCGCCCTGGCCTCCGCCGTCCTGCGCCGCGAGGAGACGTCATGACGTGGCTCGCCGTCCTGCTCGCGGTGCTGGGCGCCGTGTTCTTCGCCTTCGCCGCACGCCTGCAACACGACGCCGTGCGGGCGAGCGAGGGCGCGTTGAAGGTGCTGGAGCTGCTGCGCAGGCCGCGGTGGCTGCTGGGCCTGGTGTTGCTCGTCCTCGGCGCCGGTGTGCACGCGGCGGCGCTGGGCATGGCGCCGTTGAGCGTGGTGCAGCCGGTCGGCGTGGTGGCCATCGGCATCACCGCGGTGCTCGACGGTCGCCGCCGTGAGCTGCCCGCGGTCGCGTGGACCACGTTCGGCGTGGGCGCGCTCGTGCTCCTGGCCGCGGGCAGCGCCACGTCCACCGCGGTCGTGCCGGAGGCCGAGGTGAAGGCCGCGCTGCTGGCGCTCGGCCTGATCGCGGTCCCGGGCCTGGTCGGCGTGCTGTCGACCCGCCCGGCGGTGCGCGCCCTCGGGTTCGGCGCGGCCGGCGGCGTCGCCTACGGCTTCGTGTCCGTGCTCATGCGGTCGGTGTCCCAGGACGTCCAGCAGGGTGGCCTGGCGTGGTCGACCGCGTTCTCGGCGGCGGGCATCGTCGCCGCCCTCGTCGTCGGCGGCTGGTTCATCCAGCACGCCTACGCCAGCGGACCGCCGCACGTGGCGGTCGCCTGCCTCACCGTGGTGGACCCGCTCGTGGCCGTCGGCATCGGCGCGGGGCTGCTCGGCGAGGCGAACCGGACCAGCGCCCTGGTCGGCGCCGCCGAGCTCGTCTGCGCCGCCGTCGCCGTCGGCGGTGTCGTGGCGCTGGCCCGCACCCGAACCCTTCCCGCAGTTCCCACCAGATCGGAGACGACAGTGACCAACGGACGCGCCATGCGGATCGTGATCGCCGCGGAGACGTTCCCCCCGGACGTCAACGGCGCGGCCCGGTTCGCCCACCGCCTCGCCACCGGACTCGCCGGCCGCGACCACGACGTGCACGTCATCTGCACGTCACCGGACGGCGTGGCCCGCACCGAGCGCGCCGACGGGATCACCGTGCACCGGCTGCGCTCGCACCGCACGCCGTTCCACCGCACGTTCCGGGTCGGGCTGCCGTGGGAGGTGCGCAAGGACGTGGGCGCGCTGCTGGACGAGCTGCGCCCCGACCTGGTGCACGTGCAGGCGCACTTCGTGGTGGGGCGTTACGTGCTGCGGCACGCGGCGGCGTCGGGCATCCCGACGGTGGCGACGAACCACTTCATGCCGGAGAACCTGTTCGGCCACGCCCGCGTGCCGGCGTGGTTGCAGGGCATGGCGTCGCGGTGGGCGTGGCGCGACCTGGGGCGGGTGTTCGGGCAGGCCGACGTCGTGACCGCGCCGACGCCGCGGGCCGTGCAGCTGTTGCACGACAACGGGTTCCCGGAGCGGGCGGTGCCGGTGTCATGCGGCATCGACATCGACCGGTACCGGTCACGCCGTCCCGTGCGGCACACCGACGCGCCGACCGTGCTGTTCGTGGGTCGGCTGGACGAGGAGAAGCGGGTCGACGAGCTGCTGCGGGCGCTGGCCCTCGTGCCGCGGCTGCACGCCGAGATCGTCGGCGACGGCTCGTGCCGCGCGGAGTGGGAGCTGCTGGCGCGTGACCTGGGCGTTGCCGACCGCGTCCGCTTCCGCGGCTTCGTGAGCGAGTCCGAGCTGCTGGACGCCTACGCCGCCGCCGACGTGTTCTGCATGCCGGGCATCGCCGAGTTGCAGAGCCTCGCGACGATGGAGGCGATGGCCGCGGGCAAGCCGGTGGTGGTGGCGGACGCGATGGCGTTGCCGCACCTGTGCAAGCCGGGCCGCAACGGCTGGCTGTTCACGCCGGGCGACGTGCGGGGCCTGGCCGACCGCCTGCACGCCGTGACCGCCGACCCGACCGTCACCGCCCGCATGGGCGCGGCGAGCAGCGACCTGATCGCCGCCCACGCCATCGACACCACCCTGGAAACCTTCGAGTCCCTCTACGCCCGCGCCCTGGGCCTGCCCACCGTCCCCCGCACCCCCGCCCTCGCCGCCTAACCCCCGCGCGAGTCCTACCTCCAGAACGCGAGAGTCCTACGTTCAGAACGCGAGTGTCCTACGTTCAGAACACCCGAATTCAACGCTCAGAACGCGAGGTCGGGCCCGCAGCCCGTGCTGAGCGTTGAACTCACGGGTCCTGAACGTAGGACTCTCGCGGCGTGAACGTAGGACTCTCGCGGGTCAGTCGAGGTCGGTGCCCGTGGTGGAGAGGCGGGCGGCGCGGTGGGCGACGCGGTGGCCGGTGGGGGTCAGGCGGGGGTGGCCGGTGGCGTCCAGCTCGGTCAGGAACTTGAACAGCATCCCGTGGCCCTCCAGCCGCTTCAGCAGCGCCTGGTCGACGTCGTCGGGGTCGAAGTCCACGATGGACATCTGCTCCACCAGGGACTTGGCGATCGTCCGCCGCGCCCGCAACGGCACCCACCACGTCGTCACGAGCAGCAGCACGAGCCCGAACGCCAACGCCGTGCCCAGCACCGCCTCCCACCCGGTGAACCGCAGCGAGAACACCTGCACCACCGCCGCCACGAGCAGCAGCACGGACCCGTACACGGCGGCCCACCCGGCGGTCGCGGACGCGGGCGGCTCGGCGGCCTCCGTGTCCCACACCCCGTCCACCTGCCGCCACCGCCGCAGCGAGCTGCCCAGCACGTACGACGTCACCCCGCCGAACAGGATCGCCACCGCCGTCCCGATCACCACCAGCGCCGGGCTCAGGTCGTACAGCCGGTACCGGACCACGGCCCACACGCCGACCACGATCGCCGCCGCCACGAGCACCCGCACCAGCAGTCGGGGCTTCAACCGCACCTTGCCCAGCACGGCCAGCGGCGTGCCCACCGGCGCGGGCAGGCTGCCGATGATCAGCAACCCCACCACGACCAGCAGCACGCCACCCACCGCCACCATGCCCGTCACGGCCTGGTCACCGGTCTCCCCGGACGCCAACGCGTCACGGGTCCGGTCGATCGCCACCGTCACCAGCGGGATCACCGGCGACAGCAGCACCAACCCGTGCAGCAGCGTGCCGGACCGCAGCGCCGCGTAGCCGAACGCGGCCAGCAGCGTGCCGCCGCCGAACGCCGCCGCCGGACCGACCGCCCACGGCGGCAGCAGGTCGAACAGCGACAGCACCAGCAGCGCGCCGCCCAACGCGAACCCGAGCAGCCCCAGGAACTGCGCCAACCGGCCGCCCCTGGTCAACCCGGTGATCGTCCAGTACGGCAGCAGCGCCGCCCCGCGCAACGTCCTGGTCAGCGGTTTCGCCGTGCCCAGCCCGGAGTTGTCGCTGTCGGCCACGGTGACCGCCACCGCCGCGGCCGTCGCCGCCGTCCGGATCACCTGGTCGCTGCTCGCCTCCTGCACCAGCGGCTCGCGCCCGATGCCCGCCCGGTCGAACGCGCTCAACCCCCGCACGCCCACCTCGACCCGGTCCGCGTCCGTGCGCACGGGCAGCCGGGCCAGCAGCGCGGCCTGCTCCTCCAGGAACAGCTCGCCGCGCGAGCGCCGGTCCGCGCCCTCGTGCCGGTCGGCCAGGATCGCGGCGCGCAACGCGGGCAGCTCCTCGCAGATGATCCGCACGTGCAGGCCCCACGCGGCCAGCTCGGCCAGTGCCGCGCACGTCGGCGGGTGGTCGCCGTCCGGGTCCGCGTAGACCTTCCCCAGCTCCGCCTTCGCCCGCTCGACGCACGGCGCGAGCTCGTCCGGCAGGCCGTCGCCGAACAGCTTCACCACCAGCTCGTCCACCTTGGCCGCGGCACGGTCGAGGGGGTCGCCGCCACCGCCGGTCAGCCGGTCCACGCGCAGCAGCCGCTTCGGGTCGAACACCACCTTGCACAGCATCGTGGCGCCGTCGAGCCGGCCCCAGATCCAGTCGTTGACCCGCCAGGACCGCTTGAGGAACCCGGAGAACCGGTGCAGCGACGCGCCACCCGCCTTGTCCTCGGCGGTCAGGCTGTACTCGGCGAACGCGTTGCGCGTCTGCAGGCTGATCTGCACCAGCTCCACGGCCTGGTCGAGGCCGCCGCGGGTGTCGTCGGCCAGGCACGTCGTCGCGACCTCCAGCGCCAACGCCCGCGACAGCCACAGCTCGCCCGCCACCAGCCCCGCCGCGGCCTCGGCGTCGGTGCGCGGCCCGGTCAGCAGCCGGTGCCACGACCGCAGCTCGCCCACCCGCAGCTGCTCGTCGTCGAGCTGGTCGAGGATGTCGTGCGCGTCGCCGAGGACGCCCGCGATCCGGTCCACCTGCTCCCGCACCCGGCTGCCGACGCCGTCCGGCTCGGCCAGCATCTTCTCGGCGAACCGGCGCACCCGCCGTTCCCAGTACTCCTGGTCCAGCTCCTCGGCGCGGCCGGTGGTCCAGTGCTCGTCCAGCTCGACCCGGGCGGCGCGCAGCTTCGCGCGCACGTCGAACAGGTTCGTGCGGGCCATCGCCAGCCGTTCGGCGTCCGGCATCACCCACACCAGGCGCTTGAGCACGTCCATCGCGGCGGAGGCGAGCCGTTCGGCCATCGTGATGCCCCACGGCCAGCCGTGGTCGGGCAACGCGGCCGGCTGTGGTTCGGTCGGCACGTACGGCAGCTTGCCGTGCTCCGCGCGGTACTCCCGCTGCGCCGCCTCGGCCGCCGCGCGGACCCGTTCGAACGTCCAGCCCGCGGCGTTCGCGCCCGGCACCTGGAACTGGCGGGTCGTGACGTCACGGGCGGCGTGCCGCATGCGCACGTCCTCGTAGTGGTCGTGCAGGGTGGCGGCCAGCGCGTACAGCTTCTCGGTGACCGAGCCGCCCGACGCCAGCCGGTCCAGCAGGGCGTTGCGGCCGCCGCGGCGGGAGGCGGCGTTGCGGTTGTGCTCTTCGATGCGGTCGACGTAGGTGCGCCCGCTCTGGCTGGTCAACGCACCCAGCAGCTTGCCGCCGGTGGCGATGGTGCTGGGCAGCGCGCCGTCCACCGGGGCCACCGGTTCCACGACCGCCTCGGGGGCGTGCGGGAACACCAGCAGCATCACCCGCCTCACCGGGCCTTCGGCGGGCATCCGGTCGATGGCCTCCAACGCCTCCTTGGTGGGCGTGTTGACCAGGACACCGCCGTCCACGGCGTACCGGGACCGGTTGTCGGTGTCGTTGGCCCAGGACGCGACCTCGGCCATGTTCGGCTTGTCGCCGTCGGGCGCGCCGGGTGCGACCGGGATGAACGACGGTTCGAACGCGAACGGGAACGACGCGGAGGAGCGCGCGGCCAGCGCGAGGCGGCTGACCAGCGTGGGCAGCTTGTCGGCGGCGAAGTCGTCGCGGCCGTCGGGGTCGCGGCGGAACGAGAAGCTGCCCTGGTGGGTGGCCTGCACGAGGGTCTGGCCGAGGTCGTCGTGGGTGACCGTGGGCACGCCCGCGAGCAGCGTCGTGGTGATCCGCAGGTCGACCGGGCGGTCCTCCTGCGGGGTGAAGTCGGTGGTCAGGCGTTCGAGCGCTTCCTGGAGCCGGGGGAGGAAGAACTCGTCACCCCGGAGCAGGGAGACGGGCTGGCCGCGGAACGGGGTGCGCAGCAGTTGCTCCATCCGTCCCTGCTCGGCCCACAGGTCACGCAGCCGTTCCAGCCGAGCGTTGGCGTTGACCTGGGACAACGCCAACGCGGCCCCGTTGATGCCGCCCGCGGACGTGCCCGTGATGACGTCGGCGCGGGCCGTGCTGCCGACCATGTCCAGCAGGTCGGCGTACGGGCCGTCACCCCGGGTGAGCCGGTCGAGCTCGAGCACGACCCCGCCCATCCACACCGCCAGGCTGACACCCCCGTTGAGCACGACGGCGAACCGGATCTGCTCCCTCGGCACCTCGACCATCAGGCACTCCCTCCCCGCAGCCCCCGGATCCTCCCGCACCCCCTACCTCGCCACCCGCCCCTCCTCAGTTACACGGCGTGTCCTACGCACAGAACGCGCGTGTCCTACGTTCGGAACACCCGAGTCGAGCGTTCAGAACACAGGCCGGCTGACCTGAGCGTTCAACATGGGGTACCGGAACGTAGGACACGCGCGTTCTGGACGTAGGACACGCGCGGTGGGGAAAGGTCAGGCGGAGCCGGGGAGGGGGTCGCGTTTGATCAGGGGGAGCACCTGCTTGCGGGCCACGAAGAGGCACGCGGCGAAGGCGATCAGGGCGGCCAGGACGGCCTGCGGGACGATGTAGGCACGGCCGTCGAACGCCGAGCCCGTCGGCGGCAGGATGACCGCGATCACGGCGCTGGCGGTGGTGGCGAAGACCCGGAAACGGCGTGCCAGAACGGCCGTGGCCAGCGGCAACGCCGCCCACAGCACGTACCACGGTTGCAGCACCGGCCCGAGCACGAGCACCGCGCCCAGGCCCGCGCCGAGCCCGTTCATGGCCTTGATCCGACCCCGGAACGCCTTCCACAGCAGCGTCGCCACGATCACCACCGACACGGCCTGCGTCACCAGCCGCATCAGCACGACCATCGACTCGGTGTGGTTGCCCAGCCCGAGCAGCAGCCCCAGCCCGCCGCCCATGAACCCCATCGCGGTCGGCGGGGACATCCAGCTCTTGACCGTGCTGGCGACGTTCAGCGTCTCGACCCACCCGAACCCGAGCCCGGTGCCCACGCACGTCCCCACCATCACCACACCCGAGATGACCAGCAACAACAACGCCGCCCGCACCAGGTCGGAGAACCGGCCGCCCCACCGCCGCGCGATCATCACGCCCAGGAACCCCAGCGCCAGCGCGGCCGGGATCTTCACCGCCGCACCCATCGTGATCATGGTCGCGCCGAGCACGATCCACAGCAGCTCGTCGCGCGTCATGGGCGTGCCCGGCGTCACGGGCATCCTGCGCAACGCCAGCTCCAGCCCCACCAGCATCAGGCCGATCGCCAGGCCCTCGTTGTGCACGCCCACGACCAGGTGGAACAGCACCAGCGGGTTCGCCGCGCCCAGCCACAGCGCGCTCACCGGCGGCACGCCGAACCGCCGCGCCAGCCGCGGCAGCGCCCACACGATCATCGCCAGGCCCAGCAGCGCCAGCATCCGGTGCAGGAAGATGCCCGGCAGCACGCTGTCGCCGGTCACCATCGAGATGACCCGCCCGGCGGCCAGGAACAGCGGCCCGTACGGCGCGGGCGTCTCGCGCCAGATGTTCGGCACGTTCTTCGTCAGGTCGTGCTCGACGCCCAGCGCCGTGGCGGGGCCCAGCTCGTACGGGTCCTGCCCGTTGGCCGCGATCTGCGACTGCGCCAGGTAGCTGTAGACGTCCCGGCTGAACATGGGCAGCACGAACACCAGCGGCGTGATCCACATCAGCAGCGTGCGGTCGAGCTGGCTGCGCGACACCAGCCGGGGCCTGCCCGGCCGGGCGAACCGGCCCAGCCACAGCCACGCCGACACGATCAGGAACATGCCGGTCCACACCGCGCCCATGGACGCGCTGGGCATCCGCACGAACAGCCCCAGCAGCGGCGTGCCCGGCAACGGGCTGAACACGGGCGCCGCGCCGGACCCGAGGGAGCCGACCGCCATCAGCAGCGCGCCGACGGTGCCCCAGCGGCGGATCACGTCGAGCTGTCGCCGTTCGGGCGCGTCGAGGGGTGCTGCCTCGCCGATCTCGCTCCGGTTCGCCATCACCATTCCGCCCGCCGCCACGTCCGAAGGGTAGCGACCGGCCCCGCCGCGTGACTCGGGTCACCCGATCCCCGCCGATCTTTGCGACCGCCCGCGAAATACGCAACACTGGTGTTGTGAAAAACGCCGGGACCGAATCGACCGCCGTGCCGTCCGGGCACGACGGCCGTACCCGGCACGCCGTCGCACGGCTCCTCCTGGAGCAGGGCCCGGTGACCGCGGCCTCGGTCGCGGAACAGCTGGGCCTGAGCCCCACGGCGGTGCGCCGGCACATCGACGCGCTGGTGGCCGACGGTGAGGCGACCAGCAGGGAGGCCCCGCGGAGGGGTCAGCGCGGCCGGGGTCGCCCGGCCAAGCTCTTCCTGCTGACCGAGCAGGGGCGGGCCCGCTTCGGGCACGCCTACGACGACCTCGCCGTGGCCGCGTTGCGGTTCCTCGCCGAACAGGGCGGGGAGGAGGCGGTACGAACCTTCGCCGAACGACGGGTGTCCGCATTCGTCGACCGGCACCGCGCGGCCATCGTCACCCAGCCCGACGCCGCGGACCGGGCCAAGGCCCTCGCGGTGGCGTTGACCAGGGAGGGCTACGCTGCCTCGGCGCGCCACGTGGGGGCGGGCGAGCAGCTCTGCCAGCACCTGTGCCCCGTGGCGCACGTAGCGGCGGAGTTCCCGCAGCTGTGCGAGACCGAGACGGCGGCGTTCGCCGACCTGCTCGGCACGCACGTCCAGCGCCTGGCCACCATCGCCCGCGGCGATGCCGTGTGCACGACGCACATCCCGAACACACCCCGGATCCCAGATGGAGGGGAGCCCGCATGACTGCCGCTGCCGAGCAGCGCACCACCACAGCCCCGCTCACCCAGGAAGAGACCCTGGCGAGCATCGGCAACTACGAGTTCGGCTGGGCCGACTCGGACGTGGCAGGCGCGAGCGCTCGCCGGGGCCTGAACGAGGACGTCGTTCGGGACATCTCGGCGAAGAAGAACGAGCCCGAGTGGATGCTGGACTTCCGGCTGAAGGCGCTGCGCCTGTTCGACCGCAAGCCGATGCCGACGTGGGGTTCGGACCTGTCGGGCATCGACTTCGACAACATCAAGTACTTCGTCCGGTCGACCGAGAAGCAGGCGGCGACCTGGGACGACCTGCCCGACGACATCAAGAACACCTACGACAAGCTGGGCATCCCGGAGGCGGAGAAGCAGCGCCTGGTCTCCGGCGTCGCGGCCCAGTACGAGTCCGAGGTCGTCTACCACAAGATCCGCGAGGACCTCGAGGAGCAGGGTGTCATCTTCCTCGACACCGACACGGCCCTCAAGGAGCACCCGGAGCTGTTCAAGGAGTACTTCGGCTCCGTCATCCCGTCGGGTGACAACAAGTTCTCCGCGCTGAACTCCGCGGTGTGGTCGGGCGGCTCGTTCATCTACGTGCCGAAGGGCGTGCACGTCGAGATCCCGCTGCAGGCCTACTTCCGGATCAACACCGAGAACATGGGCCAGTTCGAGCGCACGCTGATCATCGTCGACGAGGGCGCGTACGTGCACTACGTCGAGGGCTGCACCGCGCCGATCTACTCGTCGGACTCGCTGCACTCCGCCGTCGTGGAGATCATCGTCAAGAAGGGTGGTCGCTGCCGCTACACGACCATCCAGAACTGGTCGAACAACGTCTACAACCTGGTCACCAAGCGCGCGAAGGCCGAAGAGGGCGCGACCATGGAGTGGATCGACGGCAACATCGGCTCCAAGGTCACCATGAAGTACCCGGCCGTGTTCCTCATGGGCGAGCACGCCAAGGGCGAGGTCCTCTCGATCGCGTTCGCGGGCGAGGGCCAGCACCAGGACGCGGGCGCGAAGATGGTCCACATGGCGCCGCACACGTCGTCCACGATCGTGTCGAAGTCGGTGGCGCGCGGCGGCGGCCGCACCTCCTACCGCGGCCTCGTGCAGGTCAACAAGCGGGCGCACCACTCGAAGTCCACGGTCAAGTGCGACGCGCTGCTGGTGGACAACATCAGCCGCTCGGACACCTACCCCTACGTCGACGTCCGCGAGGACGACGTGTCGATGGGCCACGAGGCCACCGTCTCGAAGGTCTCCGAGGACCAGTTGTTCTACCTGATGTCCCGCGGTCTCAACGAGGACGAGGCCATGGCGATGATCGTGCGCGGGTTCGTCGAGCCCATCGCGCGCGAGCTGCCGATGGAGTACGCCCTCGAGCTGAACCGCCTGATCGAGCTGCAGATGGAAGGGGCCGTCGGCTGACATGGCCGTCACCACCGAAGACCAGCAACACGGCCTGACGGCCCACTCGCACGGTGCAGGTGCTCCCGTCACGTCGCGCGCCGACCACTTCACGTCGTTCGACGTGAACGCGTTCGAGGTGCCCGGGGGTCGCGAGGAGATCTGGCGCTTCACCCCCATGAAGCGCCTGGCGAACCTGCACAACGGCGCCGAGGCGACCGGCACGGCCACCGTCGAGGTCACCGCCGCCGAGGGCGTCGCGGTCGAGACCGCGGCCCGCGGCGACGAGCGGCTCGGCACCGCGGGCACCCCCGGTGACCGGGTCGCCGCCCAGGCGTGGTCGTCGTTCACCGAGGCCACCGTCGTCACCCTCCCCGGTGACGCGAAGTCCGAGCCGACCACGATCACCGTGACCGGCCCGGGCGCGGGCCAGGTCGCCTACGGCCACCTGCACGTGCACGCCAAGCCGTTCGCCGAGGGTGTCGTCGTGATCGACCACCGCGGCTCCGGCGCGTACGCCGACAACGTCGAGTTCGTCGTCGGTGACGGCGCGCACCTGACCGTGGTCGCCATCCAGGACTGGGCCGACGACGCGGTGCACGTCTCCGCGCACCACGCCAAGCTGGGCCGTGACGCCACGTTCAAGCACACCGTCGTCACCCTCGGCGGCGACGTGGTCCGTCTCACCCCGGTCGTCACCTACACCGGGCGCGGCGGCGACGCCGAGCTGCTCGGCCTGTACTTCGCCGACGCGGGCCAGCACCTCGAGCACCGCACCTTCGTCGACCACGCGGTGTCCAACTGCCGCAGCAACGTCGTCTACAAGGGCGCGTTGCAGGGCGAGGACGCGCACACGGTGTGGATCGGCGACGTGCTGATCCGCGCCGCGGCCGAGGGCACGGAGACCTTCGAGCTCAACCGCAACCTGGTGCTCACCGACGGCGCGCGCGCCGACTCGGTGCCCAACCTGGAGATCGAGACCGGCGAGATCGAGGGCGCGGGCCACGCCAGCGCCACCGGCCGGTTCGACGACGAGCAGCTGTTCTACCTCCAGGCCCGCGGCATCCCGGAGGAGCAGGCACGCAGGCTGGTCGTGCGCGGGTTCTTCCACGAGATCCTGCTCAAGATCGGCGTTCCCGAGGTGCGCGAGCGCCTGGAAGCCGCCATCGAGGCGGAACTCGAAGCGGTGGGCGCGTGATCAGGGTGTGCTCGCTGACCGACCTCGACGACCGCAAGCCCGCGGCGTTCGAGGTCGGCGACGAGTACACCCCGGTCGTGCTCGTCCGCGACGGCGAGACCGTGCACGCGCTGCGCGACCTGTGCTCGCACGCCGAGGTCGCGCTCAGCGAGGGCGAGGTGACGCGCAAGGGCGTGGAGTGCTGGCTGCACGGGTCGTGCTTCGACCTGCGCACCGGCCGCCCGTCCTCGCCGCCCGCCACCGAGCCGGTCGACGTGTTCGCCGTCGAACTCCGCGGTGACGACGTCTACGTGGACGTCGCCACCACCACGAACTGACTTCCGCTCGCAACACCAGGAGAACGAAGCACCAATGGCCACTCTGGAGATCAAGGACCTGCACGTCTCGGTCAACACCGAAGACGGAGCCAAGGAGATCCTCAAGGGCGTCGACCTGACCATCAAGGCGGGCGAGACCCACGCCATCATGGGCCCCAACGGCTCGGGCAAGTCCACCCTGTCCTACGCCATCGCCGGCCACCCCAAGTACGAGATCACCTCCGGCAGCGTGCTGCTGGACGGCGAGGACGTGCTGGAGATGACCGTGGACGAGCGCGCCCGCGCGGGCCTGTTCCTCGCCATGCAGTACCCGGTCGAGGTGCCCGGCGTCTCGATGTCGAACTTCCTGCGCACCGCCGCCACCGCCGTGCGCGGCGAGGCCCCGAAGCTGCGCCACTGGGTCAAGGAGGTCAAGGAGGCGATGTCCGACCTGGACATCGACCCGGCCTTCGCGGAGCGCTCGGTCAACGAGGGCTTCTCCGGCGGCGAGAAGAAGCGCCACGAGATCCTGCAGCTCGGCCTGCTCAAGCCGAAGATCGCGATCCTCGACGAGACCGACTCCGGCCTCGACGTCGACGCGCTGCGCGTCGTGTCCGAGGGCGTGAACCGGTACAAGGGGTCCAGTGAGGTCGGCGTCATGCTGATCACGCACTACACCCGGATCCTGAAGTACATCTCGCCCGACTTCGTGCACGTCTTCGCCGCGGGCCGCATCGCCGAGTCCGGTGGCCCGGAGCTGGCCGACAAGCTCGAGGCCGAGGGTTACGTGAAGTACATCGGCAAGCAGGAAGCCGCCAGCATCGGCTGACGTTGCACCTGTCGTGCAACCGTCCGTGAACACGTATCGAGAGGAGGCGTCGGAGCAGTGACCACCACCGCTACTCCACTGGACGTCGTAGGCGTCCGGGCGGACTTCCCGATCCTGGGCCGCACCGTGCGGGAGGGCAAGCGGCTGGTCTACCTGGACTCCGGCGCCACCTCGCAACGCCCCAAGCAGGTCCTCGACGCCGAGCGCGCCTTCCTGGAGACCGCGAACGCCGCGGTGCACCGCGGGGCGCACCAACTGGCCGAAGAGGCGACCGACGCCTACGAGGGCGCGCGGCAGAAGATCGCCGACTTCGTGGGCGTGAAGTACGGCGAGATCGTGTTCACCAAGAACGCGACCGAGGGCATCAACCTGGTCGCGTACGCGATGGGCAACGCCGCCACCGCCGGCCCCGAGGCCGAGCGGTTCCGCATCGGCCCCGGCGACGAGATCGTCGTGACCGAGATGGAGCACCACGCGAACCTCGTGCCGTGGCAGCAACTGGCCGCGCGCACGGGCGCCACGCTGCGCTGGTTCGGCGTCACCGACGAGGGCCGCCTCGACCTGTCCGACCTGGACGAGCTGGTCACCGAGCGCACGAAGGTCGTCGCGTTCACCCACCAGTCGAACGTGCTCGGCACCGTCAACCCGGTGCGGGTGCTGGCGGACGCGGCCCGCGCGGTGGGTGCGCTCACCGTGCTCGACGCCTGCCAGTCCGTGCCGCACGGCCCGGTGGACTTCACCGCGCTCGGCGTGGACTTCGCGGTGTTCAGCGGCCACAAGATGCTCGGCCCGTCCGGCATCGGCGTGCTCTACGGCCGCCGCGAGCTGCTGGAGGCCCTGCCGCCGTTCCTCACCGGCGGTTCCATGATCGAGATGGTGCACATGGCGCGGTCGACGTTCGCGCCGCCGCCCGCGCGGTTCGAGGCGGGCGTGCCCATGACGTCGCAGGCCGTGGCGCTGGGCGCGGCGGTGGACTACCTCAACGCCATCGGCGTGGACCGCATCGCCGCGCACGAGCACCAGCTCACCGAAGCGGCGCTGCGCGGCCTGGCCGCCATCCCCGGCGTGCGGATCGTGGGCCCGACCGACGTGGTGGACCGCGGCGGCGCGGTGTCGTTCGTCGTGGACGGCATCCACGCGCACGACGTGGGCCAGGTGCTCGACAGCCTGGGCGTCGCCGTGCGCGTCGGCCACCACTGCGCGTGGCCCCTGCACCGGCGGATGGACGCCGCCGCCACCGTGCGGGCCAGCTTCTACCTGTACAACACGCTGGACGAGGTGACCGCCCTGGTCGACGCCGTCCGCGAGGCGCAGAAGTTCTTCGGGGTGGCGTGATGCAGTTGCAGCAGATGTACCAGGAGATCATCCTGGACCACTACAAGAACCCCCACGGCCGCGGCCTGCGCGACCCGTACGACGCCGAGTCGCACCAGATCAACCCGACCTGCGGCGACGAGGTGACCCTGCGGGTCTCGCTCGACGGCGACACCGTGCGCGACGTGTCCTACGACGGCCAGGGCTGCTCCATCAGCCAGGCGTCCACCTCGGTGCTGACCGACCTGGTGGTGGGCAAGCCGCTGGGTGAGGCGTTCGAGAAGATGGACGCGTTCGTGGAACTGATGCAGGGCCGCGGCCAGGTGGAGCCCGACGAGGACGTCCTGGAGGACGGCATCGCCTTCGCGGGCGTGGCGAAGTACCCGGCACGCGTGAAGTGCGCGCTGCTGGGCTGGATGGCTTTCAAGGACGCGGTGGCACGCAGCGAGGGAGCGAAGGCATGACCGCCGAAGAAGACGTGGTGCGCGGCATCGAGGGCATGCCCGAACCGCCCGCGCCGAAGGCCGACGTGGCCGCGGTGGACGACGTCGAGGAGGCCATGCGCGACGTCGTCGACCCCGAACTGGGCATCAACGTCGTCGACCTGGGCCTGGTCTACGACATCCGGGTGGACGAGGAGAACGTCGCGCTCATCGACATGACGCTGACCTCCGCCGCCTGCCCGTTGACCGACGTCATCGAGGACCAGACCCGTTCGGCCCTGGTCGGCGGCGGTGGCGGCGGAATCGTCAACGACTTCCGCATCAACTGGGTCTGGATGCCCCCGTGGGGCCCGGAGAAGATCACCGACGACGGCCGCGAGCAACTGCGCGCCCTCGGCTTCACCGTCTGACCCAGGGCATCCATCAGCGCGAAAAAGCGTCCTCGCCGGCTCGGCGAGGACGCTTTTTCGCCCTTCTCCGGCCCGTTCCGGGCGCGTGACCGTCAGCGGGCGTAGACGCGTTCGACGAATTCGGCGATCTGGTTGTCGTTCAGGTGACGGGACAGGTCGGCCTCCGAGACCATGCCGACCAGACGGTGTTCCTCGATGACCGGGAGCCGGCGGATCTGGTGCTCTTCCATCGTGCGCAGGACGTGGGACAGGTCGTCGTCCGCTTCGACCCAGTGCAGGTGACCGGACATCTCGCCCGCCTTCATGGAAGCGGGGTCGCGGCCTTCGGCCACGCAGCGCAGCACGATGTCACGGTCGGTGATGATGCCGTGCAGCTTGTCGTCCTCGCCGCAGATCGGCAACGAGCCGACGTTCAGCTCCCGCATCATCCGCGCCGCGTCACGCAGGCTCTGGTCCTCCTTGATGCACTGGACACCGGTGTTCATGATCTCCCGTGCGGTGGTCATGCCGAACCTCCTTCGTTCGCGTACGACAAGGGTGCCCCCGACCGCCGGGCACACACCTCAGGTCTGCGCCGCCAGCATGCGCACCACGTCCACGAGCGAACCGCGCCGGCGGAACGCCCTGCGTTGCCGCACCGCGCCCGTGCCCTCGATCAGCAGCCGGTCGATGCCGTCGACCACCAGGTCCTCGTCGCCCGCCGCGCGCAGCGCCGGTCGCGTCCAGTCCACCAACGCCCGTGCCATGTCCGCCGCGGGCACCAGCCGACCGGTCAGCGGTTCGATGGCCGCGCCGTCCAGCCCGTCGCGCGCCGCCCGCCACAACGCCGTCCGCAGCTCCAGGTCCGGCACGCGGTGCGCGGGAGTGCCGGACAGCGCCGTCGCCGCGATCGCCCGCACCAAGGCCGCCAGCACCACGGCCTCGTCCACGGTCGCCGCCACGTCGCACACCCGCAGCTCCACGGTGGGGTGGCGCGCCGACAGCCGCACGTCCCAGTAGACCATCGCCGGGTCCAGCGCCGCCCCGCCCGACCGCAGCACGCGCGTGCCCCGGTGGTAGTCCTCCGCCGACTCGAACCACGGTGGCGCGCCCGCCGACGGCCACGGGCTCCACGCCAGGTAGCGCCAGCTCGCGTAGCCCGAGTCGCGGCCCTCGGAGAACGGGGAGTTCGCGCTGAGCGCCAACAGCACCGGCAGCCACTGCCGGAGGTGGTTGCCGATCAGCACACCGGTGTCCTGGTCCGGTATCCCGATGTGCACGTGGCAGCCGCAGATGGTCAGCCCGTCGACCAACGACCCGTACTCGGCGGCGATCGTGCGGTAGCGGTCCGACTCGGTCAACGGCGGTGGCCGGACGCCTCCCAGCACCGGCGTCCCCGTGGCCACGATCCGCGCGCCGTGCGCTTCGGCCAACGTCGCCAGCGCCCGCCGTGCCGCCAGCAACTGCTCCCGCACCTCGGCCATGCTCCAGCAGACCCGGGTGGCGCTCTCCACCTGGTAGAGCGTCATCTCGCGTTGCAGGTCCGGCCCGGCGGCACGGCCTAGCACCGCGCCCGCCAGCGGCACCAACAACCCGGTGTCGGCGTCGACCAGCAGGAACTCCTCCTCGACCCCCACCGACAACGGCAGGTCCGAGACCGCTCGGGGCAGCGGCAGGGCGGTGACCTCGCTCACCAGGGACCTCCCAACTGTGGGTAGTCTTCCTGATGCTATGAGTGACCAGTGGGGCCGCACAGGCGGCTTTGCGGTGAACTTCCCTAACTTACTGCCAGGTGCGGCCCGCCGCGCAGGACGTCGACGTGGTCGCTGCCCGGCCGACCCAGCACCCAACTGGTGCCGCGCAACGACTTCGCGTGCTCCTTGAGCGGAGCCAGCAGCCGCGACACCTCCCGGTACGACGTCACCGACCCGGCCGCGCAGATCAACGTCGCCAACGACAACGTCACCCCGCGCCCCTCCGCCTCGAACGGCACGTCCAGCACACCGGCGGCGAACGGCACGATCTCGTTCAGCCCGGCCACCACCAGGAAGTCGTCCCCGCCGACGTGCCCCACCTGCACACCCGGGAACGACGCCGCGCCATCGGTCAACGCACGCCCTATCGCGCGGATCAGGTCGTCACCCGCCGCGAACCCCGCCGAGTCGTTGACCCGCTTGAACGCGTCCACGTCCAGCCACGCCACCGCGAACAGCTCACCGCCCAGGATGCGCCGGTCCACCTCGCGCGCGATCGAGTCGCTGCCCGGCAACCGGGTCAACGGGCTCAACGCCGCCGCCTGCTCCACCTTCATCTCGGCCACACCGCGCACCACGTCAGCCACCCGCACCACGCCCAGGCAACGGTCGTCGTCGTCCACGACCACCAGGTCGTCGTTGGTCCGCTCCCGGTTGGCGTGCGCGACGACGTCCAGCAGCTCCAACGCGCTGGAGTCCGCCCCGATCAGCTTCGGCCTGTCCGCCAGCCGCGCGGCCTCCCGCTTGGCGTGCAGGGCGTGCCCGAACGGCCCCGTCACCGCCAGCAGGAACCGGTTGCGGTCCACCGTCCACCGCGGCCTGCCCTCGTCGTCCAAGAGCACCACGCCGCTGACCGTCGGCTGGTTCGCCAGCACGTCGCGCACCTCCTCGGACGTCGCCGAGTCGGGCAGCGTGGTCGCCGGGTGCAGGAAGTCGGTCACCTTCGGCCCGGCCTTGCGCCGCAGCGGAGCGGTCATCGTGCTGGTGACCGCCTCCGGGTCGTTGACCTCGCTCAGCACCGCCGCGATCGTCGCGTCCACCTTGGGCCTGCGCTGCGGGCTCGCCAGCAGGTTGCCCTGCGCCAGCCGCACCCCGAGCCGGCGCAGCGCGGCCAGCTGCGGCTCGGTCTCCACGCCCTCGGCCACGACCAGCGACCCCGTGTGCTCGCACAGGTGCTGCAACGCCTGGACCATCGCGAACCGGGCGGGGTCGGCGGGCAGCGCCTCCACCACCTCGCGGTCCAGCTTGATCACGTCGGGGTGCACCTCGACCAGCAGCGACAACGGCGAGTCGCCCTCGCCCACGCCGTCCAGACCGATCCGGAACCCGTCCTGCCGCAACCGTTCGATGCCCTTGACCAGCAGCCGGCGCGGCGCGCGCGAGTACGGCGTGCCGACTTCCACGACCAGGTCGGCCGGGGTGCGCCCCACCTCGCGCAGCGCGCCGTACAGCGGGGCCATCAGCTCGGGCTTGTCCGCGATCGTCAACGCGAGCAGGTTGACGTGCAGCGGGACGCCGAGGCCGTGCTCGGCCGCGTGCCGGACCGCGCGGCACGCGAGCGCCACGTCGGTGTTGGCCAGGTACCCGGCGCGGAAGGCCATCCGCAGCAGGTCCTGCACGGTGCCGTCGTGCGGTCGGGCCAGCGCTTCAACCGCCACGACCCCTCCGGTGTGGAGGTTGAACAACGGCTGGAAGGCGAACCGTACGTCATCCAGCAAGGCGGGCACGGCCCCGATCGTGCCCGGTCGATCTTCTGTTGCCGAGACCGTTAACCAGGTGTTCTCGTACTTTTGGTCGATTGCACAGGGAATGCCAACCGAGCGCGCATGGGCCATGACGTCGCGCCGAACAGCCGCAGCATCGCGTGGACGGTCCCGGGCAGGTCATCGTGCCCGCCGAGGTAGGCGCGTTGGAGACTGCCGGACAATTCGAAAAAGCTGTTGAAGAATTCCGGCACCTCCTCGGGCGGCAACGCGAGCAACGCCGCCAAGCCCCTCAGCCGCAACCCGCGCACCGCCCGTTCCGCCGCCGAGCGCCGCACGGACCGCCCAGCCGCGATCGCGTCCGCCACCACCGGCGCCCGCCGCAACGCCGTCGCCACGCTGTACCCGGTCGCCGGGTGGATCCACCCCGCCGCCGCGCCGAACGCCTCGTCCCGCGGCCGACCGTCCAACGGGATGCGCACCCGTTCCTCGCCCTCCGGCACCCCGATCCCGTGCGCGGCCAGGCGGGCGTGCAACCGCAGGCGCAGCTCCCGCAACGGCAGACCCGGCCGACGGGCCAACGACGTCTCCTCCAGCAGCACCTCGTCCGCCGACACCGGGATCGCGTAGAGGAAGGTGGGATCGGCCGTGGTCGCCGCCGGTGGCCTGCGCCAGTCCATGATCAACGCCTCGTCCGGCCCCACGAACGGCACAGCCTCCGCCGCCGGCACCACCACCCCCACCGCCGTCTGCGCCGCGCGACCACCCGCCGCGCCGGTCGCGTCCACCACCCGTCCGGTCAACCGTCGCCCGCCCGCCAACGTGACCGACGTGCCCGTGCGGTCGACCACCCGACCGGCGACCACGCGCACCCCGTCCGGGAGCCACCGCAACCGCTCGTTGTCCAGCACCGCGTAACCCCGCGCGATCACGTGCTCCGCCGTCGTCACCGCACGGCTCCTCGACGTGCTCACGGCGACCGGCGCGTCGTCCGGCAACTCGTCCGCCCACGTCGCGTAGGTCGCCCGCCACGGCCGCTCCGGGTACGGGTCGACCAGCGTCGTGCCCAGGCCCCTCGCCGCGCACGCCCGTGCCAACGCCCGACCCGCCGGCCCGCCACCGACCACCACCACGTCCACTAGCGCTTCTCCGGCGGCTTCGGCGGCAGCAGGTCGCCCAATGCCAACGGCTGGTAGCGCGCGACCACGTCCGCGAGCTGGTTCACCGTCCGCTCGATCGCCTCCCGTGCCGCGTTGCGCTCCGCGATCACCGCCGACAACAACAGCGCCGTCAACACCGCCGTGCCGTTGAACGCCTGCAAGGTCGCCATCCGCGCCACCAGGTCCAGGTCCGCGAACGGGCCCGTGCTGCGCGCCGCGCCCCGTGCCGCCAGCGTCGCCGCGACCAACGCGCACGGCGCGGTGCCCAGGTGCTGGAAGCGCAGGGCCGCCCAGATCAGGAACGGGAACACCAGGTACATCAGCCGCAGGTCGTGCGTGCTCGCCACGGCCATGACCACCGCCGTGCTCACCACCAGCGCGACGGCCTCCAACCACCGCCGCACGGGGTGGTGGCGCAGCCGCAGGGTGCGGAACGCCAGGACGATCGGGACGAACACCAGCACGCCCAGCGCGTCGCCGGTCCACCACACCGTCCACGTCGACCAGAACGACGCGCCGTCGATCACGTGCGCCGCCAGCAGCGTCCCGGAGCCGATCGTGGCGCTGACCACCATGCCGACGAACCCGCCGAGGAACACGAGGGCGAGCGCGTCGCGCGTGCGGTCCATCTCCGGTCGGAAGCCCGCCTTCTTGAGCAACAGGTAGGCGGCCACCGGGGCGAGGGTGTTGCCGGCGGTGATGAGGACCGTCGCACCGAAGTCGGTGAACGCGGAGTTGGCCAGGAACGAGCCCAACGCGATGCCGGGCCACAGCCTCAGCCCGCCCAGCAGGAGTGCGAGCACCGCGATCCCGGTCGGCGGCCACAACGGCGTCACCTGGTCGTTGACCAAAGCTTGGAGGAGGCCCAGCCGGGCGGCCACGTAGTAGCAAGCCGCGACCACGAGGACGTGGACCGCGTATCGGCCGAGCCGAGGGGAGAGCTGCACCGGCACAGCATCCACCGTTCCCAGGGGGCGCACCACGCCTAGCTGCGGAGACGCCCGGAAGGACCCCCCGATTTGTCTCCGCGTGAGCCGGGGTGTAACTTTCTCTCTGCCAGCGCGGAACGGGCCGGAGAGAGACCGGAACGGAGCGCGGCGAACAAGCCCCCGGGATCGAATCAGCAGCACAACGTGCTGCCTCGGCTCCGGACGGTAGAACAAAGTGAATGCGAAGCGAGTTTGTCGCGGAGCCGAGAAGCCGAAACCGGCCGATTTGACACCGCGAAAACGAACGAGCTAAGCTTCAACCACAGCGAGAAACACAAAGCCCCGGAATGAACCGCGGTAAGACGCGGGACAAGATGGTGAGCGCGTGTTCTTTGAGAACTCAACAGCGTGCCGAATAGCCAGTAAATTTATGAACCTCGTCAAGAGGTTTCCTTTGAGATTGTTACTGGACAACTGACATTACTTGTCAGTGTTGTTCGGAGCGATC
>NZ_JAJUWT010000005.1 GCF_021390395.1 Saccharothrix sp. S26
TCAGCAGGTCGTCGGTTCTGACATAGAGTGCGGTCGCGAGGGTGTCAATGTCGGTCGTCACAACCCGTACATCGACACCCTCGCCCCACGTCTCCAGGCGTCCTAACCCTTGGAATCAATCATCTAGGAGGCGGCGCGGCCGGCCTTCAGGGCCGCGGCGGTCTCCGCCACGCGCTTGGCCTGGTAGCGGACCGCCTCCAGGGCCACGTCGTTGGGTGCCTCGCTGCCGCCGACGTGGGAGGCGCCGTAGGGGTTGCCCGACTGGAACTGGATCGGGTCGGTGTAGCCGGGGGGCACGATGATGCCGCCCCAGTGGTAGAACGTGTTGCCCAGCGCCAGCAGGGTGGACTCCTGGCCGCCGTGGGCGGTGTTGGAGGCGGTGAACGCCGAGTACACCTTGTCCGCGAGCTTGCCCGCGAACCACAGCGGACCGGTGGTGTCGATGAACGCCCGGAGCTGGCTGGAGGGGTTGCCGAACCGGGTCGGCGTGCCGAACAGCACCGCATCGGCCCAGTCGAGGTCGTCGTGCGCCGCCTGGACGACGTCGGCGGAGTCCTGCACGTGCTGGGCCCACGCCGGGTTGGACGCGATCGCCTCCTGCGGCGCCGTCTCGGCCACCTTGCGCACGCGCACCTGCGCGCCGGCCTTCTCCGCGCCTTCCGCGGCGGCCTGCGCCAAGGCGTGTACGGTGCCGGTGGCGCTGTAGTAGATGATGGCGACGTTCACGGATTCCATGATCGGTTCTGGTTCCTTAGGTTGATCGTCTGGGCGGTGCCGGAGCGCGCGGCCGGACGAGCGGGGACGGGTGGCCCCGACCCGGGCTGGAGCCGGTCTCCACCACTACGACGACGCGAGCCCTCGCTTTGTGAGGTGACGCGCGCCACTCGGTGCGTTGCCTCAGACTGGCGGGAGGCGACCGAGGGGGTTGGCGACACCATGAGCACGCACACCGAGCGGGAAGACGACGGGCTCGACCCCGGCCTGAGGGCGATCATGGGCGAGCGGCGCCTGTTGATCAACCTGGCCTACCGGCTCCTCGGCTCCCTGGCCGACGCCGAGGACGTGGTGCAGGAGACCTACGCCCGCTGGTACGCCCTGTCGCGGCAGGAGCAGGAGGCCATCGACTCCCCCGGCGCCTGGCTGACCAAGGTCGCCAGCCGCATCTGCCTCGACCAGCTCCGCTCGGCGCGGGCCCGGCGGGAGCGCTACGTCGGCGAGTGGATCCCCGAGCCGCTGCCCGACCACACCGAGTGGGTCGGCGGTCGACCGGGCGGCGCGACCGGCGACCCGGCCGACCGGGTCACGCTCGACGAGTCGATCACCATGGCGCTGCTGGTCGTGCTCGACGCGATGACGCCGGCCGAGCGCGTGGCGTTCGTCCTGCACGACGTCTTCCGCTACCCGTTCAACGAAGTGGCCGAGATCGTCGGCCGCACGCCCGCCGCGTGCCGCCAGCTCGCCACGTCGGCCCGCCGCCGCGTGCGCGCCGCGCAAACCCCCGACGCGGCGGCGGCACGGCGTGCGGACGTCGTCCGGGACTTCAGGCAGGCGTGGGAGGCCAAGGACATCGACGCGCTCATCGGCCTGCTCGACCCCGAGGTCGTGACGGTCGCCGACGGCGGCGGCCTCGTCAGCGCCGAGCCGCGCCCGGTCCGCGGCGGCGAGCGGGTCGCGCGCTACTTCGTGGACCTGCTCGACCGCGTGCCCGGCCTGACCGTCCTCGAGCGCACGGTCAACGGCCAGCCCGGGCTGGTGACGCAGCACGACGGCGTGACGGTGACCGTGATGGCGTTCGACGTGGCGGGCGAGGTGATCAAGCACATCTGGGCGGTGCGCAACCCGGAGAAGCTGCGGCCGTGGCCGGGTGCCGCCAAGCCGGCGCCAAGCCGCTGACCAGTCCGGGCCAAGTCCGGTGGCCGATGCTGCGACCCAACCGGCGGTGGACACAACGGACTCGAAGGATCGAGCTTGATGACGCCTGAAGCCACGCTCGCGAAGTTCCGCGAACACATGGTCGGACCCGCGCGTTTCATGAACCTGCTGTCCTGCTTCGAGCTCGGCGTGATCGACGCGCTGCGGGAGAGGCCGGGACTGGACGCGGTCGAACTGGGCCGCGTGGTCGGCGCCAAACCGGACGCCGTGGAACAGCTCCTGCACCTGCCGGTCAAGGAGGGCTTCGTCGCCTACGACCCGGCGACGGGCGGCTACTCCCTCGACGCGCTGGCGGACCTGCCCCAGGCCGACCTGGACCGCGTGCTCATCTTCATGGACCTGGTCAAGGTCACCATGCTCCGGCAGCTCTACTACCTCACCGAGAGCGTCAAGGCGGGCACGGTCGTCGGCCTCAAGGAGTTCTACGGCTACGAGGGCAACCTGTTCGGCGCGGTGGCCGAGCACAAGGACCTGCGCGAGTCGTGGGCCACGGCCATGGACGCGGGCACCGCCCGGGTCGACCCGTGGTTCTTCGACAACGTCGAGATCCCGGCCGGCGCGCGGGTGCTCGACCTGGCCGGCAACACCGGCCTCGGCGCGATCAACACCTACCGGCACAAGACGTCCCCCGGGCTGCACGTGACGACGTTCGACCTGCCCGAGAAGGAGCAGGAAGCCCTGGAGAACTTCCGGGCCAACGGCGTGGCCGAGCACTGCTCGTTCATCGGCGGCGACGTGTTCCGCGAGGTGCCGACCGGGTTCGACGTCGTGCTGATCCGGCACTTCCTGACCCTGTGGGACCGCAGCGAGGTGCTCAAGATCCTGCACAACGTCAACAAGTCGCTCGACGTCGGCGGCCAGGTCAGCGTCCTGGTGCCGGTGTACCAGGACGACGTCCGCGAGCACGACTCCCGTTCGGTCGACTTCTACCCGGCGTTCTTCCTGGGCTGCGCGATGGGCCAGGGCGGGCCGCAGAAGCTGTCCACGTGGAGCGGCTGGCTGGAGGAGTGCGGCTTCGAGGTGACCGAGGTGGTCGTCGAGAACCCGACCGACATCCCGGCGGACGCCCTGCCGCTGCAAGCCGTCGTGTCGGCGCGGAAAACCGCCTGATCGACCGCGCCGGCGGGACCGACGACCGCGGGCGGGTCGGACGTGGGCGCAGCGGCTCCTCACATCCGACCGCCCTGCCTCGTCGGAAGAGGTGTCAACACCGCACCAACCTGAGGAGCACACCGTGGAAGCTCGCCTGGACCTCTTCGGCAACCAGGTCGCGACCAAGGTCCTGAAGTACATCACCTCGGCGCACAACGTGGTCGCGAAGTCGAGCCTGCCCGCCGGGACGGCGGAGCTGATGAGGCTGCGCGCCAGCCAGATCAACGGCTGCGCGTTCTGCGTCGACATGCACACCAAGGAGGCCCTGCACGCCGGGGAGACGCCGGTGCGGCTGAGCCTGGTGGCGGCCTGGCGGGAGGCCACGATCTTCACCGAGGCCGAACGCGCGGCGCTGGAGCTGGCGGAGCAGGGCACCCGCATCGCCGACGCGGCGGGCGGCGTCACGGACGAGGCGTGGGCCAACGCCGCCAAGCACTACGACGAGGAGCAGCTCGCCGCGATGGTGGCGCTGGTCGCCATCATCAACGCCTTCAACCGCATCAACGTCATCACCCAGCTGCCCCACGCCGGCGACTACCACGCCGGCCAGGTGCTCCTCTGAGGACGAGGGCACGGCCGGGACCGCCGGTGCCGTCCCACCCGAGCAGCAGGACATCGACACCGGCGGACTCGACGTCCGCGACGGGAAGCAGAGGTTTGGAACAATGAAGTTCGGTGTGTTCTCCATGAACTCCGACGAGGGCCTCGACCCGCTCGAGCTCGCCCGCGAGGCCGAGGGGCTGGGCCTGGAGTCGGCGTTCGTGCCCGACCACAGCCACGTGCCGGTGACCCGTTCTATCCGCTTCGGCGCGGGCAACGAGCAGACCGTCAACATCGCCGAGCGCAAGGACCTCAGCGAGGGGTTCGAGGAAGCGGGCAGCGACATGCCCCGCGACTTCTACCGCAACCGCGAGCAGTTCGTGACGCTGACCGCGATGGCCGCGGTCACGTCGACCCTGCGCATCGGCACCGGGATCTGCCTGGTGGTGCAGCGGGACCCGATCTGGCTGGCCAAGCAGGTCGCCACCCTCGACCGGTTGTCGAACGGGCGGTTGATCTTCGGGGTCGGCATCGGCTCGCCGTGGAACCACGAGGAGATCCGCAACCACGGCGTCGAGTACCGCAAGCGGGTGTCGGTCATGGCCGAGCGGATGGAGGCCATGCGGCGGATCTGGACGCACGAGAAGGCCGAGTACCACGGCAAGTACGTCGACTTCGACCCGATCTACTCGTGGCCGAAGCCGGTGCAGCAGCCGGCGCCGCCGGTGTTCGTCGGCGGTGACGGCCCGACCGTGCTGGACCGGGTGCTGGCGTTCGGCGACGGGTGGATGCCCGGTCACCACGCCGACCCGGGCCTGTTCAAGGCGCGGGTCACCGAGCTGCGGGAGCGCGCGGCCGCGGCCGGTCGCGCGCACGTGGAGGTCACCGTCTTCCTCGCCCAGCTCGACTCGCTGGACGACTACCAGGAGGCGGGCGTCGACCGGGTCGTGGTGATGCTCCCGACCGGGGTGGAGCGGAAGTTCCTGAAGGACGTCGCGGACGCGATGTACAGCTCGTCCTGACCGGCGCGGCCGAACCCCCGTCGGGCGCAGGCCCGACGGGGGTTCGGCCGTGCGCGCGGACCTGTGGTCCAGGTCACGCGCGCACGCTGTCACAACGACGGGCTCTCCGGTGCCTTCATGTCGTCAACCCCGGACGGCAGGAGGAAGAGACAGTGGGCAAGACCTGGTTCGTCACCGGTTCGTCGCGCGGCCTGGGCCGCGAGTTCGTGAAGGCCGCCCTGGCGCGCGGCGACCGGGTCGCCGCGACCGCCCGGAGCACCGCGGGCTTCGCCGACCTGGTCGCCACCTACGGCGACGCGGTGCTGCCGCTGGAGTTGGACGTGACCGACAAGGCCGCCGTCTTCGAGAACGTGCGGCGGGCCGTCGAGCACTTCGGTCGCCTCGACGTCGTCGTGAACAACGCGGGCTACGCGCAGATCGGCGCGATCGAGGAGCTCGGCGAGCGGGAGCTGCGCGACCAGCTCGAGACCAACCTGTTCGGCGCGGTGTGGGTCGTCCAGGCCGCGCTGCCGCACCTGAGGGCGCAGGGGTCCGGGCACGTCGTGCAACTGTCGTCGGCGGCCGGGCTGGTGGCGATGCCGCTCGGCGGCGCGTACCACATGTCCAAGTGGGCCGTCGAGGGCTTCAACGAGGCCCTGGCCCAGGAGGTCGCCGAGTTCGGCATCAAGGTGACCGTGGTCGAGCCCGGCGGCTTCGCCACCCGCGACGGCAAGAACCCGGACCCGCTCGCCAACGGGCACCTGGCCGAGCGCAGCCCGGTCTACGACGGCCTGCGCCGCCGGCTCGCGGGTGCGATGGCGAACCAGCCCGCCGGGGACCCGGCCGCCGCGGCACAGGCGCTGCTGGCGCTCGTGGACGCCGACAACCCGCCGCTGCGCGTCCTGTTCGGCCAGGGGTTCTACCCGATGATCCAGCGGGCCTACGCCGCCCGGCTGAAGACGTGGGACGAGTGGCAGCACCTGTCGGCGCGGGCGCACGGCCCGCTCGAACCCGCGACCGGCGCCTGAGCCTCTCCTCCGGACCGTCACGCCCGACGCGGCACGCGCGCACCCGGCGACTCCCCGGGTGCGGCGGCTGCGGTCCTCGTGGCGCCGGTGCTGGTGGCGTCGCCCGCCCACCAGCCCGCCCGGCCCTGACGCACCCGTCAACTCCTGGCAACGGGTGCGCTACGGCAACACCACGAGCCGCTGCGGTGGACGTGGGCCACCCCTCCACCGCAGCGGGCGCGCGAACCCTCGTCCGGACCGCCACACCTCCGGTCGGGCACTGCCGTCCGCAACGTCCACCCCGGACCGTGCCCGAACGCTGACGTGACCGCCGCCCCGACCCGCCGCATCCCACGATCGGGTGAGACGGACGGCACTCCCGGACGGGAACACCGGGCCGCCCCGAGCCGTTGTGCCCAGTGGTCGGTGCGGTCCGTGTCCCCGGGCCTCACCTATCGCCTTCGCGGAACACCGTTCGGCTGGAGCCGCGTCGAGCCACTCGCCGAGAGGCGACCGCCGCGCCGACCCCTGAACCCGCCTCCGGCCGTCGCCTCCCCCAGCGCGGCCGGAGGCTGCTCGTGGTTCGGTCGCGCCGGTGCGGGTACGTCCCCGGCATGTGCGCCAAGATCCCCGACGTGACGCCGGCCGGGTGCCGATGAACCGGCCGGACGCGTTCACCGCCGAGTACACCGCCGCCGCGGGCACCCTCGTCCACGCGGGCGTGCTGGGACCGCGCGGCGCGCCCGAGGTGGTGTGCGTGCCCGGGCTGGGTTGCTCGCACCGGTACTTCCTGCCGCTGGCCCGACGGCTGGCACCCCACTCCCACGTCACCGCGGTCGACCTGCCGGGCTTCGGCCGCACGCCCGGTCCGCCCGAGCCGCTGGACGTGCGGGGGCTGTCCCTGGCGCTGGCCGACTGGCTGCGCGCCACGGGGCGGGGCGGCGCGCTGCTGGTGGCCAACTCCGGCGGCTGCCAGGTCGTCGTGGACCTGGCCGTGCACTCCCCCGACCTGCTCGGCCCGGCGGTCCTGGTCAGCCCCACGGTCGACCGGCACGCCCGCTCGCCGCTGCGGCAGGTCGCACGGCTGGTGGCCGACATCCCCCGGGAACGGCCCTCGCTCCCCTTCGTGGTCGGCC
This sequence comes from Saccharothrix sp. S26, assembly GCF_021390395.1. GTDB lineage: Bacteria > Actinomycetota > Actinomycetes > Mycobacteriales > Pseudonocardiaceae > Actinosynnema. The sequence goes on from NZ_JAJUWT010000005.1 coordinate 6,769, forward strand.
CGGACTACCTCGCCTGTGGCCCGCGCCGGATGGCCGCGACGTTCCGCCACCTGCTGGACGACCCGGTCGAGCGCAAGCTCCACCACCTGCGCACACCGGTCGTCGTCGCACGGGGCAGCCGCGACCCGATCGTGCCCCACTCCTGGGCGGCGGAGGTCGCGGCGCTGCTGCCGCACGGCAGGCTGGCCGAGGTGCCCGGCGCGGGCCACGCCCTGAACTACTCCGCCGCCGACGCCCTGGCCGCCGTCACGCTCCCGTTGCTGCGACGCCGGGGCACCGTGCCGTCGTGCGACCGCGGCGGCAGGTGACCTGCGCGGTTGTGGTTCGGCCGTCCGAGACGTACCGTCGGAGGTGTCCGACCGCCACACCACGTTGCGCGCGGAGCGACGAATCGAGTTGAGCAGAAGCTCGGTTGTTGGTTCTCGTACCAACCCGAGGAGTGCCCCATGGGCGAAACCTGCACCGACAGCACCGACACGACCACCCGGATCCACCACCACGGCGGCGTCGCCGTGGTCGAGGTGACCGGCGAGGTGGACACGGCCTGGGACGCGTCGATCCGGGCGGCCGTGGCCGACCAGCTCGACCGACGACCCGCCGGCCTCGTGCTCGACCTGACCAAGGTCGACTTCTTCGGCTCCACCGGCATCCAACTGCTGGTGGAAGCCGCCCTGCGGGCCCGCGAGCTGGGCGTGGCGCTGACCGTGGCGACCGACCGGCGCCTCGTCCTGCGCCCCCTGGAGATCACGATGGTGATCGGGATGCTGGACATCCGGCCCACGCTGCGGGACGCGTTGGCGGCCCTGCGGTCCGACGACCTGTCCACGTCCCACCGCTGACCCACGCACCGACCCCTCACCGCGCCCCTCGGAGGCGAGGTGAGGGGTTTTTCGTGCCTTCCCGAATGCCTCCCGCTCCCATCCACAACATCGCCTCACCCTGCCGCGCGACCCGTGGTGCACGATTCAACCCGCCGACTCGCCACCGTCGCAGGGTTCGCCGCCGAACACCTGCCTAACCGGTAACGAGCTTTCGGGACGGGACCGTGATGTCCGCCGCGCTGACGACCGGGGCGTTCGCACCGGCCGTCCACGCCGCGACGGCCCGGTACGAGGCGGAGTCCGCCACCTGCGAGGGGGACCATCGCGTCGAACCACTCGGGGTGCCACCGCGGAACTGCTCAACGACAGCCAGGGCGAGAAGCGGAACCCGACCAGCCCGACCACGACCGACAGCGTGCCGCGGCTGCTCACCATGGTGTAGACGGCCGCTGCGCGCCAGTCGCCGAAGATGTCGCCGTAGGGGGTGGGCGAGTTGCCCCGGCCGCTTCGACCGCGCCGTAGTCCGAAGTGCGGGCGCGGGCATGGCCGCCCCGCCCCGAACGAACATCGCCTGCCCCGCGCCAGGCCCGTCGTGCCCGCCCGGTCGCGAACCCCCGCGGCCGGGCGGGCACCGGTCAGGTCGAACGCTCGCAGGTCGGGACGTCACCCCAGCGGATCGTCACCGCCCCGTCGGGCAGCGCCAGCTCCACCAGGTCGTCCTCGACGCGCACACCGACCACCGGCGGATCGTCGCCCGCCACGGCGAGCCGGACGAGGCTGACGTAGACCGCCGTGCCCCCGGGATGGCTGTCGGCGATCACGTGAGGCGTGGCGGAGTGGCTGCCGAACGCGTTCGCGCCCTTCGCCGCCACCACACCCGCCCGCGTGAAGCCGTGCAGGGCGCGCACGGCGCTGGTCAGCCCGTCCGGACGCCGCGCCAGCGCGACGCCGTCGGCCGCACGCGTGTCGAGCGGCACCGGCGCCGCCAAGGCGTGACCACCGTCGCGCACCCGGCGACCGGTCGGCGCGGTGACCCGGTGGACCCTGATCTCGGCCGCGCCGCGCACCACCGACGCCGTCACCACGTGCACGTCACCGTCGCGATAGGCCGAGGCGGCGAAGCGGTCCCCCACCGCCAGCGGTTCGATGCGCCGGCGCGCGGACGCCGTGCCGTCCGGCGCGATGACGGCGAGCTGGTTGTCCACACCGCCGTGGTCCGGCCCGGTGTGGCTGGTGTAGCCGAGCCTGAGGTAGTGCGGGTCCGGCACGCCGTCCGCGGGCTGGACGCGATCGCGGTCGCTGCCGTGGTTGACCAGCCGCACGACGCCGTCCGCACGGGTGGCGTGGAGCAGCCAGCCCGGCGCGGGCATCGCCACGACCTGGTCGGCCAGCTCGACGGGCGCCGGTTCCTCGGGGTCGGTCCACACCGGGTGGTCGGGCGGCACGAGCAGGCCGAGGAACGCCTTGCTCGCCCAGTACGGCGACGCCGGGCCCGAGTAGTCCTGCACGACCGGCGGGAACGGCTCGTACCAGCCCGGGGTCAGCAGCCCCCGCGCGTCCGGGGCACCGCGGTCCGCGAAGTGGCGCAGCACGCCGCTCGCGATCCGCCGGGTGCGGCCGGGTGGCAGGGGCGACGCGCCGGTCAGCGCGCCCAACCACAGCGGCGCGACCGCGGCGAACCGGTAGGTCAGGGAACGCCCCTGGTGCACCGGCCCGCCGTCGGCGGCGAAGAAGTGCTGGTACTGCTCCAGGAAACGGCCCAGCCGCGCCGCGTAGAGCTGCTGCCGGGCGGTGTCGCCCGCCATCCGCGCCCACAGCGACGGGTACAGGTGCAGCGCCCAGCCGCAGTAGTAGTCGAAGTTCTTGCCCTTGCCGTCGGAGTACCAGCCGTCGCCGACGTGCCAGTCCTCGATCCGCGCCAGCCCGCCGGTGATCTCGTCCGGCTCGTGCGGCCCGCCGACCTCCGCCAGGAACTGCTCCACGACGACCCGGAACAGCACCCAGTTGTTGTCCGGCGTGCACTTGCCGACGAACCCGGCCAGCCACGCCACCACCCGTTCCCGCTCGGCGGCCGACAACCGGTCGAACAGCCACGGCCGCGTCTCGTGCAGCGCGAGTGCCACCGAGGCCGCCTCGACCAACTGCTGGGACATGTCGACCAGCGGCGGCCACGCGTACGGGTGCGCCGGATCGGTGCCGGCGACCAGGCCCCGCGCGTACCGCTCGACGAGCGCGGGCGGCACGTCACCGCCCGCGCCCGCGATCCGGAACGCGGCGAGCAGGAACGTCCGGGCGAAGCCCTCCAGCCCGTCGCTCACCACGCCCGCCCGGCTCGCCCGGCCGGGCAGCCGGTACTGGGCGAAGTCGTCCGTCGCGTACGGCTCCACGGACGCGAGCAGGTGGTCCGCGACGGCCTCCCAGTGCGCCCTGGTCCAGCCGGTGCGCGGGGACCGTCGCGGATCGGGCGGCGGGAACGCGGGGTGGTCCACCGTGGGTCCTCCTGCGGTGAGGTGCGGTGCTACGCCGGGAGGTGGTCGCCGACCAGGGCCAGGCACTGGACGGCGGCCAGGCCGTACTGGGCGGAGGCGTTGACCGAGGCGAAGGCCGCCTCGTCGACCGGCTTGAGCACGGCCGGGCCCTCCACCCACGCCGACGCGAACGCCAAGGACTTCGGGTAGCCGGCGTGCCCGGTGTCGAACTCCTTCCACGCCCGCGCGGCCAGGGCAGCGTCACCGAGCTTGGCCGCGGCGTAGGCGGTGAGCCGGGAGTGGGCCTGGCGCAGGTTGAGGCTGCCCCAGGACTGCCCGGTCTCGGCCTGCTGCTCGGCGGCCGTGCCGTTGTAGAGGCGGCAGTACTGCAACCACGCCCTGGTGAACGCCTCGTCACCGGTCAGCGCGATCAGCTCGCTGCACACCTCGACCAGGCCGAACACCGATCCGAGCGAGCCGACGCTCACGGCGGGCGGCGCGGGCGCGAACTCACCGTTGTCGAGGTCGTAGAGGCCGCTGCCCTGCGCGAACCCGTTGGGCATGGCGGCGATGGTGCGCATGCCGTTGAGGAGCTTCTCGCGGGCGACCGGGTCACCGCCGCGTTCCCACTCGGTCAGCCAGGCCAGCGCGAGGCCGCTCCAGTCGGTCCCGGTGCCGACGCTGAGCGCGTGCGGGTCCGGCTCGTACGGCCCGGTGCGGATCTTGCGGATCAGGTCCAGCGCCAGGAACGTCCGGTCGGCGTCCACGAGGTCGCGCATGAGGTCGCCGGTGCGCTCGTCGGCGGTGAGGAAGTACAGGAAACGGCGGTAACCCGCGTTGCTGATGCGCAACTGCTTGGCGCTGTCGGCCCAGTGCTGCACGCCGTGCCGCGTGCCGAGGTCCTGCCACTTGCCCAGGTGGTAGACGTCGACCTCGCCGGTGTGGCGGGTCATCGCCTCGGCGAAGCGGAACACCTCGGCCCGGCCGGTGCGCAGGTAGTGGTACCACAGCCACAGGTCGGTGGACAGCTCCGAGTTGTCCCACGCATAGCCGCCGACGTCGTAGCGCCACACGTGCCGGTCGGGGTCGTAGCTGTGCATCACGTCGCCGTAGTCCCAGAAGCCGTACCAGGACCGCTGCTCGACCTGCCCGCTGTGGTACTCGAACAGGAAGTCCAGCCGATCCTCGATGCGCGCCCTGGCCGGGGTCGAGCGGTCGACCGGCGACCAGTCGCCGAACACGCCGGCCGCGTGCAGGTGCGCCGGTGGCGCCACCACCAGCGGCGGCGTCCGCACCGCCTGCGCCAGCTCCGCGAAACGCGCGGCGGGCGGGGTCGCGTCCAGGGCCCAGAACAGCAGCTCGGTCGTGCGCGCGATGCCGTACGGGGTGCCGAAACCCGGCTCGTAGTCCTCGTAGGTGATCTCCAGGCCCTCCAGTTGCTCCGCGTAGGTGTCCTGGCCCAGGCCGTCGTGGTAGAAGCGCAGGTCCATCGGCCCGGCGTCGGGCGACCACAGCCACACCGTCACCTCGGCGGTGTCGCCCGCCGCACCACGGACGTCGAGCTGGGTGGGGTGCAGTTGCCAGAAGTTGCGCATGCCGAACGCGAACCCGCCGCCCGGACCGCCCACGTACCCGAGCCCGCCCGCGCGACCGGCCGAGTCGACCGGGATCCAGCCGTGCCCGGCCTCGGTGCGCTTGCGGATCTGGAAGCCGTCGGCGGTCACCTGGCGCAGCGAGTAGTCGCCGAAGGTGGGGATGAGGTGCAGCCGGGAGCTGACGCGCGTGTCCCAGGTGGCCACGGGCGGGGTGGCCCGGCCGGCGACCTGGGCCTGGCGGACCGCCGCGCCGGGGTCGCGGCGCAGGCCCGTGACGCCGCGCACCGCCTCGGCCAGCACGCCGTCGCCCGGACCGGCGAAGCGCACGTGCCGGTCGTGCGGCTCGTCGCGCATCGGCACCTCGAACCGGATGCCCAGGCCGCGGATGAAGTCCTCGGTCTCGTCGCCGTCGTAGACGAACGTGTGCACGGCGCGGATGCCGTCGCTGCCGGCGTAGAAGTACAGCCGCAGGGTGAACGGCAGCCAGGTCCGGTTGCCGTGCCGGTGCCCGCCCTCGACCTTGACCACGGCGCGGACCGGGCCGGTCTGCTCGACGGTCAGCTTCTCCACCCGGCCGGTGAACCGCTCCACCTTGGCCGAGCCGACCTCGTCGTCACCCGCCTCGCCCTGCCGCAGGCACACCAGCCGCCCGTTGCGCGCGATCTCGCGGTCACCCCGGAACAGGGCGCGGACCACGTGGTCGCCCTTCTTCGGCAGCACGCACCGCAGGACGCCCGTGCTCACCTCGACCTCGTTGCGGCCGTCCCGGACGGTCACGGCCGCCGCCGACGCGGCGGGCGTCCCGCCGGTGAGCACGTACTGCTCGGCCGGCGGCACGTCCGCGCCCAGGGCGTGCGCGGTCCACTTCAGCGAGCCGTCCGGCCAGTACGCCGTCGCCCACGACTGCACGGGCACCTGCTGCCCCGCCGCGGTCCGCAACGCGAACGCCTGGCCCTTCGGCACGGTGCCCTTCGGCCACGGGACGCCCCACGTGGACCCGCCCGCCAACTGCGGGGGCGCGCCGCCCTCCAGCCACTTGAGCGCGACACCGTCGTCGAGCCGGCCGCTCGCCGTCGCGGGCCACGTGTTCTCGACCGGTGCGGCCTGCGCCTCGCCGGGACGGCCGAGCTGGGTGGCGGCACCGACCGCCGCCGCGCTGAGCAGGAGGTTCCGTCGGGAGATCATCGCCATGAAGGGCTCCACAAGGGTGGGCGTCGCTCCGGGGATCGCGGTGCGTGTAACCGTTTACTGTCGGCTAGATCGCAACACCACCTGGGAAATGTGTCAAGACCGTGCGGGCTTGGTGGTATACGGTTACGCCGATCATCGGCCGAGGAGTGACCTGGCGGGTCGAGCACCGCACCCCGATCCCGGCGAGGTGATTTGACAGCCCGGCGGCCGGCCGGAAACATCGCGTGTAAGCGATTACGCGGGGTTGCACGGCAAGGTGGAGGCGGGATGGTCCGGCGCGCGGCGTCCGACAACGGGGAACCGCGACCGACGACGATCCGCGACGTGGCCGCGCACGCCGGCGTGTCCGTCGCGACCGTCTCCCGGATCCTGTCCGGGAACTACCCCAGCGCGCCCGCCACCCGCACCAGGGTGCTGCGGGCCGTCCGCGAGCTGGACTACGTCGCCAACGCCCACGCGCGCGGGCTGGCCGGCGCGAGCAGCCGCAGCGTCGCCATCATCGTCAACTCCGTCGTCTCACCCCACTACGCCCACGTGGCCCAAGGCGTGCAGACGCAGGCCGCGGTCGAGGGCAAGCTGTGCATCGTCGGCACCACCGGCGGCGACGCCGAGCGTGAGCTGGCCACCGTCCAGCTCATGCGCCAGGAGCACGCCGAGTGCGTGATCCTGGTGGGCAACGTCGTGGCCGACGACGCCTACCGGGAGCGCATGGTCGAGTACGCCCGCGCGCTGGCGCTCGCCGGTTCGCGGCTGGTGCTGTGCGGACGCCCGACGCTGGGCCCCGACGTGCCCGCCCTGGTGGTGGAGTACGACAACACCGGCGGCGCGCACGCCATCACCAGCCACCTGCTCTCGGCGGGCCACCGGCGCATCCTGTTCCTGGGCCGCCGTGACGGCTACAGCACGCAGGAGAGCCGCATCGCCGGCTACCGCAAGGCCCTGGCCGACCACCACGTGCCCCACGACCCCGGCCTGGAGGTCGAGGGCACCATGGAGCGCGGCGAGGGCTACCGCATGATCCGCGAACGGCTCGCCGCCGGGCCGCGCGACTTCACCGCCGTGTTCGCGGGCAACGACCTCATCGCCGCCGGCGCCCGCCAAGCGCTGCGCGAACACGGCCTGCGCGTCCCGGACGACATCTCGCTGGTCGGCTTCGACGACCTGCCGCCCGCCGCCGACATCGACCTCACCACGGTGCACGTGCCGCACGAGGAGCTAGGCCGCACCGCCGTGCGCATGGCGCTGCAACGCGCCCGCGACAAGTCGGGCGCACCCGAGCACGTCATGCTCGGCACCCACATCGTCATCCGCGACTCGGTCCGCCCGCTCATCCACGCCGACCCTCCCGCCCGGTAGCGGTCACCGGCCGACGGGTTCCGACCCGGCTCATCCACCACCGCCTCCGGTGCCGCCCTCCCCCTGGGGCCGCCGTGGCCACCTCGCGGGGATGTGAGCGCTAACAGGTTGCCGTCGCGAACCGCGAGACCGCACCTCGACTTGGTCTCATTACGCAAGGTCGACCCTTGAAAGATCGCCGCGCGGGCTGTTAGCGTTCACACGCCCTGTGTGGCACCGGTCACACCCGCCGTTCCGAGGAGAGACGATGACGTCCCCCCGCAAGAGGATCACCGCCGCGGCGGCGGTCCTGGTGACCGCGCTGGCGGCCTCCCTGCTGGTGCACCAGCCCGCCGCGCAGGCCGCCGGTCCCGTGCCGCACTACGTGATGACGGCGTTCACCAACAGCAGCGAGTCGAACATGTACGTCTACGACTCGGCGAACGCCACGAACTTCAGCCTCGTGCGCTCCAACGCCTACACGCCACCCTCGGGCCTGATCCGCGACCCCAGCGTCATCCGGCACACCGACGGCTACTACTACATCGTCTACACCACGGGCTGGACCGGGAACACGATCGGCTTCGCCCGCAGCGCGGACTACACGACGTGGACGTTCCTGCGCAACGTCACCGTCGGCCTCAACGGCTCCACCGGCAGCACGTGGGCCCCGGAGTGGTTCAAGGACTCCGACGGCAGCGTGCACATCGTCTTCTCCGCCTCCACCACCGGCACCGCGGGCCAGTTCCGCCCCTACCGGATCACCGCGACCAACAGCTCGCTGTCCGCGTGGACCTCGCCCGTCCCGCTGGGCATCCCGGCCAACTACATCGACAGCTTCCTGGTCAAGGTCGGCGGGACCTACCACAACTTCCTCAAGAACGAGACCACCAAGTACATCGAGCACGCCACCGCCACGTCGCTGAACGGGCCGTGGCAGTTCGTCGGCACCGGCAACTGGGCCGGCTGGGGCTCCGGCCTCGAAGGCCCGGCGCTCGTGCAACTGCCGGACGGCCGGTGGCGGATCTACTTCGACCAGTACGGCAACAAGCGCTACTTCTACGCCGACAGCGCCGACCTGAACTCCTTCGGCGCCAAGGTGGAGCTGCCGGGCCTGTCCGGCACGGCCCGGCACTTCACCGTGCTGCGGGAGAACGTCGGCGACAGCACGGCCGTGCCCACCGGCAGGCGTTCGCTGCGCTCGGCCAACTTCACCGACCGCTACGTCCGGCACCGCGACAACCTGGCCTACGTCGACCCGGTCAGCACCGCCACCGACCGGGCGGACGCGACGTTCACCGTGGTGGCGGGGCTGGCCAACGGCAACTGCTACTCGTTCGAGTCGGTCAACTTCCCGGGTTCCTACCTGCGGCACAACAACATGCGGCTGGTGTTGAACACCAACGACGGCTCGGCGGTGTTCCGCGCCGACGCCACGTTCTGCGGACGGGTCGGGCTCGCCGGCGGCGGCACCACGTCGTTCGAGTCCTTCAACTTCCCCGGCCGCTACCTGCGCCACTACAACTACGAGATGCGCCTGGACCTCAAGGGCTCGGACGCGGTGTTCGCGGGCGACGCGTCGTTCACGGTGACCACACCGCTGGGCTGACCGACGCCGAACGCCCGCCTGACGGATTGACGGTCGCGCGACCCGCTGGAAATACTGGCCCTTCCCCCACTCAGGGATGGTGCTCATGAGATTCCTGCACAGGATCCTCCGGCGTCGACGCTTCACCAGCACCGGCTACTACGCCTACCCGTCGGTGTGATCGGTTCCGCCCGGACCACCGTGCTGCGGTGGTCCGCGGCGGCGCGGTCCGGCGACGGGATCGTCGAGGTCGAGCCCGGGGTGTGGCTGGTCACCGATCCGGGCGAGACCGAACGGCTGCTGGCGAGCCGTGACGCGACCACCGCGAGGACCGGCGGCCGCACACCGCCCACCTCGTGGGGCCCGGACGGATTGGCCACCTGGATGGCGGTCCGAAGCGCGATGCGCCCCGTCCTGGCCGTGCCCGGGATCGCCGCGGCCGCGGACCAGGCCCGGCGGATCGTGGCCGGCACGCCGGCACCGGGTGAGGTCGACGCGGTGGCCTTGTCCGTGCGCCTGGTGTCCGCCGTCACCGCCCGGCACCTGCTGGGCGAACCGTCCGACGTCCTGCCCCCGTTGGTGGAACGCGAACTGGTCCTCGCGGGGCGGGCGCGCTCGCCGTTGGGCCGGCTTCGCCTGCGGCACGCCCAACGCGCCACCCGCACCGCCATCCTCGCGCACGTCCGGAACACCAGCTCCCCCGACGGCCTGCCGGCGGTCCTGGCGGAGCGGGGGTTCGACGAGCACACGGTGACGTCGGCCGTGCGCACCATGCTGCTGTCCGGTCACCACGTGCCGGCCACCGCGCTGGCCTGGGCGCTGCACGAGCTGGCCACCCACCCCGACGTCCAGCGCGACGCCCGCGCCGAGGCCCTGGCCCACGCCGGGCCGACGGCGGACCTGCCGCTGTGCCGTGCGGTGCTCCGCGAGACCCTGCGCCTGCACCCGCCGGTCTGGCGGCTGCGCCGTCGGCTCGTCGCACCGGTCCGCGACCTGCCGGCGGGCGCGGACCTGCTGTTCAGCCCCTACCTCAACCACCGCGCACCGGACCGCTGGTCCGAGCCGTCGCGGTTCCGGCCGCGGCGTTGGACCGGCGACTTCCGCCCGGCTCCCGGCACCTACCTGCCCTTCGCGCTCGGCCCGCGCACCTGCCCCGCGGCACGGCCGGCCCTCGCGCAGCTGACGGTCGTGCTCGCGGCCGTGCTGCGCGCCCACCACCTGGACCCGCACCGCGCACCCGTGCCGACCTTCGACGTCCTGCACGCCCCCCGCCGCCTCCGGCTGCGCCTGCGCCCGGTGGCGGCCGAGCCCCGCACGTGAGCGGGGTGGTCAGACCGGTTCCGCGGGCGTGACGACCGGGCACGTGCCGGCCGCCTCCCAGCGCTCGCGCAGGTCGGTCGGGATGCTGAGGGTGGTCGACTGGCCGTCGGTCAGGGTGCGGACGCTGCCGCCGAGCAGGAGGGCACCCGCCTTGTCCAGGATGGTGTTCGCCAAGGCGCTGTTGTCCTCCGAACGCTCCAGGGCGCGCACCAGGCGGGTGCCGGTCCGCACGACGCCGGCCCACGCGCGGGAGCGCGGCACCTCCATCCAGTCGGCCACCTCCGGGTCGACCACCTGGCGGATCATGGCCGCGATCACGCCGTCGAAGAGCTTGCCGGGGAACAGCTTCTCGTACGTGGTGAGCAGGTTGCGGGTCAACGTCACGCCTTCGGGTGACGGGCCGTAGGCCGCTCGCACCATGACGGCGTTCAGCTCGCGGGCGTCGTCGAGGGTTTCTGGCAGCGCCTGCACCGGGATGCCGAGCATGGCCCCGGTGACGCGCCAGACGTAGTAGTAGTCGGCGGCCTCCTGCTCGGTGACGGAGATGCCGATGCGCCGCATCCCCTCGATCACCTGCACGGAGAAGATGAGCAACGCGCCGACCATGTCCTGCTGGCAGACCGGGACGCCTTCGGCCTCGACGTCCCACCGGCCGGAGGCGGTGAGGAAGTGCCGGACGGCGGCGTGGATCAACCGGGTCTTCTGGATGGCAGGCACGAACGACCCGCCCGAGCCGAACGCGTCGCGCCCCATCATGTTCAGCACGAACTGCGAGGTCTCCGAGAGCCTGCGGTGCGGCTGGTTGAGGCCGTGGGTGAGGGTGAGGGCCCGCGAGGCGCGCGGCTGGGCGTAGCAGTTGACCATCGCGCCGAAGGTCAGCACGGAGGCGACGTGCACGCCGTCGTCCACGAAGAAGTCGTAGGCGCGCGCGACGCGGTCGGGGTCGGCCCAGTCCGGCGGGTTGTCCGTGGCGATCAGGAACTCGCGCACGACGGTGGGCAGGTCGTCCGGGATGGGCTGGTCGTTGGCGCGGAAGTGCGTCAGCACGCGGTTGACCTCGCCGACCCGGCCCGTCGCGATCAGCTCCGCGACGACGGCGTCGGCGAGCGGGTCGCCCTGGTGCTTCAACGCGTCCACCGCGGCGGTGTCGATCATGGTGTGTCCCCTCGCTGCCGGTGGCACCAGTCCACTCTCCGTCGCACACCGGCACTAGAGACACGATCAGGTGACACCTTCCGGCGGGACGTGCGCACGGTGGACTCTCCGCACTCGGCGGCCACCGTTCGGTGGCCGCCCGCGGACGTCGTGCGACCGGCGCCGACGGTCAAGCGCTCCGGCCGGGTCTGAACCTCAGCGCGACGAGCAGCGCGACCGCGACCAGCAGCGCGCTCGTCCACAACGGCCCGAGGTTCCCGGTGTGGAGCGTGGTGGCGGCGAGGAGCGGCCCGGCGGCCGCACCGACGTTGAGCGCCGCCGTGGCGTAGGAACCCGCCATCGTGGGTGCTCCGGCCGCCTCGTAGAGGACTCGCGTGATCAACGTGCCGCCCAACGCGAACGACAGCACGCCCTGCGTGAACGCCAGGACGAGCAGGGCGGCGGGCCGGTCCGCCAGCACGGCCAGCGCGACCCAGCCGAGCAGCAGCGCCGGACCACCGGCCGCGAGCACCAGGCCGGGCCGCCGGTCGGCCAACCGCCCGGCGGCCGTGACACCGGCGAACGACCCGAGGCCGAACAGCACCAGCACGACCGGCACCCACAGCTCGTCCAGCCCGGCCGTGCCGGTCACGACCGGGGCGAGGAAGGTGAAGGTGGCGAAGGTCGCCGCGTTCACCAGCGCGCCGAGCACCAGGACCAGGACCAGTCGGGGACGCCGGAGCTGCCCGAGCTCCGACCGCAGGGCGGGCCGTCCGGCCGCGCGTCCCCCTCCACCGGCCGCCGGCAGTCCGGTGAGGACGCCGAGGGCGGCGGGCACGCAGAGGAGGGCGACGGCCCAGAACGTGGCCCGCCACCCGAGCAGCGCGCCGAGCGCCGCGCCGCCGGGCACCCCGGCGATCGTGGCCGCCGTCGTGCCCGACAGCAACACGGCCAGCGCGCGTCCCTTGAGGTCGGGGCGGACCAGCGCGGCGGCGGTCGTCAGCGCCACGGCGAGGAAGCCCGCGTTCGCCAGCGCCGCGACCACCCTGGTCACCACCAGGACGGGGAAGTTCGACGTCAGCGCGCCGACGACGTGGGCGGCCAGGAACGCGACGACGAACCCGGGCAGGCTGAACCGGCCCGGCCGGTCACGGGCGAGCGCGGCCATCAGCGGCGCGCCGACGACCAGGCCGACCGCGAACGCCGACGTGAGCAGGCCGGCCGTCCCGACGCTCACGTCGAGGTCGGCGGCGAGGTCCGGCACGAGGCCGGCGAGCATGAACTCCGAGGTGCCCATGGCGAACACGGCCAGGGCGAGCAGGTACAGCGGGACGGGCATCGAGTGGGCTCCGAGGTGGGAGAAGCACGAGAAGGGACCTCTCGTCACCGCGGTCAGCGCCCGAGGCGCACCGGTCGCGGCCGCGCGCACGCGGCGTCACGGACCTGCGATCAGGGGTTCAGGGGGCTGACGGCGTGACCGAAAGCCCCCACCGTGTCCGCCTCGGGACTCGACATGGCGCCCACCCTAGCCGACCCCGTCGCCGGACCGGGTGTCGAACACCCGCCCGCGGCCTTCCCGGTGACGGGGAATTCGGCACCCCGCAGGTTCCGCCGCACCTCCGGCGAACCGGGCGGTCATCGACGCACCGGCCGCGTTCGCCCTAATCATCCCGCACGTCCGGGTCGGCTCGCCCGTGCCGCCGCGTGCCACCGGCCACCGCCGCCGGGCACCAGTCGACCGGGCGGCACCTGGCTGCTGTCACCGCCCTGATCAACAGGAGCGCGCAGGACCGGTGGGGCACGGGGCCGAGCGGGCGCGCCCGGTGAGCGGAGCCGAGTTGGCCGCGGCCCGTGCGGGCCGGCTCGACCACGACTACCTGCCCGGCCTGGGCGTCGCCTCGGTCCAGCCCTACCTCGACCGGTACGCCGAGCGGTCCGCCGCCGCACGGGCCGCGCTGACCTGGCGGGCGCTGCCCTACGGCGCGGACCCCGCCGAGCAGGTGCACTTCTTCCCGGCGACCGCGCCGCTGGTGGTGTTCGTGCACGGCGGCTGCTGGCAACTGCTGGACGAGTGGTCCTCGGCCTGCGGCGCGCCGGGGCTGGTCGCCGCCTTTGCGGCCGTGGGCCAGCCCCTCTCCCCGCACGCGCGGGTCGCTGCGGGCTTGACGTCCGATTGACCAGCTACAGGATCCGGTCGACGTACTCCGGCCGCACGCGCGTCGTCCCGCGCGCCATCGTGTTGGCCCGCAACACCAGCGCCAGGCGTGCCACCCGGTCCGACAGCGCGCTGGTCCTTCGACGGGCCCAACGCCTGGTTCCAGCCGTGGACCCGCTGCCGGCCGCCAACCGCCCCTGGACCGGCATTCGCGCTCCCCCGTCGTCTCACGCCACCGGGCTGGGAGGTGACAGATCCTGACACCGGGTCCGGTGCCGGGCCGGGCGTGCGGGATCGGACCCGGTCATCGGGTGACGGTGGCTCGCCCGGTAACGCGTGCGGGAAGTCCTTTCCGGACCTCCCGGTGCGGGCCGCCAATCGATACGCACCGCACCCGTACCCAGGTCGGCCCTTCTCGTGGCGCAACTTCTTCGCTACCGTCCGGGAGCGTTCCCAGAACCGTTGTCCCACGTCCCGTGGAGGATCAGGTGCACACCACGCGTCATCGTTCCCGGTCGGCGGTGGCCGGCGCGGTCGTCGCCGCGGTGGCCGCGGCCCTGACCGCCGCGACCGTCACCACCGCGCCCGCCCAGGCGGCCGTCGGCTGCCGGGTCACCTACCAGGTGGCCAACCAGTGGACCGGTGGTTTCGGCGCGAACGTGACCGTGACCAACCTCGGCGACCCCGTGCCGAGCTGGCGGTTGGCGTGGTCGTTCGCGGCGGGCCAGCAGGTCACCCAGATCTGGAACGGCACCGTTCGCCAGTCGGGTGCGCGGGTCGAGGTCGACAACGTGAGCTGGAACGGCAGCCTCGGCACCGGCGCGAGCGCCGGGTTCGGCTTCAACGGCTCGTGGACCGGCTCGAACCCGGTGCCCACCCAGTTCACGCTCAACGGCACCTTGTGCACCGGGACCACCAGCACGACGACCACCACCACGACGACCACGACTTCCACGCCGCCGGTGCCCGGTGTCCTCGACCGGGCGCACACCGTGGGCCGGGTCCGGGCCGCCGAGGGCGTCGCGCGGTACACGTGGCCGGGCATCTACTTCGAGAGCCGCTTCCGCGGTACCGGCGTCGGGATCGTGCTCAACGACGCCGCCAACGACTACGACGTCCAGGTCGACGGGACGACCGTCGCCTCCCTGGTCACGCCCGGCCGCGTCACCCGGTGGATCACCGGCCTGACCAACGCCGAGCACACCGTCCGGCTGGTGAAGCGGACCGAGAGCGCTTGGGCCGCCGGTGAGTTCGGCGGGTTCCTGCCCGCCGCCGGCGGCGCGATCCTGGACAAGCCCGCCGCGCGCACCCGCCAGATCGAGTTCATCGGCGACTCCCTGACCGCCGGCTACGGCAACCTGTCCACCACGCGCGACTGCTCGGCCAACGGCGGCGTCGACCGCAACACCAACACCGACCTCACGTTCGGCGCGCTCACCGCGCGCGGCCTGGGGGCCGACTACCAGGTCAACGCCCACTCCGGCCGGGGCATGGTGCGCAACTACAACGGCGGTGAACCGGACACCACCTTCCGCACGTTCTACGAGCGCGGCCTTCAAAACGTGCCCGGAGACGTGTGGCGCAACCCCGCCACCTGGCGGCCGCAGCTGGTCGTGGTCGGCCTGGGCACCAACGACTTCTCCACCGCCATCAACCCCGGCGAGCCGTGGACCGCCGACAGCCTGGTCGCCGCGTACAAGACCGCGTACCAGGGGTCCATCGACAAGCTGCGCACCCAGTACGGTCCCGACACGGTGATCGTGGTCAGCGCCACGAACCTGTTCGCCCAGACCGCCCAGCAGGTGGTGACCGAGCGCAACGCCCGCGGCGACAACCGGGTCCGCTTCTGGAACTACGACAACCCCGGCCTCGACCGCCTCGGCTGCGACTGGCACTTCTCCCTCGCCGACCACCGCCTGATCTCGGGCCTGCTCAACGACTACATCGCCACCCTGCCGCTGGACTGGTGACACCGCCCACGGGCGGTAGACGGTCAGCGTCGCCTGACCACCGACGTCGCTGAGCGTCCAGTCGTACGTGCACGTCCGCGTGCCGCCACGGCTTCCTCCCTATTCGCAACCAACACCGTCGTGGTCGGCGTCCAAGCGGTACTCGTCCGGTCCGATGACCTTGATCGGCCCGGTCACGTAGGCGGGACCGTCGCCCTTGCCCGGCTTGCAGTCGACGTCGCTCGCGATCGGCACGCACGGGTCGTAGCTGGGGTGGCAGCCCGGGTTCGGGGCGGGCGGCGGTGCCTCGGTCGTCGGGTTCGGCCGTGGTTCCGGCTGTGGCTGCGGTTGTGGCTGCGGTTGTGGCTGCGGTTGTGGCTGCGGTTGTGGCTGTGGCTTCGGTTCCGGCGAGGGCTCGGCGACACTGGTGGTCGGTGTGGTCGTGGTGGTGGTGGTGGTCGTCGTGGTGGTCGTCGTCGTTGTGGTGGTCCTGGTCGGCGCGACGGTTGTGGTCGTCGTGCGGGACGCGGTCGTGACCGGCCCAGCGGCCGAGTCCTTCGTGTACTGACCGGCGTCCACCACCGCGGCGATGACGACGATCAGGAACGCCACGACGCCGGCGGCGATCCACACAGGACGGTGCGACTTCTCCCCCGCCCGGTGTCGCGGCAGGAAGACCACGACTTCCAGACCGCGTCGGCCGACCGTGATCACCGCCTCGCACCCCGGCGTGTCACCGGCGTCGATCACCCGGCCCATGAGGTCGGCGTAACGCCGTGACGCCAGGTACGTCAGCTCGCCGACGCGCCGACCGTCCAACCGGACCTCGATCGCGTACTGGCCGCGGTACTCGCCCGAGGTGATGGTGCACCACGCCAGGGCGACCACGACGCGCCACTGCCCGCCCGGCGCGACGGGGTACCTCGCCAGCCACGCCTGGTGCGCCTGTACACCGGTCACCTCGACCGGGACCGCGGCCTCCAGCATGGACAAGCCTGATGTCGGGTCCATCGCGCACCCCCTTCGTCAGATGGATGCACTCACGTCATCGGCGCGGTTCGGGCGGCTGTTACCGCGACGGACGTCGGCGTGTGAGGCTGGGGTCATGCGGATGCACGCCGATCAGTTGACCGTGTCCCCGGTGACCGTGCGTCGCCTCGTGGACGCCCAGTTCCCCGAGTGGCGGGGCCTGCCCGTGACGCGGGTCGCGTCGGAGGGGACGGTCAACGCCATCTTCCGGGTCGGCGAACGCCTCGCGGCCCGGTTCCCGCTGCGGCCCGGGGACGTCGAGCCGGTGCGCCGGTCGTTGGAGTCCGAAGCAGAGGCGGCCCGCGAACTCCTGGGCCGCACGCGGTTCCGGACGCCGGAGCCCGTTGCGATCGGGGAACCCGGTGAGGACTACCCGCTGCCGTGGTCGGTGCAGACGTGGCTGCCGGGGGTCGTGGCCACGGCCGAGGACCCGGGCGGTTCGGTCGCGTTCGCGCTCGACCTGGCCGAGTTCATCCGGGACGTGCGGGCGATGGACACGCGCGGGCGGGCGTTCGGCGGCTCGGGCCGCGGCGGTGACCTGCGGTCCCACGACGGGTGGATGGAGGTGTGCTTCGAGCGCAGCGGACGGCTCCTGGACGTGCCGGGGTTGCGCCGGCTGTGGCACGAGCTGCGCGACCTGCCGCGGCACGACGACGACGTGATGACCCACGGCGACCTGATCCCCGGCAACGTGCTCGTGGCCGGGGGCAGGCTGAGCGGGGTCATCGACGTCGGCGGCCTGGGGCCCGCGGATCCCGCGCTGGACCTCGTGAGCGCGTGGCACCTGCTCGAACCGGGGCCGCGGCGGGTGTTCCGCGACGCCCTCGGGTGCGACGACCCGCAGTGGCAGCGCGGCCGGGCGTGGGCGTTCGAGCAGGCGATGGGGCTCGTCTGGTACTACGTCGAGAGCAACCCGACCATGAGCCGGTTGGGCCGGCGCACCCTGGCACGCGTCACGGCCGACACCTGAGCCGTCACCCGCCGACGTGGATGCGGGGACGGCGGGCTTCGTCCCGTTCGTGGGTGCGGATGATCTCGCGGACGACCGGGGCGGTGTCGCCGCGGCCCAGCAGCAGGTAGCGGAACAGGTGGCCCACCGGGTTGCCCTCACTCCACGCGAAGTGGCAGTGCGGCAGGACGCCGGTGGTGTCGCGCAGGACGAGCAGGATCGCCGCGATGGCGTTGGGCGCGGCCGGGCTGCCGGCGCGCAGCACGCGGTGCCCGCCGACCTCGACACCGCGCACCTTGAGCACGTCGCTGAAGTCCGACGGGTCCACCACGTCGATCTCCAGGAACAGCACGTCGGCCTGGCCGGGCACCGGGTTCGCGCCGCGCTGCTCGGCTTCCTTGTCCGCGTACTCCGCGGCGTCACCCGCCTGGCGGCGGTTGGCGATGATGGTGAGCGCGCCGTCGTGGGCGATGGAGTCGGCGATGAACCGGCGCGCCTCGTCGTCGAACTCGATGTGGTCGGCACGCAGCTCGGTGGTGCGGGTGACGCGGGAGACCAGCGAGACGGCGATGATGCCGACGATGAAGAAGAACGAGATGGTGATGCCGTCCGGCTTCTCGATCACGTTCTCGACCAGCGCGTACAGCATGATCAACGTGAGCGCGGTGAACGCGATCGCCGGGCCCTTGCGGCCACGCCGCGCGCACGACAGCGTCACGGCGGCCGACGCGGAGACCATCATCGCCAGGATGCCGGTGGCGTACGCGCCCGCCTGGGCGTTGACGTCGGCGCGGAAGACGATCGTGATCAGGACGCACACGGCGGTGTAGACCAGCACGACCGGCCGCACGGCGCGGGCCCACTCCGGGGCCATGCCGTAGGAGGGCAGGTAGCGCGGCACGATGTTGATCAGGCCGGCCATCGCGGACGCCCCCGCGAACCACAGGATCAGGATGCTGCTGATGTCGTAGGCGGTGCCGAGCCACTCGCCGAGCAGGTCGTGCGCGAGGTAGGCCAGGGCGCGGCCGTTGGCCTGCCCGCCGGGCTGGAACTGCTCCACCGGCACCAGGACCGTGGTCACGAAGCTGGTCGCGATCAGGTAGACCGACATGATGACCGCGGCGGTGGTGAGCAGCTTGCGGGTGTTGCGGATGCGGCCGGCCAGCCGCTGTTCGGGCGTCCGGCCGTCGGAGGCCACCAGCGGCATCATGCTCACGCCCGTCTCGAACCCGGACAGGCCCAGCACCAGCAGCGGGAACGCCAGGATCGCCGGGCCGACGACACCGGCCGGCCCGCCTCCGCCGGCGGTCAGGGCGTCCAGCCAGCGGTCCAGCGCGACCGGCTCCGACACCACCTCCACCACGCCCGCCACCACGACCACCGCGTTGAGCAGCAGGAACACCGCGACGAGCGGGATGGCCACACCGACGGCCTCGCTGAACCCGAGCAGGAACACCCCGCCCAGGACCAGCAGCAGCACGACGGTGACCAGCACCTCCTGGCCGTGCAGGAACTCCGGCGTGCGCGGGTTCTCCAGCGCGTGCACCGACGCGTCGGCGGCGGACAGCGTGATCGTGATGATCCACGACGTGGCCACGAAGCCGAGCAGGACCAGCACGAACAGCTTGCCCCGCCAGAACGGCAGCAGGTCCTCCAGCATCGCCACCGAACCCTGGCCGTGCGGGCTCTCCTTGGCCACGCGCCGGTACATCGGCAACATCCCGAACAGCGTCAGCGCCACGATCAGCAACGTCGCCAACGGCGAGAGCGCGCCGGCGGCCAACGCGGCGATACCGGGCAAGTAGGACAAGGTGGAGAAGTAGTCCACCCCGGTCAGGCACATGACCTTCCACCACGCCGTCGGCTCGGCGTGCTGGTCGGAGCCCGCGGGCCCGACCGGCTGCACGCGGTGCTCCAGCAGCCAGCGCCCCAGCCGGGAGGAGGGCGCGGACGGTCGGACCGGGCTGTCCACCCGTGCCGGTACCACGCCCGGTGGCGTGTCGGTCATGCCGGCTGTTTCCTTCGCGGTGGGCGTCCCCTGGTCGGTCACACGGGGAGTCAACCCGGCCCGAGCCGGATCCGCCGCTCCTGGCGACGTAAAGATCGCGCTAAGACGCCTGCCGCGCTCGTCACACGGTGCGGTGGAACCCCGGCCGGGCGGCGGGGTTCCACAGGCCGTGTGTCGCCGTGTCGAGCGGACCTGCCCGCACGCATGCTCGCCCTACCGTCCACCGCAGACACGTGCGGTGTGACCGGAGGAGATCATGATCCGCGAGACGACCCGGCTCGCGCCGGCCGTCGTGCTGCTCGCGGGCACACCGGCGAGGGCGACCACCGCCACCTGCCAGTGGGCGGTTCCTGCAGCACCACCCGTTCCTACCCCGACCTGGTGAACCGGGATCCGGCCGAGTTCCCGCCTGGCGGGGAGGTGGAGCCGGCCGACTCCTGCTGCGGCGGCGCGGGGATCCGGCACATCGCGCAGGCCGAGCAGGTGGAGCGGGCCGGTCTGGGCGGCGACACGGACGTCGTCACCATCGGCGTGGGCGGCAACAGCCTGCGGCACGTGCGTCCGGCTCGGCCTGGGCGGCGGGTCGTGGCGCGTGCACTACCAGAACCCGCCGCAGGGCGAGGAGGACATCGACGCCGGGTACGCCCGGATCGAGCGCGAGTACGCCGGCCCGCCGAGCAGAAGTGGTCGAGGGCATCCGCGTCAGCTGAGCGCGCCCGCGAGGGCGCGTTCGGCCGCCTTGGTGCGCCGGTCCAGGTGGGCGGCGACGAACGACAGCACCAACGCGGTCCCGGACAGCACCGCGCCGACCCAGTTCGGCGCGGTGTAGCCGAGACCGGCGGCGATGGCGGTGCCGCCGAGCCAGGCGGCCAGCGCGTTGCCGAGGTTGAACGCGCCGATGTTCGCCGCCGAGGCCAGCGTGGGCGCGGCGGCCGCCTGGTCGAGCACCCACTTCTGCAACGGCGGCACGGTCGCGAAGCCGAGCGCGCCGATCAGCGCCAGCGTGATCGCGGCGAGGACCCGGTCGTGCGCGGTGACCGTGAACAGCAGCAGGGTCGCCGAGAGCGCGCCCAGCGAGACGAACAGCATCGGCATCAGCGCGCGGTCGGCGAACCGGCCGCCGACCAGGTTGCCGACGAACATGCCGACGCCGAACAGCACCAGCAGCCACGTCACCGCGCCGGGCGAGTAGCCGGCGACCTCGATCATCATGGGGGTGATGTAGGTGATCGCGGCGAACACCCCGCCGTAGCCCAGGACGGTCATCGCCATCGCCAGCCACACCTGGGCGTTGCGGAAGGCGGCGAACTCCGTGCGGACGGTGACGCCCCGCGGCCGGCCGGTCTCGGGCACCAGCTTCGCGACGCCGAGCAGCCCGACCACGCCGAGCGCGGCGACGAGCCCGAACGTGACCCGCCAGCCGGTCGCCTGGCCGATCATGGTGCCGCCGGGCACGCCCACGACGGTCGCCAGGGTCAGGCCGGTGAACATCAACGAGATGGCGGACGCCTTCTTCTCCGGGGCGACGAGCGCGGCCGCGACCACCGAGCCGACGCCGAAGAACGCACCGTGCGCCAGGGACGCCACGACCCGGCCGGCCAGCATCACGGCGAAGACCGGCGCGACCGCCGAGAGCGCGTTGCCCACCACGAACAGGCCCATCAAGGCCATGAGCATCTTCTTGCGGGACACCCTGGTGCCCAGCACGGTCAGCAGCGGCGCGCCGAGCACGACGCCGAGCGCGTAGCCGGTCACCAGCCAGCCCGCCACGGGGATCGAGACCCCGAACTCCCCGGCGACCTCGGGCAGCAACCCCATGATCACGAACTCGGTGGTGCCGATCCCGAATGCCCCGATGGCCAGGGCCACGAGCGCGAGAGGCATGAGCGGAGCCTTCCAGTTGATGAGCCAGCGCGGATTAACCGCGTCAGACGTTAATTGCGCACGCGTTATATGCGCAAGCGCGGGTAGTGGTAGAGTGAGCGGCGTCGCAGGGGTGCGCCGCCCGTCGGCGAGGAGGCCGTCATGACCGCAACCAGTCCGTCGCTCACCGCGCTGGCCACCGGCTGGTGCGCGCTCTCCGCGCTGCACGGCCGGATCGAGTCCCGGGTCGAACGGGCCCTCCAGGCCGCGCACGGCCTGAGCGCGCGTGAGTTCTCCCTGTTGGAGGTGCTCAGCCGCCAGCACGACGGCGAGGGCGGCCACCTCCAGATGGGCCAGGTCTCGGCGTCGGTCGTGCTGAGCCAGAGCGCGACCACCCGGCTCGTGACGCGCCTGGAGGACCGCGGGCTGCTGTCGCGCTACCTGT
Organism: Saccharothrix sp. S26; assembly: GCF_021390395.1. GTDB lineage: Bacteria > Actinomycetota > Actinomycetes > Mycobacteriales > Pseudonocardiaceae > Actinosynnema. The sequence continues at coordinate 28,619 of NZ_JAJUWT010000005.1, forward strand.
GCCCCACCGACCGCCGCGGCATCTACACCGACGTCACCGAGGCCGGCCTCGCCCTGCTCGAAGCCGCGCGCCCCACCCACGGCGCGGCGATGAGCGAAGCGCTGGACGAAGCGCGCCACGAACCCGAGCTGCGGCCGTTGGTCGAGGCCGTCGAGGCGTTGAGCACCGCCGGCTGACCCGCGAAAGCGATCGTAAGCACAAACCACTTGTTCGAACGCACATAATTTGCGACGGTTGCTCCCGTGAAGAGCGCCGACCGCCACCGGGTGATCATCGAACGGCTCCGCTCCGGCGCTCAGGTCGCCGTGGCGGAGCTGGCCGCGGCCACCGGCGCGTCGGAGATGACCATCCGACGCGACCTCGACCTGCTCGCGGCGGGCGGCGTGCTGCGCCGGGTGCACGGCGGCGCGGTGCCGCTCAGCCCCGCGGGCGTCGAGCCGCCGTTCACGGCACGGGCCACGACCGCGAGCGACGCCAAGCGCGCCATCGCCGCGGCCGCCGTGGAGCTGATCCGCGACGGCGAGACGCTCGTGCTGGACAGCGGCACGACCGCGGTCGAGGTGGCCAAGCTGCTGCGCGGCCGCCCGGTCACCGTGATGCCGCTGTCGCTGCACGCGGTGCGCGAGCTGCTCGACGCGCCCGAGGTGAGGCTGCTGCTGCCCGGCGGTGAACCCAGGCCGGGCGAGCTCGCCCTGGTCGGGCCGCTGGCGCTGGCGTCGCTGCGGGCGCTGCGCTTCGACGTCGCCGTGCTCAGCCCGTGCGCGTTCGACCTCGACGCCGGGCTGACCGCGCACAACCTGGCCGACGCCGAGGTCAAGCAGCAGGCGATGGCCGTGTCCGGGCGCACGGTCGTGCTCGCCGACAGCACGAAGTTCGACCGGACCGCGCTCGCCCACGTCTGCCCCGCCGACCGGCCCGACGTGCTGGTCACCGACACCGAGACCCCCGCCTCCCTGCGCGATGAGCTGACCGCACGCGGGGTGCTCGTGCACGTAGCCGAACGACTGGAGACCCTGTGACCACCCCCCTGCCACGTGCCGCCCGCGTCGCGACGTGGATCTACTTCACCCTCAACGGGTTCGCCGTCGGCCTGTGGGTGGTGCACATCCCGAACGTCGAACGCGCGACCGGCATCTCGCACAGCGCCCTGGGCGGGCTGCTGCTCGTGCTCGGCGGCGCGGCGTTCCTCGGCATGCAGGTCGCGGGGCCGCTCGCGGACCGGTGGGGCCAGCGCAAGCTCCTGCCCGCCGCCGGCGTGCTGCTCGGCACGGCCCTGTTCTTCCCCGGCCTGGCCACGTCCTGGTGGGCGCTGGGGCTGGCCCTGCTGTTCTTCGGCTTCGGCAACGGCACGATCGACGTGGCCATGAACTCCCACGCCGTGGTCGTCGAACGCGCCTACCCGCGGCCGATCATGGCGGCGTTCCACGCGATGTGGTCGATCGGCGGCGCCATCGCGGCGGTCGTGGGCGCGCTGACGCTGCGCGCCGACGTGCCGACAGCGGTGACGTTGGGCGCGTGCGGCGTGTTCACCATCGTGGTGTCGCTGCTGACCGGCCGGTTCCTCATGGACGGCCGCCCCGAGCCCGACGAGGCCGCGAAGGGCACCCCGGCGGCGGCCAAGCCGTCGACCAAGCTGGTGTGGCTGCTGGGTGCCATCGCGTTCGCCATGATGCTCGCCGAGGGCGTCGCCAACGACTGGGCCGCGCTGCACGCCGAGGACGTCCTGGGCACGACCACCAGCACGGCCGCGTTCGCCTACGGCTCGTTCGCCGTGGCGATGACCGTCGGCCGGTTCGCCACCGACCGGGTTTCCGCGCTCGTCGGCCCCGTCGCGATCGTGCGGTACGGGGCGGCGCTGGCCGCGTTCGGCCTCACGCTCGTGGTGTTCTCGCCGTGGGTGTGGTTGGCGTTCACCGGCTGGGCGCTGTTCGGCCTGGGCCTGTCGGGCAGCGTGCCGCAGCTCTTCTCCGCCGCGGGCAACCTGGACCAGCGCTCCTCCGGCGCGCTGATGGCCCGCGTCGTCGGCCTGGGCTACGTGGGCCTGCTCGCGGGTCCGGCGCTGATCGGCGGCCTGGCCCACTGGATCCCGCTGAACATGGCGTTCCTCGTGCCCGTCGTGTTGTGCCTGCTGGCGGTCGGGTTCGCCAACGTCCTCGCGCCGCGCCCGGCCCCGAGCGAGGAGCCCGTCGGGTCGCGGTGACCCGCCTCGTCCGAGAAGTGCGGGGTGCGCGGCCCCTGCGATGCTGATCGCGCGCGACCGCCTCGACGGGTCTTCATCAGCCACACCTCGGAACTGCGCGAGTTGCCCGCGGGCCGGTCGTTGGTGGACGCGGTGGAGTCGGCGATCAGCCGCGCGGGCGACGCGGTGATCGACATGGCCTACTTCGCGGCACGGGAGGACAAGCCCGCGCAGGTGTGCCGCGAGGCGGTGCTCAAGGCCGACGTGTACGTGCTGCCGGCCGGGTTCCGGTACGGCTCGCCGGTGCGCGACCGGCCCGAGCTGGAGTACGAGGTCGCGGGCGAGGCGGGCATCCACCGGCTGGTGTTCCTGCTCGACCAGGACGCGCAGAGGCCCGCCCGGCTGTTCCCGGACCGCGAGCGCGGCTCGCGCCAGGACCGGTTCCGGGCCCGGCCGGCCGAGGTCGGCACGATCGCGGCGGTGTGGTCCCCGGCGCAGGCGGAGACCGCGGTGCACCAGGCGTTGACCGAGCTGAAGGTGGACCGCGCGCACCCGGCTGTGGAACCTGCCCGCGCCGCTGTCCCGGTTCACCGGCCGCGAGGCCCTGCTGGCATCGGCTGCGGCAGGAGCCGACCGGCCACCTCCGCGTTGCCCTGCTCGGCATGAGCGGCATGGGCAAGACGACGACCGTGCTGGAATACGCGCGCGGTTCGCCGCCGGGTACGACGTCGCCTGGTGGGTGCCCACGGGCACGCCCGAGCTGGTGGTGAACCACCTGGCGGAGCCGGCGCGGGCGTTGCGGGTGGCCGAGCCGTCCGACGGCGCCGGCGCGGCCGTGGCCTGATTATCCGGTGCCCTGCGCGCGCAGGACCGGCGGCTGCCGGTGTTCGGCAGCGCCGAGGACCCGGCGGCGTTGCGCGGGCTGCTGCCCGGTGGCGCGGGGCACGTCGTGACCACGACCCGCGACCCGGACTGGCGCGACCTCGCCGCGGCGGTGCCGGTCACCCCGTTCGCCCGCGCCGAGTCGGTCGCGTTGCTGTGCTCGATGGCCCACCACCTCGACGAGGTGGACGCGGGCCGGGTCGCCGAGGCGCTGGGCGACCTGCCGCCGGCGGTGGACCAGGCGGGGGCCTTGTTGGCCGACACCACGCTGGACGCGGACAGCTACCTCGCGCGGTCGCGGGTCGAGGCGGACAAGGCGTTGGGCGGCGGCAGGGGCGTCGGTGGCTGCCCCACCTCGGTCGCCGCGTCGTGGTCCGAGGCGTTCGACCGGCTCGCGGACCAGGACATCGCGGCGTTCCAACTGGTGACGCTGCCCGCCTGGCTCGCGCCGGAACCGGTGCCGTTGGCGTTGGTCGCCCGGCACCACGACCTGCTCCCCCGCCGCCGGCGGACCCGGCGACGTTGCGGTCCGAGCTGCGGCGTCAGGCGATGGTGCAGCCGGAGCGGGACAGCGTGCGGCTGCGCACCGTGCCCGCCACGCTGCTGCGGGCGCGGGCGGACGGCACGGCCGGGCCGTTGTTGGGCCGGCCGACCACGGCGGTCCTGCCGCTGTGCGCGGCGGTGCCCCAGGGCGGGGGCGGCGACCCGGTGGTCCGGTCGACGTGGCGGCAACTGCTGCCGCACGTGCCGGCGGTCACCGACCCCGACCGGGACCTGCGGCTCGTCGGCCACGACATCGCCTGGCTGCTGGACCGCACGGCCACCTACCTCAACCGGCGCGGCGAGCCCGCGCAGGCGCTGCCGCTGCGACGACGGGCGCACGACCTGGGCCGCGAGCTGCTGTCGGACCGGCACCCGACCACGTTGGCGGTGGCCGACAACCTGGCCGCCGACCTGCGCGGGGTCGGTGAGCACGCCACGGCGCGGGAGTGGGACGAGAGCACGTGGACCCGCCGCAGGCTCGTGCTCGGCGAGGACCGCCCCGACACGCTCGTCTCCGCGGTCAACCTGGCCCGCAGCCTGTGGGACGTCGGGGAGCGGGACCGCGCTCGACCACGACACGCCGGCTCGACCTCGGCTCGTGACCGGGCGTCACGACGTGGCGCGGGTGCGGGACGCGCGCCACATGGTGTGCTCCCGGCTGATCGCCTCCTCCGCGTCGGCGACCTCGGCGGCCCACGCCGCTTCGTCGGCCACCAGCGCGCACCGGTCCTTGACGATGCCGAGCTCGGTCGAGGCGTAGGCGTAGGCGCGGGCCAGGGTGGAGTACTGCTTGGTGCCCGCCCACGCCGCGCCCGCCGCGATGAGCGCGGCCGCGACCCCGGCCAGGTCGAAGCCGATGTAGCCGAACGCGCGGGCGAACGCGGCGATGATGCCCGCGAACGCGAACACGTACAGCACCCTCTGCGACTGGCCGGCGCGCCGCTCGTTGACGGTGGCCTTGGCCGCGTACCAGGTCTGCTGCTCGGTGATGCGGTCGGCGATGTAGGTGCGCTTGCGCGTGGCCAGGTCCGCCCGGCGCAGGTCGCGCATGGCCTGGCTGACGGTCGGGCGGTCGGGCGGGGTGATGCCGCTGTTGGGGCCGTCCTTGAGCAGCGCGCCCATCTGCTGGATGAACCGCAGCTCGACGGCGCGCTCGTCCTCGCCGAGCGGGAACGGCGAGCCGCCGACGGCGAAGCGCCAGCCCATGCTCTTCGCGGACTCGGCCAACGCCCGCCCGTCGTACCACTTGGTCTCCGGCGAGCTGCCGCGGAAGTGCTGCTCGACCAGCAGCATGACCAGCAGCGCGACACCGGTGCCCACGGCGGCGACGTCCACCCGGCCGACCTTGAACGCGAACACGCCGCACACCGCGGCGAGCACGGCCAGCACCAACCGCGCCCGCAACGCGCGGAGGTAGTCCCGCTGGCCGCGCAGGGACATCGCGTCGGCCACGTGGAACAACCCCGGTAAACCGTCGTCGGTCAACGGCTTCTCGGTGGTCGACATGTGCTCTCCGTTCACCATGTGCTGACCGCGTATCGACGCGGCTGTCGGAAAGGGTTACCACGCCGTCGAGGCGTCACCCTGATGCCGTAACGCGAGGGGGCGGGTCGGGATCATGCTCCCGAGTGGACGTACGGCGCCCAGCGGGTCGGGTCGCGCGGGTCGGCGTCACGCAGCGCCCGCACGGTCCGGTGCAGCACGCGGGCGGTGTCGGCGAGGTCGAGGCCGTCCCCGTCGACCAGGGCGCTGTAGACGGACGTCGCCACGTCGACCGCGGTCCGGTCGGCGACCGTCCACAGGGTCGCGACCACGTGCCGGTAGCCCGCGAGCTGGAGGGCCGCGGCCAGGTGGATGGCCTCGTCGGGCAGGGTGGCCCCGCCGACGGCGGTGTGGCAGGCCGACAGGTACGCCAGCTCCGCGTGCGCGAGGTCGAGCCCGGCCACGTCGAGCACGGTGAGCGGCTTGTCCCACAGGTACAGCGCGCCCGTGGACGGGTCGCGCAGGTCCTGCGCGCCGTGGCAGGCGAAGTGCGCGTACGCGTGGGTGCGCAGGTCCTCGGTGACGGCGGCGTGCGTGGCCGCCTCACCGACGCGCAACGTGTGCGCGCCGGGCAGCGCGCGGGCGAAGAACTCGGCCTCGGCGCGGGCTCCGGGCAGCGGGCTCAGCGCCACCTCGCCGGGCGGCGGCTCCGGCAGGCTCACCGCGAGCAGCCGCCGGTCCGCGGTCGCCGGCGCGTCGGCCTGGCGGGCCCGGGCGAGCGCGCGCAACGTCGGCGTGTAGGAGGAGACGACGCGGTCGAGCACGGTCCGCCCGGCCGGGGTGTCGGCCGGGTCGTGGTAGCCGGCGGCGTGCAGCGGCAGCAGGGTCAGCAGCCCGGTGGGGCACCACCACACGCGCTCGCCGTCGTGCAGGCCCAGGTGGTCGAGCACCGGTCCGGCCACGACGTCCCACAGCCACTCCAGCGTCACGTGCAGCGTCTGCTTCGCGCCGGTGCGGGTCAGGTCGCCGGGCACCGCCGGGCGGCCCAGCACGCGCAACGCGCGCAGGTAGGCGGTGGCGCGGCGGGAGGTTTCCGACGCCGTCAGGTCCGGCAGCGGGATGTGCTCCACCGGGCCCTCGCGCCGCACGACCAGCGCGTCGCACCGCACGTCGTCGACGTTGACCAGCACCACCGGCCCGTCGGGCAGGCCGTCGCGCAGTGTGGCCAGCGGCGGCACGCGCAACAGGTGCTCCAGCCCCGGCAGCGCCCGTGCCCGCGCGAGCAGCCGGTCCCACTCCTGCGCCAACCGGATGCGGCGGTCCCGGTCGCGGCGGGCGGCGTCCGGCGGGAGGCCGGTGGGCAGGGCGGGCGTCAGGCCGACCGGCGCGTCCGCGGCCGCCATCTCCGCGGCCACGCTGCGCAGCCGGTCGTGCAGCGCCGGGTCCCGCGCCCGCAGCACCGACGCGTCGTCGCGGGTCTGCAACGCCTGCGACCACAGCACCGAGCGGCCGCGTTCGAGCAGCTCCACCGCGAGCTCCACCTCGCCCGCCTCCAGCGCGGCCGCCGCGCCCGCCGAGGCCACGCCCTCCCAGCGGTCCAGCCGCCGTTCCCGCGCGCCGCGCTCGACGCCGTGCCAGACGGCCTGCGGCAGCAGGGCGGCGGCCACGCCGAACCCCTCGACCGCCGACGGCCAGTCCGCGTGCCGCGCGGCGAGGAAGGCCCAGGCCAGGGCGGCGGACGCGCGCACCACCGGGGTGGCGGAAGGGGATTCGACGGCGGCGCGGCAGGCGGTGACGGCGTCGTCGTAGTCGGTGGCGACGCGGTGGCGGTCGTGGCGCAGGCCCAGCACCAGGCCGAGGGTGAGCCAGGCCGACGCGCGACGCGGGTCGTCCGCCGGGATGGTGTCGGCAGCCTGCCTGCTCTGCTCGACGGCCTCGGTCACGTCGTCGGCCCCGCCGCGGCGGTCGTAGCGGGCGCGCAGCACCGACGCCAGGTTCAGCCGGTGCATCGGCAGCGAGGCGTGCGCCGGGTCGGTGATCGCCACGGCTTCGCGGAGCAGGTCGACGGCCCGGTCGAGGTCGTCGCCGCCCGACCGCGCCTGGCCGCGGCTGAACCGCATCATGGCCAGGCTCGACAGCAGTTGCCCCTGGAGCGGGTGGTCCGGCGGGCACCGCCGGACCGACTCGGACGCGGCCTCGATCGCCGCGTCCAGGTCGGCCGGGTCGTGGCGTTCGAGGAAGCGGATCTGGAGGGCGACGGCGAGGTTGAGCAGGCAGGTGGGCGCGGTCGCCTCGGACGCGGTGTCGACCGCGGCGCGGGCGACGACCACGGCCTCGTCGACGTCCGCCGTGGAACCCAGGTGGCGTGCCCTGGCGCACAGCGCGTTGCCGAGGTTGGTCAGCATGATCGAGCGCAGCGCGCTGTCCTCGCTGCGGTCGGCGGCGGCGCGCATGACGTCGATCCCCTCGTGCAGGTCGGTGATCGCGCCGGCCCGTTCGTAGCGGGCCCACAGGGCCGTGCCCAGCCCCATCAGGTGCAACGGCATGAGGAAGTGCCCGCCGGGCAGTTCGCCGACGGCGCCGCGACCGAGGTCGACCGCCGCGGTGAAATCGGCGAGGTCGCCGGTGTGCTGTGCGCGGACCAGCAGGGTGTTGCCCAGCGCCGCCGACGCCGACGCCCGCTCGGGCGGCTGCAACCCCGGCAGGGCCAGGGCGCGCCGGGCCACCGCGACGGCTTCCTCCAGGTCCCCCGGGTCGGAACGGCGCAGGTACCGCACGCGCAGCGAGTTCGCCAGCTCGGACAGGGCGGCCGCGGTGAGCCCGGTGCCCGCGGTGGTCGTGGCGGCGGCACGGCGGTGCGCGTCGACGGCCTCGTCGATCACGGCCGGGTCGTCGGTCCGCTCGAACCACTGGGTCAGCAGCGTGCCGAGCAGCACGAGCAGGGTGGCGTGCTGGGCGTGGTCCGGCGCGGTCGTCCGGACACCGGTCCGGGTGGCCTCGATCGCTTCCGCGAGCACGGCCGGGTCGCCGGTCTCGTTGTAGCGCAGCTGCAACGCGCGCCCGAGGTGCAGCCGGACGGCGAGGTGGCCCGACGTGCCGGGCCCGAAGTCGTCCTTCGCCGCGCGCAGCAGCTCGACGGCCTCGTCGCGCGCCTCCGGGGACGGCGACCACTGCGCGCGCGACAACAACGCGAGCGCCAGTTGGAGGCGCAGCGCCACCCGCACGTCGCCCGGTGCGGCCTGGGTCATCCCCTCGCGCAGCACGGCCACCGCCTCTTCCCCGTCGGCGGCCACGAAGTGGTGCGCGAAGCGCAAGGTCAGGGCCAGGCCGAGGTGCAACCGGCACTCGGCCAGCCCGGGGTGGGCACCGGTCGCGCCCGCCACGGCCGCTCTCAGGTCTCCGATCGCCCGTTCGAGGTCGGTCGGGTCGCGGCGCAGCTCGTACCGGCCGGAGCGCAGGGCGGCGGTCTTCGCGGTCAACGCGAGCGCGTCGACGTGCCCCGACGGCATCGCGGCCAGCGCCTGCCCCGCCTCCCGCAGGATCTCCTCGACGGCCTCGTCCAGGTCCGCCGAGGCGCCGTGGTGCTGGACCTGCTGGTGCACGACCAGGGCGAGGTTGTTCAGCAGGGAGCCGCGCTCGTGGCCCGTCGCGGCGGGCAACGCCGACCGCAGCGCGGCGGCGGCCTCCGCCAGGTCACCCGCCGCGCCGGTGAGCAGGTAGCGCTCGATCAGCAGCTCGCTCACCGTGAGCGACGCCGTCACACGGCGGCCGCCGGCCACCGCCATCGCCTCGCGGGAGACGTCGACGGCTTCGGCGAGGCCCGCCGGGTCGCGCGCCGCCTTCGCCGCCGAGCCGAGCGAGACGGCCAGGGCGTTGAGCGCGTCGGCCCGGTGCGGGACGTCGGACGGCGTGCGGTCGACCGCCGCGCGGCCCAGTCGCACCGCTTCGGCGACGTCGTCCGGGTCGCCCGCGATGACGAAGCGCAGTTGCCGCACCACCGCGCCGGTGGTCCACACCCGGGGTGCCCCGGCGTGGTCGGCGGGTAAGAGCGCGGCGGCGCGGTCCACCGCGATCACCGCGCGGTCGAGGTCGGCGGGCTCGCCGGTCAGCTGGAACCGCGCGGTGCACGCGGCCGCGAGCTGGTGCAGGTGACTCGCGCGATCGGCGTCGTCGACGGCCAGCGGCGCGATCGCGCGCAGCACCGCGATCCGCTCGTCGAGGTCACCGCGCCGCCCGGTGCGCTCGAACCGCTGCCGCAGCAGGTTCGCGTGGTGCCACAGGTGCTCGGCGCGCAGCACCTGGTCGGGGATGCCGGTGCGGACGGCTTCCCGTGCCGCCTCGACCGCCGCGTCCAGGTCGCGGTCCGCGCCCGAGAGCCGGAACCACTCCCGCGCGACCTCCGCCAGCTTGAGTCGGGCCGCCATCAGGACGTGGTGGTCGGCCTCCGCCACGACCTCCCGCAGCAGCCGCGTCGCCTCTTCCAGCACGGCGGTGTCACCGGTCTGCCCGTACCGCGCGGTGAGCACGTCGGCCAGCGCGAACACGGCCGTGACGCGCCGGGCCGGTTCCGCGCCCTCGGCCGACAGCGCCGCGCGGGCCGCCCGCTCGGCCGCCGGGTAGTCGTCGTGCGCCGCGCGCCGCACGAGACCCAGCGCCTGGTCCACCTCGTGCCGCAGCGGGTGCCCCTCGGGCACGGCGGCGTCGGCGGCGGCGGCCAGCCTCGTCGCCTCGGCCAGGTCGCCCTCGTCCGCGGTGCCATAGGCGCGGGCGTGCAGGAGCCGGAGCACGAGCCCGCCGATGTGCTTGAGCAGCGGGACGGGGGCGGCCTCCTCGGGGTCGGCGGACAACAGCCGCGCGGTGAGCCGGACGCTCTCGTCGATGTCGGCGACGTCGGCGGCCTCCCCGGTCCGGACGAACCTGATCTTGAGGGCCTCGGCGAGCAGCAGGAGCGCGACGGGGTGGTCGGGGTGACCCTCCGGGCACGCGGTGAGGACTTCGCGGGCCACCTCGACGCACTCGTCCAGCTCGGCGGGCGGACCGCCGCGTTCACCGCGCAACGCCAGCGTCGTGCCGAGGGCGAACAGGTACCGGAGCCGCTCGTCGTCCTCCAGCGGCACGGTCCGCGCCGGGCGCAGGAGCCCGGTCGCCTCGTCGAGGTCGGCCTCACGGCCCAGGATCTCGAAGCGGGTGTGCAGCGCCAGGCCGAGGTTGAGCCCCACGGCCGGCACGAGCGGGTGATCGGCGGGCGCCAGGGCGGCCCTGCCCACCTCGACGGCCTCGTCCAGGTCGGCCACCGCGCCGCCGCGCTCGTGCCGCGCGCACAGCAGGAGGAGCAGGTTGTACCGGTGCACGGTGACGTCGGGGCCTTCGGTGCTCCGCAGGGCGGCCCGGCACGCCCGCACCCCGAGGTCGACCAGCTCCGGGTGCCGGGTCACCAGGCCGCCCCGCGCGATCACCGTCGCGTAGAAGCCACCCACCTCGTCGAACGACAGCACGGGGGCCTCGGGGTTCTGCTCGCGCCACTCCAGCACGGGCTGCGGCACGGCGTCCGGCGCGTGCGCGGCGAGCGGACCGCACAGCGTCAGGACCGCGTCGAGGTCCGCGCCGGCGAACTCCGGCCGCAGGGCGCTGTAGCGGATCCAGTGCAGCGCCGCCAGGGTGGTCACCACCTCGGGACCGACGTCCCCGTCGACGGCGGGCAGCGCCAGCCGGGCGGCCTGCGCCAGGGCGTCGGGTCCGAGCACGTCGGTGGGATCCCCCGTCTGGCGCCACCGCGCGATGCGTTCGTCCAGGGGGATGACGTCCCGCATGTCCACCGACCTCGTGTGCTCACCCGCTACGGTTCGGACCGGTATCCAGCGTGGCACAAGGGGGAGGCGTGGCGGTGGAACTCGACGAGGGGCAGGCGCTGGTGCTGTGGTGCCTGCTGCTCCCCGAGCTGCGGCGCGCCGCGGCGGTCGGCGGCTGGTCCGACCGGCTCGACCGCGCGGTGGCCCGGGTGCGCGACGGCGGGTCGGCCCTCGACGCGTGCCGACAGTTCGACCTGGTCGCGGGTGACGGCCCGGACGACGCGGCCCGCGGTGTCGGCGAGCCGTCGGTGGTGACCAACGCCTACCCCGACCCGCGCGGGCCCCGGCCGCCGAGCACCGGTCGCGGCGAGTACCGCTGCCCGCGCGGGGTCTGCGGCCGGCACGACCGCCGTGACGACGAGGGCCGTCCCCCGGTGTGCGCGTTGTTCGACGACGAGCCGATGCTGCCCGCCGGGTCGACGCGGTGAACCCGTTCCTGCAGTCGCTGGGCGGCAAGCTCGCCGAGCGGTGGGTCACCACGCTCGTGCTGCCCGGCGCGTTGTTCGTCGCCGCGGCCGTGTACGCGGTCCGGCTCGGCCACCGGCGCGCGCTGGACGTCGTGCGGGTCGGCAACGACCTCGTCGCCGCGTTCCCCCGGCTGCCGGTCGCGGTCGTCACCGTCGGCCTGCTGCTGGGCGCGGCGGCCGCCGCGTTCGCCGCGCAGGCGCTGGGCGGGCTCGCGCGGGCGGTGTGGGTGAAGCCGTGGCGCGGACCGGCCGCCTGGCTGGCCCGGCCGGTGGTCGCGGTGCGCGGGTGGCGGTTCGACCGGGCGGCGGCCCGGGCCGGGGTCGACCCGGTGCCCGCCTACCGGCCGCAGCGGGCCACGTGGATCGGCGAGCGGTTCCGGCTGCTCGACGCGCGGGTCGCGGCGCAGTACCAGGGCCTGCGCCTGGGCCCGCTGTGGCCGCGGCTGTGGCTGCTGGTGCCCGAACCGGCGCGGCTGCCCGTGCAGGCGGCCGAGACCCGGTTCCACGCGGCGACCACGCTCGTCGGCTGGGGCCTGCTGTACGCGGCGCTGGGCTGGCGCTGGTACCCGGCCGCGGTGGTCGGCGTCGGCGTGGCGCTGGTGGGCTGGCGTCGGGCCCGCACGGCCGCCGCCGCGCTCACCGACCTGATCGAGGCGACCGTGGACACCCACCTCGACGTGCTCGCCACGGCGTTGGGCCACCCGTTGCCGCCGACCGGGCCGACCCGCGACCTGGCCGCGCGGCTCAACGACCGGTTCGCCAAGGGCGAGTAGACCGGCTCCGGCGTCGGCTCGTCGGGCGCGCCGTCCGCCGGTTGGTAGCCTCAGGGCCTTCCGCCCACCCGTTGTTGGAGACCGTGACACCGATGCTTGACCGCGCCGAGATCGACGCCCTGTTCCCCGCCGACCTGCCGGAGCCGGGCCACTGGGAACAGCGCTACCCGGCACGGCGGCTGCCCGAGGGGGCCGAGGTCACCCGGTTCGGCCCCTCCCCGACCGGGTTCGTGCACATCGGCGGCGTCTACGCGGCGATGATCGACCGCGACGTGGCCCACCGCAGCGGCGGCACGTACGTGCTGCGCGTCGAGGACACCGACCAGGCCCGCGAGGTGGAGGGCGCGGCCGCGCAGTTCGCCAACGCGTTCGCCTACTTCGGCCTGCCCGCCGACGAGCACGACGAGGTCGGCGACTACGGCCCCTACTACCAGTCCCGGCGCGAGGAGATCTACCTCACCTACGCCCGTGAGCTGCTGCGCGAGGGCAAGGCGTACCTGTGCTTCGCCACGCCGGACGAGCTGGCCGACATCCGGGCCCGCCAGGACGCCACGAAGATGCCGCCCGGCTACTACGCGGGCTGGGCGCTGTGGCGTGACCGCGACCCCGCCGAGGTGCGGGCCAAGCTGGCCGAGGGCGCGCCGTACGTGGTCCGGTTCCGCTCGCCGGGCGTCGAGGCGCGGGCGAAGTTCCACGACGTGATCCGGGGCGAGCTGGAGCACGAGGACAACCGCAACGACGTGGTGATCCTCAAGTCCTCCGCCAACGAGGTCCGGCTGCCCACCTACCACTTCGCGCACGCCGTGGACGACCACCTCATGCGCACGACGCTGGTGATCCGCGGCGAGGAGTGGATCTCCTCGGTGCCGCTGCACCTGCAGCTGTTCGCCGCGCTCGGCTTCGAGGCACCCCGCTACGCCCACATCGCGCCGCTGATGAAGCAGATCCCCGGCGGCAAGCGGAAGCTGTCCAAGCGCAAGGACCCCGAGGCGTCGGTCGACTTCTACATCGAGCAGGGCTTCCCGGCCGAGGCGGTGCTGTACTACCTGCGCGGGCTGGCCAACGGCCGGCTGGCCGAGGTGCCGCCGGCCGAGGCGCTGGACGCGCCGATCCGGCTGGACGAGTGCGGCGTCGCCGGGCCGCTGGTGGACCTGGTGAAGCTGGAGGACATCTCCGCCGACCACATCGCCACCCTGTCCGGCGAGCAGGTCCTCATCGCCGTGCGCGCCTGGGCCGTCGCGCACGACCCGGACCTCGTGCCGGTGCTGGACGCCCGCCGCGACCTCGCGTTGGCCGCGCTGGCCGTGGAGCGGGGCGACGACGTGCCCAACCCGCGCAAGGACCTGCGCAAGTGGTCCGGGTTCCGGGAGGCGTACGGGTTCTTCTTCCCCGAGCTGTTCACGCCGCTCGACGTGACCGGGGAGCAGTTCGCCGGCCTGGGCGTGGCCCCGGAGCTGGTGCGCGCGTTCGCGGCCGACTTCGCCGAGTCCTACCGGCCGCTGGCGGACTCGGGGGAGTGGTTCGACCAGATCCGCGACCTGGCCGCCAAGCACGGTTTCGCGCCCAAGCCGAAGGACCTCAAGCAGAACCCGGACGCCTACCCGGCCGGCGGCTCGATCCGCGAGGCCTCGCAGATCATCCGGCTGGCCCTGACCGGCTCCACCCGCAGCCCCGACCTGCACGCGGTGGCCACGACGCTGGGCGAGGACGAGGTGCTGCGCCGGGTGCGCGCGATCGCGAACTGACCACGAGGGTGGGCCGGCGGGATGTCGCCGGCCCACCCAGCATCGCCGGCTGACCGCGCGGTACACCGGCCGGACCCCAGCCCGCCGGCGCACCCGCGCCCACTCGCCGCACGAACACACGAGCCGGACCCGTGCCAGACCCCGCTGGCATGCCCATCACGACTGACCGCGCGGGTACGCCGGACCGACACACATCGGCGCACCCGCGCCATCGCCCGCTCACCGCACGGGCGGGCCGGCGGGATCTCGCGCGAGGTCTCGCCGGCCCACCCGCACACGCCAGCCGGAAATCGCGTGAGTCCGCTTGCGCCGTCGCGGACTCACTGCGCGAATCCCGGCCGGACCACGCCCCGCCGGCGCCACTCACCACACGAGCACGCCGGCCGGACCCCGCACGAGACCCGGCCGGGCGTGTCGCGTCACCGTCAGACCCGGGTGAGCTGGAACTGCTGGTTCTGCCCGCCGTTGCACGGGTACTGCTTGAACTGCACGTTGTCCTGCGAGCTGCTCGGCAGGTCGAGGCACTTGCCCGAGTGCCGCGCGACCAGCCGCGACCAGCCCGACCCGGCGTCGACCAGCGACCACTGCTGGTTCTGGCCCGAGTTGCAGCTCCACTGCACGACCGCCGCGCCGTCAGCGGTGCTGCTGTCACTGACGTCCAGGCACTTGCTGGAGTGCCGGGCGATCAACTGGTAGTAGTTCCCGCCCGCGGACTGCAGGCGGAACTGCTGGTTGCTGCCGCTGCCGCACGGGTACTGCATGAGCGCCGCCCCGTCGGCCCCGCTGGCGTTGGCCACGTCGAGGCACTTGCCGGAGTGCCGCACGGTGATCCGGTTGTAGGTCGACGCCACCGCGCCGACCGTGCCCGCCGCCGTGTCGATGACGATCTGACCCGCGTTCGACAGGCTCATGGTGGTGTTGTCCGGGAACGCGATCGGCAGCCAGACGTAGCTGGAGTCGCCGACCGGCCCGCCCCACGCGCCGGCCCAGCGGTCGCCCATGTAGAGGTACGAGGTCGCCTGGGTGCCCTGGATCGGCAGCACGTACGCGGGCTGCGAGCGGAACGTGGTGGAGTCACCCACGTTCTGCATGGCGCTCCACGGGCCGGAGACATTGGTCGCGGTGGCGTACTTGGCCTGGTTCGGCGACCAGCCCGTGGCCCCCGAGGTGAGCATGAAGTACACGCCGTTGCGCTTGAACAACGCCGGCGCTTCGCGGTGCCCACCCGGCCACGGGTTGCCGACCAGCTGCGCGACGCCGCGGTAGTCGGCGTTGAGGCGGTAGATGTGCAGGTCGTAGTTCTCGCGCGCGGCCGAGATCATGTAGGCCGTGCCGTCGTCGTCCTTGAACAGCGTGATGTCGCGGGACATGTGGCCCAGCGGTCGGAAGCTGCCCTGGTAGGTGTAGTTTCCGTCCACTGTGGACGAGTACGCGACGGCCGCGCGCGCCTGGCCGTAGTCCTGGCCGTTCTCCCAGTGCATCCACATGACGTACTGGCCGGTGGAGGCGTTGTAGATCACCTTGGGGCGTTCCACCCAGGACGTCCGCAGTTCCGCGTGGCTGTTCTGGGTGAGGACGTTGTTGCGGAACTCCCAGGTCTTCAGGTCCGTCGACCGGTAGACCGACACCGCGCGGAACAGGTTGTCCGGGTGCCGGTTCTCGCCGAACCAGTAGTAGTAGGCACCGACCTTGATCACCCCACCGCCGTGGGCCTCGACGAGGTTGCCGCCGGTGTCGGTGAACTGCACGCCGACATCCACGGTCACCGGCGCGGCCTGGGCCGTGCCGGGGGCCAGCAGGGCGGCCAGGCCGACGACCGCGGCGGTCAGCACCGCGCGCCACCGCCTCGGGGACAAGCGGGACATCTGGACTCCTTTGTCCGGCCCACGAACGGGGAGGAGCCAGCGACCGGCGTGGGCCGGGTCGGCGCGCTGGCACGTCCGGGGTGGTGCGACCGGCCGCGGCGGATCGGCCGACTCGGGCACCGCGTGACCGGCGGACGCCGGTCGTGCGGCGGGATGTTTGCGCAAACATCGACGTGTCGGAGCCCAGTGTGTGAGCCGGGTCGTGCGGGTGTCAAGGGTGCGACGACGGCGCAGCGGACCGCGTTGCGCCGAGCGGAGCAGCGGCCGGCCCGCCGTGCCGGGGCAGGGCCCGGGACTGCGACGCTTCCCGACCATGCGTGAGGTGGGCAACGGGTCGCTACCGGCTGGTCCACGAGCTGGGCCGGGGCGGCATGGGTGCGGTCTGGCTCGGGCAGGACACCGTGCTCGACCGGGACGTCGCGGTCACCGACCACCAGAAGGAGGCGCCGTACCCCTCAGCGCAGGCGCTGGCCAAGCGCGCGACCGAGGAGTGCACCCGCGTCTTCCTCTCCGACAGGGTGATCGGCGCGGACAAGGAGACCACCCTGCGGTTCTGGGTGGTGATCCCCACCGCCGAGGCGTGGAAGCTGCGCACCACCAACGGCCACCGCACCTCCGACCGGACCTCGTCCTGCTACGTCGGCCGGGCGGACGGCGCGAAGCTCACCGAGCCGGTCATGACCGAGGACTGACGCGCGGACCGGTCAGGAATCGAGAAGCACCGGCCCGAGGCCCGCGCCTAGCGTTGCCGGCATGGCACACATCGACTCCGTCACCATCGAAGCAACCGACACCGCGGCGGCCGAACGCTTCTGCGCCGACGCTTTCGGCCTCGACGCCCCGCTGCGCTTCCGCGCCGCGCAGGAGCCCACCGCCGGCTTCCGCGGGTTCACCATGGCGCTCACGGTGGCGCAACCGTCCACCGTCGACAGCCTCGTCGGCACCGCCCTCGCCGCCGGGGCCACTGCGCTCAAGCCCGCCGCCAAGTCGCTGTGGGGCTACGGCGGCGTGGTGCAGGCACCGGACGGCACGATCTGGAAGGTCGCGACCTCGGCGAAGAAGGACACCGGTCCCGCCACCCGGCGGATCGACGAGGTCGTGCTCCTGCTGGGCGTCGCGGACGTGGCCGCGAGCAAGCGGTTCTACGTCGAGCACGGCCTGACCGTCGGCAAGAGCTTCGGCCGCGTGTACGTCGAGTTCGCCGCCGGGTCGAGCCCGGTGAAGCTCGCCCTGTACCGCCGCCGCGCGCTGGCCAAGGACGTCGGCGTCTCCCCCGACGGCAGCGGGTCGCACCGGATCGCGATCAACGGCGACGCCGGCACCTTCACCGACCCGGACGGCTTCGCCTGGCACGCCGTGTCACCCGCGTCCGCCGGCTGACCGGCAGCACGGGCACAGCTCCCTTGATGTTAGCGCAAACATGCCACATACTCGCCCCAGCAAGACCAGCAGGAGGTAAAGCTCTCGCCCGATGTGAACGCTCACCAAGCCCCGACCGATGAAGATCGGAGCTCCTAGATGCCACGACGGTCCAGCACGCTCGCGCTGGTGCTCCTCGTGACCGCCTCGACCCTCGCGCTCCCGGTGTCGCAGGCCTCGGCCGCCACCATGCCGAC
This sequence comes from Saccharothrix sp. S26, assembly GCF_021390395.1. Classification (GTDB taxonomy): domain Bacteria; phylum Actinomycetota; class Actinomycetes; order Mycobacteriales; family Pseudonocardiaceae; genus Actinosynnema. The sequence goes on from NZ_JAJUWT010000005.1 coordinate 46,020, forward strand.
CGGCGCGCGGTCGCTCGAGTCGGTCAACCTCCCCGGCCGGTTCGTCCGGCACCAGGACTACCTGGGCAGGCTCGACCCCGTCACGTCCGGCAGCACGGCGCAGGTCAAGCAGGACGCCACCGTCACGGTGGTCAACGGCCTGGCCTCGCCGTCCTGCCACTCCTTCCAAGCGGCCAACGGCATGTTCCTGCGGCACCGCGACTACCGCGTGCGGCTGGAGGCGAACACCGGCACGGCGCAGTTCCGCGCGGACGCGACGTTCTGCGCCGTGGCCGGGTCGGTCACCGGCTCGGTGTCGTTGGCCTCGTTCAACTTCCCGGACCGCCGGGTGCGGCACCGCGACCACGAGCTGTGGCTGGACACCTACCAGGACACGGCGCAGTTCCGCGGCGACAGCTCGTTCCGCCTCACCGCGCCCTGGACGCCGAAGACCGCCAAGGGCCCGGTCATCCCGGGCCTGTTCGCCGATCCGCACATCACCCACTTCAACGGCCGCTACTACCTCTACCCCACCACGGACGGCTACGCGAGCTGGGCTTCCCCGTACTACAAGGCGTTCTCGTCCACCGACCTGGTGAACTGGACCGACCACGGCGTGATCCTGGACCACGGACCGGACGTGTCGTGGGCCGACGACTCGGCCTGGGCGCCGGCCGTCGTGGCCAAGAACGGCCGCTACTACCTGTACTTCAGCGGCGGTGCGACCTCCGGCGACACCGGCAAGCACCTGGGCGTGGCGGTGTCGGACTCCCCCACCGGACCGTTCCGCGACGCCCTCGGCAAGCCGTTGATCCGGGCGGGCGCGTACTCGGGCCAGGCGATCGACCCTATGGTGTTCACCGACGACGACGGCCAGTCGTACCTGTACTGGGGCAACGGCAGCGCGTACGTCGTCCCGCTCAACGCCGACATGGTCTCGTTCGACCCGGCGAAGGTCCGCACCATCACGCCCAGCGGCTACCGCGAGGCGTCGTTCGTGTTCAAGCGCAACGGCACCTACTACTTCATGTGGTCGGAGAACGACACCCGCGACGAGAACTACCAGGTCGCCTACGCCACCGGCCCGTCACCGCTCGGCCCGTGGACCAAGCACGGCGTCGTGCTCCAGAAGCGCTTGGAGCTGGGCATCAAGGGCACCGGTCACCACTCGGTGGTCAAGTCGCCCGACAGCGACACCTGGCACGTGGCCTACCACCGCTTCGCCGTGCCCGCGGGCAACGGCACCAACCGGGAGGTGACCGTCGACCGCATGACGTTCACCGCCGACGGCCGCATCGCCCCGATCGTCCCCACCCTGTGATCAAGGGAGATCACCTGTGATCGGAACTGCCCGCAGGATCGGCGCGCTCGTCGCCGCCGTGGTCCTGCTGTTCACGTCCTGGTCGGTCACGACCGAACGGCGAGCCGAGGCGCTGGAGCCGTTCACCGGCTACCTCATGGCGCACTTCACCGGCGAGTCCGCGACCGGCGAGCAGATCTACCTCGCCCACAGCCGTGACGGGCTGCGCTGGACCGACCTCAACAACGGCGCTCCCGTGCTGCTGTCGACCGTCGGCACGCGCGGTGTGCGCGACCCCGCGCTGGTCCGCTCCCCCGCGGGCGACCGGTACTGGATCATCGCCACCGACCTGCGCATCGCGTCCGGCACGTCGTGGTCGGACGCGGCCAACAACGGCAGCAAGTCCCTCGTCGTGTGGGAGTCCACCGACCTGGTCAACTGGTCCGCGCCGCGCCTGCTCAACGTCGCGGGAGGCATCTCCGGCGCGGGCAACGCGTGGGCGCCGGAGGCGATCTACGACCCGTCGTCGGGTGACTACGTCGTCTACTGGGCCACCAACGCGACCCTCAACGGCGTCAAGAAGCACCGCATCTACTACGTCCGCACCCGTGACTTCCGCACGGTGACCTCGCCGGTGCTCTACATCGACCGCGGCGCGGGCCAGGGCATCATCGACACCCAGATCATCGAGTCGCCGGGCAGCGCGGGCGGCTACCGCTACTACCGGGCCTCCGCCGACGGCCACATCACCATCGAGGGCAGCAACTCGGTCCTGGGTTCGTGGACCACGATCGGCAACCTGTCGCACATGGGCATCTCCAACGGCACCGGCGGCGGCAACGTGGTCGAGGGCCCGATGTGGATGCAGTTCAACGGCCGCGCCGAGTGGGCGCTGTGGCTGGACCAGTACGCCACCGGCCGCGGGTACATGCCGATCACCTCGACCAACCTCGGCAGCACCCGCAACTTCACCACGCGCACGGACTACAACCTCGGCGGCACCCGCAAGCGGCACGGCTCGATCCTCAACCTGACCGCCGCCGAGGAGAGCCGGGTGCTGGCCAAGTGGGGCTCCAGCGCCCCGGTCAACCGCATCCAGTCCTACAACTTCCAGGACCGCTACGTCCGCCACGCCGACTTCGACGTGCGCATCGACCCGAACGTCAGCCCCGCCCAGGACGCCCAGTTCCGCGTGACGCCGGGCCTGGCGGGCACCGGCACGGTGTCGTTCCAGTCGGTCAACTACCCCGGCTACTACCTGCGGCACGTGAACTACGACTTCGTGCTCGCCGCCGACGACGGTTCCGCGACGTTCAAGGCCGACGCGTCGTTCCGCCAGGTGGCCGGGCTCGCCTCGTCGTCGTGGTCGTCGTTCCAGTCCTACAACCACACCGACCGCTACATCCGGCACTACGCCTACCAGCTCAGGCTCGACCCGATCACCGACGCGACCGGGCGCGCCGACGCCACGTTCCGGCTGACCGGCTGACACCGCGGCGGGGGTGGGCGCACCACGCGCCCACCCCCGCCGCGTCACGTCACCAGTGGCTGCGCCAGTCGGGCCGCAGCCGGCGCGACAGGGCTTCCAGGTAGAAGTAGTCGCCCCACAGGTTCCCCTCGTCGACGCCCACGTTCTTGGGCTTGTCGTACACGCCGTGCAGCAGCAACGCGGTGGACGCGCTGTCGTGCGCGGTCGAGTACGAGGTGGCGAGGGTGGTCAGGATGGCGTCGGCCTCGGCGCGGTAGCGCGAGGCGGTCCCGGCGTCGTCCACGTGCTCGGCGAGCTCGTACAGGCCGCTCACCGCGATGGCGGCGGCCGACGAGTCGCGCTCCTCCCCGCTGCCGTCACCGAAGACGAGGTCCCAGTAGGCCACGCGGTCGTCCGGCAGGCGGCTGAGGAAGTAGTCGGCGCAGCGCCGGGCCGCGTCGAGGAACGACGGCTCGCCCACGTGCCGGTAGCCCAGGGCGAAGCCGTAGATGCCCCACGCCTGCCCGCGCGCCCAGCACGAGCCGTCCTGGTGCCCCTGCTCGGTCGCGCCGCGCAGCGGCTCGCCGGTCGCGGTGTCCCAGTAGAAGGTGTGGAACGTGGTGCCGTCCGGCCGGATGATGTGCCGCCGCAGCTGCTCGGTGTGCCGGACGGCGGCCTCGCGGAACGACGGTGTGCCGGTCGTCTCGGCCGCCCAGTACAGCAGGGGCAGGTTCATCAGGCTGTCGATGATCGTGCGACCGCGTTGCACGGGGTCGGTCAGGTCGCCCCACGCCTGGAGGATGCCCGCGGGTTCCAGGAAGCGGGCCATCAGGTGGTCGGCGGCCTTCAGCGCGGCGTCACGGGCGCGCTCGTCGCCGAGCAGCCGCCACGGCGTCACGCACGACAGGGTGTAGAGGAAACCCAGGTCGTGGGTGTCGAGGTCGACGCCGCGGGTGACGCGGTCGGCGAAGCTGTCGACCTGGTGGCGCGCGGCGCGCAGCACGGCGTCGTCGCCGGTGCCCTCCCAGACCAGCCACAGCATCCCCGGCCAGAAACCGGTGGTCCAGCCGACGTTGGCCCCTTCGGGTTGGCCGTCGCGGGGTGTGCGCGGCCGGTAGGCGCCCGCGGTGGTGGTGTCGTCCGGGTACCAGGCGGTGAAGTCGGCGATGTTGCCCCGAACGGTCGCCACGGCGGCGTCCCAGGCCACGGCCAGGTGGTCGGTGGTCGGTGCGGCGCGGTCTGCTTCCGCGGACATGGATCTCCCTCAGGACGGGTGACGGGAACGGCGACGCGGGTCAGCGCGTCGCGACGGCACGCGGGTCGGAGCCCGACCCCGAGCCGGCGCGCAGGGGTCGCAGGGTCGCGCGGCTGCCCACCCAGACGACGTAGCAGGCCGGGCCGGTCAGCAGCGCGAGCGCGGGCACGGGCAGCGCCGCGACGGCCGCGGCCAGCACCCACAGCGCGGCCAGCGACACCGCGGTGAAGTGCGGGCGGCGCAGGGCCAGGAACAGGCACGCCCGCGCGAGCCGGGCGACGGGCACGTCGGGGTGCTCGACCACGCCGGTGAGCGTCACCAGCGCGGTCGCGGCGGTGAGCAGCGCCAGCACGGCCAGCACGGGGATGGCGACGGCGCCGACGGGCGTGCCCCAGGCCGCGCGGGCGTCCACGGCCAGCACGAGCAGCGCGAACGTCGCCACGCCGGCCACGGCGAAGGCCCGGCGGGCGTGCCGCCGCCACGCGCGCAGGTAGCCGCGCACGACCGGCGCGGTGTCGTCGCCCGCGGTGGAGCCGAACGCGGCGTGGGCGGCGGCCACGGCCGGGCCCAGCGACGGCGCGGTCAGCACCAGCGCTGGCCAGGTGGCCGTGACCGGGGTGAACAGCAGCACGGCCAGGAACGGTGCGCTCGCGGCGACCACGAGCAGGCTGGTGGCCAGCAGCGCGTAGGCGGTGCCGAACACCCGGTTGTAGACCTCGTACCTCATGGCGTCACCCCTTCAGCCCGCTGGTGGCGATGCCCTGGACGAAGTACTTCTGGCCCAGGAGGAACACCACGGCGATGGGCACCACGGACAGCACCGACCCCGTCATGATCAGGGCGTGCTCGGCGTTGTACTCGCTGACGAACGACTTGAGCCCGAGCTGGATGGTCCACAGGTCGGGGTCGCGCAGGTAGATCAGCGGGCCGAGGTAGTCGTTCCAGGTGGTGACGAAGGTGAGCAGGGCGAGGCTGGCCAGCGCGGGCACCGACAGCGGCAGCATGATGCGGAAGTAGATGCCGTACTCGCTGAGGCCGTCGACCCGGGCGGCTTCGCACAGCTCGTCGGGGATGGTCAGGTAGTACTGGCGCATCAGGAACACGCCGAAGGCGCTGAACGCCTGCAAGGCGATGATGGACCAGGGCGTGTTGGTCAGGCCGACCTCGGACATCATGATGAACTGCGGGATCATGTAGGCCTGCCACGGCACGGCGATGGTGCCGATGTAGACCAGGAACAGCAGGTTGCGGCCGGGGAAGCGGGCCTTGGCGAAGCCGTAGGCGGCGAAGCTGCCGGTGAACAGCTGCAACAGGGTCACGACCACGGACAGGAACACGGTGTTCTTCAGCCAGGTCAGCATGTCCGAGATCCGCCAGATCTCGGCGTAGTTGCCCCACTGCGGCGAGTCGGGCAGCCAGGTCACGGGGATCGAGAAGACGCCGCTGTTGGTCTTGAGCGACGACGAGATCATCCAGAAGAACGGCAGCAGCAGCCCGGCGGCCGCCACCGCGAGCACCGCGTACCCCAGCACCCGGCCGAACGCGGGCAGCCTCCCGCCGCGCCGGCCGGGGGGCGCGTCGGGGGCGGTGGGCGGGAGGTCGGGGGTGGCGAGGTCGGGCAGGGTGTGCGGGGCGGCCATCAGGCGTTCCTCCTGCGGTTGACGGCGAACTGCACGACCGTGACCGCCATGCAGAGCGCGAACAGCACGACGGAGATCGCGGAGGCGTAGCCGAACCGGTTCTCCACCAGGCCCTTCTGGTAGATGTACTGCGACAGCACGAGGGTGGACTGGCCGGGGCCGCCGTTGGTCATGACCAGGATGAGGTCGAAGACCTTGAAGCTGCCGATGGTGAGCATGACCGTGACGAAGAACGTGGTGGGGCGCAGGCAGGGCAGGGTGACGTTGCGGAAGCGCTGCCAGGCGTTCGCGCCGTCGATGCGGGCGGCCTCGTGCAGCTCCGGTGGCACGGTCTGCAACCCGGCGAGGAAGAGCAGCATGTAGTAGCCCATCTCGCGCCACACGCCGACGATGATCACGGCCGGCATGGCCCAGTCCGAGGAGGCGGTCCAGCCGGGCGGGTCGTCCACGCCGAACAGGCCCAGGACCTGGTTGATCGGACCGGCGTCACGGCTGAACAGCAGGTTCCACGCGATGGCGATGGCCACGATCGAGGTGATGTAGGGGAAGAACGCGGCCGTGCGGAAGAACGCCACGCCGCGCAGCTTGCGGTTGAGCAGCAGGGCCAGGCCCAGGGACACCGCGAGGGTGAGCGGGATGTGGAACGCGGAGTAGTACAGGGTGTTGAGCAGTGCCCGGTGGAAGCTGGAGTCGCCCAGCAGGCGGGTGAAGTTGTCCAGCCCGATCCACTTGGCCTTGCCGAAGACGTTCCAGTTGGTGAACGAGACGTAGAACAGCGCGACGACCGGGCCCAGGGTGAGCAGGCCGAAGCCGAGGAAGTTCGGCAGGACGAACGACACGCCCTGCAATGACCGGCGTGCCCGGTACCACCGCTTCGCGCGGTCCGCCCCGGTCCCGGGTGGACCGCCGACCGTCGTGGTGCTCATCGGCTCTCCGTGCTCCTGCGTAGGTGGTGTGCTGGTGGTGGCGCGGGCCCGGGGTGGTCGGCCGGGCCCGCGCCGGGTGGTCACTTGGATTCCAGGACCTCGTTGCGCGCCCGTTCGCCCGCCTTGGCCAGGGCCTCGTTCACCGGGGTGCTGCCGGACATGATCGCGGAGTGGGTCTCCTGCAGGATGTTCTGCAACGCCGCCGTGTGCGGTGAGACGGGGTTCTCCGCGCGCGTGTCGTGCGTGGTGAAGGAGAACCGGGACAGCTCGTCACCCGGGATGCCCTCCACGCCGAAGTACGCCTTGGTCACCGGTTCGGTCAGCGTCGCGGGCGTGATGCCGATGGACGCCAGCGCGGTCGCGCCGCCCTCGCCCGCCACGAAGGTCAGGAACTTCTTGGCCGCCGCGGCCTTGCCCTCGTCGATCGCGGCGTTGATGCCCAGGCCGGTCGGGTCGCCGAACGTGACCGGCTTGTCCTTCGACGACGCGTCGCGCTGCGGCGCGGGCGCGAAGCCCCACTGGAACGGCTGCGCGTCGCCCTTCTTCTGCTGTGCGATGAGCGTCGCCACGTACCAACTGCCCATCAGCATCGTCGCGGCCTGCTGGGTGCCGAACTGCGCCTGGTACTGCAACGTGTTCGTGGTCGCCGTGCCGTAGTCCACCTGCGCGCCGGCCTGCTGCTGCTTCAGGGCGCGCTCGTAGTAGGGCGCGAGGTAGCCGTAGTCGCCGCTGTCGAGGTCGGCGCCGGGCGTCTGGGCCAACGCCAGGCCCTGCACGGTGGACTGCCAGGTGTGCTGGTAGGCCGCCTTGGCCTGGGAGCCCGCGGTCTTCAGGCCGGCCGCCAGGTCCGCCACCGCCTTCTCGTACTCCGCCCAGGTCCACGCCTCGCTGGGCGGCGTCACGCCGGCCGCGGCGAAGAGGTCCTTGTTGTAGTACAGGTACCAGGAGTCCTGGCGGTAGGGCACGGCGTAGGTGACACCGTCCACTTTGTAGTTGCCGAGACCGTTGACCCCGTCGCCGAGGCCGCTCGCGACGTCGGAGACGTCCAGCAGCTGCTCGCCCGCCTGGTAGGTGATGAAGTTCTTCAGGTTCTTCAGCACGTACAGGTCGGGTGCGCTGCCCGCGGCCAGGTCGGCGGTGAGCTGGGTGTCGTAGTTGGCGGCGTCGTACTCCTTGAACTCGATCTTCACGTCCGGGTTCTGCGCCTGGAACGCCTCGGCGAGCTTGGCGAACTCGGGCGTGGTCTTCATGCTCCACGCGCTCATCGTCAAGGTGACCGGGCCGCCGCTGTCGGCGGGTTCGTCGGCGCCGCAGGCGGTGGCGGTGAGCGTGAGGGCGGTGACGGCGGCCGCGATGGCGGTCCACTTCGGATGGCGGTGTCGCATGTCCTTCACTTCCTGGTCGAGCCTCGGGGAGACGGGGGATGTGGCGGGTGCCGCCGGTCAGGGCAGCGCGACGCGGGTCCGCGCGCCGTCGGGCCACCGGGTGGCGACCCAGGTCGTCGATCCGCCGGAGGTGAGCCGGACCTCCGGTTCGGCGGACCACGACCCGTCGGTGCGCGTCAGTTCCAGCAGAGCGGCGCACCACTCGCCGGGCACGACGGGGCACCGCGCCCACGGGACCGCGGCGAGAGGGCCCAGCGGGCTCGCGTCGTCGTGCGTGGACAAGCCCGAGCCGGTGGTCGGTCCCAGGAGGACGACGAGCCTGGACCGCGTGCCGTCGGCGACGACGGCACCAGGGGTCTCGGTGGGCTGGGCGTCGGCTCCCGCGACGGGCCAGCCGGACAGCCGCAGGGCCGCGGGCGGGCGGTCCTCGGCGACGGCGTCCACCCGGACCAGGCGGACCTCCCACGGTCCGCGGACGAGCGAGTGCACGGTGACCGTGCCGGCGTCGTGGTGGCGGCCGGTCCAGCCGGAGCCGTGCCCCTGCTGGGCCTCGTCGGGTTCCAGCCAGCGCACGACGCCGGACGAGGACCCGACGGCCACGGCGACGCCGTCGGCGTCGACCACCCGGACCGACCCGACGGCCATGCCGGACCGGTGTGACGCCCGGCCGTCAACGTCGAGCAGCACGACGGCCTGGTCGTGCGGATCGGCCCAGCTTTCGCGGTCCAGCAAGGGGCTGGTCGCGGTGGAGTAGCCGAGGCGGGCGTAGAGCGGGGAGTCGCCCCTGGTGTCGCCCGGTGCCGCGTGGTCCGTGCCGTGGTTGACGACCCGGACGACGCCGTCCGCGGCCGTGCCGCTGACCAGCCAGCCCGGAGCTGTGACGGCCCGCACGTAGTCGGCCCGCTCCACCGGCAGCGGCAGTTCCCCGGCGGCCCACACCGGGTGGTCGGCGGGCAGGGCCAGGCCGAGCATGCCCTTGACCGCCCAGTACGGCGAGCCGGGGCCCGAGTACGCCTGCGCGATGCGCGGCCACCGGCCGTGCCAGCCCAGCGGCAGCAGGCCGTGCTCGTCGAGCGCGCCGCGGTCGAGGAAGTGGCGCACGACGCCGGTCGCGGCCCGGCGCAGCACACCGGGCGGGGTGGACGGCACCTCGGCGAGGACGCCCGCCCAGAACGGCGCGGCGGCGGCGAACCGGTAGGTCAGGCTGCGGCCCTGCACCAGCGGCGAGCCGTCCGCGCCGACGAGGTGGACGGCGTCGAGCAGGAAGCGGTCCAGCAGCGCGGTGTCGCGTTCCCGGCGGGCCTCGGCGAACCCGGCCGAGCCCGGCATCCGCGCCCACAGCAGCGGGTAGACGTGCAGCGCCCAGCCGACGTAGTGGTCGAACGCGCGCTCGTGGCCGTCGGCCATCCAGCCGTCCTCACGCAGGAAGCCGTCGTGGGTGGCGAGGTCCTCGGCGACGTCGTCGGCCGACCAGGGCCCGCCGACCGAGCGCAGGAACGCCTGCACGACCAGCCGGAACCACACCCAGTTGATCCGCGGGTAGGTCGGGTCGCCCACGGCGGGCGCCAGGTAGTCCACGACCCGCTCTCGCACGCCGGCGTCGAGCCGGTCCCACAGCCACGGGCGGGTCAGGTCCAGGGCCAGCGCCAGCGAGGCGGCTTCGACCTTGGCCTGCGGGTGCTCGTCCAGCCGCACCCAGCGCTCCGGGGAGCGGGGGTCGGTGCCGGCCGCGATGCCCTCGGCGTAGAACTCGGCCAGGCCGTCCGGGTCGGCCCCGTGCTCACCCGCGAGCCGGAACCCGGCGAGCAGGAACGTGCGGGCGAAGCCCTCCAGGCCGTCCACGTCGGTCCCGTAGCCGCCCGCCGGTCCGGGCAGAGTGATCCGCGCGTGCCCGGGCGACGAGAACGGGCGCACGGCGCGCAGCATCGCGTCGGCGGCGCCCGCCCAGTCCTCGCGGGTCCACCCGCCCGGCGCGGTCGGGGATGCGTCTGCCCTCAAGAGGGGTTCCGGCGGCATGTGACTGTCCTTCAGCGTCGAAGGCGTTCGATCAAAAGATGCACAGTTGCTTTCGTTTTTGATCGCTTTGGCTGTCAAGTAGTAAATACGTGCAGGAGCGATCGTGTCAAGACTCACACGAACACTCAGCCGCCCGGAACGGCCCGGCCTGTCGGCGTCCGGCGTCACGGCGGCCCGCCCACATAATTGGGTCACGATCAACGACAGGAGGACGCGCGGTGACGAGAGCGCGCACGGGGACGGCGCGGCCGAAGGCGGTCGCGTGGTGAACCCCGAGTCCCGCACGCTGGCGGCCAAGAGGCGCGCGTCCATCCTGGAGGCGCTGCACCGCGACGGCATGGTCCGCATCTCCGACCTCAGCGAGAAGATGGGCGTCACCGCCGTGACGCTGCGCCGCGACATCGCCCACCTCGACGGGGAGGGCCTGCTGCGCCGGGTGCACGGCGGCGCGACGCTCCCCACCGCCGAACTCCTGCCGCCCGGCGTGCAGCCCTTGGAGGTCACCCCGGAGCCCTCGTACCCGGGTGCTGCGGGCATGTTGGTCCCCTCGCTCGACTACTACTGGCCGGAAGTGGTCCGCGGCGCGGAAGAGGAAGCCTCCGCCCACGGCCTGCGCATCCTCCTGCGCGGGTCGTCCTACGGCAGCGCGGACGACCGGCCCCAGCTGGAGCGGCTGCTCGACAACGAGGACGTGTGCGGGCTCATCGCCGCGCCGAGCCTGACCGCGCCGTCCGCGGCGGCCACGATCGAGTGGCTGAGCACCATCGACACGCCGGTCGTGCTCGTCGAACGGGTCGCCACAGTCGGCCCGCGCCAGGCCGTGGTGGAGTCCGTGGTGTCCGACCACGCGCTGGGCGCGGCCATGGCCGTGCACCACCTCGTGTCGTTGGGCCACCGCAAGGTCGGCGTGGTGACCAGTGCGAACAGCCCGACGTCACCGCACGTGCACCGCGGTTGGCTGGACGCCTGCGCCGAGACCGGGCTCGACCCGCGGTCCACCGTGGACACCGCCGTCCCCGCGCCCGGCACGCCGGGGTGGGACACCGCGCTGGACGAGGTGCTCGACGGGGTGGCCTCCACCGGCACCACGGCGGTGCTCGTGCACGCCGACAGCGAGGCGATGGCCCTGGTGCAGCGCGCCGAGCAGCGCGGCGTGCAGGTGCCGTCCGAGTTGTCGGTGGTGGCCTACGACGACGAGGTGGCGGCGTTGTTCACCCCGCCGCTCACCGCCGTGCGCCCGGCGCGGCGCTCGATCGGGCGGGCGGCGGTGTCGCTGCTGGCCGCCCGCCTGCACGACCCGGACCGCCCGGCGCACCGGGTGGTGATCACGCCCTCGCTGCGGGTGCGCGGCTCGTCGGTCCCGCCGCCCGGCTGACCGTCACCGGGCCAGCCAGCCGCCGTCCACGGGCAGCACGACGCCGTGGACGTAGTCCGCCGCGCGGGAGCACAGGAACAGCACCGCGCCGGCGACGTCCTCCGGCTCGGCCCAGCGCCCGGCCGGGATGCGCTCCAGGATCGAGCGGTTGCGGTCGGGGTCGGCGCGCAGGGCGTCGGTGTTGTCGGTGCTGACGTAGCCGGGCGCGACGGCGTTGACGTTGACGCCCCGGTGGGCCCACTCGTTGGCCAGCGCCTTGGTCAGCCCCGCCACGGCCGACTTGGACGCGGTGTAGCCGGGCACGGTGATGCCGCCCTGGAAGCTCAGCATCGACGCGATGTTGACGATCCGGCCCGACCCGCGGGCCAGCATCGCGCGGCCGACGTCACGCGACAGCGTCCACGTGGCGCGCAGGTTGACGTCGAGCACGTGGTCGAAGTCCGCGTCGGCGTGCTCGGCGGCGGGCGCGCGGCGGATCGTGCCGCCGTTGTTGACCAGCACGTCCACCTCCCGCGCGGCCAGCAGCGCGCCCAGCTCGGCCACCTGCCCGTGGTCGGACAGGTCGGTCCGGACCGGGGTGAACACGCGTCCCTCGGCCTCGACCGCGGCCCGCGCCGGGCTGTCGCACTCGGGCATGGCCGAGCTGACGCCGATCACGTCCGCGCCCGCCGCCGCCAGCAGCCGTGCCACGGCCAACCCGATGCCCCGGCTGGCCCCCGTGACGGCGGCGGTCCTGCCGGTCAGGTCGAGCAGGCCGGCCACCTCGGGCGTCATCGCAGCGCCGCCGCGGGGTGCGGGTCCATGTCGTCGAACGCCTGGTTCTCCCCCGCCATCGCCCACACGAAGCTGTACGCGGCCGTGCCCACGCCGCTGTGCACCGACCACGGCGGGGAGATCACCGCCTGCCGGTCGGCCACGACCAGGTGCCGGGTCTCGGTCGGCTCACCCAGCAGGTGCACCACGCGGGCGTCCTCGGGCAGGCCGAAGTAGAGGTAGACCTCCATGCGCCGCTCGTGGGTGTGCGCGGGCATGGTGTTCCACATGCTGCCGGGGTGCAGCGTGGTCACGCCCATCACGACCTGGCAGCTGCGGACGCCGTTCTCGTGGATGTACTGCGTCAACGTGCGGCGGTTCGACGTGAGCGGGTCGCCCAGCTCGCGGACCGTGCCGCCGCCCGGCTCGACCAGCACCGTCGGGTGGGTCGTGTGCGCGGGCGCGGAGAACAGGTAGAACGCGGCGGGCGCGGCCTCGTCGTCGGACGCGAACGACACCTCCTCGGCACCCCGCCCGACGTACAGGCACGCGGTCGGCTCCAGCCGGTGCTCCACGCCGTCCACCGTCACCGTGCCCGGACCGCCGACGTTGACGATCCCGGCCTCGCGGCGGTCGAAGAAGCGCTCCGACTTCAGCTCGGGGAACGCCGGCAGCCGCAGCGGACCCGTGCGCGGCAGCGCGCCCACCAGCACGACCCGGTCGTGGTGGCTGTGCACCGCGCGCACCTCGTCGTCGGCGAACAGGTCTTCGACCAGGTAGTGCCGCCGCAGGTCGTCCGTGGTCATGGACGGCACCTGCTGCGGCGCGGTCGCGTAGCGCTGCTCCACGTGCGTCGCCTTCCTTCCGTCAGGTCGTTTCACTCAGTCAGAAACAGTCAATCTCAGACACAAAGCAAGTACAAGACTGTACAGTTTGCTTGTTACGATCAGTTTCGATCAGGTCGACGAGATGAGCAGGCGGTCATGGCGGACAAACCGGGTGGGGAGGCGAAGGGCTCGATGCTGCCCGCCGCCCGACGGCAGTGGCTGCTGGAGCACCTGGACGGCCGGGGCGTCGTGCGCATCTCGCACATCGCCCGCGCCATGGGCGTCACCCCGGTCACCGTGCGGCGGGACGTGAACGACCTGGCCGCCGAAGGCCTGGTGGAACGGGTGCACGGCGGGGTCCGGCTCGTCGCCGCCGAGCCCGTCGAACCGTCCGGCGCGCAGCCCTCGCCCGCGATCGGGATGGTGGTGCCGTCACTGGACTACTACTGGCCCGAGGTCATCCGCGGCGCGCAGGACACCGCGCACGACCGGCGGGCCCGACTGGTGCTGCGCGGCGCGTCGTACCAGGTGGACGACGTGCGGCACCAGGTGGAGTGGATGATCGGCACCGGCGCGGTCGACGCGCTGCTGGTCGCGCCGCCCACCCGCGGCGCGGGGGCCGAGGAGCTGGTCGCCTGGCTGACGGCCCTGCCCGTCCCGGTCGTGCTGGTCGAGCGGTCCGCGGTCACCGGCCCCTACCGGCAGCACGTCGAGTCGGTGCGCACCGACCACGCGGCGGGCGCGGAGCTGGCCGTCCGCCACCTGCACGCCCAGGGTCACCGGTGCATCGGGCTGGCCATCAGCGCGAGCAGCCCCACGTCCGCCCAGATCCGCGACGGCTGGCACCACGCCATGGCGGACCTCGGCCTGCTGCCCGCGCCGGAGGCGCTGGTCGCGGCCTACTACGAGCCGGGCTGGGCCGTCGACGTCGACCGGGTGCTGGACCTGTGCGCCGAGCACCGCGCCACCGCGCTGGTCGTGCACTCCGACCGGGAGGCGGTGTCGCTGGTGCAGCGCGCGGAGGAGCGGGGCGTCCGGGTGCCCGCCGACCTCTCGGTCGTGGCCTACGACGACGAGGTGGCGAGGTTCGCCCACCCGCCGCTCACCGCCATGCGCCCCCCGAAGTACGCCGTCGGCAGCACGGCCGTGGACCTCGTGCTGGCCAGGCTGGCGCAGGGCCCCGACCGGCCGGTCCGCCGGGTCGTGCTCAGCTCCGAGCTGCGCGAACGCGCGTCGACCAGCGCCCGTGCCGGGCTGATCACCGCACACCCGCCGCGCTGACCCGGGCGGCGGCCCAGGTGGTCGCGTCGGCGGCGAGCAGCCGGGCCACGTCGGCCGGCGGCAGCGGCACGGCGACGTCGGACAGGGTGCACAGCGCCCCCGCCGCGGCCAAGTGGCCCGACCGCAGGCGGCGGGCGGCCGGTTCGCCCGCCAGGTGGGCCGCGAGGTACCCGGCGGCGAAGGCGTCGCCCGCGCCGACGGGTTCGACCACGTCCACGGCGAGGGCGGGCTCGAACACCGGTGCCGCGCCCGCCTCCAGCACGGTCGCGCCGGCCGCGCCCTGCTTGACGACCAGCGTGCCGGGCTCGGGCAGCACCTCGCGGACGGCGGCCGGCTCGGCGACACCCCACAGCGCCTCGGCCTCGTCGTCGCCGACCAGGACGATGTCGGCCTTGGCGGCCAGGCCGCGCAGCACGTCCGGGCCCGCGGGCCCCCACAGGGCGGGCCGCCAGTTCACGTCGAACGACGTCGTGACGCCGGGGTGGTCCAGCAGCGCGTGCACGAGCGCCAGGCAGGACGGCGACAGCGCGGCCGTGATGCCGGTGAGGTGCACGGCGCGGACCCCGTCCAGGTCGAGGAGGTCGACCACCTCGGGCCCGAGCGCGGACGCGGCGGAACCGGCGCGGTAGTAGCGCATGGCGCTGCCCGCCTTGCCCGTCTCCTTGACGTACAGGCCGGTGGGGCGGGTGGGGTCGACCCGCACGCGCGAGACGTCCACGCCGGCCGCCGCCACGGACGAGACGACCGCCCGGCCGAACGGGTCGTCGCCGACCGCGCTCACCCAGCCGACCCCGACGCCGAGCGCCGCCAGGGCGCAGGCCACGTTGGACTCCGCGCCGCCGATGCCGCGCACCCAGGTCCGGACCTCCTCGGCGGGCCCGGCCTCCGCCGGCGTGAACACGGCCATCGTCTCGCCCACGCACAGCACCGCGACCACTTCGACTCCTCAGGGTTCAGACTCCCGACGAAACGATCGTAAACGAAAAAATAATGCTTGACTCGACTAAATCGATCACACATGCTCAACCGGCTGGCCCGCTCCCCTCCCCGGGTGGACGGGAGCAGGATTTGACCGGCGCGGAGCGACGACAGGACGGATCATGGTGTCGGACACCGGGCGAACGACCGCACCCACCGCGACCTTGGTGTCCGACACCCTGCTGGACGCCGCCGCGCTGTACTTCGTGTCCTACGACGGCGTGGTGAACAACAACTCGTTCCAGCGGGAGGCGATCCTCACCCACGCCGGGTACCAGTACGCCACGTGGTACACCGGCAGCCGTCACGCGGTCGTGGCGCGCAGGCGGCTCGGCGGCGAGTGGGAGCACGTCGTGCTGCCGCACCGGTTGAGCGTGGACGACTCGCACAACGTGATCTCGCTCGGCGTCTGCCCGCACGACGGCACGCTGCACGTCGCGATGGACACGCACGACAACCCCGTGTTCTACGTGAAGTCGGTCGCCGGGCTCACCACGTCGCCGAGGGGCTGGGACTCCTCCGCGTTCGGCCCGGTGCAGCGGTCGTTGGACGGCGTGGAGCTGGGTGACGTGACCTACCCGCAGTTCGTCGTGACGCCCGAGGGCGACCTCCAGCTGAGCTACCGCACGGGGTGCTCCGGCAACGGCGTCAACGAGCTGGCCGAGTACCGCGACGGGGTGTGGACGCGGCTGGGCGCGTGGAGCTCCGCCGACGGCGACTACACCGGGCCGAACGGCGTCGTGTCCCGGACCCGCAACATGTACCTGCACGGCCTCGACTACGACCGGGACGGGCGGCTGCACGCCGCGTTCACCTGGCGCGAGGGCGACACCGGCGTGCTGTCCGCGCCCGGCGGCCTGGCCAACCACGACACGGGTTACGTCCACAGCGACGATCGCGGCCGGACCTGGCGCACGAGTGCGGGTGACGTCGTCGCCACCACGGGCGGCACGCCGGTGGGCATCTCCTCCCCCGGCGTCATCGTCGACCACCTGGGCCCCGACCACGCGCTCATGAACCAGGAGAGCCAGGCCGTCGACTCGACCGGCACACCCCACGTGGTGATCAGCTACGTGCCGGAGCGCCTCGTCCCCCGCGTCTCGGACTACGCCGCGCAGCGGGCACGACACGCCCGCACGTTCCACCTGACCCGGGTGGACGGCACGTGGACCAAGCGCGAGATCCCCGTCCCGCCGAACAGCACCCAACGCACCCGCCTGGTCCTCGACCGCGCCGACAACGCCTACCTGGTGATGCCGCGCGGGCTGATCGTGGCGGCGAGCCGGGCGAGCGGGTGGACCGACTGGACGACCGCGTTCACGCCGACGTCGCTGCACGCGTTCGGCGAGGTCAACGTCGACACGTCCCGGGTCGCCCTGGACGGCATCCTCTCCGTCCAGTACCAGCAGCTCTCGACGGGCACCACCCCGTCCCCGATCCGCGTGGCGGACTTCCTCCTCTCCTGACGGCCCGTCGACCGCGCGTCCGACGGGGTGGAGCGTCCGAACGCGCTTGGCGGATCGCGGGCGGGTCGTGGTGGCCGGCTCTCGGCTCCGCGGGTTGTCGGGGGGTGCCAGCAACGTACCGTGCCATGCCCCGGCTTGTTCCCCCTCTGCTGCGCGACCCGACGTTCCGCTGGTACTTCATCGCCCGGACCGCCTCCCACTTCGGTGACGGCCTGATCGGCATGGCGCTGGTGTTCGGCTCGTTGCGGCTCGGCGCGTCGCTGACCGAGGTCGGACTGGTGCTGCTCGTCGGCCGGCTGCCGGTGGTGGTGTTCACGCTCGTCGGCGGGGTGGTGGGCGACGTGGTGTCGCGCCGGGCCGTCATGCTCGCCGCCGACGTCGTCCGCTGCGCCTCCCAGGGCCTGACGGCCGCGCTGCTGATCACCGGCGCCGGGACGCTGTGGCACCTGGCCGCGTTGCAGGCGGTGGCGGGCGCGGCGAACGCCTTCTTCGCCCCCGCCGCGGCGGGCCTGGTCGTCGACGTGGTGCCCCAGGAGCAGCGAAGTCAGGCCAACGCGCTGGTCAACGCCGCCCAGAACGCCGCGACGCTCGTCGCCCCGGTGGTCTGCGCGGTGCTGGTGGAGACGGTCGGAGCGGGCGTGTCGTTCGCCGTGGACGCGGCCACGTTCGCGGTCAGCGCCGCCGCGCTCGTCGCGCTGAACGTCCCGGACAGGCCGGTGCCGCCACGGCCCCCGCTGCTCGACGCCGCACGGCAGGGGTGGCGCGACTTCCGCGGCCGCCCCTGGTTGCAGGCCATCACGATCCAGGTCGCCGTCATCAACGGCGCCTGCATCTCCCCGTTCCTCGTCCTCGCCCCTGTCGTCGCCGACCAGCAGCTGGGTGGCGCTCTGGCCTGGGGTTTCATCGCCAACGGCTACGCCGTCGGCGCGTTGCTGGGCAGCGTCCTGGCCCTGCGCCGGCGACCCCGGCGCCCGCTGCTGGTGGCCGTGACCATCCCGGTCGCCCTGGCCCCGCTGCCGGCCCTGCTCGCCGCCGGCGCGCCGGTCCCGGTTCTCGTCGCGGCGGCCGTTCCCGCCGGAGCGCAGGCCGGCCTCTACGCCGTGCTCACCCAGACCGCGCGGCAGATCCACGTGCCCGCCGACCTGGTCGCCAGGGCCACCGGCCTCTCCACCGTCGTCGGCCTGGCCGCCGCGCCGCTGGGCATGGCCCTGGCCGGACCGGCGGCCGACCTCATCGGCACGGACGCCGTGCTCCTCGCCGGCGCCGTGATCGCCGTGCTCAGCGCACCCCTGACGCTCGCCGTGCGCTCCGTCCGGCAACTCCCGGCCGAGCCCGCACCCGCCCACCCGACCCCTTCGCGCGTCAACTGAGGTCAACTGAGCCACAGGGCCTGCTGCTCGCCTTCACCGCGCCCCGCCCGGCCAGGACCTCTGCTGAAGTCGTTATCAGCCGTGCCTTGCGGACCTCGCATGTTTGCGCAAACATGACCGGCGACCGCTGCGGCACGTGACCTGGGCGACAGGGCCATCGCAGTGATCGGATGCCGGAAGCTGGTCGGACCTCGCGGTCGACGCGAGGCCCTGGACAGGCCCAGGACCGAGGGCTAGCGACTGCGGCCGATGTTTGCGCAAACATGTCGTGTGGTTCGACAGGAGTGACGATGACGTCCATCTCGCCGCCGGTGCAGCCTCGGTCGGTTCGGTCGGTCCGTCGTGGGCGCGGTTCGCGGGTGGAGGGTCGGGGGTGGTTGTTCGTCGCGCCGTTCCTGGTGGTGTTCGCCCTGGTGTTCCTGGCGCCGATCGCGTACGCGGTGTGGCTGAGCCTGTTCCGGGAGCAGGTGTTCTTCGGTGGTACGGAGTTCGTGGGGCTGGACAACTACGCGGCGGTGTTGGGGGACGGGAAGTTCTGGGAGTCGTTCCTGCGGGTGCTGGTGTTCCTGGTGGTGCAGGTGCCGGTGATGCTGGGGTTGGCGTTGGTGGCGGCGTTGGCGATCGACAGCGCGCGGTTGCACGCGGCGGGGTTGTTCCGGATCGTGATCTTCCTGCCCTACGCGGTGCCGGGGGTGGTGGCGGCGTTGATGTGGGGGTTCATCTACGGCGACCACTTCGGGTTGGCGGCCGACCTCAACGAGTGGCTGGGCCGCAAGGTGGTCGAGCCGTTGTCCGGGGACTGGATCCTCGCCTCGATCGGCAACATCGTGACGTGGGAGTTCGTGGGTTACAACATGTTGATCCTGTACTCGGCGCTCAAAGTCGTGCCGCACGACTTGTACGAGGCGGCGGCGATCGACGGGGCGGGGGCGTTGCGGACGGTCGTGAGCGTGAAGCTGCCGGCGATCCGGGGGGCGTTGATGATCGCGACGATCTTCTCGATCATCGGCAGCTTCCAGTTGTTCAACGAGCCCAACATCCTGCGGTCGTTGGCGCCGAACGCGATCAGCACCTTCTACACGCCGAACATGTACGCCTACAACCTGTCGTTCGGCGGTCAGCAGTACGACTACTCGGCCACGGTGGCGATCGTGATGGGTGTGATCACCGCGGTGATCGCCTACGTGGTGCAGTTGCGCGGCTCGCGGAAGGGCGCGTGAACCCCATGACCACCACGAACTCCGTGCTCAAGCCGCGCAGGTCCCCGGTTCTCACCGCCGTCATGGCGCTGTACCTGGTGTACACGTTGTTGCCGTTGGCGTGGTTGTTGATCAGCGCGACCAAGACCCAGCAGGACCTGTTGTCGACGTCGGGGTTGGCGCCCGGTGGGACGTTCGCGTTGTTCGACAACATCGGCCAGACGTTCACCCACGACGACGGGATCTTCCTGCGCTGGCTGGGCAACACGCTGCTCTACGTCGTGCTGGGCGCGGGTGGTGCGACGGTGCTGGCCACCGCGGCCGGGTACGGTCTGGCCAAGTACCGCTTCCGGGGCCGCCGCGCGGTGTTCGCGGTGTTGTTGGGTGCGATCGCGATCCCGGGCACGGCGTTGGCGGTGCCGACGTTCCTGATGTTCAGCAACCTGGGCCTGACCAACACCCCGTGGGCGATCATCATCCCGTCGCTGGTCAGCCCGTTCGGCCTGTACCTGGTGTGGACCTACGCCACCGAGGCGGTGCCCGACGAGCTGCTGGAGGCCGCCCGCATCGACGGCGCCGGCGAGGTGCGCATCTTCCTCACCGTGACGCTGCGGCTGCTGCTGCCGGGTGTGGTGACAGTGGCGTTGTTCGCGGTGGTGTCGACGTGGAACAACTACTTCCTGCCGTTGATCATGCTCAGCGAACCCGACTGGTACCCGCTCACCGTGGGGCTGAACCAGTGGAGCGCGCAGGCCTCCGGGGTCGGCGCGCAGCCGATCTACCACCTCGTGGTCACCGGCTCGCTCATCACCATCGTCCCGCTGGTCATCGCGTTCCTGCTGCTGCAACGCTTCTGGCAGTCGGGCCTGACCGCGGGCAGCGTCAAGCAATAACCCTCTCTCTTTCTCACCGCCGCGAAAGGATCCCGCCCATGTCACCCACCAGGCGCCGCCGCCAGGTGGCCCTCGTCCTGGCCACCGCCCTCGCCACCGCGCTGTCCGCCTGTTCCACCGGTGGTGGCGGTACCGCGCCCGCCGGTGGCGCCACCGGCACCCAGGACGCGGTCGACGCGGCCCTCAAGACCGGCGGCGAGATCACTTACTGGAGCTGGACCCCCTCCGCCAAGGCCCAGGTCGAGGCGTTCCAGCAGGAGTACCCGAACGTCAAGGTCAACTACGTCAACGCCGGCACCGGCAACGACCACTACACCAAGCTCCAGAACGCCATCAAAGCGGGCTCCGGCGCGCCCGACGTCGCCCAGATCGAGTACCAGGCCCTGCCCCAGTTCGCCCTGACCGGCTCACTGGTCGACCTCGGCCAGTACGGCTTCCAGGCGTTCGAGGACGACTACACCCCCTCCACCTGGAACTCGGTCAAGGTCGGTGGCGGCCTCTACGGCCTGCCCCAGGACTCCGGCCCCATGGCCCTGTTCTACAACAAGCAACTGTTCGACCAGCACGGCATCACCGTCCCCAAGACCTGGGCCGAGTACGTGGCCGCGGCGGAGAAGCTGCACGCCGCGGACCCGACCAAGTACATCACCTCCGACACCGGTGACGCGGGCTTCGCCACCAGCATGATGTGGCAGGCGGGCGCCAAGCCGTTCACCACCGACGGCAAGAACGTCAAGGTCGACCTCCAGGACGACGGCGTCAAGAAGTGGACCTCGACCTGGAACCAGCTCGTCGAGAAGAAGCTGGTCTCGTCGATCCCCGGCTGGTCCGACGCCTGGTACAAGGCGTTGGGCGACGGCACCATCGCCACCCTGGTGACCGGCGCGTGGATGCCCGGCGTGCTGGAGTCCTCGGTCAAGGACGGCGCCGGCAAGTGGGCCGTCGCGCCGATGCCGACCTACGACGGCGCAACGCCGATCACCGCGGAGAACGGCGGCGGCGGCCAGTCCGTGCTCAAGCAGAGCGCCAACCCCGCGCTCGCGGCCGCGTTCGTGCGCTGGCTCAACAACGGCAACGGCGTCAAGCCGTTCCTCGAGAGCGGCGGTTTCCCCGCCACGAAGGCCGACCTGGCTTCGCCCGCCTTCAAGGACAAGGCGTCGGAGTACTTCGGCGGCCAGCAGATCAACCAGGTCCTGACCGCCGCCGCGGGCCAGGTCGTGCCGGGCTGGAGCTACCTGCCCTACCAGCTCTACGCCAACAGCATCTTCGGCGACACGGTCGGCAAGGCCTACGCGGGCGGCACCGCGCTCGACCCCGCGCTGGCCGACTGGCAGAAGGCGCTGGTCGACTACGGCAACCAGCAGGGCTTCACGGTCACGACCGGCTGACCCGACGGCGGGGCGGCCCGGACCGGCCGTCCCGCCACCACACCCGCACGCACCCGTGCCCACCCGGAAGGACCACCCACCCCCGTGCCCGAGTTCAGCATCGGCGAGCGGGACTTCCTGCTCGACGGCAGGCCGTTCCGCATCCTGTCCGGCGCGCTGCACTACTTCCGCGTGCACCCCGACCAGTGGGCCGACCGGATCGACAAGGCCCGGCGCATGGGCCTGAACACGATCGAGACCTACGTCGCCTGGAACGCCCACGCGCCCGACCCGGGCACCTTCGACCTCACCGGCGGGCTCGACCTCGGCCGGTTCCTGCGGCTGGTCGCCGACGCGGGGATGAAGGCCATCGTCCGGCCCGGCCCCTACATCTGCGCCGAGTGGGACAACGGCGGCCTGCCCGCGTGGCTGTTCCGCGACCCGGAGGTCGGCGTGCGGCGCACCGAGCCCAAGTACCTGGCCGCGGTGCGCGCCTACCTCGACCGCGTCTACGAGGTCGTCGCGCCGTTGCAGGTCCAGCACGGCGGGCCGGTCATCCTGGTGCAGGTCGAGAACGAGTACGGCGCGTTCGGCGACGACAAGACCTACCTCAAGGCGTTGGCCGAGCACACCCGCGACGCCGGCATCACCGTGCCGCTGACGACCATCGACCAGCCGACCGACGCGATGCTCGAGGCGGGGAGCCTGGAAGGGCTGCACCGGACCGCGTCCTTCGGGTCGCGCGCCACCGAGCGGTTGGCCGCGCTGCGCCGCCACCAGCCGACCGGGCCGTTGATGTGCGCGGAGTTCTGGAACGGCTGGTTCGACCACTGGGGCAGCCACCACCACACCACCTCGGCCGCCGACAGCGCGGCCGAGCTCGACGCCCTGCTCGCCGCGGGCGCGTCGGTCAACTTCTACATGTTCCACGGCGGCACGAACTTCGGGTTCACCAGCGGCGCCAACGACAAGGGCACCTACCAGCCCACCATCACGTCCTACGACTACGACGCGCCGCTGGACGAGGCGGGCAACCCGACCGCGAAGTACCACGCGTTCCGCGAGGTGATCGCCCGCTACCACGACGTGCCCGGCGAACCGCCGCCCCCGGCGCGACCGGCCCCGACGTTCACCGCGGCGTTGGCCGACCCCGTCGGCCTGCTGGAGGTGGCGGGGCGGTGGGACGGCTGGCAGCGCCACGACACCGTGCCAACGCTGGACGAGCTGGACGGCGCGCCGCGGTTGGCGCTGGCGACCACGCGGGTCGACGCCCCCGGCCCGGCCGTGCTGTGCTTCGGCGAGGTGCGCGACCACGCCACGGTGTTCCTGGACCACCAGCCGGTCGGCGCCCTGCTGCGCGAGCACCACCAGCGCGCGCTCGGGCTGCACCGCGCCGTCGGCGCGTTGACGGTTTTGGTCGAGGACCACGGTCGGGTGAACTACGGTCCGCGCATCGGCGAGCCGAAGGGCCTGATCGGCGAGGCGACCCTCGACGGCCGCCCGCTGACCGGGTGGGAAGTCCTGCCGCTGGCCCTGGACACCCCGCCGCCGGCGTGGGCCGACCACGACCTCACCGCTCCGGTCACGGGACCGGTCGGCGGCCCGGTGTTCCTGCGCTCCCGGTTCGACCTCGACCAGCCGGCCGACCTCCACCTCGACACCGGTGGCTGGGGTCGGGGCGTGGTGTGGGTCAACGGCTTCGGCCTCGGCCGGTACTCCTCGCGCGGCCCGCAGCGCACGCTGTACGTGCCGGGCCCGGTGCTGCGCGCCCGCGGCAACGAGCTGGTCGTGCTGGAGCTGGCGGCGCTGACCGAGCCCACCGCCCGGTTCGTGCCCGGACCGCTGCTGGGCCACACGGAGGCATGACGGAATGTTTGCGCAAACAACGATCGGCGCGCACGGGCTATAGTGGCACCGCGTCAAGACGGCCGCCGGGGGAAGGAGCCCTAGACGTGACAGCGGAGTCCACGTCCGGGACGCCCCGGCCGCCGGCCACCCGGCGCGCACCCGCCCGCCGGGTGTCCATGGCCGACGTGGCCCGCCTGGCCGGCGTGTCGGCCCAGACCGTGTCCCGGGTGTCCAACGGCCACCCCAGCGTGGTGGGCTCCACGCGCGAGCAGGTGCTCGACGCCATGCGCCGCCTGGGCTACCGGCCCAACAGCGCGGCGCGCGCCCTGAAGTACGGCGAGTTCCGCACCATCGGCGTCATCCTCTTCACGCTCTCCACGGTCGGCAACAGCCGCACCCTGGAGGCCATCGTGGACCACGCCGCGCACGAGGGTTACGCCATCACGCTGATCCCGGTGGCCGTGCCGACCCAGGACGGCGTGCTCGGCGCGTTCACCCGGCTGGGCGAGCTCGCCGTGGACGCGGTCATCGTGATCATGGAGGTCCACCTCCTCGACGCCGCCACGATGACCCTCCCGCTGGGCATCCCGGCCGTGGTCGTGGACTCCAACGGCGGCGACCGCTACACCGTCGTGGACACCGATCAGGCCGACGGCGCGCGCCAGGCCGTGCGCCACCTGCTCGACCTCGGCCACCGCACCGTCTGGCACGTCGCCGGCCCCGAGGACTCCTACGCCGCCGAACGCCGGGCCGAGGCGTGGCGGGACGCGCTGGCCGAGGAGGGCTTGGAAGTGCCCCGGATGTGGCGCGGCGACTGGTCGGCCGACTCCGGGTACCGGGCCGGGCTGGAGCTGGCCGACGAGCCGGGCTGCACGGCCGTGTTCGCGGCCAACGACCAGATGGCGCTGGGCCTGCTGCGGGCGTTCCACGAGAAGGGCCGGGTCGTGCCGCGCGACATCAGCGTGGTCGGGTTCGACGACATCCCCGACGGCACCTCCTTCATCCCGCCGCTGACCACGGTCCACCAGGACTTCACCGAGGTCGGCCGCCGCTGCGTCGAACGCGTGCTGCGCCAGGTCCACCACCGGCGCACCAAGCCGGGCACCACCCTGGTGCCGACCCGCCTGGTGGTGCGCGCCAGCACCGCGCCGCCGCCCGCCTGACGGCCCTGGTCACCGCCTGTCCACATCGGACAGGCTTGCGCGTCGTGCCCAGCGGCGGCTATGCTGCACGACATCTCGTTCCCGTGGACGCAGGCGGCTCGGCCCCACCCACGGAGTCTCGCGAAATCCCCGGACCGACCGGACGTGGCTCGCACAGCCTTCCCCGACGTGTCACCGGGTCGTCACCGCGGCTGCGCCGCGCATCCCACCATTCCCGAAATCAGGGAGAAACCCTTGAACCACAACGACATTCCCGACACCCGGCTCACCTCCGGCGTCCTCGACCTGGTGGACCGCCGGGCCGTGCTGCGCGTCGACGGCTACCTGCCCGGACCGCACGACGTCGCGGTCGCGCCGCACCTGGTGGCCGAGCACGGCCTGCGGCGCGGCGACGAGGTGCACGGCCGGGTCGCGCCCGCGCCCCGCGGCGGCAAGGCGCCGTCGCTGGTCTCGGTCGAGGCCGTCAACGGCGCGCACCCGCGCCACTCCCCCACCAGGCGGGGGTTCACCGACCTGGTGCCCACCCACCCGGACGAGCGGCTGCGGCTGGAGACCGAGCCGCACGAGCTGACCACGCGCGTGATCGACCTGCTGATGCCCCTGGGCAAAGGACAACGCGCGTTGGTCGTCGCACCGCCCAAGGCGGGCAAGACGACCGTGCTGCGGTCGATCGCGCACGGCATCGCCAAGAACCACCCGGAGTGCCACCTGATGCTGGTCCTGGTCGGCGAACGCCCGGAGGAGGTCACCGACCTGGCGCGGGCCGTGCCGGCCGAGGTCCTCGCGGCCACGTTCGACCACCCGCCCCGCGACCACACCGCGCTCGCCGAGCTGGCCCTCGAACGGGCCAAGCGACTGGTCGAGCTGGGCCGCGACGTGGTGGTGCTGCTGGACTCCGCGACCCGGCTGGGCCGCGCCTACAACCTCGCCGCGCCGACCGGCGGGCGGACCCTGTCCGGTGGCGTGGACGCCGGCGCCCTCACCGCGCCCAAGCGGTTCCTGGGCGCGGCGCGCAACGTCGAGGGCGGTGGTTCGCTCACCGTCATCGCCACGGCGCTGGTCGACACCGGCTCCGCGGGCGACACGCTGCTGTTCGAGGAGTACAAGGGCACCGGCAACGCCGAGCTGCGGCTGGACCGCCGCAGCGCCGCACGGCGGGTCTTCCCCGCCGTGGACGTCCACCAGTCGAGCACCCGCCGCGACGACCTCCTGCTCACGCCCGGCGAGGGCGTCGCCACCCGGCTGCTGCGCCGCGTCCTGGCGGGTCAGGAGGACGCGATCGACGTGCTGCTCGACGGCCTGCGCAAGACCGGTGACAACGCCGAGTTCCTCGCCCGCCTCACCGCGACCACCCCTCGTTGACCCCGGTGTGGACTGTCGCGTCGGGACGGTCGGTCAGGTGAGCCGGACCGCGTCGGTGACGAACGCGCCGACCGGCGAGGTGCCGCCCCGGAGGGTCACGGCGACGTCCAGCCTGGTGTAGTACGGGACGCCGAACATCAGGGGGCCGGGTGTCGTGCTGGAGCACGACGGGGTGGTCCGGCCGGACGAGCACGACTTGTGCGAGACCTCCGTGCCGGGCAGGTACGGGTTGTACTCGCCCTGGAAGACGCGCACGTCCATCAGGACGAACTCGATGTCCGGCGCGGGCAGGCTCGGGTTCGCCAGGCTGCGGCAGTCGAGCGACCAGGTGCCGGTGGCCGTCCGGTCGGCGCCGATCTGCGGCCAGACCACGCTCACGTAGCAGAACGACTCCGGCGGGGTCGCCGCCGCCCGGATCACCACTTCGCCGACCGTGACCCGGTGGCCCAGGTCGACCACGCCCGGGTCGGCGACGAAGCCGCCGGCCGCGATGCGGGTCGGTCGGTCGGGCCCTGGTGACGCGGCAGCCGGAGCCGCCGCCAGTGCCGCTGCCACGGCCAGTGCCGCGGCCACGGCGACCGGGCGTCGGAGCGGGCGAAATCGCCAGCGGTGCATCGTGTCCCCTTTCTCGTGAGGCGGTGACAACCCGAAGTCTCGACAGCCGCTCTGGACGGGGACTGGACTCGGAGTGGACGCTGTGCACGTTCACAGTCCTCCGCCGCCGCACCGACCGTCGATCAAAGGAGATCGGATGTCCGGATCCCACCGGGCGGCCCGGGCCGTCCTGGCCCTGGCGACCGCCGTGCTGCCGCTCACCGCGCTCACCCCGACCGTGTCCGCGGCCGGCACGCTGACCATGCTCGGAGCCGACGTCTCGACCGCGCAGCGCGCGCTGGACCTCGGGGCGAAGTACTACGACGCGGCCGGTGTCGCCCGCGACCCGCTCGACATCCTCAAGGGCGCGGGCGTCAACTACATCCGGCTGCGGGTCTGGCACAACCCCAGGAGCGGCTACAACAACAAGGCGAAGGTGCTGGCCTACGCCAAGGCCGTGAAGGCCAGGGGCCTCAAGCTGCTGGTCGACTTCCACTACTCCGACACGTGGGCCGACCCGGGCAAGCAGTACAAGCCCGCCGCCTGGGCCGACCACGGCATCGGCCAGTTGCAGACCGACGTCTACAACCACACCTTCGACGTGTGCACCAGCCTGAAGGCCCAGGGCACCACGCCTGACAGCGTGCAGATCGGCAACGAGATCAACGTCGGCATGCTGTGGAACGACGGCAAGGTCGTGAACAACGACTTCACCAACCTCAGCCTGCTGCTCAAGGCCGGCTACAACGCCACCAAGGCGTGCAACGGCGGCACCCAGGTCATGGTCCACACGGCGAACGCCGACAGCCTCGACCACGCCCGCTGGTTCTACGACGGCATCAGGTCCAAGGGCGTCGCCTGGGACATCACCGCCCTGTCGTACTACTGCATGTGGCACGGCACGCTGGCCAACCTCTACAACGTGATCTCCGACGTGCGCACGCGGTACGGCAAGAACGTCGTGCTCGCCGAGACGGCCTACCCGTTCACCAACGGCAACGCCGACAGCACGGGCAACTCCATCACCACCGGGTGCGACGGCTACCCGCTGACGTGGACGGGCCAGGCCACCAACTTCGCCCACGTGCAGAACACCGCGCGCAACGCCGGGGCCATCGGCGTCTTCTACTGGGAGCCGACCTGGTACGCCGTCCCCGGCAACGGCTGGGACCCCGCCGACATCGACCACAGCGGCAACGGCTGGGACAACATGGCGGTCTTCAACTGGTCCGGCCGGGTCAACCCCGAGGTCCGCTGGACGCCGTGACGCGACCCGTGGGCGGGGCCACCACCCGGCGGTCCCGCCCGAGCACCGCTCACCGCCGCCACTCCACCACCGGCCCACCGCCGCCCACCGGTCCGGCGTCCGCGAGGTCCGCGCCCAGCAGGCCCCGGTCGACCAGGGCCGTGACCACGGCCCGGTAGGTCGCCCGCGCGCCCAGCTCGGCCTGCTCGACGGTCGCCTCCGGGATCTGCGCCGAGCAGTCCACGACCAGGTCGAACGGGCGGCGGTCGGTGAACAGGTCGAACCCCCAGTTGGCCAGGAACACCGCGCGGCTCTTCGCGTCCTTGGCGTCCAGGATCGAGGCGCATTCCTCGGAGGTCTTCGGCGCACCCCGCTGCACGTACGAGACGTGGCACTTGCGCAGGCGGCTGGCGCGGTCGGACTCCAGCCAGATCCGGATCGCCGGCTCGTCGGAGTACCAGGGCAGGCCCCACGAGTCGAACACCCCCGCGTCGCGCTCGCGCAGGGCGCTGCGCACCGCCGCGTCGACCGCACGTTCCACCGACAATTCCGTGCGCTTCTCGTCGAGTTGCGGCGTCCATTCCGCGCCCGCGTCGGACAGGTGTTCGGCCAGTATCCGGGACGCGCTCAGGAACGGCAGGCCCAGGCCGGCCGCCAAACGGCGGCACAGGGTCGTCTTCCCGGCTGCGGTCAAGCCGGACACGATAATCCTCACGACCAACCCCACAGGTGTTCGGCGACTATTCCGGTCCGAATGGCCGACGGTACCCGAACCGACCCGCCACCCAGGTCCGGCGATCCATTCGGCAGCAACCGATCGCCCCACCGGTCCGAGTCGTCCGCAATATTGCGGGCGATTGCGCCACAACATTTCGGAACGGCGTAGTGGGTTCACTCGAAGATGTGGTTCACTGGCACTTCCGCCGTTGCCGACCGCGCTGACCCGCTAACCTCTGCCGCCGAGGGGACGACCGGGAGGGTATTCCATGCAAGAGGTGCAACTGGCCGGATGCGTGATCACCGACGACCGCGGCCGCGTGCTGCTGCTCCACCGGAACACACCTGACCTGCAACAATGGGAAATACCTGGTGGCAAGCTCGATCCCGGCGAGGATCCCCGGACCACCGCGGTCCGAGAACTGCGGGAAGAGATGGGCGTCGAAGTCACCGTCGACCGGAATCTCGGTACGCGCACGTTCGTCGAAAACGGGCGCACGATGGTCTACACGTGGTTCCTCGCCCAGATCACGGCCGGCGAACCGCGCGTGCTCGAGCACCACATCCACGACAACTGCGGCTACCACGACGTGGACGAACTCGCCGCGATGCCGGAAGAGCTGTCGCCGAACACCCGGAACTTCCTGCACGAGATAAGCCAGGGCAACATCCGCTTCTGACCCGGCGAGGATTCCATGCGGATAGTAGTGGACGAGCCTTCCACCCGCACCCGGCTGACCGAGTCGATCGCCGCGGACACGCGCGCCGACTACGTCTACTCCTACCCGCCCCGGCAGGCTTACCGGCCGTTCGACGAACCGACCGCGGCGGCCGTACCGGACCTGATCGCCCGTTCGCTGCGCCGGTTCACCGATCTGAACCTGTACGTGCACGTGCCGTTCTGCCGCCAGATCTGCCGGTTCTGCAACCTCTACGCCGTCGCGGACCCGAACGCCGACCTGGACGGCTACGTCGACGCGGTGCTGGCCGAGGCCGCGGGCCTGGCCGGGCTGACCGACCGCAAGGACGTCACGACCCTCTACGTCGGCGGCGGCACCCCGTCCATCATGGCGCCCGCCCAACTGGAACGACTCCTCCGATCCCTGCTGGACCGGTTCTCGACCGACCCGGACCGGCCGCCGCCGGAGACCGCCCTGGAGGTGGACCCGGCGACGGTCGACGCGGCCGGGCTGCGCGACCTGCGCGCGGTCGGGTTCACCCGGATCAACCTCGGCTACCAGTCGATGGTCGACGGTGAGGTGCGCGGCCTGGGCAGGCGACGGCCCGCGAGCGCCGGGCTGTCGTTGCTGGAGCAGGCGCTGGCCGTGGGCTTCACCGACGTGTGCGTGGACCTGATCTACGGGTTGGCCGGGCAGACCGACGAGGGGTGGCTGGACTCGCTGCGGCGGGTCGCCGCACTGGCCCCGCCGACGGTGTGCGCCTACCCGCTCACGCTCCGGCCGTTCACCGGCTACCACAAGCTCGGCTACTCGTCCGTGGACGGCGCGACCCTGTACCGGCGCTACGAGACCGCGGACCACGTGCTGCGCGAGGCCGGGTACCGCCAGGAGACGCACGTCCGGTGGGTCCGCGACGGCGGCGGGTACCGGCAGAAGGTGAACCACTGGGGGCTGCGCAACGTGCTGGGCCTGGGCGCGGGCGCGCGGAGCTACCTGTGGGAGGCCGACCTGCGCAACGGCTACTCGGTCCGCTCGCGCGGCTCGGTGCTGCGGTCCTACGTGGACCGGATCGGCGCGGGCGGCACGGCGGTCACCGACGGCTTCGTCATGTCCGACGACGAGCGGCAGCGCAAGGCGACCGCGCTCAACCTGATGGCGCTGGACCGCGGGTGGGCGCGCGAGGTGCTCGACTTCGACCCTGTGACGCGGTTCGCGGACGAGTTCGCGCTGTTCGCGGAGCTGGGGCTGGGCGAGGTCGGCCCGGACCGCGTGACGCTGACGCGCGAGGGCGTGAAGTACCGGGACCTGTTGTCCCAGGCCCTGTTCAGCCGCGAGGTGCGCGCACGGGTCAGGGAGTTCGGCTATGACGAGTAGGCGGGCCGAGCGCGGCCACGGCCGCCACGGCGTCGGACAGGACGGCCCGCGGTGACCGGCCCGCGTCGATGGTGGTCACGCGCAGCGCGGGCGTCCCGGCCGACCGGCGTAAGGCGGCGCGGTGGGCTCGTTCCATGAAGGCCAGGCGCGCGTCGTCGCAGTACCCGTCGCGCGCCACGAGCCGTTCCCGCAGCACGCCCCGGGGCGCCACCAGGTGCAGGGTCAGGTCCGGGGTGGGGAGGTGGCGGAACACGCCGTCCAGCAGCTCCCGGGCGGCGGTCTCGCCGAGGTCCGCGCCGAGCACGACGTCCTGGTAGGCGTACTTGCTCAGGTACCCGCGATCGCTGACGACCGTGGCGCCAGCGGCGACCAGCGGTGCGACCGCGGAGGCGTGCACCTCGTAGAAGTCGCCCAGGAACACCAACGACTGCCCGATCCCGCTGGCGGCGATGAGGTGCGGGGTCTCGCGCACCGCGTCGGCCAGCGCCCGCCCGAACGACGCCGCGGAGAACTCCGGCGCCAGGTGCGCGCCGTACGCGTCGGCCAACGCGCGGGCGATCGTCGTCTTGCCGACGCCCTCGACGCCGTCGACGCAGATCCACCGGCCGCGCTCGGGGGATTCACCGGCCATGAACGGCCCACCTTCCGTGCGTGGAGTTGTGCCGGGCCGATCCCGGCGGGTGCCCGACGCGGTGGTGCGCCGACCGCGCGGGTTCCGGTGAGGTGGCAGCGCGAAGTGCCTGCCACCCGGGAGGTTACCGCGCTCGGACCGCGCCGGCGTGTCCGCGCCGGGCGGCGGGTGGGCCGTGCCATCGTGATCGTCGGACGCCGTCCGGCGAGGGAGGAGTGACGCATGCACAAGCCCGCGTTGTCCGCCGCACTCCAGGCGTTCGCGTCCATCGAGCTGAGGGACGCGGTCTACGTCGCGTGCGCCGTCAGCTCGGGCCGCCGCGAGCTGGACCTGATGCTGGCGGCGTCGCAGTTCGACCGCGCGGTGCTGCGGGCGCAGCTGGTCCACCGGTGGGTGCGGGACGTGCTGGAGCCCAACCGCGCCGACGCCCGTGCGGCCGCGACCCGGACGAGGGCGCGCTACCCCGGCCGCAGCGTGATCAACCCGTCGGAGTTCGACATCGACGGCCTGGACCAGCCGGGCTACGACGTGCTGTGCGAGCGGATCATCCGGGGGCACGTGACCCGGATCGTGCTGGCCGACGGGTGGGAGTTCAGCCGGGGCGCGCGGGTGGAGGCCGCGCTCGGCGCGGAGCTGGGGCTGGCGATGGAGGACGGCGCCGGGCGTCGGATGACCGAGCACGACGTGTGGGCCACGTGCGAGAAGTCCGAGGCCGCGCTCGTCGAGGCGGGGTTCCCGGAACACCGGGTGCGGGAGCTGCTGCCGCCCACGACCGGCGCGGCCGCGACGCGCTGACCCCGCGCCGCGTCACGGCCCGGTCGGCGCCACCAGCTTCCGCATGGCGTCGAGTTCGCGCAGCAGGGTCGGGTCGAGGTCCGGGTCGCGCAGCAACGCCGTCTCCGCGGCGCGCAACGCGCGGCCGTCCTGCTCCGCCAACGCTTCCTCCCGCCAGATGGCGTAGTCGTAGAACGTGTAGAGGTCGAGGTAGCGCCGGGCGGCGGCGATGCGGTGCGGGTAGTCCGGCGCGGTCATCAACGCGATCGTGCGCTCCCGCGTGCGGGTCCAGCCGCGCAGCTTGTCCGAGTCGACGTGCGGCGGTTCCTCGCGGTGGTCGATGTCGCCGTAGTAGTACATGAGGTAGCCGCGGTTCCAGGCGCGCCACTCGGTCGACTCGCGGCCCCGGTCCACGAAGATCCGCAACGCCTCCCGGTCGCCGAGGTGGCACAGCCCCCACAGCACTGCCTGTTCGAGGAAGATGTCGTCCTCGTCGTGGAACAGCCGCCACAGCGCGGCCCGACCGTCCGGTGCGGCCCGCGACAGCAGGTAGGCCACGAGGTTGCCGGTGACGCGGACGCGGGCCACGTCGTCGCCCGCCGAGCGGACGTGGCGGAACGCGGCTTCGAGCACGTCGCCGAGACCCGGCACGGGCGTGATGCGCAGCTCGTCCACGAGGAAGTGGCGCACCTCCGGCGTGGGGTCCACGTGCAGGCACGCGGCGAGCCGGCCGACCTCTCCGGAGGTCAGCGCGGCCTCGATCTCGCGCACGTAGTGCCTGCTCACCAGGTACTCGAAGAACGAGTAGTGGATGAAGCTGCCCCACACCCGCCCGGACGACCGCCACCGGTTGCACAGTTGGCTGAGCGCGCGTTGGGTGCAGCGGGCCGACTCGGCGCGGCCGGAGGAGAGCAGCGCGCTGACGGCGCCGAAGTCGAAGCGGTCCTCGTGGATCGCCGCGCGCTGGAACACCAGCCACGCGGCGTCGATCCAGACCTCGATCGACGCGCCCGCGCGGGCGCAGCCGGCCCGGGCGAGGGCGGCGTCGCTGACGGCCGCGAGCCGGTCGATGTACTCCGCGTACAGGGCCGACACGTTGCCGACGTCGGACAGCCCTTCGTGCCCGAGGAAGGTGACCATCCGCGCGTACAGCGGCCGGGTGACCATCCTCGACAGGTCGGGTGAGCCGCGCACGAGGTCGAGCAGGCGGTCCGACGGCAGCAGCCCGCCCGCGACCAGGCGGCGGACGAAGTCGGTGAAGTGGTCGTCGAGGGTCCACCCGCCGATGGCGTAGATCGAGTCGAACGTGTCGCCGTCCATCGACGGCGCGAGGTTGTCCTCGAACTCCCGGTGGCGGCACGTGACGACGACGGCGAACCTCTCCCGCGCCTGGCGGAGCAGCTCGGACAGGTCCGCGGGCGAGTCGAACTCGCCGAGGCTCTCGTCCAGCCCGTCGATCAGCAGCGCCGGGCGGGGTGAGCCGCCCGGCCCGGTGTCGGGTGGCGGGTGCTGCGCGTGGGCGGCGATCATGCGGCGCAGCTCGGAGGCGCGCACGGCCAGCGCCGGCGTGGAGTCGCGCAGCCGTCGCAGCACCGCGTAGGCGGCGACGCTCTTGCCGCTGCCCGGCTCGCCCAGGATGAGCACCGAGCCGTTGCCCGCGACCTCGGCCGCGATGTCGTCGACGGCGAACCGCCGGTCGCCGTGCCCGGTCTTGGCGAACGCGGCGGGCACGTACAGGCCGCGGTCGTGCAGTTCGGCGATGCTGAGGTCCACCGGGTAGGCGGTGCGGCGGCTGCCCAGCCGCCGCACCGAGTCGGCGGAGGCCCGCCACAGGTCGGCCGCGGTTTTCCCGCGGTCGCGGACGGCATTGCGCACCGTTTCCGCGCGGCGCGGTTCGGGCACTTCCGGCCCGGTGTGGACCCACGCGGTCGAATCGGTCTCTTTCATGACCACTTCGACGCTGCGGAATCGTCGCGCGTCCACCGCGAGCGAATGCCGGACGACCTCCTCGAAGAACCAGTCCGAGACCATCAGGGCGACCGCGCCGGGCGCGTCGGCGAGCGCGCGGCGCAGCGGGTCGGAGTCGACCAGCCGGCACACGTGGTTGACCGCGTGGCCGACCACGCCGTCACCGTCGGGGTAGACCTCACCGGCGTGCACGGCGACGCGCAGCCTGATGCGCTCCGGCGGCTCGTGCCTGCTGTTGTGCTCGTCCAGGTGCGCGGCCAGGGCCGTCGGCAGGCGTTCCACGAAGAGGCTCTTCGCCACTTCCGGTGGCACGAGCACGAGGATCCCGTCGCCGCGGTCCTGGCGCAGCCACGAGGTCCAGTCCACGCCGATGTCGGTGAACGCGGCCTCCATGGCCCGGTACAGCGCCTGGCGGACGACCAGCCGGTTCGGGTTCGTCCGGCCGTGGTCGCTGAACCGCTCGATGTCCACGACCACCATGGTCCGGTGCACGGCGACTCGGACCGGGTCGTCGGCCGAGCCGTGCACCGCCTCGCCGCTCATCCGCCCTCCCGCTCGAGCGCCCGCTTGCCGTCAGCGTAAAGCAGTGTGACGGACTCGTGGCGTTTTCCCCGGGCGTTCGGACTCGCCGGTCCGGCGCAAGGTCAGATGACGCAGTCCGGCGGAGGAATTCGCGTTCGGCGGCCGTCGCGCGGGCCTGGGGACGGATGCGGAAAACGTGGGGTCCACACATTTCGGAAATGATCGCGGTACGCGCTCCACAATGGACACGAAAGTGGACACGAGGGTGGGATTCCGGTGTCGGACGGCACCGGGATCCCACCCGTTCGGCGCAACGCTGATCACCCGGGTCGACCACCGCGGGCACCTCGACGCGGCAGCGCGCGCTGCGCCACGCACGGCGACGCTTGGGGATCAGCCGTGCCCGGTGTCCGCGGGGACGTCGGTCAGAGGTAGCCGAACACCGGCGGGAAGACCAGCACGACCACCCACGCCCACACCGCGTACACCGGCAGGTACGCGGTCTGCCAGCGCTCCAGGGCGGCGAACGGCGTGCGGCGGCGGACCAGGCCCAGCATCAGCCAGGCCGACCAGGCCAGGTTGGCCAGCAGGACCACGTTCTCGCCCAGCGCCGCCGCCTTGTTGGGCGTGGTGCCGAACTCGCTGATCCGGCCGGTGATCTCCACCAGCACCAGCACGTCGATGACCAGGGCGCTGACCACGAGCGCGAGCTGGAGCCGGTCGAACACGCCGGGCGGGGCCAGCGGGTCGCGGGCCGAGGCGGAGTAGAGCAGCAGGCCCAGCACCACGACCAGCAGCAGGTCGAACAGGATCAGCGCTTCCCGCTCCACGTCGATCCCGCCGGTGGTGACGCCCCACGTGACCAGGAACGCCAGCAGCACCACCGTGAACAGCGGCGTGAACAGGCGCGTCAGCACCGGCGCGATGTTCTCGACCACGCCCTGCTTGGCCTCGACCAGCCACCCCGCCACCACGATCGCGGCCGCCGCACCGCACGGCACCACCCACTGCGAGATCACCGTCTCCGGCGAGACGCCGATCGCCTCGAACGTGCCGAACACGAACCCGACCAGCACACCGCCGCCCAGGGCGATCAGCACGTAGTAGATGAAGCACTCGCCGGTGAAGCGGATGAAGTCCATCCAGCGGCGCGAGGCGCGCGGGTCGTCGGACGCGTAGGCCACGCCGACCGCGAACCACAGGGCGATGGGCAGGTGCAGGCTGGTCAGCACGATCGACTGGGACTGCGCGGTGAGCGGGTGGACGTTCGCGCCCACCGCGCCGAGCCCGAACAACGCCACCAGCACGCCGATCAGCCCGACCGGGGCACGACGCCGCCACGCCAGGAAACCCGCGAGCCACGGCAGCACGAGCAGGCCGGCGTTGAGCGGGTAGAAGGTGCTGCCGTCGGCCAGGCTCGCGCCGAGCAGCTCCGGCACCTTCACCGACGCCGCCGCGCCCAGCGCGCAGCCCACCATCACGACCAGGTCCCGCCGCGACCGGGTGACCGGGCCGTCCGGCCCGCCGGTCAGCACGAGCTGCTTCCACAACCGCTCGGAGTGCTCGCGGGCGAACTCGCGGGACAGCTCGTCGAGGCTGCCCATGCGCTTGACCGCCACCAGGAACGCCTCGTCGGCGCGCAGCCCGGCGGCCATCAGGTCGTCCACCGAGCCGCGCAGGTGGTCCTCGAGCTCGTCCGCGTCGGCCTGCCGCAGCTCGCGCCGGCGCTGCACGTAGTGGCGCCACTGGGCGAACTGCGCCTCCAGCCCGTCCTGGTCGTCGGTCATGCGAAGCCTCCCCGGGGGAACGTGGTCAACGGCTGAGGCCGGTCGGGCCAGATCTCCTTGAGCGCGCCCACGACCGTGTCCCACTGGCGTCGCTGCTCGGCCAGCTCGGCCAGCCCGCCGCGGGTGATGCGGTAGTACTTGCGCCGCCGCTCCCCCGCGACCGAACGCCAGCTCGACTCGACGTGACCGAGGCGCTCCAGCCGGTGCAACAACGGGTAGAGCAGCCCTTCGGTCCAGTCCAGCTCGCCGCCGGACAGCTCGTTGATCCGCCGGAGGATGGCGTAGCCGTAGCTGTCCTCCTCGGCGAGGATGCCCAGCACCATCGGCGTCGCCGAGGCGGCCACGAGATCCTTGGCGACCTTCACGACGACCTCCCCGACGGCGTACCCTAGATGTGCAAGGCATAGTAGTTCTAGGTATCGCGTCGTAGCAAACAGCGCGGAACGGACCATCTGGGACGCAAGCGGCGGAACCCCGATGGCAGGCGGTCGCATCACGTTGACCGCACCCCCGGAAGTGGGATTCTGGTCGACGTGCAGGGTGACCCCGGATCCTGGCCGGCCCACTGCTTCCGGTTGCTGCTGGTCGAGGACGACCGCGAACTCGTGGAGTTGCTGGCCGCCGCGCTGCGCGGCGAGGGGTACACCGTGGACGTCGCACTGGACGGGCACCGGGGCCTGCACCTGGCGCTCACCCGCCCGTACGACGTGGTGGTCATCGACCGCGGCCTGCCCGCGCTGGACGGGCTGGACCTCTTGGTGCGGCTGCGCGCGCGGTCGGTGCGGGCGCGGGCGTTGATCCTGACCGCGCTGGGCACCGTGCACGACCGGATCGACGGGCTCGACGCGGGTGCGGACGACTACCTGGTCAAGCCGTTCGACCTGGACGAGCTGAGCGCGCGGCTGCGGGCGCTGTGCCGCCGGTCGGCGGAACTGGCCGACGCGCTGCGGATCGGCGCGGGACACTTGGACGTGGGTCAGCGGGAAGTCGTGCTGCCCGACGGCGGACGCGTGCCGCTCACCACCCGGGAGTTCACGCTCCTGCGCGTGCTCGCCAGCCACCCGGAGACGGTGCACACGCGGGCGTCGTTGCGGCGGGTGGTGTTCCCCGACGCGTCGGCGACGTCCATTGTGGACACTTACATGTACTACCTGCGGACCAAGATCGACCGTTCGGTGGTGCAGACCGTGCAAGGACTCGGGTACCGCTTGGGGGCGCTGTGAGTCGATCGTGGGCCGAGGCGGAACGCGCGGTCGTCCGGCGGGCACGCCTGCGGATCGGCGTGCTGGTGGCGCTGGCGGTCACGGTGCTGGTCGCGTTCGTCGGCGGCATCGCCTACGTCGTGATGGCGCGGCGCAGGTGGCCCAGGCCAAGCGCGAGCTCTGGTACAACGCCACCTTCGGCGCGCCGTCGACGCCTCCGGGGTGCACGTGGCTGTTCTTCCTCGATGACGACGTGCTCGACGACGGCCCGCTGAAGGTGCCGCCGGGTTTCCCGCTCCACGACGACCTCCACGCGGTGCGGGCGTCGGGCGGGACGGTCGAGCGCGACTTCGAGCTCAACGGCACGCGGTACCTGGTGCTGACCCAGCGCGGCGCGGGCGACCGGACCGCGCAGGCGGTGTTCGACATGCGCTACCAGCTCGCCGACCGGCGGCACCTGCTGCTGGCGCTGGCGATCGCGGAGCTGGGCGGGCTGCTCGCGGCGGCGGCGCTGGGGCTGTGCGTGGGGCGCGGCACGGTCGCGCCGCTGGCGGAGGCGCTGGCCCGGCAGCGGCGGTTCGTCACGGACGCGAGCCACGAGCTGCGGACCCCTATCGCGCGGGCGTACACGCGGGCGCAGGTGCTGGCGCGGTGGGCCAGGTCGGCGGACCTGCCCGACGACCACCGCCACAGCCTCGACCAGCTCGCCAGCACCATCCGCGGGCTCGGCGACGTGGTGGACGACCTGTTGCTGTCGGCGCGGCTGAGCCGGGGGTCCGAGGGTCCGGCCGGCCGGCCGGTGGACCTGGCCGCGCTGGCGGAGTCCGCGGTGGCGACGGAGGACGAGCGGGCGGCCGAGCGGCGGATCACGCTGACCGTCGCGCGCCCGGCGGATCCGGTGGTGGTGATCGGCGTGGAGACCGCGTTGCGGCGCGCGGTGGACGAGCTGCTGGCCAACGCGGTGCGCCACACGCCGGAGGGCGGCCGGATCGACGTGCGCCTGGGGGTGCGGGGCGGGCAGGTTGAGCTGACGGTCGAGGACACGGGCGAAGGTTTCGACCAGGTGGAGGCCGAGCGGCTGTTCGACCGGTTCCACCGGGGGCCCGGTGACCAGGAGCGGCGGTTCGGCTTGGGGTTGGCGCTGCTGCGCGAGGTGGTGACCGGCCACGGCGGGACGGTGGAGGCGGCGGGCCACCCGGGCGAGGGTGCGCGGTTCACCCTGCGGCTGCCGGCGGCCGGTGCCGTGGGCGGCACGGCGTTGAGCACCGGCGGGCGCTGACGTCGCCGCCCCCGTTACCGGCGATCGGCCGGCGGAGAAGGACCGGCGACGACGGCCGCCGCGCCGATCCTCGACCGACCGGCGGTGACGGTCGCCGCTCCCGCCGACCAGTCGGCGGTGCCGGGAGCCGCGCCCACGACCGGTCAGCCGTACCGGAAGCCCCGCCCACGGTCAGCACTGCCGGGAGCCGCGGCCGACCTGGTCACCACCGGCCGGTGGTGACCAGGTCGGCCGCCACCCGCACGTCGACGTCCAGCGGCCGGTCCGGGTCGACCGGCGGGATCGCGTCGGCCAGGGCGTCGAGCAGCGCGGCGCAGCGGGGCGCGGTCGGCCTCCGCCCGCCCACGTGAACGGCTTGCCGCAGGCCGAGGGCCAGTGAGCCGCACAGCAGCCGCAGCAGCTCGGCCAGGTCGTAGGACCGCAGCGCGGCCTGCGTCCCGAACGGCACCACGTCCTGGTTGTGCAGGTTCGTCGGCAGGCTCTGGGTGCTCGCGGGCACGGCCGCGCGGCGGATCTCGGCGACGAGCGCCGTCGTGGCCAACTGCACGCCCTGCAACCCGTGCTGCCGACCGGGCCCGGCGGCCAGCATCGGCGGCAGGCCCGTGTTTCGGGCCGGGTCGACCAGCAGGTCCAGCTGCCGTTCCGCGAGGTTGCCCACCGACGCGGTCACCACGGCGAGCACGTCGGCGGCGAACGCGGCCGGTTGACCGAAGAAGTTGCCGCCGTGCGCCACGAGGTCGTCGTCCGGGAAGAACAGCGGGTTGTCGCTCACACCGCCCAGATCCGCCGCGACGACACCGTCGACGTAGCGCAACGCGTCCTCGGCCGCGCCGAGCAACTGCGGCGAGCACCGGATGCTGTAGGGCTCCTGGAGCGCGCGCTTCCCGCTCGGGATCGTGCCGACCAGCGTGGCGCGCATGTGCTCGGCGACGGCGGCCGCGCCGGGGTGGCCGTAGGCGGTGATCAGGCGTGGCTCCAGGAAACCGGGGTCCGCGCCGAGGACGTCCACGAGCAGGCACGTCAGGTCCCGCACGGCCCGGTGGGAGGCGCGCACGCCGCGCAACGCCAGCGCCGTGGCGGCGGTCGTCACCGACGTGCCGTTGACCAGCGCCAGCGCGTCCCGCCCGTCGAGGGTGAGCGGCGTGAGCCCGGCCCGGCGCAACGCGTCGCCCGCGGGCATCCGCTCGCCGTCCACGTAGGCGTGGCCGCGGCCGCGCAGCGCCTGCGTCGCGTAGGCGAGCGGGATGAGGTCGCCGCTCGCGCCGACCGAGCCGTGCCGCGGGATCGCCGGGACGAACGTGGTCGCGAACATCGCCGCCAACCCGTCCACGACGTGCGCGGAGACCCCGGAGAACCCCCGGGCCAGCGACCACGTCCGCACGAGCAGGGCCGCGCGGGCGATGTCGGCGGGCAGGTCGGGCCCCTGGCCCGCGCCGAGGTGTGCCAGGGTGTTGTCGCACTGGTCGGCGTCGTCGGCACGGCCCGCGTAGCCGATGAGCGCGCCGAACCCGGTCTTCGCGCCGTAGACGGGCCGTTCGTCGTCGGCCAGCACGCCGCGCAGGTGCTCGCGGCCCCGCTCCACCCGCTCCCGCACGGAGGGGCCGACCAGCACGGGCAGCGGCGTCGCGGCACGGACGAGGTCGTCGCCGGTCAGCGGTGCGTCGAGGTCCACGGAATCGGTCACGGCACCGACGGTAGGCAGCCGATCTCAGAGAGTTCTGAGATCCGGTGCGTAGCTTCCTGGCCCATGGCGCACGACTACCTGATCATCGGCGCGGGGCCGGCCGGGTTGCAGCTCGCCGCCCTGCTGGAGCGCGACGGTCGCGACTACGCCGTCCTCGAACGCGGCTCCGGTCCGGGCACGTTCTTCACCCGCTACCCCCGGCACCGGACGCTCATCTCCATCAACAAGGTCCACACCGGGCACACCGACCCGGAACGGCGGCTGCGGA
Organism: Saccharothrix sp. S26; assembly: GCF_021390395.1. Taxonomy (GTDB): domain Bacteria; phylum Actinomycetota; class Actinomycetes; order Mycobacteriales; family Pseudonocardiaceae; genus Actinosynnema. Next base: position 86,597 of record NZ_JAJUWT010000005.1, read on the forward strand.
TGGACTGGAACTCGCTGCTGTCCGACGACCCGCGGCTGCTGTTCACCCGCTACAGCGGCCGGTACTTCCCGGACGCCGACGACCTGGTCCGCTACCTGGCCGACTTCGCCGAGGCCACCGGGGCGCGGGTGCACTACGACACCGAGGTCACCCGGATCTCCCGCGACGACGAGGGGTTCGCCGTGCTCGACCGCGGCGGGCGGACCTGGCGGGCCGCCCGGGTCGTGGTGGCGACCGGGGTCTCCCAGCTGCACCTGCCGCCGATCCCGGGCATCGAGCACGCCGAGCGCTACGACACGTTCGACACCGACCCGGAGTCGTTCACCGGCCTGCGGGTGCTGGTGATCGGCAAGGGCAACTCGGGGTTCGAGACCGCCGACGCCCTGGTCGAGCACGCGGCCGTCATCCACGTGGCCGGGCCGCACTCGGTGCGGCTGGCGTGGCAGACGCACTACGTCGGGCACCTGCGCGCGGTGAACAACAACTTCCTCGACACCTACCAGCTCAAGTCGGAGAACGCGGTCCTGGACGGCACGGTGGAGCTGATCGAGCCGCGCCCCGGTGGCGGGTTCCGCGTCCTGTTCCGCTACGCCCGCACGGTCGAGTCGTTGCGGGAGCTGGAGTACGACCGGATCGTGGCGTGCACCGGCTTCCGGTTCGACGCCTCGGTGTTCGACGACGGCTGCCGGCCCGCGCTGGCGATCGACGACCGGTTCCCCGAGCAGACCTCCGCCTACGAGTCGACCACCGTGCCCGGCCTGCACTTCGCGGGCACGCTCACCCAGCAGCGCGACTTCAAGAAGTCCACCAACGGGTTCATCCACGGCTTCCGCTACGGCGTGCGCGCCCTGCACCGCATCCTCGCCGCCCGCCACCACGGCGTGCCGTGGCCCTCGGCGGAGCTGCCCGCGTCACCGGAGGCGATCAGCGACGCGCTGGTGGCCAGGGTGAACCGGTCGTCCGCGTTGTGGCAGCAGTTCGCGGTGATCGGCGACGTGGTGACGGTCGACGGTGGCACGGCGCGGTACGAGGAGGAGGTGCCGGTCGCGTACGTCGCCGACGGCGGCCTCGGCCCGGCCGGGCACCGGTTCGTCGCCACGCTGGAGTACGGGCCCGACCACGACACCGTCGACCCGTTCGACATCACCGTCCCGCGCGTGGCGGAGAACGACGCGGCCAACGCCCACGACGCCAGCTACCTGCACCCGGTGGTGCGCTACTACCGCGACGGCGCGCTCGCCGGGACGCACCACCTGGCCGAGAACCTGGAGAACCAGTGGGACCTGCCGGCGGTGCACCAGCAGCCGCTGGCCGCGTTCGTGAAGGAGTGCCTTGCCGGCGCGTGACACCGAGCCGTTCCCGCGCGCGGTGCTCGACGTGCTCGACGCCGCCGCGGACCGGCCGGTGTTCGAACACGGCACGCGCGTGGTGACCGGCGCGGAGCTGCTCGACCTGGTCGCGCGGATCGCGGCCGGGCTGCGGCGCGAGGGCCTCGGCCCGGGTGACGGCGTCGCGCTGCTGCTGGGCGTGAACCCGGAGGCGTTCGCCACGATCCTCGCCGCGCACGCGGTCGGCGCGAGGGTGATCGGTGTGCGGCCGGGGCTGCCCGCCGACCAGGTGCGCCACCTGCTCGACCTCGACGTCGCCGCGGTGGTCACCGAGACGGGCGGGCTCACCGTCGACTCGTTGCGCGCGACCCGCGCGGCCGGTCCGGTGTCGTGCGCCGGCCGGCCGGACGACGTGGCGCGGCTGATCCACACCAGCGGCAGCACGGGCACGCCCAAGGCGTGCGCGCAGACCTACGCCGCGATGACCGCCGCGTGGACCGCGCGCCCGGCCGCGTGGCCGCCCGCGATCCGCGAGCTGGCGTCCCGGCTGGACCGCCACCTGGTGTTCGGGACGCTGTCGAGCCAGGTCGTGTTCGAGTACGCCGTGCTGGCCATCACCGCGGGCGGCACGGCGGTCGTCGCGGAGCGGCCCGACCTGCCCGACGCGATCACCCGCCACCGGGCGTCGGCGAGCGTGATCACGGTGCCACGTCTGGTCAGGCTCGTCGCCGGGCAGCGCCGCGCGCCCGCCGACCTGTCGACGCTGCGGGCGCTGGTCGTGTCCGGGTCGCCGCTGACCGACGACCGGCACCGCGAGGCATTGGACGTGCTGGGACCGGTCGTGTTCCACGGCTACGGCCAGACGGAGACGGGCACGATCTCGATGGCGACCCCGGCCGACCCGCCCGGCACGGTGGGCGTGCCGCCGCCCGCGGTGCGCGTCGAGGTCCGCGACGCGGACGGCGTGCCCGTGCCGGCCGGTGTCGACGGCGAGCTGTTCGTCCGCACCCCGGCGCAGGCCGTCGGGTACTGGGCGGACCCGGAGCGGTCGGCCGAGGTGTTCACCGACGGCTGGGTGCGCACGCGCGACCTGGGCCGCTTCGACGCCGGCGGCCGGCTGCGGCTGACCGGGCGGACCCGGGACGTGGTGATCGTCAACGCCACCCCGTACTACGCCGGCCCGATCGAGCGCGTCCTGGCCGAGCACCCCGACGTCGCCGAGGCGTACGTGGTCGCCGTGCCGGACGACGACACCGGCGAAGCGGTGCACGCGTTCGTCGTGCCGGCCGGCGAGCGGGAGCCCGACCTCGCCGCGCTGCGCGCGTGGGTGACCGCCCGCCTGGGCGCGGCGTGCGCGCCCGCGCACGTGACCGCGATCGCGGCACCGCCGCTCGCCCCGAGCGGCAAGCCGGACAAGCGCCTGCTGCCCCCTTCCTGACGTGAGGAGAAAGTCGTGTCCAGCGAGGTTTCGACGGACTGTCTCGTGATCGGCGCCGGCCCGGCGGGGCTGCAGGCGTCGTACCTGCTCACCCGCGCCGGGCGGGACCACCTGGTGCTGGAGGCCGGTGACGCCCCCGGCGCGTTCTTCACCCGGTTCCCCCGCCACCGCACGCTGATCTCGATCAACAAGCCCAACACCGGGTGGGACGACCCGGAGCTGAACCTGCGCACCGACTGGAACTCGCTGCTGTCCGACGACCCGTCGCTGCTGTTCACCCGCTACACGCCCCGCTACTTCCCGCACGCCGACGACATGCTGCGCTACCTCGGCGACTTCGCCGCGCGGCACGACCTGCCGATCCGCTACCGCACGTCCGCGGTGGAGGTGACCCGGCCGGACGACTTCGTGGTGCGCGACCAGCACGGCGGCACGTACCGGGCACGTCGGCTCATCGTGGCCACCGGGGTGTCCAAGCCGCACGTGCCGCCGATCGACGGGGTGGAACTCGCCGAGCGGTACGAGGACGTGTCCGTGGACCCGGCCGACTTCACCGGGCAACGGGTGCTGATCATCGGGCGCGGCAACTCGGCGTTCGAGACCGCCGACAACCTGGTCGAGACGGCGGCGGTCATCCACCTGGTCGGGCCGGGCTCGCTGAAGCTGGCGTGGCAGACGCACTTCGTCGGCCACCTGCGCGCGGTGAACAACAACTTCCTGGACACCTACCAGCTCAAGTCGCAGAACGCCCTGCTGGACGGCCGGGTGGTGGACATCCGCCGCGACGGCGACGGCTACCTGGTGCGGGTCAGCTTCGCCCGGGTCGCCGAACGGGTGAAGGAGATCCGCTACGACCGGGTGATCCTCGCGACCGGGTTCCGGTTCGACGCGTCGGTCTTCGCGCCCGGGTGCCGGCCGCGGCTGACGATCGACGACCGGTTCCCCGACCAGACCGCGGCCTGGGAGTCGGTGAACGTGCCCGACCTGTTCTTCGCCGGCACCATCACGCAGGCCAGGGACTTCAAGAAGTCGACCAGCGGGTTCATCCACGGCTTCCGGTACGGGGTGCGGGCCCTGCACCACATCCTGGAACACCGCTACCACGGCGTGCCGTGGCCGAGCCGGGACATCGCCCGCGACGCCGCGGCCGACGCCGTGCTGGAGCGGGTCAACCGCACCTCGGCGTTGTGGCAGCTGTTCGGGTTCCTGGCCGACGCGGTGCTCGTCGGGCCGGACGGCGCCCTGCGCTACGCCGAGGAGGTGCCGGTGGCGCACCTGCACGAGGCGGTCGCGCGCGGCGACTTCGGCGACGTCGACTCCTACCTGACCGTGACGCTGGAGTACGGCGCGGACCACGACAAGGTCAACCCGTTCGACATCACCGCGGGCCGGGTGTCGCAGGAGGACACCAGCGGGCTCGACGGGCGCTACCTGCACCCGGTGGTCCGGCACTTCCGCGGCGGCGCGCCGCTCGGCGAGCACCACCTCACCGAGAACCTGGAGAACGAGTGGGACAGCGAGGACGTGCACCGGGCGCCGCTGCTGGCGTTCCTGCGCGCCCGGCTGGACCGCGCCGCGGTGGGCCCGGCGTGAGCACCCGGCTCGCCGAGCTGCACGAGCGGGCCCGCGCGGTGCTCGACCCCGTGCACTACGACTACTACGCGGGCGGGGTCGGCGACGAGGTGGTGCTCGCCGAGAACGAGGCCGCGTTCCGGCGGCTGGCGCTGCTGCCCAGGGTGCTGCGCGGCCGGGAGACCCGCGACCTCGCGGTCGACCTGCCGGGCGGCCGGCTGGACCTGCCGGTGCTGGTCGCGCCGACCGCGTTCCACCGGCTCGCCCACCCCGAGGGCGAGCTGGCGACGGCGCGGGCCGCCGCGGCGGCGGGGACGGTGCTCGTGTCCGGCGTGGCCTCGACGGTGGCGATCGGCGAGGTGGTGGCCGCGGCGCGCTCGGTCGACCCGGGCGCGTCGGTGTGGTTCCAGCTCTACCCGCAGCCCGACGACGCCGTGACCGCGTGCCTGGTGGAGCGGGCGGAACGGGCCGGCTGCACGGCGCTGGTGGTGACGGCCGACTCGCCGGTGTTCGGCCGGCACCGGCGCGACGCCGAGCACGGTTTCCACGACCTGCCCGCCGGGTTGGCGGCGGAGAACATGCGGGACCTGCCCGGCGGTGTGCGGGACATCGTGATGTCACCCGCCGTGTCGTGGGAGCACCTGGACCGGCTGCGGGAGCTGACGTCGCTGCCGTTGTGGCTCAAGGGGGTGCTCCACCCGCGTGACGCGGTGCTGGCGGTGCGGCGTGGTGCGGCCGGGATCGTGGTGTCCAACCACGGCGGCCGCCAGTCCGACCTCGCGCCGGCGGCGGTGGAGGCGTTGCCCGCGGTGGTCGACGCCGTCGCGGGCCGCGTCCCCGTGGTGCTCGACGGCGGTGTCCGCGGCGGTGGGGACGTCGCCGTGGCGCTCGCGCTGGGCGCGGCGGCCGTCGGCGTCGGCAGGCCGGTGCTGTGGGGCCTGGCCGCCGACGGCGAGGCCGGGGTGGCGGGGGTGCTCGCCGTGCTGCGCGACGAGTTCGACCACGTCCTGGCGCTGTGCGGCGGGCGCGACCCGGCCGACCTGACCCGCGACCTGGTCGTGGCGCGCGGGACGGGGGTGTGCGCGCGGTGTGGGTGACCGGGGTGCTCGCCGCCGCAGCGGTGCTGACCGCGCCCCGGTGGCTGCCCGCGCGGGTGGTGGCGCTGCGCGCCAAGGTGTTCGAGAAGGTCAACGGGGACCACGCGATCACGTTCCCGAACGCCGACGTCGGGCCGGACCGGTTCGAGGAGGTCTACGGGCACCCCGCGGCGAACGGCCGCAGCCGCGGCGCGGGGCTGTCGGACCTGTTCTGGTACTGGCTCTCCCCCGGCCCCGAGGTGCACCAGGAGCACCTGGAGGCCGGCCCGCGCTACGACGACGTGGCGCGCACGACCCGCGCGCTGCTGTCCGGGCCGGGCGAGGTGCTGGCGGAGGCGGCGGCCCGCTGCACCGGGCGGGTGCTCGACGAGGTGGTCACCGGGCCGGTCACGCTGGTCCGCTTGCGCGACCTGATGATGCCGGTGTGGGCGGAGTACTTCCACGAGCTGGTGTTCGGCGAGCCGTGCCCGCGCGAGGCGCGAGACCTGATCGTGGGGCACGCAGACGACGTGGTGACGTCGCTGAAGTGCACCGGCCTGCGCCACCCCGCCCGGCGCGCCCGGTTGACCCGCTACCTGGCGCGGCGGGTCGCGGCGGGCGACGTGCGGCGGCCGTTGCCGTCGAGCCTGTCGCCCACCGAGCAGGTGCACTACCTGCAAGGCACGTTCTTCAACACCGCCGTGGTGCAGATGTCCGAGGCGATGGCGCACCTGCTGCTGGCGCTGGCGCGGCACCCGCACGTGGCGGCCCGGCTCGCGGGCGGCGACGAGCGCTACTTCGCGCACGTGCTGGACGAGACGCTGCGGCTGTACCCGCTGTTCGGCATCGCGCACCGCATCACCACCGCCGACCTCGCGCTGGACGAGCGCACCACGCTGCCCGCCGGGTCGGTGCTGTGCTTCAGCTACCCCGACTACCACGCCCGCGGCCACGCGCGGCCCGACGTGTTCGACCCGGACCGCTGGACGCGCCCCGGTGCCCGCGCGCACCACATCCCGTTCGGCGTGGCCGCGAACCGGCCGTGCCCGGCGTGGCGGCTGTCCCCGCTGGCGCTGCGCGCGGCGACGTTCGAGGTGCTGCGCCGCGTGACGCCGCGCTCCACCGTCACGCACACCCGGTCGTTGCCGAGCCGGGGTCCGTGCCTGCTGGTGCGGGTGGGCGAGTCGCCGCGCGGGCTGGCGGCGCTCGACGCGTTCCTGCGCGTGCGCGACCGGTGGGAGGACGTGTGGCGCAGCGTGGTCCAGCTCGTGCTGGGCACGGTCATGGTGCTGCACGCCCGCCGCCTGCGCCTGGCCGGGCGCTACTTCGACACGCACGACACCCAGGGTCGTCCGGTGCGGCGTCAGCCGCCTTCCACCGAGGAGATCACCGAGTGAACCAGATCCAGTTCGCGTTGCGGGTGTTCGCCGCGCTGGCGGTCGTGCTCGCCGCGACGACGTTGTGCGGGCGCCTGGCCACGCTGGTCAGGCAGCCGCGGGTGGTCGGCGAGATGGTCGCCGGCGTCCTGCTCGGACCGGCCCTGCTGGGCGCGGTCGCGCCGGGGGTCCAGGCCCAGCTGTTCCCGGCGGACGTCAAGGACACGCTGTACGTGCTGAGCACGATCGGGTTGACGTTCTACATGTTCCTGGTCGGGTCGTCGCTCGACCACGGCCTGGCCGCCGGGCGCAACATGCGGCGGGCGTCGGCGCTCGCGGTGTCGGGCATCGTGCCGACGTTCGCGCTGGGCGCGGGCGCCGCGGCGCTGTTCTTCGGGTCGCTGAGCCCCGACGGCGCGACCCGGTGGGAGTTCATGCTGTTCGTCGGCGGCGCGCTGTCGATCACCGCGTTCCCCATGCTGGCGCGGATCCTCCAGGAGCGCGGGATCGCGAACACGCCCATCGGCGGCCTGACCCTGGTCGCGGCGGCGATCGACGACGCGGCGGCGTGGGTGATCCTGGCGGTGATCATCGCCGTCGCGGCGGCGGGCAGCCCGTTCGACGCGGTGGGCACGGTGGCGGGCGCGGCGGTGTTCGCCCTGCTGATGCTCACGGTGGGGCGCGCGCTGTTCGCCAGGCTGGGCGCGCGGGTGGAGCGCGAGGGCCGGATGGGCCGCGACGTGATGGCCCTCGTGCTGCTCGTCGTGCTGGTGGCCGGGTGGTTCACCGACTTCATCGGGGTGTTCTCGGTGTTCGGCGGGTTCGTCACCGGGTTGGCGATGCCGCAGTCGGCGGTGGTGCGCCGGGAGCTGGAGATGCGGCTGACGGACCTGAACTCGATCCTGCTGCTGCCGGTGTTCTTCGCGTTCAGCGGGTTGAACACGCAGGTGTCCGGGTTCGGCGCGGGCGGCGGCCTGTGGTGGCCGCTGGTGGTGGTCATGGCGGCGGCGTTCGCGGGCAAGTACCTCGGCTGCGCGGTGGTCGTGCGCGTCCAGGGCTTCTCGTGGCGCTACGCCTCGGCGGTGGGCGGGCTGATGAACGCGCGCGGCCTGATGATCCTGATCTTCATCAACATCGGCCTCGCGCACGGCCTGGTGACGCCGGAGCTGTTCGCGATCCTCGTCGCGGTCGCGATCGTGACCACCGCCGCCGCGCTGCCGATCTACCGCGCGTCGCTGCCGGAGAGCCTGGAGCGCGGGACGACCGAGTTCATCCCGCCCGCGGTGGCCGCGCGCGAGCCGTGAGCCGGTGGCGGCCTCGTCCCGCAGGGCGTGGGGCGAGGCCGGCCCGGTCTACCCCTGGACGCCGGTCAGGGCGAAGAACTCCTGGCGGGTCCGGGCGTCGTCGCGCAGGGCGCCCAGCATGGCGGAGGTGACGGTGCGCGAGCCGGCGGCCCGCACGCCCCGCAGCGACATGCACAGGTGCTCGGCCTCCACGACCACGCCGACGCCTCGGGGCGCGAGGTGCTCCAGCAGCCAGTCCGCCACCTGCTTGGTCAGCCGTTCCTGCACCTGCAGGTCGCGGGCGAACAGCTCGACCACGCGCGCGAGCTTCGACAGGCCCAGGATCCGCTCCCCCGGCAGGTAGCCCACGTGGGCGACGCCCTGGAACGGCAGCATGTGGTGCTCGCACAGCGACTGCACCGGGATGCCGCGGGCCAGGACTAGCTCGTCGTAGCCCTCCTCGTTGGGGAACGTGGTCAGGTCGAACTCACGCGGGGTGAGCATCTCGGCGTAGGCGTGGGCGACCCGTCGTGGCGTGTCGGCCAGGTGCTCCGACGACGGGTCCTTGCCCAGGGCGGCCAGCAGGTCGGCCACGGCCCGCCGCGCGGCTTCCAGGTCCACGCCCGCGCGCCCGTCGACCGGGTACAGCCGCCGGTAGGAGCCCGCGGGCGACGGTGCCAGACCGCTCACCGCCCCCTCCCGCCGCGCGCCGGCGCGTACCGCACCGCCAGTCGCGACAGGGCGACGGCGGCCACGAACAGGCCGAAGTCGCGCAGCGCGATGTCGTAGTACGCCGGGATGGTCAGCAGGTTCACGATGATCCCGGCCAACCAGGCCGCGACGAGCAGGCCGCCGAAGCGCGGCGCCACCGCGACCACGATCCCCGCCGCGATCTCCACCACGCCCACGGCGTACATGGCCTGTTGCGCGGTGCCCGGCACGATCCCGTCGATCCACGGGGCCAGGTACCGCGGCCAGTCCACGAGCAGGTTGACGAACTTGTCGAGCCCGAACAGCACCGGCGCCACCGTGAACACGGTGCGCAGGAGCAGGAACGCCTGGTGGGCCGGGTCGGACCGCGACGCCCGACCGGCCGGCTGGACGCCGGACACCTCGGTGGCCATGACGCACTCCCTTCTAAAGACAACCTCGGCTAACCTTAGAAGCCAGCCCGAGATTTAGTCAACCGAAGTGGGTTTTAGAAAATGGGTGACGCCAGCCAGCCCGAGGCGCACATCTCGGCCGTCGCGGCGCTCGACGAGCCGACCCGCCGCCGGCTGTACGACTTCGTGGTGCGCCGACCCGCGCCGGTGAGCCGGGACGAGGCCGCCGAGGCCGTGGGCGTCCCGCGCACCACGGTCGCGTTCCACCTCGACCGCCTGGTCGCCGAAGGACTGCTGGAGGTGGTCCGCGAACGCCGCACCGGCCGCACCGGTCCCGGCGCGGGACGGCCCTCGAAGCTGTACCGGCGGTCGGCCGAGCAGATCGCCGTCTCGCTGCCCGACCGGCGCTACGAGCTGGCCGGCCTCCTGCTCGCCGACGCCCTGGCCGAGGCCGAGACCTCCGGCGAGCCGCCGCGACTGGTGCTCCAGCGCCGTGCCCGCGACGTGGGCAAGGACCTGGGCGAGGCGGCCCGTGCCACCCAGGACGGCAGGCCCGGCGTGCTGCGCGCGCTGGAGAGCTTCGGCTTCGAGCCGCGCGCCGAGGAGCCGGACGCCTCGATCGTGCTGGCCAACTGCCCGTTCCACACCCTGGCCCGGCAGCACACCGAACTGGTGTGCGGCATGAACCTGTGCCTGCTCGACGGCCTGCTCGACGGCCTCGCCGCCACCGACCTGACCGCCCGCCTCGCCCCCTCCGCCGACCACTGCTGCGTGCGCCTCGACCCGACCGACCACTGACCCCACCCGCCGGACCCGATCGCCGAATCCGGGCGGGCCAGTCGTGTTCGGAATCGGCGCGGTGGTGGCGCCGGCCGCCGGCCGGGACGTACTGCGGGCAGCCAGTCTGCGGCCGGCCGGCCCACCGGCAGGTGCAACCGGTGCAGCTCGCCGGACAACGCCCGGACCGGCCCTTCGGACACGTCCGGTCGCGGCAGTGCTCCCACGACGACGGGTAGGACTCCCGGCACCGCGATCGCCGGGATTCGGGTCGGATTCACCTTGTTGGCCCCTCGACCCGGACTTGCCGGAACGGCAAGTTCCCGTGCCGAACCCGGTGGCGCGTGGCGAGACTGGCCCCAGCCCACCCGAAGGGAGCACCGATGCCCACGCCCGCCGCCTCCCACCGCACCCACCGCGACCAACCACCACCCCGGACCCACCGCGATCAACCACCGCAGCGCACCCACCGCGATCAACCACCGCCCCGCACCGGCGGCGGCGAGGCCGAGACGCTGCGCGGGTTCCTCGACTACCTGCGCGCCTCGATCGAGGCGAAGGTCCGCGACGCCCCGGAGCCTCAGGTGCGGACGTCCGCGGTGCCGTCGGGCACCACGCTGCTCGGCCTGGTCGGGCACCTCACGGCGGTGGAGCGCGCGACCTTCCTCGGCGAGGACGTCGCCGACTGGCGGGCGACCTTCCACCCCTCGCCGCGCGACGGCGTCGCCGACGTCCTGGCCCGCTACCGTGAGGCGGTCGACCTCGCCGACGACGTCCTCGACCGGTGCGCCGACCTCTCCGCGCCGATCCCCACCGCACGGCCGCGACGGCGCGCGCCCAGCGCCCGCTGGGCGCTCACCCACCTGATCGAGGAAACCGGTCGCCACGCGGGCCACGCCGACATCCTGCGCGAACTGGCCGACGGGGTCACCGGGCGCTGATCCGCCCGAGATCTTCCGTCGGTGATCCACGAGCACGCCGTCGTGCCGGATACTCGGGGGTCGACGGTGGCCGTCCACCCGAGCACGGAGGAGCAACCGCATGCCAGGGTCGTCCCGGGTCGGGCGTTCGGCGGAGGAGCTGCCGGCGGCGGCACGGGCCGGGGACGGGGAGGCGTTCCGGGAGCTGGTCGAGCCGTACCGGCGCGAGCTGCACGTGCACTGCTACCGGATGCTGGGTTCGGTGCAGGACGCCGAGGACCTGGTGCAGGAGACGCTGCTGGCGGCGTGGCGCGGCATCGGCGGGTACGAGGAGCGCGCGTCGGTGCGGACCTGGCTGTACCGGATCGCGACCAACCGCTGCCTCAACGCCCTGCGCGCGGTGTCCCGGCGGCCCCGCGAGCAGCCGGAGGTCGAGTTCCCGGAGCCGTCCCACCACCGGGCCGAGCCGTTGTGGCTGGAGCCCTACCCCGACGTGCTGCTCGACGAGGTCGCCGACCAGGTGCCCGGGCCGGAGGCGCGGTACGAGGTCCGGGAGTCGGTGTCGCTGGCGTTCCTGGCGGCGGTGCAGCAGTTGCCGCCGCGGCAGCGGGCCGTGCTGATGCTGCGCGACGTGCTGCAGTTCCGCGCGGGCGAGGTCGCGGCCATGCTCGGCACCACCGAGGACGCCGTGACCGGCGCCCTCAAGCGGGCGCGCGGCGCGTTGGCCCGCGAGCTGCCCGGACCGGACCGCGACAGCGCGCCGTTGCCGGGCTCGCCGCGCGAACGGCAGGTCGTGGACGACTTCGCCCGCGCGTTCCAGGCCGGTGACGTCGAGGCGGTGGTGGCGATGCTGACCGGCGACGTGCGGCTGACCATGCCGCCGCTGCCGCAGGAGTACGTCGGCCCGGAGGCCGTCGGGCGGGTCCTGGCCGCGGTGGCGCTGCGCGACGGCCGCCGCCACGAGCTGGTGCCGACCCGGGCCAACGGCCAGCCCGCGTTCGGCCTCTACGTGCGCGACCCGGCGACGGCGGTCCCGCACGCGCACGGGCTGCTGGTGCTGACCCTGGCCGGCGACCGGGTCGCCGCGCTGACCCGCTTCCACGACAACTCGCTGCCGGCCGCCTTCGGGCTCGACGCCTGACCGTCCCACCCGCCGGCAGCCCACCCCGTCGAGACCGGTTGTCCTAGTACTAGAATAATCCGCGTGACCCCGGACCTGACGCCCGCCGAGCTGACCCTGCTGGGCCTGCTCGTGGAGAAACCCCGGCACGGCTACGAACTGGAGGAGGTGATCACCGCCCGCGGCCTGAGGGAGTGGACCGAGATCGGGTTCAGCTCCATCTACTACCTGCTGGCCAAGCTGCGCGACCGCGGCCTGGTGGCCGAGGTGGACGGGCTGGACGGGCTGGACGGGGTGGACCGGCCGGGGTCGGGGCGCGGCAAGGCCCGCAAGGTCTTCGGCCCCACGACCGAGGGACGCCACGCGTGCGCGCGGGCCGCCGAAGCCGCGGTGGCCGAGCTGCGGCCGGTGCACCCGCCGGTCCTCGTCGGGCTGGCCAACCAGCCCGTCATCCCGCCACGACGGCTGCGCGCCGCGCTCGACCGCCGGGCCGCCGCGGTGGCCGGGAAGATCGCCGAGCTGCGCGCGGCCGTCGCCGCCCAACCGCACGCGCCCCGCTTCGCCCGCGCGATCTTCGACTACTCGCTGGCCCAGCTCGAGGCCGAACAGCGCTGGCTGTCCGACTACCGGGCCGAACTGACCGCAGCACCCGACCAGGAGGACGACCGGCCGTGAGCACCGACCGCTACGACGTCAAGCGCGAGCTCAAGCAGCTCTACGCGCCCAAGAACACCGACTGGGCGCTCGTCGACGTGCCCGAGCAGCAGTTCCTCGCCGTCGACGGCCGCGGCGACCCCAACACCAGCGCCGCGCACGCCCACGCCGTCGAAGCGCTCTACTCGGTGGCCTACACGATCAAGTTCGCGAGCAAGCGCGAGGGCCGCGACCTCGTCGTCGCACCGCTGGAGGGCCTGTGGTGGGCCGACGACCCGGAGGTCTTCACCACGCGCGCCAAGGAGTCGTGGCACTGGCGAATGCTCATCTGCCAACCCGACTGGATCACCGAGGAGGCGATCGAGGACGCCAAGCGGGCCGTCGCGGCCAGGAAGGAGCTGCCCGCGCTCGCCGACGTCCGTCGCGAAGTCCTGCACGAAGGGCTCAGCGCCCAGGCCCTGCACATCGGCCCCTACGACGACGAAGGACCGATCCTGGCCAGGCTGCACGACGAGTGGCTGCGCGCGAACGACCTGCGGATGACCGGCCTGCACCACGAGGTCTACCTCGGCGACCCGCGCCGGACCGAGCCCGCGAAGCTCCGGACCGTGCTGCGCCAACCCGTCCGGTGACTCCGCGTGCGCCAGCCTGTCGCGCCGAGGTGTCGCCGAAATGACGTAATGTGGCACGGCGAATTTCACGTTCCGCCGCCGGAAACGGCATCGTGCGCTCTTTCGTGTCGCGTTTCCGGGTGATCTCGCGCACTGCTTCGCCCCGCGGAGCCGGGAATCAGGGCGCGCTCGACTCGAACAGGTGACGCCCACTCCACCTGAACAGGGCTAACCGTTGCCGCGATTGACGCGATAGACCTCTTGGTGTTCCTCGGCATCCCGCAGAATGAGGTCACCATGAGTTTGCAGCGCGTCATCACCGATGAGCGAGACGTGCAGGTCGCTCCCGTTTTCGCGCAGCGGATCGACGAGGACGTGATCCCCAAGGGCAGGCTGCCGGAGAACCCGATCCCCGCGGGTGTCGCGGCGGGCATCGTGCACTCGCGGCTGCTGCTCGACGGCCGGGCCGCCCTCAACCTGGCCACGTTCTGCACCACGTCGGCCGAGCCGGAGCTGGAGCGGATCTACGCCGACACCGCCGCGATCAACCTCATGAACCGCGAGGAGTACCCGGCCAGCTCCGACATCGAGCAGGAGTGCATCAACGCGCTGGCGGGCCTCTGGCACGAGGACGACGGCCGGTTCATCGGCTGCTCCACCAGCGGCAGCTCGGAAGCGGCCATGCTCGCCGGGCTGGCCATGCTGCGCCGCTGGCGCGAGCGCGGCGGCACGGGCACGCCGAACATGGTGTTCGGCAGCCACGTCCACGTCTGCTGGCCGAAGTTCTGCAACTTCTGGGACGTGGAGGCCCGCGTGGTGCCGCTGGAAGAGGGCCGCACGACGCTCGACCCGGCGCTCACCGCCGAGGCGGTGGACGGCAACACCATCGGCGTCGTCGCGGTGCTCGGCAGCACCCAGGACGGGCGCTACGACCCGGTCGCGGAGATCGCCGCCGCGCTCGACGCCGTCGCGGCCGACCGGGGCGTGGACGTGCCGCTGCACGTCGACGCGGCCAGCGGCGGGTTCGTCGCGCCGTTCCTCGACGTCGACATCGCCTGGGACTTCGCGCTGCCCCGGGTGGTGTCGATCAACGCGTCCGGCCACAAGTTCGGCCTCGTCTACCCCGGGTCGGGGTGGTGCCTGTGGCGCGATCCCGAGTACCTGCCCGAGTCGCTGGTCTTCGACTGCAACGTGCTCGGCGGCCACCACCCGACGTTCACGCTGAACTTCTCCCGGCCCGCCTCCGGCGTGATCGCGCAGTACTACCAGTTCCTGCGCAACGGGATGGCCGGCTACCGGATGATCGCGCAGCGGTGCCAGGAGGTCGCGCGGCACGTCGCCAAGGGCATCGAGGCCGCCGGGCCGTTCGAGATCGTCGGCGACGGCGAGGACCTGCCGGTGGTGGCGTTCCGCCTGCGCGACCCGAAGGCCGTCGGCTTCACGGTGTACCACCTGTCCGAGGCGCTCAGGGGCGACGGCTGGCACGTGCCCGCGTACAGCCTGCCGCCGAACCTGGAGCACGTGCACGTGCTGCGCGTGGTGTGCCGGCAGGGGTTCACGCTCGACCTCGCGGCGAAGTTCCTGGAGAGCTTGGCCAAGCACACCGAGAAGCTGGGCAGCCACCCGTTCCCGCTGCCCGAGGCGACCGCCCCGTCGTTCACGGACTGACACCGTGGTCACGATCAGGGAACTGGAGACCGACCCCTACCCCGTGTACGCGCGCCTGCGCCGCGAGGAGCCGGTCACCTGGGTGCCGGACGCGCGCCAGTGGCTGGTCACCCGCTGGCGCGACGTGCGCACCGTGCTGACCGACACCGAGCGGTTCACCACGGAACAGCCGTCGTCGCCGCTGCACGCGCTGTGCGGCGGCGCGCCCATGCTGTTCCGGGAGGGGCCGTCGCACCGGGACGTGCGGGAGGCGTTCCGGCACGACTACGACCCCCACCGGGTGACGGACTACGTCGACACCATCGCCCGGCCGATCGCGCACCGCGTGGCCGACGACCTGGCCCCGACCGGCGGCGCCGACCTGGCCGCGGACTACTTCGAGCCGGTCACCGCGATCGCCATGGCCGCGCACCTCGGCGCCGGGCCGGAAGGGGCGGACGAGTTGCGGCGGTGGGGGAAGGTGCTCACCGACGTGGCGAACAACTTCGGGCGCGACCCGGCGGTGGACGCCGAGGCGGCCGGGGTGATGGCCGACGACGTGGCGGTGACCGCGCTCGTCCGCGGGCTGCGCGAGCGCCCGGACCGGTCGGTGATCTCGCACCTGCTGCACGCGAACCGGCGCGGCCAGGGCGCCCGGCCGGACGCCGACGTGCTGCCGGTGCTCAAGCACCTCGGGCTGAGCGTGATCGAGCCCGGGTGGTTGGCGGCCTGGACGCTGGTGGCGCTGTGGTCGGAGCCGGACCAGCTCGCCGCGGTCCGCGCCGACCGGGCGCTGCTGGGCGCGGCGGTGTACGAGGCGTTGCGGTGGAGCGGACCGGTCGGCGTGCTGGGCAGGCGCACGACCCGGGACGTGACGCTGGGCGGCCGGGACATCCCGGCGGACAGCGTGATCGCCGCCGCCATCGCCTCGGCCAACCGGGACGAGGAGGAGTTCACCGACCCCGACCGGTTCGACCTGCACCGCGACGTCCGCACGCACCTGGGCTTCGGCGTCGGTCCGCACGGCTGCCCGGCGCACCCGCTGGTCACCGCCGCGGCACGGACCGCGCTGGACGTGCTGCTGGAGCGGATGCCCGGCGTGCGGCCGGCGCAGGGGACGCGGGGCACGCCGCACGGCTGGAAGCTGCGCCTCACCGGACCGCTCCACGCCGTGTGGGACGTGGCGGCCAGAAAGGTGTCCTGACGGGTGCGCCGCGCGTGCGGCGGTGTTCGGCTGTGAGGGCCGCCGCACGCGCAGCACACCGGTCCGCATCGGGAGCGTGAACGCGCCGCGCCCGGTTCGGGGCGACTCGACGGTCCGCTCGCGCGCAGTCCGGCCGGTGCTCGGCACAGGCGGCAGCCGCCGTGCCGGACACCGATCCCGACGCCTCGCGCTCCTCCACCGCGTTCCCCTGGTCGGCGACGCCGGTTCAGGGCGCCGCCGGCTCCGGGAGGTGCGCCGCGACGACGTCCGAGTCGACCCGCCACCCGAGCGACTCGTACAGGTGACGCCCCTCGACCGTGCTGACGAGGACCGCGACGCCGGCACCGAGGTCCGCCGCCCGCGCGCCGATCGTGCTCATCACGTGCCGCCCCAGCCCGAGCCGCCGGTGCGCGGGCTCCGTCTCGACCTGGTCCACCACCGCCGCGCCACCGTGCACCGCGAACCGGCCCCGTGCGGCCCGATCACCGTCCGGACCGGTCACGACCACCTGGGCGAACCCGCGCTCGCGCACGACGGCGGTCCGGTACCCGTCCGGCGCGGACGTGACGACACCGCCTCCCAGGGCACAGCTCATCAAGAACTCCGGGTCGCCCACCACCCACTTCCGACCGAACAACGGCACCGCCTCCGCCCGCGGCGCGCAGACCTTGAGCCAGGTTCCCGGCCCCGTCAGCTCCGTCGCCCGCGCGCGCACCGACGCCGTGCCGACCAGCACGAACCGCACGCGGTGCCCCGGCGTGCCGACGTCGATCCGGAACCCGTCGGGCTCCTCCACCGGCTCCGGCGTGCCGCGGCACGCCGACCAGCCCCTCACCCACTCCCGCACGCGTCGTTCCACGAGATCAGCACCCTAGCCGGAGGCCGTGCACGGGATCGTCGAACGGCCGCCTGCCCGGCGCGGTCGCACCCCGGCCGTACCGTCCGCCGCCACCTGCGAATTCGCGGCGAAAGCGCACGACAGCCACCATTGCGAACCGCGGAACGGCATCGTGGTGACTCCGATTCGGCACCGCGCGAATTGATGCTGGTCAGCCCGCGTGAAATTGCGTCCAGGACGCCGCGCGAGAGCGCCGACCACCCCCTGCATCCATTGTCCATTGTGGACATATGGTAGTGCTTTTCCCCGACGGTTGCTCCATTGGAGGGAGACTGCGGCTGCCACTTGGCGTCCGACGAAACCCCGTGATAAAGATCAGAGCTCTGCTGGCGCACTGGTATCCGGCAGCTCGCCCGCACCCGAGGGATTGATGGACCGACAAACACTCGCGATGGCGTTCTGGGTTCTGCTCGCCATCGTGCTGATCGCCGTGTTCCTGCTGGTACGCCAACACCGCACGACCCGCGCGTTGCGGTCCAGAGCCGAGGCCGCCGAGGCCGCGGCGCGGACGGTGGCCGAGGAGGAGCGCCACCTGGTCGAGGTCCGGCTCCCGGCGCTGGCCGAGTCGCTGGACCACAGGCCCGTCGAGGTGCCCGGCCCGAGGAGCCCGGAGGCGGCCGAGACCCACGACCGGGTGCTCGCGCTGTTCGCCCACTCCGTCCGGCAGGCGACCGAGCGGGGCGAGCAGTCGGCCCGCGCCACGCTCAAGTCGATGATGCGCGCCGTGCAGAGCCTGTCCAACGAGCAGCAGGTCGCGATCTCGGCCATGCAGGAGCGGCACGACGACCCGGACGTGCTCGCCGGCCTCATGCGGGTCGACCACATGAACTCCCAGCTCAACCGGCGCGCCCAGGCCACCGCCGTGCTCTGCGGCTCCTGGCCCGGCCAGCAGCGGTCGGCGTCGGCGCTGACCGACGTGGTGCGCGGCGCCACCTCGCGGATCCGGGACTACCTGCGCGTCAACCTGCCCGCCGAGTCCGACGTCGCGGTGGTCAGCCGCGCGGTCGAGCCGGTCGTGCTGGCCGTGGCCGAGCTGCTCGACAACGCCGCACGGCACTCGCCGCCCAACACCAGCGTCGAGGTCAACTTCCAGCAGGCGCACAACGGCATGGTCGTGATGATCGACGACGGCGGCGTCGGCATGACCGTCGAGGAGCTCAACCGCGCGGCCCGCCTCCTGGCCGGCACCGGGTCCAACGACATCAACCGGCTCGGCGACCCTCCGCAGGTCGGTTTCGCGGTCATCGGCGTGCTGGCCCGGCGCTACGGCTTCCGCGTCTCGGTGGACACGCGCTCCCCGTACGGCGGTGTACGCGCGGTGGTGTTCCTGCCGACCGAGCTGCTCACCCGCGTCAGCAAGCCCACCATGCCCGACAACGCCGTCGCGCTCCCCCCGGAGCAGCGCCGGCAGCCGCGACCGGACGCGGACGACGCCGCGCCGGGGCGCACCCCCGGCGGCCTGCCCAGACGACGGCGGACCCAACCCGCCGACCAGGGCTCCGCCGTCGTCCCGGCACCGGCCACCCAGCGGGTCCCGACCGGGCTGGCCGCCTGGAAGCGCGGGACCGACTCGGGCCGGGCCACCACCCCACCGCCGCCAGTCGCTGAAGGGAACACCCAGGCATGAACACTTTGGGCTGGATGCTCGACGACGCCCTGGCGATGCCGGAGACGCGGCACGCCGTCCTGCTGTCGGCCGACGGGCTGCTGATGGCGCACTCCGCCGGCATCGACCGCGACGACGCCGAACGGCACGCCGCCGCGATGTCCGCGTTGCAGTCGCTGGCCCGCGCCACCGCCGAGTTCTGCGGCCAGACCGGCGCCGACTGGCAGCAGACGGTCAGCGAGTTCGTCGGCGGCTACGTGTTCCTGGCCGCCGCGGGGCCGGGCGCGTACCTGGCCGTGTCGGCGACCGAGCGGGTGGACATGGAGGCGGTGTCCTTCCGGATCCAGGAGCTGGTCCAACGGCTGGGCAAGGAGCTCACCAGCCCGCCGCGGCAGACCGGGCCCGCCGGCCCGCCGCAGCGAGGGGCGGGCGGCCCGGCGTGAGCGCCGACAGGCGGTTGCAGGGCCTGGTGCGGCCGTACGTGGTGACCGGTGGCCGCGCCCACGCCAGCCGCAACACCTTCGACGCCGTCACGGTGGTGATCGCCACCCGCGAGCAGGTCGCCGGGTTGTCGCCGGAGAAGAAGCGGCTGATGGAGCTGTGCCGCGGCGGCGCGCTGTCGGTGGCCGAGATCGCCGCCCACCTCTCGCTGCCGATCAGCGTGACCAAGGTGCTGCTGTCCGACCTGGTCGACAGCGGTCACATCGCCACCCACGCCGCGGTCTCGCACGCCGCCCGCCCCGACATGAAGCTGCTGAAGGACGTGCTCGATGGCCTCCGTGCTCGCCTCTGACGGGCCCGCCTCCCCGAACGGACCGGCCCCGAACAGACCGGCCGACGCCGGCGTGTACCTGCGCGACACCGTGCGGACGGCGGTGAAGCTGCTGGTCGTCGGTCCCTTCGCGGTCGGCAAGACCACCTTCGTCGGCACCCTCTCCGAGATCAGGCCGCTGCGCACCGAGGAGACGATGACGCA
This sequence comes from Saccharothrix sp. S26, assembly GCF_021390395.1. Taxonomy (GTDB): domain Bacteria; phylum Actinomycetota; class Actinomycetes; order Mycobacteriales; family Pseudonocardiaceae; genus Actinosynnema. The sequence continues at coordinate 106,186 of NZ_JAJUWT010000005.1, forward strand.
GGCGGGCGCCCTCGTCGACGACCTCGCCGGGGTCGAGGGCAAGTCCACCACCACGGTGGCGCTCGACTTCGGCCGGCTGACCCTCAGCGACGAGCTGGTGCTCTACCTGTTCGGCGCGCCCGGCCAGCAGCGGTTCACCAGCATCTGGAAGGACATCGCCCACGGCGCGCTCGGCGCGCTCGTGCTGGTCGACACCCGCCGCCTGGACCAGTCCTTCGAGGTCATGGACCTGCTGGAGGAGCTGCGCATCCCGTACGCGGTGGCGGTCAACACCTTCGACGGCGCGCCCCCGTTCCCCCCCGACGAGCTGCGGGACGCGCTGGACCTGCTGCCCGAGACACCCCTGATGTCCTGCGACGCCCGTGACGCGACCTCGTCCACGCGGGCGCTCGTCACCCTCGTCGAGTACCTGCTCACCCGCACCCAGGAGAACGCGTGACCTCGCAAGCCGCCCCCGGGCAGGCATGTCCCGCACACCACGGCCGCACGCCCCTGTACGGCCCCGAGTTCGCCGCCGACCCGGCCGCGACCTACCAGGCCCTGCGCGAGCACGGGCCGGTCGCGCCGGTCGAGCTGGCGCCCGGTGTGCCCGCCAGCCTCGTCGTGGGCTACTCGGCCGCGCTGGAAGTCCTGCGCAACCCCAGCGCGTTCCCGCGCGACCCGCGCCAGTGGCAGGCGAAGATGCCACCGGACTGCCCGGTGCTGCCGATGATGATGTACCGGCCCAACTGCCTGTTCACCGACGGTGCGCAGCACGCGCGGCTGCGTGCCGTGGTCACCGACAGCCTGGCCCGGGTGGACGCGAACGCGTTGCGCGCCAACGTCGAGCGGACCGCGGACCGGCTGATCGCCCGGTTCGCCCCCGACGGGGAGGCCGACCTGCTCGCCCAGTACGCGCGGCTGCTGCCGTTGATGATCTACAACCACCTCTACGGCTGCCCGCCGCAGCTGGGTGACCGGCTGGTGGCCGCCATGCGCGCCGTCTTCGACATGGTCGAGCCGGAGAAGGCCAACGCCGAGCTGACCCGGTGCATGGTGGAGCTGGTGGCGCTCAAGCGACGGCAGCCCGACCAGGACATGCCCTCGTGGATGATGGCCCACCCGGCCCGGCTCACCGACGAGGAGCTGATCCACCAGCTCGTCCTGCTGATGGGCGCGGGCACCGAGCCCGAGCAGAACCTGATCGCCAACGGCATCCGGCTGCTGCTGTCCGACGACCGGTTCGCGGGCAGCCTCTCCGGCGGCAGCCTGCCGGTCGAGGAGGCGCTGGACGAGGTGCTGTGGACCGACCCGCCGATGGCGAACTACTCGGCGAGCTACCCGGTCGAGGACACCGACTTCGCGGGCGTCCGGCTGCCCGCCGCCGAACCGGTGGTGATCAGCTTCGCGGCGGCCAACAACGACCCCGCGCTGGCCGGCCAGCAGCGCTCGGGCAACCGCGCCCACCTCGCGTGGAGCGCGGGCGTGCACTCGTGCCCGGCCCAGCAGCCCGCCCGGCTGATCGCGTCGGTGGCGATGGAGAAGATCCTCGACGCCCTGCCCGACATGCGGCTGGCCGTCCCGGTCGAGGAGCTCGTCTGGCGGCCTGGCCCGTTCCACCGCGCGCTCGACGCGCTCCCCGTGCGTTTCACCCCGGTAGCCGTGCCCGTCCCGTCCGACGAGTCACCTGGAGAAACCCGATGGAACGCACAGCCGACCCCGTCGTCCTCGACCCCACCGGCCGTGACATCCACGCCGAGTCCGCCGCCCTCGCCGCACGGGGCCCGGCGACGCTGGTGGAGCTCCCTGGCCGGGTGGTTGCGTGGGCGGTGACCCACCAGGACACCCTGCGCGACCTGCTCGCCGACCCGCGGGTCTCCAAGGACCCCCGGCAGCACTGGCCCGCGTACACCAGCGGCGCGATCTCCGAGGACTGGCCGCTGCACGTGTGGGTGTCGGTGCAGAACATGTTCACCGCGTACGGCGCCGACCACCGCCGCCTGCGGTCGCTGGTGTCCAAGGCGTTCACGCCGCGGCGGGTGGCGGCGATGCGGCCGTGGATCGAGGAGATCACCCACCGGCTGCTGGACGAGCTGGACGCCGCCGAGCAGCCGGTCGACCTGCGGGAGCGCTTCGCCTACCCGATCCCGATCGAGGTCATCTGCCAGTTGTTCGGCGTGCCCGCGCAGGCGAGGTCGCAGCTGCGGAAGGTGGTCGACGGCGTCTTCGACACCACGGTCACCGCCGAGGCGGCCCAGGCGAACGTCGTGCAGCTCTACGGGATCATGCACGAGCTGGTCGCGGCGAAGCGGGAGGACCCCGGTGACGACCTGACCAGCGGCCTGATCGCGGTGCGCGAGGACGACGGCTCGAAGCTGGAGGAGGCCGAGCTGGTCGACACCCTGATCCTGGTGATCTCCGCGGGCTACGAGACCACGGTGAACTTATTGGACCAGGCGATCACGGCCCTGCTGACCCACCCGGAGCAGCTCGCCGCGGTGCGGGCGGGCACGAGCGGCTGGGGTGACGTGATCGAGGAGACCCTGCGCTGGCAGGCGCCGATCGCGAACCTGCCCCTGCGCTACGCCGTGGAGGACATCGAGATCGGCGACGGCGTCGTCATCGCCAAGGGCGACGCGATCCTGGCGGCCTACGCGGCGGCGGGCCGCGACCGGTCGGTCCACGGCGACACCGCCGACCGGTTCGACATCACCAGGGCGGACAAGGCGCACCTGGCGTTCGGGCACGGCGCGCACTACTGCCTGGGTTCGCCGCTGGCCCGGATGGAAGCGGAGATCGCCCTGCCCGCGCTGTTCGCCCGGTTCCCCGACCTGCGGTTGGCCGTCGAGCCGCACGAGCTGAGGCCGGGCCAGTCCTTCATCTCCAACGGCCACGAATCGCTGCCGGTGACGCTGAAGTAGCCGCGGCCGGGGCGCGGGACCACCGGTGTCGCGCCCCGCCCTCGGCGTACTGCGGCGTCACGAGGAAGACGAACTCGTGCACCCGGTCGGCTCGGAGACGACGGAGGTCTCCCGGTCCGGGTGCCGTGGCGCATCAGCAGTTCCTGGTGCACGGGGGGTCACGCCGCCGTCGTCGTTGACCGGGTCGCCGAACACCTCCAGCGCTCACGTGTCGCCGCCGACGACGGCCGGCCGGAACCGCGCGAGCCACCGCGCAGGTAGGTGCCGGGCATCCCCTTCGCGCCCCCCGCGCGATGTCCGCCGGGTCGCGACGGGCCGGCAACCCCTTCCAGCCGGTGTGGAGCAGCACCACGTCACCCGGTTCGACGGCGCGGATCCCGCCGAACTCCATGGCGTCCTCGACGGTGGTGCGGTGGTCCTCGCGCAGCGGCGGTTGGCCGTTGCTCGCCGGCTCCGCCAGGTCCCGCACGCGGCCGCGGGCCGGCTTCACGCCCAGGACGTCCGGCAGCACGCCACGCGTGACGATCGGCCCCACGTGCTCGGCGCCCGGCTTCGCGGTGCCGTGGGCGCGGGCGGTAGGTCGTGGCCGGCGGTCCGGGGTGCGCCGGGGAGGTCTCCGCCTCGAACCGCTCCTCGTGCGCGCCGGCCCGGTTGACGCCCAGCGGCTCGGTCCCGATCACGATGCCGCCCGCGTCCCGCGACCCCGGCGGCGGCCTGTGCCCCGAGACCGTGAGCCGTTGCTGGTAGGTGCCCGGGCGTTGCATCCGCATGGCCGGGAAGCCGTTCCACCTCAGCTCGCCCAGGTCGTAGGTCTGCACGTCGTGGTGACGGCGCAGCAGCGCGAGCGCCGACGCCGTCTTGGCCGGGGTCACCTCGTTCAGCGCACCGCGCTGGTACCCCGGCCCGTAGCGGCCGGGCGGGGGTGGCCGGGTCGGCGCAGTCGACCAGCGCGTCGTCGGCCGCGGCGGCGCTCGCGGGCGTCGTGCCGACCAGGGCGGCCCGGCCGCGGACCGCCCCGCCCGGAACACCGGGTCGAAGTGGTTCTTCCAGGCCGCGCCGGCGGCCCCGGCCGTCGCGAGCACCTCCCGCCGGCCGACGTGGTGCCTGGTGAAGCAGTCGCGCAACTGGTCGGGGTCCATGTGGCGACTCCTTCCCCGCAGGGTGAACGGCCAACCACCTGGAGGAGGCAACGGCGCGCTGCCGTCAGCGCTTTGGCGACCACCGGGTCCGCTGTGGTTTCCTCGGCATCCCCCGGTGACGGACAGGAGGCTCGCGGTGGCGGAGACGACGGTGGCCGAGGTGATGGCCGAGCTGTCCGCGCTCGAGGACCCGAGGGCCCGCGCGGTCAACGAGAAGCACGGTGACGACCACGGCGTGAACCTCGGCGAGCTGCGCGCGCTGGCGAAGCGGCTGAAGACCCAGCAGGAGCTCGCGCGGCGGCTGTGGGAGACCGGTGACACGGCGGCGAGGCTGCTGGCGCTCCTCGTCTGCCGGCCGAAGGCGTTCGCGCGGGACGAGCTGGACGCCATGCTCCGCGAGGCGCGCACGCCCAAGGTGCACGACTGGCTGGTGAACTACGTGGTGAAGAAGAGCCCGTTCGCCGAAGAGCTGCGCCTGGCGTGGTCGGCCGACCCGGATCCGGTGGTCGCGAGCGCCGGGTGGGCGCTGACCACCGAGCGGGTGGCCAGGACGCCCGAGGGGCTCGACCTCGCGGCCCTGCTCGACGTCGTCGAAGCCGAGATGAGGACCGCGCCGGACCGCCTCCAGTGGGCGATGAACCACTGCCTGGCCCAGATCGGCATCGACCACCCCGAGCACCGGGCGCGTGCGATCGACATCGGCGAACGCCTCGGAGTGCTGAAGGACTACCCGACTCCCCGGAACTGCACCTCCCCGTTCGCGCCGGTCTGGATCACGGAGGTGGTCCGCCGCCGAGCCGCCGGGTAGGCGGCCACGACCCGTGCGGCGTCGCGGCCCGGCCGCCGTGCGGGGTGGCGGCCGGGCCGGTTCGGGGTCAGCGACGCCAGTCGTTCGGCCGGCCGGTGCGCCAGTCGTTGGGGCGGGTGGAGCCGGCGTTGGTCGTGATGGTGCTCATGCTGCTCTCCTGGGGTGCTCGACTGACTGTGATGGCTTGGTTACGGTGTCATCACCTGTTGGGAGGCGGTGACACCTCATGGTCGCGGGGGAACGACGAGGGCGCGCGTCCCCTCTCGCCCGGTGTCGCGGCTGGTCGCTGTGGCGGCTGCCGCGAGCCGTGCTGGTCTACGTGCTGGCCGTGGAGGCCGTGGCGGTGGTCGCGGTGGCGGCCGTGGCCGGGCTGACGCCGGTGACCGGTCGCCACTGGGCGTGGTTCGGGGTGCTCGCGGCCGCGGCCGTGGTGCACTTCGAGGCGGCGCGCGGGCTGGAACGGGTGCGCGAGGTGGCCGCGGAGGGCAGCCCGTACGCGCACCCGCAGTCGATCTGGCTGTTCGCGGGCGTGCTGGTGCTGCCGCCGCCGCTGGTGGCCGCGTTGGTCGCGGTGAGCTACGGCTACGGGTGGCTGCGGATCTACCGGCGCAGCCCGCTGCACCGCAAGGTCTTCTCCGCCGCCACGGTGCTGCTGGCCTGCTGGTCGGCGGGCGCGATCCTGCTCGTCGCCCACCCGGACCCGGCGCTGCCGCACGCCGCGCAGCTGACCGGCCCGGTCGACCTGGGCGCGCTGGTGGCGGCCGGGGTGACGTACTGGCTGGTCAACCTCGCGCTGGTGGTGGGCGCGATCCTGCTGTCCACGCCGGCGCGGCCGGGGCGCGACGTGCTGGGGCCGCTGAGCCAGCAGTTGGTCATCGCGGCGTCGATCGGCCTGGGCACGGGCCTGGCGGTGGTGCTGGTGACGGCCCCGTGGGTGGTGCCGGTGCTGGTGGTGACCATGCTCGGGATGCACCTGGGGCTGCTGCTGCCGGTCTACCGCACCGCCGCGCGGGTGGACGGCAAGACCGGCGCGCTGACCTCGGTGGCGTGGACCGAGCGCGCCGCCGCCGAGCTGGCCCGGTCGGCGGCGACCGGCGCGCCGATGGCGGTGCTGCTGCTCGACCTCGACCACTTCAGCGACATCAACAACACGCGCGGGCACCTGGCCGGTGACCACGCGCTGCGCGCGGTGGCCGCCGAGCTGCGCCGCCAGGTGCGTGACGACGACCTGGTGGGCAGGTGGGGCGGCGAGGAGTTCGTGGTGCTGCTGCCGGGCGCGGACGCGACCGCCGCCCGGCAGGCCGCCGAACGCATCCGCGCCGCGGTCAGGACGCCGTTGACCGACGTGCCCGCCACCGGTGGCCGGGACGTGGACGACCTGCGGATCACCGCGTCGCTGGGCGTGGCCGCGTACCCGGTCCACGGCGACACGGTCGACCGGCTGCTGCTGGCCGCCGACACCGCGCTGTACCGGGCGAAGAACAACGGCCGGGACCGGGTCGAGACCGCGCCGGCCGGCTGACCCGGATGGTGGCGGCGGACGGCGGGCGGGTGCGGTACCGCGAGGTGTTCTCCTCCGGCGAGTTCCGGGCGTTGTTCGCCGCGCACACCGTCTCCACCGTCGGCGACCAGTTCGCCCGGGTCGCGCTCACCGTGCTGGTGTTCCGCGACACCGGCTCCCCCGCGTGGGCGGCGATCACGTACGCGTTGACGTTCCTGCCCGACCTCGTGGGCGGCCCCCTGCTGGCGGGACTGGCCGACCGCCATCCCCGACGCGCGGTGATGGTGTGCTCCGACGTCGTGCGCGCCCTGCTGGTCGCGCTGATGGCCGTGCCGGTCCTGCCGTGGCCGGTGGTGTGCGGGCTGCTGGTGCTGCTGCAGCTGGCGGGCGCGCCCGCGGTCCCGGCCCGGACCGCCCTGCTGCCGCACGTGCTGCCCGGTCCGGCGTTCCGCGCGGGCGCGGCCGCGCTGTCCACCGTGAGCCAGGCCGCCCAGGTCGCCGGGTTCGCCGCCGGCGGTGTCCTGGTCCTCGCGATCGGCACGGGCGGCGTGCTGCTGCTGGACGCCGCGTCGTTCGCGGTGTCGGCGGCCGTGGTGGCGTGGCGAGTTCGGGCCCGGCCCAGGCCCGGTGGCGACGGCGTGGCCCGGCCGGGGTGGTGGCGGGCGACGGCGGCCGGCGCGGTCCTGGTGTGGCGTGACCGGCGGCTCCTCGCGCTGGTCGGCTTCGCGGCGCTGTCGGCGTTCTACATCAGCGGCGAGGCGCTGGCCGTGCCGCTGGCCGACCAGCTCGGCGGCGGGCCGGTCGCGGCCGGGCTGCTGTTCGCCGCCTACCCGGCGGGGTGCGCGGTGGCGAGCCTGGTCGTGGCCACCCGCCCGGAGGCCGTCCAACTGCGCGCCCTGCCCGTGCTGGCGGTGGCGACCAGCGCGGTGCTGGTCGCCTGCGCGCTGCGGCCCGGCCTGCCGGTCCTGGTGCTGCTGTTCGCCGCGTCCGGCGCCGCGTCGAGCTACCACGCCATCGCCTCGCCGACGTTCGCGCTGTGGACCCCGGACGAGGCCCGCGGCCAGGTCTACGGCCTGGCCGTCACCGCGCTCAAGATCGCGCAGGGCCTCGGCGTCGCCGCCGCCGGCCTCGCCGCCGAGCACGTGCCGCCGCACCAGGTGGTCGCGGCGGGCGGTGTGCTGGGTGTGCTCGCGGCCCTGGGCGTCGGCGTGCTGTGGCGGCGCAGCGGCGTCCGCCGCCTCGTCAGGGACTGACCTGGGTCAGGGCGGCCCGGGCGAGGTCGCGCAGCCAGGCGTGGGCGGGGTCGGTGTCGTGGCGCTGGTGCCACGACAGGTACACCGGGGCGGGCGGCAGGTCCAGCGGCAGCGGGAGCAGGGCCAGGTCGGGACCGGCCGCCGTCGCGCGGGCGGTGGCTTCGGGGACGGTGACGACGAGGTCCGACTCGCGCGCGAAGGCGAAAGCGGCGGCCTCGGTGGGCACGGCGGCCACCACCCGCCTGGTCAGCCCCAGCCGCGCGAGGGTGTCGTCGAGCGCGTTGGCCAACCGGCCGCGCCGTGACACGGTGATGTGCTCCGCGGCGGCGTACCGCGCGGCGGTGACGGTCTGGACGCGGGTCAGCGGGTGGTCGCGCCGCACGGCGAGCACGTGACGCGTCTCGGCCACCCGTTCGGCGCGCAGGTCGGCCGCGGTCGGACGGCTCGCGTTCGCCTCCAGGTCGACCTCGCCGCGCCGCAGCCCGGGTGTGTCGGTGCTCGACTCGGCGATGAAGCGCAACCGCACGCCCGGCGCGCGGTCGCGCACGGCCGTGAGCAGGGCGGGACCGGCGAGCGCGACGAGCGAGTCGTGCCAGCGCAGCGTGAACGTGCGGTCGAGCGTGGCGAGGTCGAGCTCACGGCTCGGTGCGAGCACGCCTTGAACCTGCCGGAGCAGCTCGTGCACCTGCTCCCGGACGGAGAGCGCGTACGGCGTCGGCGTCATCGTCCGCCCGGTGCGCACCAGGATCTGGTCACCCGTCGTGCGCCGGATCCGGCCGAGGCTGCGGCTCATCGCGGGTGCGGTGACGTGCATGCGCTCGGCCGCCCCCGCCACGCTGCCCTCTTCGAGCAGGGCGTCGAGCGCGGCGAGCAGGTTCAAATCCAAGTGCATGTGAGTAATGCTAGCCGTGTTTTACCTGCACTTGCTGTTAATCCACAGCCCGAATACCGTCGGATCACCGGGCCGGGACAACTCGCCCGATCACCTTTCACCCCTGTTCAGACGGGACATCGTCATGCCTGGAACAACCCGGGACGCGGAGCTGCTCGCCCAGACCGCGAACGCCGTGCGCGCGGCCGGTTCGGTGCTGCTCGAATGCTTCGGCGAGGTGGTGCGCCACCGGACCCGCGACGAGCTGGTGCGTGCGCTCGCGGCGAACGACAACGCGGCCCTCGACGTCCTGCGGCCCCGCCTCACGGACCTGCGCCCGGACGCCCGCTGGGTGGCCGACGAACTCGCCGGCGGCGCGCTGCCGCCCGGCGAGTGGTGGGTGGTCGACCCCGCCGAGGGCAACGTCAACCACCTGCGCGGCCTGCCGGACTGGGCGGTCACCGCCACCCTGGTGCGCGACAACCAGCCCGTGCTCACCGCGGTCCACGTGCCGACGACCGGTGAGACCTACACCGCGCTCGCGGGCGGCGGCGCGCACGTCGACGGCCGCCCGTTGCGCGTGTCCGACACCGCGGACCTCGGCCTGGCCGTCGTCGCCACCAGCCAGGCCAGGCCGGACGAGGCCGAGGAGGTCGTGCGGCGGGTCGGCGCCTCGATCACCTCGATGCTGCGCGACGCGCTCGTCGTGCGCACGTCCGTGCCCGCGACCCTGCACCTGCTGACCGTGGCGGCCGGCCGGGTCGACGCCTTCTGGCAGTTCGCCGGCGCCCGCGCGGACCTGCTGCCCGGCGCGTTGCTCGTGGCCGAGGCGGGCGGGCGGATCTCCGATGCGCAAGGCCGACCGTGGACCCCGGACGCCGAGGGCTTCCTCGCCGCCGCGCCGGGCGTGCACGCCGCGGCCGTCACCACGCTCTCCCGTTGAGCACCCGTGAACACCGGAAAGGACCACCGATCATGACCACGATCGCCGTGCTCGGGAACGGCCGCGTCGGCGGCGCGCTCGCCGCCGCCCTCACCGACGCCGGCCACGAGGTGGCGGTGGTCGGCCGGGGCGCGGCCGCCAGAGCCGTCGCCGGCGCACAGGTCGTCATCAACGCCACCCCCGGTGCGGGCTCGCTCGACCGGCTCGCCGCGCTGCGCGCGCAGTTGCGGGACAAGGTGCTGGTCGACGTCTCCAACGCCACCACCGACGGACCGGACGGGCTGCCGGCCGACCTGATCTACCCGGGGTCGAGCCTGGCGGAGCACCTGCAGGACGCGCTGCCCGACACGCGGGTGGTCAAGACCCTCAACACGATGCTGCACCCCGTGATGACCGCGCCCGCCTCGCTCGCCCAACCGCCGACCGCGTTCCTCTCCGGTGACGACCCGGGGGCCAAGCGGGTCGTGCGCGGCCTCCTGGCCGACCTCGGCTGGCGCGAGGAGTGGATCACCGACCTCGGTCCGATCACGACCGCGCGGGCCACCGAAGCCGCGATCCTGTTCGTGCCGCACGTGATCCGGTCCGCCGGCCTGAGCCCCTTCGCGATCTCGATCGCCCGCTGACGGGGGCGCGGTGTGACACGGGCGACAGGGCTAATTTTGATTAATTCCAGTCTTGGGCTCTAAGGTCGTGGTGTGACACCCGACTTCGAGGCGCAGCTCCGGGCGGTCTCGTTGCGCGTGACCCGGCCTCGATTGGCGGTGCTCGCCGCGCTGCGCGACCACCCGCACGTCGACACCGAGACGGTCATCTCCCTGGTGCGGGCGGACCTGCCCGCGGTGTCGCACCAGGCCGTCTACGACGTGCTGCGGGCGTTGACCAACGCCGGCCTGGTGCGGCGCATCGAGCCCGCCGGCGCGACCGCCCGCTACGAGACCCGGGTCGGGGACAACCACCACCACGTCGTGTGCCGCTCGTGCGGCGCCATCGCGGACGTCGACTGCGTCGTCGGTCACAGCCCTTGTCTCACCGCCTCGAACGACCACGGCTTCGCGGTCGACGAGGCGGAGGTCGTCTTTTGGGGCACCTGCCCCGACTGCGCGGCCGAACACACCGCCCATGAACCGCCAGTTGGAAGGAAGTAGATGAGCGACCTCAGGACAACGCCCGGCTCCGATGCTCAGGGCGTGGACCAGAAGGCCGCGGTCGGCTGCCCGGTCGCGCACGACTCCGTGACCGCGCACGGCAGCGAGAGCGAGAACCCGGCGATCGACTCGCCGACCCCGAAGACCGGTGGACGGCCGCGCAGCAACCGGGACTGGTGGCCCAACCAGCTGGACCTCTCGGTGCTGCACGCCCACTCGCCCAAGGGCAACCCGCTCGGCGAGAACTTCAACTACGCCAAGGAGTTCGCCAAGCTCGACGTCGAGGCCCTCAAGCGCGACATCATCGAGGTCCTCACCACCTCGCAGAGCTGGTGGCCCGCCGACTTCGGCCACTACGGCGGCCTGATGATCCGGCTGAGCTGGCACGCCGCGGGCACCTACCGCACCCACGACGGCCGCGGTGGCGCGGGCGACGGCGGTCAGCGCTTCGCCCCGCTCAACAGCTGGCCCGACAACGCCAACCTGGACAAGGCCCGCCGGCTGCTGTGGCCGGTCAAGCAGAAGTACGGCCAGAAGATCTCGTGGGCCGACCTGCTCGTGCTGGCCGGCAACGTCGCCCTGGAGTCGATGGGCTTCAAGACCTTCGGCTTCGCCTTCGGCCGCGAGGACGTCTGGGAGCCCGAGGAGATCTTCTGGGGCCCGGAGGACACCTGGCTGGGTGACGAGCGCTACGTCAGCGAGACCGAGATGGCCCCTGAGGTCGGCGCGACCGAGATGGGCCTGATCTACGTCAACCCCGAGGGTCCGCGCGGCAGCGCCGACCCGCTGGCCGCGGCGCACTTCATCCGCGAGACCTTCGGCCGGATGGCGATGAACGACGAGGAGACCGTCGCCCTCATCGCCGGCGGCCACACGTTCGGCAAGACGCACGGCGCGGGCGTCGCCGACGGCCACGTGGGTGCGGAGCCGGAAGGCGCTCCCCTGGAGGCGCAGGGCCTGGGCTGGCTGAGCACCTACGGCAGCGGCAAGGGCGCCGACACGATCACCAGCGGGCTCGAGGTGACGTGGACGGACAAGCCGACGCAGTGGAGCAACCGCTTCTTCGAGATCCTCTTCGGCTACGAGTGGGAGCTCACCACGAGCCCCGGCGGCGCGAAGCAGTGGGTCGCCAAGGACGCCGAGGCGATCATCCCGGACGCGCACGACCCGGCCAAGAAGCACAAGCCGACCATGCTCACGACGGACCTGTCGCTGCGCGTCGACCCGGCGTACGAGAAGATCTCGCGCCGCTTCCTGGAGCACCCGGACGAGTTCGCGCTGGCGTTCGCCAAGGCCTGGTACAAGCTGCTGCACCGCGACATGGGTCCGGTCAGCCGCTTCCTGGGCCCGTGGGTGCCCGAGGTCCAGCTGTGGCAGGACCCGGTGCCGGCCGTCGACCACGAGCTGGTGGGCGAGGCCGAGATCGCCGCGCTCAAGGCGAAGGTGCTCGACAGCGGGCTGACGACCGCCGAGCTGGTCACCACCGCGTGGGCGTCGGCCGCGAGCTTCCGGTCCACCGACAAGCGCGGTGGCGCCAACGGCGCGCGGATCCGCCTGGAGCCGCAGCGCAACTGGGAGGTCAACCAGCCCGACCAGCTCGCGAAGGTGCTGGAGGTCCTGGAGGGCGTCCGGCGCGACTTCAACGAGGCGGGCGGCGCGAAGATCTCGCTGGCAGACCTGATCGTGCTGGCCGGGTCCGCCGCGGTGGAGAAGGCGGCGCGTGACGCCGGCTTCGACGTGACCGTGCCGTTCCGCCCGGGTCGCACCGACGCCACGCAGGAGCAGACTGACGTCGAGTCGTTCCAGTTCCTGGAGCCGCGCGCGGACGGGTTCCGCAACTACCTGCGTGCCGACGAGAAGCGCCAGCCGGAGGTGCTGCTGGTCGACCGCGCGTACATGCTCGACCTGACCGCGCCGGAGATGACCGTCCTCGTCGGCGGCCTGCGCTCCCTCGGGGCCAACCACGGCGGTGCGCAGCACGGCGTGCTCACCGACCGGCCCGGCCTGCTCACCAACGACTTCTTCACCAACCTGCTCTCGCCGGGCACCCGGTGGCAGGCGTCGAAGTCCGAGGAGCACGTCTACGAGATCCGCGACGCGGAGACCGACGAGCTGAAGTGGACCGCCACCGCGGTCGACCTCGTGTTCGGCTCCAACTCGCAGCTGCGGGCCCTGTCCGAGGTCTACGCCAGCGACGACGCCCGCGAGAAGTTCGTGGCCGACTTCGTCTCGGCGTGGACGAAGGTCATGGAGCTCGACCGGTTCGACCTCGCCTGATCACCTCGCGAGCAGTGGGAGAGCCCGGCCGGTCCGTTGGTGGGCCGGCCGGGCTCTCCCCGCTCCACCGTCACCTGGCGTGACCCCGGTGATGCGCGGTCCGGTGATCACCTGCACTATCGGGGTATGCGCAGCTCACTGTTCCACCACGCCGAGCGGTCCGTCGAGCCCGGCAGCTTCCAGCTCCAGAACGACCGCATGCTGAAGGTGGACCTCACCGGCAGCGGCGGGTTCTTCTTCGCCAAGCAGGGGTCGATGGTCGCCTACCAGGGTGACGTCGACTTCGCCTACGAGGGCGCGGGCGGCCTCGGCAAGCTGTTCAAGAAGGCGTTCACCGGCGAGGGCATGTCGTTGATGAAGGTGTCGGGCAGCGGGGACGTGTTCCTCGCCCAGGACGCCGACGAGATCTTCGTGCTCTACCTGGAGGACGAGAGCGTGACCGTCAACGGCAAGAACGTCCTCGCCTTCGAGTCCACCCTGAAGTGGGACATCAACCGCGTCGAAGGCGCCTCCATGCTGACCGGCGGCCTGTTCAACACCACCTTCACCGGCACGGGAGCCCTCGCCGTGACCGCCTACGGCACCCCGGTCGTGCTGAACGTCGACGTGCCGACCTACGTCGACATGCAGGCCGCCGTCCTGTGGTCCACCACCCTCCAGTCCTCGATCCGCAAGACCGCCAAACTGGGCGCCGTCATCGGCCGCGGCTCGGGCGAGGCCTACCAGCTCGCGCTGTCGGGTCAGGGCATCGTCGTCGTCCAAGCCTCCGAGGGCCACCCCACGCCACAGGCGCAGTGACCACGTCCCAGGCGGTCACGGCGTGCACCACACTCAGGCACGCCGTGACCGCCTGCGATACGCGGCCCGCGTCCGACGACAAGTCGCCGTACGGGGTGGTGGTCGCCTCGGTCAGGAGGGGTACCGGTCGCCGTGGAGCCGCAACCCCGACACCGCGGATGCCCCCTCGGCCTCGCGCCACAGGTACTCGATGAGCGTCGCGCCCACCACGACCGGTTCCTCATCGCCCTCGGTGTAGAGGAAGACCTCGCCCGGGTGGTCCCGGTCGAAGAAGTAGAACTGGTAACCCTGGTGCATCGCGAAGAAGAACCGGCCCTCCGTGCGCAGGTCCGGTGCGGCGTCGGCGATGAACTCCGCCGTCGCCGCGGGCACCCGCAGCACGTCCGGGTAGAAGAAGGTGGTGCCCAGGAGCAACCGCCCGGCTTCCCGGCCGAGCCTGCGCAGGAACGCGAGGTAGTGCTCCGGCAGGGGGAAGCCGTTCGCCGACTCGACCACCTGGGCGACATCGTCCTCGCCGCACCCACGCAGCTGGTGCGGGTAGGCCAGCTTCATCTCCACCAGCGCGGTGGCGAACTCCTCGACGTCCACCGTCGGCTCACCCATACGTCATGACCACCTTGATGCCGGTAGCTTCCTCGAACTGGCGCCCAACGCTGACGCACGCGGCGCAGTTCTCGGTCGCGTGGTCCGCGTGGATCCTAATCGTCCCCGTCGCGCCGGGCGGGAGATCCTTGGCGAGCTGCTCGAGGATCTTGTACTCGGCGTCGTACGGGCGCACGACGGCTCCCGCCTGCGGGGTGAACCGCGGGTTGTCGGGTGCACCGACGGTGCCCTCTTTGGACTTCGCGCCGCTGTGCGCGATCAGCCTGCCCTCTTCCCCGTTGATCTCGAACCTGGCGACCGCGACGGTGGCATCAGAGCGGACCGTCCGCCCGGTTCTGGCCAGTTCCGCACGCACCTCCCGTACCTCGGCCGCGCCGTCCCAGTCTTTCAGCCACTTCGGCATGCCGCCCTTGCCCACGAGCTTGCCCAGCTTCGGCAGCTTGGCCACCAGACCGCCGCCGCCGACGATCTCCACCGCGGCCCACAGGCTGCGGCCGATGGCCCGTCCGTAGTTGCCCTGCGCCAGCTCGTCCTCGGTGGGCTTGGTGATGGCACCCCAGAGCGCCCAGGCGGAACCGAGGGGATCGCTGAGGATCGATTGGGCCGTGCTCGCCGCTCCGAGACCGCATTCCAACAGATCTCCGACGCACTCCCGAGCCGAGTCGTACGCCGCCACGGCGCTGTCCTTCGCCGCCTCGCCGAACCCCATCACGACCCCGCCGGCCTGGCAGACCCACGTCCAGGCCCAGCAGTCCGAGCTCGACTGCTGCGTCAGCCAGGCCGGCGACTGCAACGTCGCCGACACGTTCTGGATCACGGAGCCGTTCTGCTCCAGCAGGTTCGCGTACACCGCCGAGTACGAGCTGTTCACGTCATCGACCGGGTTGGCGTAGACGGCCACTTGTTGGGAAGCGACGTTCGGGGACGACGACACCGGCGGGGTGTTGTCGGTGCCGTACAGCGGTTGGGTCAGGGCCTGGGGCACGGGCAGCGGGTTCTTGCTCCCGAACTCCTTGGCCTGCTGGCGGGCGATGTCGGTCGGGCTGGGGCCGGCCTGGGCCGAGCCGCCCGGCTTGCCGCCACCGGGCTTGCCGCTGCCACCCGGCTTCACGGTCCCACCGACCTGCGACGTCTGCCCCGGCGGCGGTGGTGTGTAGCCCTGCGACGGTGAGTCGCCGTCGGGCTTCATCCCGCACCGCGAGCAGGGCGAGAACCGCTCCGGCTGCGGGGCGGGCCCTGCCTTCCCGGCCACGTAGGACGAGCCGACGGCGATGCCGACGACAGCGGCCACCACGCCGACGATGAGCCACGGGAAGTGACCGTCCGGGTCGGCGTAGTCCAGAGGTGAGCCCAGGCCGTAGGCGTAGCGGTTGGACAGGCCGGACGGGGAGCTGGACAGCGGGTAGTCGTCGCGGGAGGCGAAGGTGCCGCTGCCCGGGCTGTACCAGCGAGCGGTCATGTTGACCTGGCCCGAGTCCGGGTCGGTCCAGTCGCCCTGGAAGCCGATGGACTGCTTGGTGCCCGTGGTGGCGACCGGGCGGCCGAACGGGTCGAAGGTCGCGGTGTCCGCGGGCGCGGTCATCGGGCCGGTCGGGTCCAGCGTGGCGACCAGGTCGCCGTGCCGGTCGCTCACGGTCAGGCGTTCGACCTCGCCCCGGCCGATGGCCAGCAGTTGGTCGCCCCCGCCGCGCGAGTAGGTCGACGTGCCGTCGGAGACCAGTTCGTTGGACCGGCCGCCGTAGGTGAAGACCTGGCCGTTGCGGGTGGCAACGCGGTCGAGGCCGTCGTAGGCGTAGTTCCGCGCGCCCTGCCGGGTCATGCGGTCGAACGCGTCGAAGGAGAACGTCTCGCCGCCCGCCTTCGACGCCAGGGTGCCCCGCGCGCTGTGGGTGTAGGACTGCGAGCCCTCGGTCAGCAGGCGGTTGCGCTCGTCGTAGGTGGACGTCTGGTCGCCCGCCTTCATGCGGTTGCCCGCCGCGTCCCACTCGTAGGCGACCGTGCCGGTGGGCGAGGTCCACGACGTGAGCCGGTTCGCGTGGTCGTAGCCGTAGGTGTTCGCGCCGGCCGGGGTGGTCTTGGCGGTCAGCCGGTTCTTCTTGTCGTAGCCGTAGGTGGTCTGGCGGCCGGCGACGGTGTCGGACGCGAGGCGGCCGGCGTCGTCGTAGCCGAACACCCGCTCGCGCCCCGCGCCGTACCCGATCTTCTCCAGTTGGTCGGCGGCGTTGTAGCCGTAGGTCTGGGTCAGGCCGGTCAGGCCGTCGGTGACGGTCGCCGGACGTCCCTTGTCGTAGGTCGTCACGGTGGTGCCCGACGCGTCGGTGCGGGAGGTGGGCAGGCCGTCCGCGTCGTACTGGCGCGTCGACGCGCCACCGGGCCCGGCCGCGGTGAGCAGCGCGCCGCGGTCGTTGTAGGTGAAGGTGTTCTCGCCGCCGACGCCCTGCACGCCGACCAGGCGGCCCAGCACGTCGTAGCGGAACGCGCGGTCGGCGGTGGCGGCCTCGGCGCCCGCGCCGGTCTCCAGGGTCAGCCTGCCCAGCGCGTCGAACGTGCGCGCACGCGTGACGCCGCCGGGCGCCCGCAGGCCCACCGCGTCGCCGGCCGCGTTGTAGGTGGTCGTCCACGTCCGGTCCGCCGGGTCCGGGTGGGCCGCGGTGGCGGGCTCGACCACGGACTCGTTCAGACCCAGTGCGTTCACCGTGTAGACGGTCTTGTTGCCGCGACCGTCGGTGAACCGGGTGGTGTGGCCCGCCGCGTCGTAGCCGAACGTGGTGGTGATCGCCTGCCCGTCGGCGACCGGCTCGACCTGCCGCACGAGCCGTCCGAGGGCGTCACGGGTGTAGGTGGTCTGCCGGTTCAACGGGTCGGTGGACGTGACGAGGTTGTCGTCGGCGTCGTAGCCGAACGAGCTGCGGCCGATCAGCGTGCCGCTCGCGCCGAGCTGCCGGGTGGACGTGAGCCGGCCCGCGGTGTCGTAACCGGACCGGGAGGTGCGGCCGAGCGCGTCGGAGACGCGGACCACCCGACCCGTCAGGTCGTAGCCGTACTGCGTGGTCACGCCCGCCGCCGTGGTGGAGCGGACCACCTGCCCGAGCACGTCGTACTCCAGCGTCGCCGCGTTGCGCCCCGGCGAGGTGACCTTGACCGGCCGCCCGGCGTCGTCGTACTCGTAGTCGCTGGTCAGCGTGGTCGCCGGGTACCGCTCCAGCACGCTGGAGGTGATCCGGCGGCCGAAGCCGTCGTAGGTGGACTCGGTGCGCCCGCCGGACGGGTCCACCGTGGACAGCGGCTCGCCGGTGCGGGTGTAGGTGTGCAGCCACGAGCCGGCGGACTCGGTGGGCGCGTCGGCCTTCGGCTGGGTCCGCTCGACCAGGCGGTCGAGCTGGTCGTAGCGGAACCGCGTGACCGCGCCACGGGGGTCGGTGGTGCGGACCACGTTGCCCACCGGGTCGTAGGCGATCTCGCTGGAGGCGGTGATCGCCGTGGTCTGGCCCGGCGGCGTGTAGCCGGGGCTGTGGGCGCGCACCACGCGGCCGAGGCGGTCGACCTCGAACCGGGTGACGTTGCCGTTGGCGTCACGCGACTCGGTGACCTGGCCGAACGCGTTGTACCCGGTCTTGGACTCCGGACGGGTGACGACCGGGTCGCCGCCGCCGGACTCCACCGCCACCGGCGGCTGCTGGACGCCGACCAGCCGGCTGGCCGCGTCGTAGCTGAACGAGGTGGTGTACGCGGCCGGGTCGGCGCCGGTCTCGTTGCCGCGCGGCGAGGTCACCGACGTGATCAGGCCGCGCTGGTCGTAGCCGTACCTGGTGACCAGCGAGGAGGTGCCCAGCCGGGTGGCCTCGCCGGTGCGGCGGCCCGCGATGTCGTAGGTGTAGTCGACGACCTCGGCCTCGCCGCTGCCGGTGGTGCCGGTGTTGGAGTCGTTGCCGGTGCGGGTGACCCGCTTGACCTTGCCGTTGCGGTCGTACTCCAGCGCCGTGCGCCGGTTGAGCCCGGTCGGGTCGGCGGTGGACGCGGTCCGGCGGCCCACCGCGTCGTACTCATAGGTCGTCACCAGGCCGCCGGCCACGCGCTGCTCGGTCAGGTTGCCGGCGGCGTCGTAGGTGTTGCGCTCGAGCTCGATCTGGGGCTTGGTGCCGCCGGGCGGTGCGTAGCCGAGGATCTTGCGCGAGCGGAGCAGGTCGTCGTCGTAGTACTCGCGGACCTCGGTGCGCTGCATGGCGTCGGTGGTGCGCACCAGCCTGCCCGCGCCGTCGTAGGTGCGGGACTCCAGCACGAGGTAGCCGTCCGGCAGGGCCGGCGCGCCTTCGGGGTCGCCGTTCCAGCCGCGCAGGCGCACCTCCGACAGCGCGTTGCGGGCGGTGTAGGCGAACTCGTGGCGCACGCCGTTGGCGTTGACGGTCCAGGTGACGTTGCCGAACGCGTCGTAGCCGTGGCTGGTCTCACCGCCCGCCGGGTCGGTGATCCGCTCGACCCGGCCGTGCCGGTCGTAGGAGACGGTGTTGACGCGGGGCTCGTCGCCCCCGCTGAGGTCGCTGACCTCGATGCGGACCTGGCGGCCGTCGGCGTCGTACTCGACGTCGGTGCGGCGGGTGTGGGTGACGCCGGTGATCGCGTTGACCGTCGGCGGCTCGGTGACGCGGACCACGCGCGACAGCTCGTCGTAGACGTGGGTGGCGGTCACGCCCTGCGGGTGGGCGTCGGAGAACACCTTGGTGGTGAGCAGCCGCCCCACGGCGTCGTAGGTGTGCACGGTCCGCAGCCCGGACGGCGCGCGGACCTCGGCCAGGTCACCGGTGCGGTAGTAGGAGTAGCGGGTCTCGCCGCCCTCGGCGTCGCGGCTGGTCTTGACCAGGCCGGGCGGCTGGTTGCCGCCGTCGAAGCCCGGTTCGCCGCCGTCGGTGTAGGTGTGGGACACCACGCCGCCGTCCGCGGTGGTCTGCGAGACCAGGTCGCCGCGCGTGGTGTAGGCGTAGGCGGTGCGATAGCGGTTGTCGGTCGGGCCCGACGAGCGGGCGTCGCGGTGTTCGAGCAGGCGGTCGTTGCGGGGGTCGGTGGCGTCGTTGGGGTTCAGGTAGTAGCTGTAGTGCGCGGTCTGGCAGTTGCCGATGGCGCGGCAGGTCTTGCGGGACTTGACGTTGCCGCGGTCGTCGTGGGCCAGCACGATCTGCCGGCCGGTCTCGTCGGTGATCGTGGTCTGGAAGCCGGACTCGTCGTAGCCGAAGGTGCGCACGCCCTGGAACTCGACGTCGACGAACCCGCCGCCACCGCCGATGGGGACGTCGCAGAAGCTGCCGCCCGGCACCGGCGCGCACGTCGTCGTGGTGGTGGGTGGCGCGGTGGTGTCGGGCGGGGTGTCCTCGGACCTGGTGGAGATGCCCAACGGTGAGAGCTGGCGCAGGACGCGGCCGCGCAGCGGGTCGAAGTCGTAGAAGTGGTTGCGGTTGCCCGGGTCGGTCACCCGCACGGTGCGCACCAGGTTGGTGTCGTTGCCGGTGATGACCGGTGTGCCGAACTTCCAGGTGCCGCCGTCGCCGTCGAGGTACTCGACCACGCGGTCCTGCGCGGTGTCGTAGCGCAGCTCGGCCGCGACCCGCCCGGTCGGCAGCGTCACCTTGGCGACCTGGTCGGCGGCGGCGCGGGCGGCGTGGTGCGCGCGGACCTGGTCGAGGCCCAGCGGTTGCGCGTAGACGGCCGCCTCGTCGATGTCGCCCTGGAAGAACCACTTCGACCCGGTGCTCCAGGCGGGCCAGTCCGCGGCCGGGCTGAACGAGATGCCCGCGCCGAGCTGGCCGTGGGTGAGGTCGAGGTTGTTCACGACGCCGGCCAGGTCGCCGACCTTCGCGCCGTCGAGGTACAGCGCCTGCGAGCCGACCTGCGCCGACAGCACCACGTGGTGCCACTGGCCGTCGTTGACCGCCCCCGCGGTGGTGATGGGCGGGATCCGGGTGGTGCGGTCGGTCCAGAACTGGCCGCGCAGCTTGCCGTCGGTGCCCACGTAGAGCACGGGGACGGTGGCGGTGTGGCCGGTCTGGTCGAAGGCCTTGTTCTGGAACGCGGCCAGCGGACCGGAACCGGTGGTGCGGAACCACAGCTCCAGGCTGGCGTTGCGGTTCTTGCTGATCGCGTGGTCGGGCAGGGTGAGGCGCGACTTCACCCCGTCGAACCCGGCGGCCGTGTCGGCGGACCCGGCGAGCGCGCCGGGCCTGCTCTGCTGGACGTCGACGTAGGTGCCGAAGTCCTTGCCCACGTTGACGCCGACCTGGCTGGCGGCCTTGCCGCCGGTGTCGCCCAGCGGCCAGTACGACGACGGCCGGCTGTCCAGCACCGCGGTGCGGTAGTGCGAACCGGTGGTGTGGTCGTAGGTCGCGCACCCGTTGCGCGGGTCGCAGACCTTGGTCAGCTTGTCGCCGTCGTAGGTGTAGCGCCACGTCGGCGTGGTGCCGTTGACCGGGTTCGTGCTGACGGCGGTGACGTGCGCGCCGGTCCAGGTGAACGTCAGGTAGCGGCCGGTGACCGGGCTGCGGGCCTGGCTCAGCTTGCCCGCGGTGTCGTAGACCAGCTCGACCGAGCGCAGCGCGTTGTCGGTGATGCGGGTGAGCTTGCCGTCGGCGCGGAAGTGGTAACCGGTGGCGTTCTTGTCCACCAGCGTCCAGCCGTTGTCGGCGTTGCGGAACAGCGTGGCGTACCGGCCGGGCGGCGGGGCGTAGGTGCCGTCGCCGTGGTGGCCGAAGCGGACCTGCCCGCCGTCGGGGTAGGTGACGACGACGTTGCCGGTGCCGTCCTGGTCCTGCACCGCGCGCATGTCGAACTGGCTGGTCCAGCCCGTGCCGAACAGCAGGTCACGGCGCGGGTCGAGGCTGTTGTAGGTGCGGGTCACCGTCAGCGGCGGCCCGGTGTTGCCCACGGAGGCGTCGATGGCGCTGGTGCGGTAGTTGGCGACCTGGGCGTCCACGTCGCCGGCCTTGCCGCTGTAGGGGGCGTTGCCCAGGTGCGCGGTGATCTCCGGCTGCGGCACCGCGGTCAACAGGGCGCTGGCCTGCACCGGCGCGCTCTCCGCGCCACCGGAGTCCTTCACGTACGCGTTCCACTGGTAGGTCTTGCTCCACCGCAACGACCCGGCCGGGACCGTCCACGACGGACTGGCCTGGTAACCGGAGTCCACACAGGACGTCGTGTTGGCCTTGTCGCACACGACGAACCGGTAGGACAGGCCCGCGCCGCCGTTGTCGATGTCGAGGCCGTTGGCCCACAACGTCGGCGTCAACGTCGGCGTCGAGTAGCCGTTGGGCGGGTACTGGGCGCGCAGCACCGGCGGCACGTTCTTCATCTCCAGCACCAGCGCCGCGGGCGCGATCTGCTCGTCCACGAAGTAGGCGTGGCCCTTGCGGTGCATGCTGAACTCGAACGTGTATTGCCCCCAGTCCGCCGGCGGCAGGATCGACGCCTCCAACGACACCGAGTGCCCGCGCGGCACCTCGTTCGGCAGGAACGCGGAGTCGTTGACCTGCACCATCGGCGCGCCGTTGGCCGAGAACTGCCGGTAGGACAGCACGTACTCGCCCGGCGTCCACGTCGTCGCGCCGTGGTTGGTCACCGTGATGCCGACCTTGCCCGGCTGGCCGCCCTTGAGCAGCGGCGGCTGCGGCGTGGGCCGGTCGATCCGGTAGGACGCGTCGTAGGGGGTGTGGGTGATGAACAGGCGCGGCTTGTTCGCCGTGCCGTGGCCGTAGAACTTCTTCCAGCCGAACTGGTCGCTCTCCGACGCCCGCACCGTCAGGCCGTAGTTGGCCTGCTGACCGCTCACCCACCGCTGCACCAGGTCGCGCCCCTTGGCACCCAACTGGATGCCGGCCGTGGCCTGCGGGCAGTTCGACCGCGTCTGCCCCGGCGCGATGTAGCCGTAGGCGAACGAGGAACTCTCCAGCTCCTCCCCGTAGGACGGACCCGGGAACGTGTGCCCGCCGCTCGCCGTCCACGGCACCGTGACCGGGTGCACGGTCACCGGCCGGGGGTTGCAGGAGTAGGAGTGGAAGTTGGTCAGCGCCAACGACGCGCCGAAGATCTTGTGGTGGGCCAACGAGTTCTCGATGCCGGGGAACGACAGGTAGCTCGCCGTGTGGATGGTCACGCTGCCGTCGCGGACGGTGCCCACGCGCAGTTCCTGCCCGGCGGCGTTGCTGAAGTTCTGGTTGTTGCTCTGCCGCTGCACGTACATGCTCGCCGGTGACTCCACCGTGGTCACCGTCGGGTCCACCAGCACCGGGTAGCGCCGCGCCGGGTCGGCCAGCCAGTCGCGGTCCAGGTGGACCCGCAGCACGCCGTCCACCAGCTCGTAGCGCACGCCCGCCGAGTACGCCGGACCCGCCGGGCCGTCGTGGGAGTCCTCCATGTGCCCGGCCGGGATCACCCCGCGCCGCTCGCCCGCCGCGTCGACCAGCTCGACCCCGCCGTCGACCAGCTTCGCGGTCAAGCCCTCGAGGTGCAACGGGAAGTCGAACGAGCGGGGTGTGTCCGCCGAGTGCAGGACCAGCGTCTCCTTGATCCCGCCGGACTGGAGGTCCAACCGCAGGTCCACGTTCGGCCGCACCGCCGGGTACGTGACCCGCGAGCCCTCCGCCTGGCCGGTGCCGCGTGCCGCGTCCTTGAGCGAGAACCCGAAAACGGCCTTGTCCCCCAACGCCATCCGCACCAACGGCGAGGCGTCGGCGGTGTTCGCCAGCCGCACGTCCACGCGGTCGGACTTGTTGCGCCACCCGTCGCCGTCGGGCACCGCGGTCGGGTCCACCGGCGTCCACGAACCGTCCGGACCCCGGTGGTACAAGGGATCCTGGCTCACCTCGGTGGTCAACGTGCCGTCACCGTTGGCGAAGGTCCGCGACCGGTCGGTGCGGCGCTCCACCAACTCGCGGCTGGAACCTTCCTCGAAGCCCCGCACCTGCCGGGGCTCGGGCTCGGCGACCCGGACCTCGTTGGTCGGCGGGTTCGGCTCCGCCTGCCCCTCGATCTTCGGGAACTGCGACTGCAACGACACGGGCTCGGCCTTGTTGACCGCCTTGGCGTCCACCGATCCCGGTGCGTCACCCCACTGCTGCGCCGGGCCGTGGCCGGGCAGCGCGGCACCGGACTGCTGCCGTTGGCGCTGCTCCACGAACACGACCGCGAGCGCGGTACCCATCAGGCCGAGGACCAGGGCACCGACGAGCGCCAACGTGAGGCTACGACGGGACAGGCGCAGAGCAGCACGACGTGGTCTCACCACGTGATCCTTCCCCTGAGGGACCGCCCGGAGAGCCCGGTCCCCCTCGGACCGGTGGCGAGCCGGCGCAAGTATGTGGGCCGGATTTCGCGGGCGGCAAGGATTTGTCCCGCCGCAGGACAGCCCGCACTTCGGATCCTTGCGCGCACCGCCCACGGCGCTCATGCTTCGCCCCGGCAGCGACCGGGCTGCCCGACCTCCTTGGGGGAGCGATGCGACACAGACCCGCGCACGGCAGGCTCCTGCCCGCCGTGCTGGCGTTGACCGCCGCGCTGACGGCGACCTCCGCCGTCATCGACCCGATCACCGCGCAGGCGGCCGACTCCCTGCAGTGCCGCACCACGGCGTCGATCTTCACCGTCGTGCCCGACAGCCGGTTGTTCCTGTGGGGCCACCACGAGCCGGAGACCGGCGTGGCGAGCTGGCAGACCGGTCAGGAACTCGGGTCGGGGTGGGGGCAGTCGACGTGGGGCGGTCCCGACGGCCGGATCTACACCGTCAGCGAGACCGGTGAGCTGCACCGGCGCCGGTGGGCGAACGGTGCCTGGGAGGGCGGCGGGCCCAGCGCCTACACCGTGATCGGGACGGGGTTCACCACCTATCGCAATGCGGCTTACCGCAACAAGTTCACCGTCGACTCGCTCGGCCACTTCTACGCCGTCGACCCCAGTGGTTTCCTGCGGTGGCGCAGCTACAACGAGACCACCGGCACCTGGCAGGAGGCCGTGCTCGACGCCGGCTGGGACCAGTACGACATGATCACGGCCGCCGGCAACGGGATCCTCTACGCCCGCACGACCAGCGGCTTCCTGTACCGCTACGAGTACCACGCCGGGTCGCAGCGCCTGTCCGGTTCCACGATGGTCGGCAGCGGCGACTGGGGCGGGTTCGTCAAGATCTTCTCGCCCGGCGGCGACGTGCTGTACGCCGTGCGACCCACCGGGCAGATGCTCTGGTACCGCTACGTCGTCGGTTCCGGGTTGGCCACCGGTTCCGGCCGGGAGATCGGCAACGGCGGGTGGGCGGCCGACCCCGCCACCGTCGCCACGACCGACGACTGCAAGCTGACGACGACGAACGAACCGCAGCGCCCCGCGGTGACCGCGGACCGGGCCGCGCCCGCCGTGTTGGCCAAGACCGGCAACGGCTACCTCCAGTACGGCTACGTCAACACCGAGGGCCGGCTGGTGCACGGCGAGATCCGCGACCTGTACAACGTCAACCCCAACGGGTTCGCCGTGATCCCCGGGTACGCGGGCTTCACCGGCAAGCCGTCGTACGCGGAGAACGAGAACGGGCAGCTCCGCCTCTACGCGCACGGCACGGACGCCGACGCCCGCGGCTCCTTGCAGACCTCCCCCGGCGTGTGGAACGGGTTGTCCTACTTCGCCGGCCGGATGAAGACCAGCCCCCGCCTCGTGCGCACGACCAACGACCTGGTGACGTTCGTGGCGCTGGACGAGCAGGGCTACATCTGGGTCAAGCCGCAGCGGGTGCTCAACGCCTCGATCCACGCCTGGCGCAGGCACACCTACCAGAACCCGTTGCCGGTCGCCCCGGCCGGACCGCTGGAGGCCCGCGCCGACGGCAGCGGCATCCGGCTCACGGCGCTGGGCGTCAACGGCGTGACCTACACCTACTGGATCTCGGCCTCGGCCGAGGTGACCCTGCGCGTGCCGCCGTCGCCGTGGACCTCGCTCGGCAACCCGGCCGGCGCGCTGGCGACGAGCGTGCCGCTGCCCGACGGCGCCGGCGAGGTGTGGTTCACCCGCGCCGACGACGGCCAGGTCTGGACCAAGCGGACGGGTGCCACCGCGTGGACGGTGCTGCCGGCCACGACGCCGCCGGGCGTCACGGCGGTCGGCACGCCCAGCGCGATCATGGCCCCGAACGGCACGCTCCAGGTCGCGGTGCGCGGCTCGGACGGCTTCGTCTACCGCACCGGCCAGGCCAACCCCGGCAGCGGCACGTGGCTGCCGTGGACGGAGATCACGCAGTACGAGTACGAGAGCGCGGTGGACCCCACGCTCTCCCTCGCGGCCGACACGTGGGTAGTCGCCTTCCGCACGCCCGCCGGTGACCCGAAGCTGCGGCGCTTCCAACCCACCACCACCGCCGCCCGCACCGCCGACGCGGCCGGGACGTTCGTCGAGGTCCCGTTGGTCGTGGCGAAGTGACAGCGCGGGTCGGGGTGCCCGGTCCGCCCGGCACCCCGACCCGCCCTGCCGAGGGCTGATCTGCCCACAGCAGCGCGACGCGCGCACGGCACCGGCGAGTCGGCATCGTCGAAGGCATGAGCGACTACGACAAGCCACCCCTGTTCGACCACCGGCTCCGGGAGCGGTTCTTCAGCCGGCGGGTGCTCGTGCTCGACGGACCGCTGGACGACGACAACGGGACCGTGCTGGCCACCCAACTGCTGTCCCTGGCCGCCGAGGACCCCGACAAGGACGTCGCGCTGTGGATCCACTCACCGGGCGGGTCGGTCCCGGCGATGCTGGCGATCCGGGACGTGATGCGGCTCGTGCCGTGCGACGTGGCCACGTTCGCGTTGGGGCTCGCGTGCAGCGCGGGCCAGTTCCTGCTGTCGGCGGGCACGCCCGGCAAGCGCTTCGCCCTGCCCCACGCGAGGATCCTGATGCACCAGGGCTCCGCGGGGATCGGCGGGTCGGCGGTCGAGGTGCAGGTGCAGGCCGACGACCTGCGGCACACCCGCGACACGGTGCTCGGGCTGATCGCGCAGGACACCGGGCAGCCGATCGACCGGATCTTCGCCGACTCGTTGCACGACCGCTGGTTCACCACCGCGCAGGCGCTGGAGTACGGCTTCATCGACCACGTCGTCGACCGCCTCGACCAGGTCGTGCCGGTGCGCGCGCACGAACTCGGCCTCGGCCCGCGGACGGGGGTCCGCGCATGAGCACCTACACGATCCCCAACGTGATCACCCGCAGCGTCAACGGCGAGCGGATCATGGACGTCTACTCGCACCTGCTCGCCGAGCGGATCGTCTACCTCGGCACGGCGATCGACTCCGGCGTGGCCAACGCGCTGATCGCCCAGCTGCTGCACCTGGAGGCGGACAACCCGGACCGCGAGATCAACCTCTACATCAACAGCGAAGGCGGCGACCCGTCGGCGATGCTCGCGCTGTACGACACCATGCGCTACATCAAGGCACCGGTGGCCACGACGTGCGTCGGCCAGGCGGTCGCGGCGGGCGCGGTGCTGCTGGCGGCGGGCCGGCCCGGGCACCGCTTCGTGCTGCCCCACACCAGGGTGGTGCTGCACCAGCCGGCGGCGCAGGGCCGCGGCACGATCCCGGACCTCATCCTGCAAGCCGACGAGGTGGTGCGGGTGCGCGCCCAGTTGGAGGAGATCCTCTCCCTGCACACCGGTCGTGACGTCGAGCAGCTACGGCACGACACCGACCGCGACCGCGTGTTCGACGCGGCGGGCGCGGTCGCGTACGGGCTCGCCGACCACGTCCTGGAGCACCGCGCCTGAGGCGTCAGGCGGCCATGAGCACGGGTCCCGCCGGACGTCGCCCGACCGCGGGACCCGCGCCGGGCCGCCGCCGCACGTCGCCCGCGATGTCGGCGAGCAGGTCGCCGAGCCCGACGCCGAGCGCGCCGGTCAC
Organism: Saccharothrix sp. S26; assembly: GCF_021390395.1. Classification (GTDB taxonomy): domain Bacteria; phylum Actinomycetota; class Actinomycetes; order Mycobacteriales; family Pseudonocardiaceae; genus Actinosynnema. The sequence goes on from NZ_JAJUWT010000005.1 coordinate 133,326, forward strand.
CGCCGCGATCATCTCGCTGGACGGCTCCTTGCGCCCGCGTTCGATCTCCGACAGGTACTGCGGCGAGATGCCCGCCCGTTCGGCGACGTCGACCAGGCGGCTGCCGCGCTCCTCGCGGGCCGCGCGCAGGCTGCGGCCCAGGACCTCGCGCCACAGCGGTTCCGGCTCGGGGTCGGGGGTGCGGGCGCGGGTGCGGTCGAAGGGGAGGACGTCGGCCATGCCGCCATCCTGACGCACGTCGGCCGGCCGTGGGCAGCGGTTCCGCTCCGAGCGGAACCCGGTCACCGGCGCGATCCGACGCTGACGAAGGCGACGGCGGCGAGCACCACGAGGCAGCCGACGAGCTGCGGCGCGCTCGGCCGCTCGTGCAGCAGCACCACACCCATGAGGATCGCGCCGACCGGTTGCAGCAGCATCATCGTCGCGCCCGTGGCGCTGGACAGCCGGGGCAGCGCCGTGGAGATCAGCAGCCAGCCCACGATCTGCCCGATCAGCGCCAGCGCGACCAGCCAGCCCAGCGCGGGCCACCCCGGTGACAGGTCCAGCCGGTCGGTCGGCACGCCGATCGCCACCGCGACCACCCCCGCAGACGCGGTGGCCAGCAACAACGTGTGGTCGCGCGCGCCGGGGCCCGTGCTGCGCCGCATCAGCACCAGGTAGGCGGCGAACCCCACGCCCGCGCCCAGCGCGAGCACCGCGCCCAGGACCGGGTCGGGCCCGAACGCGGGCGTGCCCGCCAGACCACCCGCGAGCACGATCCCGCCCAGCAGCACGGGTGCGGCGTACAGGAACCGGTTCGAGGGCCGCTCCCGGAACAGCAGGTACGCCACCGCGGGCACGATCACCACCTGCACGGACAGCAGCACGGTCGCGATGCCCGCGCCGACCAGCCCGATCGCGTCGCCCCACAGCACGAAGTCCACGCCGAGCCCGACGCCCGCCAGCAGCGGCAGCAGCACGCGCCGCCGCGTCGTGCCCCGACGGCGTTCCCACCACACCAGGACGGCCAGCACGGGCAGCGAGAACAGGCAGCGCCAGAACGCGCTCGTGCTGCCGGTCGTGCCGGACACCTTGATGAACACCGACGACAACGCGATGCAGAAGCTGCCCGCCAGGGCGAGCAGCGCCGGGTTGACCCTCGTGGCGGCGGGCGGCGCGGGACGGAGTGCGGTCGTGGTCACCGATCCACCCTCGGTGCTGCGACCATCAAGGACAAGCGAATGTTCGTGAGCGGAACCCGGTAGCATCGCTGATGTGTTCGGCTTGGAGCGGATGCGTGCCCTGCACGCCGTGGCGACCCACGGGACGGTCGCGGCGGCGGCGACGGCGCTGCACGTGACGCCGTCCGGCGTGTCGCAGCAGTTGGCGAAGCTGGAACGGGAGGCCGGGCAGCGCCTGCTGGAACCCCACGGCCGCACGGTCCGCCTCACCACCGCCGGGCACGTGCTGGCGGGTCACGCGGCGGCGATCCTGGCCCGGGTCGAGCAGGCCAGGTCCGACCTGGAGCTGCTGCGCGAGGACGTCACCGGTCCCCTGCGCGTCGGCGCCATCCCCACCACCGTGCACGCCCTGTTGCCGCCCGTGCTCGCCACGCTGCGCGCCCAGCACCCCGGCCTGGACGTGACCCTGCACGAGGGCGAGGCCGAGGAGACCCTGCCGCTGGTGGTCGACGGCAGGCTGGACGTGGCGGTGCTGGAGAGCTGGGAGCATCGGCCCACCACCGTGCCGCCGTCGACGTCGCGGACCACGCTGCTGTCCGACGTCGCCGACCTCGCCCTGCCCGCGGGCCACCGCCTGGCGCACCGCAAGGTCGTCGACCTGGCCGAGGTGGACGACCTGCCGTGGATCGCCTGGAGCGCCGGGTCGAGCTGCCACGACTGGCTCACGCACGTGCTGCGGCAGGAGGGCGTGGGCACGCGGGTCAGCTGCACCGTCGGCAGCTACCCGACGCAGCTGGCCCTGGTGGCGGGCAACGTGGGCGTGGCCGCGATCCCCCGCCTCGGCCGCGACTCCGTGCCCGAGGGTGTGCGGTTCGTCGCCACCCGCCCGGCCCTCAACCGCACGATCTACGCCGTCAACCGCGCCGAGGACGACGACCGGGGCGCGATCAGGGCGTGCGTGGACGCGTTGACCGCGGCGGCGTCCCGGTTCCACCACCTCGCGTGACGGTCGGCCGGGTCAGGACCCGGTGGCGGCGGCCGCGACGAGGTGGGCCAGCTCGACCGGCCGGGTGATCATCGGCCAGTGGCCCGAGTCGAGGTCGACGTAGTCGACGTGCCGGGCCTCGGCCAGCTCCGGCACCTCGCCCGCGTCGATCCACCCCTTGGCCTGGGCCGGGCTGTACTCGGGGCACACCAGCAGGACGGGCACGGCGAAGCGGCGGTCGTCGGTCAGCCGCACCACGCCCCGCGCCACCCCTTCGGGGACAGCGATCGCGGCGTCCGCGAAGGCGCGCTTGGCGTCGTCGTCCAGGTCGGCGGAGTCGGGCCCGTCGAACGGTGCCCAGCCGGGGAACGGCATGACGCCGTCGCGCACCTCGAAGAAGTCGGCGTACGGCGTGCCGTCGCGCGCCGGGAAGCCGCCGACGAGCACCAGCCCGGCGACCCGGTCCGGTCGGGCGTCGGCGGCCAGCCACGCCAGCGTGCACGCGGCGGAGTGGCCCACCACCAGCACCTCGCCGGGTGACGCGTCCACGGCGGCGAGCACGACGGCCACCTGGTCGTCCAGCGTGGCGGACGCGTCGCCGTCGCCCTGGCCCGGCAGGGTGAGCGGCACGGGGCGGTGGCCGAGCGCCTCCAGCGCGGGCACGACGTCGTCCCACGCGGAGCCGTCGAGCCAGAGGCCGGCGATGAGCAGGATGTCCACGGTGAGGTCTTCCTCCGGGTCGGGTGCGGTCTGGTCGGCGCACGGTATGCCCGCATCCGGACGATCCGCGTCCGGTTCGCCTCGCCGCCACCCGGCGCACCCGGATGATCCGCGCCTGCTATCGTGGGGTGGCGGATAGCCGCTCAAGGGAGACTCGACGTGATTGGTGAAGACGACATCTCCGGGTGAGCCCCGGATGTGATCGGTCACCGGCGTGTGCCGTGGCCGGCTGAGTCGTCCACCTTTCCGCTGCTGCGCGCCGTCGTGCCGCACCGCACCCGAGGTCTTTCACCCATGTCCGAAACCTGCGTCGTCGTGTCCGGTCTGTCCTTCTCCTGGCCCGACGACACCCCCGTGTTCGACGGGCTGTCCTTCACCGTCCCGAGCGGCCGCACCGGGCTCGTCGCGCCCAACGGAGCCGGCAAGACGACCCTGCTCAAGCTGATCGCGGGCGAGCTGCGGCCCTCGGCGGGCAGCGTCACCGTCGACGGCGTGCTCGGCTACCTGCCCCAGGACCTGCCGTTGAGCGGCGAACCGACCGTCGCCGAGGTGCTGGGCATCGCCCCGGTCCTGCGCGCCCTGGCGGCCGTCGAGTCCGGTGACGTCGACGAGGAGCACTTCACCACCATCGGCAACGACTGGGACGTCGAGGAGCGCACCCGCGCCCAGCTCGACCGGCTGGGCCTGGGCGACCTGGCCCTGGACCGCCGCCTGCACACGCTCAGCGGCGGCCAGGTCGTCTCCCTCGGCCTGGCCGCGCAGTTGCTCAAGCGGCCGGACGTGCTGCTGCTGGACGAGCCGACCAACAACCTGGACCTCGACGCGCGCGGCAGGCTCTACGCCGTGCTGGACGACTGGCCGGGCTGCCTGCTCGTGGTCAGCCACGACCGCGCCCTGCTCGACCGGGTGGACCGCGTCGCCGAGATCGAGGGCGGCCAAGTGCGCTACTACGGCGGCAACTTCACCGAGTACGAACGCGCGGTCGAGGCGGCGCGGGAGGTCGCCGAGAAGAACGTCCGCAGCGTCGAGCAGGAGCTCAAGCGCGAGAAGCGGGAGATGCAGCAGGCCCGGGAACGCGCCGCGCGCCGGGCGAGCACCGCGGCGCGCAACCTGGGCAACGCGGGGCTGCCGCGGATCTTCGCCGGGACCATGAAGCGCAACGCGCAGGAGTCGGCGGGCAAGGCGAGCGGCACGCACGCGGCACGGGTGAGCGCGGCCAAGGCCAAGCTGGACGAGGCCGAGCGCGCGTTGCGCGACGACCAGAAGATCGTGCTGGAGCTGCCGCAGACCGCCGTGCCCGCCGGGCGCACGCTGTTCCTGGGCGAACGCCTGCGGGCGAGCTACGGCGACCGGGAGCTGTTCGCGGGCGAGGGCGCGGACCTGGCGATCCGGGGCCCCGAGCGGATCGCGCTCACCGGCGGCAACGGCGTCGGCAAGTCCACCCTGCTGCGGATCATCCACGGCGACCGGGAACCCGACGGCGGCGACGTCAAGCGGGCCGACGGCCGCATCGCCTACCTGTCCCAGCGGCTGGACCTGCTCGACGCCACCCTCACCGTCGCCGAGAACCTGGCCGCGTCCGCCCCGACGATGCCGCCCGCGGACCGGATGAACCTGCTGGCCCGCTTCCTGTTCCGCGGCGCGCGGGCACACCTCCCGGTCGGCGTCCTGTCCGGCGGGGAACGGCTGCGCGCGACCCTGGCGTGCGTCCTGTTCGCCGAACCCGCGCCCCAACTGCTGCTGCTGGACGAGCCGACGAACAACCTCGACCTGGTCAGCGCCGGGCAGCTGGAGCGGGCGCTCAACGCCTACCGCGGCGCGTTCGTCGTCGTGAGCCACGACGAGCGGTTCCTGGCCGAGATCAACATCGACCGCCGCCTCCGCCTGGAAGACGGCCGGCTGCGGGAGACCTCCACGACCTGACGCGGCCCGCCTGGTACGCGTTCGGGGTCGAGGGTGACCGGATCACCCGCGTCCGGGCTCCCGGTGTTCACAACTCGTTGTTCAGTGCGCGAAGACCGAACCTGAACACCCGCCGCGCGGCTTGACTCGGGACCGTTCACCGAGCCCGTGCCGCGCACACCGTCCGCGGCACGGGCTCTCCCACGAACAGGGAGGTTCCGTGGCGCGAAGAGCAGTGGCGCTGGCGTTGACCGCCGTGCTGGCGGCGACGGCGGCGCCCGCCCACGCCGCACCGGGCACGACCGGTCCACCCGCCGACGTCCCGGGCGACCGGGCGACGGTCACGCTCGTCACCGGCGACCGGGTCGTGCTCGCCGGCGACCGGCTCGTCTCGATCACCCCCGGCGAGCACCGCGAGGGCGTCTCCTTCCAGGTCACCCGGCACGGCGGTCGGCTGCGGGTCGTCCCCACCGACGTGGCCGCGGCCCTGGCCGAGGGCCGGGTGGACCACCGGCTGTTCGACGTCACCGGGCTGGTCCTGGCCGGTTACGACGACGCGCGGCGCGACACCGTGCCGGTGATCGTCGCCGGTGGCCGCCCGCCGTCGGGTGCACGGGTGGCCGAGGCGCTGCCCGCGGTGGACGCGGTGGCGGCCGAGGTGCCGAAGGCGACCGGGTGGCGGGAGGTGCCCACCGGTCCCGGGAAGGTGTGGCTGGACGGGGTGGCCCGGCCGCTGTTGGACCGCAGCACCGCGCAGGTCGGCGCGCCGGCGGCGTGGGCGGCGGGGCTGACCGGCGCGGGCGTGACCGTCGCCGTCGTCGACACCGGCGTCGACGGCGAGCACCCCGACCTGGTCGGCGGCGTGGCCGCCGAGCGCGACTTCACCGCCGAAGGGGACGGGGTCGACCACTACGGCCACGGCACGCACGTCGCCGCCACCATCGCGGGCCGCCGCGCGCCGTACCGGGGTGTCGCGCCGGACGCGCGGCTGCTCGACGCGAAGGTGTGCGACCGGGCGGGGTTCTGCCCGGAGTCGGCGATCATCGAGGGGATGCGCTGGGCCGCGGAGCAGGGCGCGGACGTGGTGAACGTCAGCCTGGGCCTGACCCCGACCGACGACGTCGACCCGGTGGAAGCGGCCGTGGACGCCCTGTCCGCGAGCCACGGCACGTTGTTCGTCGTCTCGGCGGGCAACGCCGGGCCCGAGGCGGGCACCGTGCTGTCCCCCGGCACCGCCGACTCGGCGCTGACGGTCGGCGCGGTGGACCGCGAGGACGCCCTGGCCGACTTCTCCAGCCGGGGCCCGAGGCCGGGCGACGGCGCGGTCAAGCCCGACCTGACCGCGCCCGGCGTCGACATCGTCGCGGCCAGGTCGAGCGCGGGCCCACCCCTGGGCACGCCGGTCGGTGAGCACCACATGGCCCTGTCCGGCACGTCGATGGCCTCGCCGCACGTGGCCGGCGCCGCGGCGCTGCTCGCGCAACGGCACCCGGACTGGACCGGCGCGCGGCTCAAGTCGGCGTTGACCGCCTCCGCCCGCCCCAACCCGGCGCTGGGCCTGTCCGAGCAGGGTTCGGGCCGGCTGGACATCGCGGCGGCACTGACCACCACGGTCACCAGCGAGCCGTCGTCGGTGGTGCTGGGCAGGCACGAGTGGCCGCACGACGACGACGTGCCCGCCACCAAGCCGCTGGTCTACCGCAACGACGGCGCGCAACCCGTCACGCTGGACCTCGCGGTGCCCGCGGAGCACCCCGTGTTCTCCGTGTCCCCCACCCGGGTCACCGTCCCGGCCGGCGGCACCGCCGAGGTCGCCGTCACGGGTGATGCGAGGCTCAGCGGCGCGGACGGCGCGTACTCCGCCTCGGTGGTCGCCACCGCGGACGGCGCGGAGGTGCTGCGCACACCGGTCGGGCTCAACCGCGAGCCGGAGAGCTACCCGGTCACCTTCGACCACCCGGGCGCGCCCGAGGGCAGGCGGCTCACGCTGCTGGTGAACGTGGCCACCGGCGCGCACAGCTACGTGCGGGACGGCCACGCGCGGCTGCCCGCGGGCGACTACCTGGTGCAGTCGCTGCTGGGCCCGGAGCAGGGCCCGCACACCATCGTCACGCGGCCCGACCTGCGGGTGCGCGCGGCGACGCGCGTGGTGCTCGACGCCCGTCCGGCGGGGCCGATCGAGGTCGTCGCACCCGACCCGGCGGCCGTCCCCGGCGGGCACGGCCTGGTGGTCGAACGCAGGCTCGGCGCGCACACCGCGAGCGTGGCCGTGCACCACCCCGGCGGTTTCCCACCCGGCACGCGGGTGGGTCACGCCGGACCGTCGCTGCCCGCCGGCGAGCTGGACGTGTTCGTGTACGCGCAGTCCACGGGCCCGTCGGGCGACTACTGGCTGGGGTGGGCCGAACAGGGCCGCGTGCCCGACGGGTTCGTGCGCCAGCCGCGTGCCTCCGACCTGGCGACGGTGCGCACCACGATCGCCTTGAAGGACGTGGGCGGGCCGCGCGACCTGGCGGGCCACGTGGTGTCGCGGTCCGGGACGCCCGGCCCGTACTTCTACACCGACGTCACCGCCAGGCCCACCTCGACCAGGCACACCACCGCGGACGTCGGCTGGCGGACGTTGTTCTTCGACGAAGGAGCGCTGATGAGTGGACAGCAGGAGCGGTACGGCGCGGGCCGGACCTACGACCGGTCGTTCGGCGCGCCCGTCATCGGCCCGGTGATGTACTCCGGCGACTACCCGAACCTGACCCGCGCCGGGAACGAGATCGCGGTGTCGCTGTCGTTGTTCGGCGACCGGGACGGCAACGAGGGGTACTCCCGGACCACGTCCGCCCGCACGGCGCTGTACCGCGACGGGAAGCTGGTCGGCGAGAACGACAGCAGCGGGCACGGTGTGTTCGCGGTGCCGTCGGGGTCGGCGTCGTTCCGGGTGCGGACCGAGGTGACGCGCGCGCCGGAGGTGTCGGACTTCAGCACCCGCATCGAGGTGGACTGGACGTTCCGCTCGGGCACGACCACCCGCGAACGGCGGCTGCCGATGTCGGTGGTGCGGTTCACCCCGGAGCTGGACGGCACGGGCAGCACGCCCGCGCACCGGCCGCTGACCGTGCCGCTCGTGGTGGACCAGCAACGGGGCGTGGACAACCCGCCCTTGCGCAACTTCCGGGTGGACGTGTCCTACGACGACGGGGTGAGCTGGACGAGCCTGCCGGTGCTCGGCCGGGCGGCGCTGGTCGGCAACCGCGCCGAGCCCGGGACGTTCGTCTCGCTGCGCGTGCACGCCGACGACGGCGGTGACCGCGCGTTGAGCCAGACCGTGATCCGGGCCTACCGGCTCGGGTGACGGTCCACCGCAGGCGTCGGGCGGGTGTCCGCCCTCCCGCCCGACGCCGTCACGGGCACAGCGGTGGCCGCCGCAGACCCGGGAAGTGCGCCGCCCAGTCGACGTCGACCGGATCGGCGCACACCTCGCGGATCACGCGGTCGACGTCCGGCGTGAGCCGCCACAACGCGCCCCGCGACTCCACCATCAGCAGTTCCCCGCGCTCGTAGCGCACCCAGTTGAACTCCGCCCCCTGCGCGCGCAACGCCAACGGCGCACCGCCGCCGAGATCCCACAGCCACACCGAGTCGCGGTGCACCGCGGTGACGGCCCGGCCGTCGCGGGAGAACTCGACCACCGCCCGTTCCGGCACCGCGTCCGCCTCCAGCAGCGTCGTGGCGCCGTCGAGCACGACGAGGCGCTCGGCGTCCACATCGGACACCGCGAGCAGCCGTCCGGGGCCTGCCACCAGCCCCAACCGGGCGGGGCGGCTGAGCACCGGGGTCGCCCGGCCGTCCAGCGACCACACCTCCACGTGGCGGAGGTCGCCGTCACGGCGGGACAGGACCACGCCGGTGCCGTCGTCCAGCGGCACGACGTTCTCCACGCCTTCGACGGGCAGGCGGGTGCGGGTGGTGTCACCGGGCCGCCAGTGGACCGCGCCGCCGTCCTCGACGGCCGCCATGAGGGTGCCCGCCGCGTCCACGCCCTGGGGCAGCGGCCACCCGGTCAGCGTGGCGGTGCGGCGCGGGGCGTCGGGGTCGCGCAGGTCCCAGAGGTGGAGCTCGCCGGGGCCCGCCACCGCGAGCGCGGTGCGCCCGTCCGCGCTGAGCAGGGTCAGGAAGCCGTCACGCGGCACGGTCACCGCACCGGCCCGCCGTTGCTCCGGGCCGACCCAGAGGCGGTAGGTGAACTCCGTGGACCTGGCGTCGGGGCCGAGTTCGTGGGTGACCGAGACGGGGCCGGGCGGCAACGCGTAGCCGTCGCCCAGCTTGGTGGCGGTGCCCGCCGCACGGGCGAGCAGGAGCGCGTCACGGGCCTGGGTGGTGGGTGCGACGCGGTACGCGGCCAGGGCGAGCGCCGCCGCGTCGCGGGGGCGGGCCAGCAGGCCCAGGGCGGTGTCGGCGGCGCGCAACGACAGCGCCTGGTTGCGCTCGCGGGTGGCCGCGCGCTGCGCCGTGACCGCGTAGGCGGCGGTGGCGGCGAGCAGCAGGGCGAGCGCGGCCAGGCAGGCGACGAGTCGCCGCAACCTGCGCACGCCCCGCCGGCGCGTCACCTCCCGGTCCCGTTCGGCGGCCAGGCCCGCCTCGACGAACTCGCGCTCGGCCTCGTTGAGGCGGGGCAGCAGGCGGCGCGCCTGGTCGAGGTGGGCGCCGCGGTAGAGGGCGTCCGGGTCGCGGCCGTGCGCGCGCCAGGCGTCGGCGGCGCCGGTGAGCCTGCGCAGGGCCCGCAGCGCGTCGCGGTCCTCGTCCAGCCAGGACACGAGCCTCGGCCACGCGCGCAGCAGCGCTTCGTGGGTCAGCTCGACGGTGTCGCGGTCGAGGGTGAGCAGCCTGGCGGCGGCGAGCCGGTCGAGCAGCGCGTCGCTCGCCTCCAGCTCGGCGCGGGCGGCCCGGCGGCGGGTGTCCTCGGTGCCGTCGCCGGGTGCGACCAGGCGCTGGAACACCTGCCGTGCCACCGGTTTCTCGTGCTCGGGCAACGCGTCGTAGACCTGTTCGGCGGTGCGGGCCAGGGCGTGCTCGACGCCGCCCGCGTCCTCGTAACCCGCCAGCGTCAGCACCGCTCCACGGCGGCGTCGCCACGTCTCGACCAGCACGTGCGAGGCCAACGGCAGCGCGCCCGGCTGGGCGGCGACGTCCGCGATCAGCCGTGCCACCAACGCGTTCTCCAGCGAAGCACCCCGGCGGGCGGCGGGTTCGACGACCGCGCGGCGCAACTGCTCGGCGTTCATCGGGCCGACGAGGGCCTGGGAGAGGTGCAGCGCCTCGAGCAGCTCCGGGTGACGCGCGCAGTGGCCGTAGAAGTCGGCGCGCACGCCGATCACGACGCGGGCCGCGCCGGCGGCGTGGGTGAGCGCCCGCACCAGCCACCGGCGGTCGGTCTCCTCGCAGAGCGTGAAGACCTCCTCGAACTGGTCGACCACGAGCAGCAGGTCGTCGGCGGACCGGCGCAGCAGCACGCGCAGGTGCTCGGGGTCGGCGGCCAGCTCGGCGCGGACCTCGACCGCGGACCGGCCGTCGGCCAGCGCCGCGGCCAGCTCGGTGATCGGGTCCGAGCCGGGCGTGACGATGAGGTGCGCACCCCACCGGGCGGCCAGGCCCGCGCGCAGCAGGGACGACTTGCCCGCGCCGGACGCGCCGAACACCCCGACGAACGGCCGTTCGCGCACCAAGGTGAGCAGCCTGCCCACCTCCGCCTCCCGGCCGAAGAACCGGTCGGCGTCGGCGACCTGGTAGGCGGCCAGCCCCACGTAGGGCGCGTCGCCCCGGTCGGGGCCGTCGGCGGCCAGCTCGCGCCACCGGGCGGTCCACTCCTCGACGTCTCCCCCGCAGGCGCGCACGAACGCCTTCGTGACCGCGAGGCTCGGCAACCTGCGCCCCGCCACCGCCTCCGACAGCGCGGCGGGCGAGTAGTTCGCCAGGCGACCGAGCTCGCGGTAGGACGGCAGCCCGGCGTCGCGCCGCAACCGCCGCAGGTCCCCCGCGAACTTCCGCACCGGCGTGTCCTCCTCGACCAGCGGACGTTCCAGACGCGGCACCCGTGCTCCCCCTTCCGACACCCCGATTCTCCCGGTGCGGCTCGCGGCACGGCGGCCGCCGTCCGGACCAGGCCGGTGCGGCACGTGGCTGCGGGTTCCTCCGGCGCGACGACGCCCCCGTCGTGCTCGAAGGCGGTGCGCAAGCTTGCGCAAGGCCCCGGAAGGCCGCACCGGTTGCACCCGATCCGCCCCGCGCGGGCCCGGCACTCGGCCGCTTTGCCGAACCGTAACCCGAATGGCGGATGCCGACCGGGTGGCGTCCACGGAGACTGGCAACGCTCTGGGAGCGCTCCCAGAGGCTGCGGGAGCGCCCGCCCACGCGACCGGCCCTGCCCATCGTCGATCAACGAGGATTTGGCGGTACACATGCTTCGCTTCACGGACAACCCGGCTCACCGACCGGGGACGTCGAGGCCGCCCGCGCGGCCGCGCGCCAAGGCCTGGCGGGCCTCGGCGATCTTCGGCGCCTGCCTGACGCTGCTGACGACCGTGCTCGCGGTGACCTTCGGCGCGGGCAACGCCTCGGCGCACGGCGCGGTGAGCGACCCGCCGTCGCGCCACTACGGCTGCTACCAGCGCTGGCCCAACGGCCCGTCGCAGCAGATGGCCACCGAAGACCCCATGTGCTACCAGGCGTGGCAGGCCGACCCGTCGGCGATGTACAACTGGAACGGCCTGTTCCGCGAGGGCGTCGCCGGCAACCACCAGGGAGCCATCCCCGACGGGCAGCTGTGCAGCGGCGGCCTGACCTTCAACGGCCGCTACGCCGCGATGGACAAGCCCGGCGCGTGGGTCGCCCCGAGCCGGCCCAGCCGGTTCACCCTCAACCTCAACGACACCTCGTCGCACGGCGCGGACTACATCCGCGTCTACGCCACCAAGCAGGGCTTCGACCCGAAGACCCAGCCCCTGAAGTGGAGCGACCTGGAGCTGGTCGGCCAGACCGGCAAGATCCCCACGGGCACCCGCACGCCGGTCGAGGTCAACGCGCCCGGCCGCACCGGCCACCACGTGCTGTTCACGGTGTGGCAGGCCAGCCACCTCGACCAGAGCTACTACGCGTGCAGCGACGTGAACTTCACCGATGGTGGCACCACGACCACCACGACCACGTCCACGACGACCACCACCACGACAACCACGTCCAACAACCCGTCCGCGGGCTGCTCGGCCACCTTCCGGGTCACGTCGCAGTGGTCCGGCGGCTTCCAGGTCGAGGCGCGCGTGACGGCGGGCGCGACGCCGATCACCGGCTGGACGGTGAGCTGGACGTTCACCAGCGGTGAGCGGATCAACTCCTCGTGGAGCGCGACGCTGACCACGAGCGGGTCCACCGTCACCGCCCGCAACGCCGCCTACAACGGCTCGGTGGGCGCGGGGGCCAGTACGACGTTCGGCTTCGTCGCCTCGGGGACCGCGGGTTCGCCGACCCTCACCTGCACCGCGTCCTGATCGGCCGCCGGTCCGCCCACCGCCGTGCGTCGGCGGTGGGCGGACCTGGGTCGCTACGGGTGCATCCGGGCCCCTTTGAGCACCTTGTCCACCGCGTTGCGCGGCCCGTGCACGCCGATGCCGACGAGGTCGAGGGCGTCACGCGGCACGGCCCGCACCGCAGCGCGGTTGTCCACGTCGTTGCCGGTGGCGAACAGGTCGGAGGTGAACACCGCCAACGCCAGCCCGCGCGCGACGGCTTTGGCGTGCGCGGCGGTCAGCACCTCCTTGCCGCCGGCCAGGACGAGCACGGGTTGGCCGAGCATCGGCAGGTACGGGGTGCCGTCCGCGTCCTCGTAGGGCGCGCCGACGGCCTCGGGCACCGCCGCCGCCAGGCCGCTGGCCAGGAAGGCGGTCACGTTCAGCGCCTGCCACGGCGCCAGGTCGTCGCGGAGCAGGACGGCGAACTTCGTCTCGAATCGTTGCACCCCGACACCGTCGCCGCCGGGTGCGGTCGGCGTCTTGTACGTTCTTGACCGTGGGCCCCGACATCTCCGCGTGGCGGCCCGCCGTGCCCGGCATCGTCGAGGTGCTGCACGCGCGCTTCACCGACCACGCCTACCCCGCGCACACGCACGACGCGTGGACGCTGCTGCTGGTCGACACCGGCACGGTGACCTACGGCCTGGACCACCGCGAGCACGGCGCGCCGCCCGCCTCGGTCACGCTGCTGCCGCCGCACGTCCCGCACGACGGTCGCAACGCGACCTCCGAGGGCTTCCGCAAGCGCGTCCTGTACCTGGACACGTCGGTCCTGGGCACGGACCTGGTCGGGGCCGCGGTCGACCACCCGGCGTTCGCCGACCCGGCGCTGCGGCTGCGGGTGCACCAACTGCACGGCGTGCTGCGCGGCGGCGACGAGTGGGAGGCCGAGTCCCGGCTGGCCCTGGTCCGCGACCGGCTGCGCGCCCACCTCACCCGCCGCCCAGGCCCCACGCCGACCGCGGAGCCGGGCCTGGCCCACCGGCTGCGCGACCTGCTCGACGCGCACGTGACGGACAACCTGACGCTGGCCGATGCCGCCACCCGCCTGACCGCCGCCCCGGAACGCCTGGTCCGCGCCTTCACCCGCGAGTTCGGCCTGCCACCCCACCGCTACCTGACGGGCCGCCGCGTGGACCTGGCCCGCCGCCTGCTGCTCGACGGCCACCCGCCGGCCCACGTCGCCCCGGCCGTCGGCTTCTACGACCAGTCCCACCTGACCCGCCACTTCCGGCGGATGCTCGGCACCGCGCCGGGCGCTTACGCGCGTTCGGCCACCTCACGTGCCGCGCGTTGACGCACCTGCCCCCTGCTGGTTCTCGACCGATCGCACCTCCTCGCCGGGCCGAGTGGTCGCGTCGGACCCGGCGGATCCCCCGCGCTGACACCTCGCAGGCGCGCGATCCCGACCCCGCGGGCACCTCGAACCCCCGCTGGAGCCGGTCGTCCGGCGACCCGTCGTGCCTGGTCAGAAGCGCCCATCGGCGGCGGGGTCCGGTTCGCGTTAGGTTCGACGTGGGCGGTCGCATGTGGTCCGGGGTCGGTGGTGGCGCGGTGCGCCTCAAGTGGTGACGACGAGGACGGTTGGTGGACGGGCGGCGTCGAGAGTTCCTGGCGCGGGTGGTCGCGGAGTGCGAGCCGGGTCGCGGCGGTTGGGCGCGGTCGGTCTGCGTGGCGTGCGCCGGCGCCGTGGCCGGGGTGGACGGCGCGGCGTTGACGCTGCGCAGCGCGTCGTCGCGGGCGGAGGAGGTGCTCGGGGCCAGCGATCCCTGGGCCGCTGGACTGGAGGAGATCCAGTACACCCTCGGCGAGGGGCCGGCGGTGGAGGCGTTCGCGGTGGGCCGACCGGTCCTCGTCGCGGACGTCCGGCGCGAGCAGGTGCGCTGGCCGGGGTTCGCCGACGCGGGCACGGCGGCGGGCGTGGCGGCGGTGTTCGCGTTCCCGCTGCGGGTCGGGGACATCGCCTTGGGCACGTTGGACCTCTACCGCCGCCGTCCGGGCGGCCTGTCCGCCGACGCGGAGGCCGACGCGGCGGCGCTGGCCCACCTGGTCACGCTCACCCTGCTCACCCACGTCGAACGCGCGGGCGACGACGAGCTGCACCGGGTGATCTCCTACCAGGACGTCAACATGGCCACCGGGATGCTCGCCGCGCAGTTGAGGATCAGCCTGGAGGACGCGTTCGCGCGGCTGCGGGCGCACGCGTTCGCGGCGAACCGCTCGGTGCTGGCGGTCGCGCGTGACGTGCTGGCCCGCCGCATCCCGCTGGACCGCCTCGCGGGGTGACCGACCGCCACCCGGACCGGTCAGCCCTCGGCGAGCAGGTCGTTGACGAAGCGCTCGGCGAAGTCGCGCAGCTTGACGTTCTCCCGCTGGGACCGGTCGACCAGCATCGTGAACGCCTCGTCGGCGTCCACCCGGTGCACCGCCATGATCACGCCCTTCGCCTGGTCGATGACCGCGCGCGAGGTCAGCGCCTGGCGCAGCTGGTCGGCCTGCTCGCGGGCGCGCAGGTACCGGCGGGCGTTGCGCACCGCGCCCTCCGCGGCGGTGCTGTACAGCTCCACCAGCGCCGCGTCGAGCGCCCGGAAACCGTCCGCCCGCCGGCTGTAGAGGTTGAGCGAACCGGGCGTGCCCTCGTCGACGCACAGCGGCGCGGACAGGAACCCGGCGACGTCGAACCCCTCGATCCGCGCGCCGAAGTCGGGCCACCGGTCCGGCAGCTCGGCCACCACCGCGCGCACGACCTGCCCGGTCCGCGCGGCCTGCAGGCAGGGCCCCTCCGACGCCGCGTACTGCGCGAGGTCGAGGTCCAGTGCCTCCTGCCGGGTCGAAGCGCCGGTCGCCGGACCGCCCTCGGCGAGCAACGTCACGCTGACCAGGTCCGCGCCGGGGATCGCGTGGGCCACCTGCCGGCAGATCCAGTCGAGGATGACCGACAGGTCCTTCTCCCGGTCCAGGACGTCGGACAACCCGTCCAAGGCGACGGTGACCTCGTCCAGCTGCCGGACCAGCAGTCCTGCGACGTGGTCACCCGTCGCGACCCGCTGTCCGCCGCCCATCGCCACCCGCCTCCTCCGTCGCTCGCACGGCCCGCCGCGCAGGCCGCTCCCGTCACCTCACTATCGTGCCCACTTCGGAACAAAGTCACACTTGGCGGCGCTCCGCACGGGTTACCCGCCGGTCGGGTGGCCACTCCGCACGATCAGGGGATCTCACGCCGGCGTCGGCGAGGTGGCGGCACGCGGAAGTGGGCCGGCCGGTGGTTCCGCCGACCCGGCACGGGTACTCGACCGGTACGTCAAGCAGTCGGCGACCCGCAGCCCACGCCGAGCCGGACGACCACCGGCCCGACGCGCGCTTCGAACCCACTGGACTTCGCCATGGACATCACGCCACGTCCCGAGCACGGTGCGATCATCACCTACCTCAACCCGGACGTCCACGACCCCACCGCGTTCCTGCGCGGCATCGTCATCGGTGACCACGTGGTGGACCCGGAGACCTCGCACGCGTGGGTGCCGGTGCTGCTGCCCGACAGCACGCTCGCGGTGCTGGACACCAGGAACATCATCGAAGTGCGCCCGGCCGACGGGCCGTGAGGCGGCCGGCGGCACCCAGGTGCGCCGAACCTGGCCCGTGAGGCCGACAGCGCCCCGCGCCCGTGGTGCACCGACGCCCGGCCCCGGGCGCACGCGCGGGACGTCGGGCTTCGGCGGCGGCGGGAACTCGGGTCAGTGGACGCGTTTGCGCGTGCAGAGCCCGGCGGCCACGCTGACGCCACCGGCGGCGAGGGCGATCTGGATGATCAGCTCGATCCAGTCGATGCCGCGGGTGTCGCCGACGCCGAGCGCGTTGGCGATGAGCGTGCCGACGATCGCGGCGATGATGCCGACCACGATGGTCAGCCAGATCGGGATGTGCCGCTCGCCCGGCAGGGCGAGTCGGCCCGCGGCGCCGATGATCAGGCCCAAGACCAGGGCACTGATGATTCCGGGGACGGTCGCGTTCACTCCTCAGAGTCAAGTGACCTTTAGGTCCCCGATCATCGCGCGGATCACTCCTGGAACCCGGCGGGCGCTACGACGCGCAGAACTCGTTGCCCTCCGGGTCGCGCATGACCCACCAGTGCCCGACCGGACCCTCGTCGTACTCCTGGACGCGGGTCGCGCCCAGGCCCTCCAGCCTGGCCACCAGCGCGTCGAGGCCGCCCGGCTCGCTGTGCACGTCGACGTGCAGCCGGTTCTTGCCGGCCTTGGCCTCGGGCACGTCCTGGAACAACACCCGCCGCCCGCGCCCGACCCCGCTCACCGGGTCGAACGGGTCGTCGGGGTGGCGGATCCCGGCGTAGCCGCGGAAGTTCTTGCGGCCGTTGTGCTCGACGACCGCCTCCTCTTTGAGGTGACCGGCGGCCAGCAGCCGCTCGATGAGCGCGCTGGGATCTTCCACCTCGTACTCAAGCGCCGCGGCCCAGAAGTCCGCGAGGGCGGGCGCGTTCGTGCTGTCGACGACCAACTTCCAGCTCAATGCCATGTAACCGGTTATATCGGTTACACGTGGACCGACGCAACCGCGTTGGCCCGACCACGCCCCGGCAGCCCGGTGGGGAACCGGCGCAACGACGCTTTTCGGACGCGGGGCGGTTAACCCGTACGGTTGACATTGGAGATGATCTTGTGAGGTGACTGGGCACGTTCCCGCCGGCCGACGGCCGGCATTGGGCCGTTCGGCCCAGTGCCCGCGGCTACGGAGATCGGTGGAGAGGGATCCATTCGGCACGCCTTGCCGGGATGATCAGAGGTTGGTTGCGTCGAGTCCCGAGGGAAAGTCGGATCGGCCGTGGGCGGCGGCCGGACGCGGAGTTGCACGAGCGGCCGAGGAGTTGTTGCGGTGAGCCAGGCGCGGGACCAGTCCGCCGTGATCGACGCCCTGACCGCGCTGTCCCTCCTGGTCGAGGTGGACGCCCTGCCCCCGTGGCTGGTGGCGCGGGCGGCCGGGGTCGCCGACGTCGAGGGCGATCACCCGGCCGTGCGGCGAAGACAGGGCCGCCGGGGCCACGCCCGACCGGCTGACCGAGGTGGCGGCACCGTTGCGCGACACCCCGTCCGGCCGGACGTCGGACGAAGCCCGGCGGTGGCTGCGCGACCACCGGGAGTGCGTCCTCGGTGTCGCCGACGCGGCGAACGCCGCCGACCTGCCGTCGTCCGCTTCGCCCATCACCGCGCTGTTATGGGCCGTCGCCGAGGTGGCCGGGTTCGACCCCGGGTTCGTCCGGGCGCTGGTCGGGACGGCGTCGCGCGCGGCGATCGCCCGACGCGACCCGGAGTCGTTGACCGCCGTGCTGCGCTCGGCGTGGGTGTGGTTCGAGCGCCGGGGCGACCTCGCCGCCGCCGAGGAGCACGCGTCACGGGAGTGGGACCTGTGGCGGCGCGCGGGCCGGACGGCGGAGGCGGTGCGGTTGCTGTGGTGGCGGGCGGAGATGGCCCGCCGACGCGGTCGCGCCGACCTGGAGCTGCGCTGCTACGAGCGGCTGGAGTCGTTGCACGACACCGACGGCGTGGACGCGGACGAGCGCGCCGCCCTGGTGCGGGTGTGGGCCGCCACCGCTTCCGCCCTGCTCGCCCACGACCGGGCGGACCTCGCCGTGGACCGGGCGCGCCGGGCCGAGAACGCGGTGCGGGCGCTGCCCGACTTCCCGCCCGTCGAGCAGGCGTTGGTGTTCGAATGGTCCGGGCGTGCGCTGTGGGCCCGCGACTCCGTCGGACCCGCTCGACGCCGGTTCAGCGAAGCCCTGGCTTTGCTGGTTGACGTCGACGACACCGCGTCCGACCGCATCCGCGGCCTGCTGGCCCACGACCAGGGGCACCCGCTGCCGCCCGCGGAGCCCGACCGCCATCCCGCGCCCCCTCCCTCACCGCCACAGCGACAACCACGGGAACACGTGGTCTAACGCCAGGTTCGCCAGGCCGATCAGGATCGACACCACGGAGCGCACGCCGGACGGCAGCTCGTTTCGGGCGTGCGCGTCGGGGTGGTGGGACGGCGGCGGATCGCGTCGGGCGCGGGGACGAGGACTCGGTCACGTCATTCTTCCTGGAGCGGTTGTGCGGTGTCAGTCGTGCCCAGGCGCCGGTCGCAGCACCTGTCGATCGGATCGCGGCGGGGCGTGGTCGAAGACGAGCAGGTCCAACGCCTCCTCGCAGGCGAACACCTTGACCGGGTGCTCGGCGACCACGCGCAGGACGCCGTCGGCCACGAGCCTGCGCGTGATCCGGGCGCTGGTCTTGGGGCTGATCCCGTGCCCGGCCGCCAGCGCCTGGATGCTGGTCACCGGCGAGGTCGGCAGCGCGGCGAGCACCTTGCGGAGCGAGCGCGACCCCTCGGTCCGCTCGACCAGCTCGGTGCGCAGGTCGTCGAGCGCGTCGATCAGGGCGAGGTTGCGCGTCGCCTGCTCCCGCACGCCGCGGGCGAAGAACTCCACCCAGTCCCACAGCGGACCGCCCGCCACCACGGCCCTGATGCGTTCGCGGCACTCCTCGGCGTGGTCGTCCAGCCACGGCGCCGGCAGCAGCACCGGGTGGTCGACCACGCCGTGGCGCACCAGCTCGTTGCCCACGAACAGCCCGGCCAGGTAGCCGTTGGCCTTCGGGTAGGGCCGGAGCAGCACCAGCAGCAGGTAGGCCACCACGATCTTGGCCGGCCGCGGCCCGGCGTGGGGTCGGCGAGCCAGTGGTCCCACTGCCACATCGCGCGCAGCAGGGCTTCACCCGGCGGCGCCGCGCGGGCGTAGGCCGGACCACCCGCACCCGCGGTGAGGACGTCGTCCACCTGGCGCAGCCCTTCCGCCACCGATCCGACCGGCCGGCCGGTGAGCACCGCGCTGACGGCGTTGAGCGCCTCGACGCCGGTGTGCGAGCCGCGGGCGATCCCGGCGGCGAGCAGGTCGGCCGCGCGGACGTACCGGCCGACGGGCTGGCGGCGCACCAACTCCTCGAGGTCCTCGTCCGCTTCGCCGCCGCCCTCGGTGCGCAGGGAGGACGACCTCAGCGCCGCCGACCACGTCTCGGTCGGCATGGCGGTGTACCGGGTCTGGCGCGCGGACCTGAGCACCTCCCGCATCCTCAGCGAGGTCACGAAGGCGTCGACGTCGGGCACGCGCAGGGTGGCCTGCCGCAGCGCTCCCGCCGCGTTCTCGGCCAGGCACAGCGCGGAGACGGTCTCGTCCCGGCACGGGACCACGTCCGGAGGCGCGGACGGCGAGTAGGACGGCACGTCCTCCGGCGGATCTGTTCGCGTGGAACGGACTTCGACCGACCGACCCCGAACCGCGCAAACAGCGACCTGACCGCTTTCAAGATCGACTTTGTTCGACCCGACGGGCGTTGATCAGGGCTTTTGCCGTCGGTCGGCCGGAGCCGCACTACTGCGGCCGTCCGCGCGGACCCGAACGGCCGCACGCGGGTCGATTCCCGCCCACGCCCACCACCTGGGCTATTCCCACCCAGGATCGCCCCCACGGGGCCGACGCAGCCCGTGGTGACACGAATGGGTGAACTTGCCCCACGGCGGATCACGTGCTGTAGCAGTGGGTTTCGCCCGCTGGTCGCCGATAGGCTGTGGGGGCATGAGCGCGGCACTGCTGATCGTCGACGTGCAGGAGATGCTGGTCCCGCTCGTCTGGCGGGGCGAGGAGCTGGCCGACCGCATCGCCGCGTTGGCGCGGCGAGCCCGGCGGCACGGTGCGCCGGTGGTCGCGTTGCGACAGGTCGGACCCGCCGGCACGCCGTTCGACCCCGAGGAGCCGGGGACGCGGATCAGCGCCCGCCTCGGCCTCGGACCGACCGACCTGGTGGTGGCCAAGACGGCGACGGACGCGTTCTACCGCACCGACCTCGCCGCGCTGCTCGCCGAACGGGACGTGGACACCGTCGTGCTGACCGGGCTGGCCACGGACTACTGCGTGGACGCCACGGCGCGGTCGGCGTTGAGCCACGGGTTGGACGTCGTGCTGGTCGCCGACGGGCACTCCCCCGCCGCCGACGGCGACCCCGCGGCGGGCCTGACCGCCGAGCAGGTCGTCGACCGGCACAACCGGCTGCTGAGCACGGCGATCCACCCGGGCGGGACGCTGCGGCTCGTGGCGGCGGAGGAGGTCGTATTCGAGCGGGCCGGTCCGGGCCACCGCCCGGACCGGTCCACCGGGGTCAGCCGCTGACGGAGGCCGAGAAGTTGTTGACCGCCAGGCCGACGCCGCCGTTCCACGGCTCGAAACCGGCTTGGATGCTGGTCAGGTACCAGGACGTGGTGATCGCGCCGCGGTTGCGGACGTCGTTGATGAAGTCCAGCACGTTGAACGACCACGACGAGATGGGCGACGGCGCGACGTAGGAGATCACGTTGTTGGAGCCGTTGCTGCCGCGCCAGACCTGCCAGCTGCGGCCGCCGATGGTCGTGTTGCCGACGGCGCTGCCGATCGGCTGGATCGAGCCCTGGCGGTTGAACCAGATCATGATCTCCATCTGGTTGACGCCGTTGGTCTTGGGCGACGGGTCGAGCCAGATGTCGTAGGAGGCGTTGTACGTGCCGCCCACGTAGGAGTAGCTGATCGAGGACGACGCGCTGCGGATCCGGCTGACCTGCATCGGCAGGTTGCTGCCCGGCGAGCAGTTGGAGTAGTGGCAGCCGAGGTACACCGACGGGTACGACAGCGGCGCGCCGTTGGTCGGCGCGGAGCCCTGCTGCTGGGTGATGCGGAAACCGGTGGAGGTGACGTTGATGCACTGGGTGGCCGACGTGCCCCAGCGGTTGTTCTGGACCACGTAGCGGCCCTGGATGGTGGTCGATCCGTACTGGTCGCAGATCGTCGTGTCGGCCTGGGCCGGCCCGGCTGCGGCGACGACCGCGGAGGCGGCCATCAGCCCGGCGAGCACGAGGGCGCGGATGGTGCTTCGCATGGAACTCCTTCCGAAGGGTCCACGACGGCGGGGATCTCCTGGGAGCGCTCCCAGGGTAACCCGGAACCCCGCCCGCCGCATACGTCGGACAGGTGACGGCGGCGGGCGGAACGGTGGCGGTCAGCGCTCGGGCCGGTCGGAGAGCTTCAGCCAGACGACGCCCGCGATGATCACGGCGAGCCAGCACGCCCGGACCGCGGTGAGCGACTCGTCGAAGAGCACGGGTCCGAGCAGCGCGGCCCCGACGGCCCCGATCCCCGCCCAGGTCGCGTAGCCGATGCCCACGTCGATGGTGCGCAGGGCGACGCTGAGCGCGAACAGCGTCAGCAGGAAGAACACGCCCGCGACCAACGACCAGGACAGCACGGTGAAGCCCTGACTGCCCCCGACGGCGAGGGCGTAGCCGACCTCGAACGCCCCGGCGAGCAGCAGGACGAGCCAGGCTCGCGCGCGGCGGGTGGCGGCGGTGGTGGCGGTGGCGGACATGCGACTTCCTCGCTCGGGGACGGTTCCGACGGGACGGTGGGTTGCGGGGCGGGTGTCCTGGCGCATCACGCCGCTCCGCTGAGCTGGAGGCCGACGACACCGGCGACGACGACCGCGATCCCGAGCAGCTTGCGCCAGTCGAGCCGCTGTCCGAACAGGACGACGCCGAGGACGACGATCCCGACGGCCGCGACCGAGGTCCAGATCGCGTAGCCGACGCCGACGTCGAAGGTCAGCAGCGCCAGGCTGAGCAGGTAGGTGGCGATGCCGCCGCTGACGAGCGTGGCCGCGGTCCAGGCGGGCCTGGTGAAGCCCTGGGCCATGCCCGCGCAGACGGCTACGGTGATCTCGAAGACGACGGCGATGCCGAGGTAGAGCCAGTGCATGGTGTGTTCTCCGTCGAGGTGTGGTGCGCGCGGCCCCTGGTGGGCGCCGCCCCTCGATGGTGAAACTTCACACCGGTGTCAACTGCAAGGATGGACGGCGGCGGACGAGCGCGGAGGAGGTCGCATGCGCATCGGTGAGCTGGCCGACGCCAGCGGCGTGAGCACCCGGTCCCTGCGGTACTACGAGGAGCTCGGGCTCATCCGCTCGGAGCGCACCGCCGGCGGGTGGCGCGACTTCGACCCCTCCACCGTCGAGCGGGTGGTGCTGATCCAGCACCTGTTCGCCGCGGGTCTGCGCAGCACCACCATCAACGAGCTGCTGCCGTGCCTGGAAGCGCCGCCCGAGGAGCGCACCGGCGTGATGGAGCGGTTGCTCGCCGAGGAGGTCGAGCGGCTGGAGGCCAAGCGGCGCGACCTCGACCGCGAGCTCGACACCCTGCGGGCGTTGCGCGACGAGACGGCGGTGCCCGCGACGGCCCGGCAGCCGCGGGCCGCGTCCTGACCCGGTGACCGCTCAGGCGAGCCCTTGCGGGAACGCCAGGACGCGGTCCGGGTCGTAGCGTCGGGCGACGCGGCGCAGGCGCGGGAGGTTGCGCCCGTAGTAGGCGGTCGGCCAGTCGGGCATGTCGGGGTCGATGTAGTTGACGTAACCGGTGCCGTGGCCGATCGCGTCACGCAGGGCGGCCAGGAGGCGGCGGGCCTCGGCCTCGCTGACGCCGACCACGTCGACGTAGGCCTGGGCGCTGGCGATGGCGTGGCGGTGCGGGAAAGCGGTCGCGTCCGGCCGCACCCTGGCGATCGCGCCGCCGAACGTGTCGAACTGGGCCCGCCCGGTCCGCGCGCCGTCCAGCAGCGCCACCACCCCGGCCGGGTCGATCGGCCGGTGCAGCATCCGGGAGGACGCCACGAACGGCGAGCCGTCGTCCGGTTGGCACGCGGGCAGGCAGCCCGCGAAGAACCGCATGGCGCTGCCGTAGTCCATCGGCAGGACGGTGCGGCCGCTGGGCGCGACCTTGGCCGCGAACCGGGCGAGGTGGCGGGCCAGCTCCCGCTCGGACCCGAGCCAGCTGCCGACGACGCCGGACCCCGGTGGGCTGCCCGCACGCACGTTGCACGCGCTCCACAGGGCGTCCGGGGTGTCGGGCATCCACTCCTGCCACGCGCCCAGCACGTCCGCCGCCGCGCCCGCCGGGAACTCCAGCAGGAACGCGGTCACGTCCCGCGCGGGCGCGGTGTCGAAGGTGAACGACGTGACGACGCCGAAGTTGCCGCCACCGCCGCCGCGCAGCGCCCAGAACAGGTCGGGCTCGGTGTGCGCGTCGACGCGGCGCGGCCCGCCGCCCGGCGGCACGATCCGCGCCGCGCGCAGGTGCTCGCACGTCAGCCCGTACTCGCGGCCCACCACGCTGATCCCGCCGCCCAGCGCGAGGCCGCCGATGCCGACCGTGGGGCACGACCCGGCGGGCAGCAACCGGCCCGCGCGCGCCAGCTCGTCGTACAGGTCGATCATCCGCACGCCCGCGCCGACCTCGACCCGGCCGCGGTGGTCGACCCGGATCGCGCCCAGGCCGGCCAGGTCGATCACGAGGCCGTGCTCGGGCACGGAGTAGCCGGCGTAGCTGTGCCCGCCGCTGCGCGCGGCGACCGGCATCCGTTCCCGCGCGGCGAAGTCGAGGCACCGGGCGACGTCGGACTCGTCGGCGCACAACGCGACGGCGGCGGGCCTGCGGTGCGCGTAGACCGTGTTGTACGGCCGGCGCACGGTGTCGTAGACGTCGTCGCCGGGCAGGACCAGCCTGCCGGTGAGCACGCGGCGCAACCGGTCCCAGTCGCGTTCGCCCGCGCCCAGCGCGACGAGTCCGGTGGCCTGGATGAAGGTTCTGCGACCGAAGTCCATGAGCACTACCCCCGTGCCATGGTCCCGCCGCCGGCCGCCGCGCCACTCCGCCGAACGGGTTCGGTGTCAGGACGCGGCGGCGAGCAGGGTGAGCGCGGCGCGCAGGGCGTGGTCGCCCGCGTCGGCCGGGCCGTGGTGCGTGGCCACCACGGTCGCGCCCTCGACCAGCATGAGCAGTTGCCGGCCCAGCAGCCGGGGATCGGCGGCGCCGGCGCGTTCGGCGATGCCGGTGAGCGTGTCGAGGTAGCGGTCCAGGTGGCGGGCGGTGAGGGCGCGCACGGGTTCGACGTGGTGCTGGGCGGCGGCGTTGAGCATGGCGCAGCCGCGGAACCGGGGCTCGTCGTAGGTCTGCTGGAAGACGGCGAACACGGCGGCGAGCTGGTCGGCGGGCTCGGGTCCGGCGGCGGCGACGGCCTCGGCCAGCGAGCGCGTGACCCGGTCGCTCCGGGCCTCCAGCACGGCCCGCACCAGGCCGTCCTTGGTGCCGAAGTGCCGGTACAGCGTCTCCTTGGAGATGCCGAGGCGGGCGCACAGCTCGGCGACGCCGATGCCGTCGAGCCCGCGTTCGTACAGCACCGGCGTGGCCGCGTCGAGGATCGCGGCACGGGTGCGGTCGGGGTCGATCGTGGAGCCCTTGGCGACCGGCATGACGTGGATGGTACCGATCGGTTCGATCGACTGTTAGCGTGCGAGATCGTACCGATCGGTTCGATCCGCGGGGGCACCCATGTGGCAGGCGGCACGGCTCGCGCTCGGCACGGCGTCCGCACTGGGGCTGTCCCGGTTCGCCTACGGGCTGCTCGTGCCCGCCATGCGCGACGACCTGCACTGGACGTTGGCCGAAGCGGGCGCGATGAGCACCGCCAACGGGCTCGGCTACCTCGTCGGCGCGCTGGTGACCGCGTCCGCCGTGCGCCGCTGGGGCGTCGCGGTCGCGTTCCGCGCGGGCATGGCCCTCACCGCCGTCACGCTCGCCGCCACCGCGATCAGCGACGACTTCGCCGTGCTGCTGGCCCTGCGCGCGGCGGCCGGCGTCGTGGGCGCGGTGGTGTTCGTCTCCGGCGGGGTGATCGCCTCGCGGCTCGCGCACCGGGTCGGGTCGGGCACGCCGATCACGGTCTACTTCGCGGGCGCGGGGCTGGGCATCGTGTTCGGCGGCGTGACGATCCCCCTGCTGGGTCACGACTGGCGGGTCGCGTGGCTGGTGCTGGGCGTCGCGGCGGGGCTGGCGACGCCGGCCTGCTGGACCGCCGCCCACGCGGACGACGACCCGCCCACCGCCACGGCCGGGCGGGCGCGGGTGCGGGCGCTGTGGCGCGCGGCGGCGGCCTACCTGCTGTTCGCGCTCGGCTACATCACCTACATCACCTTCCTGTCGGCCTACCTGGCCGACCGGGACGCGTCGACCGGGCAGGTGGTGCTGACGTGGGTGGCGCTGGGGCTGGGCGTCCTGGTCGCGCCCGCGCTGTGGAGCCGGCCGATCGGCGCCTGGCCCGGCACCCGCGCGCTGGCCGCGGTGCTGGTCGTGCTGGGCGCCGGGGCCGGGCTGGCGCTGGTGGCCCCGGCGCCGGCGGTCGTCGTCGCCTCCGCGATCGTCTACGGTGCGACGTTCATGGGCGTGCCCGCCGCGATCACGGCGCTCATCCGGGCCGGTGTCCCGGCCGCGGACTGGACCGCGACGCTGGCCGCGTTCACCACGGTGTTCGCCGCCGGCCAGACCGCCGGACCGTGGCTGGCGGGGATGGTGGCCGACCGCACCTCGACCGACGCCACCGTGGCGTGGACGGCGGTCCTGTGCGTGGCGGCGGCGCTGCTCGTGGTCAGGGTCGGCCCACCGCGGCGGCCAGGCGCGCCGCGACCGCCGCGACGGCGGCCCGCAGCTCCGGCCCGCCCTCGACCCGGAAGCTGAACGGCACGGTCGCCAGCCACTCCTGCGCGTACATGGCCGGGTTGCCGGTGCTGCCGACGAGCACGCACCCGTCGCCCAGCGGTTCCAGGCGGCCCATCGGCGGCCGGATCCACGGCGCGACCCGCTCCGCCGGCGCGTGGAACACCACGCGGGTCGGGAACTCCCAGCCGGTGCCCAGGTGCTCCTCCACCGCTTTCACCGGGTCGAGGCCGGCGGGCGGTTCGAAGCCGTGCGGGGTCTGCCGCACCGACCGGACCCGGTCGACGCGGTAGGTGCGGATCGCGTTCGACCGGTGCGAGTGGCACAGCAGGTACCAGCGGCCGTGCCGGACCACGACCGCCCACGGGTCGACCTCGGACTCCCACTCCCGGCCGGAGTCGCCGCGGTAGGCGATCACCGCGCGGCGACGGGCCGCGACGGCGGCGACGAGCGCGCTGGTGGTGGCGGGGTCCGGTCGGGCCGCGTTGCGGTCGGGCGCGGCCGACGCGTGCTCCCGCAGCGCCGCCGCCTGCCTGCCGACGTTCTCCGGCAGCGCCCGGATGACCTTGCCCAGGGCGGCGTCCACGACGTCGTCGGCCTGGCTGTCCAGCACCGCCATGACCAGGCTCAGCGCCTCCGGCTCGGTGAACACGACCGGCGGCAGCCGCGTGCCGCGCCCGAGCCGGTAGCCGCCGTAGGGGCCCCGGGCCGATTCGACCGGGATGCCCGCGTCGCGCAGGATCCCGACGTACCGGCGCACGGCGCGTTCGGTGACGCCCAGCCCCGCGGCGAGCTCACCGGCCGTGACGCCGGGGCGTGCCTGGAGGATCTCCATGGCCCGCAGTGCCCGGGCGGTGGGGCTCAGTTCGGTCGGCACACCCGGACCTTAGCCGGTGCCGTTGAGCAGCCGTCCCGTCGTCGCGCGCGGGGTTCACCCGCCACCGCCACGCGAATGGACGTGCCGTGCCGGGCACCGCGAGTGGGACGATCGATCACTCACCGTAGTCATCGAGCACCGGGGAGTTCCGTGGTGGAGTCCGAGGTCTTGCACGCGATCGAAGCACTCGCGCCCCGACTGCGGGACGCGGCGGCACAGGCGGACGAGGAGCGGCAGCTCGCCGACGACACCGTCGCGGCGCTGCGGGACGCGGGCACGTTCCGCGTCGCCCGGCCCGCGCGGTTCGGCGGCGAGGACGCGTCGATCCGCACCCACGTGGAGGTGTCGACGGCGGTGGCCGCGATCGACGGCGGCGCGGGCTGGTGCACGGCGCTGTGGAACGGCAGCAGCTGGATCACCTCCCTGTACCCGGAGCAGGCTCAGGAGGAGGTGTGGGGCGCGGAGCCCGACGCCCTGGTCAGCGGCACGCTGAAACCCGCGGGCACGGCCGAGCGCGTGCCCGGCGGGTACCGGGTCACCAACGGCGCGTGGTCGTACGCCACCGGCATCGGGCACGCGTCGTGGGGGCTCGCGGCGGTCGAGCTGGACGGCGGCCCGGCGTGGCTGCTGCTGCCGCGAGCGGAGTTCGAGGTCGTAGACGAGTGGCACGTGGCCGGGATGAAGTCGACCGGCAGCAACCGGTTCGTGGTCCGCGACGCGTTCGTGCCCGACCACCGGGTGCTGTGGCTGGACCGGATGGTGGCGGGCGACAACGTCACCTCGGCCACCGCCGCGACTTACCGCGCCGCGTTCGTGCCCTCGCTCGTCACGATGATCACCGGGCCGCTGCTGGGGCTGGGCCGGGCGGCGCTGGCGCACGTGGTCGACGCCGCCGTGAGCAAGGGCATCGCGTACACCGGCTTCGACCGGCAACGCGACTCGGCCGCGTTCCAGCTCCTGGTCGCGGAGGCCGCCGCCGCCATCGACAGCGCCGAGCTGCTCGCCCACCGCGCCGCGGACCTGCTCGACCGGCACGCCGCCGAGGCCACCTACCCGTCCGACCTGCTGCGCGCCCGGTGCCGCGCGGACGCCTCGGTGGCCACCCGGCACGTGACCCGTGCGCTGGAATCGCTGCTGTACGCGCACGGTTCGCGCGGCTTCGCCGACTCCAGCCCGTTGCAGCGGATCTGGCGCGACGCGAACGTGGCCGCCCGGCACGGGATGCTGCTCCCCCAGGTCAACCTGGAGCTCTACGGCGCGGCCCTGGTGGGCGCGGAGAACACGGTCAGCCCGTTGCTGTGATCACGTCGATCACGTGCTTGCCGCGCACGCCGCCGGCCTCCAGCGCGCGGTGCGCCTCGGCGACCCGGGAGAGCGGGTGGACGGTGTCGACCACGGGCCGGATCGCGCCGCTCTCGACCAGCGCGGTGAGGTCGGCGAACAGGGCGGTCTTGGGGTTGCCGCTGAAGAAGCGCACGCGGCGCGGGCCGAACACCGCGGACGCGAGGAGGTAGCCGAGGTCGGCGGCCGAGCGGAAGGCGATGCCGACCATGCGGCCGCCGGGCCCGAGCAGGCGGCGGTACGCGCCGGGCGTGCTGCCGTAGGTGTCCAGCACGACGTCGTACCGGCCGAGGCCCGCCGGGTCGGTGCGGTAGTCGACCACCTCGTCCGCGCCCAGCTCGCGGACGAAGTCGAACGCGCGCCCGCTCGTCAACGCGGTGACGTGCGCGCCATAGGCCTTGCCGAGCTGGACGGCGACGCTGCCCACGCCGCCGCTCGCGCCCCGCACCAGCAGCCGTTCACCGGGGCGCAGCCGTGCCTTGTCGCGCAGGGCGGTGATGGCGGTCGTGCCGACGCCCGGCAGCGCGGCGGCCCGCACCAGGTCGAGGCCGGCGGGGCTGGGCGCGAGTTGGCGCGGGTCGACGGCGACGTACTCGGCGGCGCTGCCGAACCGCCCGCGCGGCAGCCCGCCCCACACGGGCGTGCCGGGCGCGAAGCCGGGCCCGGACACGACCTCGCCCGCGAAGTCGATGCCCACCCGCTTGGGGAACCGCGGACCCAGCAGGAGCTTGACCCGGCCGGACCGGCCCATGACCTCACCGCCGTTGACGCTGGCCGCGTGCACCCGCACCAGCACGTGCCCCGGCGGGACCTCCGGCTCGGCCACCTCGCCCTCGTACAAGACCTCCGGCGGCCCGTACCTGTCGAACAGCGCTGCGCGCATCCCTCACCCCTGCCTAAGTGGAAGCTGCCCTCCACTTCGACGCTAGCACGGTAACCGGAACGGGCCTTCCACTTGAGCTAAAGTGAGAGACGTGCCCGGAGGAACGACTCGGTTGCGCCTGGACGCGCGGCAGAACCGCGACCGCATCCTCGCCTCGGCGCGGGAGGCGTTCGCCGCCGACGGGCTCGACGTGTCGATGACCGAGATCGCCCGCCGCGCCGGGGTGGGCGTGGCCACCCTCTACCGCCGCTTCCCCACCAAGGACGCGCTGGTCAAGGAGGTGTTCGCCGAGCAGTTGGCGGCCTGCACCGGCGAGGTGCACCGGGCGGCGGAGGATCCCGACCCGTGGCGCGGCTTCTGCCGCGTGGTGGCGAAGCTGTGCGAGATGCAGGCCCGGGACCGGGGGTTCAGCGCGGCGTTCCTGACCGCGTTCCCCGACGTCGTGCCGGTGGACGAGGTGCGTGCCGCGGCCGAGGAGGCGTTCGCCGGCGTGGTCGCGCGGGCGAAGGAGGCGGGCGCGCTGCGACCGGACTTCGCCACCGACGACCTGACCCTCGTGCTGATGGCCAACAACGGCCTGGTCACCGACTCGGTGGACGCGGCGGTGGCCGCCTCGCGCCGCCTGGTCGCCTACTTCCTGCAGGCGTTCCGGGCCCGCGACCCGCTGCCACCGCCGGTCCGCCTCGGCGTGCGCGACGCGCTCGGCTAACCCTGCTCCCGCTCGACCTGCCGGTTCCACTCGCCCTTGGACGACTGCCAGCCGTCCTCGTCCGCGCCCAGCCGCCAGTAGCCGGAGATCGACATCTGCTCGCGCGGCACGCCCCGCTCCAGCTTCAGGTGCCCGCGCAGCTCCTTGACCATGTTCGCCTCGCCGTGCACGAAGACCTGGACCACGCCCTCGGGGAACGCCAACGCCCGCACCGCGTCCACCACGCGCCGGCCGCGCGGCCCGCCGCCGCGGTGCAGCCACCTCAGGTCCACCCGGCCCGCCGACCGCACCGGCTGCTCGTCCTCCGGCCCGTCGACCTCGACGAACACCTCGGCCCGCGCACCCTCGGGCAACGCCTCCAGCGCCGCCGCGATGGCGGGCCACGCGCTCTCGTCACCGGCCATCAGGTGCCAGGCGACGTCCGGGTCCGGCGCGTACCCGCCGCCGGGGCCGGCGAAGTGCAGCACGTCACCCGGCTGGGCCTTCGCGGCCCACGGACCGGCCACACCGGAGTCGCCGTGCGTGACGAAGTCGATCCACAGCTCGCCCGCCTCGGCGTCCCACTTGCGCACGGTGTACGTGCGGGTGCGCGGCCACTGCGCCCGCGGCATCGTGGCGCGGATCTCGGCCGGGTCGAACGGCTCGGGGTAGAGCACGTCGTCCAACGGGAAGGCGAGCTTGACGTAGCTGTCGGTGTAGGGGCCGACGGCGAAGTCGGCGAGCCCCTCGCCACCGAGCACCACGCGGATCATCTGCGGCGCGATCCGCTCGGTGCGCACCACGCGCCCGCTCCTGCCACGGGACCGTTCGGCCATGTCGGGTACTCCTCGGTGATTCCAACGGCGCAACCACCGCTCACCGTACGTGCCGCCGCGCCGTGACCCGCCCCGGCCGTCGGCGACGTCACGTCCGGGCGGTGGGACGTCGGCACGTCCCACCGCCCGAGCCGTCAGCGCACGCTCCACTCCCGGGCGAGGCCCGCGGCCAGCCCGAGGTTCGCCGCGGCGGCCTCCTCGCTGCGCCTCCCGTACCCGCACGCGGCGGCGACCCCGGCCGGCGGCCTGCCCAGCGCCTCCGCGACCAGCCGCAGCCCCTCGCGGGTCTCCTCCGGGTGGTCCTCGGCCACCACGCCCGCGATCACCTCCACCCCGTCGCGCAGCCGGCGCAGCGCCTCGTAGAACGCCGGGTCGGTGGGCGGCGGGCTGTCACCGCTCGTCACGGGCAGGTGCACGGTCGGCATCGGCGCGCCCCGCTCGGCCATCACGTCGGCCAGGCCGTTGAGGAACAGCACCGGCGGCTCCAGGTCGGTCGGGGTGAACACCGGCACGTGCTCGAGGTCGCCGTAGCACAGGTGCAGCACCCAGCGGGTGAGCGGCGCGGCGGCCAGGACGCCCGCCACCTGGCGGGTCAGGTCGGCCGTCAACGCCGGCCAGGCCTGCCGCGGGGTGAGGTGGTAGGCCACCAGCACGGCGGGCGTCTCCAGTTGCAGTTGCAGCCGGTCACCCCACCGGGCCACCAGCTCGGTGACCTCGTGCACCACCGCGGTCTGCATGGTGGGCAGCCACTGGCGGGCCGCGTCCATCGAGCCGAAGGCGAACACGGACAGGTCGAGGGCGTTGGGGATGCCCACCTGCACGCGCGGCGCGTCACCGGTCCGGGGCAGGGGCAGCCGGTCCAGCGCGGCGAACGCCGCCTCCGCCTGCTCGACGCGGGAGAGGCCGACCTCCTCCGCGCACAGGCGTTGACCGGGCCGGACGCGGTAGTACGGCATGTCGTCGTAGCCGCGGCTCTCCCCGCCGCGCACCTGTTCGAGCGACGGCACGGTGGACAGGTGGTGGGTGAGCCAGTCGATGATCCACCGCGGGTCGCGGTCGGACGGCAGGGCGGTCAGGTGGGCGTCGCCCCGGTGCCGGAGGAACCAGCCCATCGCGGTCGCGGGGTCGTCGCACAGGGGGCGCGGGAGCGAGCCGACGAGGTGGACGGGCAAGGGGTGGCGGTCGTGGTCACGAGCGTGCGTCTGCGTGGGTGCGTGTGCGGTCATGAGTGGTGTTCTACTTTCGGGGCAAGAGCGTGAAGTGCCCGGGAGTGCCGCAGGATCTCCGCGCCCGACTTCCCGGCGTCGCACCCATCGTGACGGGCGTGCCCCGACCACGTCCACTTAGGATGATCAACAAAATCCGACCGTGCACATCATCCACGCGATAGTGTGACCTCCTCGCGCGGCAACGGTCTTCTCCGTGATCAATAAACGAGAACGACAATCATGACTGCCGGAGCGCGTCCGCGATGACGGCCACGCCCTCGGCGACGTCGGTGGGCGAGCTCGCGCCGTAGCCCAGCACCAGCCCGGGGCGGCCGGGTTCCTGCGCGTGCCACGACAGTGGTTGCGCTTTCACACCCCGCTCGAGGGCCGCGGCGGCGAGGTCGACGTCGGAAACGCTGTCATCGAACGTGATCAGCAGGTGCAGCCCGGCGGCCGCACCGTGCACGACCGCGCCGGGCAGGTGACGTGCGATGGCCTGGACCATGGTGTCGCGCCTGCGGCGGTGGCGTCGGCGGACGAACCTCAGGTGCCGTTCCAGCTCACCGGACCCCATCAGTTCGGCCAGGACCAGTTGCGGCAGCACGGCGTTGCCCAGATCGGCGTAGCGCTTCGCTTCGACCACACGGTCGTGGTACGCGCTCGGCGCGATCAGCCACCCGACCCGCAGGGCCGGAGCGAGCACTTTGGACACGCTGCCCGCGTAGCAGACGCGTTCGGGGAGCATGGCGCGCAGGGCGGGCACGGGCGGCCTGTCGTAACGGTGTTCGGCGTCGTAGTCGTCCTCGATGACCAGGCCACCCGCGTCGGCCCACCGCATCAGCTCCCGCCGCCGGCCGCCGCTGAGCACCACCCCGGTCGGGAACTGGTGCGCCGGCGTCACCAGCACCGCAGCCGCTCCCCCGGCCCGCAACGCGTCCACCCGGACACCTTCGCCGTCCACCGGGACGGGTGGCGTGCCGAGATCCCAGTTGCGCAGGTGCTGCCGCGCCCCGAGCGACCCCGGATCCTCCACCGCGACCTCCGTGACGCCGTCCCGGCGCAGGACCTGGGCGAGCAACCCGAGCGCCTGCGCGACCCCGGCGACGATCACCACCTCGTCCGGCTCGACCAGCACACCCCGGTACCGCGCCAACCACCCCGCCACCGCCCGCCGCAGCGCCGGCGTGCCACGGGGGTCGCCGTACCCGAAGTCCACGGAGGACAACGTGCTGAGCACCGCTCGTTCCGCCCGGAGCCACGCCGCACGCGGGAACGCCGCCACGTCGGGCACCCCGGGCGACAGGTCGATCCGCGCGGGCGCGGCTCGCAGGGCATCGAACGCACCAGCCCCGAGCGGCCGCGCGAAAAGCCGCCCGAACCCGCCACCGGATCGCCCACCCGACAACCCGGCGGAACCCCTTGTGCCGCCCGACGAGCCCGCACCCGTCGACCCACCACCCGTACGCCGCGCACCGCCCACCAACCCGGCCATCCCCGGCGCGCCGCCCGATCCCCCACCAACACCCGACAACCCGGCAGCAGCCCGTGCACCGCCCGCTCCCCCACCGGCGGCACCCCGCGCGCCACCCGACCGATCCCCCACCACCTCACCCGCGAGCGGTGTCACCGCGTGCGGGGCGGCGACCACCACCGTGCCCGCGCGGCCCCGGCCGGTGACGTGACCGTCCTCCGCGAGCCGTTGGTACGCCTCGGTCACCACGCCCCGCGACACCCGCAACTCGGCCGCCAGCACGCGGGTCGGGGGCAGGCGGCTGCCGACCGGCAACCGCCCGTCCGCGATCGCCTCCCGCAGCCGGCCGGTCAACCAGTCGGCCCGACCACCCGCCGGGGCCTCGCCGACGTCGAGCTGGAGGAAGTCCGACCCGGCCGTTGT
Source organism: Saccharothrix sp. S26 (assembly GCF_021390395.1). GTDB lineage: Bacteria > Actinomycetota > Actinomycetes > Mycobacteriales > Pseudonocardiaceae > Actinosynnema. The sequence continues at coordinate 166,990 of NZ_JAJUWT010000005.1, forward strand.
GGACCTCTCGACCGACCCGGGTTTGGACCTGTTCACGGGACCAGTCTGGCACCGAGGGTGGACCCCATGACCACCACGGGACGGACCCGGTGACCGTCGAGTTCCTGCTGACGTCGCTCGTCATCGTCGCCACGCCCGGCACCGGCGTGCTCTACACGACCGCCGCCGGCCTCACCGGTGGCGTGCGCGCCGCCGCCATCGCCGCCCTCGGCTGCACGTTGGGCATCGTCCCGCACGTGCTCGCCGCGCTCACCGGCCTCGCCGCGCTGCTGCACGCGAGCACCCCCGCGTTCCAAGTGCTCAAGTACCTCGGCGTCGCCTACCTCTTCCACCTGGCCTGGACCACGATCCGGGACAAGGCCGCGCTCGCCGTCGACCCGGGCGCACCGCACCGCGCACCGGCGCGCGTGGTGGCGTCCGGGATCATGGTGAACCTGCTCAACCCGAAGCTCACGATCTTCTTCTTCGCCTTCCTGCCCCAGTTCGCGCGCCCGGACGACACCGTCACGAGCATGGTCGAGCTGAGCGCGGTGTTCATGGCGCTCACGTTCGCGGTCTTCGTGGGCTACGGCTGGTTCGCCTCCGCCGTCCGCGACCACGTCGTCGAACGGCCCGCCGTCCAGACGTGGATCCGGCGCGGGTTCGCGGGCGCGTTCGTCGCGTTGGGAACGATGCTCGCGTTCACCTGAACCGGCGGCGGACCCGAGCGTTCAACTCGGGGATCCTGAACGTAGGACACGCGCGTTCTGAACGTAGGACACGCGGGTATTAGGCTCCCCGCATGGCGAGGTACTTCGACGTGCACCCGGTCAACCCGCAGCGCAGGTCCATCGACCAGGCGGTGGAGCTGATCAAGTCGGACGGCCTGATCGCCTATCCGACCGACTCCTGCTACGCGCTGGGCTGCCGGCTCGGCAACAAGGCGGGGTTGGACCGGATCCGGCAGATCCGGCACCTGGACGACCGGCACCACTTCACCCTCATGTGCCGCGACTTCGCCCAGCTGGGGCAGTTCGTGCACGTGGACAACGCGGTCTTCCGGGCCATCAAGGCGGCGACGCCGAGCAGCTACACGTTCATCCTCCCGGCCACCACCGAGGTGCCCCGTCGGTTGATGCACCCGAAGAAGAAGACGGTGGGCGCGCGCATCCCGGACCACCCGGTCGCGCAGGCGCTGTTGGCGCAGCTCGGCGAGCCCCTGTTGTCCAGCACGCTGTTGCTGCCCGACCAGGAGGAGCCCCTGGTGCACGGCTGGGACATCAAGGAGCGGCTGGACCACGTGGTCGACGCGGTGCTGGACGCGGGTGACTGCGGCACCGAGCCGACGACCGTCGTGGACTTCTCGCAGGGCGAGCCGGAGATCGTCCGGCACGGCGCGGGCGACCCGGCCCGCTTCGAGTAGGACCCGCGAACGGATCACCGGTGTTGCGCCGCTCAGAGGTATGGGAGCGTTCCCAGAGCCGATAGCTTCCTGCTGCCCCCTCAGCGCAGAAGGAGCTACCCGTGCGGAAACGGTTGTCCACGGCGGTCCTCGCCGCCCTGCTGTCGGTCGTCGCCCTCCCGGTCGCGGATGCCGCCGGCCCGAGCCCAGATCACCGGCTGAAGACCTGCGCCCGCGCCGGTCTGCTGTTCTGCGAGGACTTCCAGCAGGTGCCCACCGGCGCGGGCACCAGCCTGAAGTGGGGTGTGGACACCCGCAACGGCTCGCTGGAGGTGGAACGCGACCGGCACGGCCAGAAGGTGCTGCACGTGCGGACCGAGGGCAACGGCCGGGCGTTCCTCAAGGTGGACGACTTCGCCGCGCCGGGCAACAGCTTCTACGGCCGGGTCCGGGTGCGCGTCGAGGCGTTCCCGGACGCGCCGGACTGGGCCCACTACACGTTGGTCGAGGCCACCGGCGACGGCCCCGAGGTCGTGCGCCCGCTGGGCGGCCAGTACGTGCCCACGCTGGACAAGGCCCTGTGGGGCGTCGGCGCGGACGGCGGCCCGACCGGCGACTGGACGAACTGGCGCGAGTCCGCGCCGTCCAAGGCGGGCGTTTGGCAGTGCGTGGAGTGGCGGATGGACGCCTCGGACAACCGGATCACGCTGTGGTTCGACGGCGTGCCCAACCCCGACCTGACCGTCTCGACCCGCGAGCACGGCGGCAACCCGGTCGACTTCCTGTTCCCGAAGTTCGACACGGTGAAGCTGGGCTGGCAGCTCTACCAGCCCAACGGCGGCAGCTACGACATCTGGCTGGACGACATCGCGCTGGGCGCGCAGCGCATCGGCTGCTAGCCAGGCGGCCCGGACGGGTCTTCCGGCCTCGCGGGCACCACCCGTCACCGGAAGACCCGTCCCACGGCCCCAGACCCTCACGGGCCCTCACGGCCGCCCGGGATCAGCGATCCGTCAGCAGCGCCGGAGGTCGGGATGCGGCTGACCGTTCCCGCCTCCCTTGATGTAAACCACGTTCACCCACGTGCCCACGTTCCCGCTGTCGTCGTCGGTCAAGGCCCACCAGGTGTTCCAGTACCTGCCCACCGTCACCTTCTTGTCCGTGTTCTTCTGGCAGTAGAAGTACTCCCGCTGGTCATTCAGCCATCCCCAACGGTTGTTGGCATCGGGCAGGCAGTAAGTGGGCGCGGGCCTCTTCCACAGCTCCAGCGTCTTCCTCGGGTACGGGCGGTTCTGCACGCAGACGCGGTTGACCCGGTCGGCGGAGTCGGCGGAGATGCCGGAGTCGGCAGGGGCGGCGGACGGAGCCGCGGCACTGACGCCGGTCACCATCATGCCCGCGGCCATCACGGCGGCCCCGATGGTGAGGATCCTGCGGAACTTGAGCATGTGCGGTCCTTTCTCGTGATCGGCTCCGACCGCCTCGCCTCGGCGAGCCACCGGGAGTGGAACGCGGTCGGAGTTCCCGCCGAACAGTGCACGCGCCCGACACCGGAATGGAAGAACAAATCGGTGTTCTCACCCGGTCCGGAGCACCGAATACCGGAACGGCGACACTCGTCGGCACACCACGCACGGGATTTTCGATGTTTGAAGGAACGCCACACCACAAGCGAGGGAACGGTCACCCACAATTGCCACACGCACGGTCGGTCACTCACGAATACCGCAGCGGGCGGTTTGCCTGACCCGATTGCGGGACGCACGCGATGACGCCGCGCGAACCCCGGTCGACGCACTTGGATGGAGGTGACCGGAAAGGGGATCGCCATGGCGACAGGCATCAGGCCAGGTGGACGGCGCAAGCCGTGGACCGGGAAGTGGAGGACCGCGGTGGCGACCGCGGTCGTGGCGGTGTCCTGCGTCGTGGCCGTGCCCCGGGCGACGGCGTCACCGTCGTCGCTGTCGGAGTTCACGCCGTGTGCGGAAACCCCGCAGGCGTGGTGCGCGACGCTGACCGTCCCACAGCGGTGGGACGCGCCCGACGCGACGAGGTCGCTCCACCTCACCGTGGTGAAGTGGAAGGCGACCGCCACCGGCGCGGCGCACAAGGGAGTGCTGCTGGTCGACGAGGGCGGCCCGAACGGCGGGTCGGCCGACAGCCTGCGCAGCGGGTGGTACGAGCACTTCACCGCACCGGTGCGGGCGGCTTTCGACATCGTCGCGGTGAACCAGCGGGAGAGCGCGGTCCACTGCGAACCCCCTCAGGTGAGCAACACCCTGCCGCTGGCCCCGGACCCGGCCACCTTCGACGACTCCGTCAAGGAAAACGCCCGCTACGCCGAGAGCTGCCGTCCCGAGACCCTGTGGACGATCGACTCGCTCGACCGCGCCCGCGACCTCGACGCGCTCCGCCGAGGGCTGGGCGTCGACCGGGTGAGCTACTACGGCGTCTCCTACGGGACCGTCGCCGGCCAGGCGCTCGCGGAGCTGCACCCCACGACCGTCCGGTCCGTGGTGCTCGACAGCCCGCAGTACCCGAGGCTGGGCACCGCGGACTACCTCGTCAGCGCCGCGGCGGGCATCGAGGACATCGCGCACGGGTTCGCGGGCTGGTGCCAGGCGCACCGGGCGACACCGCCGGGCCAGGGGTCGTGCCGCACGCTCGTCCGGGCGATCGGGGCGGGCGGCCGGATCACCGCCCGACGCGTGCTGACCCACCTGCGGAACCTGCGGTCGTGGGCCGAAGCGGGGACGTTGTACGGCATCAACGGCGAACCCGTGAGCCCTGACGACCTGACGGACCTGTTCTCCACGATGCACCTGAGCAAGGACGATCCCCAGTTCCTGGAGGGACGGGCGGACGAGCTGGCGCAGTGGCGGCCGCGCCGCCGGGAGGCCACCGCACCCCGTGCCGTCGACGGCCTCGTCCAGGACACCCAGACGCTGTTGCGCTGCAACGACTTCTTCGACCGGACCATCACCACGTACGAGCAGTGGCAGGACCTCTGGCAGCGCAGCCAGGACGTCGCGCCTCTCGTGCGGACGTCCAGCGCGCACTGGACGTGGATGCGGGCGTGCCTGGGCACCGACCTCGGCCGGTGGCGTCCCGAGCCGTTCCCCTCGGAAGTGCCGCTGCTGGTCACCGCGATGCGTTACGACAGCCCCACGCCCCACGGCTGGGCACGACAGCTCGCGACCGACGCGGGCGCTCCCCTGGTCACCTACAACGGGTTCGGGCACGGTGCTTACGACGCCAAGCTCGCGCACACGGCGGGCCGCGAGTGCGTGGCCCGGCCGGTGGAGGAGTTCCTCGTCGACGGTGTCGTGCCGGCCGACACCCGGTGCCAAGGGGCGACGGCGGTACCCGGCGCGTGAGCGGGATCCGTGCGCGACGACCGAAAACCAGGCGCGGTGCGCGTGGTGGCGCTGCTAGCGTCACCGCCATGTCCTCGTCGTCCCCGGTCATGTCGCCCCGCCACGCGGGGCCGCCGACGTTGCGCGGATGACGAGTCCGAGGCCCCCGTCCCTGGGGGTCTCCGCCGGCCGGGAACCCCCGCACCTGGAGGTTCCGATGCCCCGCTACTACGTGACCACCGCCATCCCGTACGTGAACTCGCGGCCGCACCTGGGTTTCGCGCTGGAGGTCGTGCAGGCGGACGTGCTGGCCCGCCACCACCGCCTGCGCGGCGACCGGGTGCGGTTCCTCACCGGCACCGACGACAACTCGCTGAAGAACGTGCTGGCGGCGCGGGCGGAAGGGCTGTCGACCGGCGAGCTGGTCGACCGCAACGCGGCGGCGTTCGCGGCGTTGCGCGACCCGCTGGCGTTGTCGTTCACCGACTTCATCCGCACCAGCCGCGACGCCAGGCACCGCACCGGCGTCGAACGGCTCTGGCGGGCGTGCGCGCACGACTTCTACCGCGCGCACTACGAGGGCCTGTACTGCGTGGGCTGCGAGCAGTTCTACGCCCCGGCCGAGCTGGTGGACGGCACGTGCCCCGAGCACGGCGTCGAGCCGCAACCGGTGGCCGAGGAGAACTGGTTCTTCCGGCTCTCCCGCCACACCGACCGGCTGCGCGAGCTGATCGCGGACGGCACGGTCCGGATCGAGCCCGCGGTCCGCCGCAACGAGGTGCTGGCCCTGCTCGACGCGGGGCTGCCGGACTTCTCCGTCTCGCGGTCCCGCGACCGCGCGCACGGCTGGGGCATCCCCGTGCCGGGTGACCCCGACCAGGTCGTCTACGTGTGGTGGGACGCGCTGGGCAACTACATCTCCAGCCTGGGCTACGGCGAGGGCGGCTCGAACTACCGCCGCTGGTGGGTGGAGGGCGACCGGCGCGTGCACGTGATCGGCAAGGGCGTGGTCCGCTTCCACGCCGTGTACTGGCTGGCGATGCTGCTGTCCGCGGGCGAGCCGCTGCCCACCGACATCCTGGTGCACGACTACCTGACCACCGACGGCCGCAAGATCAGCAAGTCGGCCGGGGCCGTGGTCGACCCGGTGGCGTTGAGCGACCGGTACGGCTCGGACGCGGTGCGGTGGTGGCTGCTGCGGGACGTGCCGCGCGTCGGTGACGCGGACTTCACCGAGGCCCGCCTGGTCGCCCGCGCGAACGAGGACCTCGCCAACGGCCTGGGCAACCTGGTCAACCGCGTCACGACCATCGCGCACCGCTACCGCGAGGGCAAGCCGCGGCCGGCCGCGCCGGACGCCGACGCCGAACCGCTGACGGTGGCGTGCCGCGAAGCGCCGGACCTGGTGCACGCCGCCGTGACCGACTTCGACTTCCGGCGCGCGACGGCGGCCGTGTGGCGGATCGTGGAGGAGGCCAACCGGTACGTGGACCGGGTGCGGCCGTGGGAGCTGGCCCGTGCCGAGCGCGACGGGGACACCGCGGCTGCCGCACGCCTGGACGCGGCCATCGGCGCGCTGCTGGCCGCGTGCCGGGTGCTGGCCCGCGAGCTGACGCCGTTCGTGCCGGCGCTGGCCGCGCGGGTGTCCGAGCAGTGCGTCACGCTGTCGGGCGAACTCCCCCGGCCGCGGCCGCTGTTCCCCCGGTTGTGAGGATCAGTCGGGCAGGCCGGCGGCGAGCCCCAGCCACAGCAGGTGGACGACGCCGAGCACCGCGGTGGCGAGGACCGCGACGGCGGCCTGCCCGAGCCGTTCGCGCGGGCGGCCGCCCGCCGGTCCCGCGGCCACGTGCTGCCAGAACGCCATCAGCCCGGCGGGCACCAGCAGGGCGACCGCGACGACGAGCGTGGTGGCCTCGACCCGGGCCGACACCAGCACGGTGCTCACGATCGCGAGGGCCCAGGAGGACACACCGGTGATCACGGTCCGCCGCAACCGGTCGCCGTCCTCCAGCCTCGGTCCTCGGTACAGGGCGAACGCGGCCGACCCGGCGACCAGGGCGAGCACCAGGCCGCCGAGGAGCAGCGCCCGTTCCCACCACAGGTCGAGCGCGTCACGCCACCACGGCGTGCTCGGCGCTTCGCTCGCCGGGACGTCGAGCGAGCTCACCCGGACCCACGGGGACGCGGGGCCGTACTGGGTGACGCGGTCGCAGCGCAGCCGTCGGCCGTCGTAGGTCGCCGAGCAGGAGCCGGAGGTGGGCCCGGCCGCGAGGTCGGCCTCCACGGTCAGCGGCCGGCCGGCGACGGGCACGGTGCAGGTGACCAGGAGGTCGGTCGAGGCGCAGTCGAAACCTTCCACGACCGAGAACAGCGGTGTGTCGACCCGGTGGAGCGTGCCGGTCACCCCGGCCGGCGCGACCGGCGCGAGCACGACGGCGAACAGGAGCAGGACGACCGGCACGGACTGCGGGAGCAGGCGCAGCGGGCCGACGCCGAGCCGGGTGCTGGTGGTCAAGGTCCACCTCCCTCACCCCGCGGATCGGCCGCGCGCCGCCGGCCGTTAGCCGCCGGACCCGTCGGGCGCGCGCCCGACGGGTCCGGCCGCGCTCACCTGGGCAGGTAGGCGCGGTGGGAACGGGAGAACTCGAAGTTGTTGTAACGGTCCCAGTTCACCGACCACGTCATCAGCCCGCGCAGGTTCGGGTACACGCCCCTGGGCTGGTAGCTCCCGCAGTTCGCGCCCTTCATCAGGCAGTCCAGCGCCTTCTGCACCTCGGCGACGGAGGTGAAGCCGTTGCCCGCGTTGACGCTGGCCGGCAGGCCGATGGCCACCTGGTCCGGCCGCAGGCCCGGGAACACCTTCGTCGCGTCACCGCGCACCGGGAACCCGGCCAGCACCATGTCGGCCATGGAGACGTGGAAATCACTGCCGCCCATGAAGTGGTACTGGTTGTCCAGCCCCATGATCGGGCCGGAGTTGTAGTGCTGGACGTGCAGCAGGGTCAGGTCGTCGCGCAACGCGTGGATCACCGGCAGGTACGCGCCCGCGCGCGGGTCCGCGCCGCTGCCGCCGCCGTAGTGCTGGTAGCCCACCTGGACGAAGAACGTCTCCGGGGCCATGGTGAGCACGAACTTCGCGCCGTAACGCGCCTTCAGCGTCTTCAACGCCTGGATCAGGTTGACGATCACCGGCGTGGTCGGCGCGCGGAAGTCGGTGTCGCCCGCGTTGAGCGACAGCGAGTGGCCCTCGAAGTCGACGTCGAGGCCGTCGAGCCCGTACTTGTCGATGATCGCCGAGGCGGAGCGGACGAACGCGTCGCGCGCGGCCGCGGTGGACAGCTGCACCTGGCCGTTCGCGCCGCCGATCGAGATGAGCACCTTCTTGCCCTTGGACTGCTTGTCCCGGATGCCCGCGATGAACTCGGCCTCGGACTCGACGTTCGGGCACTCGGCGACGGGGCACTGGGCGAAGCGGAGGTCGCCGGAGGTGGCGGAGGTGGGTTCGGCGAAGGACAGGTTGATGATGTCCCAGTCGTCGGAGACGTCCTTCATCCGGATGTAGCCCGAGCCGTTGGCGAAGCTCGCGTGCAGGTAGCCGACCAGCACCCGCTTGGGCAACCCGGTGACCGGCGGTGTCGTGGTGGTGGTGGTCGTCGTCGTAGTGGTGGTCGTCGTGGTGGTGGTGATGGGTGAGCCCGCGCACGACGCGCCGTTGATCTTGCAGTTGGCCGGGCTCGCGGTGCCCGAGGCGTTGAAGCCGAACGTCACGGTCGCACCGGGCGCGACGGTGCCGTTGTACTCGCGGTGGGTGAACGAGTGGTGACCTGACGAGTTGGTCTGCAACGCGTCCCAGTAGGCCCCGACGGTCGTCCCGGCGGGCAGGTCGAACTCGACCTTCCACCCCGAGATGGCCGCGCTGGTCTCGTTCTTGATCGAGAACTGCGCCGTGTAGCCGGTGTCCCAGCTCGACGTCTTGGTGAACGTGGCGGTGACCGACGCGGCGTAGGCCGGCGTGAAGCCGACCACCGCCGCTGCCACCACCAGCGCCGCGACCGCCGCCACCCGGGCGAACAGGACTCTTCGCGACATGCGTCTCCTCCCAGCGGTGGCGGCCTCCAGGTGGGAGAATTGGACTAGACCACCACGGGGATGTCAAGACCTCGTCGAAGGTGGTTGACCGAACGGCCCAGCGGGTACCTCGAACGGGCGTTCGAGGGAAGGAGAGGCACGTGGACCGCAATCCGGAGAAGGACCCGCGGGACTGGACGACCGGCGACGAGCCGATGACCGGGCCCCAGGAGTCCTACCTGCGCACGTTGGCGCAGGAGGCGGGTGAAGAGGTGCCGGACGGGCTGACCAAGGTGGAGGCGTCACAGCTGATCGACCGCTTGCAGGAGAAGACCGGGCGCGGCCGGTGACCCCGGCGCGGCACGCCGTCGCGGGCGTGCCGCGCCCGGCCGGGGCCCGAACGGCTCCCCCGACCGGAGCAGGGCCCGGTGTCCGGTTTCGACGGGCGACATCGGACAACGGGACGCGTTGTCCGGACGTTGTCCGGAGGATGAACGGCGTTCACGAAAAGTCTCCTGTGTGGAGTGATCGCCGGTTACCGTTCGCTGGTGCAGATCCCGTGGCGAGCCGCCCCGCGCGCGGCCCTGTCGAGCCCGCTGACGTTGCTGGTCAGCGTGGTCACCGCGTTGTTGCTGAGCTTCGTGGTGGCCGCCGCCGTCCTGCACTCGGCCGCGTCGGGCAGCGCGGCCATCGCCTACCAGCAGGACCAGCTGTGCACGGAGGCGCTGCACCCGTCGCTGGAGTCCACCGTCGGCGTCCCGCACGAGTACGTCGCCCAGGGCGTCCGGGAGCTCACCGACGCGATGCCGGGCGAGCGGATGCTGATCGGCATGTACACCCGGGAGAAGCGGGCGGACTTCGGCGGTGCGCAGACCTACGCGAAGTTCGGCTACCGACCCGGCGCGATGGACCACCTGACCGTGCTCCAAGGCGGCGGCAAGGACGGCCTGTGGGTGCCGCAGAGCATCGCCGTCACCACGGACCTGCGCCTGGGCGAGCGAGGCATGGGCGGTCGGCTGCCACCGGTCACGGCCGTCTACGCCGACGTGATCGACCCGCTGCCCGAGTGGTGGTGCTCGGAACGCCACTTCGTGGTGCCCAACGTGCTCGACCGGGACGAGCTGGCCAGCGCGGTGGTGTGGATGCCCAGCGCCGAGTCGTTCTACGACCTGCCGCCCGAGGTCGCCGGCCCCACCGATGTGACCGTGCGCTTCCCCGCCGACGTGCCGCGCACGGTCGACGAGGCCCAGGCCCTGCTCACCGAGGGCACCGCGCGCATCGCGCCGATCGCGGACGGCTTCAACCGCACGATCTCGCCGCTGGTCCTGCCGGTGGAGAACGCCCGGCAGACCGTGGTCAACGTGCGGTCGGCGGTGCTGCCGCTGACGCTGATCAGCCTGCTCATCGGCCTGGCGGGCGTGGCCACGGTGACCGCGCAGTGGGCCCAGCGCCGCCGGCCGGAGCTGCGGCTGCTGTGGGTGCGCGGCGCGGGACCGCTCGCCCTGGGCGGGCGTGGCGTGCTGGAGCTGGGCCTGCCGCTGGTGGTCGGCGGCGCGCTCGGGCTGGGCGCGGCCCGGCTGCTGCTGCCCGCGTACGCGCCGTCGGAGCTGCTGCCGCCGGGCACCGTGACGACCGCGGCACTGGCGGTGGTCGTGGTGGTGGTGGCGCTGAGCCTCGTGGTCACGTTCGCCACCGCGGCGCTGCGCACGCACCGCGAGTTCCAGGTCGCGGGCCGCGGCAACCGGCTGCGCGCCGTGCTGACCGCGCTGCCGTGGGAGCTGGCCACCGCCGCAATCGCGGTGTGGGCGTGGAACCGGGTGGAGCACAGCGGCCTGGCCACCATGACGAAGATCGGCGGCCTGCCGCGCATCGACGCCGCCGCGCTGGCGTTCCCCCTGCTGGTCGTGCTCACCGCGGCGCTGCTGACGGCCAGGCTCACGAAGTGGGCGCTGGCCGCCTCGCACCGGGTGAGCCTGTGGTCCAAGCCCGCCGCCCAACTGGCGATCCGGCGGCTCGCGGCGGGCGCCGGCCCGGTGACCGGCGTGCTGCTGGTGGGCGTGCTGGCGGTCGGCACGATGGCGGTCGGCACGGCCGTCGCGGGGTCGCAGAAGACCGCGCTGGAGGTGAAGTCCGGCATGTACACGGGCGCGAACACCTACGCCCAGATCGGGCCGGACGTCACCGAGCTGCCGGAGCCGTTGCGCGGCAACTCCACCATCGTGGGCTTCGTCAAGCAGTACGACCGCACGGCGCTGGTGGTGGACCCGAAGACGTTCCGCGACGGCGCGTTCCCGGTCGACATCGACCCGGCGCTGCTGGACGAGCCGCTGCGGGTGGGCTCCGCGCCACGGCGCCAGGTCCAGCTGCCGGGGCTGCCGCCGCTGGAGCCGACCGCGTGGGTGCCGTCGTTCCCGAAGCTGGGCACGTCCGGCTGGGTGGTGCCGGTCGACCGGATCTCCGACCGCGACGACGTCGGCTCCTGGTACGTGTGGTCGAGCAAGCCGTTGCGCGAGGTGACCGAGGCCCTGTCGGCGGCCGGCGTGAAGATGTCGCGCAACGCCGACGAGAAGGAGAAGGCGGTGCAGGGCCTGCCGTTCCTGACGATCCAGTGGACGTTCGGGTTCGTCACGGCGCTGGGCGCGGTGCTCGCGGTGGTGGCGTCGATCGCGCTGCTGCTGGCGGTGGAGGTGCGGCGGCGGCAGAACGCGCTGTCCGGCGCGTTCAGCGCCCGGATGGGCCTGGGGCCAGCCGCGATGCTGCGCAGCCACCTGCTCGAACTGGGCGCCGTGGCGGCCGGTGCGGTGCTCGTCGGCCTGGCCGCGAGCGCGGTGAGCAGCGGCGTCACCGTCCCGAAGCTGGACCCCGCGCCACGCCTGACCCCGACTCCGGAGGTGCCCGACCTGCTGCCGCTGCTGCTGACGACGGCGGTGGGCGGCGTGCTGGTGGTGCTGGGGGCGGCGTGGATCGCGGTGCGCTCGGTGCGCTCGGCGAAGATCGGAGAGCTGATCCGTGGGTGAGCACGTGTTGCGGCTGCGCGAGGTGGGCGTGGACTACCGCACGCCCGCCGGCGTGGTGACCGCGGTGTCGGACGTGAGTTTGGACGTGCCCGCGACGGGCCTGACCGTCCTGGCCGGACCGTCCGGGTCGGGCAAGTCCACGTTGCTGCGGGTGTCGAGCCTGGTGGAACGCCCCACGCGCGGCGGGGTGGAGCTGCGCGGGATGGGCACGGCCCGGTTGTCGTCCGCGGCCCGGCGCGGGCTGCGGCGGCGCGACGTCGCGCTGGTGTTCCAGAACCCGGCGGACAACCTCATCGGTCACCTGGACGTGGGCGACAACCTTCGTGCGGCGGCGCAGGCGGCGGGCCGTGCCGTCGAGGTGGACGAGCTGTTGACGCGGCTCGGGCTGCCCGGCACGGCCTCGTGGAAGGTGTCGGCCATGTCGGGCGGGCAGCAGCAGCGGCTGGCGTTCGGCTGCGCGTTGGCCCGGCAGGCGTCGGTCGTGCTGGCCGACGAGCCGACGTCCCAGTTGGACACCTCGTCGGCGGACCTGGTGCTGGAGACGCTGTCCGAGCTGGCCCGGGCCGGCGTGCCGGTCGTGGTGGCCTCGCACGACCCGAGGCTGATCGCGTTGGCGGACACGAGGTTCGACCTGCGGAACGGGGCGCTGGTGGCATGACGGGGTTGCGGGCGAAGGGCATCGAGCGGACGTTCCGGCACGCGAGCGGGCCCGTGCACGTGCTGCGCGGGGTGGACCTGGAGGTGGCGCCGGGCGAGCTGGTGACGCTGTCCGGGCCGTCCGGGTCGGGCAAGAGCGCGTTGCTGGCCGTGCTGGCGGGGTTCGACCGGGCGGACGCGGGCGCGGTGGAGATGGCGGGCGAGGTGCTGACGTCACCGCCGTCGTGGCAGGTGTGCGCGTTGCTGCCGCAGGCGCTGGGCCTGGCCGGCGAGCTGACGCTGGCGGAGAACGTGGCGCTGCCGCTGCGGCTCGGCCGCACCGGCGGTTCGCTCGACCGGGCGACCGAGCTGCTGGAGGAGCTGGGCATCGGCGAGCTGGCGGGCCGGTACCCGGCCGAGGTGTCGTACGGGCAGCAGCAGCGCGCCGCGCTGGCACGGGCCGTGGTCGGCCGACCGGAGGTGCTGCTGGCCGACGAGCCGACCGCGCACCTGGACCAGCGCAGCGCGCCGGCGGCGGTGCGGGTGCTGCGGCGGGCGGCCGACGCGGGCTGCGCGGTGCTGGTCGCCACCCACCACGACGAGGTGCACCGGGCGGCGGACCGCACGCTGGTGCTCGGCGGTGGGCGGATCTCCGTAGGATAGGTGCCGATGTCGCGCCGATCCGTCTCCGTCGTCCTGGTGTTCCCGCTGCTCGCCCTGTTGCTGCTGGTCAGCGACTCGCCGTACCCGGCGTTGCCGGGCCCGAAGCGCGACGCGCCCCGCGCGATCGTGGCGTTGGGCGACAGCACGATGTCCGGCGAGGGCGCGGGGTCCTACGAGCCGGGCACCAACGGCGAGAACGACAACTGGTGCCACCGGTCGACCAAGGCGTCGGTGCACCACACCCGCGTGCCGGGCGTGGACAAGGTGTTCAACCTGGCGTGCTCGGGCGCGAACTCCGAGCAGGTCGGCATCACCGACCAGGTGCGCAACACCGAGGGGTCGCAGGCCAGGCAGTTGGCCGCGATCGCGCGCGAGTACCGGGTGTCGGTGGTCGTGGTGGCGGTGGGCGCGAACGACGACCCCCGGTTCGCCGACGTGCTGGGCGCGTGCCTGCGGGCGTGGATCGAGCGCCGCACCGACTGCGCCAAGGCCATGGCCGACGAGTGGAAGGCCCGCGTCGAGCGGATGACGCCGAAGGTGGAGCGCGCGCTGCGCGACGTCCGCCGGGTGTTGCAGGACGAGGGCTACACGCCCCGGTCGTACACGCTGGTGCTCCAGTCCTACGCCGCGCCGGTCGCGCCGGGGCTGCCGTTCGACCTGCAGAACCTGGCCGGGTGCCCGTTGCGCACGGGTGACCTGGAGTGGGTGCGGGACCAGGCGGTCGAGCAGCTGTCGGAGGGCCTGCGGACGGCGGCGAAGGCGGTGGAGGCGCGGTTCCTGGACCTGGCGAAGGCCGGTGAGAAGCGCGAGGCGTGCACGGGCGGGGACAAGATGGACCAGGAGTGGTTCACCCGGCTCACGGTCGACTTCGACGGCCTGCGGGACGAGGCGCGGGCCCGGCACGCGTTGCAGGAGTCGTTCCACCCCAACGACCGCGGCTACGAGCAGTTCGGCCGGTGCATGACGGAGTTCCTCGCCACGACGGCGCGTGAGGCGTCGTGCGTGGCCGGCGCGGACGGCAACCTCGACGCCGTGGTGGCGAAGGACTGATGGGCGGGATCGTCCGGGACGCCGACCCGTCGACCGCGACGGCGGCGCTGGCCGCGAGCAAGGCCGCGTTCGCCGAGCTGCTGGGCTCGCTGCCCGGGGCGTCGGCGCACGAGCGGCCGGGCGTGCGCTGGGTGGACACGGGGCTGCCCGACAGCGTGTTCAACGGCGTGCACGACGTGGCCGCCGAGGGGTTCGCCGACTCGGTGGCCCTGGTGCGGGCGCACTTCGCGGCGCGCGGGGTGCCGTTCCACTGGGAGACGGGCCTGCGCCCGGAGCCGCCCGACAGCGACGCGATCCTGACCGGTCACGGTCTGCGGCACGTCGAGGACGAGCCCGGCATGTGGCTGGACCTGACCCGGCCGCGCCCCGCGGCGCCGGCGGTCGCGGGGCTGTCGATCCGGCCGGTGGCGGACGACGAGGCGCTGCGCGACTGGGTGTGGACGTGGGGCTGCGGAGCACCGGACGAGGTGACCGAGCCCTGGTACCGCGCGTACTCGGCGCTGCCGCACGGACCGGGTACGGCGCTGCGCATGTTCGTCGGCTACCTGGGCGGACGTCCCGCCGTCACCGCGTACCTGTTCCTGGCGGCCGGGGTCGCCGCCGTGCACTACGTGGTGACCCGACCGGAGCACCGCCGCCTGGGCCTGGGCACGGCCATGACCGCCACCGTGCTGGACGAGGCCGTCGACGCGGGTCGCCGGGTCGCGGTGCTGACCGCCTCGCCGTCCGGCACCGGGATCTACCGACGCCTGGGCTTCCGCGAGTGCTGCCTGGTCAGGACCTACGAGTGGGGTCCACCGGCGGGCTGATCAGCGCCGCGATCCCGGCGGCGGTCCAGAACGGCGTGCCGCGGGCGAGGTAGTCGGCGATGCGCCCGACCGCCCAGCCGTGCGCCTCGGCGAGGCCCGTGGCGAGCATGGTCAGGTAGGCGGCCGAGGGCTTGGTGTGCTCGACGTCGGCGGCGCTCCACGGCGCGGTGAACGTCAGCGCCGGGTGGCCGTCGTGCTCGCCGAGGCGCAGCAGGGTCTCGTACCGGCCGGGCCCGAGGACGTGCCTGCCGTCGGCCAGGACGGCGGTCAGGTCGAGGTCGGCGCCGGGCTCGCGGTACATCTCCTGCGCGGCCACGTCGGCGAACTGCGCGGCGGTGACGAGGTAGGCGCGGGCGGCCGTCGTGCCGGGCAGGTCGGGGTCGTAGAACGCGCGGCCGCCCAGCCAGACCGGCGACTCGGTCGCGAAGTAGATCCCGCCGGGCACCTCGACCGCCCGTGCGGCCAGGGGCGGGCTGGTGTCGCGGCAGCCCGGGTAGCCCCTGGTCGCGCCGACGGGCGTGCCACCGGCGAGGTAGCAGGCGAACCGGTCGGCGCGCAGGTTCGACCCGTAGCCCACGTACCAGACCAACCGGCTCGTCACGGTCGGCTCACAGGCACAGGCGGCACGGGCGCGCGGTCGGGTGCTCGGCCTGCAACTCGGCGCGGGTGCCGACGAGCTTGACGTAGCTGCCGACCCAGGTGGCACCGCGGGCCGGCGTGCCGTTGATCGTGTGGCAGGAGGCGCGGTGGAGCATGAGGTTGTGCGGGTTCAGGCTGCGTTCGGCGTTGATGACGTACTGGTGCTGGTTGTCCGCCAGCCAGTGCTCGTAAGCGCCGCTGTCCTCCGTGAACCTCTGCATCGGGCCATCATGCGCCGCCGGGCCGCCACCGGCTGTCCGCCATCCGGTGCCACTCGTCCTCCAGGATCGCGTAGATCAACTCCTCGCCCCACGCGCCCTTGAAGACCTCGTTGTGCCGGAAGTGGGCTTCGCGGCGCATCCCGAGCCGTTCCATCACCCGCCACGACGGCTCGTTGAACGCGTCGCAGGACGCGACGATGCGGTGCAGGCCGAGGTGGGTGAAGCCGAGGTCGAGCATGGCGGCGGCGGCCTCGGTGGCGTAGCCGTGCCCGTGGTGGTCGGGGTGGAAGATGTAGCCGACCTCGCCCTGCCGGTGCGCCTCGCTCAGCCACTTGAGCACGGCTTCGCCGATGACCTGCCCGTCCTTCTCGACGGCGAGCGCGAGGTGGTCGCCTTCCTTCTCCGGCCAGGTCACCGACGCCTTGCGGGCGAGGCTCTCGGCGGTCTCCTCGGGGGTGCGGGCCTCGCCGTAGAGGTGGCGCACGACGTCCGGGCGCGACATCCACGAGTGCAGCACGGCGTGGTCGGCCGACGTGAACGGGCGCAGGGTCAGGCGTCGGGTCCGAACGGGGTAGTCGGGCTTGGTCACACCGGTCAATCTACGAAAGTCCCGGCCCGCCGTCGCCCGGGTTTCCGCGCCGGAAGACCAGGTGGAAGAAGCGGGCCGGCATCGGGTGGGGCATCCGGTCGGCCAGGGCGAGCTCCAACCGTTCCAGGTCGGCGAAGAACGCCGGGTCGTGCTTGCGGTCGTTGTCGGCGACGTACCCGGTGACCGCGTTGATGCCGTAGTGGCCCAGGAGCACGCAGCCGTCCAGCCACTCGACCACCTGGTCGGCCGTGTGCAGGGTGAGGGTGGTGTCGAAGGTCCGGGTCCGGGCCTGGTCGGTGTCCAACGCGGCCAGCGCGGCGGCCGGGTCGAGGTCCATGGTCGCCCGTCGCAGCGGCTCGGAGTGCCGGTTGAGCGCGATCACCGACAGCAGACCGCCCGGCGCGACCAGGGTGAGGGCCGTGCGCAGGGCCGACGCCGGGTCGGGCAGGTACTGGATGACGTTGTGCGCCAGCACCACGTCGAACGGGCCGCGCACCGGCAGGTCGGCCAGGTCCGCGTGCACCAGCCGGACCGGCAGGCCGGCCTCGGCGAACGCGTGCTCGGCGTCGGCGAGCATCTCGGCGGACCGGTCGACCACGGTCACCCGGTGGCCGGCGCGGACCGGCCGCAGCGCGTCCGCGCCGTCACCGCCCGCGAGGTCCAGCACGGTGGCCGGCGCGGGCGGCAGGTGGCGGGCCAGGTTGGCGTTCGCCTGGGTGTAGTGCAGCCGTCCCCACGGGGTCCGCTGCCACTCCCGCCACTGCCGCGTCGCGTCGTTCATCGGGCCGACCCTAGAGGTCGGCGAGGGCCTTGATCGGGGACTCGACGCAGTCGGCGACGAACCGCAGGAACCCGCCCGCCGTGCCGCCGTCGCACACCCGGTGGTCGAAGGCCAAGGTCAGCTGGGCCACCTTGCGCACGGCCAGTTGACCGTCCACCGCCCACGGCCGGTCGATGATGCGGCCGATGCCGAGGATCGCGGCCTCCGGGTGGTTGATGATGGCGGCCGAGCCGTCGACGCCGAACACGCCGTAGTTGTTCACCGTGAACGTGCCGCCGGTCATCGCGGCGGGCGTGAGCCTGCCCTCCCGTGCCGACGCGGTGTGCCCGGCGATGGCGGCGGCGAGTTCGGCCGTGGTGAGGTCCTGCGCGTCCCGCACCACCGGCACCACCAGGCCGCGGTCGGTCTGGGCGGCGAAGCCGAGGTGCACCTGGTCGAGGACCACGATCTCGTCGCCCTCGACGCGGGAGTTCAGCTCGGGGAACTTCTTCAGGCCCAGCACGGTGAAGCGGGCCAGCAGCGCGAGCAGGGACACCGACGGCAGCGCGGCGCGCGCGGCGAGGAAGTCGGTGGCGTCGACGTCCACCCAGACGGTCGCTTCGGGGATCTCGCGGCGTGAGGTGGCGAGCTTCTCCGCGACCGCGCCGCGCAGTCCGCGCAGGGGGATGCGACGGCCGGCGGGTGCGGTGGTGGTGGTGGCGCGGGCGGCGAGTTCGCGTTCCACGTCGGCGCGCCGGATGACGCCACCGGGCCCGGTGCCGGTGACCTGGTCGAGCGCCAGGCCGTGCTCCCGCGCGAGTCGCCGCACGAGCGGCGAGATGACGGCGGGTGCCGTGGCGGGACTGGTCGCCGTGGCGGCCGAGCCGTTCACCCCCGAGCCGTTCACCCCCGAGCCGTTCACCCCCGAGCCGTTCACCGCCGAGCCGTTCACCGCCGTCGGAGCCGCCGACCCGGCCGTCCGCGCGGACGGGACCGTGGCCGCTTCCGGTGTTCCGAGCGTTGAACTCAGGTGTTCTGAACGTAGGACACTCGCGTTCTGAGCGTTGGACTCGCGGGTGCGGCGGCGTCGGCGCGGGGTCTGCGAGGTGCCGTAGCCGATGAGGACGTTGCCCGAGTACTCGGAGGACTCCGGCTCCGGCTCGCCCACGGTGAGCAGCACCGAGCCGACGGCCAGCTTCTCCCCCGGCTCACCGAACCGCGCGCTCACCACGCCCTCGTACGGGCACGGCACCTCGACCACGGCCTTGGCCGTCTCCACCTCCACCACGGGCTGGTCCACGGACACCTCGTCGCCCACCGACACCAGCCAGGTGACGATCTCGCCCTCGGTCAGCCCCTCGCCCAGGTCGGGCAGCCGGAAGTCAGGCACGGTAGCTCCCCACGACCTCGTCGTCCCACTGCAACCGCGCGATCGCGTCCAGAATGCGGTCGACGTGGGGCAGGTGGTGCGCCTCCAGCTTCGGCGGCGGGTAGGGGATGTCGAACCCGGTCACCCGCAGCACCGGCGCGTGCAGGTGGTGGAAGCACCGCTCGGTCACCCGCGCCACCACCTCCGCGCCGTACCCGCCGAACCCGGACGCCTCGTGCACGACCACCGCGCGCCCGGTCTTCACCACCGAAGCGCACACCGTCTCGTCGTCGAACGGCGACAACGACCGCAGGTCCACGACCTCGACGTCCCAGCCCTCCTCGGCCGCCGCCTCGGCCGTCTCCAGCGCCGTCGCGACCATCGGCCCGTACGCGATCAGCGTGACGTCACGGCCGGTGCGCCGGACCATCGCCCGGTCGAACGGGATCGGCTCGCCGGCGAGCGCGCCCTTCGCCCAGTACCGCCGCTTCGGCTCCAGGAAGATCACCGGGTCGGGCGAGTCGATCGAGTCGCGCAGCAACCGGTAGGCGTCGTCGGGCGTGCCCGGCGTGACGACCCGCAGGCCCGGCGTGTGCGTGTAGTACGCCTCCGAGGAGTCGCAGTGGTGCTCGACCCCGCCGATGCCGCCGCCGTACGGCACGCGGATCACCACCGGCAACGACACCCGGCCGCGCGTGCGGTTGCGCAGCTTGGCCAGGTGGCTGGTGATCTGCTCGAACGCCGGGTAGGCGAACGCGTCGAACTGCATCTCCACCACGGGCCGCAGGCCGTTCATCGCCATGCCGATCGCGGTGCCGACGATGCCCGACTCGGCCAGCGGCGTGTCGAACACCCGCTCCTCGCCGAACCGGGCGGCCAGCCCGTCGGTCACCCGGAACACGCCGCCGAGCGCGCCGACGTCCTCGCCGAACACCAGCACGGTCGGGTCGGCGGCCAGCGCGTCGCCCAACGCCCGGTTGAGCGCGCCGGCCATCGACACCTGGGACTCGACCGTCGTCATGCCAGCTCCTCCCGCAGCGCTGCGGCCTGGTCGCGCAGGTGGCGGGGCGTGGTGGCGTAGACGTGCTCGAACAGCTCGTCCGGCGAGGGCACGACGTCGACGTTCAGCTTCGCCCGCACGGATGCCGCGAACTCCTCGGCCTCGGCCGCCACCGCCGCGCGGCGCGCGTGGTCCAGCAGGCCCCGCGCGCTCAGGTACGCCTCCAGCCGGTCCACCGGGTCGCGGTCCAGCCACGCCGCGACCTCGTCGGACGTGCGGTACCGGGTGGCGTCGTCGGCGTTGGTGTGCGCCTCGATGCGGTAGGTGATCGCCTCGATCAACGTCGGCCCGCCCGACTCCAGCGCCTCGCGCACGACCGCGTACACGGCGGCCACGTCGTTGCCGTCCACCAGCACGGACGGCACGCCGTACCCGATGCCCTTGTGCGCCAGCGAGGGGGCGGCGTTCTGCTTGGACATCGGCACGCTGATCGCGTAACCGTTGTTCTGCACGAGGAACACCACCGGGGCCTTCCACACGCCGGCGAAGTTGAGCGCCTCGTGCGTGTCGCCCTCGGAGGTCGCGCCGTCACCGAGCAGCACGAGCGCCGCGGTGTCCTCGCCCTTGAGCCGGGCCGCGTGCGCGAAGCCGACGGCGTGCAGCGTGTTGGTGGCCAGCGGGGTGCACTGGGGGCCGACGCGGTGCTCGTAGGGGTCGTAGCCGAGGTGCCAGCCGCCTTGCAGCAGGGTCAGCGTCTCGGCCGGGTCGACGCCCCGGGTGACCAGCGCGACCGAGTCGCGGTAGGTGGGGAACAGCCAGTCGGTGGGGCGCAGCGCGAGCACCGAGCCGACCTCGCACGCCTCCTGGCCGCGTGAGGACGGGTAGACCGCGAGCCTGCCCTGCTTGGTCAGGGCCGTGGCCTGGGTGTCGAAGCGGCGGCCGACGACCATCCGGCGGTGCAGCTCGACGAGCACGTCGTCGTCGGGCATGGACAGCGGCGAGTCGTCCACCGGCGTGCCGTCCTTGCGCAGCAGCGACAGCGGTTCGTCGCTGGGCAGCAACGTCCGCTCGGGCGCGCGGGTGCGGGCCATGGGCTCCTCCGGGTGTCTCAAGGGGCGAGATGGAGGGCATGGTCCAGCTCACACCGGCCAATCTTCCAGATCCGGGCCCGGAATCCGGACGAATGGCCGCGCGGGCGGGTTATGGTCGGCCACATGACGGCACGGGCTGGACATTCGGCACCGCTCGACGCGCTCGACCGGCGCATCGTGGAGGAGTTGCGCGCCGACGGGCGGATGTCGATGCGGTCGCTGGCGGAGAAGCTGCACATCTCGCGGGCCAGTGCGTACTCGCGGGTGGAGCGGCTGCACCGCGACGGCGTCATCACCGGGTACTCGGCGGTGGTCGACCCGGAGCGCTACGGCTTCGGCATCTCCGCCTACGTCTACCTCAAGATCAGCCAGCACTCGTGGAAGGCCGTGCGGCAGCGGGTCATGGAGATCCCCGAGGTGTGGCACGGCGCGCTGGTGTCGGGCGACTACGACCTGGTGCTGCTGGTGCGCGCGCCGGACGCGCACAGCCTGCGCGACCTCGTGCTGTCCCGGTTGCAGACGATGCCGGACGTGACGTCCAGCCACACCGTGCTGGTCCTGGACGAGCTGCCGGCGGGCGGGTCCGACCGCGACGGTCACCAGCCGAAGTTCTGAGTCCAGTAGATGCCGTAGGAACCGCCGCGCGCCATGCCGACGCCCAGCGCCTTGAGCTTGCAGTTGAGGATGTTCGCGCGGTGGCCCGGCGAGTCCATCCAGCCCTTGACCACGGCCTCGGCGGTGCGTTGACCGGCGGCGATGTTCTCCGCGCCGGGCGCGGGGTAGCCGGCGGCCTTGACCCGGTCGACGAAGCTGCGCCCGTCCTGGGAGACGTGGTCGAAGTAGTTGTTGGCGGCCATGTCGGCGCTGTGCGCGCGGGCGGCGGTGGCGAGCCGGTCGTCGGCGGCCAGGGCGGGGCAGCCGTGCGCGGCGCGTTCGCCGTTGGTCAGCTCGACCACCCTGGCCTCGGCCGACTCGACCTCGGTCCTGGTCGGGGTCGTGGACGCCGGTGCGGGTGGCACGGCGCGCGTCTGCGGGGCCTTCGCCGGTTCGGTCCTCGGCGCGGCGGTCGTGGTCGTGGTGGCCGGAGCCGGAGCGGACGTCGTGGCGGCGGGCGTGGCCGGGGTGGTGTCCGGTGTGGTCGTCGCGGTGGTCGGCTCGGCGGTCGGCCCGGCGTCCGGCTGGGGCGTGGTGCGGGCCGCGGCGGTGGCGCTCGCCGCGATCAGGGCCATGCCGTCCGGGTGCTCGCACCCGGCCAGGGCCAGCCCCGCGAGGACGACGGCGACGGGCAGCACACTGCTCTTGCGCGACACGCGGAAAACCTCAATCTGCATTCGGCGGCTTTTCGGGCGCGGCGGCCGCCGTGCGCTTCTTCGCAGGGTAAGCGCACGCGGCCGCCGCACCGGAGGGGGAATCGGGCGGACCGGGCAAGGGGGGAGAGCGCTGCGGTCGACCCCGATTCCGTGGATAACCTTATCCAGGAATGCGAAACTGTCAACGACGAATTATTTAAGGAACATTTAAAGGTCGCATCAGGCGCGGAAAAGGCGGACCCGGTCAGGCCGGCTCCTCCGCGCGGCCCAGCCGGAGCTGGACCCGCGTGCCGCCCAGCGGTCCGCGGTCGACCACGAGCGAGCCGCCGGTGGACTCCGCAGCCCGGCGGGCGATGTCCAGGCCCAGGCCGGTCGAGCCCGCGCCGCTGCTGCCCCGCCGCATCGCCGCCTCCAGGTCGGCGATGCCCGGACCGGCGTCCTCGATCACGATGACCACGCGTTCGGGCTGGTGGAACAGCGCGACGACGAAACCGACGCCCTCGGGGGTGTGCCGGAAGACGTTGCCCAGCACGGCGTCCATCGCCGCGGCGAGGTCGCTGCGGGTGAGCGGGACGAGGGCGCGGCGCTCGGTGCCGCGCAGGTTCCACAGCCGCTGCTGGTCGTCGGCGAGGGCGGACCAGAAGACCAGGCGGTCGTGCACGACCTGGGCGGCGTCGCACCGGCCGCCGTCGGGGTCGTCCAGCTCGCGGCGGGCGGCCCGGATGAGTTCGTTCACCTCGCGTTCGAGCGCGTGCACTGCCTGGCGGACCCGGTTGGCGTTGGGATCCTGGCCGAGCGTTTCGGAATCGAGCCGCAACGCGGTGAGCGGGGTGCGCAGGCGGTGCGAGAGGTCGGCCAGGATTTCGCGTTCGTTCGCCACCAACTGGCCGATGCGATCGGCCATCCGGTTGAACGCGACGCCGGCGTCGAGCAATTCCGGCGGTCCGCTCGGCGCGACCCGCGCGGTGAGATCGCCCTGACCCATTTTGCGCGCGCCGTCGGCGAGCTCGGCGCTGGCCTTGACCACCCGCGCGCCGAGGCGGTCGGCGACCAGCACGGAGCCGAGCACCAGGGCCAGGGCGACACCGCTGAGCGCGAGCCACGCCTCCCGCACGCCGCGCGACAGCTCCGCGCGCGGCACGAACGCCTCCACCACGGCCACCCGGCCCTCGCCCAGCAGCACGGGTTGCAGGTGCACGAGACCGGCCGGGATGAGCTCGGTGAACGCCAGGCCCTGCTCCCGGGCGGTGCGCAGCTGCGCGTCGGTCGCCACGGGCACGCCGACCACCTCGCCGTCGGCCAGGTGCACCGCGACCCGGCCGGCGGTGCTGGTGAGCGCCTGGCCGATCGACGCCGGGTCGGAGGTGATCACCAGGACGGGCGTGAGCGCGCTCGCGAGGCGTTCGGCGTCATTGCGCGCGCTGTCCTCGGCGAGCTGGCGCACCACCAGGGCGAGCGGGATCAGGAACGCGAGCGCGACCATCGAGGTGACGGCCAGCGAGACGAGGGCGAGCGACCTCCTCACTCGGCCGCCGTGAGCTTGAACCCGACACCGCGCACGGTGTGCAGGTAGCGGGGCTGGGCGGCGCGTTCGCCGAGCTTGCGGCGCAGCCACGACAGGTGCACGTCCAGCGTCTGGTCGTCGTGCCTGCCGGGCAGGTTCCACAGGTTGGCCAGCAGCTCGGCGCGCGGCACCACCTTGCCCTCGCGTGCGGCGAGGTAGGCCAGCAGGTCGAACTCCTTGCGGGTCAGGTTGAGCTCGCGGCCGTCCAGGCGGGCCTCGCGGCGGTCGGGGTCGACGGTGAGGCGGCCGATCCGGAACGTCGTCGGCGCGGAGTCCTTGCGCGCGCGGCGCAGCACGGCGGAGAGGCGGGCGGCGAGGTGCTCGCTGGAGAACGGCTTGACCACGTAGTCGTCGGCGCCGGCGTTGAGCAGCCGGACGATCTCGGCCTCGTCGTCGCGGGCGGTGGCGACGATGACCGGTACGTCGCACACGCCGCGCATCATCCGCAACGCGTCCGCGCCGTCCATGTCGGGCAGGCCCAGGTCGAGCACGACGAGGTCGAACCCGCCGCCGGTGATCTCCCGCAACGCCTCCAACGCCGTGCCGACCGGCAGCACCGCGTGCCCCAGACCGGTCAACGCCCGGCTCACCGCCGACCGCACCACCGGGTCGTCCTCGACGAGCAGCACCGACACCATGGCGCGCACCGTAACGCGATCGGGTGAACGGCCGGCCCGCTCCCCCGGCGCTACCGCCGCACCGCGCGCTCCGGTTCCGGGAGGAACAACCCGTCCAGCAGCACGGGGATCGCGCGGTGCGGGTCGGGCGTCAGGTCCACGGCGGCCTGGAGCATGGTCAACACCACGAGCACGTCGTCGAGCACGATGTCGTGGCGCAGGTGGCCCGCCGCCCGCGACCGGTCGAACGGGCCGCGCAACGCGTCCAGCAGCCGGCGCACCTGCCCGCGCCGGTCGGGTTCGGGGAACCGGCGCAGCTCCTCGACCAGGGGCCGCATCCGCACCTGGTAGGCCATCACCGCCCGCAGCAGCGCGCGGAACGCGGCGGGGTCGTCGGCGGTGCGCTCGGCCGCCTCCACCAGCAGCCCCAGGTGCCCGCGCGCCACCGTGAGCAGCAACGCGCGGCGATCGGGGAAGTGCCGGTACACCGTCGCCTGGCCGAGGCCGGTGAGGCGGGCGATCCCGGCCGGTGACGGCGTCGTGCCGCGAACCACCAGCTCCTCGGCCGCGCGCAGGATCGCCGCCCGGTTCCTCAGGGCGTCGCGGCGTCGCGGGACGGTCATGGCGGCACCCCGGCGGAACGGTCGGAGGTTACTCGCAGGTAATGAGAATAGCACCGGCTGTGATCCCTCGGAACGCCTTCGTAACGTCGGCGACCTGCCGCCTTCACCCAGTGATCTCCTCCGAGGAAGGGACCGGACGTGCGCGGACGTCTTCTCCGGGTCTTGAGCGCGGCGCTGCCCGCCGCCCTGGCCGTGATGCTGACCTCGACCCCGGCGCGGGCCGCCGCCGCGGTCGACTACGTCGCCCTCGGCGACTCGTACTCCTCCGGCACGGGCGCGCCGCCGTACCAGAGCGGCTCGTGCTACCGCAGTTCCCGCGGGTACCCGCAGCTGTGGGCGGACGCGCACGACGTGTCGTCGTTCAAGTACGTCGCCTGCGGCGGGGCGACCACGCAGAGCATGACCGACCAGTTCGCCGCGCTCGACGCGGGCACGGACCTGGTGTCGATCACCATCGGCGGCAACGACGTCGGGTTCGCCAACACCATGATCACCTGCGTCACGGGCAGCGACGCGAGCTGCGTCAACGCCGTGAACACCGGCATCGAGGCCGCGCGCACCACGTTGCCCGGACGGCTCGACGCCACCTACGCCACCATCCGCACCCGCGCGCCGAACGCCACCGTGGTGGTGCTGGGCTACCCGCACCTGGTCGAGCCGGACGGCACGTGCATGAGCGCCACCAAGCGCACGGCGCTCAACCGCGGTTCCGACGAGCTGCACGCGGTGATCTCGGCCCGTGCCGCGGCCGCCGGCGTCCGCTACGTCGACGCCCGCGCGGCGTTCGCGGGGCACGGCGCGTGCGGCCGCTCGCCGTGGATCAACCAGTTCTCCCTGTTCCGCCTCGTGGAGTCCTTCCACCCCAACGCCACGGGCTACGCCCAGGGCTACCTCCCCCTCCTAACCCCCTAACGCGAGAGTCCTACGTTCCCGCCGCGAGAGTCCTACGTTCAGAACCACCGTGTCCTACGTTCAGGACCCCTGAATTCAACGTTCAGCCACCTACCGCTCGTCGTGAGCGTTGAATTCGGGGTGCCTGAACGTAGGACTCTCGCGGCCTGAACGTAGGACTCTCGCGGGGGTGTGGGTTAGCCGATGGTGCGGCCGCCGTCGGCTTGGAGCAGTTCGCCGTGGACGTAGGAGGCACGCGGGGAGGCCAGGAACACGATGGCCTCGGCGATCTCACGCGCCGTCGCCGCACGGCCCAGCGGCGACTTGCGGCCCACCTCGGCCACGGAGTCGGCGGCCAGGGCCAGCGCGCCCTCGGTCTGGGTAGCACCGGGCGCGATCGAGTTGAACCGGACCCCGCTGCCCCCGAACTCCACGGCCCACGTCCGCGTCAACGACTCCAACGCCGCCTTGGTCGCCGAGTACGCCGCCCCGCCCGGCAACGCGAACCCGGTCGCGGACGTCGACACGTTCACCACGCTGCCCCGGCCACGCGCCACCATCCCCGGCACGAGCGCCGCGGTCAGGAAGAACGGCGCCCGCACGTTCACGTCGAACAGCCGCTGGAACCCCTCCACGTCCTGCTCCACGGTCGGCGCGAACGGGAAGACGCCCGCGTTGTTCACCAGCACGTCCACCTCGCCGGACGCCTCCGCCAACGCCCGCACGGACCCCAGGTCCGCCAGGTCCGCCGCGACGAACTTCGCCCGACCCCCGTCGGCCTCGATCGCCGCCACGGTCTCCGCACCGCGCGCCGCGTCCCGCCCCGTGACGATCACCGTCGCGCCCCCGAGCGCCAGCAGCCGCGCGGTCTCCCGGCCGATGCCGAGCGTGCTCCCCGTGACCAGCGCGACCTGCCCGTCAAACTCCATGATCCCCACCTCGTTCGATGTTCGCTGAACATCGAACAACCTACTCCTCCCAGTTCGATGTTCGCAAAACTTCGAACGAATAGACTGGACCCGTGCGCCACGCCGACCAGAACCCGGACGTCGACCAGCTGACCCTGACCGACGTCCTCGCGGCGCTCAGCGATCCCCTCCGCGTCGGCCTGGTCCGCCTGCTCGCCGACGGCGAGGAGCACAACTTCGGCGACTTCGCCGTCCCCGTCGCCAAGTCCACGCTCAGCCACCACCTCAAGGTGCTCAACACGGCCGGCCTGACGTGGCGGCGCGAGGAGGGCACCCGCTGCTACATCCGGCTGCGCCGCGACGACGTCGACGCCCGCTTCCCCGACCTGCTCGACACCGTGCTCTCCGCCGCCGACCGCGACGACGTCGGCGGCCACGTCACCACGCCGGGCAAGCCCGCGGCCGAGTGCTGAGGTCCCGCCGGGCCGGTCCCGCCGGCAGGATGTCCGGGTGACCAGGGGCCTGCAGTACTTCGCCGCGTGGTCGGCGTCCACGGCGGTCGCGGTGGCGCTGTCCTGGCTGGGCATCCGGTTCGTGCTGGACGCGGGCGCGCCCGAACGGCCGCTCGTCGTCGCCGGGCCCACGCAGTCGTCCGCGATCGCCCGGACGACCACCACGACCACCACCACCGCCGCGCCCACCACCACGACCACGTTCGCGGTGATCGCGACGGTCGCCCCCACGACGACGGTCGCGCCGACCACCACCACGACAACGACGACCCAACCCCTGCCGTCGGAGAACGGCACGTGGACCGAGCGCGACGGTCGACCGGTCTACCTGCGCAGCTTCCGCCTCCAGGGCGGGGTGGCCGCGGTCAGCTTCTCCGCCGAGGACATGGAGCCCATCTCCGCCACCCCGCGCCAGGGCTTCGCCGCCACGGTGGAGCAGCCCGCGGACGCCGTCGTGGTCGAGTTCACCGGCGCGGGCCACCGGTCCCGGCTGGAGGCCACCTGGGTCGGCGGACCGCAGTGGCGGATCGTCGAAACGGGCTGATCGCACCGAACCGGATCCGCGAGGCGGCCCAACGGGACGGGCCGTTCGACCGGCGGCCGACCCGCCCGCCCGATGCGCCGAACGGCGGCACCGGGGAAGCGACGTCGCCGCCGCACCCCGGTCGACCACCGGCCCCCGATTCGTCAGCCAGGAGTGGATCACCCGCGCCCGCGGCCCCGGCAGCCTCCCGCCTGTCCAGCCCTTCACCCGTTCGCGGCCGGACCTCCACCCGATAGCCGAGTGGTGGTTCGATCACGGTCATGACGCACCCCGGCGAACCCCACCGCGACGACCTCTCCGGCCGGCTCAACTGGCTGCGCGCCGGCGTCCTCGGCGCCAACGACGGCATCGTGTCCACCGCCGGCCTCGTCGTCGGCGTCGCGGGCGCGACGACCGACCGCACCGCGATCCTGGCCGCGGGCGTCGCCGGCCTCGTCGCGGGGTCGCTGTCCATGGCGGGCGGCGAGTACGTCTCGGTCAGCACCCAGCGCGACACCGAGAAGGCCGCGTTGAAGCTGGAGGAGCGCGAGCTGCGCGAGATGCCCGAGGAGGAGGAGCAGGAGCTGGCCGGCATCTACCGGGACAAAGGGCTGTCGGAGGAGCTGGCCGCGCGGGTGGCCCGCGAGCTGACCGAGCAGGACGCCTTGCGCGCGCACGCCGAGGCCGAGCTCCAGATCGACCCGGACAACCTGACCAGCCCGTGGCAGGCCGCTTGGGCGTCGCTGGCGTCGTTCGCGGTCGGGGCGTTGATCCCGCTGGTGGCGATCGTGCTGCCGCCGACCGGGTGGCGGGTGTGGGCGTGCGCGGTGGCCGTGCTGGTCGGGCTGGTGCTCACCGGCGTGATCAGCGCGCGGCTCGGGTCGAGCCGGGTGGGCCGCGCGGTGCGCCGCAACGTGGTCGTGGGGTCGCTCACGATGATCGTCACGTACTACGTCGGTCTCCTGTTCGGCGTAACGATGGGCTGACGTAGTCACGCTCCGTGCACACCCTCGGGGGTCGGCGGAAAAAAGTCCACCCCGACAGGTGTGAAGTACGCAAAGTGCGGGTACCCGCAGCCGACTTGTCGCCGTCGAGCGCGACAGGCCAGGACTGGAGGTGCACACCGTGACCCACCCGCCCACCTCACTGCTCCTCCGCGGCGGACAGAAGGCCGAACGCCGGCTCTGGGCGCTGCTGACCGCACTGTTCGCGCTGGTCGCGGGCGTCAACGTGATCCTCGCCGTGAGCGAGGCCGCGTGGTGGCAGGGTGCCCTCGCGGCGCTGTGCCTCGCCGTCGCCGCGGGCTGCGCGCGGGAGTCCAAGAGAGCCTCCCGCTGACTTCACCTCCGGCTGAAGTCACGAAAGCGGGCGAAACTCTGGTCCGACCGGGTGTACCCCGCTGGTCGGAACGGCGTCAAGTGGGGGTGTGATTCACCACGACGCCCTGTCGGACTAGAGCCATAACCGCGAATTCACACTATCGTCACAAGACCCCGGCAATCCCGGTGCACCGCCAAGCGTGCCCACGCGGCCCCATCCGGCCGCCAAGCGCGCGCACAAGGAAGTGCAGTTCTCCCGCACAACGGAGTGCGGTCCCCACGCCGAAGATCTCTCGGGCGTGGATCCACAGCCAGTACCTGCAGGCCGAGTTGTCCGCGTAAAGCCGCGCGCGGGCGTTCGGCCGTCTCCGTATGCCCGGACGACGCCACGGGAGGGCCCGTTGTGACCCACCACCACCAGCCGCAAGGCGGCCTCTACGACCCGCAGTACGAGCACGACGCCTGTGGCGTCGCGTTCGTCGCCGACCTGGCCGGGCGTAGAAACCACGCGATCGTGAGCCAGGCCCTGGTCGCGCTGCGCAACCTCGAACACCGGGGTGCCCGCGGCGCGGAGCCCGAAACCGGCGACGGCGCGGGAATCCTGATCCAGGTGCCCGACGCGTTCTACCGCGAGGTCGTCGGCTTCCCGCTGCCCGAGCCCGGCAGCTACGCGGTCGGCACCGCGTTCCTCCCCCGCGAGGGTCACGACCAGGTCAAGGCCGAGGTCGAGCGGATCGCCGCCGAGGAGGGTGCCACCGTCCTCGGCTGGCGCGAACTGCCGGTGGACGCCGACCACGTCGGTCCGACCGCGAAGACCACCATGCCCGCGTTCAGCCAGCTCTTCCTCAGCGGAGCGGAGGGGCTGGAGCTGGAACGCCTGGCGTTCGTGGTGCGCAAGCGGGTCGAGCACGCGACCGACGTGTACTTCCCGAGCCTGTCGGGCCGCACGATCGTGTACAAGGGCATGCTCACCGAGCCGCAGGTCGAGAAGTTCTTCCCCGACCTGACCGACGAGCGGGTCACCAGCTCGATCGGCCTGGTGCACTCCCGGTTCTCCACCAACACGTTCCCGTCCTGGCCGCTGGCCCACCCGTACCGGTACGTGGCGCACAACGGCGAGATCAACACGCTGCGCGGCAACCGCAACTGGATGGACGCCCGCGAGTCGGTGCTCGCCACCGACCTCATCCCCGGCGACCTGTCCCGGGTGTTCCCGGTCATCACGCGCGGCGCGAGCGACTCGGCGACGTTCGACGAGGTGCTGGAGCTGCTGCACCTGGGCGGGCGCAGCCTGCCCCACGCGGTGCTGATGATGATCCCCGAGGCGTGGGAGAACCACGCCGAGATGGACGCGCAACGGCGCGCGTTCTACGAGTTCCACTCCACGCTCATGGAGCCGTGGGACGGCCCGGCGCTCGTGGCGTTCACCGACGGCACGCTGATCGGCGCGGTGCTGGACCGCAACGGCCTGCGCCCGGCCCGGTACTGGGTCACCGAGGACGGCCTGGTCGTGCTCGGCAGCGAGGCGGGCGTGCTGGAGTTCGACCCGGCCACCATCGTGCGCAAGGGCCGGCTGGAGCCGGGCCGGATGTTCCTGGTCGACACCGCGCAGGGGCGGATCATCGACGACGAGGAGATCAAGGGTCAGCTCGCGGCCGAGCACCCGTACCAGGAGTGGGTCGCCGACGGCATCCTGCACCTGGCCGACCTCCCGGCGCGCGAGCGCGAGGTGCCGACGCACTCGTCCCTGGTGCGCCGCCAGCAGGCGTTCGGCTACACGGAAGAGGAGCTGGCGCTGCTGCTGGGCCCCATGGCCCGCACCGGCGCGGAACCGATCGGCTCGATGGGCAACGACGCCCCGTTCGCGCCGCTGTCGGACCGGCCGCGGCAGTTGTTCGACTACTTCACGCAGCTGTTCGCGCAGGTGACCAACCCGCCGTTGGACGCCATCCGCGAGGAGCTGGTCACCTCGCTGCACGCCACGCTGGGCGCGGAGCCGAACCTGCTGTCGGCCGACGCCACGTCGTGCCGGCGGATCTCGCTGCCGTTCCCGGTGCTGGACAACGACGAGCTGGCCAAGCTCGTGCACGTCGACGACGACGGCACGCTGCCGGAGTTCCGCACGTTCACCGTGCGCGGCCTGTACGAGGTGGCCGGCGGCGGCGAGGCGCTGGTGCGGCGGCTGGACGAGATCCGCGCCGAGGTGTCCCGGGCCATCGAGGACGGCGCGCGGCTGGTCGTGCTGTCCGACCGGGGCGTCGACCAGGAGCACGCGCCGATCCCGTCGCTGCTGCTGACCGGTGCGGTGCACCACCACCTGGTGCGCGAGAAGACCCGCACCCAGGTTGACCTGATCGTGGAGGCGGGCGATGCCCGCGAGGTGCACCACATCGCGCTGCTCATCGGCTACGGCGCCAAGGCGGTGAACCCCTACCTGGCGATGGCCTCGGTGGAGGAGCTGCCGGACGTCGAGCCGGAGGT
The DNA here is from genome assembly GCF_021390395.1 of Saccharothrix sp. S26. GTDB lineage: Bacteria > Actinomycetota > Actinomycetes > Mycobacteriales > Pseudonocardiaceae > Actinosynnema. Next base: position 198,387 of record NZ_JAJUWT010000005.1, read on the forward strand.
GGCCACCCGGAACCTGATCAAGGCGCTGGGCAAGGGCGTGCGCAAGACCATGTCCAAGATGGGCGTCTCGACCGTCGCGTCCTACACCGGCGCGCAGATCTTCGAGGCGATCGGCCTCGGCGAGCAGGTCGTGGACTCCTGCTTCACCGGCACCACGTCCCGGCTGGGCGGCGTCGGGTTCGACGTCATCGCCGAGGAAGTGGCGCGGCGGCACCGGACGGCGTTCCCGCCCGACGGCTTCCGGCCGCACCACCGCGAGCTGGAGGTCGGCGGCGACTACCAGTGGCGCCGCGAGGGCGAGGCGCACCTGTTCAACCCGCAGACGGTGTTCAAGCTCCAGCACTCCACCCGCACCGGGCGCTACGACATCTTCAAGGAGTACACGCGGGCGGTGGACGAGCAGTCCAAGCGGCTGATGACGCTGCGCGGCCTGTTCGCGTTCAAGGAGGGCGTGCGCGAGCCCGTGCCGATCGAGGAGGTCGAGCCGGTCTCGTCGATCGTGAAGCGGTTCGCCACCGGCGCCATGTCCTACGGCTCCATCTCGCAGGAGATGCACGAGGTCCTGGCGATCGCGATGAACCGGTTGGGCGCGCGCTCCAACACCGGTGAGGGCGGCGAGGACGCCGAGCGGTTCACCCCGGACCCCAACGGCGACTCGCGGCGTTCGGCGATCAAGCAGGTGGCGTCGGGCCGGTTCGGCGTGACGAGCGAGTACCTGGTCAACGCCGACGACATCCAGATCAAGATGGCGCAGGGCGCGAAGCCGGGCGAAGGCGGCCAGCTGCCGGGCGCGAAGGTGTACCCGTGGGTCGCCAAGACCCGGCACTCCACGCCGGGTGTCGGCCTGATCTCGCCGCCGCCGCACCACGACATCTACTCGATCGAGGACCTGGCGCAGCTCATCCACGACCTGAAGAACGCCAACCCGGCGGCGCGCATCCACGTGAAGCTCGTCTCCGAGGTCGGCGTCGGCACGGTCGCGGCGGGCGTGTCCAAGGCGCACGCGGACGTCGTGCTGATCTCCGGGCACGACGGCGGCACCGGCGCGTCACCCCTGTCGTCCATCAAGCACGCGGGCGGCCCGTGGGAGCTGGGCCTGGCCGAGACGCAGCAGACGCTGCTGGCCAACCGGCTGCGCGACCGGATCGTGGTGCAGGCCGACGGCCAGCTCAAGACCGGTCGGGACGTGGTGATCGCGGCCCTGCTCGGCGCGGAGGAGTTCGGCTTCGCCACCGCGCCCATGGTGGTGTCGGGCTGCGTCATGATGCGGGTCTGCCACCTCGACACGTGCCCGGTGGGCGTGGCCACGCAGAACCCGGCGCTGCGGGCGAAGTTCGCCGGCAAGGCCGAGTACGTGGTGAACTTCTTCGAGTTCGTCGCGCAGGAGGTCCGGGAGCTGTTGGCGCAGCTCGGTTTCCGGACCCTGGCCGAGGCCGTCGGGCACGCGGACCTGCTGGACACGCGGGCGGCCGTGGACCACTGGAAGGCGGCCGGGCTCGACCTGTCGCCGATCTTCCACGTGCCCGAGCTGCCCGACGGCGCGGCCCGGCACCAGGTCGTGGCGCAGGACCACGGCCTGGACAAGGCGTTGGACAACACGCTGATCCAGCTCGCCGAGGGCGCGATCGCCTCCGGTGACCGGGTGCGGCTGGAACTGCCGGTGCGCAACGTCAACCGCACCGTCGGCACCATGCTCGGCTCCGAGGTGACCAAGCGGTGGGGCGGCGAGGGGCTGCCCGACGACACGATCGACATCACGTTCACCGGCACGGCCGGGCAGTCGTTCGGCGCGTTCGTGCCGCGCGGCATCACGTTGCGGCTCATCGGCGACGCGAACGACTACGTGGGCAAGGGCTTGTCGGGTGGGCGGATCGTCGTCCGGCCGGTGCCCGACGCGCAGTTCGCCGCCGAGCAGCACATCATCGCCGGCAACGTGATCGGCTACGGCGCGACCGGCGGCGAGATCTTCCTGCGCGGCAAGGTCGGCGAGCGGTTCTGCGTGCGCAACTCGGGCGCGCTGGCCGTGGTCGAGGGCGTGGGCGACCACGGGTGCGAGTACATGACCGGCGGCCGGGTGGTCGTGCTCGGCCCGACCGGGCGCAACTTCGCGGCGGGCATGTCCGGCGGCATCGCCTACGTGCTCGACGCCGCCGAGCCGCGGGTCAACCCGGAGATGGTGGATCTGGACCCGCTGGACCCCGCCGACCGCGAGTTCCTGCGCGGCGCGGTGGAGAAGCACTACCTGGAGACCGACTCGGCGGTGGCGCACGCGCTGCTGGCCGACTGGGACCTGGCGGTGGACCGGTTCACCAAGGTCATGCCGAAGGACTACAAGCGGGTGCTGGCGGCACAGGCCCGGGCCGTGCTCGAGGGCCGGGACGTCAACGAAGCGATCATGGAGGCGTCTCATGGCTGACCCCCGTGGGTTCCTCACCACCGAGCGTGAGACCCCGCGCAGCCGTCCTGTTTTCCTGCGCCTGCGCGACTGGCGCGAGGTCTACGAGGAGTTCGAGCGGCCCAAGCTGGAGAAGCAGGCCGGTCGGTGCATGGACTGCGGCGTGCCGTTCTGCCACCAGGGCTGTCCGCTGGGGAACCTGATCCCCGAGTGGAACAACCTGGTGTGGGGCGACGACTGGCGCAAGGCGGCGGAACGGCTGCACGCCACCAACAACTTCCCGGAGTTCACCGGGACGTTGTGCCCGGCGCCGTGCGAGGCCGCGTGCGTGGTGGGGATCAACGGCGATCCCGTCACCATCAAGCGGGTCGAGATCTCCATCATCGACCGGGCGTGGGACGAGGGCTGGGTCACGCCCCAGCTCCCGCCGACGCGCACCGGCCGCAAGGTGGCCGTGGTGGGCTCCGGGCCCGCGGGCCTGGCCGCCGCGCAGCAACTGACCCGCGCCGGGCACGACGTGACCGTGCTGGAGCGGGCTGACGCCATCGGCGGGTTGCTGCGCTACGGCATCCCCGAGTTCAAGATGGAGAAGTGGCGGCTGGACCGCCGGCTGGAGCAGATGCGCGCCGAGGGCACGCGGTTCGAGACGAACGTGAACGTCGGCGTGGACGTCACGGTCGAGCGGCTGCGCGAGTCCTACGACGCGGTGGTGCTGGCCGGTGGCGCGACGGCGTGGCGCGACCTGCCCGTGCCTGGCCGGGAGCTGTCCGGGGTGCACCAGGCGATGGAGTACCTGCCGGGGGCGAACAAGGTGGCGCGCGGCGAGCTGGACGTGCCGCCGATCACCGCGCAGGGCAAGCACGTCGTCGTCATCGGCGGCGGCGACACCGGCGCGGACTGCGTGGGCACGGCCCACCGGCAGGGCGCGTTGTCGGTGACGCAGCTGGAGATCATGCCCCGGCCGCCGGAGAAGCGCGCCGAGGCCCACCCGTGGCCGACCTACCCGATGCTGTACCGGGTCACGTCGGCGCACGAGGAGGGCGGCGAGCGGCTGTACTCGGTGTCCACCGTGGAGTTCCTGGGCGACGACCAGGGTGCGGTGCGGGCGTTGAAGCTGGTCGAGGTGGAGGCGTCCGGTGGGCGGTTCGAGCCGGTGCCCGGCACCGAGCGGGAGATCCCGGCGCAGCTGGTGACGTTGGCGATGGGCTTCGTCGGCCCGGAGAGGGACGGCCTGCTCACCGAGCTGGGCGTCGACCTCGACGCGCGCGGCAACGTGGCCCGCGACGAGTCGTTCGCGACCTCGGTCGACGGCGTCTTCGTGGCGGGCGACATGGGCCGCGGCCAGTCGCTGATCGTGTGGGCCATCGCCGAGGGCCGCTCGGCCGCCGCCGGCGTGGACGCCTACCTGACCGGGCGCGCGGTGCTGCCCAGGCCGATCGACCCCACCGACCGGCCGCTCGTGTGACTCGTCGTGGCGGGCGGCCGGTGCTGTCCGCCCGCCACGACGTCCCCCTCGGGGCCCTGTCGCGCCCCCGGCCGGCCGGGGTTTCGTCGCCACGGGGAATCCTTGAATCCCACCGTCATCCCCCTTTGGTGGTGCTATCCAGGTGAGGCACGCCGCACGAGCGTGCCTCACCCAGGGGGATTGTGATGTTGAGAAGAAGAGACGTGCTCCGGTTACCGGCCGTGGCGGCGCTGACGACGGCGGCGCTGAGCGACGCCGCACCGGCCCACGCCGAGCCCGGCACGCTGCACGTCCCGGGGGAAGTGCACCTGGCCACCATGGGGACCGCCGGCGCCACCGGCGTGGCCCACACGACTCGCCGCGCTGACGGCACGTGGACCGGGTTCAGCTACACCGGCACGCAGCACTCGCCGCACGCGCTGGTGTCGGCCGTCGTGAACGACGAGCAGCACCTGCTGTTCGAGGACGCCTCCGGTCTGCCCAACCGGCCGTGGCTGCACCACAGGATCGGCCGCTCGGACGGCTCGTGGTCGGAGGTGTCCGGCCCTCCCGACTCCTCGGGGTGGACCGCCTACCTCGCGGTGGCCGGTGTCGCCGGCGAGTTGCACCGGATTCGGCGCAGCATCGACGACGCCCGCCTGACGCACCACGTGCGGCACGCCGACGGCACGTGGTCGAGCGCGACCATCGTCCCGGCCGCGAGCACGGCGAACACCGACGTGGGGCTCGCCGGGGTGGGCGGCAACCTGCGCCTGGTGATCAACGACACGGCCGGCGGGCGGGTCCTGCCCTCCTACCTCCGCTACCCCGACGGGCAGTGGGTGCAGACCTCCGACGTGCCGTTCACCCCGGCGGCGGCCGAGGTGACCGCGGTCGGGGTGCGGCTCGCGCAGGTCGGGTCGGAGTTGCACGCCGTGGTGTACGGCAGCGACCGGAAGGTCTACCACGCGGTGCAGCGCTCGACCGGGGAGTGGACCACCTTCCACGACGTCGCCTCGCAGACGGGTGCGCCGGGGAGCCCGGTGAGCGGCGTCTCGATCACCGCGTCGCTCGGCGCGCTGCACCTGGCGGTCTCCACCCAGGACAACAGGCTGCTGCACACGATCCGCTTCGCCGACGGGCGCTGGCTGCCGTTCGGGGACGTGCTGGCGGTGACCGGATCACCGGCGAGCGGCCCGTTCGGGGTTGTCATCACCGGTAGCTGAAGGGTGTCCCGATCGGCGTGGGAGTGCTCGTCACCACTGCGACAGGTCACCGCAGGAATTGTCTACACCGTTGCTTAATGTGTGATTCACCTGGTCCGACAACGACCTGGGGCCGGGTACGCCGAAATACTCGGCGTGACCCGGCCCCAGGGCTCGACCTGCGGTTTCAACAGGGCCCGAGGATCCACGGCCAGTCCAGCACATCACTGGACGGGCGCGGGGTGAGAGGGGTTTGCAGGGGCGCGGCGTGCGGTGCGGACAGCATGTGACCATCCTGTGTCGACACGCGCGTCCCGCACAACGGGTCTGCCCAAAGCGGCAAATGCGCGTCTCAACCTTGATTTGCCGAATGCGATCCGGGATCTTGCCGTCGGCGTGCGAAACGCAGGGTCGCCACCCCTAGAAGGACACCCCACAGCAGGAACCAGGGGTCCCACACGAACAGGTGCCAGTAGAACGCCACCGGGTCGAACGACGACGCCCGCGGCACCACGCCCACGGCGATCAGGGACTGCGCGACGACCAGCACGCCCCCGTAGAGCACGAGCACGACGGTCGCACCCCACGACGCGGTGAGCAGCAACCACCGCGGCACGCGCCGGCCCCACGGTTGGACCAGCGCCAATCCCAGTACCGCGCCCACGAGCTTGAGCACCACGGTCGACCACACGATCACGATCAGCTGCGGGTCGCGGGCCCTGGCCATCTCCGCGAGCGCGCCGCCGAGCGTGTCGAGGCCGGCCGTGCCGCCGACGGCCCAGTAGGCGCTCACCACCGCGTACAGCGCTCCCACGACGAACACGGCCCAACCGAGCCACCGTCCCCCCTTGGTCGTGCGCGGTGACGCCTGCGCGGACCTCGTCATGCTGTTGTGCCTCTCCCCCGGGCCGGTCGGACGACACCAGTCGTATCGGTTCAGCCGCGGAGCCGTCAAACGGCCCCACGGGAAGCGGAACAGCGTCACACCCGCTCCGCTCGACGCGCGGTGGCGCCCAGCAGGTCGTGCCGGATCAGCCCGCTGCCCGCCCGCACCAGCAGCCAGTACGGCCGGAACGAGCGCCGCGCGGCGTCGTCGGTGCCGTGCACCCGGGTCTCGGTGGACAGCAGGGTGCCCGTGCCGTCGGCGTCGAGGCGGAAGTTCATCACGACCTTCGACCAGCCGGGCTCGGTGAAGCCGGTGAACGCGTCCCGGTCGCCCCGCGGCAGATCCGGGCGCGCGGGCACCAGGGAGGTGTAGCGGGCGATGTCGGCGAGGACGACCTCACTCGGCGGGTCCTGGGCGACGGGCTTGGGTGCGAACGAGTCCAGCACGAGCGTCCCCGGCGGCGCTTGCACACCCCGCAGCCACGCGAGAGGGCCGCCGCGCAGGCGGAGCAACAGCATCGTCCAGCTCAGGTCGCAGACCCGGAGTGCGGTCAAGGCGGCCCAGACGCGCTCGGGCGGGGCGTCGACGTGGCGGGCGTGGTGCTCGCGGTGCTGCCACTCGGGCAGCAGGTCGTCGATCAGGGTGGTCACGACAGCACCGCCGCGGGGGTGCCGTCGGTGAGGACCGGGTGGTCGTAGCGCTGCTCGACGCGGTGCAGGTAGCCCAGCAGCGCGCCGCTGGTGACCGGCCGGAGGTCCTGGTCGGACCGCGCGATGGGCATGGAGCCCACCGCCGACCAGCGCAGCCGGCCGCTGCCGTCCACGTGCGCGCGGGACCGCCCGGCGTTGTCGGCGTGCAGGCAGTAGGGCACGTCCAGGACACCGGCGGAGAACGCGCGGACGAGTGCCTCCCCGACGTCCTCGTGCAGGTCGAGCACGGCGGCGATGAGCGTGCGCGCCTCGGCCTCGACACCGCTGTCCTCGACCGCGGGCTCCTCGGGGCCGACCGTGCGGGCGACGGCGGCGGCGTGCTCCAGCGACGACACGTTCTCCGCGATGGTCGGGATGCGGTGCGCCTCGGCCGGGGTCTTCACGATCAGCCGGGCCGCTCCCCCGCGCACCGCGAGCCGCGCCGCGTCGGCCAGCAGCGCCAGCGAACCCGCCTCCGTGCGCGGGTGCACGCCCATGTAGGCGTAGACCACGATGTGGTGGTCGACGTCGTGCAGCAGGTCCGCGGCGATGCGCCGCAACGCGTGCAGCGCCTCGGCGTCCTGCTCGGCGCTGGTCTGCTGGGTGAAGCTCAACGACAGGCTGGCGATGCCGCGCCGGCGGAAGAACAGCCCCTCCAGGATCGTCAGCGCGATCAGCAGGCTCGGCGGGCAGAGCTGGCCCAGCATGCAGCCGCCGAAGCTCTCCAGGTGCGGCTCGCCGGGCGCGGCGGCGAACGCCTCCACGGACCGCGACCACGCCGTGACCGACTCGCGCAGGGGCACCCGGCTGTAGGGCAGGCAGTACGACACCGGACCGCCCTCGGTGGCGTCCAGGCCGAGCGCGACGAGCGCGTCCACGATGTCGCCGGGCAGCGGCGAGCCGTGCCGGACCTGGACGGGGAAGCCGTGCCGGGCGGAGTCGGAGAGGACGTGCCGCGTGGTGGCGTCGTCGGTGGTGACGATCGGGTAGCCGTTGAGCGGTGTCCCCTCGGCGGCGGCTGCCAGCACGGCCGCGTAGTCGCCCACCCGGGTGTAGCTGTCGAGCGTGACCGTGCCGACGGTGGTGGCGTGCGCGCGGCGCGTGGCGACCAGGCCGGCGCGCATCAGGGCGGGGTCGCTGAAGCCCATGCGGGGCTGCACGACCAGGTGACCCGCGGCGTGCGCGGCGCGGACGAACGTCGCGAACCCGGTCACGGCGCAGCGCCTTCGAGCGAGCGCCGCTCGCGCGCGGTGGACACGAAGCGGTTGAACCCGGACAGGTCCGCGCCCTCCGCGAACACCGCGTCGAACCCGGCCTCCACGAGCTCGCCCGCCCGGTCGACGTCCGCCGCGCCCGCGATGCCGAGCTTGCCGCCGATCACGACCGGCAGCGTGCGCAGGGCGGGCTCGCGGCGCAGCTTCGTGATCAGCCGCTTGCCGTCGGCGTGGCCGTGACCGTTGACCGTGCTGATGACGAGCAGGTCCGGCCGGTCACTCAGGCACCGGGCGACGACGAGGTCGTCCGGTGTGCACGAGCCGAGGTTGGTCACGTCGTGGCCGTGTTCCTCCAGCAGCAGTTGCAGGAACACGAGGTTCCAGGTGTGCGAGTCGGAGGACACGGTGCACAGCAGCACGCGCCGTCCCTCGTCACGCAGGTGGTTGAGCACGAGCCCTCCTCTTTCGACAGCGGAATGACTGCTACTGCGGGATCTTGTCGTGCGCGCCACGGCCCGTCGGCGCCGCTGTACGCGTCACCAACGTCACCCGCGGCACCACGGCCTCACCGAACGCGTCGCACATCCGCACCAACCGCGCCGCCTTCTCCGCCGACAGCGAGTCCGGACACCCGCCCTTGCGGATCGGGACGTTCGCGGCCACGCCAACCAACGGCCCGACGTCGTAGGCCCGCCGCGGCCGCTCCGGCAGCAACGCCCGCAGATCCTCGCCGTCGGGCACCGAGTGCAGGTCGAACACACCGGGCCGCGCGAACAGCCCGGTGATCCGCCGCGCCCGCCGGCAGGCGTCCGGCTCGTCGTCCGCGATCACGTGCACCGGAGTGCCAGACGCCGATCACGGGTGTGCGCTCACGCACCGCCGGACCCCAGGTCGAGCAGCTGCGCCAGCCGGGCCTCCGGGTCGCGCGGATCGGTGTCGACCGCCTCGGGAGCGGTGACAGGACGCTCCCGCAGCAGGGTCACCCGCAACCACCCGCCGTGTCGTGGTCGGCCCCGCCCACACGTTCCAGCACGGGCACGGGCACGTCGTCCAACGTCGTCGCCGCGGGCACGGGCAGTTCCTGCAACGTCGGCAGCAGCACGTCGAGGTAGGCGTCGAGCCGGTCCAAGCCCCAGAAGCGGTGCCGGCCGACCTTGAAGTAGGGGATGCCGAAGATGTCGTCGTGCCACGCCTGCACCAGCGCGTCGAGGCCCTCCTCGCGGATAGCCGGGTCGTCCACCGCGGATACCAGCGGCTCCGGGTCCAGCCCCGCCTGCTCCAAGGCCGCGCTCAGCACGTCGACCTCGCAGATGTCCTCGCCGCGCTCCCACCGCGCCCGGGTGACCGCGTCGTAGAACACGCGGTCCTGACCCAGGTGGCGGGCCTTGATCCAGGCGAGGTGCGGCAGCTCCCACCACGGGTCCACGTCGATGGGCCACGCCATGCGGTGACCGTGCTCGGCGACCAGGCGCTTGGTGTCCTGGAGGATGTAGAGGTGCTTCGCCTTGCTCATCTGGGTGTAGTGGAACCCGGCGTCGCGCTCCTCCAGGCCGGCCGCCGTGATCGGGTCCGGATCCCAGTAGGGCACGAACTCGATGATCTCCCGCGCCTGCGGGAGGCGTTCCTCCAAGCGCCGCAGGGCCAGCCAGCTGAACGGGCTGCGGAACGAGAAGTACAGGCGTGGCGGCTTCTTCACCCTCATTCGGCACCCCCGAGCAGCGCGGCGCGGGTGTCGGCGTCGAACTCGGCCAGCGATCCGGACTTCTCGCCGCGGCTGACCGCGTAGCCGTGGACGATCGACGCGGTCGCGGTGTGCACGAGCACGTCGCCGCGGCGGACGTAGGTGTCCATGCGGGCCGTGTACATGACGTCCTTGATGACCTCGCCGACGGTGAAGACGGTGTGCAGCGTCTCCTCCATGTGCGCGTCCGCGAGGAGCTGCACGCGGGCGCGGGACACGACGGGGATCCAGCCACGCTCCTCCAGCAGCTTGCCGATGCCCAGGCCGCGCTCGTGCAGGAACCGGTCCACGACCTCCTCCAACGCGCGGGTGTAGCCCGAGTGCTGGAGCCGGTGCGAGTAGTGGCAGTAGAAGTACGGGATGCGCCAGGACCACAGGAACGCGTTCGAGCCGGACGGGGTCAGCACCTCGGTGACCTCGCCCGGGCACGCGAGGTCGACGCGCGCCTTGCTCTCCAGCTCCGCGACACCGCCGACGACGAACGGCACCAGTTCCACCGGTACCGGCTCGTGCCCCGGTGCGTCCCGCTCGGCCACCAGGGCGACGCGGACCTTGCCGGTCAGGATGGTGACCTGCGCGCCGTCGCGCCGCACGGTCAGGCGGACGGTGAAGGCCGCGCCGTGGCCGGGTTTCGCGGGCGCGGTGGTGACGACGGCGGTGACCTCGTCGTCCACCAGCAGGGTCGCGGGGAGCTGGATGGAGGTCTCCACGAACTCGATGCCCAGGCCGTGGACGTGGTAGAGCACGTCGGGGCCGGCGCCGCGGTCGCGGAAGTGCTGGAGCACGGCTTCCTCGAGCAGGTACGTGAAGTGCTTGAAGCCGATCCACGTGCGGATGTTCGCGCCCTCGTACCGGGGACGTCCCACGTACGTCGTGGGGCTCGCGTCGAGCGTGGTGGTCATGGCGGTTGTCGCTCCTTCAGGCACGCGCACCGGGTAGGCGGTGCGGCTTCGTTTCGGCAACGGCGGGGCCGGTGCTCACCGGATCGGGTGCAGCGCGGTCAGGGGGGTGGCATTCGTCTCGAAGCCGACGCGGTCCAGGAACTCGCCCAGGTCGGCCGCCACGTCGTCGGCCTGCTCCACGTGGCAGAAGTGGGAGTAGTGGGGGCGGATGCGGAAGCGGGCGATCGGCAGGGCGGTGGCCAGGGCGGTGGCGCGTTCGCCGCTCAGCGCCTCGTCGTCCCGTCCCGCGACGACCAGGACCGGTATGTCCACATCGGACAGCCACAGGGTGGTGGAGGCCGCGAAGCTCTGGAAGAACGCGCCGAAGCCCACCGGGCCGATGCGGTCGACGACCGTGGCGGCCATCGCGGACAGCAGGTCGTCGTCCAGGTCCGCCGCGCGGGAACCCAGGCGCAGGCGCAGACCGGCGGTCATGATCCGGCGGACGCCGGCCAGGGCCGCCGTGTGCAGCGCCCAGTCCACCTCCAGCGCCGGGGGGCGGAAGAACGGGGCCACGAGCACCACCGCCTCGACGCTCGCGGGCAGCCCGCGTTCGGCGAGCAGGTGCAGCACGGCGTTCGCGCCGAACGAGTGGCCGATCACCACCCGCGGCGCCTCGGGCACCAGGGCCAGGCCCCGGCTCAGCCAGTCGGCGGGTGTGCCGCGGTGGCACCAGGTGTCGGTGCTGCCCGCGCGCCACGGCAGGTCCAGCGCGTAGCACGCGCGGTCGCCGAGTTCGGCCGCCAGCGGCAGCCAGCCCGCCCAGCCGTCCTGGAGGCCGTGCGCGAGCACGACGGGCGGGCCCGTGCCGGAACGGCCCCACAGCACGGCGGCGTCCCCGCGGGCGACGACCCGCCACCTCTCGCGCTCGCCCACGGTCAGATCCCCCGCACGCTCAGGTGGACGGCCGCGTGGCCGTCCGCCGGGCCGCCGCACACGACGCCGGCGCCCGCACCCGGCTGCCCGCCGGCCCGCAGCCACGCGGCGGCCAGCGCGACCTGGAGCACGCCGCGCGCGCCGGACGTGGGCCCGACGTGGTCGTCGATCTCGGCGGTGTCGAGCAGCAGGTCGTCCACGTGCTCGGACCGGTGCACCCGACCCAGCAGCACGCCCGCGCGCCCCGGTTCCGAACGTTCGAGCACGACGCACGCCGCGAGCGCGCGCAACGGGCCCGCGATGGACGTGGCGGTGTCGTCGTCGGGTTCGACGCCGACCACGACGACCCGGTCCGCGCGCCCGGCGCGCAACGCCAGCGCGCCCAGGCCGACCGCGTCCAGACCGGACGTCTCACCCGAGCACACCGTCAGGTTGGGCCCGGTGAAGCCCCAGCGGATGGCGATGGTGCTGGCCACGACGTTGCTGGAGGCGTTGGGGCTGTTGAGCGGGCTCACGTCGCGGCCGGAGCCCGCGCGTTCCTCGCGCACGACGTCGGCGACCGTGGCGACGTTGCCGTAGTTGGAGCTGACGACCACGGCCGTGCGGTCCGCTCCCGGTAGCGGGAGGGTCGGCTTGCCCTCGGGCAGCCCGAGCGCGCGGTGCACGGCGCACAGCGCGAGCCGGGTGGACGGCTCCTTGTAGAGCAGGCCCTTGCGCCCCAGCAGGAGGTGCGCCTGGTCCGGTCCGACGGCCGGTCCGGCCGCCAGCAGCGCGAGCAGGGGATCCTCCGGCGAACCGGGACCGGGCAGGTGCACCGCCTGGGCGGTCACCAGCACCCCGGCGGTCACGGGTTCACCTCGATCACGCACACCGCGTTCACGCCGCCGAAGCCGAACGCGTCGACCTGCACGACCGCGTGCCCGCTGATCGGCGCGGGCTCGTCCACGACCAGGCGCAGGCCGGCGGCCTCGTCGATCGCGGTCCGCAGCCCCGCGTTCGGCGGGACCCACCCGGCGCGCACCGACTCGACGGCGAGCACCAGGCTGGTCAGCGCCGCCGCGCCGGAGGTGTGGCCGATGGCGCCCTTCACGCCGGTGACGAGCGGCTGCTCGGCGACGTCGGCGAACACCTCGGACAAGGCGGAGGCCTCGGTCGGGTCGTTCAGGGCGGTGCCGGTGCCGTGGGCGAGCACGAGGTCCACCTCGTCGGGGGTGATCCCGGCGCGTTCGTGGGCGTCGCGCATCGCCGCCACGATGCCGCGCACGTCCGGCGCGGTCTCGTGGTGGGCGTCGCAGGACAGGCCGACACCGAGCACCAGGGGCCCGTCGCCGCGGGGCTGGACCACGACCGCCGCCGCGCCCTCGCCGAGCAGGACGCCGGTGCGGTCCCGGTCGAACGGGCGCACGGAGGTCGTGGGCTCCTCGCCGACGCGGCCGATCATCGTCAGCATGCTCTCGGTGGTGGCGTCGCAGCCCGCGACGACGACCGCGTCCGCCTCGTCGGCGGCGAGCAGGTCGGCGGCGATGGCCAGCGCGTGCCCGGAGGCCGAGCACGCGTTGGACACCGTGATCACGTCCGCGACTCCGGGCAGCGCGGCCCGCACCGCCGCCGCGAAGTGCAGCTCCTCGGGGAGCACCGGGACACCGTCTGCGGTGAACCGCTCCACCGACCGCAGCTCCCGCAGACCGGTGCCGACGATCGCCGTGACCCGCTGGGTCGTGGCGTCGAGCCCGGCCTGCGCCGCGGCGGCGGCCACGCACTCGGTGAGCCAGCCGGCGGCGCGGCGCGGGCGTTCCACGTCGCCGTCGTCGATCTGGTAGCCGTGGGTGACGTTGAGCTTGGCGGTGTCGTGGAAGCGCAGGGGCGACACCCCGCTGACGCCCTCGACGAGCGCCTTGAACGTCGTCGTCGTGTCGCCCAGGCAGGTGCGGATCTCGGCCCCGGTGATGACGCTAGGCACGGGCGTACCCCCGGATCACGGCCGCGCCGACCGCGCCGTCGGCCGAGACCGACGTGACGACGCCGACCCGCCCGTCCAACGCCTTGTCGCCGCGGTGGTGCGCGAGCAGCGCGGACACCTGGAGCGCACCGGAGGCCGCGTGGCACTCCCCGGTCAGCTCCTTGACGCGCACGCGTCGCGGGCCCGTGCCCAACGACAGCGCGACGCCCAGGGACTCCAGCCGGTCCAGCCGGTCGTCCCCCGTCTCGCCGGTCGCGACGGCCCACACGTCGTCCACGTGGACGCCGGCCCGTTCCAGGGCCCGGCCCACGCAGCCGGCGAGGCCGTCCGCGGTGTCGCCGGTCGGGCTGGAGCCGATCTCCACGGACAGCACCTCCGCGTCGACCGCGCGCCCGGCGGACCGCGCCACGTCGGGGTTCTCCGCGACGAACACCGCGGATCCCTCCCCCAGCGGGACGTGCGCGCCGATCCGCTCGTGCACGTTGTGCGTGCCCCAGGCGGTGTGCGGGCTGAACTCCTCGACCGCGCCGACCAGGGCGCCGTCGACGTAGCCCCGGCGGACCGCGTTGCGGGTGTAGCGCAGCGCGTTGAGGCCGGCGAGCTGGCCGCCCGCCACGGTCGCGTTGACGCCCTTGAGCTTGTGCCAGATCGCGGCCTGCCCCGCGGCGCAGTTCATCACGGTGTTGGGGAACAGCACCGGGTTCACCAGGTACGGCTTGTCCTGCACGAGGGTCTCGCGGCTGTAGTCGCTGGTGGACTTGAAGCTGCCCGCGGTGGTGCCCAGGACGATGCCCAGCCGGTCGCGGTTGGTGTCGTCCACGACCAGGCCGGTGTCGGCCAGCGCGAGGTGGCAGCCGACGAGGGCCAGCGCCGTGCTGCGGTCGAGGAACGCTGTTCCCTTGCGCCCCACGTAGTCCCGGGCGTGGAAGCCGACCAGCGCGCACGCCTTGGACTCGGGCAGCTCGTCGTCGAACGCGCCCTCGACGTCGACCAGGCCGCCCCGGCCCTCGCGGACCGCGGCGCTGAAGTCGTCGGCGCCGATGCCCGTGGAGGTCAGCACTCCCCAGCCGGTGATGGCCAGCGTGTCCGGTGCGGTGCTCATGCCACCCGTCCCAGGATCGTGATGGCGTTGTTGCCACCGAAGGCGAAACCGTTGTTCTGCACCACGTCCAGGCGTGCCTCGCGGGCCGCGTTGGGCACCGGGTCGATGCCGACCAGCTCGGGGTCGGGCGTGGTGTGGTTGGTCGTGGGCGGCAGGAAGCCCTGGTCGATGCCCAGCGCCGAGGCGATCGCGCCGAAGCCGCTGGCCGCGCCCATCGTGTGGCCCAGCATCGACTTGATGGAGCTGATCGGCGGCGGGGTGGGGCCGAAGACGTCCAGCACCGCCTTGGACTCCACCGCGTCGTTGGCGGGGGTGCCCGTGCCGTGGGCGCAGATGTAGTCCACGTCGGACGCCTCGATGCCCGCGTTGCGGTGGGCGCGGCGCATGCACTCGGCGATGCTGTCCTTGTCCGGGGCGACCATGTGGTTGGCGTCGCAGTTGAGGCCGTAACCCAGCACCTCGGCGTAGACGTGCGCGCCCCGCTGCTCGGCGGACTCCAGGGTCTCCAGGAACAGCGCCGCGCCGCCCTCGCCGGTCAGGATGCCCGACCGGTTGGCGTCGAACGGCGAGCACACGTGCTCGGTGAGCGCCCCGAGGCGGAAGAACCCCGCGTGCGCCCAGCGGCACACCGAGTCCGCCCCGCCGGCGACCATGTAGTCCGCGTCGCCGGTGGCGATCTGGTCGTAGGCGTAGCCCAGCGCGTAGTTGCTGGCCGAGCACGCGGTGGACAGGGTCATGGCCTCGCCGGTCAGGCCCAGCTCCCGGTTGACGGCGACCGCCAGCCGGGAGGCCGGGGCCTGTCGGACGAGGTCCGGGGTGATCGACGGCATCCCGTCCTCCACCCACTGGGCGGTGAGCTGCTCGACGACCTGGGACTCGCCGCTCGTGGTCCCGATGCTGGACCCGGCGCGGGAGCGCGCCAGGAGCGCCGGGTCGATGCCCGAGTCCTCCACGGCGAGCCGGCCCGCCGCGGCGGCGAACAGGCTCGTGCGCCCCCACTCGTCCGGGGACAGCGAGCGCACCAGGGCCTTCGGGTCGAAGTCGTGCACCTCCCCCGCCTTGAAGTGGGGGAAGCCCGAGGCGTCGAAGCTCGCGATCGGCGAGATGCCGCTGCGGCCCGCGCGCAGGGCGGCGCCGAAGTCCTCGGCGCCGATCCCCACGCTCGACACGGGGCCGAGGCCCGTGATCACGACACGGCGGTCCACGGTCAGTCCTGCCAGTCGGCGTACTGCGCGAGCACGGTGTAGACGGCGCGCAGGTTCACCATGTTCGGCAGCTCGGCCTGCGGGATGGACACCTTGTACTTCTTCTCGATGCGGGCGAGGATCTCGATGGCCCGCAGCGAGTCCGCGTCGTGCTCCTCGGCGAAGTCGCTGGTCTCGGTGATCTCCTCGGGCTCGATCTCCAGCACCTCGGCGACGATCTCGCGCAGGTCGTCGAGCCGCTGCGGCTCGGTGGTCAGGGCCTTGGTCATCGTTGCTCCTCAGGGTGTGCGCCATCGCCCGGCGTGCGCCGGTGGCGGGGGTGGTGCGAGGGGGGTGGGTCAGTTGCCGTCGAGGGCGTCGGTCTCGCGGATCACGGCCAGCACCTGGCCGATCGTGGCGACCAGCCGGTCGCCCGCGTGCACCTCGCCGGACATGAACGCGTTGGGGCCCGTGATGGTCTCGATCCTCACCCGGTGGGTGAGGACGTCGCCGGGGTACGCGCGGTCGTGCACGACGACGCCGCGGGCGGCGCCGAAGATCAGGGTGCCGACGGGCCGCTCGTCGTCGGGCGTGCCGACCAGCCACAGCACCGCGCCCGCCTGCCCGAACGACTCCACGATCAGCGAGACCGGGTAGGCGTAGGCGGAGTCGGGCAGGCCGTCGGCCAGGCCCGCGTAGCACGGCTCGGAGCCGGTGACGGCCTTGGTGGCGGTGATGGCGACGCCCGGCTCCAGCTCCAGCACGCTGTCCACGAGCAGGACGGGGTGCCGGTGCGGCAGCACGCGGGTGATGTCGGCGTGGCTGAGCAGGGGACGCGTCAACTGCGCGGTCACGGTGCCTCCTCCGGGTGGACGCGCAGTACCAGGGTCATCTTCGCCGCGACGACGTCGTCGGAGCGGCGGCACAGGGCCTTCACCCGCACCAGGTCCTCTTCCGCGGTCGGCACCCGGTCGGCCTGCACGCGCAGGACGTCACCGGGCAGCAGCGGCGCGCTCAGCGACACCGACACGATGGTGTCGATCTCGGTGCGCACCCAGTCGCCGCGCTCGGCGGCCACCATCCGGCGGACCGCCTGGTGCACCGACTCGATGGTGAAGACACCGGGGTAGATCGTGAAGTGCGGGTAGTGCCCGGCCAGGTAGGGGTCGTGCGCGACGACGTCCTTCTCGGCGCGGACGCCCTTTCCGGGCAACACCTCGGCGCGGTCGACCGCGGTCAGCGGTGCGGCGTACGTGCGTTTCACGGGAATTCTCCTGGATCGCCGGACATGGCCCTAGATGACGATTCCGCCGTCGACCTGGAGCACCTGGCCGGTGATGTATCCGGCTTTCTCCGAGACCAGGAACGACACGAGGTCCGCCACGTCCGAAGCCTCGCCGAAACGACGCATCGGAATCGTCTTCTTCGCCTTGTCCCGCACCTTGTCGGGCAGTTCGGCGGTCATGTCGGTCTCGATGAAACCGGGTGCGACGACGTTGACCCGCACGCCGTAGGGGGCGAGTTCCTTGGCCAGCGCCCGGCTCATGCCGTTGATGCCGGCCTTGGCCGCGGAGTAGTTCGTCTGGCTCGCGGTGCCGTAGACGCCCGCCACCGAGGACAGGTTGACGATCGCGCCGGACCGCCGCTTCATGAACCCGAACGCGACCGTGCGGCAGAAGTTGAACGTGCCGGTCAGGTTGGTGTCGATGACCGCGTTCCAGTCCGCGTGCGGCATCAGCACCATCGGGTTGTCGCGGACGATCCCGGCGGAGTTGACCAGCGCGTCGACCTCGCCCAGCTCCTCCTCGGCGGCCTTGACGAACGCCTCGACCGCCTCGGCGTCGGCGACGTCGCACGGCGCCTGGTACACCGCGACGCCGCGTTCGCGCAGCGCCGCCTCGGTCTCCGCCGCGGCGGCGACACCGCCGCGGTAGCAGAAGGCGATGTCGAACCCGTCGTCGGCCAGCGCGAGGGCGGTGGCCCGGCCGATGCCCCGGGAACCCCCGGTGACGATGGCGCTTCGTTTCGCAGACATGGCACTTCCCGTCGCGGTGACCTGATTAACGGTGAATTTCCTCGGGAATCCGGAGCCCGGCTTCGCCGGACTTCTTCAGATTTTTGATTCCCTGCCGTGCGACCAACATAGTCGGCGCCCGGCGGCGCGCTCAACGGTCCGCGCCCCGATTGCCTGAACTTGCAGGCGCCCCGCGCGGGGGGCGCTCACGCGCCGGATTCGGCCATCGCCGCGACGAGGCTCTTGGGCCGCATGTCGGTCCAGTTCTCCTCGACGTGGCGCAGGCAGGCCTCGCGGCTGTCCGGGCCCAGGGTGGTGGTCCAGCCGTCGGGGACCCGGGCGAACGCGGGCCACAGGGAGTGCTGGCCCTCGTCGTTGACCAGCACGAGGTAGCTCAGGTCGTCGTTCTCGAAGGGGTTCGTCACGGTCGTGTTCCTTCCGGGGTGGGGTCGCCCTCGGCGGCGCCGAGGGCTCGGGCGAGCACGCGGCCGATCTCGGCGAGCGGCGCCGGCTGCGTCATGTCGTTGTGGTGGGCCGCGACGTCGTGGCGGACGACGCGGTCGACGTGGCCGTCCCAGCGGTCCGGGCTCGGCCCGTCGGGGCCCTGGTCGTGGGCGGCGACGAACAGCAGGACCTCGCCCGCGACGCGGCCGTTCACGTGCTCCCTGGCCAGCCGGGTGTTGTTGGCGAACACCTCGTGGATGCCGGTCAGGTGCTGCTCGGTCAGCTCGCCGAACACGCCGTCCTGCTCGCTGAGCAGCCGCGCGACCCGTGCCCGGTCCAGCGGGCCCTCCCCCAGAGACGCGCGGTCGTAGCCCGAGACGTCCAGCAGGGCGGCGAACAGCTCGTCGGCGTCGATCGGCGCGCCGGGCAGGCGCTCGGCGTCGGTCTTGGGGAACGAGTCCAGCAGCGCCAGCACTGCCACCTCCTCGCCCCGCTCCTGGAGCCGGGCGGTGATCTCGTGCGCGACGTGCCCGCCGAACGACCAGCCCAGCAGGTGGTAGGGCCCTTCCGGCTGCACCGCGCGGATGTGGGCGAGGTACTCGTCGGCGACCTCGCGCACGGTCGTGGGCAACGCGCCGCCCGCAGCGTCCATGCCGCGCGACTGCAACGCGTACACGGGCCGGTCGGGCCCGAGGTGGCGCAGCAGGCCCGCGTACGACCAGCCGAAGCCGCTGGCCGGGTGCACGCAGAACAGCGGCGGCAGCGAACCGCCCCGGCGCAGCGGGAGCAGCACGTCGAACGCGCCGCCGTCGTCGTCGGCACCCAGGTGGGCGGCCAGCTCGGCGACCGTCGGCGCCTGGAACAGGCTGCGGATCGCCAGGTCGACGCCGAAGCAGGCCCGCACCCGGCTGATCAGCTTGGTGGCCAGCAGCGAGTGGCCGCCGAGGTCGAAGAAACCGTCGTCGATGCCGACCGCGGGCAACCCGAGCACCTCGGCGAACAGCTCGCACAGCACGCGCTCGCGCTGGTCGCGGGGCGCCCGGCCGGCGGCGGTCGCGTCCGGGGCGGGCAGGCCGCGGCGGTCGAGCTTGCCGTTGGGCGTCAACGGCACCTCGTCCAGCAGCACGAACGCCGAGGGCACCATGTACTCCGGCAGCGCCGCCGCCGCGTGGGCACGCAGGTCCGCCGTCGCGACCTGCCGGTCGGCCTCGGCGACCACGTAGGCCACGAGGCGCTGGTCGCCGGGCCGGTCCTCGCGGACGATCACCGCGGCGCGGTGCACGTCCACGTGGCCGGTGAGCACGGTCTCGATCTCGCCCAGCTCGACCCGGAAGCCGCGCAGCTTCACCTGGTCGTCCACCCGGCGCACGAAGTGCAACGTGCCATCGTTGTTCCAGCGGACCACGTCACCCGTGCGGTACATGCGGGTGCCGCCGCCGTCGAACGGGTTGGCGACGAACTTCGCCGCTGTCGCCCCGGGCCGCGCGTGGTAGCCGCGGGCCAGGCCCTCGCCGGCGACGTACAGCTCACCGGGCACGCCGACCGGGACCGGCCGCAGGTGCTCGTCCAGGACGTAGAGCCGGGTGTTGTCCAGCGGGCCGCCGATGGGCAGGGGGCCGGGAGGGATGGCCGCGCCGGGCTCCACCCGGTACTCGGTGCAGTTCACCGTGGTCTCGGTGGGGCCGTACATGTTGTAGACGGCCGTGCCGGGGTGGTCGCGCCGCCACTCGTCCACCAGTTCGCCGAGCAGGAGTTCGCCGCCCAGCAGCAGTTCGGTGCGCGGGGAGAACTCCGGCGGCAGCGCGTGCAGCAGCGGCAGGTGGCTGGGTGTGGCCTTGAGGAACGTGGCGGGCCGCCGGCGCAGTTCGGCCAGCACGGCCGGGTCGGCGTCGTCCAGGGTCGTGGTCAGCACGGTGCCGCCCATGACCAGCGGCACGTACAGGCCGGTCACGGTGAGGTCGAAGGAGATCGGTGAGTGCAGCACCGCGACGCCGCCGGTGCCCCGGTAGTCGCGACGGGCGAAGACCACGTAGTCGGTCAGCGAGCGGTGCTCGACCACGACGCCCTTGGGCTTGCCGGTGGAGCCGGAGGTGTAGATGACGTACGCGGGGTTGCGCAGCGACGGCGGGTCGCCGAGGGCCGTGCCGGGCAGCGCCGCCAAGCGCCGCCGCACGTCCGGGTCGTCCACGAGCAGCCGCGGGCAGTCCGCGGCTGCCGGCCGGGGCTCCAGCTCCGCGTCCGTGACCAGCAGCACGGGCTCGGTGTCGTCGAGCATGTGCGCGATGCGGTCCGCCGGGTAGTCGGGGTCCACCGGCACGTACGCCGCGCCGGCCCGCAACACGCCGAGCAGCGCCACGACCATGTCCGCCGACCGCGGCAGCGACACCGCGACGAACCGCTCCGGTCCCGCGCCGTGCTCGCGCAGCAGCCGGGCGAACCGGTTCACGCGGACGTCGAGCTGCGCGTAGGTCAGCTCCAGCCCGCGGTCCCACACGGCGGGCGCGTCGGGGGTGCGGGCCACCTGTTCGGCGAACAGCTCCGGCAACGTCAGCGCGGGCACCTCGGTCGCGGTGTCGTTCCACGTCACGAGCATCCGGTGCCGCTCGACGTCGTCGAGCAGGTCGACCGAGCCGATCGTGGCGTCCGGGTCCGCGGCCAGCGCGGTCAGCAGCCGCACCAGCCGGGTGGCGATGGCGGCGACGGTGCCCGCGTCGAACACGTCCGTGGCGAAGGAGATCCGGCCGGACATCCCGGTCGCCTCACCGCCCGCGCCCCGGTGTTCGGCGAGGTTGACCGTCAGGTCGAACTTCGCCGCGCCGGTGTCCGGCGCCGCGGCGGTGATGTGCAGGCCGGGCAGCTCGAAGTCCACGTCGAGGTGGTTCTGGAAGGACAGCACGACCTGGAACAGCGGGTGCCGCGACAGCGACCGCTCCGGGTTGAGCACCTCCACGAGCCGCTCGAACGGCACCTCCTGGTGGGCGAACGCCGACAGGTCGGCGTCGCGCACCCGGTCCAGCAGCTCGCGGAACGTCGGGTCGCCGGAGGTGTCGGTGCGCAGCACGACGGTGTTGACGAAGAAACCGACCAGGTCGTCCAGCGCCTCGTCCGCCCGGCCCGCGACCGGGGAGCCCAGCGGCACGTCGGTGCCGCCGCCCAGCCGCGTCAGCAGGGCCGCGAGACCGGCCTGCACGACCATGAACAGGCTGGTGTGGCTCCTGCGGGCCAGCTCGGCCAGCGCGCGGTGCACGTCGGCGTCCACGCTCAACGGCACGGAGTCGCCGCGGTGGCTCGCGACGGCCGGGCGCGGCCGGTCCAGCGGCAGGTCGATCTGGTCGGGCAGGCCGGCCAGCGCGTCGCGCCAGAAGTGCACCTGGCGGGCCAGCGGCGACGTCGGGTCGTCCGGGTCGCCGAGCACCTCCCGCTGCCACAGCGCGTAGTCGGCGTACTGCACGGGCAGCACGGGCAGTTCGGGCTCCAGGCCCGCGCACCGGGCCGAGTAGGCGCGGGCGAGGTCGCGGGCCAGCGGAGCGGCGGACGCGCCGTCGCCCGCGATGTGGTGCAGCACCAGGACCAGCACGTGCCGGTGCTCCTCCACCGTGAACAGCGTGGACCGCAGCGGGAACTGCGTGGTGAGGTCGAACCCGCCGCGGCTCTCCGCGCGGACCCGCTCGTCCAGCTCGGCCGCGGTCACGTCGACCTCGGTCAGGGTGGGCGCGGCGGCGTCCGGGACGAGCTGGAACGGCTCGCCGTCGACCTCCGGGAACAGCGTGCGCAGGCTCTCGTGGCGGGCCACGACGTCGTTCAGCCCGGTGCGCAGGGCGTCCCGGTCGAGGTCGCCGTCGAGGTTGAGCACCAGCGGGATGTTGTACGTGCCCGCGTCGCCCTCGAACCGGTTGAGGAACCACAGCCGCCGCTGCGCGTGCGACAGCGGGACGCGCGCCGGGCGCGGTCGGGGCTCCAGCGGCGGGCGGATGTCGTCGCCGGTCTCCAGCGCCGCGCCCAGCCCGGCGACGGTCGGGGCCTCGAACACCCGGCGGACCGGCAGCTCCACGCCGAACACCGAGCGGATGCGGTTGACCAGCCTGGTCGCCAGCAGCGAGTGGCCGCCCAGGGCGAAGAAGTCGTCGTCCACACCGACCGCGGGCACGCCGAGCACCTCGGCGAACACGGTGCACAGCACCTCTTCGCGCGGGGTGCGCGGGGTGCGGCCCTCGGCGCCGCCGAAGTCGGGCTCCGGCAGCGCGCGGCGGTCGACCTTGCCGTTGGGGGTCAGCGGCAGCTCGTCCAGGACGACCACCGCGGAGGGCACCATCGCCTCCGGCAACGAGCCCGCCAGCGCCTCGCGCAGGCCGCCCGCCGGGACCGACGCGCCGACCGCGTAGCCGACGAGCCGGGTCTGCCCCGCCGCGTCCGGGCTGGTGGTGACCACGGCGTCGGTGACGCCGGGCAGCCGCCGCAGCGCCGCCTCGACCTCGCCCAGCTCGATGCGCTGGCCGCGGATCTTGACCTGGTGGTCGCGGCGGCCCAGGAACTCCAGCTGGCCGTCCCGGCGGCGGCGCACGACGTCACCGGTGCGGTAGAGCCGCGCGCCCGCCGTGGTGGCGAACGGGTCGGGGACGAACGCGGTCGCGGTCTTCACCGGGTCGCCCAGGTAGCCGTGGCCGACACCGACCCCGCCGACGTACAGCTCGCCCGGCACGCCGGCGGGCACCGGTGTGCCGTGCTCGTCCATCACGTACAGGCGGGTGTTGCGCACGGCATGGCCGATGGGCACGCCGGTCACCGCGACCGGGGTGTCGGCGGTCAGCACGGCGTGCGTGACGTCGTCGGAGCACTCGGTCGGGCCGTAGGCGTTGACCAGCGGGATGCCGGGCTCGCGGGCGAACCACCGCTCGCAGGTCCGGGCGGGCAGCGCCTCGCCGGTGACCATCAGCCACCGCAGGTCCGGCAACCCGGCCAGCTCCGCGCCCGCGTCGGCCGCGTCCAGCGCGGTGCGCAGCAGCGACGGCACGACCTCCAGCACGGAGATCCGCTCGGCCGAGGTCAACCCGAACAGCGCGACCGGGTCCAGCGCGTCGTCGTCGCCGACCACGCGGGTGGTGCCGCCGGCGACGAGCGCGGCGAGCATCTGCCACACCGAGATGTCGAACGTCAGCGGCGCGTTCTGCACCACCGAGTCCAGTTCGGACAGACCCAGATCCTCGACCTTGGCGAGCAGGTGGTTGACCATGCCGGCGCGGTGCACCATCGCGCCCTTGGGTCGACCGGTGGAGCCGGAGGTGAAGATGACGTAGGCGAGGTCGTCGCCGTCGCCGCGCACGGGCAGCAGGTCGGGGTCCTCGGCGTCGTCCAGGACGATCACCTCGACGTCCGTGCCGTCCGCCAGGGCGTGGGCCTGGGCGGTCCGCTCGGGGGTGACCAGCAGCCACCGCGCACCGCTGTCGGCGAGCAGGGCGGCACTGCGGTCGTGCGGGGCGCGCGGGTCCAGCGGCACCCACGCCGCGCCCGCGCCCAGCACGCCGAGCACGGCCGTCGGGACGCGGGAGTCGCGGTCGGCCAGCAGGGCGGCCAGCGACCCGGCCTCCGCGCCGCGCTCCACCAGGGCGCGGGACAGGGCGTTCGCCCGGAGCACCAGTTCGCGGTAGGTCGTGACCCCGGTGTCGTCCACCAGCGCGTCACCACCGGGCCGCAGCGCGGCGTGCATCCGGACCTGCTCCACGACGCCCGCCACGTCGTCGTCGCGCCAGGTCGCGTTCCACTCCACGAGCACGCGGTGGCGTTCGTCGTCGTCGAACAGGTCCACGTCGCCCAGCGGCGTGGTCGGGTCGGCGACGGCGGCGGTCAGGAAGCGGGTGAACCGCTCGGCCAGCGCGCGGGCCGTGGAGTCGTCGAACAGGTCCAGCGCGTAGTCCAACCGGCCGGTGATGCCCCCGGACGGGCGCTCGGTGAGGTCCAGCGACAGGTCGAACTGGGCGGCGTGCGCCCCGACCTGCTCCACCGCGACGTCCAGGCCGGGCAGCGCGAGGTCCGCGTCGGTGTTGTTCTGGAGCACCAGCAGCACCTGGAACAACGGGTTGTGCGCCATCGACCGGGTCGGGTTGAGCACCTCCACGAGCCGTTCGAACGGCAGCTCCTGGTGGGCGTAGGCGGCGAGGTCGGCGTCACGGACGCGGGACAGCAGCTCCTCGAACGCCGGGTTGCCCGACGTGTCGGCGCGCAGCACCAGCGTGTTGACGAAGAACCCGACCAGGTCGTCCAGCGCGTCGTCGGTGCGGCCCGCGATCGGCGAGCCGATCGGGATGTCGGTGCCCGCGCCCAGTCGGGTGAGCAGGGCCGACAGGCCGGCCTGCAACACCATGAACAGGCTGGCGCGGTGCCGGCGCGCCAGCTCGGTCAGGCCGTGGTGCAGCTCGGCGGGGAGGTCGAAGAACAGCGTGCCGCCGCGCAGGCTCGCGACCGGCGGGCGCGGGCGGTCGCCCGGCAGCTCCAGCGCCTCGGGCAACCCGTCCAGGGCCGCCTGCCAGAACCGGACCTGCTGGGCGATCGCGCTCTCCGGGTCGTCCTCGCGGCCCATGACCTCGTGCTGCCACAGGCTGTAGTCGGCGTACTGGACGGGCAGCGGCGCGAACCGCGGATCGGCACCCGCCAGCCGGGCGGTGTAGGCCTCGGAGAAGTCCCGGGCCAGCGGGGCCATCGACCAGCCGTCACCCGCGATGTGGTGCAGCACCAGCAGGAGCAGGTGCTCGTCGGGGGCCACTCGCAGCAGGTGGGCGCGCAGCGGCGGGTCGGTGTCCAGGTCGAAGCCCTCGGCGACGGCGGCGCGGGCGTAGGGCAGCACCTCGTCCTCGGTCACGTCGGCGCGGACGAGGGCGGGCGCGGCCGCGGTGGTGTCGAGGACCACCTGGTGCGGGTGGCCGTCGTGCTCGGGGAACACCGTGCGCAGGCTCTCGTGCCGCTCCACGACGTCGTGCAGGGCGGCGGTCAGCGCGTCCACGTCGAGCGAGCCGCGCAGCCGCAGGGCGACGGGGATCTTGTACGGCGAGTCCGCGCCCTCCAGCCGGTTGAGGAACCACAGCCGGCGCTGGCCGTAGGACATCGGGATCCGCTCGGGCCGGTCGAACGGCCGCAGCGCCTGGCGGGCCACGCGGGCGTAAGACAGCGCCCGCACCAGCCCGGCGGGCGTGGGCGACTCGAACAGCGCGCGGACCGCGATCTCGACGCCGAACGCCGACCGGATGCGGCTGACCAGCCTGGTCGCCAGCAGCGAGTGCCCGCCCAGCGCGAAGAACCCGTCGTCCAGCGTCACCTCCGCGACGCCGAGCACTTCGGCGAACAGGCCGCAGAGGATCTCCTCCTCCGGGGTGCGCGGCGCGCGTCCGCCGGTACCCGCGCCGAGGTCGGGCGCGGGCAGGGCGCGTCGGTCGAGCTTGGCGTTGGCCGTCAGCGGCAACGTACCCAGCACCACGAACGCCGACGGGACCATGTACTCGGGCAGCTCGGCGGCGGCTCGCGCGCGCAGGGCGGCCGTGTCCGGGTCGGCACCGGTGCCGGGTGCGGCCTCGGGCACCAGGTACGCCACGATCCGCTTGTCGCCCGGCCGGTCCTCGCGGACCACCACCGCGACCTGCGCCAGGCCCGGGAACCGCGCCAGCACCGCCTCGATCTCGCCCAGCTCGATCCGGAAGCCGCGGATCTTGACCTGCTCGTCGGCGCGGCCCAGGAACTCCAGGTCGCCCGCGTCGTTCCAGCGCACGAGGTCGCCCGTGCGGTACATCCGCTCGCCGGGCGTGCCGAACGGGTCGGCGACGAACCTCCCGGCGGTCAGGTCCGGCCGGTCCAGGTAGCCGCGCGCGAGGCCGGAGCCCGCGATGTACAGCTCGCCGGGCGCACCGGGAGGCACTCGCCGCAGGTACGCGTCCAGCACGTGGACGTCCATGTTGTCCAGCGGACGGCCGATCGGCACGGTCACCCCGATCGCGTCACCTGGTCGCACGAGGTGGTGCGTCGCGAACGTGGTGGTCTCGGTCGGGCCGTAGCCGTCGCCGAAGACGATGCCCGGCGCGGCCTCCCGCACGCGGCGGACGGTGGCGGGCGGCACGACGTCGCCGCCGGACCACACCTCCGCCACGCCCGCGAAGCACTCCGGGTGCTCCTCGGCCAGCAGCCGGAACAGCCCGGCCGTCAGCCACAGCCCCGTCACGCCCTCGCCGGCGATGACCGCGGCCAGCTCGCGCACGTCCAGCTCCCCGGCCGGGGCGACGACCAGCTCGCGGCCGGACAGCAGCGGCACCCAGAGCTCGTACGTGGACGCGTCGAACGCGTGCGGCGAGTGCAGCAGCACCCGGTCGTGGTTGGCGCCCTCGAAGGCCCGGTCGGCGGCCAGGCTCAGCACGTCGTGGTGCGTCACGGCGATGCCCTTGGGCGTGCCGGTCGACCCGGACGTGTACATCACGTAGGCGAGGGCGCGCGGGTGCGACCGGACAGCGGGGTCGGTGGCGGGCAGCCCGGACCGGTCCTCGTGCACGTCCACGACCACCGCGTCGTGCGCCAAGCCGCGGTCGCCCGCGTCGACCAGCAGGGCACGGGCCCGGGTCTGCGCGAGCACCGCCTCCAGGCGGGCCGCGGGGCTGCGGCCGTCCAGCGGCACGTACGCACCGCCCGCCTTGAGCACCGCCAGGGTGGACACGACCAGTTCGACCGACCTCTCCTGGAGCACGGCCACGCGGTCCTCCGGCCGCACACCCGCCGCGACGAGCCGGTGCGCGAGGCGGTTGGCCCGCTCGTCCAGCTCGCGGTAGGTGATCCGCGTGCCGCCGGCGATGAGCGCGGTCCGGTCCGGGTAGGTGGCGACGACGTCGGCGAACGCGCGCTGCACGCTCCCCCGGGGCTCCGGCCGCACGTGCCCGCGCCGCGACGCGAGCAGGGCCCGTTCGTCGTGGGTGAGGACCTCGACGGCGCCGACGAGGCGGTCGGGTTCGGTGACGACGAGGTCGAGCAGCGCGGTCAGGCGGCCGGCGAGGACGTCGGCGGCGTCGGGGCCCAGCAGGTCGGGTCGGTGGTTGAGGTCCAGCCGCAACCGCTCCCCCGGCACGACGACCAGCGACAACGGGTAGTGCGTGGCGTCACGCGCCTGCACGGCCGTGGCGCGCAGGTCGCCCGGCAGCGCCACCGCGTCGGTGTCCAACGGGTAGTTCTCGAAGACGGTCAGCGTGTCGAACAGCTCTCCCAGGCCGACCAGCTCCTGCAGGTCGGTGAGGCCGACGTGCTGGTGCGCCATCAGGTCGGTGGCCCGTGACTGGAGCCGGACCAGCAGGTCGGACACGGTCTCCGCCGGGTCGAGCGCGACCCTCACCGGGAGCGTGTTGATGAACAGGCCGATCATCGACTCCACGCCGGCGACCTCCGGCGGGCGGCCAGAGGTCGTCGCGCCGAACAGCACGTCGGTGCGGCCGGTGATCCCCGCCAGCAGCAGGCCCCAGACACCCTGCACGACCGTGTTGACGGTGACGCCCGCGGTGCGGGCACGCGCGGTCAGCGCCGCCGTGGCCCGCGCGGACAGCTCCAGCTCCAGCGTCTCGGGCAGGGCCGGGCGACGGCCGCCGCCGGCCAGCA
Source organism: Saccharothrix sp. S26 (assembly GCF_021390395.1). Lineage (GTDB taxonomy): Bacteria > Actinomycetota > Actinomycetes > Mycobacteriales > Pseudonocardiaceae > Actinosynnema. Next base: position 226,094 of record NZ_JAJUWT010000005.1, read on the forward strand.
GCGTCGGCTCGGTGACGCCGTCCAACGCCGTGCGCCACGCGGCGTGCGCGGCGTCGCGGTCGGCCCGCACGAGCCACTCCAGGTAGTCCCGGTAAGGGGTGACCGGCGGCACGGGCCCGTCGCCCGCCAACGCGAACAGCTCGCGCATCAGCAGCGGCGCCGACCAGCCGTCGAGCAGGATGTGGTGGTTGGTCAGCACGAGCCGGTGCCGGCGGGCGCCCAGCCGCAGCGCGGTGAAGCGCAGCAGCGGCGGCCGGGCCGGGTCGAACCGCCGGCCGCGGTCCGCGGCCAGCACGGCCTCGGCACGCGTGTCGGCGTCGTCCTCTTCGGACAGGTCGATCTCGGTCCACGGCAGGTCGACCGCGCGCGGCACGAACTGCACGGGTGTGGACAGTCCCTCCTGGAGGAACCCGGCGCGCAGGTTGTCGTGGCGGCGCAGCAGCTCCTCGGCCGCGCGGCGCAGGACGGCCGTGTCGAGCGCGCCGTCGAGGTCGAGCACGAGTTGCACGGTGTAGACGTCAGCGCCGTCCTCGTCGTAGGAGGCGTGGAACAGCAGGCCCTTCTGCAACGACGACAGCGGCAGCACGTCGACCAAGTCGCCGTGCGCCTCGACCCGGTCCACCTCGTCCTGCGACAGGCGCACGAGCGGCAGGTCCGACGGCGTGCGACCACCGGTGCGCAGCCCGGACAGCAGCTCCAGCGCCCGGGTCCACGCCGCCGCGAGGTCGCGCACGTCGGCCTCGGCCAGCAGGTCGCCGGGCCACGCGAAGGAGGCGGTCAGCTCCGGGCCGTCCGCACCGTCGCGCGTCATCGCGTCCACGGACAACACGTGCGGCACGGGCGCGGCGGCGTCGACACCGCCGCCCAGGACGCCCGCCTCGGGTGCGGGCGCCCAGTCCGCCGCGCCGGGTGCGGTGAACCGGCCCAGGTAGTTGAAGCCGACCTGCGGCACGGGCAGCGCGGCCAGCACCGGCGCGGTGGCCGCGTTGAGCCGGCGCAGCAGGCCGTGGCCGAGACCGCTGCCGGGCACCGCCCGCAGCTGCTCCTTGACGCGCTTGAGCACGGGTGCGGCGTCGCCTGCCCACAGGGCGTCCCAGTCGGTGACGCCGGGGTCGAGCCGCACGGGGTGCGCGGCGGTGAACCAGCCGACCGTGCGGGACAGGTCGACGCCGGTCAGGCCGTACGCGTCGTCCTGGCGGCCGTGGCCCTCCAGCTCGACCAGCAGGCCCGGCGCGCCGCCGCGGTCACGCCGCCAGTCCGCGACGGCCAGCGCCAGCGCGGTCAGCAGCACGTCGTCCACCCCCGCGTGGAACGCGGCGGGCACGGTCGTCAGCAGCGGCTCGGTCACCGCCGCGGGAAGCGCGACCTCGACCCGGCGGCCGGTGGCCACGGTGTCGCGGGTCGGGTCCAGGGGGCGGGCCGAGAGCGGCTCGTCGCCGCCGTCGAGCAGCGCCGCCCAGGCGTCGAGCTCGGCGACGACCTCGGGCTGTCCGGCGAGGGCGGTCAGGTGCTCGGACCACCGGCGCAGGGACGTGCCGACAGGGGGGAGGGCGTCCCCGCGCCACGCGGCGGCGAGGTCGTCCACGAGCACGCGCCACGACACGCCGTCCACGGCGAGGTGGTGCACCACCAGCAGCAGCCGACCGGGCCGGTCCCCCGCGTCGAACCACACCGCGCGCACCAGCACGGGTGCGGTGGGGTCGAGGGCGTCCCGCGCGGCGGCGGCCTGCTCGGCGACCGCGGCGCGCAGCGCCCGCTCGTCCATCCCGGACGCGTCGACCCGGGTCGGTGTGACGGGCGCCGAGCCGCGCGGCCCGACTTCGAGGCTCCACGACCCGTCGGCGCGGGTGAGCTTGAGCCGCAACGCGTCGTGGTGGTCGACCAGTGCGCCCAGGGCGCGCGTGAGGCGGTCGGCGTCGTCCGCGTTCGGGGGTACCTGGAGCAGCATGGACTGGTGGAACCCGTCCACCGGCCCGCCGCGCTCGCGCAGCCAGTGCGCGATGGGCGTCAGCGGCACCGGTCCGACGCCCGCGTCCGGGGCTTCGGCGGGCGCGGCACCGACCTCGCGGGCGACGGCGGCCAGGCGTTGCACCGTCCGGTGCTCGAAGACCTGCTTGGGGGTGAGCACGAGCCCGTCGCGGCGGGCGCGGCTGACGAGCTGGATCGACACGATGCTGTCGCCGCCCAGCTCGAAGAACGAGTCGTCCACCCCCACCGACGGCACGCCGAGCACCTCGGCGAACAGTCCGCGCAGCACCTCTTCGGCGCGGTTGAGCGGCTCTCGGCCGACCGCGCGGGAGGTGTGCACGGGTGCGGGCAGCGCGGTCCGGTCCACCTTGATGCCGTTGGCGGTGAGCGGGAACGCGTCCAGCGGCACGATCGCGGCGGGCACCAGGTGCTCGGGCAGCCGGCTCGCCAGGTGCTCGCGCAGCAGCGCCGGGTCGGCGGTGCCGGGCGTGACGTAGGCGACGAGCCGCTTCACGCCCGGCTGGTCCTCGCGGGCCACGACGACCGCCCGCGCGACGGACGCGTGCTCACCGAGCACGGCCTCGATCTCGCCCAGCTCCACCCGGAAGCCGCGGATCTTGACCTGGTCGTCGACGCGGCCCAGGTAGTCCAGCGCGCCGTCCGGGCGCCACCGCACGACGTCGCCGGTGCGGTACATCCGCTCCCCCGGCGCCCCGTGCGGGTTGGCCACGAACCGGTGCGAGGTCAGCGCGGGCCGGTTCAGGTAGCCGCGCGCCAGACCGGCGCCAGCGACGTACAGCTCGCCGGGCTGCCCGACCGGAACGGGCTGGAGGTTCGCGTCCAGCACCAGCGTCCGGGTGTTCCACAGCGGCGTGCCGATCGGCGGCGTCGTGCCGGCGACGAGGTCTTCGCTGAACGTGGCGGCGACCGTGGTCTCGGTCGGGCCGTAGGCGTTGATCATCGTGCGGCCGGGTGCCCAGGTGGCGACCAGGTCCGGGGCGCACGCGTCGCCGCCGACGACCAGCGTGCGCAGGTCGGGCAGCGGGGTCGGCGGCACGGTGGCCAGCGCGGCCGGCGGGATCAGGGTGTGCGTGATGCGCCGGGTGGCCAGCACGTCGGCGAGCTCGTCGCCGACCAGCGGGCCGGGCGGCGGGACGACGAGCGCCGCACCGCCGTGCAGGGCCATGCACAGCTCCAGCACCGACGCGTCGAAGCTGGGTGAGGAGAACTGGAGGACCCGGTCGCCGGGTCGCACGTCGAACCGCTCGACCTCGCTGCGGGCGAAGCTCGCGATGCCCGCGTGCGGCACCAGGACGCCCTTCGGCGTGCCGGTGGAGCCGGAGGTGTAGATCAGGTACGCGGGGTGCTCGGGCCGCAGCGGTGCGACGCGGTCGAGGTCGGTGGGCCGGCGCGGTGACTGGTCGGCGGTGAGCCCCGGCTCGTCCAGCAGCACGGTGTCCGACCCGGCGGGCACCCGGTCGGCGAGGTCGGTGGCGGTCAGCACGGCGGTCGGTCGCGCGTCGTCCAGCAGGAACGCGATGCGCTCCGCCGGGTACGCGGGGTCGACCGGCAGGTACGCCCCGCCTGCCTTGACCACGGCGAGCGCGGCGACGATCAGTTCGGCGGAGCGGGGCAGGACCAGCGCGACGATCCGCTCGGGGCCGACGCCGCGGCCGATGAGCAGGTGCGCGAGGCGGTTGGCGCGTTCGTCGAGCTGGGCGTAGGTCAGCTCCAGCCCGTCGGCGACCAGCGCGACCGCGTCCGGGACGGCGTCGGCGGTGGCCTCCAGCAGCTGCGGCAGGGTGCGGGTCGGGATGTCGCGCGCGGTGTCGTTCCAGACGCGCAGCACCTGGTCGCGCTCGTCCGCGTCGAGCACGTCCAGGCGGCCCAGCGGGCGGTCCGGTGCGGCGATCACGGCGTCGAGCAGCCGGCGCAGCCGTTGCAGCACCCGCGCGGCGGCGCCGGCGTCGACCAGGTCGGAGCGGTGGTCCAGGCGCAGCGTCAGCTCGGAGCCGGGGATCACGACCAGCGTCAACGGGTAGTGGGTGGAGTCCCGGCCGCGCACGTCGGCCATCCGCAGGCCGGTGCCGGGCAGTTCCAGCGCCGCCGGGTCCAGCGGGTAGTTCTCGAACACCACGAGCGTGTCGAACAGCTCGCCCGCGCCGGCCAGGCCCCGCACCTCGGTGAGCCCGAGGTGCTGGTGCCCCAGCAGGGCCGCCTGCTCGGCCTGCACGTCCTCCAGCAGGTCGCCCAACGCGCGCTCGGGGTGGATGCGCACGCGCACCGGCACGGTGTTGATGAACAAGCCGATCATCGACTCCACGCCGGGCAGGTCGGCCGGGCGGCCGGACACCGTGGCGCCGAAGACCACGTCGTCGCGACCGGTCAACCGGCCGAGCAGCACCGCCCAGGCGGTCTGCACGACGGTGTTCAGCGTGACCCCGTGGCCGCGCGCGGCCCGTTGCAGGCGCCCGGTCAGCTCCTCCGACAACCGCAGCACCACCTGGTCGGCCGGCACGCCGGTGCGCGTCCGGTCGGCGGGTGCGACCAGCGTCGGCTCCTCCAAGCCCGACAACGCCTCCCGCCACGCGGCCCGCGCGCCGTCGCGGTCCTGCCTGGCCAGCCAGGCCAGGTGCTCGCGGTAGGGCGTGACGGGCGGCAGCGCGGCCGTCCCGCCGCCGGCGGCGTAGGCGGCGAACAGCTCGCGCACGACCAGCGGCATGGACCAGCCGTCGAGCAGGATGTGGTGGTTGGACACCACGAGCTGGTGCCGGTCGGGGCCGAGCCGCGCGGCGGTCAGCCGCAGCAGCGGCGGCGACGCGAGGTCGAACCGCTCGGCGCGGTCGCGCTCCAGCAGGCCCGCCAACGCCGCCGCCGGGTCGGGCTCCGCCGACAGGTCCACCTCCGCGAACGGCGTCGGCACGTCGCGGGCGACGACCTGGACGGTCTCGCCGGTCTTGCGCTGGCGGAACCCGGCGCGCAGGTTCGCGTGCCGGCGCAGCAGCGCCGCCAGCGACTCCCGCAGCAGCGCGGTGTCCAGCGGACCGGTCACCTCGAAGGAGAACTGCACGGTGTAGACGTCGGTGCCCCCTTCGTCATAGAGGGCGTGGAACAGCATGCCCTCCTGCAACGGCGACAGCGGCAGAACGTCCTCGACCCGCGATTGCCTCACTGCGACATCTCCCACTCTGCGTCCAGGTCGTCTTCGAACTCGTCGATCTCGTCCTGGCTCAGCGAGACCAGGGTCAGGTCCGACGGCGTGTGGCCGCCGGAGTCGGGGTTCGCGGCGTGCCGCACGAGCACCCGCAGCGCCCGGTCGAAGTCGGCGGCCAGGCGGGCGACGTCGCCCTGCGGCAGCAACCCCTCGGGCCAGGCCCAGCCCACGACGAGCCGCGGCCCGTCGTCACCGTCCCGCGTGACGGCGTTGACCTCGATCGCGTGCGGCAGGCGCGCGTCGGGATCGGCGCCGCCGCCCAGGCCGTCGCCCTCCGGGCCCTGCGCCCAGTCGGCGGGGTCGGGCGCGGGGAAGCGGCCCAGGTAGTTGAAGCCGAGCTGCGGCACGGGCAGCGCGGCCAGCACCGGCGAGGTGGCCGGGTTCAGGTGCCGCAGCAGGCCCCAGCCCAGCGCGTCCGGTGCGGCGCGCAACTGCTCCTTGACCCGCTTGAGCACCCGCCCGGCCTCGGGTCCGGCGCCCCACAACTCGTCCCAGTCGTCCACGGCCGCGTCCAGGCGTGCCGGGCGCAGGCTGGTGAACCAGCCCACGGTCCGCGACAGGTCCAGGCCGGCGATCTCCTCGCGGCCGTGGCTCTCCAGGTCCACCAGCACGTGCCCGGGGCGCCGGGCGGCGACGGCGATGGCCAGCGCGGTGAGCAGCACGTCGTCCACACCGGCGTGGAACGCGGCGGGCACGGTGGTGAGCAGCGGTTCGGTGACCTCCGGCGGCAGCTCCGCGCGGTGGTGCCGCAACGTGGACACGACGTCGGTGCGGGGGTCCAGCGGCCGGTGGGCCAACGGCTCGTCGGGGGTGAGCAGTTCGGTCCAAGCGGGCACGTCGTCGGCCCGTTCGCCGGCCGTGCCCGCCAACGTCCGCGCCCACGTGCGGTAGGACGTGCCGACGGGGGCGAGGTCCGCCGGGCGGCCCGCGGCGGCGGCGCGCCACGCGGCGGCCAGGTCCGGCACGAGCACGCGCCACGACACGCCGTCCACGACGAGGTGGTGCAGCAGCACCAGCAGCCTGCCCTGGCGCGGCCCGGCGTCCAGCCACACGACCTGCGCGTTCACCGCCTCGTCCGGCGCGAGCCGGCACCGCGCCTCGGCGACGTGCGCGGCCACGTCGAACTCACCGCCGACGGCGACGCGGTGGACCAGCGGGCCCGCGTCGACCGCGCCGACGGCCAGCACCTCGGTCCGCCCGTCGCGCAACCGCGTGCGCAGCGCGTCGTGATGGTCCAGCAACGCCTGCACGGCGGCCGTGAGGTGGTCGACGCCGAGGTCCGGCGGCACCCGCAGCAGCATCGACTGGTGGAACCCGGCGATCGGTCCGCCGCGCTCCAGCAGGGCCGCCGCGATCGGCAGCGGCGGGTACTCGCCGACGCCCGCCCCGGCCTCCTCCACCCGCACGGCGGTCGCGGTGGTGGCGACGGCGGCCAGCGCGGCGACCGTGCGGTGGGTGAAGACGTCGCGGGGCGTGAACGCGAGCCCGGAGGCCTTGGCGCGGCTGACGAGCTGGATGGACAGGATGCTGTCGCCGCCCAGGTCGAAGAAGCCGTCCTCGGGACCGACGTCGGGCACCCCGAGCACGTCGGCGACCAGCGAGCACAGCAGCTGCTCGGTCACGGTCGCGGGGGTGCGGCCCCCGGCGCGCGGCCGGAAGTCCGGCTCCGGCAGGGCACGGCGGTCGAGCTTGCCGTTGGGCCCCACCGGGAACTCGTCGAGCACGACCACCGCGACGGGCACCATGTGCTCGGGCAGCACCCGCGCCAGCGCGGCGCGCAGCTCGTCGCCCACCGGCTCGTGGCCGCGCTCCGGCGTGGCGTAGCCGACGAGCCGCTTGCCGCCCGCGTGGTCGGCGCGGACCACGACGGCGGCGTGCGAGACGCCCGGCGACGCGGCCAGCACGGCCTCGATCTCGCCCAGCTCGATGCGGAACCCGTTGACCTTCACCTGGTCGTCGGCGCGGCCGAGGTAGTCCAGCGTGCCGTCGGTGCGCCACCGGGCCAGGTCGCCGGTGCGGTACATCCGCTCGCCGGGTGCGCCGAACGGGTCGGCGACGAACCGCTCCGACGTCAGCCCGGGCCGGTCGAGGTAGCCGCGGGCGAGCTGGCGGCCGGTGAGGTACAGCTCGCCGGTGACGCCGGCGGGCACGGGGTTCAGGTGGGCGTCGAGCACCCGCAGCCCGGTGTTCCACACGCCCCGACCGATCGGCACGGACGCCAGGTCCTCCTCCGGCGTGCACTGCCACTCGGTGACGTCCACGGACGCCTCCGTGGGGCCGTAGAGGTTGTGCAGTTCGGCGTCGAGGACGGCGAAGAACCGCGTCCGCAGGTCCGCGCCCAACGCCTCGCCGCTGCAGATCACCCGGCGCAGGCCGGAGCAGTCCGACGGGTCGGCGTGCAGCAGGAACGCGTTGAGCATCGACGGCACGAAGTGCAGCGTGGTGATGCGCGAGTCGCGGATCAGCCGCGACAGGTACAGCGGGTCGCGGTGGCCCTCGGGCTTGGCCACGACGAGCGTCGCGCCGACGATCAACGGCCAGAAGAACTCCCACACCGACACGTCGAAGCCCGACGGGGTCTTCTGCAGCACGCGGTCGGTGTCGTCCAGGCCGTAGCGGTCCTGCATCCAGAGCAGCCGGTTCACGATGCCCCGGTGCGGCACCGGCACGCCCTTGGGCCTGCCGGTGGATCCGGAGGTGTAGATGACGTACGCGGTGTTGGCCGGCCGCAGCGGGGTGACGCGGTCGGCGTCGGTGACGTCGGCGCGGGACCGGGTCGCCAGCAGCGGGTCCAGCTCGTCCGGGTCGAGCAGGAGCCGCGGCAGGCCCGTGTCGGGCAGCTCCACGTCCCGGGTGGTCAGCAGCACGGCCGGGTCGGCGTCGCCGAGCAGCAGCGCGATCCGCTCCGCCGGGTAGCCGGGGTCGATCGGCAGGTACGCCGCACCGGCCTTGTGCACCGCGTACAGCGCGACGACCAGTTCGAGCGAGCGCGGCGCGGCGACCGCGACCAGCCGTTCCGGGCCCGCGCCCCGGTCCACGAGGAGCCGGGCGAGCTGGTTGGCGCGGGCGTTCAGCTCGGCGTAGGTCAGCGTGCCGCCCTCGAACACCAGGGCGATCGCGTCGGGCGTGCGGTGGGCCTGCGCCTCGAACAACGCGGGCAGCGTCGTGTCGGCGACCGGGTGGGCGGTGTCGTTCCACCCGTGCAGCACCAGTTCGCGCTCCGCCGGGGACAGCGCGTCGAACCGCCCCACGAGCGCGTCCGGTTCGGCCACGACGGCGTCCAGCACGCGCAGGAACCGCTCGGCGAGCCGGTCGGCGGCGGCCGGGTCGACCCGGTGGTCCAGCCGGAACCGCAGGACCGGGCCGGGTACGGCGATCAGCGACAGCGGGTAGTGCGTGGTGTCGCGCGCCGCCACGCCGGTGACGTCCAGGTCGGCGCCCGGGTCCAGCGCGGTCGGGTCCAGCGGGTAGTTCTCGAACACCAGCAGCGAGTCGAACAGCTCGGCGTGGCCGGCGGCCCGCTGCACGTCGGCGAGCCCCAGGTGCCGGTGGGCGGCGAGGGCGAGCTGCTCGTCCTGCACGCGGGCGAGCAACCCGGCGACGGTCTCGACCGGGTCGAGGCGTACCCGCACGGGCAGGCTGTTGATCAGCAGGCCGACGACGGACTCCACGCCGGGCAGCTCGGCCGGGCGGCCGGAGGTGGTCGCGCCGAACACGACGTCGGTGCGGCCGGTGTGCGCCGCCAGCAGCAGGCCCCAGGCGCCCTGCACGACGGCGTTGGTGGTCAGGCCGCGGGTCCGGGCGACGCCGCCCAGCCGCCGGGTCTGCTCCGCGGTCAGCGCGAACTCCAGGCTGTCGGGCTCGCCGGACCGGGCGTCGGCGGCGACGAGGGTCGGTTCCTCCAACCCGGCCAGCGCGGTGCGCCACGCGTCGCGGGCGGCGGCCCGGTCCTGGGCGCCCAACCAGGCCAGGTAGTCCCGGTACGGCGTGACGGGACCGGTCGGGCGGCCGTCGTAGCGCGCGAACAGCTCGGTGGCCAGCAGCGGCATGGACCAGCCGTCCAGCAGCACGTGGTGGTTGGTCAGCACGAGCCGGTGCCGCTGGTCGCCCAGCCGCACGAGGGTGAAGCGCAGCAACGGCGGCGCGGTGAGGTCGAACCCGGCCGCCCGGTCGGCGGCCGGCAGCGCGTCCACGTCGTCGGTCTCGTCGATCTCGCGCCACGGCACGTCCACGTGCGCCGGGACGACGGACACGGGCGCGGGCAGCCCGTCGTGAGCGATGCCCGCCCTGAGGTTCGGGTGGCGGTCCAGCAAGGACTGGGCCGCGGCACGCAGCCGGTCGACGTCGAGGTGCCCGGACAGGTCGAAGGAGAACTGCACGGTGTAGGCGTCGTTGCCGGGTGCGCCGTCGAAGAGCGAGTGGAACAGCAGGCCCTCCTGCAACGGCGACAGCGGCAGCACGTCCGCGAGCCCCGGCACGGCCCGTTCCAGCTCGGCGACGTGGCCGCGGTCCAGGCGCACCAGCGGCAGGTCCGACGGCGTGAGGCCGCCGCTGCCGGGCCGGGACGAGTGCTCGACCAAGGCGTGCAGCGCGGCGGTCCACCGCCGAGCCAGGCCGGGCACGCGGTCGGCGGGCAGCAGCCCGCCCGCCCACTCCCAGGTGGCGGTCAGCTCGGGGCCGTCCGCGCCGTCGCGGACGAGCGCGGTGATCTCCACGGCGTGCGCGACGGGCAGTTCGGCGTCGGCGGCCGGTGCAACGCCCTGCCCGGTGATCGACCAGTCGGCGTCGCCGGCGGCGACCCGGCCCAGGTAGTTGAAGCCGACCTGCGGCGCGGGACTCGCGACCAACACCGGTTCGGCGCGCACGTGGCGCAGCACGCCGAAGCCGAAACCGCCCGCGGGCAGCGCCCGCAACTGCTCCTTGACCCGCTTGAGCGCCTCGCCGGCGGCCGGTCCGCCCCGCAACGCCTCGTCGGCGTCCAGGCCCGCGAGGTCCAGCCGCGCCGGGTGCAGGCTGGTGAACCAGCCGACCGTGCGGGTCAGGTCCACGCCGTCGAACGCGTCCTCCTGGCGGCCGTGGCCCTCCAGGTCCACCAGCAGCGCGTCCCGTTCGCCCGCGAACGCCAGGGCGAGCGCGGTGAGCAGCACGTCGTCGACCCGGGCGTGGAACGCGGCCGGGACGCCGGTCAGCAGCGCCTGGGTCACCTCGGGCGGCAACGTCACCGTCGTGGTGCGCGTGGTGGCCATCGTGTCGTGCACGGGGTCGAGGGGGCGCTCCCCCAGCAGCGGGTCCGCGCCGGACAGCAGGTGCGCCCAGAACGGCAGCTCGGCGGTGTGGTCGGCACCCGCGACGAGCTCGGACCAGCGCCGGTAGGACGTGCCGACGGGTGTCGGCGGCAGCTGCGCGCACACCCGGGACAGGTCCTCCACCAGCACCCGCCACGACACACCGTCCACGAGCAGGTGGTGCGCGACGAGCAGCAGCCGTCCCGGGCGGTCCGCCCCGGCGTCGAGGAACACCGCGCGCAACGACGGGCCGGTGTCGGGCCGCAGTGCTTCCGCCGCCGCACGGGCGTGCGCGGCGAGCACGTCCTCGTCCCCGGTGTCCTGGACGTGGAGCACGACCTCGTCGGCACCCACCGTGCCCGCGGGCAGGATCTCGGTGCCCCAGCGGGTGGACTCGGCCGGCCGGAACAGGCGCAGCCGCAACGCGTCGTGGTGGTCCAGCAGCGTTTGGACGCCTGCCACGAGGTCCGCGAACGCCAACCCGGCCGGGGTGCGCACCACGATCGACTGGTTGACCCCGTCGACCGCCTCGCCGCGTTCCCGCAGCCAGTGCACGATCGGCAGCGGCGTCACCGGGCCGGACCCGTCGTCGGGCGGCCGCCGTCGCGCCGCCACGTCGGTGACGCGCACGACGGTGGCCAGCCGTTCGGGCGTGGGGTGGGCGAACACGTCGCGCGGGGTCAGCTCGATGCCGGCCGCGCGGGCGCGCCCGGCGAGCTGGATGGACACGATGCTGTCGCCGCCCAGGTCGAAGAACCCGTCCTCGGGGCCCACCTCGGCGACGCCGAGCACGTCGGCGAACAGCGCGCACAACCGCGCTTCCAGCTCCGTGGCCGCCTCCCGCCCGCCGGCGCCGGTGAACCGCGGGTCGGGCAGCGCACGTCGGTCGAGCTTGCCGTTGGGGTTGAGCGGCAGCGCGTCCAGCGCGACGAACGCGGCGGGCACCATGTACTCGGGCAGGGCCGCGGCGACGTGCGCGCGCAGCTCCGCCTGGTCGACGGCCCCGTCGGCGGGCACGACGTAGGCGACGAGCTGCTTGACGCCCGGCGCGCTCTCCCTCGCCACGACCGCCACCGCGCCGGTGGCCGGGTGCCGACCCAGCACCGCCTCGATCTCGCCCAGCTCGATCCGGAACCCGCGGACCTTCACCTGGTCGTCGGCGCGGCCCAGGTACTCGATCTCGCCGGCGTCGTTCCACCGGGCCAGGTCGCCGGTCCGGTACATCCGCTCCCCCGGCACGCCGTCCGGGTCGGCGACGAACCGCTCCGAGGTCAGCTCCGGCCGGTTGAGGTAGCCGCGCGCGACGCCCGTGCCGGACAGGTACAGCTCACCCGTGACACCGGGTGGGACGGGTCGCAGTGCGCCGTCGAGGACCTGCGCGCGGGTGTTGGCCAGCGGCCTGCCGATGGGTGGGGCGACCCGCACGTCCTTGCCGCCCGAGTACCAGGCCGTGGCGTACACGGTGTCCTCGGTGGGGCCGTAGATGTTCGCGATCTCCGCGCCCGGGATGGCGTTCCACACGTCCTGGACGGACCGCAGCGACAGTCCCTCGCCGGCCAGCACCACCAGGTCGGCCTCCGCCCGCACCCCGCCGTGCGCCAGCACCTGCGCCAGCGCCGACGGCACCGCGCTGAGCAGCGTCCCGCGCCAGTGCCCGTCGGGGCGCTCGGTCAGCGCGAGCAGGTCCCGCACCACCTCGATCGCCCCGCCGCTGCACAGCGGGCCGAACATCTCGAACACCGACACGTCGAAGTTCAGCGACGTGGACGCCAGCACCTTCGCCATCCGGTCCGGCCGGATCTCCGCGACCGCCCACGCGACGAGGTCGACGACGGCGCGGTGGGAGATCACCACCCCCTTGGGGCGACCGGTCGACCCGGAGGTGTGGATGACGTACGCGGCGTGGTCGGTCAGCAACGGCGACAGCCGGTCGGCGTCGGTCAGGTCGGTATCGGTCAGGTCGGTATCGGTCAGGTCGGTATCGGTCGGGTCGGTGTCGACAGGGCCGGCGTCGGCCAGGTCACCACCGGCCGCCGCCGGGAGTTCGTCCAGCACCAGCACCGGCAGCCCGGCCGGCAGCGCCACGACCGCGTCGGACGTGGTGAGGGCCAGGGCGGGCGCCGCGTCGGCCAGGATCTGCGCGATCCGGTCCGCCGGGTGCGCGGGGTCCACGGGCAGGTAGGCCCCGCCCGCCTTGAGCACCGCCAGCAGCGCCGTGATCAACGTCGCCGACCGCGGCATCGCCAGCGCCGTGAACCGCTCCGGCCCCACGCCGTGCGCCACGAGCAGCCGGGCCAGTCGGTTCGCGCGGGCGTTCAGCTCCCGGTAGGTGAGCACCTCGTCCCCGAAGACCACCGCCACCGCGTCGGGCGTCCGCGCCACCTGCGCCTCGAACAGCGCCGGCACGGTCGTCGCGGCCACGTCGACCGCGTTGTCGTTCCACGACGCCACGAGCGCGCGTTCGTCGTCGGTCGCCAGCTCCAGCTGCCCCAACGGCGTGTCGGCGTCGGCGGCCAGCACCCGGCCGAGGAGCGTGCCGAACCGCGACACGACCTCCGCGGCGGCCTCGGCGGTGTAGAGGTCGGGGTTGAGGTCGAAGCACAGGTCCAGGCGACCCGAGCGGCCGTCGATCACCAGCGACACGTCGTCCACCGGACCGCCCGCCAGGTTGGTCACGTGGCCGGCGGCGCCGGCGAAGTCCAGCACCTGGTCCAGCACCACGATGTTCACGTGCGGCCCGACGAGCCGCGCGCCGCCGGCGAGCAGGCCCTGGTCGCGGCGGAGGTCCTCGTAGCGGTAGCGCTGGTGGCGCACCGCGCCGCGCAGCGCCCGCGCCGTCTCCCGCAGGTAGTCGCCGACACCCTGCTCGGGTCGGGGCCGCAGGCGCAGCGGCACGATGTTGGACACCATGCCGGGGATCGCGGCGGCCCGCGGCGCGCGGGCGGCGACCGGCAGGCCCAGCACCACGTCCGAGATCCCCGTCAGCCGTTCGAGCTGCAGCCCGAGCACGGCGACCAGCACCGACGGCCAGTTGACCTCGGCGTCGCGGGCCAGGTCGCGCACGGCCTCGGCCGTCGCCGGGTCGAGGCTGGAGCGGACCTTGCGCAGCCACGTCGGCGTCTCCGGTCGCTTCCCCGACAGGCCCACGGGCTCGGGCCGGTCGGCGAGCAGCTCGCGCCAGTGCACCCGGTCGCGGTCGAGCTGCGGCGAGGCGCGGTACTCCTCCTCCAGGTCCAGCAGCGCGGTCACGCGCCCGAACGGGTTCGGGCCGACGTCGAGGCCCCGCGCCAGGGCGGTGTAGACCTCGGCGACCCGCCGTTCCACGAGCGCGGTCCCCGCGCCGTCGAGCACGACGTGGTGGTAGCGGGCGAACCAGCGGTGCCGCCGCTCCCCCAGGCGCAGCAGGGCGAACTCGACCAGGTCGTCGCCGCGCGCGCCGAGGGGGCGGGCGAGCCGCCGGGTGGTCCACGCGTCGGCCTCGGCCTCGGAACCGAGGTCCACGACCTCCACCGGGATGTCCACTTCGGACCGCACGAGCTGCTGCGCGCCGGAATCCCCGTCCACCACGGCGATCCGCAGCGCTTCCGCCTCCCCGACGACCAGGCGCAGCGCGCGGGTGAACAGCACCGCGTCCAGCGGTCCGTCGACGTCGACCTGCTCGGCCACGGCGTACACCGGGTTCGCGGGGTCGAGCGACTGCGCGAACCAGATGCCGGCCTGGGCGGCGGTCAGCGGGAGCCGTGCGGTGGGTTCACCGTTCATGTCGTGGTCCTCGCTCTGCGGCGGCTGGAGGTCCGCCGTGGACTGGTGCGGCGGGAAGCGGACGCCACAGTCTTGGACCGCCGAAAAGGCGAGGTCAACGCGCCTGCAACATCATGCAGGGACCGCCCGGGACGCCCGGTCCGGTCAAGCCGTCTGCACCATCCTGCAAGGGTTTCCGGCGGTCGAGGGCAGTTGTTGCAGCGACGGGCCCACGTCGTCCCGCGCCGTCTAGCGTCGTTCGCGCACGACGTCCGTGCATGTCCGTGGCGCGTGTCGGCGCCATGTTTCTCCCTGAGGAGTGGCGCGTGGAACCAGCGATCCGAGCCGAAGGGCTCTACAAGAGGTACGGCGACCACGAGGCGCTGCGCGGCGTCGACGTGACGGTCCCGGCGGGCGAGGTGTTCGGTGTCCTCGGCCCCAACGGGGCGGGCAAGACCACGACCGTGCGCATCCTGTCGACGTTGCTGGTGCCCGACGGCGGCCAGGCGTTCGTCTCGGGGCACGACGTGGTGCGCGACCCGCGCGCGGTGCGCCGGGCGATCGGCCTCGCGGGCCAGTACGCGGCCGTGGACGAGAAGCTGACCGGCCGGGAGAACCTGCGGCTGATCGGCACCCTGTACCGGATGGGCAGGCGCACCGCGAAGGCCCGCGCCGACGAGCTGCTGGAGCGCTTCTCCTTGCGGGACGCGGCGAACCGCGTCGTGAAGACCTACTCCGGCGGGATGCGCCGTCGGCTGGACCTGGCGGTGAGCATCATCGCCGAACCCGCGGTGATGTTCCTCGACGAGCCGACCACCGGCCTGGACCTGACCAGCCGGCTCGCGCTGTGGGAGATGATCCGCGAGCAGGTGGCCCGCGGCGCGACCGTGCTGCTGACCACGCAGTACCTGGAGGAGGCCGACCAGCTCGCCGACCGGATCGCGGTCATCGACGGCGGCCGGGTCATCGCCGAGGGCACCCCCGACGAGCTGAAGGCCAAGGTCGGCGGCGAACAGCTGGAGGTCACCGTCGCGCACCACCGCGACGTCCCCGCCGTCACCGCGCTGCTGGGCCGGCTGGTCGTCGCCCCGCCGACCACCTCCGCCGACGGGCTGACCGTCTCGGTCCCGCTGCACGACGGCTTCGGAGGTGTCGCCGACGCCGCGGCGGCGTTGCGCCCGCTCGGCGCGGCCGTCACCGACTTCGGCACCCGCCGACCGTCGCTGGACGACGTCTTCCTCGCGCTGACCGGCACGACGGCGACCCCTGAGAGGACGACCCCATGACCACGATCACCAGCACGCCCCTGGTCCCCGTCGCCCCGCCCGCCCTGGCCGGTGCCGCGAGCGACACGGCCGCCCTGTTCGCGCGGCACGTGCGCCACATCGCGCGCACACCGGAGAAGCTGCTCGGCGTCACGCTGATGCCGGTCGCCTACGTGGTGATCTTCGGCGTGCTGTTCGGCGCGGCGATCGCACTGCCCGGCGGCAGCTCGTACGGCGAGTACCTCATGGCCGGCATCTTCACCCAGACCATGCTGTCCACGGTGTCCAGCACGGCGCTGGGCGTCGCGGACGACCTGGGCAACGGGCTGGTCGACCGCTTCCGCTCGTTGCCGATGTCGCAGGGCGCGGTGCTCCTGGCGCGGACGGCGTCGAACCTGGTGCTGTCGCTGGTGTCCATCACGGTCATGGCGCTGGTCGGCCTGCTGATCGGCTGGCGGGTGTCGGCGGGTGCGGCGGCGGCGCTGGGCGCGGTGGGGCTGCTGCTGCTGTTCGGGTTCGCGATGTCGTGGCTGGGCGCGTTGATCGGCCTGGTGGTGCGCGGCGCGGAGGCGATCAGCGCGGTGGCGTTCCTGATCGTGATGCCCTTGACGTTCCTGTCCAACGCGTTCATCCCGCTGAACGGCCTGCCGGCGTGGCTGCGCGCGGTGTGCGAGTGGAACCCGATCAGCTCGGTCGTGGCAGCGTGCCGCGAGTTGTTCGGCAACCCGGCGCCTGCGGGCGACTCGTTCCCGGCGGCGCACCCGATCCCGATGGCCGTCGCGTTGACGCTGGCCGTGCTGCTGGTCACCGCACCGCTCGCGGTGCGCGCCTACCGCTCGGCGGTGGCCCGATGACACCGCGGACACCCACCGGGGCGGGGCGATGGTCGAGCTGAGGCTGGGTCGCGCGCCGGCTGCGCCGCCGTCGTCGCCGTTGGCGGCGGTCGCGGCGGCGGGCGCGCAGTGGCTGGCCGAGGACGACCCGCGACTGCACGCCCTGCTGGTCGCCGAGCACGGTGAGCGCGAGGAGAACCTCGTGCTGCGCGCGCCCGGCCCGGCGCCGGACCCGACCGCGACGGCGTGCGGCGCCGTGCTGCCCGCCGACCCGGTGTCCGGTGTGGACGGTGGCCCGGTCGAGCGGCTGGCCCTGGAGCGGGCGCGGTCGGTGTTCGGCGCCGAGTACGCCGACGTGCGACCGAACTCGGGCGCCGAGGCGCGTTCGCTGGTGCTGGACGCGGTGCTGGGCCCGGACGAGGTCGTGCTGGACGCGCGACTGGGCACCCGACCCCGCGACGGGCGCGCGCACCGGACCGTGGAGCACCTCCTCGCCGTCGGCGAGGGGTTCGACCACGACGGCCTGGCCGCCCGCGCGGCGCGGGAGCGGCCGGCGGTGCTGCTGTGCGGCGGCGAGCCGCACCCGCTCACCCCGGACTTCGCCCGGCTGCGCGCGATCGCCGACGGTGTGGGCGCGCTGCTGGTCGTCGACATCTCCCACGTCGCGGGGCTCGCGGCCACCGGCCTGCTGCCCAGCTCCGTCGACCACGCCCACGTGACCACGCTCGACGTGGCGACCGGCCTGCCCGGTGCGCGCGGCGGCGTGGTGCTGTGCGGGCGTGACGCGCGGACGCCCGTGCGCGGCACGCCGCTGGCGGACCTGCTCGCGGCCCGCACCTCCCGGGAGCGGCGGGGCACGCCCGACCTGGCCGTCCTGGCGGGCACGGCGCGGGCGCTGGACGTGGTCCGCGGTGACGACTTCCGCGAGGAGGTCCTGCGCACCGCGCTGGGCGCGGCGGAACTGGCCGCGGAGTTCGCGCTGCTCGGCCACCGCGTCGTCACCGGCGGCACGGACAACCACGTGGTGTTCGTCGAGCTGCCGGCCGACGTGGGCCCGTACGCGGTGGACGTCCTGCGCGAGGTCAACCTCGTGGTCGACCGGGTGCCGGGACCGGATCCGGTCATCGCGCTGGACGTGACCTCCGCCGGTCGGCGCGGGTTCGACCGCAGCGAGATGAGGCACGTCGCGCAACTGGCCGACGAAGCGCTCAAGGGCGCGCGGACCGGGGACCGGCTCGACCGCTTCACCCGGCTGTCCGTCCGCGACGAGGTGCTGCGCCTGCTCTGGCAGTTCCCCCTGCCCCGGCACGTCCCGACGACCCGATGGAGGACCCACCCGTGAGCGGACCGGACCTGCTGCGCCGGCTGGAGGCGATCCGGCGGTCGATGCCGGAGACGCCGGTGGTCAAGCTGGCCGACGACACCGTCGACCTGCACGCGAAGCTGGAGTTCAGCAACCCCAACGGCAGCTCGAAGGACCGCTCGGCGCTGTGGATCCTCAAACGCGCCGTCGAGCGGGGCGACGTGACCGAGGGCTCCACGATCGTGGAGTCGTCCTCGGGCAACTTCGCCATCTCCCTCGCCTCCTTCTGCCGCTCGCTGGGGGTGGACTTCATCCCGGTGCTCGACCCGAACGTGAACGCCTCCACCGAGGCGTACCTGCGGCAGGTGTGCCGGCGGGTGGAGAAGGTCACCGAGCGCGACGCCAGCGGCGGCTTCCTGAGCACCCGGTTGGCGCGCGTGCAGCAGCTACGCGGCGAGCTGCCCGACGTGTACTGGCCCAACCAGTACGCCAACACCGACGCCGTGCTCGCGCACTACCGGCTCACCGGTGGCGAGATCTGCCGCGCGTTCCGGTCGGTCGACCACGTCTTCGTCGGCACGAGCACGGGTGGCACGATCGCCGGGCTGTCCCGACGGGTCAAGGAGACGTGGCCGCACGTCCGCGTCGTCGGCGTGGACGCGGAGGGGTCGGCGATCTTCGGCGGCGCGCCGCGCACCCGGCACATCCCCGGCCTGGGCTCCTCGATCACCCCGCCGCTGTTCGACCACGCGCTGATCGACGACGTCGTGATCGTGCCCGAGCGCGACACCGTGCGCGGCTGCCACGAGTTGCTGCGGCGGCACGGGCTGTACGCGGGCGGGTCGACCGGGACGGTGTACGCCGCGATCAACCGCTACTTCGCCGACCACACCGGGCCGCGGCCCACGGTGCTGTTCCTGTGCGCCGACCGCGGCACCGGCTACGCCGACACGATCTACAACCCCCGCTGGGTCGCGGAGGTCTTCGCGGAGCAACCCGCCGCCGACATGGTGCCCGCCTAACGCCACGACGCCTTACCTCGACCTCGGTCCGCCACCGGGCGGGACCGGCCCGTCCCCACCCCTACACACGAAACGGGACCACATGCCCGACATCCCACTGCCGTCGCTGCGGATCGTCACCGCCGAAGAGGTCTCCAAGCAGGTCGACGCCGACCGGGAAGGCGTGCTGACCGCGGTCCGCGACGCCTACCTCGCCCACGACGCGGGCACGACCTCCAATCCGCACAGCAGCTTCCTGCGCTTCCCCGACCGACCACGCGACCGGATCATCGCGCTGCCCGCCTACCTGGGCGGGCCGCGCGAGGTCGCCGGCATCAAGTGGATCGCGAGCTTCCCCGCCAACACCGCGGTCGGCAAACCGCGGGCTTCGGCCGCGCTGATCCTCAACGACCTGTCCGACGGCTACCCCTACGCGATCATGGAGTCGTCCATCATCTCCGCCACGCGCACCGCCGCGTCCGCCGTGCTGGGCGCGGAAGCGCTCGTGGGCGGACGGCGCGCGGGCCGGATCGGCTGGATCGGCACCGGGTTGATCGCCGAACACGTCCGCCGGTTCTTCCGCGACCTGGGTTGGGAGGTCGGCGGCCACCGGCTGTTCGACCTCGACCCGGCCGCGGCGCGGCGCTTCGGCGCGGCGCTGGAGTCCGACGGCGCGCCGGACGTTGTGGTCGCCGACGCGGCCGCGGGCGCGTTCGACGGGTGTGACGTCGTGGTGATCACGACCGTCGCCGGCGAGCCCCACCTGCACGACCCGGCGCTGCTCGCGGGCGCGCCGGTCGTGCTGCACCTGTCGTTGCGCGACCTGGCCCCGGAGCTGGTGCTGGCGTCGTTCAACGTGACCGACGACGTGGACCACGCGGTCCGCGAGCGCACGTCGCTGCACCTGGCCGAGCAGCTCACCGGTGGGCGGGACTTCGTCGCCGGGACCATCGGCGACGTGCTGCGCGGGCGCGTCACGCGCGACCCCGGGCGGGCGGCGGTGTTCTCGCCGTTCGGCTTGGGGGTGTTGGACCTCGCCGTGGGTTCCTGGGTGCACGACCGGGTGGTCGACCAGGGCGGCGGGCAGATGGTGCCGGACTTCTTCACGGGAGCGGTGGGCTGACATGGACGAGGTCAAGGTGGTCGTCAACGACCTGGGGCAGTACTCGACGTGGCCGGTGCGCCGGCCCAACCCGCTGGGGTGGCACGACTGCGGTGTGGCCGGCACCCGCGAGGAGTGCCTGGAGCACATCTCGCGGGTGTGGACGGACCTGGCGCCGCTCCCGGCGGGCCTGCGCGTGCAGGACTGAACGGCGGCTCACGCGCTCCAGGACCGCGCTGCGCCACAACGAGGAGAGCCACCTCCCGATCGGGGAGGTGGCTCTCCTCGTTCCGGCGCCTGGTGGGCGCTTGGAGGACGCCTGGTGGGCGTCAGAGCAGACCGAGCTGGGCGGCCCGCACACCCGCCTGGAAGCGGCTGCGGGCGTCCATGCCGGCCATCGCGGAGGCGACGTCGTTGCGCACGGTCCGCACGCTGACCCCGATCCGGTTGGCCACCGCGTCGTCGGTCAAGCCCTCGGCGAGCAGCCGCAGGACGATCTCGTAGCGCCGGCGCGGTGCGTCGACGGGCGTGCCGGCCACCGCGTCGTGCGCGGGCCGCCCCTGGGTCCACAGGGCGGTGGCGGTGCGGTGCAGGGGTTCCACGGCCCGTGAACCGCGCAGGACCTCCATGCGCATCTCGCGGTTGACGACCAGCGCCGTCGAGCCGTCCACGATGACGGCGCGGACGCACGAGCCGGCGGTGGTGCGGGCGGACATGCCGCGCTCGGCGAGCCACCGCGCGTGCGGGACGACGGCGGGTGACATGGTGAACTCGTCGGACCAGACGCAGCGGAACTGCGCGCCGCGGCGGTGCACGGCCTCGGCGATCAGCGGCGAGAACTCGTACGAACCCGGCGAGTAGGTCGGGACGACGACGAGGACCTCACGGTTCGCGGATGCGGCGAACCGCTCCACGAGGACGGCCAGGTCGTCGAACCCGACGCCCTCGCGGCGGCCCGGGACGACGTCCGAGGCGCGCTCGTGGGCGGCCACGAAGCGATCGACGGCGGCGGCGCCCGGCACACCGCCGCGCGGGCCGTCCTTGAGCCTGCGGGCCGCCAGGACCGGCAGCGCCAGCCGGGGTTCCACCGCGCGCACGGCGCTCGCGTCGTCGGCGGACTCCACCAGGAAGCCCAACGTGCGCAAGTCGCCCATGACCTCCCGGGTGCCGATCTCGTCCCAGCCCAGCTCGCGCACGAGGTCGGAGAAGCGCCAGCGGACGCGGCGGAGCATGGTGCGGTAGACGAAGTCGGCCGTTGTGCCGAGCCCCAGTTCGGATGTGATCATCGCGCGCCTCCGCTCATGCCCGTGGCGGTAACGGCGCCGGGTGCGGTAACACCCGTCCTGTCTCGCCATGACCCGTCATGTGGACCCCAGGCATCGTGTGCTTACTCCAGTAAGGGAGAAAGTAACGGAGGTAAGCACGGAACGACAAGGAGTCATCCACACCGGACGATCGACCTGTGACTGCCGGGATCAGCGCCATCCTGCCGGTCAGCGGAAGTCATGCGTCCTTCGGCGCAGCGCGGGCCGTCGAACCGGGTAGCGGGAACTGGTGCGGACGGAGGCTCAAGTCACGAACAGGTCACGCAACGGCAAAGCGTATTTACTCGAGAAAAGTCAGGTGTTCAACTCGGCGAGTTCGCGCCAGAGCTGCGCGGCCATCCGGTAGGCCTCGACCTCGTCGCACAGCACCGCCGCCGCCCGGATCTGGACGGCCGCCTCCTCGACCCGCCCCAGTGCCTTCAGCGCCCGCCCACGCGCCCGGCGCAGCCGCGCCTGCTCCACGCCGACCAGGTCGGTGGCCCCCTGGTCGATGAAGTCGCTGAGCCGCACGGCCCGCTCGTAGTCGCCGACCAACAGCGCGTACCGGCACTCCAGGCTCGCCAGCTGCACGGACTCCTTGCCGCTCTCGGTGATGGCGGACGCCGCGCGGGCCGCTTCGAGGTGGACCAGCACCTGGGCGGGATCGGCGCTGGCCTCCAGCAGCGCCGACGTGGCCGCCCGGGAGAACCGGGCCCAGTCCTGCACGGACGTCGCGGGCACGGCGAGCAGCTCGCGCGCCTGGTGCACGTGGCTCGCGGCCAGGTCCGACTTGCCGAGCCGGCCGAGCGCCACGGCGGCGACCCAGTGCGCCCGACCGCTCAGCGGGGGGCTGGCCAGCGCCTCGGCGATCTCCATCATCTCCCCGACCAGCCGGGAGATGTCCCGGAAGTCGCCCGAGTCGCAGCGTATGGAGATCAGCACGCCCAGGGTGCGCACGTGCTCGCCCGTCCCGGCCAGCGCCGTCGCCCCGATCGCCGACACCGCCTCCTCCGCGAGGTCCAGCGCCTCCACCATGTGCCCGGCGTCACGGGCCGCCGCGGCGCGGTCCACCTGCACGCGCACGACCGCCTCGGGGGCACCCAGGCGCTCGGCGACCTTCGCCAGCTCGTCCAGCAGCTCGCGGCGGGCGGCGGTCTCCCCGAGGCGGACCAGCACGTCCTGGAGGTCCAGTCCGTAGGAGAGTGCCTCGACCAGGTCGTTGCGGCCCAGCGCGTGGCGGTAGGTCTCCCCGAACCGCTGACGGGCTTCGGCGAGGTCGCCGGACTCGTAGGCGTGCCGGGCGAGCAGGTCGCGCACCAGCCGTTCCTCGGAGCCGCCCCGCGCACCGGACGTGGGCGCGACGGCCGGCTCGACGGGCGGGACCGCACCCTCGACCAGCTCACCCAGCCCGACGCCGAGCACCCGGGCGAGCTGGATCGCGACCTCCAGGGTGGGCACGCGCGACCCCGACTCCAGCAGCGAGATGTAGCTGGGGTTGACCACGCCCACGGCCAGGTCGCGCTGCGACAGGTCGCGGTCCAGGCGCAGCCGCCGCAGCCGCCGTCCGAACTCAGGCTGCTGAATGTTCGCCACGCCCATCACTCGACCCCATTACTCGGAGGACCATCGACCGTTACTCTACTAACTGGAGTAAACACCAAGACCGCTGACTCGCTTTTCCCGGATTCGTCGGGCCGCCCACCGCCCGCTCACGAAAGGAGCAGCGTGGGGGTCGCCAGATACCCTGACGGGCCCCGGTGTCGGCACCGTCGACCCGAAGCTGAGAACACGCCGGGCTGTCATCAGGTTACTCTGAGTAACGGAGTCCATGAACGCGGATCCGCCCCCTTCCGGTTCGGCCCTGCTCGGGACAGTATGTGAGAAGATCTCACGCACTGTCGATGCCCTTGCCGGTTCAGGCAGCGAACCGACCCCGGTCCGCCGAGGGGATCTTCGAAGCGTGCACGAAGTGCAAGAAGATGCCCGTACCATTACCGGTAAGGGCTGGTCAGGACGATCCGCACGGTCGATGAGTTACTAATTCACACCTTGACTGGGCTTATTAGTAAATAAGCGACGAACGCGGGGGCGCGGCGCATTGCGCGAAGTCCCGCGCCGGAGCCGGGCTACTTCGGGCGGGCGGCGACCACCCGACGGATCAGCTGCACCATCTGGGCGCGTTCCTCGGAGTCCAGCACGGCGAACCAGCGCGCCTCCCGCCCGTTCTGCCGGGGGAACACGCGCGCGACCGCCTCCCGGCCCTCCTCGGTCAGCGCCACGAACACCACGCGCCGGTCCTGGCCGTCCCTGGTCCGCTCGACCAGCCCCGCCCGCTCCAGCGTGTTGATCAGGTTGGACATCGCCGACCTGGTCGTGCCGGACAGGTCGGCCAGTCGCGCGGGCTGCGTCGGCCCGAGGATCCACAGCTTGAACATGAGCCGGAACCCGGGCATGGTCCACCCCTGCTCGCGGTGCACCAGGGCCTCGTAGTCCGTGATCATCATGTACGCCAGGTGCAACACGTTGTAGGACAGGCCGAACGCGTCCGCGTCGCCACCCAGCTCGGCGATCCGGCGCCGGGCGAACCGCTCGTACTCCTGCTCCGTCGTCACCTCGTCGGCGAGGGGAACCTCCTGCTCTGCCACCCGCTGATCCTCGCAGGGCGACCCGGCCGGCGGCACCCGAATGCGGCACACTGACCGACGTGATCGGGACGAGGCGGTTCGCCATCACGGCCGCGGTCGTGCTGGTGCTGGCCACCGCCGCGTCAGTGGCCGCCGGCTTCGACGTCGTCCAGGGCGACGCCGCGGTGGCCCTCGACGACCTCGCCCAGCTCGCCACGGGCCTGTTCGCGACCGGGTGCTGCTGGTGGACGGCACGCCGGACGACCGGCCCCGACCGCCGGTGGCGCCTGGCGACCGGTTTCGGCACGGCCGGCTGGTCCGTCGGCCAGGCGCTGTGGACGTGGTACCAGCTCGTCGAGCGGCGCGCGGTGCCGTCGCCGTCCCTGGCGGACGCGGGCTACCTCAGCATCGTGCCGTTCGCGTTCGTCGCGCTGCTGGTCATCGGCAACTTCCGCCGGTCGGACTCCCCCGACGCGCTGCTGGACCGCCGCTCCCGCGGTGCCCGGCTGGTGCTGCTGCTGGACGGCCTGATCGTGGTCGGGTCGCTGTTCGTGTTCACCTGGACCACCGCGCTGGGCGGGCTCGTCGCGGCGGGCAACCCCGGTTCGGCGGCGTTCCTGGTGGCCATCGCCTACCCGGTGACCGACCTGGTGCTGCTGGTGATCGTGGTGGTGCTGAGCGCGGACCGCAAGGTCGTGCTGCGCCCCCAGTTGCTCCTGCTCGGACTGGGCCTGGTCGGGCTCGCCGCGTCCGACCTCGCGTTCGCCTACCTGGTCAGCGTGCAGGCTCCCGAGGTGCCGCCGCTGGCCAACGCCGGGTTCGTGCTCGGGCCCGCGCTGATCGGCCTGGCCGCGCTCGCGCCCGTGCCGTCGCCGTCGGCCGGGCCGAGCCGCGACCGGCGGCCGTGGCAGTGGGCGTACCTGCTGATGCCGTACGTGCCGTTGCTGGTCAGCAGCGTGCTGGTGCTGCGGCGCACGATCATCGGCGACCTGCGCCCGTTGGACGGGGTGGAGATCGCCTGCGGCTTCACGGTGTTCGTCGCGGTGATCCTGCGGCAGTTGGTCACCCTCGTGGACAACACGAAGCTCGTGCTGCTGCTGCGTGAGTCCGAGCGCACCCTCGCGCACCAGGCGCACCACGACCCGTTGACCGGGCTGGCCAACCGGGCGTTGTTCGAGTGCAGGCTGGACGAGGCGATGGACTCCCACCACCGCGACGGCACGCCGTTCGGGCTGCTGTTCGTGGACCTGGACGACTTCAAGTCGGTCAACGACGTGTCCGGCCACGCGCACGGTGACGCGATCCTCGAACAGGTGGCGCAGTGCCTGCGGCAGTGCGTGCGTGACACGGACGTGGTCGCCCGGCTGGGTGGCGATGAGTTCGGCGTGCTGGTCGAAGGGGTGGACGAGCCGGAGAAGGTGGCGTTCCGCGTGCTCGACGCGCTGGGCGAGGAGATCAGCGCCTCCGTGGGCGTGGTGCTCTGCGCGAACCCGGACCCCGAAGCCACCGCCGCCTCCGTCCTCGGCCGCGCCGACAAGGCGATGTACGAGGCCAAGCGCGACGGTGGACGGGGTCTGGTCATCCACTCGTGACGGCCCCGCACGCCGCCGTCACGCGGGCAGGTTCGCCCACACCTCCGCCGCCGCGACCCGCGCAGGCGTCGTCCACGGTGGCGCCGGCCGGCAGGGCGACGGTGACCAGCGCGAGCACGCACAGCCCGTTCACGGACGGGATGTGCGTGATCTCCGCGCCGCGCAGCACGTACGACGAGCCCAGGCCCGTGCGCCCGAACCTCTCCCGAGCACGCGGTCCGCGACGACACGCACCACGGCGTCGGCGACGTGCGCGGGGGCAGCCTGGGACAAGATCATCTCTGGTGGCGCGGGTGGGCGGTCGCGCGGTGACGAGGAGGGCTCACCTGTTTGGCGGCGGCGTGGTCAGGGCATTCCGGAGTGTCCTGCTCACGCGACCGGAGGTATGACGGTGTCACCCTCGGTAGGCGATAATCTGCTGGCCGACCGCTACCAGCTCATCGAGCCGATCGGGATCGGTGGGATGGCCGAGGTGCACCGCGCCTGGGACACCGTGCTGAGACGGCACGTCGCGGTGAAGCTGTTCCAACCCGGCTTCGACCCCGCCGCGGCCCAGCGGTTCGACAACGAGGTCCGCGTCCTGGCGGGGCTCTCCCACCCGGCGCTGGTGTCGGTGTACGACGCCGACACCAAGGCCGACACCCCGTTCGTCGTGCTGCGGTTGATCGAGGGCCGGACGTTGCACGACCGCCTGGCGCTCGGGCCGCTGCCCGTGGACGAGACGCGCCGGCTCGGCGCACGGCTGGCCGACGCGTTGGCGCACGTGCACGCCCACGGCCTGGTGCACCGGGACGTGAAGCCCGCGAACATCCTGCTCGACCGCGACGACAACGCCTACCTCGCCGACTTCGGCCTGGCGCACCTGGCCGGCGCGACCCGGCTGACCCGCACCGACCAGCTGGTCGGCACCGCCGCCTACCTCGCCCCGGAGCAGGTGCTCGGCCAGGAGATCGGCCACCCGACCGACGTCTACGCCCTGGGGCTGGTGCTCTTGGAGTGCCTGACCGGGCGGCGCGAGTACGGCGGCGGTGACGTGGAGGCAGCGGTGGCCCGGCTGCACCGCCCACCCGTGATCCCGGACGACCTGCCCGCCGACATCCGGCGACTGCTGGCGGGGATGACCTCCGCCACGCCCGCCGACCGCCCCACCGCGCACGACTGCGCGCAGGCCTTGTTCGGCGTCGCCACCGTGCCGCCCGTGGCGTTCGCCGGGGGTGTCGCCGAGGTGGAGACCGAGGAGCTGCCGCGGACGGGGACGCGTCCGCCGGTGAAGGCGCTGGTCGCCTCGGTGGGCGCGCTGGTCGGCGCGTTCGCCATCACGTTGGCCGTGACGGCGGGCGACGACCCGGCGAACTCCGCGCCGCCCGCGTCCCCGACCCAGCAGCAGGCGGCCCCGGAGCAGACGGGCACGACCGAGGGTGCCGACGAACCGGTCCGCCCCCAGTTCATCCGCACACCACAAGCCTCGGCCACGACCACCGCGCAGGTCACGACGACCGCGGAGACCGCCAAACCGGCGGGCGGCGAACCGCAGAACCCCGTGCCCGCCCCCGACAGCAACACCAACACCACCGCACCGGTCGTGACGACGACCCCGCAACCATCAACCTCGAACCCGCCACCGCCGACCTCCGAGGCACCGCAGCCCAGCCAGGACCCGGAGCCTGAGCCGTCCGCCCAGCCGACCGAGGGCGCTCAGCCGACCCAGGACGGGAGCTGAGGGGCGGTCACCCCGGAGGTGGGCTGGACGCCCGGAGTGGTGGGTCTCCGGCCCGGCCGAACCCAGGGCTGGCCGAACCCAGGGTCAGTCACACCAGGGCCACTCAAATCCAGGGCAGCTTGGACTCCGGGCCGATTGGGCCCAGCGCCGGCCCAGCCCGAGCCACTCAAACCCAGGGCCCACTCAAGCCCAAGGCTGACCGGACCCAGCGTCGATCCAACCCCAGGGCTGGTCCAACCCCACTCCGCTCCAACCCCGGGCCGATCCAACCCAGCGCCAGCCGGACTTCAAGCCCGGCCGAACCCACGGCGAGACCGTCCGTCAAGCACCGCCCAGGGGAATCCGAGCTAGGGGTGAATGCCGGGACCGTGGTCGGGGTCGTCGACAGGTGCGATGGGGGTCGGGCTGAGCGAAGCCTCGTCCTCCCCCTCCTCCAGCAGCGTGGCCGCCGGGCCGACCACGCGCGGGTCGGGTTCGCCGACTACCTCGTGGTCCTTGTCGGCGTAGTCGACCCGGGCCAGCACGCTGCGCATGGCCTCGATGCGGGCGCGCTTCTTGTCGTTGCTCTTCACCACGGTCCACGGCGCGGCCTCGGTGTCGGTGGCGCGGAACATGGCCACCTTCGCCTCGGTGTAGGCGTCCCACCGGTCCAGCGACTTCACGTCGTTCGGGCTGAGCTTCCACTGCCGCACCGGGTCGACCTGCCGGATCAGGAACCGCGTCCGCTGCTCCGCCCGTGACACCGAGAACCACAGCTTGACCAACGTGATCCCGTCGTCCACCAGCATCCGCTCGAACGTCGGCGCCTGCCGCATGAACCGCTCGTACTGCTCGTCGGTGCAGTAGCCCATGACCCGTTCGACGCCGGCCCGGTTGTACCAGGACCGGTCGAACAGCACGATCTCGCCGGCGGTCGGCAGGTGGTTGACGTAGCGCTGGAAGTACCACTCGCCCTGCTCGCGCTCGGTCGGCTTGCCCAACGCGACCACCCGCGCCCCGCGCGGGTTGAGGTGCTCGGTGAACCGCTTGATGGTGCCGCCCTTGCCCGCCGCGTCACGGCCCTCGAACACGACGACCATCCGCCCGCCGGTGTCCTTGATCCAGTACTGCAGCTTGAGCAGCTCGATCTGGAGCATCCGCTTGGACAGCTCGTACTCGTCGCGCGACAGCCGCGTGGGGTACGGGTAGTTCTCCCGCCAGGTGTCGATCTCCGTGCCGTCGGGGTGGCGCAGCACCGGGTCGTCCCCGTCGTCGTAGTCCACCACGAGGTCGTCGAGGCGCAGGCCGGGGAACAGGTCGGCGATGTCCAGCACGGTCTCCACCGACCCGACGTACCCGGCCGACGTGGGGACAAAACCGACATGCG
Source organism: Saccharothrix sp. S26 (assembly GCF_021390395.1). Lineage (GTDB taxonomy): Bacteria > Actinomycetota > Actinomycetes > Mycobacteriales > Pseudonocardiaceae > Actinosynnema. Next base: position 254,412 of record NZ_JAJUWT010000005.1, read on the forward strand.
CGGGCACATCGGGAACCGCGTCAGGCTTCGCGCCCCTGGTCGATCGCGACCGCGTCGAGCACCTCGTCGAACGACCCGTAGCGGCGCTCCGGGATGGCGTGCAGCGCGTGCACGGTGTCCTCGTCGGCGTTGTTGCGCGACGCGTGGTCGACGAGCTGCCCCTTGTCGGCCGGGTAGCCGACGTCACCCAGCACCGTGCGCAGCCTGCCCACCGTCGTCGTGTCGCTCATGGCACTCCCTCCACGATCGGGTACTGACCCCCGGTTACCCGGCCGGGACGCGGTGACACGCGCCCACCCGGTGAGTCCACTGTGGACACATGCCCTCCCGGGCCAGGATCGGCACCGGCGCGGGAGGGTGCCGCCGCGCCGGTCGACGGGCACCCCGGCGACCAGGAGACGCCGCTGGTCACCGCCGTGAGCTGCGGCGACGTCGAGGTGGCCGCGGTGCTGGTCGAGGCGAGGGCCGACCTCGACGCGGTGGCCGCGGCGGGCGAGATGACGGCGTGGCCGCCGGAAGGGCTGAGCCGTCAGTGCCTGCTGCGCTCGCTGGTGTTCGCCGCCGACCACGAGCGCCTGGACGTGATCGACCGGCACGCCGGTCGACGAGGCCGATGCCGTGCGGGGGCGGATGCCGTTGCACGTCGCCGCGGCCCACGGCAAGCTCGCCGGCGTCCGCCGGGTGCTCGACCACGGCGCGGACCCGACCCTGCGTGACCCCGTGCGCCTGCTGACGCCGCTGGAGTGGTGCCGGCAGTCGCCCCACCGCGGTCCCGGTCACGACGAGGTGGAGGCCCTCCTCGTGGAACAAATGGAACAAGCGCGGTAACTCACGGGGGCACCGGCCCGGTGGACTCCCGCACGACCAGCGTCGTGGACAGCTCCAGGTGCAGGGCCTCGGGCCGGTGGCCGTCGAGCACGCGCATGAGCTGCGTGACGGCGATGCGGCCCATCTCCTGCAACGGCTGGCGCACCGTGGTCAACGCGGGCCGGGTGGCCCGGCTGAGGTCGAGGTCGTCGAACCCGGCGACCGACACGTCATGCGGCACGCGCAGGCCGCGGTCGTGCGCGGCCTGGAGCGCGCCCACCGCCAGCTTGTCGTTGAAGCAGACGATCGCGGTGGGGCGGCGCGGCCCGTCCAGCAGCTCGCCCGCCACCCGCAGCCCTTCCGCCGCGGTGGGCTCGACGTGGTGGACGCGGTCACGGGAGGGCAGCACGCCCGCCTGCGCCAGCGCCGCGTGGTGGCCCGCCGTGCGGGCGTCGCCCGCCAGCCACTCCACCGGCCCGGCGATGACGCCGATGTCGCGGTGGCCCAGCTCGACCAGGTGCGCGGTGAGCGCGCGGGCACCCGCGAGGTGGGCCGCGGACACCGAGGCGATGTCCGGCGGGGGCGTGGTGCGCGGGTCGACCACGACGAACGGGAAGCCGCGCCGGGCCAGCGCGACGAGCTCCTCGCCGTCCTCCGGCGGCAGGATCAGGACCGCCGCGTCGAGGTCGGGGTCGTCGGGCAGGCCGCGCAGCACGTCGGCGCGCTGCGAGGTGACGCCCGCGTCGAGGACCATCCGCACGCCGTGCAGGCGCAGCGTCTCGGCGATCGAGGAGACGATCAGGCCGAAGTAGTCGGTCAGCAGGTAGGGGCACCGGACGTGGACGGTGCGGCGGTCGGGGCGCGGCGGCGCGTCCGACCGGCTGCGCTCCAGCGCCCGGAGCACGAGCTCGCGCGTGCGCGGTGCCACGTTGACGTGGTCGTTGAGCACCCGGGAGACGGTGGCGATCGAGACACCGGCCTCCGCGGCGATGTCGCGCACCCGCGCACGCCTGGTCACCTCGGCATCTTAACCGCGTCTTGCACCTTGACTCACTCGGCGCGTCACGTGTTCCATCACGAAACACATTTTCCCCTGTTTGTTACATGGCGCGCTCGAAGGAGAGCGATGACGAGATCCCGGGCGACCGCCCTGACCGCGACCGCGGTGCTCACCGCCGGACTGGCCGTCGCCGTCCCGGCTGCGGCCCACGACACACCCGCCGCCCGCGTGTGGGTCACCACGGTGGACCGCGCCGAGCTGCTGGCCGAACGGCCGTCCGTCACGTTCCGGACCGGCACGTCGCCGCACCAGACGATCGTGATCGACCCCGACGTGGCCTACCAGGAGGTCGACGGCTTCGGCGCGTCGATCACCGACTCGTCGGCCCACGTGCTGCACCGGCTCACGCCGCGGGCGCGCGAGGAGGCCATGCGCAAGCTGTTCGACCCGGTGCGCGGCATCGGCGTGAGCTTCCTGCGCCAGCCGATCGGCTCCTCGGACTTCACCGCCCAGGCCGAGCACTACACCTACGACGACGTGCCGCCCGGCCGGACCGACTTCGAGCTGCGCCACTTCAGCATCGCCCACGACCAGGCCGAGGTCCTGCCCCTGCTGCACCGGGCGAAGCAGCTCAACCCGGCGTTGAAGGTCATGGGCACGCCGTGGAGCCCGCCCGCGTGGATGAAGACCACCGACTCGCTGGTGGGCGGCCGGTTGAAGGACGACCCGGCGATCTACGACGCCTACGCGCGGTACCTGGTGGAGTTCGTGCAGGCCTACGCCGCGTCCGGGGTGCCGGTCGACTTCCTGTCGCTGCAGAACGAGCCGCAGAACCGCGCACCCGACGCCTACCCCGGCACGGACATGCCGGTGGCGCAGCAGCTCAAGGTCATCGAGGCGCTGGGGCCGTTGCTGCGCAAGGCGAGCCCGCGCACGAAGATCCTCGCCTACGACCACAACTGGAGCACCCACCCCAACGACGTCGCCACCACGCCGCCCGGCGAGGACCCGGAGACCGACTACCCCTACCGCGTCCTGGAGAGCCCGGCCGCGCGGTGGGTCGCGGGCACCGCGTACCACTGCTACTCCGGCGATCCGAGCGCGCAGACCGCGTTGCGCGCGGCGCACCCCGACAAGGGCATCTGGTTCACCGAGTGCTCCGGCTCGCACGGTCCGGGCGACCCGCCCGCGCAGGTCTTCCGCGACACGCTGAAGTGGCACGCCCGCAACGTCGTCATCGGCACGACCCGCAACTGGGCGAAGTCGGCGGTCAACTGGAACATCGCGCTGGACAGCGCCAACGGCCCGCACAACGGCGGCTGCGGCACGTGCACCGGCCTGGTCACCGTCCACCCGGACGGCACGGTGTCCACCGACGCCGAGTACTACACGATCGGGCACCTGGCGAAGTTCGTGAAGCCGGGCGCGAAGCGGGTCGCCAGCACGTCGTTCGGCACGACCGGCTGGAACGGCCAGGTCATGGACGTCGCGTTCCGCAACCCGGACGGCTCGACGGCGCTGGTGGTGCACAACCAGAACGACGATCCGCGCACCTTCGCGGTCAGCGTCGGCGAGCGGATCTTCGACTACACCTTGCCCGGCGGCGCGCTGGCCACCTTCACGTGGCCGCGCGGCAAGGTGTTGGACGACGGGCTCGCCCCCGTCCCGCTGGACGGCGCGACGGCCACCACCGTGCCGACCGGTGAGAACGCCGCCGCCGCGGTGGACGGTGACGCCTCCACCCGGTGGAGCAGCGGCCAGGCGCAGGAACCGGGCCAGCACCTCCAGGTCGACCTCGGCCGCCGCACCGCGTTCCGGCGGGTGGCGATCGACAGCGGCGGCAACCTGGGCGACTACGCCCGTGGCTGGCGGTTGGAGGTCAGCGACGACGGCGTGGGCTGGCGGACCGCGGCTTCCGGCGCGGGCGTCGGCCAGCTCACCACCGTCGACCTGCCCCGCACGCGGGCCCGATTCCTGCGGGTGAGCACGACGGCGGCGGCGGGCAACTGGTGGAGCGTCGCCGACGTCCGCCTGTACCGCTGACCCGCTCCCCCGGTCGGGGTCGGCTGACCTCGACCGGGGACCACGTACCGTGGGTCGGGTGAGCACCGCACCGGCAACCGTCACGCTGGGCGACCACTTCGCCCGCACGCTCCCCGAGATGGCCGTGGCCTGGCAGGCCGATCCGGCGCCCGAGCCACGTCTGCTGGCGCTCAACGAGCGGTTGGCCGGGGAGCTGGGGCTGGACCCCGACTGGCTGCGCGGCCCGGACGGCGTGCGCCTGCTCGTCGGTGAGCACGTCCCCGAGGGGGCGACGCCGGTCGCGCAGGCCTACGCGGGGCACCAGTTCGGGCACTACGCGCCGCGCCTGGGCGACGGCCGCGCGCTGTTGCTCGGCGACCTCGTCCACGCCGACGGCGACCCCCGCGACCTGCACCTCAAGGGCTCCGGGCGCACGCCGTTCGCCCGCGGCGGTGACGGCCTGGCCGCGGTGGGCCCGATGCTGCGCGAGTACCTGGTCAGCGAGGCGATGCACGCGCTGGGCATCCCGACGACCCGCTCGCTGGCGGTGGTGGCGACCGGGCGACCGGTGCGCCGCGAGACCGTGCTGCCGGGTGCCGTGCTGGCCCGGGTGGCTCGCAGCCACCTGCGCGTCGGCAGCTTCCAGTACGCCAGGGCCACCGGCGACGTCGACCTGCTGCGCCGGCTGGCCGACCACGCCATCGCCCGGCACCACCCGCAGGCCGAAGGCGACTACCTCGCGCTGTTCGAGGCGGTGGTGGCGGCGCAGGCGTCGCTGGTCGCGCGGTGGATGCTCGCGGGTTTCATCCACGGCGTCATGAACACCGACAACATGACGATCTCCGGCGAGACGATCGACTACGGGCCGTGCGCGTTCCTGGAGGCGTTCGACCCGGCCACCGTCTACAGCTCGATCGACCACGCGGGCCGTTACGCCTACGGCAACCAGCCGCGGGTGGCCGAGTGGAACCTGGCGCGGCTGGCCGAAGCCCTGCTGCCGCTGTTCGCCGACGACGAGGAGCGGGCGATCGCCCTGGCCGTCGAGGCGCTGGGCACGTTCCGCGCCCGGTACGACGACGCCTGGTCGGCGGGCATGGCGGCCAAGCTGGGCCTCGACCGCCCCGCGCCCGAGCCTCTCGTGGACGACCTGCTGACGCTCATGCGGGACAACCGGGTCGACCACACGTCGCTCCACCGCCGCCTGGGCGCCGCCGCCCGCGGCGACACCGGTCCCGCGCGCGAGCTGTTCCTCGACCTCGCCGGCATCGACGCCTGGCTGGCCCGCTGGCTCGCGCTGACCCCGGACCCGGACGCGATGCGCCGGGCGAACCCCGTCCACATCCCCCGCAACCACCTGGTCGAAGAAGCGCTCACCGCCGCCACCGAAGGCGACCTCGTCCCGTTCGAGCGCCTGCTCGACGCGGTGAGGTCCCCCTACGACGAACGCCCCGACCTGGCCCGCTACGCCGAGCCGGCCCCGGACCACTTCGCCGCCTCGTACCAGACGTTCTGCGGCACCTGAGCCCACGGCGTTCCCGGACGCCGCCGAACGGCTCGACCTGCTCAGCGAGCGGGAACGCGAGGTCCTGGCCTCGGCCTGGACAACGGCGAGATCGCCGAGCGCCTGCGCGCTGCCGGCCGGCTGCGGCTGACCCCCGACGACCACCCGCCCGGGGGTCAGCCCGCTCCTACCGCTTGGGCACGAAGGCGTAGACGCTGGCGGGCGAGCCGGAGCCGCGGCGGTTGATCGTGCCGCCGACCAGGACGTGCGCGCCCTGCTCGGGCAGCGACGCGAGGTTCGCCAGGATCTCCAGGCTGATCCGGTGCTCGCGGTAGAGCAGCTTGGACACCCGGTACTCGGTGTCGAGCCCGGACTCGGGGCTGAACGTGTCCGTGCCCAGCGCGCCCCGGCGGCCGAGGCGGCCGGTGTCGACCAGCCACTGCACGGCGGCCAGCGAGAAGCCCGGCTGGTGCATCGCGCCGTCGGCGTCGAAGTTGAAGAACGCCGGGGTGCCCCAGCGCTCCTCCCACCCGGTCCACAGCACGACCGCGGCCTCGTTCGGGATGCGGCCGTGCCGCTTCTCCCACCGCTGGAGGTCGGCGACGCTCACCTCGTAGTCCGCGTCCCGCGCGGCCTGCTCCCGCACGTCGATCTTCACGGCGGGCAGGAACAGGTCCTCGGCGTCGAGCTCGTCGGCGTGAGGCTGGTCGTCGTTGAAGTGCGCGGGCGCGCCCCAGTGCGTGCCGGTGTGCTCCCCCTGCTGCACGTATTGCAGGTAGAACCCGTGCTCGGGCACGGTGGTGACGGTGGTCAGGGTGAACGCCGGGTCGCCGGGGTAGACGTTGGTCCGGTCCGGGTCGTTGACGTGCGCGAGGTTCACCAACCGGTAGTCGCCCAGCCCCAGCGGGACCGGACGGCGCGGGGCTCCCGCCGCCGCGCCGCCGCCCGCGATCATGCCGCCCACCGCTGTCGCCACACCCGCGAGCATCGACCGTCTGCGCACCGCCGACCACTCCTCCGCCTAGCCGTCACCCGATCCGGGCAACGGTACCGGCTGGGTGATCACAGCACGACGACCTGCCGGACGGCTTCTCCAGCCGCCAAACGGGTGAACCCGGTGTTGATGTCGTCGAGGCCGAGGCGTCCCGACAGCAGTTCCTGCACGGGCAGCCGCCCGGCCCGGTACAGCTCGACGAACCGGGGCACGTCCCGCCGCGGCACGCAGGAGCCGAGGTAGCTGCCCTTCAGCGTCCGCTCCTCGGCGACCAGGCTCAGCGCCGGCAGCGTGATCGTGCGGTCGGGGTGCGGCAGGCCGACGGTGACCGTGGTGCCGCCCGCGGCGGTGGCCAGGTACGCCTGCTCCAGCACGGCCGCGACGCCGGTGGTGTCGATGACCTTGTCCGCGCCGCCGCCGGTCAGCGAGCGCACCTCCTCCACCGCGTCGGGACCGCCTGCCACGTCGTCGGTCGCCCCGAGCCGCCGCGCCAGCTCCCGCTTGTGCGCCACCACGTCCACCGCGATGATCCGCGCCGCGCCGGCCGCCCGTGCGGCGAGCAGCGCGGCCAGCCCGACGCCGCCGAGGCCGAACACCGCCACCCGGTCCCCCGGCGCGACGGCCGCGCTGTAGAACGCCGCGCCCGCGCCGGTGAGCACCGCGCAGCCGAACAGGGCGGCGATCTCGAACGGCAGGTCGGCGGGCACGAGCGTGGCCGACTTCTCCGACACCACGGCGTACTCGGCGAACCCGGACACGCCCAGGTGGTGGTGCGGGCGCGTGCCGTCGGGCAGCCGCAGCCGCCGTTCGCCGCCCAGCAGTGTGCCCTCGCGGTTGGCCGCCGCGCCCGGTTCGCACAGCGCCTGCCGCCCGGACACGCACCGGCGGCACGACCCGCAGGCGGGCACGAACGACAGCACCACCCGGTCGCCGACGGCGAAGTCCGACGCACCCGGCCCGGTCTCGACCACCTCGCCCGCGGCCTCGTGGCCGAGCAGCATGGGCAGCGGCCGGACCCGGGAGCCGTCGATCACCGACAGGTCGGAGTGGCACAGCCCGGTGGCGCCCACCTTGACCAGCAGCTCGCCCGGACCCGGCGGGTCCAGCTCCAGGTCGAGCACCTCCAGCGGTCCGCCGACCCGCGTCAGCACCGCGCCCCTGGTCCTCACGCGACCACCAGCCCTTCCATCGCGGCGCGCAGCCCGGCCGGGATCGCCACCGGCTCGCGGGTCTCGCGGTCGGTGAACACGTGCACGAAGTGCCCTTCGGCGACCACGTCGTCACGGCCTTCCGGGTAGAAGCCGATCTCGTAGCGGACGCTGGAGCGGCCGAGGTGGCCGATCCGCAGGCCCGCGTCGACGGCCTCGGGGAACGCGATGGACGCGCGGTAGTTGCAGTGGGACTCCACGCACAGCCCGATGGCCTGCCCGTGGTGGATGTCCAGCCCGCCCTCGGTGATCAACCACGTGTTGATCACGGTGTCCATGAAGGCGTAGTGCACGACGTTGTTGACGTGCCCGTACACGTCGTTGTCGTGCCACCGGGTGGGTATCCGCTGCCAGTGCCGGTAGTGCTCGCGCACCTGACCTCCTGTTTCAGTCGAGCATCCGAGTCAGCTCGACGCGGGACCGCACCTCGAGCCTGGCGAAGATGTTGCGCAGGTGGTGCTCGACGGTGCGGTGGCTCAGGAACAGGCGCGCGGCGACCTCCCGGTTGGTCGCGCCCTCGGCGACCAGGCGGGCGATCTGCGCCTGCTGCGGGGTCAGGCCCAGGGTCGGGTCGACGTCGGCGCGGTTTGCGGCCCGCGGCCCGGTGCGGTCGGCGGTCCGGTCGGACCGGGTCGGCCCGACCGCCTCGCCCGCCGCGCGCAGCTCGGCGCGGGCGCGGGCGACCCAGCGGTCGGCCTCGTAGCGCTGGAAGATCTTCATCGCGTCGCGCAGCAGGTCGCGCGCCGCGCGCGGCTTGCGGTCGCGCCGCAGCCGGTGGCCGTAGAACAGCTCGGTCTTGGCCAGCTCCATGGCGGTGCCGCTGGCCCGGTGCAGCCGGATCGCCTCGCGGAAGTGCTCGTCGGCGCGCGGCCCGTCGGCGAGCAGGCCGCGGCAGCGGTGCGACAGCGCCAGCCGGGCCGCGCTGCCCGTCGTGCCCGCCCACTTCTCGTACCGGCGCAGCGCCCGGTCCGCGGTCAACGGGCGGCCGCAGCCGACGGCGGCCTCCACCACGTGCGGCGCGGCCATCACCTTGATGCCGGTGTGCACGCCGCCTGACCCGGCCGCCATCAGCCGCAGCCGGTCCAGCGCGTCGGCCGGGCGGTCCAGCGCGAGGTCCACGCAGGCGAACGCCCACGCGCCGAACGTGCCGGAGCGGCCGAGCCCGCGTTCGGCGATCTGCTCGGCGGCGGCGTCGATGCGGTGCACCGCGGTGTCGGTGTCACCGCGCAGCGCGGCGACCAGGGCGAGGATCGTGAGGTGGTCGACCACGGCGTTGTGCTGGCCGATGGCGGTGGCCGCGTGCACGCCCTCGAACGCCGCCGACAGCGCCACCGAGTGCTGGTCCAGCAGCATCGCCGACAACGCGCGGTAGACCAGCGCCCACGGCACCAGGGCGGTCAGCCCGTGCTCGTGCGCGGCGGTGACGGCGCTGGTCGCCAGCTCGTGGGCGCGGGACGCGTCGCCGAGGGTGTAGGCGGCCTGGCCGCCCCAGATCTTGGCCTGCGGGTGCGGCACCCGTTCGGCCAGCTCGATCACCGACCGCAGCACCGGCAGGGCCTGTTCGTGCCGCCCGGCGAAGGTGGCGGCCATGCCCGCGAGGTGGTCGAGCGTGATGCGGGTGTCGTCGGGCTCGTCGGGGCGGCGCAGGCGCGCGGCGAACGCGGCGGTCTCGGCGTACCGGGCGTGGTCGCCCGCGATGCTGGCCGCCTCGCCCGCGAAGCCCAGCGCGGTGATCGCCAGCGACCGGTGCGTGCCCACCAGTTCGCCCGCCGCGTGCAGCAGCCTGCGCACCGCCACGTCCGGCAGGCCGTTGCCCAGGTCGATGCCACCGCGCAGCAGCTCGGCGCGGGCGCGCAGCTCGTCGCTGTCGGTGAGCCGGGCGGCGGTGCGCAGCGCGACCCTGGCCCGGCGGGGAGCGCCGGACGCCCAGTGGTCGGTGGCGGCGGCGATCAGGTGGCGCGCCTTGGCGTCGGGGTCGGCGGTGAGCGCGGCCGCGCGGTCGTGGTCGCGGGCGGCGGCCGGGTAGTCGCCGCAGCGGCGGGCCCGGCTCGCGGAGTCGGCCAGGCGTGCGGCGAACGCGTCGCGCACGCCGGGCGCGCGGGCGGCCTCGTGCCAGGTGCGGCGCGGGCCCGGCGGCAGGTGCTCGGCCAGCGCGGCGTGGGCGGCGTAGCGCAGCGCCAGCGGGATCCCGGTGCGCAGCGCCGAGCGCACCAGCGGGCCACCGTCGAGCAGCACGGCGGCCTCCTCCACCGCGGCCAGGTCCAGCCCGGGCATCCGGGCCAGGGCGTCGGCGTCGACCTCGTCGTCCACCACGCTCAACGCCACCGCGAACCGCGCCTGCGGCGACAGGGCGTGGAAGCGGGCGCCGAACCGGGCCCGCAGGCAGCTGTCCTCGGGCAGCGCGTCCGGCGCGGGCGCGGTGCCGCCGAGCTGGTCGGAGGTCAGCGCGCGGGCCAGTTCGGTGAGCGCGAGCGGGTTGCCCCTGGCCAGGTCGGCGACGTCGTCGGCGAGGCCGGGCGCGAGACCGGGCCTCAGGTCGCGCAGCACGCGCAGGCTGTCGGCGTGGTCGAGCGGGTCCAGCCGCACCCACGGCAGGCCCAGCGGCTCGCCCTCGGTGGCGACCAGCACGGCCACCGGCTCGTCGGCGGCGGCCGCGGCCAGCTCCACCAGCCAGTCGGTGTCCTCCAGCCGGTGGGCGTCGTCCACGCACAGCAGCACCTCGCGGTCGCCCGCGGCGGTGGCGGCGGCCTCCCGCGCGGCGGCGAGCATCGCGGTCTTGCCCGACCCGGGGCCGCCGCGCAGCACCAGCGCCCCGCCGTGCCCGGCCCGGGCACGGGCGAGCAACGCGTCGACGGCGACGCGCTGCCGGTCACGTCCGCGCAGCATGCAGCCAGTCTGGCGGCAGGGCCGCGGCCGGCGGAAGGGCTCGGGCGAAAATTATCTACCAGTGTTAGTTTTCGAGCCCGGACCGGTGGTTGCACCGATGCGCGGCGCTCACCCGGTGGCGCAGGGTCATCGCTGTCCGCAGTTCCCTGCCAAGCGAGGTGTACACCGACGTGCAACTCCGCAAACTGATCCCCGCGCTGATCCCCGCGCTGGCCCTGTCGTTGGTCGGCGTGACGCCGGCGCACGCCGAGGAGGAGTACCGGCGCGGCCCCGCACCGACCACCTCCAGCATCGAGGCGGTCCGCGGCCCGTTCTCCACCTCGTCCACCACGGTGTCTTCGCTGGTCACCGGCTTCGGCGGTGGCACGATCTACTACCCCACCAGCACCTCCGAGGGCACCTTCGGCGCGGTGGCCATCTCACCCGGCTTCACCGGCACGGAGTCCACCATCTCGTGGCTGGGCCCCCGGATCGCGTCGCAGGGCTTCGTGGTGATCACGATCGCCACCAACAGCCTCTACGACCAGCCCGACAGCCGGGCGAGCCAGCTCCTGGCGGCACTGGACTACTTGACCCAGCGCAGTGACGTCCGCAGCCGGATCGACGCCTCCCGACTGGGCGTCATGGGCCACTCGATGGGCGGCGGCGGCACGTTGCGCGCCTCCGAGGAGCGACCGTCCCTCCAGGCGGCGATCCCGCTCACCGCGTGGCACACCGACAAGACGTGGGGCAGCAACCGGGTGCCGACCCTCGTCGTCGGCGCGGAGGACGACACGGTCGCGCCGGTGTCCTCGCACTCGATCCCGTTCTACAACTCGCTGCCGTCCACCCTGGACAAGGCGTACCTGGAGCTGAACGGCGCCAGCCACTTCGCGCCCAACTCCTCGAACACGACGATCGCGAAGTACAGCATCGCGTGGCTCAAGCGGTTCATCGACAACGACACCCGCTACGAGCAGTTCCTCTGCCCGTCCCCGGCCAACAGCTCGCTGATCTCCGACTACCGGGACACCTGCCCGCACGGGGTCTGACCCGCGCCCGTCCGTTCACAGACCCACAACGCGGTGCCGGCACCACGCCGGCACCGCGTTTTTCATGCCCACTTACGAGTGAACTTCTCTCCGCACCTCGGCGGAACGATGGCCGACCGTGTTCTCCCGCCCCCGTCAAGGGCACTCCCCGGTGAAAAACGCTAGGGCAAACGCGGTAGCCATTCCCCGTCGTGGCGAATTGAACACCACAGCACAGCAAGATCACCCGTTAAATACTTGCGAGGTGGACTAGATCCACCGTGAGTACGCATACCAGGGCCGATTGCCCCTCAGGGGTGTCGTCACATCGGCCGCTTCCCGTTGCACATTCACGCTCACTACCGTCGTTCCGGACCAATGAACGAATCCGATTGGCGGTGTGTGCGGTGACTGTGACCGATTCGGACTTGGAGGCCGAGCAGCCTCGGCTGAGCCTCGGCACGGCGGCAGCGCGGAACCTGGCCACCACGACCAAGTCCGTTCCCCAGATGCAGGGCATCACCTCGCGGTGGTTGCTGAAGATCCTGCCCTGGGTGGAGGCGAAGGGCGGTGCCTTCCGGGTCAACCGCAGGCTCAGCTACGAGGTCGGCGACGGTCGGCTGACCTTCACCAACATCGGCGCGGACGTCCGGGTCATCCCGGAGGAGCTGACCGAGCTGGCGCTGCTGCGCGGGTTCGAGGACGTCGAGGCGCTCAACGCGCTGGCCGACCGGTTCGAGCAGCGCGAGTACGAGCCCGGCGCGGTCATCGTCGAGGAGGGCCGTCCGCAGGACGCGCTCTACCTGATCGCGCACGGCAAGGTGAACCGGATCGGCCAGGGCGAGTACGGCGCGCAGACCGTGCTGGGCACGCTGGCCGACGGCGAGCACTTCGGCGGCGACGTGCTGGCGGGTCCCCAAGGCGAGTGGGACTTCACCGTCAAGGCCGTCACGCCGGTGATCGTCCTGGTGCTGCCGTGGGAGGTGTTCGAGCGGCTCAACGGCGAGGCGGGCGGCCTGCGCGCGCACATCCAGCGGATGTCCGCCGCGGGCGGCGGCAAGTCCAACGCCTACGGCGAGGCCGAGATCGACATCGCGTCGGGCCACGAGGGCGAACCGGACCTGCCCGGCACGTTCGTCGACTACGAGATCGCGCCGCGCGAGCTGGAGCTGAGCGTCGCGCAGACCGTGCTGCGGGTGCACAGCCGCGTCGCCGACCTCTACAACCACCCGATGGACCAGGTGGAGCAGCAGTTGCGGCTGACCATCGAGGCGCTGCGCGAGCGCCAGGAGCACGAGATGGTCAACAACCGCGACTTCGGCCTGCTCAGCAGCGCCGACCTCAAGCAGCGCATCCACACCCGCACGGGCCCGCCCACGCCGGACGACATGGACGACCTGCTGGCCACCGTGTGGAAGGAGCCGACCGCGTTCCTGGCCCACCCGCGGGTCATCGCCGCGTTCGGCCGCGAGTGCAGCAAGCGCGGCATCTACCCGGCCACCATCGACCTCAACGGTCACCACGTGCCCGCGTGGCGCGGCGTGCCGGTGCTGCCGTGCAACAAGATCCCGATCACCAAGACCCGCACCAGCTCGGTGATGCTGCTGCGCGCCGGCGAGCACAACCAGGGCGTCATCGGCCTGCACCAGACCGGCCTGCCCGACGAGTACCAGCCGGGCCTGAACGTGCGGTTCATGGGCATCAACGAGAAGGCGATCATCTCCTACCTCGTCAGCGCCTACTACTCCACCGCGATCCTCGTGCCGGACGCGATCGGCGTGCTGGAACACGTGGAGCTCGGCCGCGAAGACTGACTAGTCCCCCCGACCAGATTGGGCAGCTGAAGTGACCGTGACAGACCCCGGACTCGTCCCCGACGAGGCCGAGCAGCGGCGGCACAGCCTGAGCACCGCGGCCGCGCGGAACCTGGCGAGCACCACCAAGTCCACCCCGCAGATGCAGGGCATCTCGCCCCGCTGGCTGCTGCGCAAACTGCCCTGGGTGGCCACCCAGGCAGGCACGTACCGGGTCAACCGCCGCCTCACCTACGCGCTCGGCGACGGGCGCGTGAGCTTCACCAGCACCGGCGCGGACATCCGCGTCATCCCGCAGGAGCTGCGGGAACTGCCCCTGCTGCGCGACTTCCCGGACGACGACGTGCTGGTCGCGCTCGCGGACCGGTTCGAGCAGCGGGAGTTCCAGCCGGGCGAGGTCGTGGTGTCGTCCGGCGACCGGGCCGAGGAGGTCTACCTCGTCGCGCACGGCAAGGTGAACAAGATCGGCCAGGGCAAGTACGGCGACCAGACCGTGCTCGACACGCTGGCCGACGGCGACCACTTCGGCGACGAGGCGCTCTACGGCGCGGAGTCGGACTGGGAGTACACGATCAAGGCGATCACGCCGGTGATCGTGCTCGTGCTGCCGTGGCGGTCGGTGCGGGAGCTCAACGGGCAGGCCGACGCGTTGCGCGCGCACATCGACTCGTTCGCGAGCCGCGCGGGCAAGCCACAGAACAAGCACGGCGAGGCGGCGATCGAGATCGCCTCCGGCCACGAGGGCGAGCCGGACCTGCCGGCGACCTACGTGGACTACGAGCTGTCGCCGCGCGAGTACGAGCTGGAGGTGGCGCAGACCGTGCTGCGGGTGCACAGCCGCGTCGCCGACCTCTACAACCACCCGATGAACCAGACCGAGCAGCAGTTGCGGCTGACCATCGAGGCCCTGCGCGAGCGGCAGGAGCACGAGATGATCAACAACCGCCGGATCGGGCTGCTGCACAACGCCGACCTCAAGCAGCGCATCCACACCCGCACCGGCCCGCCCACGCCGGACGACCTGGACGAGCTGCTGTCCCGGCGGCGCAAGACGGCGTTCATGCTGGCCCACCCGCGCGCGATCGCCGCGTTCAGCCGTGAGGCGAGCAAGCGGGGCGTCTACCCCGGCACCGCGAACGTGGACGGCACGCAGGTCGTCACCTGGCGCGGTGTGCCGCTGCTGCCGTCGGACAAGATCCCGATCACGCCGCAGCGCACCACCTCGATCCTGGCCATGCGGGTCGGCGAGCAGGACAACGGCGTGATCGGGCTGCACCAGCCGGGCATCCCGGACGAGGTGCAGCCCAGCCTGAACGCGCGGTTCATGGGCATCGACGAGAAGGCGATCGTGTCCTACCTGGTCAGCGCCTACTTCTCGGTCGCCGTGATGGTGCCCGACGCGCTCGGGGTGCTGGAGCACGTGGAGATCGGCCGGTCCTGACCACGCCGTCGCGCACGGCAGCCGGGCCGCCACGCCCGGCTGCCGCCCTCCCCTGCCCGTGCCGGTGGCCGGGCGCTTCCCCCCGAAGGAGTTGTGGCGATGACCGACCTGGACGTGAGCCTCGACCACCGGTCCGCGCGCGAGGTGCTGGACTGGAGCCGCGCCGGCCTCGACCCGGCGCTGCGGTCGGCGGTGGACCGGTTGCCGGACTCGATGCGGGCGATCGCGGGCTACCACTTCGGGTGGTGGGACGAGGACGGCAGGCCGACGGGCGCGGACGCGGGCAAGGCGATCCGGCCGGCGCTCGTGCTGCTGGGCGCGCAGGCGGTGGGCGGCTCGGCGGACGCGGCACTGCCGGCCGCCGTGGCGGTGGAGCTGGTGCACAACTTCTCGTTGCTGCACGACGACGTGATGGACGGTGACACGACCCGGCGGCACCGGCCCACGGCGTGGCACGTGTTCGGCGTGAACCCCGCGATCCTGGCGGGTGACGCGTTGCTGACGATGGCGTTGGACGTGCTGGCGGGCAGCGGCCACCCGAAGGCGCAGCAGGCGATCCGGGTGCTGTCGGAGGCCGTGCAGCGGTTGTTGGACGGGCAGAGCGCGGACCTCGCGTTCGAGGAGCGGGCGGAGGTGCGGCTGGCGGAGTGCGTGCGGATGGCCGAGGGCAAGACCGCCGCGCTGCTGGGTGCGGCGTGCGCGTTGGGCGCGTTGTTCGGCGGCGGGCGGGCCGAGCAGGTGGAGCACCTGCAATCGTTCGGCGAGCGGGTGGGGCTCGCGTTCCAGTTCGTGGACGACCTGCTGGGCATCTGGGGCGACCCGGAGGTGACCGGCAAGCCGGTCTACTCGGACCTGCAGAACCGCAAGAAGTCCCTGCCCGTCGTCGCCGCCCTGACCTCCAGCACCCCGGAGGCCCTCGAACTGCACACCCTGTACCACCGCGAGCAACCACTGAGCCCGACCGACCTGGCCCGTGCCGCGAAACTGATCGAGACCTCGGGGGCGCGTGCCTGGAGCCAAGGCCGCGCCGACGACCTCCTGGCCCGCGCCCGTGAACACCTGCACGCCGCCGCCCCCTCAGCCCGCGCCGCCCGCGAACTGGACGCCGTCGCCCGCCTGGCCACCCGCCGCGACTACTGACCACCACCGCCCTGACCAGCACTTATCAAAGGGAGGTCAACCACGAACGGGTGAACCTCACAACCCACTCAAACATAACGCCGTTTCCAACCACCTCACACGTCGGTTGAAACAACGAGGCCGCCAACCAACCACCACCCCGCCCCACCCACCACCTGCCCGACCACCCGACCGGCCCGCCACGCGACCGGCTCACTGGACCCGCCACGCAACCGCCCGACCTACCTGCCACCCCGACCCCGCCTCACCAGGCCCCGCCCCACCAGCCCCGCCCCGCCAGCCCCGCCCTGCCAGGCCCTCGCCACCTGACCCGACCACCCGCCCTACCCCCCACCCGACCTGCTCACCCGACCGGCCAGCCAGCCGCCCGACCCGCCACGCCCGCCCGACTCGCCACGGCCACCCGACTCGCCACAGCCGCCCGGGGCCCGCCACGCCCGGCCCGCCACCGAACCCGCCCGCCCGTCGCCCGCCACATCCAGCCCGCGCACCGCGCCAACCCGTCTGCCAGACCCACCCACGCACCAGCCGCACCCGCCGCACCTGCACGATCTCCAGACCACCCGACCCACCCCCGCACCCAGACCGACCCGTACCGGACCTCTCCACCCCAGCCCTGCCCCCCAGAGCCCGGACCTGCCCGCCGAGCTCGGCGAGACACCGACCTGACTAGGAGCCGTGCCGTGGCCCTCCCCGTTGTGCTGCTGGCGTCGCCCCGGTCGTTCTGCGCCGGGGTGGAACGCGCGATCGACATCGTCGACCGCCTCCTGGACCAGCGCGGTGGGCCCGTCCACGTGCGCAAGCAGATCGTGCACAACACCCACGTGGTGGCCGGGCTGGAGGCGCGGGGCGCGGTGTTCGTGGACGAGTTGGACGCGGTGCCGGATGGGGCGGTCGTGGTGTTCTCGGCGCACGGGGTGTCGCCGGCGGTGCGGGAGGAGGCCGCGCGGCGCGGGTTGGAGGTGGTCGACGCGACGTGCCCGTTGGTGACGAAGGTGCACGCGGAGGCGAAGCGGTACGCCGCGCGGGGTGACACGGTGGTGCTCATCGGGCACGCCGGGCACGAGGAGGTCGAGGGCACGCTCGGTGAAGCGCCCGCGCAGACCGTGCTGGTGCAGACGGTCGCGGACGTGGAGGCGTTGGAGGTGCCGGATCCGACGCGGGTGTCGTACCTGACGCAGACCACGCTCGCGGTGGACGAGACGGCCGAGGTGTTGGCGGCGTTGCGGGCGAAGTTCCCGGCGTTGCGGGGGCCGTCGTCGGCGGACATCTGCTACGCCACCACGAACCGGCAGGACGCGGTGCGCGACGTGGCGCGGGACGCGGACCTGGTGCTGGTGGTGGGGTCGCCGAACTCGTCGAACTCCGTGCGCCTGGTGGAGACCGCCCGCCGGATGGGCACGGCCGCGCACCTGGTCGACGACGTCACCGACATCCGCGAGGAGTGGCTGGACGGCGTCCGGGTGATCGGGGTGAGCGCGGGCGCGTCCGCGCCGCCCCGGCTGGTGGACGAGGTGATCGAGGCGTTGGGCGCGTGGGACGTCCAGGTGCGCGAGACGGCACGGGAGACGATCCAGTTCACCCTGCCCGCGGCGGTGCGGAAGCCGAACGCGCCTGGACAGTCCTGAGTGGACCGTCCGGTCGCGCGGCCCACGCGACCAGTGCCACCACCAGGACGAGCAGCGCGCCGAACACCGAGAGCAGCACCGACGCGACGGTGATCATCTGCGTCACGAGCGGCGGCGCAGGGGCAAAATGTGACGGATGCCCGCGTGGTGGCGCGTCGGGAATGACCGCGGAATCACGGTCGGGGCAATTCCCCCATGCCCCTGCGGGACGCCCGAACCTCAAACCTTGGTCAACAACCGTTGTGAGAGCGCTCCACCCGTCACTACGTTCGGTTTCGGCCACAAGCCGCTCGGTGGTGAGCTCATCACCAGGACACCGAAAACCCTCGACGTGTTCTGCGAGGTAAGCGTGATCGCGAATCCCACACCCATCGGGTAGATCCCCGGCGGACGCCTGGGACGACCCAGTCCCAGGCGATCCGGAGCCGAACGGAGGGGGAACAGGCGGTGAAGCGGACCGATCATCCGACGCCTGCGGGAGGCGTCGAACACCGCCCGGACACGACCGGGCACGGACCGTCGCCACAACACGCGGTTGCTCCCACATGGCGGGAAAACCGAGACAGGAGCGGTGATCACTCGTAGGGTCTACCGGCGTCAGCGACCCTGACCCCCGCGTGACCAAGATCAACGCCGACGGCTTTGAGGAGCTGGTGTGTCGACCCTCCGGGTGCGTCCCTACACCAGAACCGGCGGGCGCACGCGTTCCGCGACGACGCTGGCCATCGAGACCATCGTGACGACGAATGAAAGGGCGGCGCGAGACGCCCTCACGTCGACCGCGGAACACCGCATCATCAGCGACCTGTGCCGCAATCCGCATTCCGTCGCGGAAGTCGCGGCGACGCTGCGGTTGCCGTTGGGTGTCGTGCGCGTTTTGCTGGCCGACATGTCCGACATGAGCCTGATCAACGTGCACGAGGATCGCGCGATCGACGAGAAGGGCCGCCCGTCACTGGAGTTGATGGAACGCGTCCTGATGGGTTTGCGCCGAATCTGACCGTTCCCGCAGGGCGTGGACGACGGCGATCATGTCCTCCTTGCCGTGCCCCAGCTCGACCGCGCGGGTGAACAGGGCCAGGCACGCGTCCAGCAGCGGTGAGGCGACCCCGGCGGCACGGGCGGCGTCGGCGATCAGCTCGTTGTTGGTCAGCACGTCGCGGGCGGCGGCTTGGGCGTCGAAGTCGTCGGTGAGCAGCTTGGTGGTCTTCGCGCGGGAGACCTTGCTGGCCATCGGGCCCTTGTCCAGCACCTCGACCAGCGTGCCGAGGTCCAGGCCGTGGCGCTCGGCGAAGTGGAACGACTCGGTGAGGCCGGTGGTCATGGTGATCAGGAACAGGTTCACGGCCAGCTTCATCAGCAGGGCGTTGGGCGTGGGGCCGCAGTCGACGACCTCGGCGCACATCGGCGCGACCACGTCGTGCACCCGTGCCACGGCGTCGGGGTCGCCCGCGAGCATGCCGACGAGCTCGCCCGCCTCGGCGGGGCCGCGTGAGCCGGAGACGGGCGCTTCGACGTAGTCGCCGCCGGCGGCGCGGATGTCGGCGGCCAGGTCGCGCGAGTAGCCCGGCGAGGTCGTGCCCATGTGCACCACCGTGCGGCCGTTGACGAGGTCGGCGAACCGGTCCGTGCGGCGTTCGAGGACGGCGTCGATCGCGTCCTGGTGGGCGAGCATGAGGATCACGACGTCGGCGCTCGCGAACACCTCGGCGGGTGTGGCGGCGACCCGTGCGCCCGCTTCCCGCAGCGGCTCGGCCCGGTGCGGCGACCGGTTCCACACCACGAGCGGCCGGCCGGACCGGGCCAGGTTGAGCGCCATCGGCTGCCCCATGATGCCGAGACCGACGAATCCGACCTCCACCACGACCTCCTCGCACGACGGCACGACGCCGTCTCCCGAGAGGGATTCAACGCCGTGCCGACGGCTCGGGTCTTGAACGGTGGTGCGCCGGGCGTGTCCTGAACGTTGAACTCGGGGGTCCTGAACGTAGGACACGCGCGTTCCGAACGTAGGACACGCGCGTTCCGAACGTAGGACTCACGCGACGCGAAGGTAGGACTCACGCGTGGGGGTCAGGTGGGGAGGTGGACCAGGGTGGTGCCTTGTGCGGTGTCGCGGACGACGAACTCCGAGATGTCGTGCCAGCGCAGGCCCACCGAGGCCTGCAACGTCACGGGGTCCTTGGCCGCGGCCGCCGTCGGCACCAGCCACGAGCCGACGACCATCGCCTCGCCCGTGCGCGACTTCGCGACCAGCTCGCACCGCGTCGGTCCCTTCGCGCCGCTCACCTCGAGCTGCAACGACGTGCCCCACGGCTCGGGCGTGGCCGAGAGCCGGGCGGACACGCCGGTCGTGGAGTCGGTGCGGGTGATGGTGCCGGACGAGTCGGGCGCGCCCTTGGCCACGTTGGACCGCTCCGGCACCCGGGGCGTGGACGGGGCGGCGACCGGGTCGGACGGTGCGGCGACGTTCACCGACACGACCGCGGTCAGCGCGACGAGCACCACCGCGGCGGCGGCGGCCAGCAGCGCGACGGTGCGGCGCTTGCGCGCCCTGGTTTCGGAGACCGAGTCGAGCATCGCGCGCACCGAACGACCGTCGGGCCGCTCCCCCGCGTTGGCGCGCAGCATGCCGTTGGCGTCGGCCTCGTCGAGCAAGTCGGGCAGTTCGGCGAAATCACGCAGGTCGAGCGCACATCGACGACATTGGGCGAGGTGGTTCTCGAACGCGTCGACCTCGTCCTCGTCGAGGACACCGAGGACGTACGCCGCCACGTCGACGTGGAACGGCTGCGAAGTCACCTGTTCAGCCCCGATCCTGCAACGCACGCCGCAGGGCGCGAAGCGCGTAGTACACCCTGGACTTCACCGTGCCGGGCGGTACCCCGAGCACCGCTGCGGCTTCCCCGACGGTCCGATCCCTCAAGTACGTCTCGAGAATAGCCTCCCGGTGTTCTTCCGTCAGTCCGTTCATCGCTTCGGCGACGACGATGGCCGCCAGGGTGCGGTCCGCCTCGTCGCGTTGCGGGGCCTCGTCGGACGGCGTCAACTCCGACTCCTGCGGTCGGACGCTCCGCTTGCGACGGTCGTCGATGACCAGCCGCCGGGCCACGGTGAACAGCCAGGAGCGCAGCAGGACGGGGTCCCGCTCCAGCTTCTCGGCGTTGCGCCAAGCCCGGACGAGCGTCTCCTGGACGATGTCCTCTGCCCACTGCCGGTCGCTGCCCGTCAACCTCATGGCATGCCCGAGCAGCGCGCTGCCGAACTCCTGGTAGAGCCTGCGGATCAGCTCGTCTTCCAGACTGGAGTCCGGCCAACTGCGATCTCTTCGGGGGGAAGTGCTGCGTCTGTGCCGCGCCACGCCGAGCATCCAAGCGCGCCGGGGGCGGCCGCGTCGAGAGTTTGGCCGCAAAAAAAGTCGTCGATTTGTTCGTGAACCGTCATCGCATCGTGTCCGTACTCCACGGTATCCGCTTCAAAGGCACGGACCCGGTCTCCCGGTCCACTAGTCCTTTCGGCGGACCAGCCGGCAGGAGAAAGGACCAATGATGCGTGGTCGACGTACCCGGAAGGCGTTGCTGCTGGTTCCGGCCGCAGCGGTGTCGGTGCTGGTCAGCGCCTGTGGCGCGACTGGTGTCGACAACACCGCGAGCCAGAACCCGGCGGGTGGCGCCGGTTCCGGTTCGACGACTCTCCAACAACAGCCGGAATTCGGCAACCAGCCGCACCAGATGCTCTCGGCCACCGAGTCGAAGCAGGTGGGCTGGTTCGTCGCGGACGCGGGCGGCTTCGCGCTGTACCGCTACGACAAGGACACCGCGAAACCGTCGAAGTCCACTTGCGACGCCGAGTGCCTGAAGACGTGGCCGCCGGTGCTGGTCGGCGAGCACACGATGACCTCCGGGGTGGACCCGACGCTGGTCGGCTCGGTGGCCCGCGCGGACGGCCGCAAGCAGGTCACGCTGGTCGGCTGGCCCCTGTACCGGTACGCGGGCGACAAGAAGGCGGGCGACCTCGCCGGACAGGGCAAGGGCGGCACGTGGTTCGCCGTGACGCCCGAGGGCAAGAAGGCGCAGGCCGACGACGGCGCGGCACTCGGCCAACCGTCCACCGGTGACGGTTACTAGGACGAGAAAGCCATGTCTGCCAAGCGTTTCACGGCCGTCGTGCTGGCCTTGGGCCTGCTGGTGCTGCCCGCGCTGCCCGGTGTCGCGCACGCCGACGACCCGCCCGGCGCGGGACCGGTCGAGCAGACGCCGCTCGGCCCGATCACCGCGCAGGACAAGGAACTGCTGGTCAAGGTGCGGCTGGCGGGCCTGTGGGAGATGCCCATGGGCGAGGAGGCGCAGACCCGTGCGGCGAGCACGCGGGTCAAGGAGGTCGGCGCGCAACTGGCGAGCGACCACACGTTCCTCGACGAGCGGGTGGTGCGGCTGGCGTCCCAGATGGGTGTCGCGCTGCCGGACGAGGCCAACGCCGACCAGCAGTCGTGGATGGCGGAGATGCGCGCGCGGACCGGCGCGGCGTTCGACGACTCGTTCGCCAACCGGTTGCGGGCCGCGCACGGCTCGATCTTCCCGGCGATCGCGACCGTGCGGGCCACCACCCGCAACGAGGCGATCCGCCAGTTCGCCCAGGTGTGCAACCAGATCGTGCTCAAGCACATGACCCTGTTGGAGAGCACCAACCTGGTCACCGACATGGGTCTGGCCAAGCCGGTGGCCGCGGGCGCGGCACCCGCCGCGGCGGTGAACGCCGACCCGGTGCGCGCCTCGGCCCGGCTGCCCGCGGGCGGGCCCAGTCCCCTCGTCGTGCTCCTCATGTGCCTGGCAGGCGCGGTGGTGACGATCGCGATCCTGCGCCTGCTGCGGCCCCGCGCCGACGTCAAGTGAGAGGAGGTGGTGCCCGGACCGGTGCCACGCGTCTCCCATCGCGGAGAACTTCCCCACCCTCGAACCCGCCCGGCAGGTCGTGACCACTCCTGCGCGGCCCGCCGGGCGGGTCGACCACCCCGCCCACCGCCTGCGAGTTCTCTCCCGCCATCTCGGAGGTAGACACCAGTGCTCACCCAGGTTCCGCTGCTGATCGCCCAGGCGACCGGCGGCGACCACGACGCCGGAGTGCGCCACGTGGCGCAGATCTCGGCGCGCCTGGCCTACGCGACCATGTGCGCCACCCTGTGCTGGGGCGTGCTGATCGCCACGGGCTGGGCCAACAAGGTCTCCGGCAGACAGGGGTTGCGCAACAGCCACATGGTGCTGGCGACCGCGGCCCTGACGTTCGGGTCGCTGCACGCGTTCGCGTTCACCCTGTTGCAGCTCGGAGCTTTCTCGTACTTGAAGGTCCTGGTGCCGTTCTACGACGGCGGCGTGCTCCGGCACGCCCTGGGCATCCTCGGCCTGGAGATCATGCTGACCATCGCGATCACCGCGGGCCTGCGCAAGAAGGTCTACTACCGCAAGTGGCTGCGGCTGCACCAGCTCGCCTACGTCGCGGTCGCCGTCACGGTGGTCCACTCCTGGCTGGGCGCGATCGCCAACGGCAACCTGGCCGTGCTGTGGTTGGCGGGCCTCACGATCCTGGTCCCCACGGCGACCATGGCCGTCGCCCGCTTCCTGCCGCCGCACTGGCTGGTGAGGCTGGGGATGCTGGAACCGGAGCCCGGGTTCGAGCCCGAGCCGGACGGCGCGGGCGGCAGCGCGTTGGACATCAGCGTCGACAACGAGCGCTGCCACCGCTACGGCATCTGCCAGGCCGAGGCGCCGGGCCTGTTCCAGCTGGTCGACGACGAGCGGTTGCGCTACGAGCGCCGGCCGCCGCCCGAGCAGTTCGCGCAGGCGAGGGCCGCCGCGCGGGCGTGCCCGATGCGGGCGATCGAGCTGCGGGAGCGTGTGCGGTGAAGAACGAGGAACGCGTGGTCATCGCGGGTGGCGGGTTGGCTGGCCTGCGCGCGGGCGAACGGCTGCGGGAGCTGGGTTTCCGCGGTGAGATCGTCATCGTGAGCGCGGAGCGGCACCTGCCCTACCACCGGCCGGCGCTGTCCAAGGAGGCCATCAACGGCGAGCTGATCGCGTCGGACCTGCGGCTGACCATCAGCCGCGAGCTGAACGCGGTGTGGCGGCTGGGCACCGCGGCGACCCACCTGGAGCCGGACCGGCGGGTGGTGGGGCTGCCCGGTGGCGAGGAGCTGCGCTACGACGGGTTGGTCATCGCGACCGGGGTCGAACCGCGTCACCTGGCGGGCGCGCCGCGCCAGGACCCGCGCATCCACGTGCTGCGTACCGTGGACGACGCGATCGCGATCAAGCGGGCGATCAACGCGACGCAGGGGCTGGTCGTGGTCGTCGGCGGCGGCCTCATCGGCTGCGAGATGGCCGCGTCGGTGAAGACGATGGGCCGTGACGTGGCCATCGTGAGCCGGTCGTCCGCGTTGTTGGGCAGCGCGGTCGGCAAGAACATCGCCGACACCGTCACCGAGGCGCACCGGGTGCGCGGTGTGCGGATGGCGATGGGCGTGAAGATCCGGCACTGGGTGCGGCAGGCGGGCGGGGTGGCGATCCACCTCTCCGACGGTCAGGTGTTCTTCGCCGCGGTCGTGGTGATCGCGGTGGGCGCCTCGCCGTCGGTGGCCTGGCTGCGCGGGTCGGGTCTGGTGCTGGAGGACGGCGTGCTGTGCGACCCCACGTGCCACGTGGTCGGCGGGTCCGACGTCGTGGCCGCGGGTGATGTCGCGCGGTGGCCGAACCTCCGGTTCGGAGGGCAGCCGCGTCGGGTGGAGCACTGGCTCAACGCGGTGGAGATGGGGCGGGCGGCCGCGGAGAACCTGTTGGCGGGCAGGGAGAGTTCGCGGCCGTTCACCCCTGTACCCCGGTTCTGGACCGAGCAGTACGGGATGCGCATCCAGGGCTCGGGCCTGCCCGCGCTGGGCAAGGACACGACGACCTTGGCGGGGTCGCAGAAGGACCACCGGACCATCACCGGGTTCATCGCCGACGGGCGGTTGGTCGGGATGGTGGGACTGGACGCGCCGACCGCGATGATCAAGCTGTCCACGGAGCTGTGGCGGCAGAACCGGGTCACCGCGAGCACTCCCCCACGCCGACTGCCGCACCAGGCACCCCAACCAGCCGCCGCCGCGCAACCGACCACCACCCAACCGGCCGTGCCTCAACCCACCACCGCCCAATCGCCGCGCGTGGAATCCGTGCGGTTCGAGGCGGCGCCGCGGGCGGCGGCGGGGCGGACTCGGTCGGAGCAGTCGATGCGGTTCGCGGCGGTGCGCACGGAGGCGTTGCGGCTGGAGAACGCGTTGCTCAAGGAAGTCGCGGCGCGGGCCGAGGCGGCGCGCGGCGAACCGAAGCCGAACCGCACCCAGTTCGCCGACCCGGTCGAACTGGCCCGCGTGCCGCGCCAACAGCAGGAGTCCCAGCCGTTGCCCCTGCCGCCCTCGCACGCGCCGGTCGTGCGCTCACGCGGGCAGGGTCGCTCGCTGGCCCGCAGCAGCCCGAAGGCCAGACCACGGTGAGACGACGGCGGCTTCGCGGCCCCGAAGGCCCGCCCGGCCGGCCGGAGGCACGTCGTGGTGAGGTACGAGCACGGAACGACGACCGGTCGTTCACAAACTGTTCGCATGGTGTGAAATATTCAGACATCTGCGACAGATTGACGCAAGTTTACCTCTCCGTCAGGCTCCAGAGCCGTCCCCCAACCCGGTCTGGAGGTCCCTGTGCTCCGACTAGTCTCCTACCTCGCCTCGCTGGCGCTCGTCGCCGTGGTTCTCGTGGCGGGCGGCGGCACGGCGCAAGCCGACGGCTGCTACACCTGGAACCGAACCCTGTCCGAGGGCGCGTCCGGCGAGGACGTGCGCCAGTTGCAGATCCGGCTGTCCGGCTACCCCGGTTACGGCTCCGTGCTCGCCCTCGACGGCTCCTTCGGGCCGGCGACCCGGTCGGCGCTCGTGCGCTTCCAGCAGGCTTACGGCCTGGCGGCGGACGGCGTGGCGGGCAACGCGACGTACTCGCGGATCTACGCCCTGCAGGACGACGACTGCACGCCTGTCAACTTCTCCTACGCCGAGCTGAACAACTGCAACTCGACGTGGGCCGGGGGCAAGGTCTCGGCGGCCACGGCGAAGTTCAACGCGCTGGTGTCGATGTGGAAGTTGCAGGCGCTGCGGCACGCCCTGGGCGACCAGTCGATCCGCGTCACGAGCGGGTTCCGCAGCACCTCGTGCAACAGCGCGGTGGGCGGCGCGGCCGATTCCCGGCACCTGTACGGCGACGCGGTGGACCTGGGTGCGGGTCCGCACTCGCTGTGCCGCCTGGCGCAGCAGGCGCGCAACCACGGCTTCAACGGCATCCTCGGCCCGGGCTACCCGGGTCACGGCGACCACACCCACGTCGACCACCGGGGCAGCCGCTTCTGGTCGGCGTCGTCCTGCGGCATCTGAGCCGGCACCGGCCGCGGGTGGGCTCGCCACGGCCCGCCCGCGGCCTTCGGCCCTCCCGGCCGCGCACCTCGTCCCAGTAAGGTTCGACCGGGGCGAGGTGAAGGGGCGCGATCCGGCTTGGCGGACTTCGGTCGGTACGAGATCGGCGAGCTGCTCGGGCAGGGCGGCATGGGCGTCGTGCACCGCGCCCGCGACACCGTCCACGACCGGGTGGTCGCGCTCAAGCGCCTGTCCCCCGCCGCCACCGACGACGAGTACCGCGCCCGGTTCCAGCGCGAGGCGCGCATCGCCGCCGCCCTGCGCCACCCCCACGTCATCCCGGTCAACGACTTCGGCGAGGTCGACGGCCGGCTGTTCCTCGACATGATGCTGGTCGAGGGCACCGACCTGCGGCGCGCGTTGGGCGCGGGCCCGCTGGACCCGGTGCGGGCGCTGGAGATCCTGGCCCAGGTCGCCGCCGCGCTGGACGCCGCCCACGGGCACGGCCTGGTGCACCGGGACGTGAAGCCGTCCAACATCCTGATCACCGCCGACGACCACGCCTACCTGGCCGACTTCGGCATCGCGCGGGAGACCTCGCCGGAGGCCACCGCCCTGACCCGGTCCGGCGACCTGGTCGGCTCCTGGGACTACCTCGCCCCGGAACGGCTGTCCGGCGGACCGGTCGACGGCCGCTCGGACCAGTACTCGTTGGCGTGCGTGCTGTTCGAGTGCCTGACCGGTCGCCTGCCGCACCCGGCCGCCGACCCGGCCGCCAAGGTCGCCGCCCACCTCCTGCAACCGCCGCCCGCGCCGTCGGTGTTCAGCCCCACCGTGACGCCCGCCCTGGACGCGGTGGTGCTGCGCGGGCTGGCCAAGGACCCGGCGCGGCGGTTCGAGTCGGCCACGGCGCTGATCACCGCGGCGCGCGAGGCCGCGTTCGACGGTGACACCGCGCGGGCCGCCCAGCCCACGTCACCCGGTCCGGGCGACGACCAGGGCCGGCTGGTGCGGGCGATCCTGCGTTCCACGGCCAAGCCCCGCGCCGCGCACCCGCGGTCGCCCGCCATCCCGTACCCGGGCTTGAGCGGCTTCGAGCGCGACGACGCCGACCTGTTCCACGGTCGCGAGCACGTCGTCACCGAACTGCTGGTCCGGTTGGCCGAGCAGGTGCGCGGCGGCGAGCCGGTCGTGCTGGTCGGCGCTTCGGGCGCGGGCAAGTCGTCCGTGCTCAAAGCGGGTCTGCTGCCCGCGCTGGCCGGCGACGACGACGAGACGTGGCCGCAGGTGGTGCTGACACCGGGCGTGGACCCGGTCGGCAACCTGGCCGCCGCGATGGCCGCGCGCACGCCGGTCGACGCGGCGCGGTGGGCGCGGGTCATCCGGGAGTCACCGCTGCGCTTCGGCGAGCACTGCGCCACCGCCCGGCCGGTGATCGTGGTCGACCAGTTCGAGGAGGTGTTCAACGCCCCCGAGCCGGACCGGTTGGCGTTCACCACCGCGTTGACCACCGCACGGCCCGCGCTGGTCGTGCTGGCCGTGCGGGCGGACCTGGTGGACCGGTGCATCGAGCTGGCGCCGCTGCGGCCCGCGCTGGCCGCGCCGGTGCTGCTGGGCCCGCTGGACGCGACCGGCCTGCGGCAGGCGATCGTCAGCCCCGCCAAGGACTTCGGGGTCGAGGTGGAACCCGGCCTGCCGGAGCGGATGATCGCCGACCTGGGCGTGCGCGGCGAGCTCGGCTACGACCCGGGCGCGTTGCCCCGGTTGGCGCACGCGCTGCGCGAGTCGTGGCTGCACCGCGACGGCCCGGTGCTGACGCTGGCCGCCTACCGCCGCGCGGGCGGGATCGACGGCGCGGTGTCGCGCACCGCCGAGGAGATCCACTCGGCACTGGACCCGGCCGGGCGGCACGCGTTGCGGGCGATCCTGCTGCGGCTGGTGGCCGTGCTGGACGACGGCGCGGTGGTGCGGCGGCGGGTGGACCCGCGCGAGTTCGCCGCGCAGCAGCACGTGCTGGACCGGCTGATCGCGGCACGGCTGGTGACCGTGGACGGCTCGGGCGCGCGGCTGAGCCACGAGGCGCTGTTCACCGCGTGGCCGCGGCTGCGCGACTGGATCGAGGAGGACCGCGCGGGGCTGGTGCAGCACCGCCGGTTCACCGACTCGGTGCGGGCGTGGGTGGAGTCGGGGCAGCACGACGACGACCTGTACCGGGGCGTGCGGCTGGCGTCGTTGACGGCGTGGCTGGAGTCGGCGCGCGACCGGGTGCGGTTGCAGCCGGTGGAGCGGGAGTTCCTGGCCCGGTCGACGGCGGCCGAGCAGGCGGGCCTGGTGGCGGCACGGCGGCGCACCAACCGGTTGCGCGGCCTGGTGGTCGCGTTGAGCCTGCTGCTGGTGGTCGCGTCGGTGGCCGTCGTGGTGGCGACGCGGCTGCAACGGTCGGCGCAGGCGGAGCGGGACCGGGCCGACAGCGGGCGGCAGCAGAACCTGTCGCGGCAGCTCGCGGCGGAGTCGGCGGTGGCCAGGACGGTGGACCCGCGGCGGGCGGCGCTGGCGGCGCTGGGCGCGTGGCGGGCGAGCCCGACCGTCGAGGGCCGCGGCGCGGTGCTGTCCGCGATCACCGACGCCTACCGCGGCCGGATGACCGGGCACGTCGGCGCGGTCAACGCGCTGGCGGTCAGCGGTGACGGGGCGGTGGCCGTGTCCGGCGGCCGTGACGGCACGCTGCGGCTGTGGGACCTGCCCGCGCGCCGTGAGCTGGCCTTGCTGGACGACAAGGGCGGCTGGTACCGCACGGCGGAGCTGAGCGCCGACGGCCGGCTGCTCGCGACGGCCGACGCGATCACCTCGAAGGTCGAGCTGTGGGACGTGCCGGGGCGCAAGCGGGTGTTCACCGTGCCGGGCCGGGCCGTGGACGCGGCGCTCTCGCCCGACGGCGACACGTTCGCCGCCTTCACCGACCGCGGTGTCGTGGTGTGGGACACGGCCGGGTTCACCGAGCGGGCGGTGTTCGAGGTCGGCCCCTCCATCCGGATGGCGCTGCTCGCCGACGCGGGCCTGGTCGCGCTGACCAGCGGCAACGACGTCGTGGTGCACCGCATCGACGACGGCGCGCGGGTCGCGCACCTGAAGGGGCACACCGGCGAGGTGAACTCGCTGGCGTTCGCGCCGGGCGGCGGGCTGCTGGCCAGCACGGGCATGGACGCGACGGTCCGGTTGTGGGACACCGCGACCTGGGCCGCGCGCGAGGTGTTCACCGCGGCCGAGGCGGGGCTGAGCTCGGTCGCGTTCACCCCGTCCGGTTCGGCCGTGGTGGCGGGCGCGGTGGGGTCGAGCGTGTACTCGTGGGACCTGGCGACCCGCGACCTGATCACCCAGTACGCCGCCGGGTCGGTGACCACGTTCGCCGTGGCGATGACCGCGGACGGCCGCACGCTGCTCACCTCCGACTCCGCGGGCGTGATCACGGTCTGGGCCTACCAGCGGACGACGCTGGGCCCGCGGGACGCCGTGCTGCTCGGCACGGCGTTCCAGCCCGGCGGGTCGCTGCTGGCCACCACCGGCGGCAACGGCGTGGTGCGGCTGTGGGACCACCGCGACTCCCGGCTGGTGCACGAGGTGAAGGGGCACGGCGACGACGTCTACGACGTGGCGTTCAGCCCGGACGGCACGGAGCTGGTCACCGTGGCCGAGGACGGCACGCTCGTGGTGTGGCGGGCGGACACGGGCGCGCAGGCACGCCGGTTCTCCCGGCCCGGCACCGAGTTCACCGCCGTGAAGTTCAGCCCCGACGGGAAGACGATCGCCGTCGCGGGCCGCGCACCGACCGGGTCGAAGGAGGACCGCGACGAGGTGCTGCTGCTCGACGCGGCCGACCTGGAGGTGGTGAACCGGCGTGCGACGGCCCAGGAGCCGCGCAACACCCCGCTCAACGGGGTCGAGCCCAACTACCCGACCGGCCTCGCGTTCCACCCGGACGGCCGCACGCTCGCGGTCACGTTGGCGGGCGGCCGGGTCGGGCTGTGGGACCTGGCGGACCCCGGCGCGCCGTGGCGCACCCTGCCCGGCCACGACGGCGTCGCGATCGACGCCGAGTACAGCCCGGACGGCTCGGTGCTGGCCACCGGGGGAGGTGACCGGCTGGTGAAGCTGTGGCGGGTGCGCGACGGTGCCGAGGTCGGCACCCTGACCGGCAGCGACGCGCCGGTGCGGCGGGTGGCGTGGAGCCCGGACGGCCGGACCCTGGCCACCGCGAGCCAGGACACCGCGGTGCGGCTGTGGGAGGTCGACGGTCGACGGCAGCTGGCCCGGCTGGACCGGCACGGGGCCGAGCTGAACGACGTGGCGTTCGCCCCCGGCGGCGACCTGGCCGCGTCGGTGAGCGCGGACGGCACCGCCCGCCTGTGGGACCTCGTCCCCGACCACGCGGTCGAGGTGCTGTGCGGCGCGCTCGACCGCGACACGCTGGCCGAGGAGTGGCGTGCGCTGGGGCCGGACCGCGGCGACCCGCCCGGCTGCCCGGGGTAGCGCCGTGCCGCGGGTGGTGGTGCGGGGCGCGGGCCTGGCGTCGGTGGTGCTGGGGCCGGGTGAGTCGTTGCTGTTCGGACGCGCGCCGCACGCGGTGGTGGGCCCGACCCGGGCCGGGCGGGTGGTCGTGGCGCTGCCGGACTGCGCGCCGCACGTGTCGCGGCTCGTCGGTGAGCTGGCGGTGGGCGCGGACGTGGCGTCGTTGACGTGGTTGGGCGCGGGCGAGGCGCAGTTGTCGAGCCTGTTCGACGCGCCGGGCGGGGCGCGGCGGGTGATCCTGACCCGGTCGGCGTCGGCGCTGCTGGACGCCGGGGAGAACCAGCTCGTGCTGCTGCTGGGCAGGCGTGCCGCCGGCGACGGGTTCGCCGACCTCCAGCTCACCATCGACGTGGAGCACGCGCCCGTGGCGCTGGAGGTGCCCGCCGGTGCCGCCGGTGACGACACCCGGACCGGCCCGGGGCTGGTGCGGGGCGGTCGGGACTGGTACGTGGCGCTGGCGCTGTGCGAGCCGTGGCTGGTCGGCGCGGACGACTACCCCAGGCCGCCGTCGAACCGGGAGATCTTCGAGCGGGTCCGCGAGTGGCACGGCTACGCGTGGAACCTGCACCGGCCCCAACGGGTGGACGACGC
The DNA here is from genome assembly GCF_021390395.1 of Saccharothrix sp. S26. Classification (GTDB taxonomy): domain Bacteria; phylum Actinomycetota; class Actinomycetes; order Mycobacteriales; family Pseudonocardiaceae; genus Actinosynnema. The sequence continues at coordinate 285,448 of NZ_JAJUWT010000005.1, forward strand.
GATCCGGGCGATCTCGGCGATCGCGTTCGGCGCGGCGGACGACCCGTTCCGGTCACCGCACGCGGGCCGCCTGCAGAACACCAGGTTCGCGGTCGCCCGCCGCGCCGCCGAGGTCCGCCTGGTCACCGCCGCCGACCTGGCCGAAGTCCGCCGCACCGCCAAACCCCCACCCCCGTGAGTCCTACGTTCAGAACGCGCGTGTCCTACGTTCAGAACGCGCGTGTCCTACGTTCAGAACGCGTGAGTCCTACGTTCAAGACCCCCGAATTCAACGCTCAGAACGCGGGCCCGACGTGCTCGCACCGTCCACATCGGACCCCTCCGGGACGGGCACGAGCCGACGCCGCCGGGCCAGGGTCATCGCCGTCCCCGCCGTCGCGGTCGCCACGCCCACCCCACCGCACAGCACCGCCAACGCGATCAGCACCGTCGACCCGCCACCGGCCGACCCACCGCGCTCCACCGCCCGCCGCCGGTACTCGGTCGCCTGCGGGTGACCGGGCGACACCGCCAGCACCTCGTCGAACCCCTCCACCGCACCGTCGAAGTCCCCCGCGAAATAACGGTCCAGCGCACCCCGGTACTCACGGTCGTGCGCACCCTGCCCCGCCTCCACCCCCTTGCCCACCAACACCTCCAGCACCGTCGACGACACCGCCGCCAGGCCGGACGACCGCGCCTCCCCCTCGCTCACCACCCCGACGACGCGGCCCTCCACGTCCACCACCGGCCCACCGCCCATGCCCTCCGCCACGGTGACGCCGACCTCGTAGAACGTCCGTCCCTCCCGCGTCCGCACCCCCGACACCCGCCCGTTCTCCCCGCGTGGCTCCACGCTCGGGTCATCCACCGCACCGACGTACCCGACGGCCACCACCGGCGTGCCGTCCGGCACCCGGTCGCCCCTGATCGCCACCGACGGCAGGCCCTCCCGCGGCACCTTCAACACGGCCACGTCACCGTCCTCCGGCGCGACGAGGTCCACCACGGTGGCGGGCGCGACGTCACGGACCGGCCCGGCACCGGTCTCCTCCACCCGCTCCACCCGGATCGACCGGTCGATCGGCCGGTCCGCGCCCGCGCCCTCGGCCACCGCGTGCTCGACCAACTGCGCCTTGGCCGTCACCGGGTCGGCGACCCGACCCACCGCCGCCAGGTCCCGGACCGCCGCGTCGAACAACGCGCCCGCACCGCCCAGCGGTCCGGTGTGGACGCAGTGGCTCGCGGTGGCCACGTGCCCGTCCGGTCGGATCACCGCGCCGCTGCACGTCACCCGCACGGCATAGCCCCGCTCACCGCCGAACACCTCGCCGGTCCGCTTGTCCCGCACCCAGCCGTGCCACTCCACGGTGACGAGCACGACCGCCGGCCTGGCGACGGCGAAGGCCGGCTCCTCCGGGCTCGACGGCCCACCGAACGCCAACGGGGCCGACAGCGCCGCCGCCGGCAGAGCGCGCATCAGCCGTACACCCCGTAGGCGGCGGTGCGCGTCCACGTCCCCTGGAGTCCCCGCGCCGCGTTGCTCTCGACGAGCTGCGTGCCCCGGCAGTCGTAGTCGTTGACCTCGTTGATCGGGAAGTTCCCCGGCAGCGGCTGGGTCTGGAGCAGACCGCGCTGGTCGTAGAACGAGTACACGGCCTCGCTGCGGGTCCGGACGCCGTAGGTGATGACCTTGTCGGTCGCGGTCCAGGTGAACTCGCTGAACCCGTTGCCCACCAGCCGCAGCTCGTTGCCCTGGGACGTGCCGGTGAACACGGCGCCGTCCAACCGCTCGGTCCCGGTGCCGTCGGGCCGGAACTCGTACGCCCGGCCGCTGACCTTGAACGGGATCGGGTCCCGGTCGCGGTAGAACTTGACCGTCAGCCGCTCGTCCACCGTGCGCCACGAGCCGATCAGGCACAACGGCGTCCCGGCGGCACGCGTGGTCTCCTCCCGCGCGGTGGGTGACGGACGCTCGGCCCGCACCTCCTGCGGCGGCGGGTCGTCGGCGAGCACCGCGGCGGTCAGCCCGCCGGCCGCGAGGACCGCGCAGGCGGTGACGGCGAACAGCGCCACGACCGCTGATCGCACCGGTAATCGGGGTGACTCGGCCACGACGCCATCGTATTGACCGGGCCGCCCGCGCCGCGCCCCCGCCGACCCGGAAGCTTCCGCCACCCGCGCGAGCGGCCCGCCGCCACTACCATGGACGTGTGATCTTCCTCAGCGTGGTCCTCACCCTGCTCGGGCTGAGCACGCTGCTCTGGCGTGACGACGAGCTGATCGGCCTGCCGCCCGCCGTCGCCGGCGCCGGCCTCGTGGTGCTGGGCGTGGCGGCCGGCGTGCTGTGGGTCGTGCGCAGGCGACGCCGGTGGGAGCGCAACGGCGAGCCGCGCCCGGTCGGGACCGTCTTCGACCGGGCCAAGGCGCTGCCGCGGCTGCTGCGCGAGCGCAAGGCCTACGGCCTGCCCACGTCCACCCTGGCCACGTGGGCGTTCGCCGTGGTCTACCTGGTCTCCCCGATCGACCTGCTGCCGGAGCTGCTGCCGCTGATCGGCGTCACCGACGACGCGGGCGTGGCCGTGTGGCTGCTCACCAGCGTGTCCACCGTCACGGGCCAGTACCTGCGGTGGGAGCGCGAGCGCAGGGTCAAGAAGACGCCGTGAGCGTCACCGGCTCCCGGGGTGCGGCAGGTCGCGCACGCCGGTGAGCAGCGTGGTCACCGCGCCCATGATCCGCGTGGTCGCCTCGTCCAGCACGGCCTTGGTCGGCTCCAGCCCGTACAGGTCGGACAGGTCGACCTCCGCGCCCGCCACCACCGACACCTTCCGCCACGGCCGGGGCAGGAACTTCCCCGGCGGCAGCAGTTCGCGGGTGCCCCACTGCGCCACCGGCACGACCGGCGTGCGGGTCGTCAGCGCCAGCCGCGCGACCCCGTTCTTGCCGCGCATCGGCCAGCCGTCGGGGTCGTTGGTGAAGGTGCCCTCGGGGTAGACGATCACGCACTCGCCCGCCTCCAGCGACGTGCGCGCGCTGTCCAGCGCCTGACCGGCCCGCACGCTCTGCCGCTCGACCGGGATGTGCCGTCCCGACGACATGACCCACCCGATCACCGGCGCCTTCCACAGGCTCGCCTTCGCCAGGTACCGGGGCACCCGGCCGGAGGCCAGCGCGAACGCCGTCAGCGTCACCGGGTCGGCGAAGGACAGGTGGTTGGACGCGAGCAGCACCGCGCCCTCGCGCGGGATGTTCGTCCGGCCCGCCATCCGCATCCGCACGAACAACACCACCAGCGGCCACAGCAGGTCGATCGCCACGGAGTACCAGAAGCCGCGGCCCCGCCGGGGCAAACGGGTCGTCAGCGCCACCATCTGGGAGAACGTCACGCGAGGATCTTCGGTCATGCCTCCAGGGCCTGTCACCACGCCCCACCGCACCGCCGTCGCCCCGGTCTGATCGAGTTCGACTAATCTCCTCCCCCGTGGCAGGGCTCCCCACACCGCGGACCGCGGTGAACCGGATCAACGTGCTCCTCGTCGAGGACGACGAGGGGGACGCCGTGCTGGTCGAAGCCCTGTTGGAAGAGGTGGAGGCGGACGTCGCCCTGCACCGGGCGCGGACCCTGCGCGAGGCCGAGGGCCTGTTGTCGAAGGCGGACTGCGTGCTGCTCGACCTGGGCCTGCCCGACACGACCGGCCTCGACGGCCTGACCAGGCTGCTGGCCAACCCCGCGCCGGTGGCGATCATCGTGCTCACCGGCCTCAACGACGAGCACCAGGGCACCCAGGCGGTGGCCCAGGGCGCGGAGGACTACCTGGTCAAGGGCCACGTGGACGGTGTCGGCCTGGCCCGCAGCATCCGCTACGCCGTCGGCCGCAAGCGGGTCGAGGAGACCCAGCGCCAACTGCGCGACGAGCAACTGCTGGCCGCGGAGAAGACCCGCCTGGAACGCGGCCTGCTGCCCTCGCCGATCATGCACGGCGAGGACATCGGCTGGGAGGTCAGCTACCGCCCCGGCGGCAGCCGGATGCAGCTGGGCGGCGACTTCTACGACGTGGTGCGCACCGCCGACGGCACGCTCCAACTGCTCATCGGCGACGTGTGCGGGCACGGCCCGGACGAGGCCGCGATCGGCGTGCTGCTGCGCATCGCGTGGCGGGCGCTGGTGCTGGCCGACCAGGAGCCGTCCCGGGTGCTGCGCACGTTGCACCAGATCCTGGAGCACGAGCGCCACCAGCCCGGCCTGTTCACCACGGCGTGCATGGTGACGATCTCGCCGGACCGCCGCTGGGCGCGGGTCTACCTGGCCGGGCACCCGGAGCCGATGCTGCTGGTCGGCGACCGGGTGGTGGAGCTGCCCCGCGACCGCGCCGGGCTGCCGCTGGGCGTGCTGCCGGACAGCACGTGGAGCGGCCTGGACGTGCCGTTGCCGCCGGGCTGGTCGTTGCTGCTCTACACCGACGGCCTGGTGGAGGGCCGCGTGCGGGGCGACACCGAGCGGCTGGGCTCCGAACGCCTGATCGACCTCATCGGTGAGGTCACCACGGCCCGGCCCGACTGGGCGCGCACGCCGAAGACCCTGCTCAACGAGCTGATCAGCAGGGTGAAGGAACTCAACGGCGGGGAGCTGGACGACGACATGGCCGTGCTGTTGATCTCGGAGCGCGACTGATGGCCGACTACCGCACCCGCTGGCCGGCGAGCCGGCTGCTGATCGCGGCCGTCGCGATCCTGATCATCGTCTGCGGGGCGATCATCGGCAGCCTGGCCGTGTCCATGTCGGGCCTGACGGACGCGCGCAAGACGCTGCTCGACAAGGTCATCCCCGCGGGCAAGCTGGTCCGCGACCTGGACACCGCGCTGGTCGACCAGCAGAGCGGGCTGCGCGGGTACGTGCTCACCGCGAACGACGACTTCCTAACCCCTTACACCGAGGGGCGGCAGGCCCAGCGGCAGGCCGTCGACAAGGTCCGCGACCTGATCGGCCCGACGCGGCCGGACCTCGTGAGCGACCTCGACGAGCTCGACCGGCGGGCGACCGAGTGGCGCCAGACCTACGCCGAGCCCCTGGTGGCGCAGGTGCGGCAGACCGGCGAGCCGCGCTCGGCGGTGGCCGACGCCGAGCGCGGCAAGGGGCTGTTCGACCGGGTCCGGGCCGCCGCCGACGGGCTGGGCGGCAAGCTCGACCAGGCCGCCGTCGACGCGCGGCGCGAGCTGGACTCCGTGGCCCGGTCGCAGCTGTGGCTGCTGGGCGGCCTCGGCGTGCTGCTGGTGCTGATCATCGCCGGGGTGGCGGTGGTGCTGTACCGGATCGTGATCGCGCCGCTGAGCGGGCTGGCCGCGGACGTGCGGCAGGTGTCGTCGGGTGACTTCGCGCACGCGGTCGAGGCGGGCGGGCCGCGGGAGACGGTGATGCTCGGCGAGGACGTCGAGGCCATGCGCGTGCGCATCCTGTCCGACCTGGAGGACCTGCGGCGGTCGAACTCCGAGCTGGAGCAGTTCGCCTACGTCGCCTCGCACGACCTCCAGGAGCCGCTGCGCAAGGTGGCGAGCTTCTGCCAGCTGCTGGAGCGGCGCTACTCCGGCCAGCTCGACGAGCGCGGCGAGCAGTACCTGCGGTTCGCCGTGGACGGTGCGAAGCGGATGCAGGTGCTGATCAACGACCTGCTGGCGTTCTCGAGGGTGGGCAGGCTCACCCGCGAGCAGACGCTCGTGGACTGCGACGAGCTGGTCGCGCAGGTGATGGACAACTACTCCGAGGTGATCGAGCGGACCGGCGCCACCATCGAGGTCGGCGAGCTGCCGACGGTGCGCGGCGAGGAGTCGCTGCTCGGCGGCGTGTTCGGCAACCTGATCAGCAACGCGCTGAAGTTCCACGGCGAAGATCCGCCGCACGTGCGCGTGGACGTGGAGCGGACGGGCGAATTCTGGACGTTCACGGTGAGCGACAACGGCATCGGCATCGACACCGAGTACGCTGAGCGCATCTTCGTGATCTTCCAGCGCCTGCACCACAAGGACGACTACCCCGGCACCGGCATCGGGCTGGCCATGTGCCGGAAGATCATCGAGTACCACGGCGGCACGATCTGGCTGGACACCAGCGGGACCGGGCCCGGCACCACCTTCAAGTTCACGCTGCCGGCAGTGAAGGACGACGAGCAATGAGCAACCCGCTGAACGTGATCGACGTCCTGCTGGTGGAAGACGACCCCGGCGACGCGTTGATGACGCAGGAGGCGTTCGAGCACCACAAGATCCGCAACCAGCTGCACGTGGTGCGCGACGGCGTCGAGGCGCTGGAGTTCCTGCGCCGCGAGGGCCAGTACGCCGACGCGCCGCGGCCGGGGCTGATCCTGCTCGACCTGAACCTGCCGAAGATGGACGGCCGGGAGGTGCTGGCCGAGATCAAGGCGGACGAGACGCTGCGGCCGATCCCGGTGGTCGTGCTGACCACGTCGGAGGCGGAGGAGGACATCCTGCGCAGCTACAACCTGCACGCCAACGCCTACGTCACCAAGCCGGTGGACTTCGACCGGTTCATCGAGGTCGTGCGGCAGATCGACGACTTCTTCGTCACCGTGGTGAAGCTGCCCCGCTAAGGTTGCCCGTCATGGGCACGGTGATCTCGGCGGACGGCACGACGATCGGGTTCTCGCGGGTCGGCGACGGCCCCGCGGTGGTGCTGGTGGACGGCGCGTGCTGCTTCCGCGGCGGTGGGCCGATGCCCGCGGTCGCGCAGGCCCTGACCGGGTACACCGCCTACACCTACGACCGGCGCGGCCGGGGCGAGAGCACCGACCGCGGCCCGTACGCGATCGAGCGCGAGGTGGAGGACCTGGCCGCGGTCGTGGAGGCGGCGGGCGGCACGGCGTTCGCCCACGGCTTCTCGTCGGGCGCGGTGCTGGCCCTGCACGCGGCGGCGGCCGGGGTGCCGTTGCGCGCGTTGGCGCTGCTGGAGCCGCCGCTGTCGTTCGAGGAGCCGACCGGGCCGGACCCGCGGGACGAGATCGACGCCCTGGTCGCGGCCGGTCGGCGGGGTGACGCGGTGATCCGGTTCCAGGTCGCGTGCGGCATCCCGGAGGAGTTCACCGCCGGGATCCGCGAGTCGCCCGGCTGGCCGGCGCTGGAGGCGATGGCCCACACCACCTCCTACGACCTGACCATCACCGGCACCGTCCCGGACCTGGCCTCGGTCACCGCGCCGACGCTCGTGCTGGACAGCGAGGGCAGCGACGAGCGCCTGCGCGGCTGGGCCGACGGCGTGGCCGGGCACCTGCCGAACGCGCGCCGCCGGACGCTGGCCGGCGACTGGCACGGCGTCGCGCCCGACGTGCTCGCCGCCGCCCTGGCCGAGCACTTCCGCTGACCTGGCGTCTCAGCCGATCGAGTACCGCACCGCGCCGTCCTCGGACTCGGCGGTGAGCAGGCCCCGGTGCACCAGCACGTCGAGGTGCGCGGCCGTCTCGCCGGTGGCCAGCACCTGGTTGAACAGGTCGAGGTCGGCGAACGACCGGTTGCGCCGCGTCCAGCCGAGCTTGCGCGCGGTCTCGAAAGCGGTGCCGGTGCCCGCCCGCACGGCGTCCAGCGTGGCCGTGAGGCGGTCTTCGTGGTGGGCGAGCAGCTCGTCCACCCGGGCGTGGCTGGACTCCGTGACGGGGCCGTGAGCGGGCAGCAGGCGCAGGTCGGGGAAGTCGCGGACGAGGCGCAGCGAGTCGAGGTAGTCGCCCAGCGGCAACGCGGGCCGGGCGGGCTCGAAGCCGATCGACGGGGTGATGTGCGGCAGCACGTGGTCGCCCGCGAACAGCAGCGACGAGTCGACGTCCACGAAGACGACGTGTCCGCGCGTGTGACCGGGGGTCGGCAGCACCTTCAGCACCCGCTTGTCCAGGGCCAGGTCGCTCTCGTGGAGCCACTCGTCGGGCTCCTCGTAGTCGCGCAGCTCCGCCTCGGCGACCGACTCCACCACGGCACGCCACCGCTCGGCCAGGTGCGGCGCGCCCCACGCGGCCAGGTCGCGGAAACCGTCACGGGCACGGCCGATGACCTTGGCCAGCGACGGCTGCTCCCCCGCGCCCAACGCGATCTTGGTGCCGAAGCGGCGGCGCAGCGCCACGGCCATCGTGTAGTGGTCGCGGTGCACGTGGGTGACCAGGAAGCGGCGCACGTCCTCGAAGCCGTACCCGAGCGCGCCCAACGCCGACTCCAGCGCCGTCTCGCCCGCGTCCAGCGCCCAGCCGGAGTCGATCAGGACGAGCCCGTCACCGTCCTCGATCGCGTAGACGTTGACGGTGTGCAGGCCGTCGTTGGGCAGGGGCAGCGGGATGCGGTGCACGCCGGGCGCGACCTCGAAGACTCCGGGTTCGGTCCACTCCATCCCCGGATACTACTTGCCGGTAACCTCGGCTTGGCCGGTCAGTGCTTCCCGGGCCGGGGCCCGCCGTGCCGCCGCCTTGAGCACGAACGGGACCACGACCAGCGTGAGCAGCGCCAACGCCGGGTAGGCCCACCCGATCGCGGACAGCCAACCCGGCCTGGGGATGGTCCAGATCGTGGGCTGCCGGTCGAGCTGGAAAGCGATCACGTCCCAGAACATGACCGGGCACCACAGCACCAGCAGCACGCCCTTGGCCCACCGCGCGATCGGGGTGTGCACGAGCCAGATCAGCAGCGGCGCGACCCACACCCAGTGGTGGTCCCACGAGATCGGCGACAGCAGCAGCCCCAGCACCTGCACGACCAGCACGCCGATCAGCACGTCGCCCGCCCGCACCGCCGCGCGCAGCGCGAAGCCCGCCAGCACGACCGAGACCACCACCGCGAGCACCCACGGCCACGTCATCTCGACGTCGTAGCCCAGCGTTCGCGACAACGCGCCCCGCAACGACTGGTTGTGCGCGGTCGCGATCGGACCGACCCGGCTCGCGTCACCCATGAGCCCGAACCAGTAGTGCTTGGCCTGCGCCGGGTCCACGAGGAACCCCAGGCCGACGCTCGCCACGAACGCGACCACCGACCACACCGCCGCCGCGAACCGCCGCGTGGCCAGGTAGTACAGCCCGGAGATCGCGGGCACGAGCTTCACACCCGCCGCCAACCCGATGCCGACGCCCGCGAGCCGCGAGTCCCGGGCCGTCATCGCGCCCAGCACCACCGCCGCGAGCAGCAGGTTGACCTGCCCGAAGTCGAACGTGTGCACCACCGGCTGCAACCACAGCAGCACGGCGGTCCACAACAGCGCCCGACGCCGCCACAGCGCCGCGTCCGCCGTCCAGCCCTCGCCCGCCACCAAGCGCAGGGCGACCCGCACCATCCAGTACAGGCACAGCCCGGACAGCAGCCGCAGCGCCCACTGCGCGGCGACCCACGGCAGCCACGTCATCGGCAGGAACACCAGCGCGCCGAACGGCGGGTAGGTGAACGGCAGCGGGAAGTCGGGCGGCGAGTTCGGCGAGGTGACGTCGTAGAGGTCGCCGGAGAGCACGTGCGGCGCGAGCGCCCAGTACACGTACAGGTCGATCGTCTCGTTGCCGAACCCCGTGACGATGGTCCAGGTGCGGCCCAGCACGGAGGCCACCAGCAGCACCGGCGCGGCGGCGAGCAGCCACCGCTCCGCGTTCACCAGCGGGCGCGAGGACGGTTCAGCGGACACCGGGTTCGACCTTCGACGTCGTGGTGAGCGGCGTGCCGACCGGCTCGTGGCGCTCGGCGCGCACCGCGGTCGCCATCACCGCGAGGGTGAGCAGGCCGAGCAGCGGGTAGCACCAGCCGAGCGCGGCCAGCGGCCACGGCCGGGGGATCTCCCAGATGGTCGGCTGCTGGTCGATCAGGAACGTGATCAGGTCCGCGCCGGTCACCACGATCCACGCGGCGGCGACCGCGAGCACGGGCCAGGTCCGACGCGCGCCGTAGACGGCCCACAGCACCAGGGGGATCACCCACACCCAGTGGTGGCTCCACGAGATCGGCGAGAGCAGCAACCCGAACAGCTGCACGGCGACCACCGTGGCCAGCGCGTCCTTCGCCCGGACGGCGGCGCGCAGCGCGAAGCCGGTCAGCACCGCCGAGACCACCACCGCGAGCACCCACGGCCAGGTCATCCCGACGTCGTGGCCCAGCGTCCGCGACAACGCGCCCCGCAACGACTGGTTGATCGCCGACCCGACCGGACCGACCCGGTCGGCCGCGCCCAGCAGCTCGAACCAGTAGCGCCACGAGTCCGACGCCGAGGCGGCGAAGCCGACGGCCACGGTGAACGCGAAGCCCACCGCCGTCCACAGCGCGGCCTTGAACCGGCGCGTCACCAGGAAGTAGAGCACCGAGATCGCCGGGGTGAGCTTCAGGCCCGCCGCGACGCCGACGCCGAAGCCCGCCACCAGGTGCCGGGTGGCGACCACGGCGGCGAACGTGCCCGCGATCAGCACCAGGTTGATCTGCCCGAAGTCGAGCGTCTTGCGCACCGGCTCGCACCACAGCGCCAGCGCCGTCCACAGCAGCGCCCGGCGCGACCACGTGCCGTCGAACCGCTCCCCCGACCGGGCCGCGACCAGCGACAACGCCGTGTGGACCAGCCACCACAGGCACACCAGCGACAACGCCTGCCACACGATCCGCGCGGCCACCCACGGCAGCCAGGACAGCGGCAGGAACACCACGGCCGCGAACGGCGGGTAGGTGAACGGCAGCGGGAAGTCGGCCGTGAACGGCATGTCGATCGTGTAGAGCTGGTCGGTCAGCAGGTTCGGGGCGAGCGTCCAGTAGACCTTGAGGTCGATCATGCCCCAGCCGGCGGGCGCGCCGAGCCGCCAGAAGTACCAGCCCAGCGACAGGACCAGCAGCAGCGGCGCGAACCTCAGCACCCGCTGTTCGAACCGCTCAACCACCCGTGCTCCCGCGCTGCTTCCCGGACGCGTCCTGCTCGTCCGCCACGTCGTCGTCCCCGGTCTCCGGCGACGCCGGCCCGGCGTCGGGCGGCGCCTGCTCGACGACCAGCGTCGGCGGCTCGACGTCGTTCAGCCGCGCCTTCAGGTCCTTCGCCAGCGCCCACAGGGGCCGGCGGCCCAGCAGGGCCCGGCCCACCCACACGCCGATCAAGACGGTGACGAGGAGGTAGGACCACCAGATGACCGGGTTCGCCGACCCATAGTGCCACCGGGCGACGATCGTGCCGTCGGGGAGGGTGACGAGCACCATCCACACCGAGAAGCCGGCCGCGACCGCGAGCCACCGGTCCTGCCAGGCGAACGCGGCGGCCAGCGCCAAGGCCCAGGTGAAGTACCACGGGAGCACGGACGGCGCGAGCGCGGACGCGGCGAGCAGGGCGATCGCGGCGCGGCGCACGGCGTCCACGCCGCCGGCCCGGGCGAGCCACCACTGGCGCAGCAGCACGATCGCCAGGACGTACACGCCGGCGGCCCGGAAGAAGCCGAGGAAGCCCTCGTAGGTGGCGCCGGGGACGTGCCGCCCGATCGAGTGGTACAGCAGCTCGGCGGCGGCGCACGGCAGCGACATCCACGTCAGCAGCGGGGTCTGGCTCTGCAGCACGTTGATCCAGCCGAGGTCGACCCCGGCAACGATCGTGGACAGCGCGAACACGCCCGCGAACGTGATGCCGCCCACCGCGCACGCCTGGAAGAACCGCTGGCGCGCCGGGCCGGACAGCCGCGCCACCCACACCCACACCAGGAACGGCACCACGAGCACCGCGGTCGCCTTCACCGCGGTCGCCAGCGCGATCACCGCGATGCCGCGCACGTGCTTGCGGTCCAGCACCATCAGCACGCCGACCGCCATCAGGCCGACCATCAGGATGTCGTTGTGCGCGCCGCCGATGCCGACGGCGATCACGAACGGGTTCGCCACGGTCAGCCACAGCGCGGTCGACGTGCGCCCGCCCAGGTGCCTGGCCAGCCCCGGCATCGCCCAGGCCAGCAGCACCAGGCCGCCGAGCACGGCCAGTCGCATCAGGACCGCGCCGATGATCACGTTGTCGCCGGTGATCGCGACCGTGGACTTGGCCAGCAGCAGGAACAGCGGGCCGTACGGCGAGGGCGTGTCCTGCCACAGCGACGCCACGTTCCCGCCCAGCGGCAGGGGCAGCGCGGACGCGCCGGTCGTGTACGGGTCGTACCCGCGCAGCAGGACCGCGCCCTGGGCCAGGTAGCTGTAGACGTCCCGGCTGTACAGCGCCGGTGCGATGATCATGGGTGCGGTCCACGCGGCGGCGGCCAGCACCACACCGCGCCCGCCGACCTCGCCGGCGCGCACCATGCGGCCCAGCCGGACCCACGAGTAGACCAGCAGCGCCACGCCGGCGAACACCACGGCGGTGGCGAGGTCGCGGCCGTGGCCGTACCGCACCGCGTTGAGGATCGTGCCGCTCAGCAGCGGGTCGCGCCGCAGCACCGCGCCGGCGCCGATGCCGCCGACCGTGATCAGCAGCCCGCCGAGCGCGCCCAGCCGCAGGACGTTCGGGGGAACCTGCCGGAGAACCGTCGCCCACGGGCCGGCCTTGCGAGCCGGGCCGTCCGTCCGCGCGCCACTTCCGCTCACCTCAGCGGTCACAGCCAGGCCCACCTCATCGGTCTCGTGTTCGGTCCTCGTCCCCGTCGACCGCTTCTGCTGCCGACGACATCACCATCATGGCGGGGATCAAGGACGAATGAGGCCACGATCAGTAATGTTGACACGATCAGCTACCACTGTTGACCAGAAGCCGTGCACTTAGCCGTGTTGTTACCCCGCTTTGTGATGATTCACACGGAAGAGCAACCTCGGCTTGTCATCCGCTGACGCGGACGCCGGATGCGACGCACGTCACCCGGACTTCAGCTCAGGGTGCTTCTCGAGGTAGTCCCGCACGAACGGGCATTGCGCCACGACGGTGAGCCCCTTGGCGCGCACGTCCTCCAGCGCGTGCCGGACGAGGCGGCTGCCCAGGCCCTTGCCCTCGATGGCCACCTCCGTGTGGGTGAACGTGACGACGCCGTCGGCCGAGGTGTACTCGGCGAAGCCGCCCAGCTCACCGTCCAGGCGGACCTCGTAGCGGGACTGCTCGGGGTTGTCGGACACGGACGCTTCGGTCACCGGTGCTCCTCCGCGGTCGGACTTGGCCGGTGCCACGGTAGTCGCACCGGGCAAGATTGTCGGATGGACGTGTATCTGCTGATCCTGGGCGACCACCTGCCCAACCCGAACACGGGCGCGCAGGTCACCGAGTGCGACCGGCTGCGGGCGGTGGTGGAGCAGGCCGTCGTGGCGGAGGAGGCCGGTTTCGCGGGGGTCGCGATCGGCGAGCACCACTTCACCCGGTACATCGTGTCGGCGCCGGAGCTGCTGCTGGCCACGATCGCCGAGCGCACGTCGACGTTGCGGCTGTCGACCGGCGTGACGCTGCTGGCGCACCACGACCCGGTGCGGGTGGCGGAGAACCTGGCCACGTTGGACGTGCTGTCGCGGGGTCGGGCGGAGCTGATCGTGGCGCGGGGTGTGTCGCAGCGCACGGACGTGGCGTTCGGCGTGCAGGACGACGTGCGGGCGCGGTTCGACGAGAACCTGCGGTTGCTGTTGCGGCTGCTGGAGGAGCGGCACGTGACGTGGGAGGGCAAGTACCGCAGCCCGCTGGTGGACGTGACGACGATGCCGCGCCCGGTGCAGCAGCCGCGGCCGTTGGTGTGGATCGGCAGCGGGTCGGCGGTGTCGGCGGACCTGGCCGTGGAGCTGGGGCTGCCGTTGATGCTGCCCAGCACGTTGCGCGACCCGAGCACGCACCGGCCGGTGGTGGAGCGTTACCGGGCGGCGATGGGCGGGCGCGGGCGGGTGGCGTTGCCGAGCCACGTGTTCGTGGCGCCGACGGCGGCCGAGGCGCGGGCGGTGTGGCGGCCGCACCTGGCGGCGTACGCGGAGTTCGCCGACCCGTGGCGCGGTGACGGCGAGGTGGACGTCGACGTGCTGATGGAGGGCGCGGCGGTGTGCGGTGACCCGGTGGAGGTGACCGAGCGGCTGAACCGGCTGACCGAGCTGCTGCACCTGGACGCGCAGCTGGTGATGGTCGACATAGGGGGTCTGCCGCACCACGCCGTGCTGGACACCATCCGCCTGTTCGGCCGGGAGGTGCTGCCGAACCTGATCGGGGGACCGACGCGGTCGGCGGACCCGCGGCAGGCGTCCTGAGCGTTGAACTCGGGGGTCCTGAACGTAGGACACTCGCGTTCTGAACGTAGGACACACGCGTTCTGGAGGTAGGACACTCGCGTTCTGGAGGTTGGACAAGCGGGGTGAGGTGGGCGGTGGGTGGGTAGTCAGGGGGTGAGGAGGTAAGAAATGGTGCAGCCGAAGACGCCCGAGCCGCGGCCCGTGCCCGTGCCGGACCCCGTGCCCCAGCCGCCTGGCGAGCCGTCGCCCGCCACCGAGCCGCCCATCCCGCCCACGCCCGAGCCGCCGTCACCGAGCGAGCCCGCGCCGAACGAGACGCCGCCGACCCGGTAAGGGTCGAGGTGAGCCGGGTCGGCATGGTGCTCACCAGGTGCGCACGACGACCAGGCGGCGGGTGGCGCGGGTCAGGGCGACGTAGCGCTCGGCCGGCGTCATCCGCTCCGGGTCGACCACGACCACCACGTCGAACTCCAGGCCCTTGGCCGCGCGCGGCGTCAGCGGGCCGGTCGGGGTGATCACGGCGAACGTGCCGGTGGCCGGGCGGAACGACTCCGGGTCGGTGGCGACGACCTCCAGCGGCGGCTCGCCGTGCCGCACGGAGGTCGGCGGCACGGCGTCGGGGTCCAGCTCGGCCAGCGCGCCCGCGGCGTAGGCCATGATCTCGGCGGGCGTGCGGTAGTTGACCGTGAGCCTGCGGTACTGCCAGCGGTCCCCGACCAGCGGGCCCAGCGCGGCCCCCCAGTCGCGCACACCCGCCTCGGACTGGCGTTGGGCCAGGTCGCCGACGACGGTCATGGACCGGTTCGGCCCGCGCCGGGACAGCAGCCGCCAGTCCATCTCGGACAGCTCCTGCGCCTCGTCCACCACGATGTGGCCGTAGGTCCACTCGCGGTCGGCGGCGGCGCGTTCGGCGAGCACGCGGTGGTCGACCGCGGTGTGCCGGTCGGCCAGCCACTCGGCGTGCACCAGGTCCACGGCCCGCAGGTCGTCCTCGTACATCGCGGCGTCGCTGTCGATCACGTGCAGCACGCCTTGCGCGTACTCGACGGCCCGCCTGCGCTCCTCGGCCGCGCGCCGTTCGGCCGTGCCGTCGGAGCCGAGCAGCTCGGCGGCCTCGTCCAGCAGCGGCACGTCGGAGACCGTCCACGCGGTCGGGTCGGCGCGGTGCAGCTCCGGGTGGCCGAGGGCGTGGCAGCGGCCGGCGTAGAGGTCGGCCAGCAGCGCCTGCGGGGTGAGCAGCGGCCACAGCTCGTCGACCGCCCGCAGCACGTCGGGGTGCCCGGTCAGCTCGCGGCGCACGTCGGCCGCCAGCTCCGGCCAGTCCTCGCCGATGAGGTCCAGCGCGGGCGCGACCAGGACGTCCACCAGGGCCCGGTGGAACACCGGCCGCGCCTCGTTGTGCCGCAGACCGGCGGCACGGGCCCGTCGCCTGGCCCGCTCGGCGAGCTCCGCGGTCAGCGCCACGGTGACGTCCTCCAGCTCGACCGCGAGCGGTTCGGCGGGCAGCTCCTGGCGGTCGGCGATGGCCGCCACCAGCAGGTCCACCGCCCCGAGGCCGCCCTTGAGCGCCTGCAACGCCGGGGTGTCCTCCCGGTCGGTCCGCACGCCCGGGAACAGCTCGCCCGGCGTGGCGAACACGACGTCGGTCTCACCCAGGGACGGCAGGACGTCGCCGATGTACCGCAGGAAGCCGGTGTTCGGGCCGACCACCAGCACGCCCTGGCGGGACAGCCGCTCGCGCTGCGTGTAGAGCAGGTAGGCCACCCGGTGCAGCGCGACCGCCGTCTTGCCGGTGCCCGGCCCGCCCTCGATCACCAGCACGCCCCGGTGCGGCAGGCGGATCACCTCGTCCTGCTCGGCCTGGATCGTCGCCACGATGTCGCGCATGGTCCGCGAGCGGGGCGCGTCCAGCGCGTCGAGCAGCGCTTTCGAGGTGAGCTGGAGCTCGTCGTCGTGGAAGCCCTCCAACCGCCGTCCCCTGGTCCGGAAATGGCGGCGCAACGTCACGCCCTCCGGGTTCGCGGCGGTCGCGGTGTAGAACGGGCGGGCGGCCGGCGCGCGCCAGTCGGTCAACAACGGTTCGTAGTCGTTGTCGGTGTCGAACAAACCGACCCGGCCGACGTAGACGCGCTCGCCGGCGCGGTCGATGCGGCCGAAGCACAGGTTCTCCCCGGCCGAGTTAAGACGGCTGACCTGCTCGGACAGGGTGCGCACGGCCACCTCGCGGTGCCAGCGCTGCTCGTGGCCGTCCTTGAGCGCGGCGTCGAGATCGGCCTGGAGGGCGGCCCTCTCCCGGTCCAGCCGGTCGTGCAGGAAGGCGATCCGCTGTTGCTCGTCGAACAATTCCCCGGTGGTCACGCTTGCCCCCTGTGCTATACTTGGCTTAGCCGCATTCCGCCATTCACGGCACAATCAACCTTTGTTTTTACCACGTTTTCGCGCGCGTTTCGCGGTATGCCCCTCCGCGTCACCGGACGGCGTGAAATGATCTGCGGCGTGGAATCCGACGAGTTGGTGGTCGCCGTCGCGCAGCACGCGCCCGTGCCCGGTGACGTCGCGGAGAACGCGCGCCGCGCGGCCGCCCTGGTGGCCGAGGCGGCGGACGCGGACCTGCTGCTGTTCCCGCTGCTGTCGTTGACCGGCTACGATCTCCACCGGCTGGCCGAGCCGTCGGCCTGGACGATCCCGGACGACCCGCGGCTGGACGTCGTCCGCGAGGCCAGCCGGGCGCACGGCGTCACGACGGTGGTCGGCGCGGCGTGGGCGGGCCCGGACGGGCGGGTGCTCGCGTCGGTCGCGCTGTCCCCGGACGGCGGGGTCGAGGTCGTCGGCAAGCACCACCTGAGCCGGGCCGAGCGGGAGCTGTTCGAGCCGGCCGGGCCCGCGCACCCGGTGGACGTGCGGGGCTGGCGGGTCGCGCTGGCCGTGTGCTTCGACGCGGCGGCCCCCGAGCACGCCCTGGAGATGGCGCGGCGGGGAGCGGACGTCTACGCCGTGTCGGCGCTCTACACCGAGGGCCAGGAACGTCGACTCGACGTGCACCCCGCGGCGCGTGCGCTGGACCACCGCATGTACGCGCTGGTGGCGAACCTGGCGGGTGCGGGTCCGGGGTGGCGTTCGTGCGGCGGCAGCGGGGTGTGGCACCCGGACGGGCGGCGGGTGGCCGCGGCGGGCGCGGGTGCCCAGGTCGTGACGGCCCGGTTGGAGCGCGCCGAGCTCGACCGGCTGCGCGCCGCCGACGCCGCGGCCGGGTACCGGGGGTAGGCGTGGGCGTCCTGGACGGCAAGGCCGTGATCGTGACCGGGGCGGGTCGCGGGTTGGGCGAGGCGTACGCGCGGCACGCGGCGGCGTCGGGTGCGCGGGTCGTGGTCAACGACGTCGAGGGCGCGGCGGAGGTCGCGGCGTCGATCGCGGACGCGGGTGGTGAGGCGGTGGCGCACACCGGGTCCGTGGCCGACCCGTCGGCGGCGTCGGCGCTCGTGCGGTTGTGCGTGTCGTCGTTCGGGCGGGTGGACGGCCTGGTGAACAACGCGGGCGTCACGCACTTCGCCCAGCCGTGGGAGGACGAGCCCGACGTGCTGCGCCACGTGGTCGAGGTGAACGTGCTCGGCACGATGTACTGCGGCACGGCGGCGGCGAAGGTGATGCGCGGCGGGTCGATCGTGAACGTCGTGTCGGGCGCGATGCTGGGCCGCGCCGACGCCGCCGCCTACTCGGCGTCGAAGGGGGCGGTGGCCTCGTTGACCCTGTCGTGGGCGGGCTCCCTGGCCGCGCGCGACGTCCGGGTGAACGCCGTCGCGCCGCTCGCGTGGACGCCGATGATGGACCTCGACCCCCGCGCCGGGCAGATCAGCTCGCCCGACCAGACCCCGGCGAAGATGGCCCCGCTGGTGACCTACCTGCTCAGCGACCGGGCCGCGGCCGTGACCGGCCGGCTGGTCCGCTTCCTGCCGGACAAGCTGCACGTGATCTCGCAGTACGCCGTGAAGCAGCCGGTGCTGACCCGGCCCTCGTGGGACGTCGACGCCATCGCCGCCGCGTTCGAGACCGAGCTGACCGCCGAACCGCCGGGCCGTGAGAGGTGGCGGGTCTGACCTCGACCTGGAGGGCCCGCAGCGCCGCTCTGACCTCGCACTAGAGGGCGCGCAGCACCGCCGCCGTCTCGGTGATGCGGTCGGTCAGGGACGGCGGTTCCGGGGCGGTCACCCACCGGGCGACCGCGACCTGGAAGACGGCCACGGCGCTGTGGGCGGCGAGCGCGGCGGCGACCTCGGTGACGCCACGGGCCCGCAGGGCGTGGGCGGTAGCGTCGGCCAGCGCCGCGAGCTTGAGCAGCTCCCGTTCCCGCAGGCCGGGGTTGGCCTCGACGATCCGGTGCCGCCGCGCGGCGTGGTCGTGGCGGTCGGCCAGCAGGGCGCCGGCGGCGAGCACGCCGGCCAGCGCGGCGTCCAGCGGTGCGGCGTCGGGTGGTGCGGCGAGGATCGCCTCGGACGCCGTGGCCTCCATGGTCTTCGAGCCGTCGAAGAGCACTTCGCGCTTGTCGGTGAAGTGGCGGAAGAACGTCCGCTCGGTCACGCCGGCGCGTTCGGCGATGTCGCCCGCGGTGGTCTGCTCGAAGCCGCGCTCCGCGAAGAGGTCCATCGCGGCGCGGGTCATCCGCCCTCGGGCGTCCGGCTCCCAGCGACTCATGCCGGGAAGTGTAGTGATGACAGTGACTGACATGCTGTGCTACGTTCGATGTCAGTCACTGACATCCCTCGGAAGGACCACCGCGTCATGCGCGTCTTCGTCACCGGCGCCTCGGGCTGGATCGGCTCGGCCGTCACCGATGAGCTGCTCGCCCACTCCCACGAGGTCGTCGGCCTCGTCCGCACCGACTCCGCCGCCGCCGCGCTGGAGGCCAAGGGGGCCACGGCGCACCGCGGCAGCCTCGACGACCCCGCCGGCCTGGCCTCCGTCGCCAAGTCCGCGGACGCCGTCGTCCACCTCGCGTTCAAGCACGACTTCACCGACTACGCGGGGGCCGGCCGCACCGAGCGCGCCGCCGTCGAACGGATGCTCGACGCGCTCGACGGCACCGGCCGGCCGTTCCTGCTCGCCTCCGGCCTGGCCTCCGACGTCACCGGCCGCGCGGTGACCGAGGACGACCCGTCACCGCACCACGGCCCGGACTCGCCGCGCGGCGGCAGCGAGAACCTCGCCCTGTCCTACGCCGACCGGGGCGTCCGCCCGGTGGCGCTGCGCTTCGCCGCGTCCGTGCACGGCATGGGCGACCACGGCTTCGTCTCGACCCTCACGGAGATCGCGCGCCGGCACGGCGTCGCGGGCTACCTCGGCGACGGGGCCAACCACTGGCCCGCCGTGCACCGCTCCGACGCCGCACGGCTGGTCCGGCTGGCCCTCGACCAGGCGCCGGCCGGGTCAAGGGTGCACGCGGTGGCCGAGGAAGGCGTGCCCACCCGCGACATCGCCGCCGCCATCGGCGCTCACCTGGGCGTCCCCACGGCATCCGTGCCGCCGGAAGACGCCGAACGGCACTTCGGCTGGATCGGCGCGTTCTTCGCCATGGACATGCGCGCGTCGAGCGCCCGCACCCGCGACCTGCTCGGCTGGACGCCGACGGGTCCGACGCTGCTCGCCGACATCGCCGCCGGCGCCTACGCCCGGCCGGACCTGGCCGCTACGCGCTGACCCGCTGCCTGCGCAACGGCACGATCAGGGGCGTCCCGGTCTCCGGGTCGTCGATCACCCGGCACGGCAGGCCGAAGACGTCCCGCACCAGCTCCGCCGTGACGATGTCCGAGGGCTTGCCCTGCGCCACCACGCCCACACCGGGCTTCATGGCGATCAGGTGCGTGGCGTAGCGGCACGCCTGGTTCAGGTCGTGCAGGACGGCGACCAGCGTGTGGTTGCCGTCCTCGTGCAGGTCGGCGCACAGGTCGAGCACCTCGACCTGGTGGGCGATGTCGAGGAACGTGGTCGGCTCGTCCAGCAGCAGGATCGACGTCTGCTGCGCCAGCACCATGGCCAGCCACACGCGTTGCCGCTGCCCGCCGGACAGCTCGTCCACCAGGCGGTCCGCCAGGTCGTGCACGCCGGTCATCCGCATCGCGGCGGCGGTCACCTCCTCGTCCTCGACCGACCACTGCCGCAGCAGCCGCTGGTGCGGGTACCGGCCGCGCGCGACCAGCTCGCCGACCGTGATGCCGCCGGGCGCGATGGAGGTCTGCGGCAGCAGCCCGAGGCGGCGGGCGACCTCCTTCGAGCGCAGCGTCGAGATCACCTCGCCGTCGAGGTACACCGCGCCGGCGCGGGGTTTGAGCATCCGCGCCAACGCCTTGAGCACGGTCGACTTGCCGCACGCGTTGGGGCCCACGATGACGGTGAACGAGCCGTCCGGGATCTCCACGTCCAACCCGGACACGACGATCCGCTCGTCGTAGGACAGCGTCAGTTCCGACCCCCGGAGCCTGGTCACGTCGTGCTCCCCTTCCTCCACTCGTGGGCCAGCAGCCACACCAGGTAGAGCCCGCCGATCGCGCCGGTGGCGATGCCCACCGGTAGCTGGGTCGTCGGGAACAGCCGTTGCACCGCGAAGTCGCTCACCACCAGCAGCAGCCCGCCCGTGAGCGCCGACGCGGCCAACCCCGGGCCGGACGCGCCGGTGAGCCGTCGCGCGACCTGCGGCGCGGCGAGCGCCACGAAGCTGATCGGCCCGGCGGCGGCCGTGGCGACGGCCGCCAGGCCCACGCTCACCGCGAGCAGCGCCAGCCGGGTGCGCTCGGCGGGCACGCCCAGCCCGGTCGCGGCGCTGTCGCCCATCTCCAGCAACGCGAGCCGGCGGCCGAGCGCCAACGCGCACGGCAGCAGCACGGCCAGCACGAGCGCGACCACCTGCGCCTCGTCCCAGCCCCGGTTGTTCAGACCGCCGACCAGCCACGTCTGCGCGGCCAGCGCGCTTTCCAGGGTGGCCCGCGTGATCAGGTAGGAGTTGACCGCCACCATCACCGCGCTCACGCCGATGCCGATGAGCACCAGCCGAAAGCCCTGCACGCCCTGCTTGAGCGCCAACAGGTAGACCGCGGTGGAGGTGAGCAGGCCGGCCGCGGTCGCGCCGAGCGCGGTGGCCGCCATGCTGCCCTGCGCCAGCACGAGGACCGCGATCGCGCCGGTGGCCGCGCCCTGGGTGAAGCCGATGATGTCGGGGCTGGCCAACGGGTTGCGGGACAGGCTCTGCAGGATCGCGCCGCTGAGCGCGAGCGCCGCGCCGACCAGCAGGCCGGTGACCAGCCGGGGCAGGCGCAGCGTGAAGACGACGAAGTCGGCGTAGCCGTCGCCCTGGCCGGCGAAGGTGGCCAGCACTTCGCCGACGGTGAGCGGGAAGTCGCCGGTGACCACGGTGGCGACGGCCGCGACCGCGGTCAGCAGGGCGATGGCGGTGCTGACGAGCAGCGCGCGTTCGCTGATCCGCAGCGAGACGACGGGCGTGCGGATGGTCCTCACAGCGTGGCGAGCTTCCTGCGCCGGCACAGCGCGATGAACACTGGCGCGCCGATGAACGCGGTGATGATGCCGACCTCCATCTCCTGCGGTGCGATGATCACCCGGCCGACGACGTCCGAACCCAGCAGCAGGATCGGCGAGAGCACCGCGGAGTAGGCCAGCACCCAGCGCTGGTCGCTGCCGCCGATCATGCGGGCCACGTGCGGCACGGTCAGGCCGACGAACGCGATCGGCCCGGCCGCGGCCGTCGCGGCGCCCGCCATGAGCGTGACGGCCAGGACGCCGAACGCGCGGGTGCGGTTGACGTTCGCGCCCAGCGCCTTGCCGGTGTGGTCGCCCAGCGCCAGCACGTTGAGGTTGCGCGCCAGCAGGAACGCGATCAGGATGCCCGGCAGCGCGAACGGCGAGACCTGGCCGATCAGCTCGAAGTCGCGGCCGGCGAGCGAGCCGACGTTCCAGAAGCGGAACGAGTCGAACGTGTGCGTGAACAACAGCAGGATCGCCGAGACGTAGGCGTACAGCACGGCGGTCAGCGCCGCGCCGCTGAGCACCAGCCGGTCCGGGGTGGCCGCGCCGCGACCGGCCGCGCCGAGCACGTACACGGCGGTCGCCGTGCCCGCCGCGCCGGCCAGCGCGAACCACACGTACCCGGTGGGGCTGGTGATGCCGAAGAACGCGATGGCGGACACGATCGCCGCCGCCGCGCCCATGTTCACGCCGAGCAGGCCGGGGTCGGCGAGCGGGTTGCGGGTCAGCGCCTGCATCACCGCGCCGGACAGGCCGAGCGCCGCGCCGACCAGCAGGCCGAGCACCGCCCGGGGCACGCGGACGTCGCGCACGATGGCCGCGTCGCCGGTGCCGTCGTCGGCCAGGAGCAGGGAGAAGGTGTCGGCGAACGGGATGCTCTTCGTGCCGATCCACAGGCTGAGCAGCACGATCAGGCCCAGCACGCCGATCGACACGAGCAGGCCGACCCCTCGCACCGCTTCGCGCGACACCCGCACCTCCCGGAAGTTTAGGTAAGGCTAACCGACGCACGGGCCAGTGGATCGTGAGGTCGACGACGGGCCTGAGGAAGCCGGGGTGGCAGCTCCCGGCGGGCGCGGTGGACATCGGGCGAACCGACCGCCGACTCCTACGACTGCCGCACGGTCGACCCGGGCGGCAGGCCGGGCCGCCGCGCTGCGAGAAGGGCGGGTCAGCCGACGTGCCGGCCGCGACGGGGGGGGTGCTCATGCGCATCGACGGCCGGCCACGCTGGAGGGCGCGGACCCGTTCCGGGAGACCGGGTACGCCTGCACCGGGAGCCGACTCGATCGCGGCGAGCCTCCCGCGCCACCTGACCAACGAGGTGGGCCGGGACATCATCCGCGACGCGGGCGACGAGCCGTGCGCCGACCTGGAGAACCCGATGCCGTGCCGTCCCGGGCGGTGGTCAGGCGAGGGTCAGCGCGACGATCGCGACCAGCGCCGGGGTGATCTGGGCGATCGCGCCGCCCACGCCCGCGCCCTTGGCGCGGCTCATCGCGAGGCGGTCCGAGACGCCCAGGCCGATGCCGGCCAGGACCATGAACCCGCAGGTGTAGTACAGCAGCGCGCGGCCCACCGGTTCGTCGCCCGCGTTCAGCGCGATCAGGCCGACGACCGTGCCGGAGGCCAGGAACAGGTTGTACAGGCCGACGTTGAACGACCACAGCCGGACCGGCTCGACGTCCCGCGCCGGCACCTTGAACACGCCCCAGTGCACGCCGGGCCGGCGGAACAGCAGCGTCTCCCACACGAACACCAGCACGTGGATCGCGGCCGCCACGCCGGCGGCGACCTGCGCGACGACGGTCACGACGACCACTCCCCCATCGTGATCCCGTGCCGCTCCACGACCTCGCGCAGCAGCGGGGCCGCGTCGTGCAACGGGGTGCCGGCGGGCACGGACCGGTCGACGTCGCGGAAGAACCGGCCCATGGCGTCGGTCAGGCTGATCGCCAGGAACCGCACCGACGGGGAGTGCACGGTGAACGTGTGCGCCGCGTCCGGCGGGATGGCGATCGACGACCCCGGGGTCAGGTCGTGGACCTCCCCGTCGACCAGCACCGCCATCCGGCCGTGCAGCACGTAGTACGCCTTGGCCCACGGCGTGACGTGCGGCGGCACGGTGGGTCCGCGCGGCGCGTCGACCTCGAACAGCTCGTAGGCGCCGTCGGTGTGCGCGGCGTCCACCTTGACCATGACCTTCGCGTCCGGCGAGTTCAGCTCGAAGCCCTCGCCGGCGGTGCTCGAGTGCGTCCTCATGGCCCGACGGTAGGAGCGCCGCCCGACCGCCCTCCATCCCCGGAATCCGGGATGGAGCCGCACCCCGCGCGGGCGCATACTCCGACCATGTGGGAAGGACGGGCGATCGGGGCGCGGCGCGAGATCGCCGCGCTCGCCACCACGGGCCTCGGGGTCGTCGAGCTGCACCGGGCCGCGATCGACGTGGTCGAGCGGGTCGTGCCCACCGACCTGACCTGCTGGGCGTCGCTGGACCCGGACACCGCCGTGATCAGCACGATGACCAGCGGCGCGAACCGCATCCCGGCCCAGTACGAGCCGGTGCTGGCGGCCTGCGAGTACAGCGGCGCGGAGCCGCACTCGTTCGCCGAGCTGGCCCGCCGCCCGGAGCCGGTGGCGCGGCTGTCGGACGTGCCGCGCGACGCCGCGCGCAGCGGCAGGCTGAACGAGGTGTGGCGTCCCCTGGGCCTGCACCACGAGCTGCGCGCGGTGTTCCGGGTGGACGGCACCTGCTGGGGCGCGGCGGGCCTGGTGCGCGGCGGCGAGTTCTCCGCCCGCGAGGCCGAGTTCCTCGCTTCGGTCACGCCCGCGCTGGCCGCCGCGACCAGGGTGGCGGTGCGGTGCGGCACCTACCGGGCCGGTGGTGACCCGGCGATCGTGGTCGTCGGCCCGGACGGCGCGCCGCGCGCCGCCACCGCCGCCGCTCGGACCTGGCGCGACGAGCTGGACGCGATCGCGCCGGGCCGGTTCGCGGTGGTGCTGCGGGCCGTGGTGACGGGTGCGCGGGCGTCGGCGTCCGGCACGTTCCGGGCACGGGTGCGCGACGCGGCGGGCGGCTGGGTCCTGGTGCGGGCCAGCCGGTTGATCGCGGAGGACGACCGCGAGACGGTGGTGACCGTCGAACGCGCGTCCGGGGCCGAGCTGCTGGGCCTGCTGTCCGCCGCCTACGGCCTCACCGCCCGTGAGCGCGAGGTGTGCGACGAGGTGATGGCCGGTCGGTCCACGTCCGACATCGCGGCCCGGCTCGCCATCTCCGCGCACACCGTGCAGGACCACCTGAAGTCGGTGTTCGGCAAGGTCGACGTGCGCAGCCGGGGCGAGCTGGTCGCCAAGCTGCGGCCGGAGGACCACGGCTCCCGGTAAGCCGACCCGGGTGACGCGGCAGATAATGTGGCCGGCCACGGATCGTGTTACGTTCAGGTGGTCGGCCACATGTTTCGAGGAGGCGGCCCGTGGGACAGCCGAGCACCGCGGACGGCGGCAGGCTGAGCTACGCGATCTTCACCCTGGCCCGCGCGCACCGGGGGTTCGCCGCCGCGCTGCTGCGCGACCTGGGCCTGCACCCCGGCCAGGAGCTGCTGCTGATGCAACTGCTCGACCGCGACGGGCAGACCCAGTCCGAACTGCTCGACCGCGTCGGCCTGGACCACTCGACGGTGTCGAAGTCGTTGCGGCGCATGCAGGAGGCCGGGCTGGTGACCCGCGTGCCGAGCGAGCGCGACCGGCGGGTGCTGCACGTGTGGCTCACCGGGAAGGGCCGGGCGATGCGGGAACCGCTGACCGCCTTGTGGTCCACGCTCGAACGCGCCTCCACCCGGGGCCTGGGCCCCGACGAGATCGACGCCTTCATCCGCCTCGCCGGTGCGGTCGAACACGCGATCGCCCACCGCGCGTCCCTTGAGGAGACCTGATGAAAGCCGTTGTGCTGAACCGTTTCGGCGGACCGGAGGAGCTGCGCCCGGCCGAGGTCGAACGACCCGAGCCCGGTCCCGGCCAGGTGCGGCTGCGGGTGCGCGCGGCCGGTGTGAACCCGTTCGACGCGAAGGTCCGCTCGGGCGCGATGGAAGCCGTCTTCACCACGCCGCTGCCGACGATCCTCGGCCTGGAGGCGGCGGGCGTGGTCGACGCGGTCGGCCCGGACGTCACCGGCTGGTCCGTCGGCGACGAGGTGCTCGGCTGGACCGACACGGGCGCGTACGCCGAGTACGCGTTGGCCACCGCGGTCGCGCGCAAGCCCGAAGGGCTGTCGTGGGAGCGCGCCGTGACGCTGCCCGTGGCCGCCGAGACCGCCGGCCGGGTGTTCCGGCTGCTCGGGATCGAGCCGGGCGAGACGCTGCTCGTCCACGGCGCGGCGGGCGGCGTGGGCTCGCTGGCCGTCCAGCTCGCCGTGGCGGCCGGGCTGCGGGTCATCGGCACCGCGGGCCCGGCCAACCAGGAGCACGTCGCCGCGCTCGGCGCCACGCCGACGACGTACGGCGAGGGCCTGGTCGAACGCGTGCGCGCGTTGGCACCCGAGGGGGTCGACGCGGTGTTCGACGTGGCGGGCAGGGGCGCTCTGCCGGCGTCGATCGAGCTGCGCGGCGGCACGGACCGCATCGTCACGATCGCCGACGCCCCGGCCGCCGCCGAACTGGGCGTGGTGTTCTCCGGCGGCCCGCCGGAGCGGTCGCCCGACCGCCTGGCCGAACTGGCGGACCTGGCCGCGCAGGGCGACCTCGTCACCCCGGTCGGCGGCACGTTCCCCTTGGCCGACGCCGCCGAAGCCCACCGCGTGAGCGCCTCGGGCCACGCGCGGGGCAAGCTCGTGCTGATCGCGTAGCACGGCGGCGTCGAGCGGTCGCGCGGTTCGGGGGCGGCGCAGCCGGTCGACATCCGGCGCGTTGAACCGGCCCAGCGCGTGTGCGGTGCCTCCATTCCGCGACACGAACCGCGGCACGACTCGGATCGCCATTCCGGCCCGATCGCACCCGATCGCCGGACGCTCGGGTTCGACCCGTTCGTGACGACAACGTTCCAATCGCAGGCCGTAAAGCGATGCCGATCCACCGCGCCGGCCCGACCCACCGAACCGACGACCATATGTCGAGTAACCCTTTCGGCGTCACCCGACAGCACCAACCAGCCGCCCTCACGTGGAATTCCGAGCGATCGCAAAAAATCGACCCTCCTGCACGCACAAGCGATTGACCTGCGGAAACAGGCAGTCAGAGGCGACGGCGAAGGTATTGCCCGGACGACCTTCGCCAAGATCACATAGAATATCCCGAAGTCGCTCACCGCAGGTCGGAAAGCGGCAAGCGGTTGCCTGTCGCGTGTAACGTCGTGTTAAATGCGATGGATCACGACATTCGAGATACACCTCGCGGCCGGCCTTCACATCGACCCGCAGCGCCCGCGCGTTGCCCGTCGAACTCGGGGGATAACCATGAGCAGAAGAGTGATCGGGACTTGTCCCGCGGCCGCCGCTCGCCCGGTACCGCACCCGGGCCCGACTCGCTGACCGCCGACCCACCGCTCCTGCCGCACCTGGCGTCGTCCGTCGCGTCAGGACAGGCGAACGGGATCGGTCGCGCCGGCTGGCGGGGTCCCGCCGGCCGATCGCGGGACACCGGTCGAAGGCACGCGCCGCACCGCGGCGCGATCGCGGCACCACGGAGAGACACCCTGATCGAACCTGCCGAACGGAGGCTTGCTCGTGCGAGCTGTTCACCTCAGTTCCGATCGCCTTCAGCACGCCGCCCCCATCACCCACATCGCGTTCCGGGCCGACGGCCGACGGCTCGCGTCCTCGTCCTACGACGGCACGGTCCTGGTGTGGGATGTGGAGGACCGACGCAGGCCGACGCCCGTCGCACGGCTGCACCACCGCAGACTCGTCAACGCCTCGGCGTGGAACCCGCGCGACCCGGAGGTCCTCGCGACCGCCTCGGCGGACAAGACGGTCGCCGTCTGGCGGATCGGCGCGGACGGCGCGGTGGCGGCGATCTCGACGCTCGCCAGGCACACCGACGACATCAACTCGGTGGGGTGGCTGCCCGACGGGGAGCGGCTCATCTGCGTCTCCGAGGACGGCCGGGCGACGATGTGGGACGGCTTGACGGGTCGCTTCCTGGCATCGGTGGCATCGCACGCGGCCCACTGCATGATGGTGTCGGTCAACAACAAAGGGCTGGTGGCGACCGTCGGCGAGGACGGCATGGTCGCCGTCTTCTCGCCCGACGACGACACGCGGCGCGCGACGAAGCTGTACGAGTCGTCGGTGGAGGGCTGCGAGTGGTCCCCTGACGGCGACACCCTCGCCATCGCCCGGGACGACGGGCGCGTGGACCTGCTGACCGCCGCCCTGGACGTCGTCGTGTCGGCCGAGGTGTCCGGCTCGGCGGTGCGCAGCGTCGCGTGGATCGACGAGGAGGTCTTCGTCGCCGGCGCCTACGACGGCGCTCTGCACTTCATCGACCGGTCCGGCGCCGTGATCGGCAGGCACTCCGACGACCGCGCGTGGCCGCGCTCGGTGGGGGCCGCGCGGGGCGTCGTCGCGGTCGGCAGCTTCTGGTCCACCCCGCACCTGCTCGACGCGCGGACCCGCGAGCTGGTGCACCCGCCCGCCGAGCCGACGCACGGCCCGAACGCGATCGCGGTGCACGGCCAGGACGTCTTCGTCGGCTGCGACTCCGGACTCGTGGTGCGGTTACCCGTGGCCGTGATCCGCCGCGGGGTCGACGTCGACCCGGGTTCGGTCGACGTCCTCTCCACCGGTGGCGGTCCGGTCCTCTCACTGGCGCACCGCGACACCGGCCTGTTCGCCGGCACCTACTCGGGAGAGGTGCTCCACCTCGCCGACGGCGACTGGCGCAGGACCGGCGTCGGGGCTCCCGTCCCCTCACTCGTGGCCCACGGGACCGGTGTCCTGGCGGGCACCTACAACGGCGAGCTGGTCCACGTCGGCGGGCCGCGGCTCGCCGAGCTGTCGCGGGTGCGGGGCCACGACGGGTCGGTCAAGTCGCTGGCGGCCTTCGCCGACGGCGACATCGTCTCCGGTGCCACCGACCGCACCGTGGCGATCGGGGACCACCGGCGGCGCACACCGTTGTGGGAGCACGGCAACCTGGTCAACTCGGTGGCGACGCTGGGGCACTGGGTCGCGAGCGCGTCCCGCGACCACACCGTCAAGGTGGGCCGGGTGGCCCGCGACCCGCGGGGTGACTGGGCCGCTTCCGACATCCGGACGTTCCTCGGGCCCGACGAGTCCGTCAAGGCGGTCGCGCTGATCGGCGACCCGGCCGCGCCCGTGGTGCTCGGCGGCTCCTACGACTTCAAGGTCTACGCCTGGCACGTGGCCGCCACCGGCGCCGCGGAGGACCGCCTGGCGGGTCGAGTGGTGTTCGACTTCGACCAGGCCGTCTCGTGCATGGTGCGCGTGGACGAGCGGAGAGCGCTCGTGGCCGGGTGGGACGGCCGCCTCGTCCTGGTCGAGGCCGCGCCGGACGGTCGGGTCGCGGTGGTCGGGGAGCTCTCGTTGCCGGACCTGGTCGCCGCCGCCGCACCCGGTGCGGTGGTGCGGTCGTGACCGCCCCTCGACGGGTGACCGTCCGCAGCCGCGTGCCCGTGCCGCTGGCCCGCATGAGCGACCGGTCCACCGAGCTGATCAGCTTCCACGAGCTCGGTGACGGTGCCGAGCACCTGGCGCTGCTGGTCGACCCCCATCCGCAGGTGCCGCTCGTCCGGCTGCACAGCGAGTGCCTGACCGGGGACGTCTTCGGTTCGCTGCGCTGCGACTGCGGGCCGCAGCTGGACGAGGCCCTCGACCGGCTCGGCTTCGAAGGGGGCCTGCTGCTCTACCTGCGCCAGGAAGGACGCGGGATCGGCCTGTACAACAAGCTCGACGCCTACCTGATCCAGGACCAGGACATCGACACCTTCACGGCGAACGAACTCCTCGGCCACGGTGCCGACGAGCGCCGGTACGACGTCGCCGCGGAGATGCTGGAGGCGCTGGGCATCCGCCGCATCCGGCTGTTGACCAACAACCCGGACAAGATCGAGCAGCTGCGCCGCGCGGGCATCGACGTGGTCGCCGTCGAGCCGACCGGCACCTACGTCAACCCGCACAACGAAGACTACCTCGGGGCGAAGCGCGCCATCGCCGGACACGAGTTCGACGCGGTGCGGTCGCCGCAACGGCAGCCGCCCCACCCGTGATCGACCCCCGGGCCCCGGCCGTGTCGGCGACACCGGCCGACCTGCCGGGGCCCGGCGCCGTCACCCGTCTCACCAGGAGGTCGTCACCCATGGTTCCGGTGCTCGTCGCCCGCGGGCTGGTCAAGAGCTATCGCCGACGGCGGATAGTCGACCGGGTCGACCTCGCGGTGGAACCGGGCGAGCGGGTCGCCGTCCTCGGGCCCAACGGCGCGGGCAAGACGACCACGCTGCTGATGTGCCTCGGCGTGGTCCGGCCGGACGCCGGCACGGTCGCCATCGCCGGGCACCACCTGCCGCGCGAGCGCGCGGCGGCCCGCGCGCGCGTCGGGTTCGCCGCGGGCTACCTGCCGATGCCCGACCGGATCCGGGTGCGCGAGTACCTCGCCGTCTACGGCCGCCTGCACGGTCTGGACGACGTGGGCGAGCGGGCGACGGCCGCCCTCCGGCGCTTCGGCATCGAACACCTGGCCTCCGCGATGGCCGCGGAGCTGTCGTCCGGGCAGAAGACGCTCGTCGGCATCGTCAAGGCGACGCTGCACGAGCCGCCCTTGCTGGTGCTGGACGAGCCGACCGCGTCGCTGGACCCCGACGTGGCGAACCGGGTCCGGGCCGGTCTGACCGACCTGTGCGGCCCTGGCCGCGCGGCGTTGTTGTTGACCAGCCACAACACCACCGAGGTCGAGCGGCTCGCGGACCGGGTCGTCTTCCTCTCCGACGGGCGCGTCGTGGCCAACGACGCACCGGCCCGGGTGGCGGCCCAGTTCGGCGGCAAGGACCTGGAGGACGTCTTCCTGCGGCTCGCCGGATCCCCCGTCGGGACCGAGCGGTGACGGCCGCGAAGCCGACGACCGGGGTGCGGTCGCGCCTGGTCCGGGTCGCCGCGGTGAGCCACCGGCACTTCCTCGTCCTGCGGCGCAGCCCGCACCGGTTCTTCGACATCACCGTGCTGCCGTTCGTCGACTCGTTGCTGTTCGGGTCGCTCGGGACGTTCATCGCCCGGGAAGGCGGCTCCGGCCGGACCACCGCCGCGTACCTGCTGGCCGGGATCGTGCTGTGGCACATCCTCTACCAAGCGCAGATCGCCGTGTCGACCGGCTTCCTCGACGAGATCTCCTCCCGGAACCTGCTGAGCATGATGGTCACCCCCATCCGGGAAGCGGAGTACCTCGCCGGCCTCGCGCTCGTCGGCCTGGCCAAGCTCGTCCTGGCCGTGGCCGGGGTCTCCGCGGCCGCTTTCCTGCTCTACGCGTTCGACGTGACGACGCTCGGCGTCGGTCTGGTGCCGATCGCGGCGGTGCTCGTGGTCGCGGGCTGGGCCCTGGGCCTGTTCGTCATCGGGCTGGTCCTGCGCTTCGGCGCGGGCGCGGAGGCGTTCGCGTGGGGGATCATGTTCTTGATCATGCCGCTGTCCGGCGTGTTCTACTCCAGGCAGTCGCTGCCGGCGTTCCTGCAGCCGGTCAGCGCCGCGTTGCCGACCACGCACGCGTTCGCCGCGGGGCGGAGCCTGCTGTCCGACGACGCCTTCCCCTGGCACGACTTCCGACTCGCGGCGATCACGACCGCTCTCCTCGCCGCGCTCGCCGTCGCGTTCGTGGTGAGGGCGTTCACCGTCTTCCTCCGGCGCGGTCACATCACGCGCCACATGTGAGTGCCGGTGTCCCACGCGACCGAAAGGAGCATCACGGGTGAGTGACAGGGTGGCGGAGCACCTCCCCTACGACGACCACACCGCCGCGGTGAGCCGGGAGGACGGGCCGGTGCCGCCCCGCCCGAAGGTTTCCGTGCTCATGCCGACGTACCGCCAGGCGCACTTCCTGCCCCGCGCGGTCGGCAGCCTGCTCGACCAGACCTTCCGGGACTGGGAGCTGATCGTGGTCGACGACGGCTCGCCCGACGACACCGCGGACGTGGTCGCGCGGTGGGACGACCCGCGCATCAAGTACCACCGCCTGGACCGCAACGAAGGGCTCGGGTTCGCGCTCGGGTTCGCGCTGCGGGCCGCCGTCGGCACGTACGTGGCCTACCTGCCCTCGGACGACCACTACGACCCGCGCCACCTGGCGAACGCCGTCGCGGTACTGGACGGCGAGCCGGACTGCTACGCCTGCTACGGCGGCCTGAGGTGGTGGACCACCACCGACGCCAGCAAGCCGTTCCGGGTGCGCGTCACGTCCGCGACGCTGCGCGGCGACGACGTCGTCGGCGCGGAGTCGCGGGCGTTGCTCGACCGCACCGAGCCGCTGCCGTCCGACGACGTCCGCAACGGCAACGTGCTGGCGCTCGTCCAGGTCGTCCACCGGCGGGACCACGAAGCGGAGGTCACCTGGCCGACCAGGTCCGAGATCGTCTCCGACGGGCTCGAACGGGACTACTGGCGCGAGCTCGCCCGGCGCGGCGCCCGGTTCCGGTACACCGGCGAGGTCTCGTGCGAGTGGGGTGACCACCCCGACCAGCGCCACAAGATCATCGGTGGTCGTGGCGCCGTGCACCCGACGGACCCGACCGGCCGGGGCTACGGGCTGTCCCGGTACCGGCAGTTCTACGGGATCGAGACCGGCTCGGCGCTCAACTGGCGAGCCGGCTTCTGGGGCCTGCCCCACGACCAGAGGGAGCGCTACGGTCCGCTGCACGCCACCGGGACGCCCGGCGCGGCGGTGGCGCCGGACGAACCGCTGCGGATCCTCGTCGTGGGCGAGCTCGGGTTCAACCCGGAGCGGATCCTCGCCCTGGTGGAAGCCGGGCACTCGGTGCGCGGCTCGTGGATGACCGGCACCCAGGCGTGGCAGACCGTGGGGCCGCTGCCCTTCCCCGGCGTCGAGGACATCCCGTTCGACGGCGATTGGACCCGCCGGGTCCGCGAGTACGCGCCGCACTTCGTCTACGCGCTGCTGAACTGGCAGGCCCTGCCCACCATCGGTCGCGTGCTCGACGAGGTGCCCGACATCCCGATGGTCTTCCACTTCAAGGAGGGGCCCCACCTCGCGGCGGAGATGGGGTTGTGGCCGGTGCTGGTGAAGGTGCTGCGGCACAGCGCGGGGGTGGTCTTCATCAACCCGGAGTGCCGCGAGTTCTTCGAACGCAGCACGACGGGGTGCGTCGACCCGGACCGCGTGCTGATCCTCGACGGCGACCTGCCCAAGGCGAACTGGATGACCGACGACTGGTCACCGAAGCTGTCGGCCCAGGACGGCGAGCCGCACACCGTGTGCGTCGGGCGGATCCGGGTGGAGAGCAGGAGCTTCCTGGAGCCCATGCCGGTGTTGGAGAAGGCCGGTGTGCACGTGCACGTGTACGGCGAGACCTACCAGAAGTGGAGCCGCGACTGGATCGAGACCGGCCGGGGCAGCCGGTTCCTGCACCTGCACCCCGCCGTGGAACCGGCGGACTGGGTCCGGGAGCTGTCCCGGTACGACGCCGCCTGGCCCCACGTCCACGAGAGCTCCAACGAGGGCGACCTCCGGCGCGCGCACTGGGACGACCTCAACCTGCCGGCCAGGCTGGGCACGTACGGGGTCGCCGGTCTCCCGTGGATCGTGCGGAACAACAGCGGGCACCGGGTGGCCGTGCAGAGCCTCGCGGAGCGCCACGGGCTGGGCGTCGTGTTCGACGACATCGACGACCTGGCGCAGCGCCTGCGGGACACCTCGGCGATGGCGGGCGTGACCGCCCGCGCTCGCGCCGCCCGACCCCACTTCAGCTTCGACGACCAGCTGCCCGTGCTGCTCGACTTCTGCCGGAGGGTGGTAGAAATGGGCCCGAGATGATCGCCTGGCGGCGGCGCCTCGCCGTGCGCGGGGCGTCGCGCCGGTGACCGCCGCGCCACGGGGAGACAGCCGCATGCCGATGACCCTGCGTTTCGAGGTCTTCCCGCAGGACCTGGACACGACGGTGGAGTTCTACACCTCGGTGCTCGGCTTCACCGCGGTGCGGTACGAGCCGGAAGGCTCGCACCCCTACGCCTCCCTCGTCCGCGACGAGGTGTGCGTCGGCGTGTCCCCGCGCCCCCAGGCCGTCCCGGCGGAGCACCGCCGTCCGCCGGTGGGGGTGGAACTCGTGTTCGAGGTCGACGACGTCGAGGCCGAGGCCCGCCGCGTCGAGACCTCCGGGTGGCCGATCGAGGAGGAGTTGCAGCACCGGCCCTGGGGGCTGCGTGACTTCCGGATCTGCGACCCCAACGGGTACTACGTCCGGATCACGGAACGGACGCCGGACGGTGAGGCCGAACCTTCGGCGGGGTGAGCGCGCCGAAGCCGGTGACGGCGGCTCGGTCCGCGACGCGGACCTGCTCGGGGCCGGCCGGCTCCCGGTGTCGCCGTCCGGCGTTTGGGATGCTCGTGCGGTGACGAACCACATCGACGAAGCGCTGCGGGCGCTGGCGGACGGCGACACCGGCACGGCCAGGGAGGCGGTGCGCGGCGGGGGCACGCCGTTGGCGGCGGCGTTGGCGGAGCACTTGGCGGCGACGCGCGACGGGTCGGTGTACGACCAGCCCGCGGCGTTCGAGGCGTTCATCGGCGGCGGCGGCAACGTGGGGCTCTACCGGGCCGTCAGCGAGGCGTTGGGCCGGCTCTACGCCGAGGTGGAACCGGCCGGCCTGCTGGACATCGGCTGCGGTGACGGGCGGGCGCTGCGGCCCGCGTTGGCCTCGCACGCGCCCGCCTCGGTCACGTTGGTCGAGCCTTCCGCGGCCTTGTTGGACGCGGCGGTGCGCGCGTTGGACGGCTACGACGTCGACGCCCGGCGGACGAGGGTGGAGCCGTTCGCGGCGGGGTTGGCCGAGGACGTCGTGTTCGACGTGGCGCAGTCGACGTTCGCGCTGCACACGCTGCCGCACGAGGTGCGCGACCGCGTGCTGGCCGACCTGGTGGGGCACGTCGGCGTGCTCGCCGTGGTCGAGTTCGACGTGCCGGACCTGGCGCACGGCAGCCCCGAGCACCGCCGGTTCCTGGCCGAGGCCTACGAGCGCGGGCTGGCCGAGTACGACGACGACCGGGACCTGGTGGCGCAGGGGTTCCTGATGCCGGTGCTGACCGGCCAGCTCGTGCCGGGCGCGACGCGGGCCACCTGGGAGCAGCCCGCGTCGCGGTGGGCGGAGCAGGTCGAGCGGGCGGGGTTCACCGGAGTGCGGGTGACCCGGCTGCACGACTACTGGTGGTCTCCGGCGTTCCTGCTGACCGCTTCCGGGTCTCCCACAGCAGCGACGCGGCCGTGAGCAGCACCAGCACGGCCGCCGAGCCGTGCACGGCCAGCGCGTAGGCCACCGTGCCGCCGTTGGTGAACACCGCGACGCAGTCGCCGATGGGGATGATCGCGTCGGCCAGCACCACCCAGCCGAGGGCACGGCGGTGCCCCAGCAGCAACAGGACCAGCGCGGTCAGCGCGTAGGCGAGGTCGCGGACGCCCTTGACCACGAAGTAGCCGTTGCCCTCGGGCCACGGGTCGATGCCGAACCCCGCCGCCGAGCCCTGCCCGTCGAGCAGGAAGCCGAGGCCGAACCAGAAGCCGGCGAGGACGACGAGCGCGGCGAGGACGGTGTTGATCCGCTGGTGGGACATGTCCCGACTCCAAGGTGCTAGCAGTGCTAGATACACGAGCGACACTAGCGTTAGTCGCGCTCGGATGTCTAGCACTGCTAGCATCGAGTGGTGCCCATCCAAGAGCGCCGCGAGCGCGAACGCGCCGAACGCCACCGGCTGATCGTCGACGCGGCCCGGGAACTCGCCGAGGCCGAGGGGTGGGACGCGGTCACGACCCGTCGCCTGGCCGAGCGGGTCGAGTACAGCCAGCCGGTGCTCTACAGCCACTTCAAGAACAAGGACGCGATCGTGCGCGCGGTGGCGTTGCAGGCGATCGGCGACCTGGCCGAACGGATGCGCGCCGCCCGCACGGCCCACCGCTCCCCCGCCAAGGCGCTCCGCGCGCTCGCCGACGCCTACCTCGACTTCGCCGCCACCCGGCCCGCGCTCTACGACGCCATGTTCGTGCGGGAGGTCGACCTGTCGTTCGGCACGGCCGAGTCGCCGCCCGAGCTGCGGGCCGCGTTCGGCGAACTGGTGGCGGTGGTCGAGCCCTTCGCCGGCGACGACGACGTGGAGACGCTCACGGAAGTGCTGTGGAGCGCGCTGCACGGCCAGGCCACCCTCAACCAGGGCCGCCGCCTGCGCCCCGACCACCACCGGGCCCGCGTCGAGGTGCTGCTGAGCAGGTTCTGCTGACGAATCGCCGCCGGGCTGTCACAGCCGACCACGGTCGCGTCGTCCCATGGGCATGAGTGAGCACACCGCACATCGCAGGGTCGCGTTGGTCACCGGCGCGAACAAGGGCATCGGCCGGGGCGTCGCCGAGCAGCTCGCCGCGCTCGGCATGACGGTCCTGGTCGGCGCGAGGGATCCACGGCGCGGCGAGGAGGCCGCCGCCGCGTTGCGCGCGACGGGCGGTGACGTGCACGCGATCACGCTGGACGTCACCGACCACGCCACCGCCCGGGCGGCCGCCGAGCAGGTCGAGGAGCGCTTCGGCCACCTCGACGTGCTGGTCAACAACGCGGGCATCACCGGTTCCGGTCAGGTCTCGCCCTCCGAGGCCGTCGACCAGGTGCCCAGCACGGTCGACCTGGCCATGGTCCGACGGGTGTTCGAGACCAACGTCTTCGGGGTGATCGCGGTGACCAACGCCGTGCTGCCGCTGCTGCGGCGGTCACCGGCGCCGCGCATCGTCAACGTCAGCAGCCACGCCGCGTCGCTGGGCCTGATCAGCGACCCGGACGGCCCGTTCGCCGGGCTGCCGCCGTCGGCGGCGTACTCGCCGTCCAAGTCGGCGCTGAACGCGCTGACCGTGCACTACGCCAACGAGCTGCGCGCGGACGGCGTCCTGGTCAACGCGGCCGCACCCGGCTACGTCGACACCGACAGCAACAACCACACGGGGTTTCTCACGGTCGCGCAGGGTGCCGCGGTCGTGGTGCGCCTGGCCACGCTGGACGCGGACGGGCCGACCGGCGGGTTCTTCGGCGCGGACGGCCCGCTGCCCTGGTGACCGCGGCCGCCGTGCCGGAACGACGAACTTGGCACGGTCCTGCGCCACCGCGACCGCGACCAGACCGCCACCCTCGCGACCGCAGCCACCGTGCCGGAACGGCGAACTTGGCACGGTCCTGCGCCACCGCGACCAGACCGCCGCCCTCGTGGCCGCGGCCGCGTTCCCGAACCGGGCGCGACCGGGACCAGGCCGTCGAGGCACCTCCGCCCCGGCGGCTCGCCGTCGGGCCACCGCCTACGCGTGGCTGAGCGTGTCGTCCCACTCGATGCGGTGGTCGAACTGCCAGGTGAACCTGGCCGGGTCGGCGAACTTGAACGCCAGGGGCATCAGGGCGTCGCGCAGGAGGCGGCCCACGGGACCGGCGGCCTTATCGCGGTTCGTGCGCGCGGCCTGGGCGATGATCCGCTCGACCCGGTCGCGGCGCATCGCCTCGTAAGCCCGGAACGCCTCGTCGTGCGGCAGGTCGCGCAGGCAGCGGGCCAGTTGCACGGCGCTCTCGAACGCCAGCGACGCGCCCTGGCCGGAGCTGGGTGAGGTCGCGTGCGCCGCGTCCCCGACCAGGACCAGTCGGCCCCGGCTCCACCTCGGCACGCTCGGCACGTCCTCCAACGCGCCCGTGACGACCAGGTCGGCGGGGTCGGTGGCGTCGATCAGGCGCACGGCGGGGGTGCGGTCGGGCGCGAACGTCCCGCGCAGCACGTCCAGCCACCGCCGCGGGCTCGTGGCGCGGGCCTCGGCCGTGGTCAGGGGCGTCTTGCGGGGCAGGTTGGCGAACCAGCCGCCGGAGCCGTCGTCGTGGACCTGGTAGCCGAAGAACGCGCGCTTGCCCGAGACCAGCCGCAGCGCGCCGCCGGTCGACGGCTCACCGGTCCGGGCGAGCCGCGCGCCGAAGCCGATCAGGCGGGCGTGCCGCGGGCCCGGCGCGTCGGGGTCGATGATCCGCCGCACGGTCGACCGGATGCCGTCCGCGCCGACGAGCACGTCGGCGTCCGCCTCCGAGCCGTCGGCGAAGCGCGCCGTGACGTGCGTGCCGCGGTCGACGGCGTCGACGAGCTCCTTGCCGTGCTCGACGGCGATGCCCTGCCGGGCCGCCTCCTCGCGCAGCACGCGGTACAGGTCGTAGCGCCACACCAGCAGTTGCGGCGGTTCGCTGCCGAACCGGCCCAGCGTCCGGCCCGTCCAGCTCTGCAGCTCCATGGCGGTGATCGGCGTGCCGATCTCCCGCACCGCGTCGGCCAGGCCGACGACCTCCAGGGCCTGCATGCCGTTGGGCGCGATGCTCAACGCGCCGCCCGAGCCGTCGGCCGTGCGGTCGTAGCGCTCGTGGACGCTCGCCTCGATCCCGGCCTTGCGCAGGGCGATCGCGGCGACGGGCCCGCCGATGCCGCCGCCGATGACGGTCGCTCTCATCGTTCCTCCTCGTGGAAGCCCGCCCACAGCGGGCGCCAGTCCTCGATGCGCTCCAGGAAGTGCCGGACGAACGCGACCTCGGCGGTCAGCAGCGCGATGCGGTACTCCTCCTCGACCAGGAACAGCGGGTGCGCGTCGGTGCCCGCCATGACCGACTCGGCCTCCTCCACCTGCCGGCGCAGGCCGTCGAGCCGGTCGCGCAGGAGGGCGACGACCTCGTCGGGGTGCAGCGCCGCGATCATGGACAGGGCCGCGACGAACTGCGGGTACTCGTGCCGGGGTTCGGCGACGAGCTCCCGCATCCAGTCCTTCAGCTCGGCCCGCCCGGCATCGGTCAACGCGTAGACCGTCCGCTCCGGCCGCTGCCCCTCGCGCGTCGTCTCGTGCGCCAAGATGAAGCCGGCCTTCTCGAGCTGCCCGAACACCATGTACAGCGAGCCGTGGGTGAACTTGATGCTGCGGTCGTCACCGTGCGCCCGCATGAGCCGGCTCAGCTCGTAGGGGTGCATGGGCTCGCGGACGAGGTACCCGAGCACCGCCAACCCGAGCAGGTTGCCGACCTTTCGCTTGGCCTTCACCGACACCTCCTAGTCAACTTTGACTATCCATGAGCGACTAGTCAGCGTCAACTATTTCTCGTCGCATGCACACCAGGCCGGGCCGGTCGTCCCAGGAGTCGACGACGGTGAAGCCGAGGCGTTCGTAGAGCCCGATGGCGTCCCGCCGCCAATGCCACACCGACAGCCGCACGGCCACCGCACCCGTGTCGGCGGCGTGCTCGAGCACCGCGCCGACCAGCGCCTTCGCCGCTCCCCTGCCCCGGCAGGCCGGGTCCACCCACAGCCGCTTGACCTCCAGCGAGGCGTCGGCCGACGCGGAGGCCGCGACGCAGCCCACCGGATTCCCACCGGTCTCGGCCACCCACACGGCGTCGGCGGCGAACGCGGTCCGCGGGTCGAGCACCTCGGCGCGGTAGCGCGGCGGCAGGTCCTCGACGGCGGTCACCGCGACGCCCTTCTCCGCCTCGGTCCGCAGGTGGTAGGCGAGCAGGAGGGGCGCGAGCGCCTGGTCACGCCACCGCGCGACAGTGATCTCGGCTGTCATCGCCGCAGCTTCACACGGCCGGCGGGTCCGATCACACCCGCACAACCCTACGTATGGGGCTGGTGACGATGGGCTCACGGCTGGTTCGTTGGGTGACGGGAGCCTCCCTGTCACACGGCTCCCTTTCCCTGTACCCCAAGGAGACCACCATGCTCGTACGAAAGGCCGTTGGCGTCCTCGTCGGCGTGCTGGGCCTGATGCTGCCGCTGGTCGCGGTGTCCGCGCCCGCCGCGTCGGCGCAGTCCCAGGCCCTGGTGCGCACCCTGTACTACGACGTGAGCCAGGCCCAGGAGTTCACCGCGGACTGGGATCGCGCCGCGACGAACTGGAACAACTCGGTGTCCAACGTCAAGCTGGCCCGCCGGACCTCGACCTCCGGCGTCAACATCCGCATCCTCGCGGACGACGGCTGGCCCCGGGCCTACGTGACGTCGCTGGGCAACGGCACCGTCTACATGGGACGCCAGGCCGTGCAGCAGGGCTACTTCCGGCCGCGGATCTCGACCCACGAGATCGGGCACATCCTCGGCCTGCCGGACCGGCGGACCGGCCTGTGCACCGACCTGATGTCGGGTTCCAGCGCGCCCGTGTCGTGCCGCAACGAGCTGCCGAACGCCGCCGAGCGCGCCGAGGTCGACCGCCGCTTCGCCGGTTCCCTGGCCGTGGCGGACGTGCGCGCGGCCGGTTACACCGGCAGCAGCACGGAGTGCTACGTCTACTGACGCGCGTGCCGGTGCCTCGTGGGGCCCGCCCTCCACGAGGCACCGGAACTCCGCCGCTCCCCCACCCGTTGCGGTGACGTGGACGCGGTGGAGACGGTGTTGGCGTGGAGCATCCCCGGCGGGACGCTGTCGGTGGTCGGTGTCGCGGTGTACGAACTGCTGCGCCAACGCCGCCGAAAGCGCAAGGGCACCCCGCTGGCCACCACGACGGTCAACGAGATCACCGCGATGTTCTACGGCTCCAAGCGCAGGGAGCTGGACTACCGCGACTCGGTGGCCGTCATGCGCGAGGAGGACACCCAAAGCGCCCCACCGCTGCGCTTGGACCTGGACGAGGGCGTGGTGCGGCTACCCCGGTCCGATGATGCCCGCCTGGACCACGCCACCCGCGGTCCCGGCCACGACGTTCACGGTGACCGGCGGCGCGGCCGTGCGCAGGGCGCGCCACAGCAGGACGAGCAGGACCGCCTGCCCTGAGAGGATGGCGCACCCGGCGAACCCCAGGATTGCGGTGATCGACAGCGCGTTCGTCACGTCGTCCCCTTTCCACCCGTCCGGTGATCTCGGTTGCCGCTAGCGTGGGGCGACCGGCGGGCGTCCCGACAGCGGAGGGACGTTTCCGGGACACCGCAGGGGACACGCCGAGGGGTGACGAGTGGAGCCGTCAGCGCCGGAACGCGCCTTCGCCGCGGAGGTCGAGCGACACCGAGCCGCCGCCCGCGTCACGCAGGACTGGGTCGCGCAGCGCGTGGGCTTGTCCCGCGCCAAGGTCTCCGAGGTGTGCGGCGGTCGTTACCTGCCGAGCCGACAGGTCCTGGACGCGCTGGTCGTCGCGCTGGCCATGGACCGCGAACGGGCGGTGCGGCTGTGGAAGGCCGCGTGGGAGGCACGCGAGCGGCGGCGCAGGGCCGAGAGGGCGAACCGCCAGGACGCTCCCGACGACTGGTCCTCGTTGCCGGTCCTGCCCGACGAGGTGCGGTCGCTGCTCCGCGCGCAGGAAGTGGCGGCCCGCGACCTGCCGTACCGGTTGCCCGGCGCGCGGACGCCGTCGTTGGACACCGTGTACGTGCGGCAAGAGCTGGGGACCGGCACCGAGGACGCGCACGACGAGCAGCCCCGCACGGAACCGGAGCTGGACGAACGCGGCCTGCTGCGCGAACGGGCGGCGCCCAAGCCGCGCCTGACCGTCCGGCCGCCCGCGCGCACGGTGCGGCAGGCGTTGGACGACGACGAGCACGTCCTCGTCACCGGCGGCCCGGGACAGGGCAAGTCGACGCTGTCGCTGCGCCTGGCGGGCGAGATCGCCGCGCGGTGGTCCGGCCGCGACGGGTCGCCGCCGCTGGCCGAGCCGGTGGTGCCGTTGCGGCTGACGGCCCGCGAACTGGCCAAGCGCCTCGACCTGCCGTTCCCGAAGGCGCTGGTGGAGAGCATCGCCGCGGACTACGGCTCGCTGCTGTGGTCCGAGGTCGATCCGACGCGGGTGGCCGAACGCGTGGCCGGCTGTCGGTGGCTGCTGTTGGTCGACGGCTTGGACGAGGTGGCCGACCCGGTCGGGCAGAGCCGTCTGCTGCACGTGCTGGAGGGGTGCGCGGCGCCGGGTTCGCCGTACCGCGTCGTGGTGACCACCCGGCCGATCGAAGGCTCGATCCTCGCCCCGCTCCAGCGCGCGTCCGCCGCGCGGTACGAGCTGCAACCGTTCGACGAGAGGGCGCTGCGCCGCTTCGCGGACAACTGGTTCGACGGCAGCCCCGGGCGGGCCGATCGGTTCCTCCGCCAACTCCGGGCAGCGCACCTGGACGAACTGGCCCGCGTCCCCCTGCTGGTGACCATCGCCGCGATCATCTTCGAGCGGTTCGGCGACCGCCCGTTGCCGGACAACCAGTACGAGCTCTACGAGGCATACCTGGGCTACCTGCTCACGGCCCACCCGACCGCCCCCGGCCCGTTCGACCACCTGCGCGACGACCTGCTGCAACACCTGGGCCGGGTCCGCCTCGAGAGTGACACCTCCCTCGTCACGGCCGCCCGCACGTGGGTCGCCGAGCGCCTGCCCGTGCGGGTCGGGT
Organism: Saccharothrix sp. S26; assembly: GCF_021390395.1. Lineage (GTDB taxonomy): Bacteria > Actinomycetota > Actinomycetes > Mycobacteriales > Pseudonocardiaceae > Actinosynnema. The sequence goes on from NZ_JAJUWT010000005.1 coordinate 327,671, forward strand.
GGACCGAGGAGTTGACGACGTTCCTCACCGCGGTGGGCCCGCTGGTCCAGCGCGGCGACGACCTGCGCTTCCTGCACCACAGCTTCGCCGAGCACCTGGCCGCCACCGCCAGGGCCCGCGAACTGCCCGCCTCCTTCACCGCCGGGCACCACGACTTCACGTCCTTGCTGCACACCGCGTCACAGGGCGAGCCGGGCCGTCATGCGCGCGCGGTGCTGCTCCACTACACGCGTCTTCGCCCTGACCAGGCCGACCACGTGCTGCGGTCGTTGCACGGGGGCGGCGCGAGCCACCACGTCCTGGCCGCGAAGCTCCTCGCCCAGCACCTGCCGGCCGGCCCCGAGGTCGTCGACGACTTCCTGGCCACCGCCCGGGCGTGGGCGATGACCACGGACTACCTGGGCGCGGAGGTGCTGCGCCACGCGAGCCGTGCCGCCCACCACCCGGCGCTCGTGTCGTGGCTGCTCGACCTGATGCGCGACGACCGCGCGCCGTGGGAGTCCCGGGTCGAGGCGGCGACCGCTCTGGCCACCCGCCTGCGCACCGCCCACACGCCGGAAGCGGTCGCGCTCCTCTGCGCGGTCGCCGACGACCCGTCCACCGCGGTCCCCGACCGCCTCGCCGCCGCCGAGGCGCTGTCGCAGTGCGGGGCCTCCGAACGTAACGCGGCCGAACGCGGCTTGCGGGCCGTGCTCGCCGACCCCCATGCCGAGATGTCGGACTGCCGCACCGCCGCCGTGGTGCTCGCGAGCCTCAGCGTCGAGGGACGCGAAGGCGCCACGAAGGCATTGCTGGACCTCCTCGACGACCCGCTCATGCCGAACGACGACCTGGTCGAGATAGCGACCGGCTTGGTGGAGATCGGCGTCGAGTTCCACGACAGGTGCGCCGAGGTCTTCCTGTCGGTGTTGCGCGATCCGGTCGGCTCGATGACCGGCCGCCGTGACGCCGCAATCGCCCTCGCCTCACTGGGAGCCCACCACCTGGACCAGGCCGCCACCGCACTGGTGGAACTGGTCGGGCAGCGGTGGCGCCACCGCGTCGAGCGTGCCAACGCGGCGAAGACCCTCGCCGAGTTGGGGCCGGAACACCGGGCCACTGCCGCAGCTCACTTGCAGGACATGATGGCGGAGCACCAGCCGGAGCACTCCGATCGGCGCACCATCCTGGAGGCGTTGATCGATCTCGGCGGATGCAGCCCGCACGCGGCGGCGGTCCACCTGCGCAAGACGATCGACGATCACCAGGCGGATGTGAACGCGGTCTACTGGGCCGTTCGAACGCTCGCCGACTTCGGACCGGAGTACCACGACGAGGCGGCACGTCACTTGCTGCGTATCGCCGACGACCCGTTGGTGACCGGATTCGAGCGAGAAGCAGCTCTCGGTCGGTTGGGCGAGTTCGGCGAACCGCATCGGACCAACGCCATCAACCGGTTGCGCCATGATCTCACCGATCCGGGCACTGATCCGGGTCGGCGGTGCGACGCAGGTCGCGAATTGAGCCGCCTTGGGCCGGAGTTCCACGGCGAGGTGGTGGAGAACCTCCTCGACATCCTCTCGCACGTGCTCCGTCCCTATGATGCCTCCAGGGCTTGGCAATTACTCGCTTCTCTTGACACCCGGTACAAGGAGGCCGCGGCCCGAGCACAATTCGAGCTGCTCACCCCCGCGACTGAAGAAGACGCCTACCTGAGTTCTTACTTCAGTCCCGTGCCGATCAAGGCTGAGGACTCCGACCAAGCCGCTGAGACGCTGTTGCGCGCCCTCTCCGACACGACACTCTCTTGGATGGTCAGACACCAGGCGTGTACCAGCCTCATCAGGCTGCATCGCAGATTCCACCAGCCCTTGTTGGGGGTCTTCTTAGAGCTGTGGGAAACGGACAGGCTGTTGTCAAGCGCGCGCTACTTCACACGAACGGCCCCGCAGGTGCGGGCCCGGTTGGCGAAGCACATCCAGGAAGTCATCGGAGCAACCACTGACGCAGAGGTCGTCATCTCGGGAGCGGAGGCGCTGGCCGCACTCGGCCACCACGACGACTCGACGGCGTCGCTCGTGCGCGGTGTCGTGCTCGACCACGTCGTCGCACCGACCACGCGCTTCAAAGCTGCGACCTCGCTGGCCCTCCTCGACCCCCACCGCATCGCCGAGATGATCGACTTCGCCGCCGACACCATGCTTCACCCGTCGCCGTGGAGCTGGAAGTTCACGATGTCCCAACTCGCGCGCCTGGGCGGCGACATCACCGCACACGTGGCCACGCAGGTGGACCGGGATGTCGACTGCGACATGAAGCGGGAAGCCGCGGCGCTGGTGATGGAATTGCGCGGGGAGCCCGACCACGAGGCGGTGTCCGCGCTCCGGCAACTGGCGGACGATGCGCACCTGGCTTCCGACAAGCGCGGTGATGCCTTCATGACCTTGGCGCGGTTCGAGCCGACCGCAACGGACGCCGTCAACCACCTCGAGTCGGTGGTGAACGACGAGGACGCCTCCACGGACGAACGTGGCGGAGCCGCCTACGACTTGGTCCGACTCGATCGGTCCCACTGGCACAGGTGCGTCGTGGTGCTGCAGCGGATGCTCGTCGATCCGATGGTCACGCTGGAGGAGCATGTCGGGCTGGTCCAGCGGCTCAGCCGCCTCAACGCCCTCCGCCAAGCTGAGATCAACAAGCTCAACTTCGCGGTCGTCCACCACCCGAGCGCCTCCACGACCACCCGGCGTGACGCCCTCAACCGTGTCGCCGACCGGACGAGAGATGCCATTTTCGAGGAACTGGTGACGGACAGGGCGACACCGGTCGGGGTGCGCCTGCCGCGCTACCCGAGTCCGGCGTTGACCGATGTGGTGACCACGGCCGCGCGTGACGTGATGACCGCGATCGAGTCGACACGCGCCGACCGGGTCGATGCGGCGGTCGCACTGGTCGACGCATCGCACCAGGTCGTACCGGAAGCCCTCGGCACGTTGACCCACCTGGCGTCGGACTCCAGCCTCCGGTTCCGCGCCTGGCGGGCCTTGGCCGACTGCGGCACGCCCTACCGACGTGAAGCGGTGGCCAGGGCCCTCGACGTGGTCGGGGACGAGGCGGAATCCCTGCACGCCCGGTTCAGGGCCGCAAACCTGATCATCGGTCTGCTGCGGCTCCCGCCTGCCGGGGTAGTGGACTTCCTGCGCCGGGTGGCCTCCGACGAACGGACCTCGTCGTGGCGGCGGCTCGAGTCGCTGTTCCGGCTGCGCCACGTGGACGGGTTGGACGGTGTCCGGGCGATGCGCGACGACGAGCGCGTGTCCCCTGTCGTCCGACGGCTCGCCGCGACGAAGCTGGTGGACTACCGGCCGGAAGACCGCGCCACGGGAGCCGAACTGCTCCGGAAGATCGCGGCCGACACTTCGCAACGACCGGCGTTGCGGTGTGCGGCGGCATCGGACCTGGTGCGGTTCGGCGCACCAGGTCGTGCTCACGCGGCCGAGATCGCCCACGCGATGGCCGTGGACACCGCGCTGTCGCCGACCTGCCGAGTTCGAGCGGCCGAGATCCTGGAGAAGGCGGCTCGGAGCAGGCGACGAGAAGCGTTGGCGATCCTCGGTGAGCTGAGCGCCGCGGCGGACCCGCGGCACCGGCTGCGTGCGTTGGAGGCCGTCGCGGCCATCACGCCGTTGACGGCCACCCACCCGCTCCGCGCGATGACGCGGGATCGCGACCTCCCGCCGGTCGTGCGCCTGCGCAGTGCCGAGGCACTGGTGGCCAACCACCGGGAGCACCGCGAACCCGCCGTCATCGCGGCACGTGAGGTGGCGTTCGACGAGCGCCTGCCGAAGCACGTCCGCGTGCGCGCCGCGCGGAACCTCGCCCGGTGGAGCGAGGTGTTCCGCGACGTCGCCCGACAGCTGCTGCACGCCCTGCTCGAACGTTGAGCGGTCAGCGCAGGGACAGCGGGCGCAGGTCGGTCCAGTGCTCCTCGACGTAGGCGACGCAGGCGTCGCGGGTGTCCGGGCCGAAGCGGGAGGTCCAGCCGGCCGGGATGTCGGCGAACGACGGCCACAGCGAGTGCTGGCCCTCGTCGTTGACCAGGACGTGGAAGCGGCCTTCGGGGTCTTCGAACGGGTTGGTCACGGCACGATCCTCCGGTCGGGGTCGGTCGTCGCGCGGTGCAGGTGGTGCAGCACGGCGTCGGCCAGGTGGTGGGCGGTGGTTGAGGTGAACGAATCGGTCGCGTAGACGAGGTAGCACGGCACCGGGCCGTCGTCCGGCGGTTCGTAGAAGCTGACGGTCAGCTCGGCGGGTGTCGTGCCGGTGGGGACGGCGACCAGTGACCCGGTGTCGCCCTCCAGCGCCGACAGCACCGCCTTCTCGTGGTGCACGATCATGACCTGCGGTTCGGCGGGCACCGGCACGTCGGCGTGCTCGAACGCGGCCAGGTCGGTGGACCGGATGCGGGCCAGCAGCTCGGTGTAGCTGGGCTCGCCCGCGGTGTCGGTGCGCAGCACGACCCGGTTGAAGAAGCAGCCGACCAGGTCGGCCAGCGCCTCCTCGGTCCGGCCGGCCACCATGGTGCCGATCGGCAGGTCCGTGCCGTACGGCGTCAGGGCCGCGGCGACGGCGGCCTGCACGACCATGAACATGCTGGTGTTGGTGCGGGCGGCCAGCCGGTCCACGGCCGCGTGCAGGTCCGCGGGCAGCTCGAACGCCACCACGTCGGCCCGGTGGCGGCCGGGTCGCCGTTCCCCCGTGCGGGGCAGCGCGATGTCCGGCAGGTCGCGCAGCGTGTCGCGCCAGAACGCACGCTGCTCCTCCCCCACCACCTCCAGGACTTCCAGCGACCACAACGCGTAGTCGGCGTAGGTCACCGGCAGCTCGGTCCACTGTGGAGCGTCACCGCGCCGCCGGGCCGCGTAGGCGTGCTGGAGGTCGCGGAACAGCGGCACGACCGACCACTCGTCCACGGCGAGGTAGCTCATGGTCAGCAGCAGCGCCTGCGCGCCGGACGCGTCCTCGAGCACCCGGGCGCGCACGGGCGGGCGGCCGGGCTCCGGGGGTTCGGCGGCGAACGCGGCCAGCGCCTCGTCCAGCACCGCCACCGGCTCCACCCGCAACGGCGGCACGGGCACGGCGCGCTGCACGCCGCCGTCCAGCACCGTGCGCAGCGGCTCGTGGCGGCGCACGACGTCGGCGTGCGCGGCGATCAGGGCCGGCACGTCGAACGGGGTCCGGGCGCGCAACGCCAGCGCGTGGTCCCAGCCGACCGGCCCCCGCTGCACGGGCGCGAGCGGCAGGTCCACCGGCCGGTCGAAGCGGCGCAGCCGCGGGCGGGCCGAGGTCGCGCCGGTCAGCCGACCGGCCAGCCCGGCGACGGTGGGCGAGTCGAACACGTCGCGCAACGCGATGTCGACGCCGAACACCGACCGGATCCGGCCGACCAGCCGCATGGACGCCATCGAGTGGCCGCCCAGTGCGAAGAAGTTGTCGTGGATGCCCGGTGACACCCCGAGGATCTCCGCGAACAGCTCGGCGATGGCCTTCTGCTCCGGCGTCACGGGCCGGTCGTCGCCGGTCAGCGCGGACCAGTCCGGCCGCGGCAGGGCGCGGCGGTCCAGCTTGCCGTTCGGGGTGAGCGGCAGCGGGCCGTCGAGGAAGAGCACCGTGGCCGGGACCATGTACTCGGGGAGCCGTTCGGCGACGAACGCCCGCAGGTCGTCCTCGGTCGAGCCGACCACGTACCCGACGAGCCTGGTCACGTCGCCCGTGCGGTCGGCGAGCACGGCCGCCTGCGCCACGTCCGGGTGCCGGGCCAGGGCGGCCTCGATCTCGCCCAGCTCGATCCGGAACCCCCGGATCTTGACCTGCGTGTCGACGCGGCCGAGGAAGTCGAGGTTGCCGTCGGCACGCCAGCGCGCCCGGTCGCCCGTGCGGTACATGCGCGCGCCGGGCGGCCCGAACGGTGACGCGACGAACCGGGACGCGGTCAGCGCGGCCTGCCCGATGTACCCGCGGGCCAGGCCGCGACCGGACACGTACAGCTCGCCGACCACGCCGGGCGGTACCGGCCGCAACCGGTCGTCCAGCACGTACACGGTGGTGTTGGGGTCGGGTACGCCGATCGGCACGGCCGTGTCCCATTCCGGCACCGCCTGCCACAGGGTCGAGTTGACCGTGGCCTCGGTGAGGCCGTAGGCGGCGAGCAGGTTGAGCCGACCGGCCCAGCGGCCGATCACGTCCGGCGGCACGGTCTCGGTGCCGACCAGGATGGTGGAGCCCTCGGGCAGCTCGCAGTCGGCGGGCAGCGCGGACACCAGCGACGGCGGCAGGATCATGTGCGTGATCCGCCGGTCGCGCAGGAAGTCGGTCAGCTCCGGACCGGCGACGCGCACCTCGTCGGGGGCGAACACCAGCCGCCCGCCCACGCACAGCGCCATGGTCAGCTCGAACACCGCCACGTCGAAGCCGACGGAGGCGAACTGGAGCACGCGGCTGTCCTCGGTGAGCCCCATCCGGTCGATCGCGGTGGCGGTGAGGCTGGCGATGCCCTCGTGCGGCACCACCACGCCCTTGGGCCGGCCGGTCGACCCGGAGGTGTAGATCACGTACATCGCCGAGTCCAGGGACAACGGCCCGCCGCGCACGGCGGTCGAGGGCTCGGCGGCCAGTTCTTCGCGTGCCGCGTCCGAGTCGAGGACCAGGACCTCGGCCACCTCCGGCACGGGGGCGGCCCGGGTGGTCACCACGAGCTTCGCGGCCGAGTCCTGGATCATGTACGCGATCCGGTCGGCCGGGTGGGACAGGTCCAGCGGCAGGTAGGCCGCGCCGAGCTTGAGCACCGCCAGCACGGTGGCGACCATGTCCGCCGACTTGGGCACCGCGATGCCCACCACCGACTCGTGGCCCACGCCGCGGGCCGCGAGCAGCCCGGCGATCCGGTCGGAGCGGGTGTCGAGCCAGGCGTAGCTGACGGAGCGGTGGCGGTCGACCACGGCGACGGCGTCCGGCTTCGCGGCCACGCACCGGGCGAACAGCGTCGTGAACGTCTCCTCCGGCACCTCGCGTTCGGTCCGGTTGAACTCGTCGACCACGCGTCGCCGCTCGTCGTCCGCCAGCAGGTCCACCGCGCTCACCGGCGCGGACGGCGCGGCCAGCACGGCGTCCACCAGCGCGGTCAGCCGGCCGCCGAGCCGTTCGGCGGTGACCCGGTCGAACAGGTCGGTCGCGTACTCCAGCCGGCACACCACCGGACCGTCGACCACCTCGGTGAAGCTGAACACCAGGTCGAACTTGGCGGTCGTGGTCTCGTGGCCCACCCACGTCACGGGCAGGCCGTCGAACGTCCCGGCGTCACCGCCGCGGCTGTGGTAGCCGACCATGACCTGGAACAGCGGGTTGCGCGCCGCCGACCGGGTGGGGTTGATCCGGTCCACCACCGCCTCGAACGGCACGTCCTGGTGCGAGAACGCGGCCAGCGACGTCTCCTTCACCCGCGCCACCAGCTCGGTGAAGCCCGGGTCGCCGGACAGGTCGGCCCGCAGCACCAGCGTGTTGACGAAGAACCCGACCAGGTCGTCCAACGCCTCGTCGGTGCGCCCCGCGATCGGCGCGCCCAGCGGGATGTCGTCGCCCGCGCCCAACCGGCCCAGCAGCGCGGCCACGGCGGCTTGCAGCACCATGAACATCGACGCGCCGGACGCCTGCGCCAACGCCCGCAGCCCGTCGGCCTGCTCGGCGGAGAACGCCACCTCCACGTCCGAGCCGCGGAACGTCGGCCGTCCGGGGCGCGGCCGGTCGACGGGCAGCTCCAGCTCCTCCGGCGCGCCGGCCAGCGCCCGCGCCCAGAAGTCCAGCTGCTCCTCGCCCACGACTTCCAGCACGTCCCGCTGCCACACCGTGTAGTCGGCGTACTGCACGGGCAGCGGCTGCCACCCCGGGGCCGCGCCGTCGCGTCGGGCCCGGTACGCGGTGGCCAGGTCGCGCAGGAACGGCCGGTCCGACCACTCGTCGGTGGTGATGTGGTGCAGCAGGATGACGATCAGGTGCTCGTCGGGGGCCAAGGACGCGACCGTCACCCGCAACGGCAGCTCGACGCGCAGGTCGAACGGCCGCCGCACCTCGTCGCGCACGATGCCGGCGACCTCGTCCTCCTCCGCCGAGCGCACGACCACCACGGGCGTGACGTCGTGCAGGACCCGCTGGAACGGCGTGCCCTCGTGCTCGCCGAAGACCGTCCGCAGCGCCTCGTGCCGGTCGACCACGTCACCGACGGCCGCGGTGAACGCGGTGACGTCGAGCGGGCCGTGCAGCGTGAACACCAGCGGGAAGTTGTACGCCGCGGACGTGCCCTCCATCTGCTGGATCAGCCACAACCGCTGCTGCGCCGACGACAGGGGCAGCTCGTCGGGCCGCGGCACGGGACGCAGCGGCGGCCGGGCCGGGCCGCCGCCGGCGCGTGCGGCCAGTTCGGCGACCGTGGGCGCGTCGAACAGGTCGCGGATGGCCAGCTCCACGCCCAGCGCCGACCGGGCCCGGCTGATCAGGCGGGTGGCGAGCAGGGAGTGGCCGCCGAGGTCGAAGAAGTTGTCGTCCACGCCCACCGACGGCACGCCCAGCACGTCGGCGAACAGCCCGCACAGCACCTCCTCCGCGCGGGTGGAGGCGGCACGCGACGACGTCGCGCCCGTGACCACCGGTTTGGGCAGGGCCCGCACGTCCAGCTTGCCGTTCACGGTCAGCGGCAACGCGTCCACCGGCACGATCGCGGCGGGCACCATGTAATCGGGAAGGCTGCGCTTCAGGTTTTCCCGCAGCGGTGCAGTTTCGACCGAAGCCACGACATAACCGACGAGCCGCTTCACGCCACCGGGACCGGCGTCGACCACGACCGCCGCGTGCGTGACACCGGGCTGGGCGGCCAGCGCGGCCTCCACCTCGCCCAGCTCGACCCGGTAGCCGCGGATCTTGACCTGGTCGTCGGTGCGGCCGAGGAAGTCGAGGTTGCCATCCGGCCGCGCCCGCACCAGGTCACCCGTGCGGTACATGCGGGTGCCGGGCGGGCCGTACGGGTCGGCCACGAACCGCTGCGCGGTCAGCCCGAACCGGTCGTGGTAGCCGCGGGCCAGGCCGACGCCCGCGATGTACAGCTCGCCGGGCGCGCCGGGCGGCACCGGCCGCAGGTGCGCGTCCAGCACGTACGCGCGGGTGTTCCAGATCGCCTTGCCGACGGTCGCCGTTTCGCTGTCCTCAGTGGACGCCCCAAGCGTGTTGATCGTGTACTCGGTGGGCCCGTACAGGTTGTAGCCGTACGTGCCGGGCGTGTCCCGCAGCCGCTGCCACACCGACTCCGGCACGGCCTCGCCACCGAGCAGCACCAGGGCGGGCACGTGCCCCTCCAGCAGGCCCTCCTCGATCAGCAGCTGGGCGTAGGTCGGCGTCACGTTGACCACGTCGACCAGGTGCTCGTCGCAGTACGCCACCAGGGCTGCCGCGTCGCGGCGCAGCTCCTCGTCGCACACGTGCACCTCGTGGCCCTCGACCAGCCACAGCAGCTCTTCCCACGACATGTCGAACGCGAACGACACGGTGTGCGCGATGCGCAGCCGCCGACCGCCGGCCGCCGCGATGGCGGGCGCGAAGATCGCCTGCCGGTGGTTGAGCTGCATGTTGGTCAGGCCGCGGTAGGGCGTGACGACACCCTTCGGGCGGCCCGTCGAGCCGGACGTGTAGATCACGTACGCCGGGTGGTCCAGCGAGAACCTCGGCCACTCGACGATTTCCGGCACGCCGGTGAGGTCCAACTCGTCCACGTGCAGCGCGTCCGGCACCAGGCCGACGGCCGCGGTGGACAGCACGCACAGCGGCTCGGTGTCCTCGATCATCATCAGCAGCCGGTCGGCCGGGTGGTCGAGGTCCAGCGGCAGGTACGCGGCCCCGGTGCGCAGCACCGCGAACAGCGCCACCACCATCTCGATCGTGCGCGGCAACGCCAGCGCGACGACCCGCTCGGGCCCCGCGCCCCGGCTGATCAGCACCCGGGCCAGGGTGTCGATCCGGTCCTGCAGCTCGGCGTAGGTCAGCCGCCGGTCGCCGAACACGAGCGCGGTCACGTCCGGGGTCTCGCGCGCCCGGGCGGCGAGCAGGTCGGCGATCGTGTCCTCGACCAGCGGGTTGGCGCCGGCGTCCCACTCGGCTTCGAGGGCGTGCCGTTCGTGGTCGGGCAGCACGTCGATCGTGCCGACCGGCGCGTCCGGGGAGTCGACCAGGCGGCGCAGCACGGTGGTGTAGCGGGTGAGCAGCGCTTCGGCGGCGTCGGCGGCGAAGGTGTCGGGCCGGGACGCCAGGGTCACGCGGGTGCGCGCGCCGGGCGTGATGATGAGGGTCAGCGGGAAGTGCGTGCCGTCCACGTTGGACACGTCGAGCACGCCGTGCCGTGACGCCAGCTCGTCCTGCCGGTCGTCGCCGTCACCGGTGCGCAGCACGAACAGCGTGTCGAACAGCTGCCGGTGCCCGGCCTCCCGCTGGATCTCGCCCAGGCCGACGTGCTCGTAGGACATGAGCGCGGTCCGCTCGGCCTGGATGCGCCGCAGCAGCTCCAGCACGGTCTCGCGGGGGTTCAGCGCGACGCGGGTGGGGATGGTGTTGAGGAACATGCCGATGACGTGCTCGACGCCGTCGACCTCGACCGGGCGGCCCGCGACGGCGGTGCCGAACACCACGTCGTCGCGGCCGACCTGGCTCGCCAGCACCATCGCCCACGCGGCGTTGAACACGGCGTTGGCGGTCAGGCCGTGCTGCCGGGCCCGCGCCCGGATGCGGTCGGTCAGCTCCTCGGTCAGCTCCTGGTGGAACTCGGCCGGGATGACCGGCTCGCGGGACCGGTCCACGGGCGCGACCAGGGTCGGCTCGCGCAGGCCGGACAGCGCGGTCCGCCACGCCCGCAGCGCGGCGTCGTGGTCCTGCCGCGCCAGCCAGGCCAGGTAGTCGCGGTAGGAGCCGGGCGGCGGCAGCACGGCGTCCGGGTCGCGGTAGAGCTCCAGCAACTGCTCCAGGAACAGCCACGCCGACCAGCCGTCCCACAGGATCAGGTGGTGGGTGATGACGAGCCGGTCGCGGCCGTCGGGCAGCCGCAGCACCAGGAACCGGCACAGCGGCGGCACGGCCAGGTCGAACCGCTCGCGCCGGTCGGCGGCCAGCAGCTCGGGCACGTCGGCGTCGTCGGCGTCGACCACGCGCAGCGGGATCTCCAGGCCGGGCGCGATGAACTGCACCGGGGAGGGCACGCCGTCGCTGGTGAACCCGGCGCGCAGGCTCGGGTTGCGGGCCAGGAGCGAGGCGCCCGCGCGGCGCAGCCGGTCGACGTCGAGCCGGCCCGCGAAGTCCATCGTCTCCTGGGACAGGTAGACGTCCAGCGCACCGGTGTCGTAGCTGGAGTGAAAGTACAGGCCCTCCTGCAACGGCGACAGCGGCCACACGTCCTCCGCCTCGGGCAGGGCGGCGCGCTGCTCGTCGGTCAGCACGAGCAGCGGTGCGTCGGCGGCGGTGTCGACGGCGGTGTCGACGGCGGCGAGCGCGGCCACCGTGCGGTGCTCGAACACGTCACGGGGGCTGATCCCGATGCCGAGCCGGCGGGCCCGGCTGGACACCGCGATGGACGTGATGCTGTCGCCGCCGAGGGTGAAGAAGTCGTCGTCCACGCCCGGCTCGGCCAGGCCGAGGACGTCGGCGAACACCTCGCACAGCAGCCGTTCCCGGTCGGTGCGCGGGGCACGCCGTTCGGCCTTGGCGAGCGTCGGCGCGGGCAGCGCGTTCTGGTCGAGCTTGCCGCTGGGGGTGAGCGGGAGGTCGGGCAGCGCCACGACCGCGTGCGGGACCATCGCGGCGGGCAGGGCGTCGGCGATGCCGGCCCGCACCGCGTCGAGGTCGACGTCGGCCGGCGTCACGTACGCCAGCAGTTGCCCGTCGCGGGCGATGACCGCGGCCCGGGCCACGCCGGGCAGCTTGACCAGCGCCGACTCGACCTCGCCCAGCTCGATCCGGTTGCCGCGCACCTTGACCTGGCGGTCGGTGCGGCCGAGGTAGACCAGCACGCCGTCGCGGCGGCGCACGACCAGGTCGCCGGTGCGGTACATGCGTTCGCCGGGCTCGCCGAACGGGTTCGCGACGAACCGCTCGGCCGTGAGCGCGCGCCGGCCGTGGTAGCCGAGGGCGAGCTGGACGCCCGCCAGGTACAGCTCGCCCGGCACGCCGGCCGGCACGGGCCGCAGGAACGGGTCGAGCACGTGCAGCCGGGTGTTCCAGACCGGGCGGCCGATCGGCACGGCCGGGTCGGGCGCGCCGTCGTACTCGAAGTGCGTGACGTCGACGGCGGCTTCGGTGGGGCCGTAGAGGTTGTGCAGCGGCACGGCCGTGAGCGCGCGCCACCGGGCGGCCACGTCGCCGGTCAGCGCCTCGCCGCTGCTGAACGCGCGGCGCAGGCTCGCCGACCACGTCGCGTCCTCGTGCACCTCGGGCACGGTCAGGAACGCGGCCAGCATCGACGGCACGAAGTGCAGGGTGGTGATCCGCTCGCGGCGGACGAGGTCGGCCAGGTAGGCGGGGTCGCGGTGGCCGTCCGGCTTGGCCAGCACGACCGCCGCGCCCTCGCACAGGGCCCAGAAGAACTCCCACACCGACACGTCGAAGCTGGAGGGCGTCTTCTGCAGCACGCGGTCGTCGGCGGACAGGCGGTACTCGTGCTGCATCCACGCGAGCCGGTTGACGATGGCGCGGTGCGTGACGACGACGCCCTTGGGCCGCCCGGTCGAGCCGGAGGTGTAGATGAGGTAGGCGGGCTGGTCGGGGTGCGGGGCGGGCAGTTCCCCCCGGGGTGCTCCGGTGTCGGCGCAGTCCTCGGGTCGGACGACGGTGGTCGCCCCGGAGTCCGCCAGCATGAACTCGACCCGGTCGGCCGGGTAGTCGAGGTCCAGCGGCAGGTAGGCGGCACCGGCCTTGAGCACGCCCAGCAGGGCCACCATCAGCTCGGCCGACCGGGGCACGGCGACCGCGACGACGGCGTGGCCGCGCAGCTTGTGCGCCAGCGCGGTGGAGCGCCGGTCGAGTTCGGCGTAGGTGAGGGTGACGTCGTCGTACACGACCGCCGTGGCGTCCGGGGTGCGGGCGGTCTGGTCGGCGATCCGGCTGACCAGCGTGCCTTCGGCGACCTCGGCGGTGGTCGCGTTGAGGCGCGCGAGCCACTCGGCTTCGGCGTCCGAGACCAGGTCGAGGCTCGCGACGGTCCGGTCGGGGGTGGTGGTGAACGCGGACAGCAGCCGGACCAGCCGGTCGGCGAGGGCGGCGACCTCGGCGTCGGGGAGGCGGTGCTTGAGGCGCAGCTCGACGCGGTCGCCGGGCAGGGCGATCAGGGCCAGGGGGTAGTGCACCTGGTCGCGGATCTCGACGTCGTCGACCAGGTCGGGGAAGTTCTCGACCACGACGAGGGTGTCGAACAGCTCGCCGTGCCCGGTGACGCGCTGGATCTCGGCGAGCCCGAGGTGCTGGTGGTCCAACAGCCGCGCCTGCTCACCCTGCAACCGCTCGAAGACGGCCGCGAGACCGTCACCCCCACGCCACCGCTGCCGGACCGGGACGGTGTTGATGAACAACCCGACCGCGTTCTCGATGCCGGGTACCTCCGCCGGCCGCCCGGCCACGGTGGTGCCGTAGACGACGTCGGCGCGCCCGGTGAGGCCACCGAGGAGCAGGCCCCACGCCCCGTGCAGGACGGTGCTGAGCGTGAGTCCCCTCCGCCGCGCCTCACCGACCAGGGCGGCGCTCAACTCGGCGGACAACCTGACCCGGTGCTGCCCGTGCCTCGCCGACACCTCGCCCCACGGCGCTGCCGCGCGCGGGATCGCTTCGCCGGCCACCGACACCACTTCGCCGGTGGCGGCCAACGGCGCTGCGTCGGCGTCGACCAACGACACCGCCGCACCGGCCGCCGGCCCGGCCGGCATTGCTTCGCCGGCGTCCCCTCCCAGGGGACCCCTGCTTTCATTCTGCCGGCCGGCACCGACGATTCCGGTCGGGGCGAGGGTGGTTGTGGACAACCCGACGATCTTCGTCGGTTCGTCCACATCGGACAGGGCGGCGCGCCAGGCGGCGTGGGCCGCGTCCCGGTCACGGCTCGCCAGCCACGCGAAGTAGCGCCGGTGGTCGACCGGCGGGATCCGGCCGCCGAGCAGCTCGCGCCGCAGCAGCCCCACCGACCAGCCGTCCAGCAGGATGTGGTGCAGGGTCAGCACCAGGCGGTCGCCGTGGCGGGCCGCACGCATCAGCGGCGGGTGGGCCAGGTCGAACGGTTCGGCGCGTTCGGCGGCCAGCACGGCCTCGACGTCGTCGTCGGCCGGGTACTCGCGCCACGGCAGCGACACCGACTCCGCGATCACCTGCTCCACGCGGCCGCGCTCGGTCTGGCGGAAACCCGCCCGCAGCAACGGGTGCCGGTCCAGCAGGCCCTGCACCGCGTCCCGGTCCACGTCGAGGCTCAGCACCTCCTGCACCACGTACGAGTCGTCCGCGTCGTACTGCGCGTGGAAGAAGAACCCTTCCTGCAACGGTGACGCGGGCAGCACGTCCGACGAGAACCCGTCGAGCGAGACCTCCGCGCCGACCGCGCGGGCCACCCGAGCCAGCGCCGCCACGGTCCGGTGCTCGAACACCTCACGCGGGGTGAATTCCAGCCCCGCCGCACGGGCCCGCGACACCAGCTGCATCGTGACGATGCTGTCGCCGCCCAGCTCGAAGAAGTTGTCGTGGATGCCGGGCGTGAGCCCCAGCACGGCCTCGACCAGCCCCACCAACGTCCGCTCGACCGGGTTGGTGGCCGGCGCGTCACCGGCCGGCGCGGTCCAGTCCGGTTCCGGCAGCGCCGCCCGGTCCAGCTTGCCGTTCGGGGTCAGCGGCAGCGGCCCGGCCACCGGCACCACCACCGACGGCACCATGTACTCCGGCAGCAGCCCGGCGACGTGCTCGCGCGCGTCCACCGGCGAAGCCGACCCGACCACGTAGGCGACGAGCCGCTTGACCCGCCGGTGGTCCTCCCGCACCAGCACGGCGGCCTGCGCGATCGCCGGGTGCGCCATGAGGACGCTCTCCACCTCGCCCGGCTCGATCCGGAACCCGCGGATCTTCACCTGGCCGTCCGCCCGGCCCAGGAAGTCGATGCCGCCGTCCGCCCGCCACCGCGCCCGGTCGCCCGTCCGGTACATCCGTTCGCCGGGCCCGGCGAACGGGTCGGCCACGAACCGGGACGCGGTCAGCGCCGGCTGCCCCCGGTAGCCGCGCGCGAGCCCTCGCCCGCCGACGTACAGCTCGCCCTCCACGCCCACCGGCACGGGCCGCAGCGCCGTGTCGAGGATGTAGCAGCGGGTGTTCGGGTCCGGCACGCCGATCGGCACCGGCCCGGTCCAGTCCGGTTCGGCGGGCCACAACGTCGAGTTGACCGTGGCCTCGGTGAGGCCGTACGCGGCGACGACCCGCAAGCGCTTGGCCCACCGGGCGATCAGCTCGGTCGGCACGGTCTCGGTGCCCACGATCAACACCGCGCCCTCGGGCAGCTCGCAGTCCGGCGGCAACGCCGCGACCAGCGACGGCGGCAGGATCATGTGCGTGGCGCCGTGCGCGGCGATGTAGGAGGTCAGCTCCGGGCCCGCGACGCGGCGGTGCGACGGCACGACGATCGCCCGCCCGCCGACGCCCAGGGACATGCACAGGTCCCACACGGCCACGTCGAACCCGACGGACGCGAACTGCACGACCCGGCTGTCGGGCGTGATCCCGATCCGGTCCACCGCGGTCGCGATGAGGCTGCCGATGCCCTCGTGCGTGACCACGACGCCCTTGGGCCGCCCGGTCGAGCCGGACGTGTAGATCACGTACGCGGCCTGGTCCAGCGCGATGTCCAGGCCCAGGTCCGAGCCGTCGGCGGGCAGCTCGAACCGCGTGTCCGGCGTGACGACGAGCTTCGCGCCCGCGTCGGCGACCATGTAGTCGACGCGGTCGCGCGGGTGGTCGAGGTCCAGCGGCAGGTAGGCCGCGCCCGCCTTCATCACCGCGAGCAGCGTGACGACCAGGTCGACCGAGCGGGGCAGCGCCACGCCGACGACGTCCTCCGGCCCTACGCCCGACGCGACCAGCGCGCGGGCCAGCCGGTTCGCGGCGGTGTTCAGCTCGGCGTAGGTCAGCGACACGTCCTCGCACACCACCGCCACGGCGTCCGGGCGCAGCGCGGCCTGGCGCTCGACCGCGCCCGGCCACGTCACCTCGTCCACCTCGCGCGGCGACGTGCCGAGGTCGAGCAACCGTGCCCGTTCGGCGTCGTCGACGAGGTCGATCGACGCCACCGGGCGGTCGGGGTCGGCGTCGAGCACGCGCAGGAAGCGGCGTTGGTGCTCGGCCAGCTCCTCGGGCGTGCACACGGCGGCGTTCGCCTCGAACGTCACGACCAGCCTGCCGTCGGCGCGCTGGAGGAACGACGTGGTGAGGTCGTTGACCGGGCCCAGCGACAGCATGTGGAACGCGGGGTCGAGCCCGGTGAACCCCATCTCCTTGCCGAAGCCCAGGTAGTTGACCGTCGGCCCGACCAGCTCGGGGATGCCGTCGCGCAGGCCGAGCTCGCGGGCCAGGTCCTCGCCGCGGTAGGCGCTGTGCGGGATCACCTCGCGGATCTCGCGGTCGACCTCGGCGATCAGCCCGGTGATGGTGCTGTCCGGCCGCACGGTGACGCGCAGCGGCAGCACGGTGGACGCCATGCCGGGCGTGACGCGGCTGACCGCGTCCCGCCGACCGGTCACCGGCATGGCCAGCACGATGTCCGACGCGCCGGTCACGCGGTGGGTGTAGGTGGCGACGGCGGCGATGACCTGCCGTGACGTCAACGGGTTCGGCAGCTCGACGGTGCGGCGCACGACCTCGCGCACCTGCCCGGAGGCCCGCGGCACGAGCCGCACCGGCTCGGGGTGGTCGGCCATCCTCGCGTGCCAGAACGCCCGGTCGGCTTCCCGCGCGGGCGACTCGCGGTAGGCGACGTCGGCGTCGACCAGCGCCCGCACCGGCTTCGGTCGCGGCTCGGTGGAACCCTCGTACAGCTCGCCCGCCCGCCGGGTGATGAGCACGCAGGCGTAGGCGTCGACCACGAGGTGGTGGTAGCGCTGGTACCAGAGCACGTGGTCGTCGGCGATGCGCAGCAGCGCGTGGTGGAACAGCGGGCCGTTCGCGATGTCGGTCAACCGGGCCAGGTCGTCCTCCATCCACGCCCGCGCCTCGGCGACCGAGTCGAACGACAGCAGCGTGACGTCGGTGGTCGGCGGGACCGGGATCTGGCCCTCGTCGGTGAAGCGGACGTGCAGCGCGCCGGTCTCGCCGACCACCTGCCGCACGGCCGCCACCAGCCGTTCGTGGTCGACCGGTCCGCGCAGCTCCAGGTACCACCCGACGTTGTAGACGGGGTTGTCGGGCTCGAGCCGCTGTGCCAACCAGACACCCGTCTGAGCACCGGTCAAGGGCAGCGCCATGGTCAACCTTCCCGTTCCTTCCCGACTTCCCCGCACACACACCGCGGGTGGGGATGCGCGACGGCACCCCCACCCGCGGTGGACCGCCGACTAGTTCTTGATCGCCTCGAGCAGCGGCACGACCTGCTCGATGCCGTAGGGCACGCTCAGGACCGTGTTGAACGACATGGCCGCGCCGATCGGCGGGTCCATGTAGGTGAGGAACAGGTCGCGCTTCTCGGTGACGACCTTCAGCCGCTGGTAGGCGGGCACGGACTTGACCCGCTCCCACGCGCTCTGGTCGAACATGAGCCACACCAGGCGGTCGGCGTCGAGCAGGTCGAAGCGCTCCTCGCTGAACTCGGCCACGTTCATCTGGCCGGCGAGCTTGCCGATCTCGTCGACGAGGGTGAAGCCCAGCTCCTTCATGAAGATGGCCTTCGGGTCGGTCGGCGCGAACGCGGAGTACTGGCCGGGCTTGAAGCTGTCGGCCACCACCATCGTCTTGCCGGACCACTCGGGGTGCGCGGCCTTGGCGTCGGCGAACCGCTTGGCCACGCCGTCGATCAGCGCCTGCGCCTCCTTCTCCTTGCCCAGCGCCTTGCCGATGTGCAGGGTCTGGTCCTGCCAGGGCGCGGCGTAGTCGGGGAACGCCTTGGGCTGCGCGACCACGGGCGCGATCTTGGACAGCGTGTCGTACTGCTCCTGCTTCATGCCGGAGTAGACCGCGAGGATCAGGTCGGGCTTGAGCGCGGCGACCTTCTCCAGGTTGTACTCGTCGCGCTCGCCGACGATCTCCGGCTGGGTGTCGCCCCAGAGTTCCTTGGTCCACGGCCAGTTGCCGAACGGCCGCTCCTTGAACCAGTCCACGACGCCGACCGGCTTGACGCCCAGGGCCAGCACCGGCTCCTGGTCGGACAGGCCGAGCGTGACGACCTTCTTCGGCTCGCTCTTGATCTCGGTGGTGCCGTACTTGTGCTCGACCGAGACGGGGAACGCGCCGGTGGAGGCCGGGTTGGTCGGGCTCGTCCCGCCGGAGCCGGCGTTGCCGCCGCCCCCGCAGGCGGCCAGCGCCAGCGCCGCGGCCGAGACGACCGCGACCAGCTTGAACTTCGTGGACATCAGGGTTTCCCTTTCAGCAGGCGCGGCGGCGCGCGCCGTGACACCAGGTTAGGTTTGCATAACCTAACAAACTGCGAGGAGTTTCAGCTCACCCGTGAGACGCTGATCGCGTACTCGGGCTGCGAGGGCACCACCGAGGTGCGGCGGTCGAGCACGGACTGGAGGATCTCCCCCACCCGCACGGAGGTGTTGGACAGCAACGACGACGAGATGCCGTGCGTGTGCTCGGTGCCGCCCTGGAGGTACAGGCCGGCCAGCAGGTCGTCGTCGGTGTGCAGGCGGTAGTCGCGGCCGACGCTGAGCCTGCCGTGCGCGTCACGGGCGCAGCGCCCGGCCAGCTCGCCGAGCACCGCGGTCGGGTCGGCCTCCCGGTACCCCGTGGCGTAGACGATCGCGTCGGCGTCGAGCACCTCGTGCAGGCCGGTGGCCAGCGACTCGACGGTGACCGTCACGCCGTCCCCGCGGTCGTCCAGCTCGGCCACGCGGGAGAGGTTGAGCAGCCGCAACCGCTGCCGCCCCACCACCTTCTCCCGGTACACCCGCCGGTACAGCTCGGCGATCAGCTCGTTGTCGACCACCGCGTAGTTGGTGTTGCCGTGGTAGTCCATGAGCTTGCGCTTGACCGGCTCGGGCGCGGCGAAGTAGTCGTCCACGGCGGCGGGGTCGAAGATCCGGTTGGCGAACGAGCTGTCGTCGGCGGGGCTGTAGCCGTAGCGGGCGAACACCGCGCACACCTCGGCGGACGGGAACCGCTCGTGCAGGAACGCGGTGACCTCCGCGCCGCTCTGCCCGGCCCCGATCACGACGAGCCGGCGCGGGTCGGTCAGCGACTCGACGCGGTGCAGGAAGTCCCGGTTGTGCCAGACCCGCTCGGACGGCCGCACGCCGTCGGGCAGCGCCGGGCGCAGGCCGGTGGCCAGCACCAGGTTGCGGGCGCGACGCACCTCGACCTCACCCGCCGACGTGCGCGAGACGACGTCGAAGTGCGTGATCACGCCGTCCTCGGCCACCGGGCGGACGTCCACCACGTCCTGGTCGTAGGACACCAGGTCGTCCACGCGGTCGGCGGCCCACTCGAAGTAGTCGTGGAACTCGACCCGCAGCGGGAACAGGTTCTTGTGGTTGATGAAGTCGACCAGCCGGCCCTTGCCGTGCAGGTAGCTCAGGAAGGTGAAGGTGCTGTTGGGGTTGCGCAGCGTCACCAGGTCCTTGAGGAACGACACCTGCATGGTGGCGTCCTCGATCAGCATCCCGCGGTGCCAGCCGAACCGCGGCTGCCGTTCCAGGAAGTGGGCGGTCACCACGTCTTCGGCGCGCGCGGCGGCGTTGTGCTCGGTCACGGCGATCGCGAGGGCCAGGTTGGACGGCCCGAACCCGACGCCGAGGACGTCGAAGACCGGTGGCTGTGGCATGGCTGTCCCATCGATGCGACTGAGGATGATCGAACTTTGGTTACCCTAACCTAAGTCGATCGTTCGCGGGAGTGATCCAGCCCTCTTCTGTGATTAGGCTAGCCTCACCTAGCAATCAGGGGAAGGTGGGCACCGGGGTGAGAACCGTCCTCAAGGCGGCAGTGACCGGGCAGTGGAGGTCCGTGACCGTCGCCTCGGCGCTCGGCGCGGCCCACCAGGCGGGTGAGGCGGCCGTGCCGCTGCTCATCGGCGTGGTGATCGACGAGGCGGTGCGCACCGGCGCGAGCGGTCGGCTGGCGCTGTGGATCGGCGTGCTGGCCGCGGTGTTCGTGACGCTGTCGTTGAGCTTCCGCTTCTCCTTGCGCAGCGGGGAGAAGGCCTCCCACCAGGCCGCGCACGAGGTGCGGTCGCGGTTGGCCGCGCGGGTGCTGTCGGCCGACGGCGCGGCGCACGGCCGGTTGTCCGGCGAGCTCGCGAGCATCGCCACCAGCGACGCGCAACGGGTCGGGCAGGTGAACCTGGCGTTGCCGATCGCGTTCTCCGCGGTGATCGGCGTGCTGGTGGGCGCGGTGGCGCTGCTGCGGGTGTCCTGGGTGCTCGGGCTGCTGGTGCTGGTGGCCGCGCCCGTGCTGCTCGGCCTGGCGCACGTGCTGGGCAAACCACTCGAACGGCGCAGCGACGCGGAGCAGGAGCGGGCGGCGCTGGCGTCCGGCGTGGCGGCCGACCTGGTGTCCGGGCTGCGCGCGCTGAAGGGGATCGGGGCGGAGGCCACGGCGGCCCGCCGGTACCGGGCGACCAGCCGGTCGTCCATGGAGGCGGCGATCCGGGCCGCCCGGGCGCGGGCCTGGCTGGACGGCTCGATGCTGACCCTGACCGGTGTGTTCCTGGCGGTCGTGGCGCTGGTCGGCGGAGGGCTGGCCGCGGCCGGCGAGATCACCGTCGGCGAGCTGGTCGCCGCGGTCGGGTTGGCGCAGTTCCTGCTGTGGCCGTTGTCGATCTTCTCCTGGGTCAACGGGCTGCTGGCGCAGGGCCGGGCGTCGGCCGCGCGGGTGGCCGAGGTGCTGGCCGCCGCCCCGGCCGTGCCGCCGGGCACGACGCCGTTGCCCGCGGTCGCCGGGCGCGTGGAGCTGGACGGCGTGGTGTCCGGGTCGTTGCGCGGTGTGTCGTTGACCGCGTCACCCGGCGAGCTGCTCGGCGTGGTGGCCCGCGACCCGGCGGACGCGGTGTCCTTGCTGGCCGTGCTGGCGCGCGAAGTCGACCCCTCGGCGGGCACGGTGGCGCTGGACGGCGTGCCGCTGTCCACTGTGGAGGGTTCGGTGCTGCGGTCGGCGGTGCTGGTGGCGGCGCACGACGCGGACCTGTTCGAGGGCTCGGTGCTGGACAACGTCGCCGCCGGCGGGCCGCACGTGGACGCGGCGATGGCCGCGGCGCGGGTGGACGACGTGGCGGGGGCCCTGCCCGACGGCCTGGAGACGGTGATCTCCGCCCGCGGCCGGTCGTTGTCGGGCGGGCAGCGGCAGCGGGTGGCGCTGGCCCGTGCCCTGGCCGCCGCTCCCCCGGTGCTGGTCGTGCACGACCCCACGACGGCGGTGGACGCGGTGACGGAGGTGTCGCTGGCCGCCGGGATCAAGCGCGTGCGGGCCGGGCTGACCACCATCGTGGTCGCCACGAGCCCCGCGCTGCTGGCCGCGGCGGACCGGGTGGTGTTCCTGGCTTCCGGTGTCGTGGTCGCGGCGGGCGCGCACGCGGACCTCGTGGCCGACGACGACTACCGACTGGCGGTGCTGAGCTGATGCGCGAGTTGTTGGCCACCGCGTCCGGCACGCGGACGTGGGCGGCGGTCGGGGAGTTGCTGCGGCCGCGCCGGGCCCTGGCTTGGGGTGCGCTGCTGGTGCTGCTGGCCGGCACGGCGGTCGGGCTGCTCACCGCGCCGGTGCTGGGCCGCATCGTGGACCTGGTCGGCGCGGGGTCGTCCGCCATCGCCTGGCCCGTGGTCGTGCTGGTCCTGGTCGCCGTCACGCAAGGCGTGTCGACGGCGTTCGGCACGGCCCTCGTGGCACGGCTGGGCGAGGGGATGCTCGCCGACCTGCGCGAGAAGTTCGTGGAACGCGCGCTGCACCTGCCCCTCGACCGGGTGGAGGAGGCGGGCGCGGGCGACCTGACCTCCCGCGTCACGCGGGACGTGCAGGTGATCGCCGACGCGGTGCGCAACGCGTTGCCGGTGATGGCCCGCTCGGCGTTGACCATCGCGCTGACCGTGGTCGGCATCGCGGTCCTCGACTGGCGGTTCCTCGTGCCGGTGCTGCTGGCGCTGCCGATCCACGTGCACACCGTGCGCTGGTACGGCGGTCGTGCCGTGAAGCTGTACGCGGCGCAGCGCGTGGCCGTGGGCGTGCAGCAGCAGCAGTTGCTGGACTCGATCGGCGGCGCGGCGACCGTGCGCGCGTTCGGGTTGGCCGACTCGCACGTGGCGCGGGTCCGGTCGCGCTCGCAGGAGGCGGTGGACCTGGCGCTGCGCGGCATCCGGCTGCTCACCCGGTTCTACGGCCGGCTCAACGCGGCCGAGTTCATCGGGCTCGCGGGCGTGCTGGTGACCGGGTTCTGGCTGGTCGGCGCGGGCACGGCGTCGGTGGGCACGGCGACCGCCGCCGCCCTGTACCTGCACAGCCTGTTCAACCCGGTCAACGCCGCCCTGGCGCTGGCCGACGACGCGCAGGCCGCCACCGCGTCGCTGTCGCGCCTGGTCGGCGTGGCCGACGAGCCGATGCCCTCGACCGCAGGCCGGGTGCGGCCGGACGACACGACGATCAAGCTGGCCGGCGTCTCGTACTCCTACGTGGACGGTCACCCGGTGCTGCGGGACGTCGACCTGGAGCTGGCCGCGGGCGAACGGGTCGCACTGGTCGGCGCGTCCGGCGCGGGCAAGACCACGCTGGCGAAGCTGATCGCGGGCGTGCACGAGCCGACCAGCGGCTCCATCAGCCTCGGCGGGGTCGACCTCGCGTCGGCGGTGCGGTCGGTCGCGATGATCACCCAGGAGGTGCACGTCTTCGCCGGTCCGCTGGCCGACGACCTGCGCCTGGCCCGCCCGGACGCCACGGACGACGAGATCACCGCCGCGCTGGACCGCGTCGGCGCGCTGGGCTGGGCCGAGGCGCTGCCCTCGGGCCTGGACACCGTCGTCGGCGAGGGTGGCCACCGGTTGACCGTGGCGCAGGCGCAACAGTTGGCGCTGGCACGGCTCGTGCTGGCCGACCCGCCGATCGCGATCCTCGACGAGGCGACCGCGGACGCGGGCAGCGCGGGCGCGCGGGAGCTGGAAGAGGCGGCGGCGCGGGCGTTGGACGGCCGGACCGGGCTGCTGGTGGCGCACCGGCTCACCCAGGCCGTCACGGCGGACCGCGTGGTGGTGCTGGAAGCCGGCCGGGTGGTGGAGAGCGGCACGCACGAGGAGCTGCTCGCCGCCGGCGGCCGTTACGCCGAGCTGTGGGCGGCCTGGTCGGGCACCCGGTCCGAACCGACGCCGCCGCAGGGCAGGAGCAGCGGCGTCAGAACAGCACGATCAGCAGGATGATCCCCAGCACGATGGCGATGATGGTCGGGATGGTGGCGGGCGACCTGCGGTAGTGGCTGTGCACGGTCGTGGTGCGGAACCAGCTGTACGGCACGCGGCGACGGTGTCGCTGGACCCAAGGCATTTCGGCTCCCATCGTGGTCTCGTCCCCAGAACGATCACCCGGGAGGTACCCACGTGGGACGGCCGTTAAGCCACGATCGGGTGATCACCCCGAACGGCGGACCACCAACGCGGTGGGCAGGACCACCGGCTCACGGCTCGGTGCCGCGCCTTCCAGCCGGGAGAGCAGCAGGCGCGCGGCGGCCTCGCCCATCTCCCTCATCGGCTGGCGCACGGTGGTGAGCTCGGCGTGCGCGGCGATGGGTATGTCGTCGAAGCCGACCACCGCGACGTCGTCGGGCACCTTGCGCCCGGCGGCGGTGAGTGCCCGCATCACGCCCAGCGCGGACAGGTCGTTGTGGGCGAACACCGCGTCGAACCGCAGCCCGGTCGCCATCAGCTTCTCCGTCGCCACCGCGCCCCGGTCGGTGCCGAAGTCGCCCTCCACCACCAACCGCGGGTCCACGTGCACGCCCGCGTCGCCCAACGCGTCGAGGAAACCGTCCAGCCGCTCCCGCACGCACCCGAAGTTCGCCGGCCCCGTCACCACCGCGAAACCCCGACGGCCCGCGGCCACGAGGTGCTGCGCCGCCGCTTGCGCGCCTTCCCGGTTGGTCGTGGACACCGACGGGAACCCGGGCCGGCTGCCCCGGTCGTCGATCATGACCACCGGCAGGCCCTGGTCGTGCAGCGTCTCGATGTAGCTCAACGTGTCCGGTGGCTCGATCACCAGCAGCCCGTCGAACGCCTTCGCCGACACGTGGCTCGCGAACTGCGACAACGACTCCGTGCCCCGGTTCACGGTGTAGAGCAGCAGCCCGTACCCCTCGGCCTCCAGCTCGTCCACCGCGCCCTGCACCACCTCGCCGGTCCACGGCCAGGTCAACGAGGGCACCAGCATCCCGACCGTGCGCGCCCGCCCCCGCGCCAACCCGACCGCCCGGGCGCTGGGCACGTACCCGACGTCGGCGATCACCTGCCGCACCCGTGCCGCCGTGGCCGCGTCGACGTCCGGCTTGCCGTTGAGCACACGGGACACGGTCGCCTTGCTCACCTGGGCACGTTGCGCGACTTCGGCGATCGTGACTCGCACGGCTCACTCCTCGGCAGTGCTGCGGTACCGGTACCGGTACCGGTTACGGAGGCAGTCAACCGCTCACGGCGGGTAGCCGTCAACCCCTCGTCACCACATGAACGGCCTGGGCGGTCAGCCCCGGCGCGGATAGCATCCCGTTCGTACTCGTCCTCATCGAGGAAGCGACTTCGTTGATGAGTATTCGCATCGCCCTTTCGTCCGACGACAACTACGTGGTGCCACTGGCCGCCTGCGTGCGGTCCATCCTCGACAACGCGCATCCCACGGGCGACGTGGAGATCGCCGTGCTCTCATGCGGCATCACCGCGGATTCCCGGCGGAAGCTGGTGGCGTCGTGGGGACCGGCCGCCGCCCGCGTCACGTGGATCGACATCGACCTGTCCAGGCTGGCCGGGTTGCCGACGAAATCCCGGGCCACCGGGCACCTGAACGCCACCACCTACGCCCGGCTGCTGCTGCCCGACGTGCTGCCCGAGACCTGGGACCGGGTGCTCTTCCTCGACACCGACCTCCTCGTACTCGGCTCATTGGCCGAGTTGTGGACGACGCCTCTCGGCGAGTTCCCGTTCGCCGCCGCGCGGGATCCCTACACGCCGCTGATCTCGTCCGAGCACGGCGTGCCCGGGTGGCAGGCGTTGAGACTCGACCCGAACGCGCCCTACTTCAACGCCGGCGTGCTGCTGATCGACCTGCCGCGCTGGCGGCGCGACCGGATCAGCAAGCGCGCCTTCGACTACATCCGGGACCATCGCGACGAGATCCTGCTGGCCGATCAGGAGGCGATGAACGCCGTCGCCAACGGCGGCTTCCGGGTGCTGGACCCGGTGTGGAACGTCATGAACTACTGGTACTGGCCGGAGGACGACGTCTTCGTCCAAGAGCACGTGGTCGACCACGCCCGGATCCGCCACTACAACGGGGACAACAAGCCCTGGGTGTCGTGGAAGTACCACAAGCTCGAGCGCCTCCGGCAGCGGAGCCTGCGCGGGGAGGAGCGGCCCTGGTCGCAGCTGCGGCACGAGCACTGCGACTACGACGTCTTCTTCGACTACCTCGACCGGACCGCGTGGCGTGGCTGGCGACCGGCACCCGAGCCCGCCGGCGACGGCGTCCCCGTGGCCTGACCGGCGGCCGCCGGGAGCACGGGTCGGTCGGCGTCGTGCGGCCCGGGGCACCGGCCCGCACGACGCCGACCGGTGTCAGCGCACGACCTCGCCGTCCCCGTCCACCAGCTCCGAGTTCGCCTTGATGTGCGCCACCAGATCGTCGATCTGGGCGTACGCGACGGCGACGTACGTGTCCGCCGCGCCGTAGTAGATGGCCAGCCGACCGGTCTCGGGATCCTGCAACGAGGCGCACGGGAACACGACGTTCGGCACGAAACCCGTGGTCTCGTAGGGCTCCTGCGGCGTGAGCAGGTAGTCGCGGGTGCGGTAGAGCACCTTGGCCGGGTTCTCCAGGTCGAGCAGTGCCGCGCCCATGCTGTAGACCAGGCCGTTGCACGGCTCGTTGACCCCGTGGTACAGCACCAACCAGCCTTCGGACGTCTCGATCGGCGCCGCGCCCGCGCCGATCTTCACGCACTGCCACCACCGCGGGTCGTTGACCGACATCACCTTGCGGTGCCTGCCCCAGTGCACCAGGTCCGGGCTCTGGGACAGGTAGATGTCGCCGAACCGCGTGTGGGTGTTGTCGCTCGGCCGGGTGAGCACGACGTACCGGCCGTTGATCCGGCGCGGGAACAGCACACCGTTGCGGTTGTACGGCGTGGTGATGTTCTCCAGGCGCACGAACGTGCGGAAGTCGTGCGTCCGCCCCAGGGCCAGCGAAGCCCCGCCGAAGTCCGTGCACCAGATGATGTAGTACGCGTCCTCGACGAACACGACACGCGGGTCGTACGCGTACGTGGGCTTGTACGGCCGGCCGTCCTCGTCGACCCAGCGGATCGGTTCGTCCTCCAGTTCCCAGCTCAGCCCGTCCGCGCTGCGGCCCACGTGCAGGGCGGGTCGGCCGTCGCGGTGGTCGGCGCGGAACACGCCGGCGAACGCGCCGTCGTGGGCCACCACCGCGCTGTTGAACACACGTGCCGTCGAGGGCGTCGGGTTCCAACCGATCAGCGGACCGGCGCGGTGGCGCCAGACGGGGCTGTCACCGCCCTCCGGCGCGGGCTGCCACGGGATGTTCGGCAGCGGATCCCCGACGATCTTCACAGCGGGCATGGAAACCCTTCCGTTCCTGACGGCGTCGCCGATCTCGAGCCGGCTAACGCTCCACAGCGGACAGTTCAGCGGTCGAGACCACCAGGTCGGCCAGCGCGTCCCGGGAATACCGCGACCGGACCAGATCCCACGCGGCCTGCCTGCGGCGCAAGTCGGAGGCGGGATCGGCGAGCACCGCGGCGACCGCGGCCGCGAACTCGCCCGATGTCTCGGCGGCCAGGTAGTGCACGCCGTCCAGCGCGTCGATGCCCTCCATGCCCTTGGCCGTGGACACCACCGGGCAGCCGGCCGCGAAGGCCTGGAGGATCTTCAACCTGGTGCCGCCGCCGTTGCGCAGCGGCACGATGAGCAGCGATCCGGTGAAGAACGGCTCGGCGTCCGGCGGGTCGGCGACCAGGTCTACGACGCCCCCGGCGGCGGCCTCGGCGAGCACGGGGACGGGACGGCGGCCGGCGACCACGACCGGCAGCCCCGGCGCGGCCGCGGCGATGGCCGGGCCGATGCCGGTGACGATCTCGAGCGCCGCCAGCGTGTTGGGGAAGTAGTCCAGCGCACCCAGGAAGAAGCAGCTCACGGGGCGACGCGCCACCACGGGCCGCGAGCCCGCGGCCACCGGCACGGCGTTCGGCAGGACGACGATCGGCGCCGTGGGCGCGTACCGACGGCGCAGCCGCTCCCGGTCCGCCTCCGACGGCACGGTCACGACGTCCGCCGCGGCGACCATCCCGGCCTCCACGAACCGCACGCCGACCTGCTCGGGCACCTCCGGGTCGCGCAACCGCGGCCACCACGGGTGCGCCGACAACTCGTCCTGCAGGTCCGCCTCGGCGTTGTGCAGGTCCACCACCAGCCGCGCGGTCCCCGCGGCCCGGATCGCGGGCAGGTACTGGCTCAGCCAGATGTGGCTGGTCACGACCACCGGGTACGGGTGGGCGTCGAGGAACTGCCGGACCTGGTCGGCGGTGCGCCGGCAGTAGTACCAGTTGTGCGGCACCGGGAGGGTGCCTTCCGGCGTGGTCATGAGCATCGCCGCGCACGGCGGGCAGCGCCGGGCGCAGCTCACCGCCGCGCGCAACGCGTTGATCGACAGCACGTCCACCGGGCCGGTCCGGCGCAAGGCGTCGACGAGTGCGGACTGGCGCATCTCAGCGCCGGTCTGGACGGCCGTGCCCTCGCTGTGGCGCGAGAGCACCGCCAGTGTGCGGCGATCACCGGCACGCGGGTCGCGGGTCAGGAACACGTCCGGCTCGACGGGATCGGCGAACCGGGCGCTCACCACGGGAGAGTTCACGACAACCCCTCAGTCGGTCGGGTGGCTCGACGGCGTCGGGCCGGCCGGAACGGGTGGGTGCGCAGGCCGCTCAGTGCTGTCTGACCCGGGTGTCCGCGGTGCGCGGTCCCGGCACTTCCACGGTCGACGCCGCGGCGGACCGCCGCTCCACCTCCTCGGCGAAGCGACTCCACCCGGCCGCGTGCAGCCGGGCCACGTCCGCCACCATGCGCACGGTGTGGGACGGCACCGCGTCGAGCAGGTCCGCCCAGTCCTCCTCGCAGATCGACCGCGTCACCAGCAGCCGCAGCAACGCCCGACCGCTGTCGGTGAAGCGCAGCGAGGGGTCTTTGCGCAACGCGGCGAGCGTCGCCTCGCGGTCGGCGGTCGACCCGTCCGCCGCGGCGTCCTCCCCGACCGGCGTCGCGGTCGGTCCGGCGGGTGTCGTCGCCGGACCCGGCCGGTGCTCGTGCCCGGGCAGCACCGGGCTGTCCCCGCGCCGCACGCGGTCGCGCACATCCTTGGCGGTGCCGACGGACACCCCCGCCACGCGGGCGATCTCCCGCAGCGACGCGTCCGGCCTTTCCGCGATCAGCCGACCGGCGCGCAACCGGCCGTCCACCGCGCTCAACGGGCGCATCCGGCCGTCCGCGCCGATCCTGCGGTTGCTCAGCACCCGGTGGTCCGGGTCGCTCGCCCGCCGGATCATGCCCGCGGTCTTCACCGACAGCCCGGTCGCCGCCGCGATCGCGCGGTCGGCCCAGTGCGGGTACGAGGCGATGATCCGGCGAGCTGCGGCCTTGCGCTCCGCCAGCGTCAGCGGCAGTCCGTGCGCGATGTTGGCCTCCACGGCCAGCCGGAACGCCGCCTCGGTGCTGCCGTCGAAGAACCGCACCCGGATCTCGTCGTCACCGCGCAGGAGCGCCGCGCGCAAGCGGTGCATGCCGTCGATCACGCGCATCGTCCGCCGGTGCACCAGGATCGGCGGCAGGTCGTCCAACACCTCCGCGAGCGCGTGGACGTGGTCGACGTTCTCCCCCGCGTTGCGCGGCGAATCGGCGGGTTTCAGCAGGCGAGTCGGGACGACCTGGGGACGTCCATTCAGCGAGGCCGACGTCGAAGAATTGTTCAAGGCTTTCTTCTTCCTTGTGCTCACGGTTCTCGTCAACAGTCGTGAACACCGCGCTGTCCGGCGCGTGAACCCGACCGCGTGATCTCCAACAAGAACGGCGCGCCCCCAAGCACGCGGCGATGACGAAGCGGTTCAGCGGCCCGCCCCGGCGTATGGCTCCCGCTATGCGGGATCAGCGCCCACCCCCTCGGACAGTTGTGGTCCCGACGGCGATTGTGGTCACGTGGACAAGGTGCGTCAACACCACGAACGCGGGTTCGCGCCCTGGTCGGGCGTCGAGTGGGCGGATGACCAGGGCCGATAGTTGAACCGGTTCAGCGCGAATCGCGTGTGGCGGCCGGCGTCCATCCGTGTGGCCGGTCGTCCTCCGATCGCCGCAGTGACGCCGTTCAACCGCAGTCATTTCCACAGTCGAACAGTTTGTTTAATGCCGTCGCCAGGACGGCGCTAAGGAGCGCAACGCAATGCGGATGAGGGAACTGGCGCGCGGGTTTCCGGTCGGCGCGCTGGGCCTGGGTTGCAGTTCGATGTCACACGGGTACGGGTCGGCCGAGCGCGACGACGAGGAGTCCGTGCTGGTGGTGCGGCGAGCGGTCGAACTGGGCGTCACGCTGTTCGACACGGCCGACGTCTACGGCCCCCACACCAACGAGGAACTGCTCGGCCGGGCGCTGCGCCCGTACCGCCGGCAGGACGTGCGGATCGCGACCAAGTGCGGCTTGGTGGTCGGGTCGGATGGTCGGTTCAGCCGCGATGGCAGGCCCGACCACCTGCGGTCGGCGTGCGAGGCGTCCCTGCGGCGGCTCGGCACGGACACGATCGACCTCTACCAACTGCACCGGGTCGATCCGGCCGTGCCCCTGGCCGAGACGTGGGGAGCGCTGAGCGAGCTCGTCGCCGAGGGCAAAGTGCGCGCGCTCGGCGTCTCGCACGCGACGGTGGACGAACTGGCCCTGATGCACGGGATCCACCCGATCACCGCGGTGCAGTACGAGCTGTCGGTGTGGGCGCCGCAGCGCAAGCGGGACGTCCTGCCGTGGTGCCGCCGCAACGGTGTGGGTTTCCTGGCCTTCTCCCCTCTCGGCCGCGGTTTCCTCTCCGGCACGCTGACCCGGGACAGCCTGCCGGCCGGCGACTCGCGCCTGCGCGATCCCCGGTTCGGCCCGGCCGCCATGCGCACCAACGAGGCCATCGTCGCGGGCCTGCGCGCGGTGGGCGCCGATCACGGCGACGCGACCCCGTCCCAGGTCGCGATCGCGTGGGCGCTGGCGCAGGGACCGCACGTCGTGCCGATCCCGGGCACCCGGCGGCGGCGTTGGCTGGAGGAGAACGTGTCGGCGGCCGACCTGCGGCTGACGGAGGAGGACCTGCGCCGGCTGGACAACCTGCCACCGACCGTGGGCGAGATGTCCTGGGACGGCGCCCGCACCCAGCCACGCCTCGGCCTCGGCCACGGTCACGGCCGGGTGCCCGTGCAGCGACAGGCCCACGAAGTGCCGACCGCCACCGGAAGTGACTGCACGTGGCACACCGAACGCGGATTGTGAACACCCCGGCGGTGAAGTAGCGTCCGATCGAGGGCCGCCGGACCGGCCGGACGACGTTGCCCGCACGTCGGATCCCGCACTGCTACAGGGCTTCCGCCGCGCACGTCGAGTCGTGCCCGGCACGTTCACCCGGTCGGCGGCCCGGTCGCCGACCGGCACACCGCACATCGGCGGCCCGGTCGTCGACGACAGCCCGCACATCCGAAGCGGAGATGATGATGCTCGACACGCGACTCGATTCCGCGATCCGAGCCCTGTCCCGGGCCGATCGAAGCGACACGCCGCCGGCGGAGTTGCGGGGTCACATGGACGTGGTCACGCAGCACGTGCGCAGGACTCTCGAGGAGTCGGGCTCGCTGGCCTCCCTGGGCGAGCTGGCCGACGACGTGAAGGTCCTGGTGCTCCAGCAGTACTTCCGACACACGCAGACCGGCAGCCACAAGACGGAGTTCGACCGCGACACGGTCGGCCGGTTGCTGCACGAGTGGTTCGGCATCAGCCTGGACACCACCACGTCGGACACCGCCGCTGGGGGCGACCGGTTCACCCGGCTGCCGGGTCGCATCGGGGCCGAGGCGGTGTACCGGCTGGACTTCGGGCAGACCGAGGTCTTCCTGTTCATGACCCCGACCAAGCTCGAGGCGGCGCGGGCGTTGGTCCGGTCCCTCGCCGAGGACGCCGTGCTGACCACGGAGGCCACGTCGCCGCCGTGCGAGGTGGCCGAGTTCGTCCCGCTGTGGCTCAAGGACCGCCAGCGCGACCCGGGCGAGTTCTACATCGACCGCGACGACCACCCCATCGCCGACTACTACGCCTCGCAGGAACGCGTGCTGGCCGACGAGCTGGGTGTCCGGGTGCGCGAGAGTTCCGCGGAGCTGGCCCTCGTCGCGAACGGCGACGGCCTGCGCTACCACCGGGACCGCCTGGTCAACCAGTACGCGTTGCTCGAACGCGGCGAGGAGTGCGCGGAAGACCTGCGACTGGTCCAGGACCTGACGCTGATCGACTGGGACATGCAGGCGGGCACGATGTCCGGGACCATCTTCGAGCACCCCGACGGAGACCGCTACCTGTTCGCGCTGCACCCCGGCGAGGTCGTCGGGATGTTCTTCAGCCAGCGGCCCGTGTTCCCGGGCCCGATGATGATGCCCTACCACTGCGCCCTGCCGGTGCTGGACCGGGAGAGCGGCCGCTCGGTCGGCGCCGCCAAGGGCAAGCGGCTCAGCGCGCTCATCCGCGGGCTGGCCGCGGGCGACGAGGTCGATGCGCTCAGCGGACGAGCCGCCGGCGTCGCACTCAACGACGTCGCGGAGGAAACGGGTGGCGTCCGCCGTTACCGCGATGGGCTCGAAGTGGCCCGCGTCGCCGACCTGCCGGACACCGCGGTGCACCCGGTCGCCCACCTCGCGGGCGACGACCAAGGCGTCTCCGTCATCGAGTTGTCCACACAGGACAATCGACCGCTGCTGGACGCCCTCGGCGCGCCCAGGGGCGCCCGGCTGTTCCGGGTCGACAAGGTCGGCGAGGGCTTCGCCGACCTCGGCGCGGTGGTGCCCGGGTTCGCCGAGGCCGCGTCGGTGACCCTGGTCAACCGCACTCGCCGCAGCCCTCGGCAGACCTCCTACCCGGTGGCCTTCGACCACACGCTGCTCGGCCTGTCCTGGTGGCAGCTCCACCGGCTGGCCGCCGCGGACGTCATGCGGGTGCCCCTGGCGACCCGGTCGTCGCTGCGGCTGTGCCCCACCGACGAGATCCTGCACCGGTCCGCGTTGCTGGACTCCTTCCACTCGACTGGATCCCTGCGGCCGCGCACGGTGATCTCGGTCGACGTCGTCGTCGCCTGACGCGCCACTGCCCACGCCCACCGCACCGGACGGACGGATGAGGAATCCATGGACGAGACCCGCTTCGCGGAGAAGACCACCACCTACCTGCGCGATCTGGCAGAGCGCAGCGAAGCCATCCGCAAGATGTACTTCTTCGACCCGGAGTTCGAGGACGTGCCCGCCGACATCGGCCGAGACCTGCTCAACGAGAAGGTGAACTCGCCGCTGTTCGGCACGGTCCGCAAGTTCGACGGGCGGTTGCTGGTGCTGCTGTCGTACACGTGCGCGGCCAACTGCCGGTACTGCGAGCGGCAGGACCGGGTCGGCGTCGGTCTGGACCGGGTCGGCAGGCTGGCGCCCCGGCAGGTCGACGCGGTCGTGGACTACGTGGCGAACGACCCGTCGCTCTACGAGGTCATCGCCAGTGGCGGTGACCCGCTCATCAACCCCAAAGGGCTGGAGCGGCTGTTCACCTCCTTGAGCCGGGTGGAGCACGTCAAGGTCCTGCGCATCCACACCCGCTTTCCGCTGCAGTCGCCCGAGCGCGTGGACATGGCGTTGATGGAGCGCCTCGCGGCCACCAAGTCGACGGTGTACTTCAGCCTGCACATCGACCACCCGGACGAGCTGACGCCCCAGGTGCTGGCGGTGATCCGCGACCTGCGCCGCTGCGGTTTCATCCTGATCAGCCAGAGCGTGTTCCTCAAGGGCGTGAACGACGACATCGACACGCTGCAGCGAATGTTCACGGAGCTGTTCCAGCTCGGTGTCCGGCCGTACTACATCTACCACTGCCAGCGCATCCAGACGACCGAGCGGTTCGAAATGGACCTGGCCGAGGAGGTGCGGATCATGTCCGCGCTCCGCGAGCGGCTGAGCGGGCTCGCCTTCCCGCAACACGTCATCGACCTGCCATCGGCCCGGGGCAAGGTGCTCGTGCCGTCGCATCACTGGGACTGGGATCCCGCCAAGGTCCGCGACTTCGACGACTCGTCGCTGAGCACGGCGACCTGGCAGATCCTGCCGACGAGCTGAGCCCGTGGTCGCGTTCCTCTATCACGTGCCGGAAGAGCCGGTCCGCGAGGCGGATCGGCTCACCGCGCAGGTGCACGCCAACTTCGAGGACGAGCGGACCATCGCCCGTCTGGTGGACCACGTCCGCGCGCACGGGACCGAGCTGACGCCGGTGAACGCCGCCCGGGACGACTGGCCGGCCCGGGTCACGGACCGGCGGGTGTTCAACTACACCTACGGGTTCGGCCTGCTCGCCGACAGCGTGCGGCCGACGCTGGTGCTGGAGGCTGCGGGCGCGGACTACGTCGGCGCGCCGCCCGCCGGTCTGTACCTCAGCGCCAACAAGCCGCACGCGAGCGACCTGATGGGCGCGGCCGGGTTCGACGTCCCGCGGCAGCGCCTGGTCTGCGACCCGGTGGGGATCACCGAGTCGGCCGCGCTGTGCGCGTGGTTCGGCGGGTGCGACCACGTGGTGGTCAAGCCGGCGTACGAGGAGTCGAGCGTCGGGCTGGCGGTGGCCCCGGTCGAGCCGGAGGGGCTCCGCGCCGTCCTCGCCGACCTGTTCGACCTGCTGCCGGGCCCGTTCGTGGTGCAGGAATACGTGGAGGGGGTGGACGTCACGGTGCCGGTGATCGGGCGGACGGCGCCGCACTGCCTGCCCGCCGTCGGCCTGGTCCTCGAGCGCCCGGCCGACGGCCCGTTCGTCTTCGACGCCGCGCGCAAGGCCACGAAGGCGGACGTGCATTACGCGCCGCTCACCGAGTGGTCCGACGACGTGCTGGACGCGGTGTACGCGATGGCGTTGCGCGCGTTCCGGATCACCGGGCAGCGCGACTACGCGCGGCTGGACTGCCGAGTGACGCCGACCGGCAGGTGCTACTTCCTGGAGGTCAACGCCAACCCCCAGCTGGGACTCGGCAAGGCTTCGTTCGCCGTCTCGGCGAACGCGGCGGGCCTCGAGGTCGGCGAGGTGATCGGCGCGATCATCCGGGACCAACCGGCCGCGCCCGGCCTGCCCGGTGCCGTGCGGTGAGCTCCGGTCACGATGACCCCGACCGCCCGCGGTGTCGGTGCGGCGGCCGCCTCCTGCCCCCCGTGCGCCGCGGCGCCCCGTCGCCGGGTCGGAGGTCTCCGGGACGGATGTCGTCGGACAGGGCGTCGTCGGTCGCGTCGTCGTCCGGTACGTCCACTTGGGCGTCGTCTTCGCGCAGTCGGTGGTAGGTCCGGTCGAGCAGTTCGTCCGACGGCGGCGGCGTGACGGGTTGCCAGAAGTCCGGGCCGGGCGGGGCGAGCACCTCGACGCGCGCCCCGCCCGCCCAGGCCGCGTCGAACGCCAACCGCCACGAGTGCAGGAACGTGCGCAGCCCCGCCGCCTCGGCGTTCTTGTCGAACAGCGGGTCGCCCAGGATGGGGTGGCCGATCCAGGCCAGGTGCACGCGGATCTGGTGACGCCGCCCGGTGTGCGGGACGACGACCAGCAGCGTGTGCCGGTCGTCGTGCCAGGCCCGCGCGAAGCCGGTGTCCGACGGGTAGGTCCGCACGTGGCCGAACTCGGTGCCCGGCGCGAGCGACCAGCGCGACCGCTGCGCGTCGAACCCGATGTCGGACCGGTTGCCCGCCACCCGGACCCGGTTCTTGCGGCCGACGCTGAACGGCAGCGTGATCCGGCCGCGCTCGGGCAGCCCGGTGGACGCGGTCACCGCCAGGTACGCCTTGTCGACCGTGCGCTTGTTGAACTGGCGGGTGAGGTCGCCGTGGAACTCCAGCCGCTTGGCGAACAGGATCGCCCCGGAGGTGTTCTTGTCGATGCGGTGCGCCGGGAACAGGGTCTCGCCCGCCTCCTCGGCGAGCCGGACGAGGTCGGTGCCGTGCCGCTCGCCCATGACGGCGATGCCCGGCGGCTTGGCCAGCACCAACGCCGCTTCGTCCTCGAACAGCACCGCGCCGCGGCGCAACTCGGACCAGGTCGTCACCGCGGCGCCGCTTCCACCACGCGCAGCACCTCGCGGGCCCGCGCGGGCGCGCCATCCGCACCGTGGACCACCATGGCCAAGTCCGCGCCGACCCAGTCGGCGGGGACGGTGAAGGCGCAGTCCGTGCGCCGCCACGTCCCGCGTCGTTCACCGGGCGTGACGCGGTCGGCACCCACGACCTCGTCACCGCGGCGGAGGTGGCTGCCCGTCACCGGTGCCGGCGACCACGTCGTGAGGGAGATCGCCACCCGGGAGCCGGCCGCAGGCGTCGCGGCACCGAACGAGGGCATCGGGGGAAAGTCGAGTGCGTCGGGCCGAGGCGTCGTCAGGTCGATGTCCTCGACCGCCCACGGGCCCCATAGCACGGTGTAACGACCAGCCGGCGGGTGCGCGGTGAGCGGGCCGGGTGCCGGGTCGAGGGCGGCGACCAAGCGTTCGCCGACGAGGTCGAAGCGCACCTTCCCGGCCACGGCCGCCCGCAGCACGGGGCCGGGCCGAGGCTGTGTCAGCACGGCGTCCAACGCGTCGGCCAGGGCGTCCACCTCGCCGACCGGCACCAGCGTCGCCACGTCGCCGAGTGTTTCCCGCAGCACCGGCAAATCGTAACAGACCGACTCCGTGCCGAGATAAGCCGCCTCGACCGGGGGATATCCGAAACCCTCGAACCAACTCGGGAACAACACCGCGCCGGCACGTGCCAACAATGCGAACTTGGTCGAGTCGGGGATTCGGTTGTGCACCTCGACGGAAGCACCCGGCACGGTGGCGAATTTCGCCTCCAGCGCCGCGACGAATTCCACGTCGACCGGACCGCCGAAGACCAGCCGCAAGGTGCGTCCGGCGAACGCGGAGGCGGGCAGTGCCAGCACGTCGCCGCCGCCTTTGTGGTCGTGGAACGGCCGGGCGAAATACAGCACGCTGCCGTCCTTGTCGCCGTGCGGCACGCGGTCGGCCACCACGCTGTTGAGCGGCGGGTAGCACTGCTCGAACCGCAGCGCGCCCACGTCGGACCGGTAGTAGTCGCGGGCGTGGCGGTCCGCTTCCAGGGTGCTGGACAGGACGATGCCGCCCCGCACCACGACTCGACGCCAGTAGTCCCACACCTCCGGGTGGTCCGGGGTGGGCGCGTACTTGTTGAACCAGTTGGCGCTCTCGTAGTTCAGCACCGCGAGGGCGGCGCCGCACCGTGCGGCGACTTGCTCGGCGCAGGAGTAGAAGGGTGGGTGGAAGCCGCCGGTCGGCGCCACGACGACCACGTCGAAGTCGTCCGCCACCTCCGCCGGGTCGTACCCCGGGGTCGTGATGTAGCGCACCGGCGCGGAGACGTCGTCCAGGTCGGCGCGCGCCGCCGGGACCGTGTTGGTCACCACCGTCACGTCGGCGCCCGCGTGCGCCATGGCGTGGGCCATCAACAACGCGTGGTAACGGCCACCGGAGTACGCCAC
Source organism: Saccharothrix sp. S26 (assembly GCF_021390395.1). Classification (GTDB taxonomy): domain Bacteria; phylum Actinomycetota; class Actinomycetes; order Mycobacteriales; family Pseudonocardiaceae; genus Actinosynnema. Next base: position 364,919 of record NZ_JAJUWT010000005.1, read on the forward strand.
GCCGGAGGTTGAATAGTCGTACACGAAAATCGCCGCCGAAGTCACAACCCGTTCCTCCTGTTCGCGCCTGCACATTAGCAAGTACCAGTCCGGGCGAGCGGTGTTCAACCCGGCGGAAATCCTTCGGTGTCGGGCCTTGTCGGTGCGGAACAGGGCCGTGGATACTCGCCCGGTCATCGAGCCGAACGCGGGGAGCACGGCGCATGCTGGTCTGGCACGAGTGGGTCGAACAAGCCATAAGACCCCGGAAACTCATCCTCCGGTACGTGCCGGCCGCCGGCGTCGGCCCGGTCGCGGCACTCCTCGCGGTGAACGTGGTGGCGGGTGTGCTGCCGGTGGCGTTCGTCATCGCGGTAAGCGCTCTCATCGGCCACGTGGGTCACCTGGCGGGCGGCGGCGCGCCGGGTCCGGCCCTCTGGTGGTTGCTGGCGGCCTCGGCCGGCACGTTCTTCCTCCAGCACGTCGCGACGACGCTGCACACGCCGCTGGCCGAACTGGTCCAGCGCCGCGTGGACGGTCGGGTGCACGACAGGCTGATCGAGTCCGCCCTGCGCAGTCCGGGTATCGCGCCGATGGAGGACCGGGTGACGGTCGACCTGTTCAAGGAGGCGTCGCTGCGGCTGCGGGAGGACTGGGAAACCCCGGGCACCGCGCTCGTCGGCCAGTTGGCCCTGGCCGCCCGCTACACCCGTCTTGCGGGCTTCGTCGCGATCGTCGCCGCGGTGCTGTCCTGGTGGCAGGGGGCGGCGCTGCTCGCGGCCACCCTCGTCTTCCGCTACGGCCAGCGCGGCGGGCTGCGCCGGTACTCGCGGGTGTGGCAGGAGATCACCCCTCTCGTCACCCGCAGCGACTACCTGCGCGACCTGGCGACGGGCCGTGCGGCGGGCAAGGAGATCCGCGTTTTCGGCCTGGCCGGATGGCTGGCCGGGCGCCACGCCCGAGCGGTGCGCGACTGGCTGGACCGGGTGTGGCGGGAGCGTCGCCGGATCTACCTGTACCCGTACCTCGGATTCAGCGCGATCGGGCTGGTGATCGGCGCGTTGGTGCTCGTCTCGGTCGCGCACGCGGTCGGCACCGGCGGGCTGACGCTGACCGGGTTGAGCCTGGTGCTCCAGGCGACGGTGGCCGCCCTGCTGCTCGGCGACCACTACCCCGAGTCCGACGTGCCGAGCCAGTTCGGGATGTGGGCGGCGACGAGCCAGGACAGCTTCGACCGCCGGATCACGGCCGCGACGCGGCAGTTGCCGGTGCGGCGTCCCGCGGCCGACCCGGTCGGGCTGCCGCGCACCGGGATCAGCCTCGACCGCGTGGACTTCCGGTACGCGGCGGGCTCGCCACCGGTGCTGCGCGGGTTGTCGCTGGAGCTGCCCGCGGGTCGGTGCACCGCGCTCGTCGGCGTCAACGGCGCGGGGAAGACGACCTTGGTCAAGCTGCTGACCAGGCTCTACGAGCCAGAGGACGGCGCGGTGCTGGTGGACGGCATCGACCTGCGCCGGTTCCCGGTGCAGGCGTGGCGGCGCCAGGTCAGCGTCATCTTCCAGGACTTCATCCGGTACGAGCTGTCGCTGGCGGAGAACGTGGCGCTCGGCGCGGCGCACGTGCCGCTCGACGTCGAGGCGGTGCGCGACGCGCTGCGCCAGGTCGGGTTGCTGGAGTTCGCCACGCGGCTGCCGCACGGACTCCACACCCCGGTGTCGGGCGGGTACGCGGGCGGCACCGACCTGTCCGGCGGCCAGTGGCAGCGCGTGGCCATCGCCCGCTCGCTGTACGCGGTGGGCGCCGGGGCGAAGCTGCTGGTGCTGGACGAGCCGACCGCGGCGCTGGACATCCGCGCCGAGGCGGCGTTCTTCCGACAGTTCGCCACCCTGACCCGGGGGGTGACCTCGCTGCTGATCTCGCACCGGCTGTCCAGCGTCCGGCACGCCGACAGGATCGTCGTGCTCGACGGCGGGGCGCGGGCGGAGGTTGGAGGGCACGACGAGTTGATCGCCCGCGACGGCCTCTACGCGCGGATGTTCCGGTTGCAGGCGGACCGGTTCCTCGACCCCGCGCCCCGGGACGGCCAGGTCGGACGGACGGGGGTGTCCGGATGAGCGGGATCCTGGGCGGGTGCGCGGACCTGCTGCACGTGGCCTGGCGGGAGGATCCGCGCCGGCTCCTGGTCGCCGCAGTGCTGATGATCGGCCAGGCGGTCGCCCTGCCGCTGGCGTCCGCGGTGCTGGCGGTGTTCACCGACGCCTCGGTCGCAGGCGACGTCGGGCGCGCCGTCGGTGCGGCGGCGGCCACGGCCGGGCTGGTCGTCGCCTCGCTGGTGCTGGGGAACTTCGCCCACCTGGCGTACGAGGAGCTGGGCGAGCTGACCCTGCTGCGGTTCGACCGGGCCCTCGTGGACGTGGCCAACGGGTCCGCCAGGCTCGACCACCACGAACGGCCCGAGTACGCCGACCGGCTCCACGTGCTGCGGCAGGAGTTGCAGCGCGTCGGCTGGAACGGCGTGCAGGCGCTGGTGCCGTCGCTCGGGCTGGTGGCGGGCATCGGGATGACCGCGGTGCTGCTCGGCTCGCTCGACCCGTGGCTGCTCCTGCTGCCGCTGGCGTCCGTGCCGCCGGTGGTCGCCGGGCGGCGGGCGGAGGCAGTGGTGGCGGCGGCCCGGGAGCGGGTGTCGGAGGTCAGGCGCCGCGCGTGGCACCTCTTCGCGATGGTGGCCGACCGTGGCCCGGCCATGGAGTTGCGGGTGTGCGAGCTCGGCGACGAGGTCCGCCGACGGCACGCGCAGCTGTGGCGCACCGCCTCGGACGAGCTGGTACGCGCCGAGACGCGGGCGGCGCTGCTGCGCCTCGCGGGCCAGGGCGTGTTCGCCGCCGTGTACGCCGCCGTGACGCTGACCGTCGTGCTGGACGCGGTGTCGGGCCGGCACAGCGCCGGTGACGTCGTGCTCGCCGTGACGCTCGCCGGGCAGGTCGCCGGGCAGGTCACCAGCGCGTCCGCCCTGCTGCGCGACCTCCAGCGGTCGGCCGCGGCGATGGCGTCGCTGCGGTGGGCGCGCGGCGTCACCGCGACCGGGACGCCGTCGGACGCCGTGCTGCCACCCGACCGCATCCGCGAGGGCATCCGGCTGCGCGGCGTAACGTTCGGCTACCCCGGCGCGAAGCGGCCGGTGGCCGACCGACTGGACGTGTTCCTGCCCGCGGGCGCGACCGTGGCGCTGGTCGGCGAGAACGGGGCCGGGAAGACCTCGCTGGTCAAGCTGCTGTGCCGGTTCCACGAACCGGACGCGGGCACGATCGAGGTGGACGGCGTGGACCTGCGGCGGTTCGACCCGGCGGCCTGGCAGCGCCGCATCGCCGCGGGGTTCCAGGACTTCGTCCGGTTCGAGCTGTCCGTCCGCCACGTCGTGGGCGTCGGCGAACTGCCGCTGGCCGACTCCGACCCAGCGGTCCGCGCGGCACTGCGCCGGGCCGGGTCGGAGGACGTGCTCGACCGCTTCGACGGTGACCTGGACACCCTGCTCGGCAGCTCCTTCCCGGACGGCACGGAGCTGTCCGGCGGCCAGTGGCAGAAGCTCGCCGTCGGCCGCGCGATGATGCGCGAGGACCCGCTCCTGCTGGTGCTCGACGAGCCGACCTCGGCGCTGGACCCTCAGACGGAGCACCTGCTGTTCGAGCGGTACGCCGCCACCGCGCGCCGCACGTCCAACAACGGGTCCATCACCCTGGTGGTGTCGCACCGGTTCTCTACCGTCCGCGACGCCGACCTCATCCTGGTGCTGGCCGAGGGCAGGCTCGTCCAGGCCGGCGACCACGACGCGTTGATGGCCGAGGGCGGGATCTACCGCGACCTGTACGAGCTGCAGGCCGGGTCCTACCGGTCGTCGTCGGAGGCGGCCGGCGGGTAGCTGCCCTTGTCGTCGTGCACCTCGCGGCCGGTCAGCGCGGGCGTGAACACGCACACCATGCGCAACTGGGTCGTCGCGCGGACGGTGTGCCGCTCGTGGCCGTCCAGCAGGTACATCGTGCCGGGCCGCAACGGGTGCCGGTCGCCGCTCTCCCCGTCGACCAGCTCCCCCTCACCCTCAACGCACAGCACCGCCTCGACGTGGTTGGTGTACCACATCGCCGTCTCGGTGCCCGCGTACATCACCGTCTCGTGCAAGGAGAAGCCGACACCGTCACCGGCCAGGACGAGCCGTCGGCTGCGCCAAGTGGCTGCGACGACATCCCGTTCGGTACCACTGATCTGGTCGAGCGTGCGGACGATCATGCGAGCATCCCTTCCTGTTCCTGTCGTCGCGCCACCGGCGCGCCTGGCAGCGCGTCCACCGCGTCGGCGAGGATCCGCAAACCCCGGGCCAGTTCGTCGGCCGGGATGGTCAGCGCGGGCATCAGCTTGACCACCTCGTCACGCGGCCCGGCCGTCTCCACCAGCAGACCCCGCCGGAACGCCTCGCGCGCGACGGCCGCCGCATCACCCGGGCGCCGCAACGCCAGCCCCCACACCATGCCGCGCCCGCGCACGACCGGGTCCAGGTCCGGCCGTCGACCGGCGATGTCCGCGAGCGACCGCGCCAGCACGGCCGCGTTGACCGCCGTCCGGTCGGCGAGGGCGTCGTCGGCCCAGAACAGCTCCAACGCCCGCGCGGCGGTGAGCAGGGCGGGCCCCACCCCCCGGAACGTCCCGCTGTGCTCGCCGGGCCGCCACCGGTCCAGCTCGCGGCGGAACAGGGTGAGGCCGAGCGGCAACCCGTACCCGCTCAAGGACTTGGACAGGCACACGATGTCGGGGCGCACGCCGGCGGCCTCGAAGCTGAAGAACGGGCCGGTCCGGCCACAGCCCATCTGCACGTCGTCGACGATGAGCAGCACCCCGTTGCGCCTGCAGGCCGCGGAGAGGGACCGCAGCCACTCCGCGCGCGCGACGTTCACACCGCCCTCGCCCTGGACGGTCTCGACCACCACCGCCGCGGGTGGGTCGGTGCCGTCCCCGTCGAGCACGGCCCAGCGGTCCGCTCCGGGAGCGCTCGGGGTGGTCCCGTCGTCGAACGGGATCAGCACGGTGTCGCGCGGTGGGACGCCGGTGTCGTGCCGGCGCGCCGACCCCGCCAAGGACTGCGCGCCGAGCGTCATCCCGTGGAACCCGTTGACGAAACCGACCACGCGGCGGCGGCCGGTGATCTTGCGCGCGAGCTTGAGGGCGGCTTCGACGGCGGTCGTGCCCGCGGGACCGGAGAACTGCACCTTGTAGTCCAGGCCCCGAGGTCGAAGCACCACCTCGTCGAGGGTGGACAGCAGCAGGCGCCGGGGGCCGGTCCACATGTCCAACCCCTGCACCAGGCCGTCGCGTTCCAGGTGCGCCAACAGCGCCTTCTTCAGGTCCGGGTGGTTGTGGCCGTAGTTCAGCGCGCCGGCGCCGGTGAAGAAGTCCAGCCAGGCCCGTCCCGACTCGTCGTACAGGTGGCTGCCAACCGCCCGGTCGAAGACCACCGGCCACTGCCGGCAGTAGTTGCTGACGTTGGAGTCGAGGTGGTCGAACGCGTTCGGCATCGCGCTGCTCTCCGTCCGGTCGTGGGTGACGGGCACGCGTGGCGCTCAGCGCGCCAGCGGTCCGATGCGGTGCAGCACCTCGTCCTCGTGGGACGCGGCGCTGGCGAAGTCGGGTGCGCCGAACAGGGGGCGGGTGCGAAGGTCGCAGCCACGCGCGGCGGCGAAGGACTCGAAGAGCCTGCGCGAGGCCGGGTTGCCGGGCGTCACGGTCGCCTCGACGAACGTCACCGGCCCCGATCGGGTCGCCTGTGCCACCAAGGCGTCGAGCAGTCCCAGGCCGACGCGGCGGCGGCGGTGCCCGCCTGCGACCGCCACCTGCCAGACGAACAGCGTGTCCGGTTCATCGGGACGGCGGTACCCGGTCGCGAACGCGACCACCTCGCCGTCGAGACAACCCACCGCCGACGTGGCCGGGAAATCACGGCACCACAGCAGATAGCTGTACGGGGAATTGACGTCCAGCCCGCCGGAATCGCGGGCGATCCGCCACATCGCCGCGCCATCAGCGACTCGCGGACGCCGGAAAGTGATTTGCGACGACGTCGGACCGCCGCTCCCCTCGATCATGTGATCGACACTAGCGAGCAGGTGTGCCGTGCTCAAGACTGTGGGTTGAGCAGCGCGAACGCCGATTCACTGAAGTCGCGCGACACCGTTCATAGCGTTTTCCGGCATCCGGCCGTATGATGACTACGACGTTTCCCAATTTCCCTGACAAGCGTCGAGGCGAAGCCGCAAAAAGGCGTGCGGCCGGGATCGGTGGACAACCGGTGGCATCGCCCCTGGGGTGGAATGGTCCAGTGCGGCCGCGGTCAGGCCAGCACGGCGTGACCCGCCGGCGTCAGCTCGGCGGGCACCCACGAGCCCGAGTCACCCGGCACGGCGGGCCGGAGCAGCCCGGCGTGCGCCAGCTCGCGCGCGGCCGACTGGTCGCTGCACAGCAGCCCGTCCACCCTCAGGTCCGGCTCGACGCTGCGCGTCACCTCGGCCCGGCCGGCCGCGATGGCCCGCAGCAGGGCCCGCGCCCGGTGGTTCAACTCGTAGTTCATGATCGCCCCCGCGGAACGTGTGCACCTGTCATATCGCCGCGGCCCCGTGAAGTCTTACTTCGGTAGGGTCTCCGTTCATGGGGATGGTCGCGGCCGTGAGCCGGAGCGGGGACTACACGTTCACCAAGCCCAACCAGGAGGCGATCACGCTCGTCGCGGGCCTCGGCGTCGAGGGCGACGTGCACCAGGGCGTCACGGTGAAGCACCGGTCACGCGTGCGCCGCGACCCGACCCAGCCCAATCTCCGCCAGGTGCACCTCATGCACGCCGAGCTGCACGACGAGCTGAACGCCTCGGGCTTCGAGGTCGGGCCGGGTCGGCTGGGCGAGAACGTGACCACTCGCGGGGTCGACCTGCTCGGGCTGCCCACGGGCACGCGGCTGCGCCTCGGCCCGGACGCCGTGGTCGAGGTGACGGGGTTGCGCAACCCGTGCCCGCAGATCGACGCGTTCCAGGACGGCCTGCTCAAGCAGGTCGTCGGCCGCGACGAGGACGGCAACGTGGTGCGCCGGGCGGGCATCATGTCCGTCGTGCTGGTCGGCGGCGTGGTCCGGCCCGGCGACGAGATCCGCGTGGAGCTGCCCGCCGAACCGCACAGCGCGCTCGTGCCGGTGTGATCGGGCCGCTGCGATGACGGGCACTCGGCGCTACGGTCCGTGTCCGTGACAGGACTTCTCGCGGGCACGGTCGCGCTCGTCACGGGAGCCGGCGGGCTCATCGGGCACGGGATCGCGGCCCGGTTCGCGCGAGCCGGGGCGGCGGTCGTGGCGCACACCCGGCACAGCGACGTGACCGCGCTCGTCGCCGGGATCACGGCGTCGGGTGGGCGGGCGACCGGCCTGCGGGCCGACCTGACCGACCCCGACGACTGCCGCCGCCTGGTCCACGAGGCGGCCGAGTGGGGCGGCCGGTTGGACGCGGTGGTCAACAACGCGGGCGTGCAGCCGGTGCAGGACCTCGCGGGGATGACGGCGGCGCAGTGGCGCGAGGTGGTGGACGTGAACCTCACCAGCGCGTTCTGCTGCACGCAGGCCGCCGCGGAGGTGCTGCCCGCCGGCGGTTCGGTCACGCACATCGCCTCCGTCGAGGGCACGCACCCCGCCGCCGGGCACGCGCACTACAGCGCCTCGAAGGCCGCCCTCATCATGCACGCCCGGTCGGCCGCGCTGGAGTACGGGCCGCGCGGCATCCGCGTCAACACCGTCTCCCCCGGGTTGATCGACCGGCCCGGCCTGGCCGACGACTGGCCCGAGGGCGTCGACCGGTGGACGCGCGCCGCGCCGCTGACCCGCCTCGGCCGGCCCGAGGACGTGGGTGACGCCTGCGTTTTCCTGGCCTCGCCGATGGCGTCGTGGATCACCGGAAACGACCTGGTGGTGGACGGTGGCGTGTCCGCCCGACCCACCTGGTGAGCAATTCCGACCGAATTGGAAATCACCAGGAGCGGATTACGACATCCCGGTGAGATGCGAATTCTGCTGAATAGCGACCGGCACTCGTGGTCACCCCTGACCCATGCGACGAACACGAACCCTCATGGCTTCCTTGTTCGCCTCCGGCCTGTTGGCCGCTCCGCTGATCGCCACCGGCACGGCGTCCGCCGCGCCACCGGAGACGGATCTCGTGCTGGCGGTCCACGAAGAGGGCACCGGGGTCGAGTCGACCCGGCTGACCTGCGATCCGGCGGCCGGTGAGCACCGGCTGGCGCGGGCCGCGTGCGGCGAGATCGAGGCCGCCGGCGGTGATTTCACGCGGTTGCCCGGCACCGATCCGCAGGTGTGCACGTTCGATTACCGACCGGTGACCGCGGTCGCGTTCGGCTCGTGGCGCGGTGAGCCCGTGCGTTACGTGCAGGAATTCCCGAACCGGTGCGTGATGGAGCAGGAGACGGGCACGGTTTTCTCCTTCTGACCTCTTCCCGACCAGCCCTGACGACCTCGTGGCCGAACACCGGCCGCGGGGTCGTCCCCATTTCCGGCCGGTTCCGCGTAGTCGTGCGGTCACCGTGCGCGTGCGGCGAATGGTTGTTGTTGCGAAGGAGGTTAGCCGCTCGCCACGGGGGTAGGTCGGTAGGCGAGAGCACGCCGACCTTGAGGAGTCAGTCGTGGACGAGAACCAGGTGGGTGCGGTCCGCGAGACCGCCGGGCAGGAGGGCACCGCCGTGGCGCAGCACGCCAGGCAGGCCGCCGGAGAGGTGGGTTCGACGGCGCGTGACCAGGTCGGACAGGTGGCCCACGAGGCGACGGGTCAGGCCAAGCACGTGGTGCGCGACATGCGGGAACGGGTCGCGACCGAGGCCGAGGAGCAGGCGCGGCGGGTGTCGCGGCAGATCGACCGCATCGCCGACGAGCTGGGCACGATGGCCGACGGCTCCGGCCCCGACTCGCTGACCGCCGGCGCGTTGCGCCAGGTCTCCGACGCCGGCCGGCAGGCGGCCCGCTACCTCGACGAACGGGGTGCGCGCGGGCTGCTGGACTCGGCGCAGGACTTCGCGCGGCGCAAGCCGGGCACGTTCCTGATCGGCGCGGCGGTGGCCGGTTTCCTGGTCGCCCGCGCCGCGAAGAGCATGAGCGGGTCCGACCAGTCGCAGTCACGGCAGCCGCAGCCGCAGCGCGGGTACACCGACCAGACGCCGACCACGCCCGTGACCACGCCGACGGCCGTGCCGAGCGCGACCGCGACGCCGTCGTCGCCGTCGCCGATGCCGTCGGAGTACGGCACGTTGGCGCCGCAGATCCCGTCGGACCACCCGACGCCGTCGCCGCGCGCCCCCTACCAGCCGGAGGGGTCGCCGTATGTCCAGCGCTGAGACCCGGTTGACGGGCGGCCACGTGCCGGAGAGCCGCGTGCCCGCGGGCGGGGCCGTCCCGGCGGGCGGTCCCGTGCCGCCGGCCGAGGAGCAGGCGTCGCTGGGCCAGCTCGTCGGCGAGCTGACCGAGGACCTGTCGCGGCTGATGCGCCAGGAGCTGGAGCTGGCCAAGGCCGAGATCAGGCAGGAGGCCACGAAGGCGGGCAAGGCCGCCGGGATGCTGGGCGCGGCCGGGTTCGCGGGGTACATGACCGCGGTCCTGCTGAGCCTGGCGCTGGCGTTCGGCCTGGCCACGTTCATGGGGTTGGGCTGGGCGACGCTCGTCGTCGCCGTGCTGTGGGGCATCGCCGGGTTCGCCCTGTTCTCCGCGGGCCGCTCGCGGCTGCGCCAGGTCAACCCCAAGCCGGAGCGCACGATCGAGACGTTGAAGGAGGACGCGGAATGGGCCCGTCACCCGACCAAATAAGGCACGACATCGACCGGACTCGCGCGGAGCTGGTGGCGGACGCCAACCGGATCGTCGACCACACCAGGCCGCGCAACATCGCCCAACGCCGGGTGGACCGGGTGCGGCACCGGATGAGCACGTTGAAGGAGCGAGTCATGGGCACGGTTCCGGAGACCGCCTCGACGGTGCAGGACCGCACCTCGGGCATGGCGTCCGCGATGGGCGAGCGGGCGCAGGACGCCGCCTCGACCGTGGGCGACAAGGCGCAGCAGGCCGCGTCCGTGGTCGGTGAGAAGGCGCAGGAGGCCGCGCACGCGGTCCAGCGGGCTCCCGAGCAGGCGCGGCAGCAGGCGCGCGGCAACCCGTTGGCCGCGGGGCTGATCGCGTTCGGCGCGGGCGCGCTGGTCGCCACGCTGATCCCGGCGACGCGGGCGGAGCAGGACGCCGTCCGGCAGCTCAGCGAACGCGCCGGCGGCGCGATGGAGCCGGTGAAGGAAGCCCTCACCGAGTCCGTGCAGAAACTGAAGCAGGACGCGGGCACCATGGTCGGCGAGGCGGCGGACCAGGTGAAGCAGGTCGCCCAGGAAGCCACGCAGACCACCGTGGAGCAGGCGAAGGGCTCGGCCCAGGAAGTCGGCCAACACGCCCGCGAATCCGGCCAACAAATCACATCCGAAGTCCGCAACTCCTGACCGCCCCCGTGCGGCGGCACCGCTCTCCCCCGCGGGGCGCGGTGCCGCCGCCTTGTCCTACGGTGCGCCGGCCTCGTCCAACCACACCAAATGCACCCGTCGGACACCCGCCGACCGCGAACTGATCTCGAACAGCGCCCGTGCGCTCTCCGCGCTGTCGGAGCTGAGCCGGAAGCCGCCCTCGACCGCGTCGACCTCGGCACGCTCCGCGTAGGCCAGGCCGTAACCGGCGGCACGCACCTCCCCTTCGCCGTACTCCTCGACCACGGCGAACAGTCGAGGCGCACTCTCGCTCGCAACCTCATGCAGCACCACCGCGGGCACCAAGTCCTGCTCCACGACCGCCACCACGTTCACGCGCCCTCCAAGTTCTCGACGATGTCGGCCGGCTCGCCGCCTGCCATCAACGTGCCGTTCGCCTCCCCTGGTGTGACCGACCACATCACCGCTGTCTCGCCGAAGGCGCTCGGTGGCAACGTCACGGGTGTGCCTGACGCGACCACGCGTGCCTCACCGTTCAGCAACACGGACGGAACCGGGGGTCGGACGAGGAAGTAGGCCGACGGCATCCCCTGGATGACGAGCACCGGCGTCCGCCGGACGACGAACGCGGGATGGCGGGCGATCGCCTCGGCCAGCGAGTCGAACACCATGAAAGCACCGAGCCCGGAACCCGTCACAGTGAACACGTTGGGCCGGTTCAAGCCGGGGACCGACCACATCACTCGCGCTTCCTCGGCGTCGGTGGTCGCTTGGTCGACCCCCAGGAGGAGAGGGTTGACGACCTGCCGCTCGTCGGTCGGGTCGGCGAAGTGCCCGTCGTGCCAGATGGCTCCGGGAACGACGGGCCACCCCCTCTCGACGTAGTCCAGGGCCGCTTCCGATGTCGTGGACGGCGGGATGGCCACCTTGTTGCTCGGCACAGCTGTTCCTTTCCTGCGCTTGCCGCGGATGACGCTCGGTCTTGATCGAATGTGGGGGCGCGACGCCTCCCACGACAGCGCCAGGACGTTCCTTGCCGTGGCCGACCTGTGACAGCGGTACGCTCGACCAGCGATGACGGTCAGCGGGTCAACGCCAGGAGGTCACCCGATGGCAGTACGGCGAACCGCCTTCATCCGCGCTCGGAAGGCGGCGGGTTTCACTCAGGAATCGTTCGCCGAAGCGATGTACGTCGACCGTTCGACCGTGGCGCGCTGGGAGACGGGAACCCGGGAACCCTTGCCCCACCAGCGTCCGAAGCTCGCCCGGCTGCTCGGGATCAGCACGGACGAGTTGGCCGAACTGCTGTCCCCCGTCGCCATCCAGCCTTGGCCCGCGCACGCATCCGACGACGAGCAGGACGCGCTCGAACTCGTGCGCCGGATCAACGCGAGCGACGTCGGCCAGGAGACGTTGGAGCGCCTGGAAGCCGCCGTCGACGACTTGGCGATCGCGTATCCGCGGACACCACCCACCGCGTTGCTCGGTCGGGTTCGGCAACACCTCGGATACGTCACCCGGTTGCTCGACGCCCGCAAGACGCTGGCCGAACACCAACGGTTGCTCGTCGTCGGCGGTTGGTTGTCCCTGCTCGGTGCCACGGTGCACATCGACCTCAACCAGTCATCGGCCGCCACGGCTCGGCTCAAGACCGCTGCCAGCCTCGCAAGGCACGCCGGGCACGACGAGATACGTGCGTGGGTGTACGAGACGGAGGCGTGGCGCACGCTGACGGACGGCGATCACGACAAGGCACTGGAGCTGTCGCGGACGGCGAAGGCCATCGCGCCCGCCGACGGTTCCGCCGCGATCCAGGCCGCGGCGCAGGAGGGGCGAGCCCTGGCGCGGCTGGGGAGACGGAGTGAGGCATACGCGGCGATCCAGGAGGTCCAACGGCTTGCCGCGGGGTTGACCAGGCCGGACCGGCCTGAGCACCACTACCGCTACGACCCGGACAAGGCGGTGGCGTACACGGCGACGACGTTGGCGTGGGTCGGCGACCCGGCCGCCGAGGGGTACGCCCGCGAGATCATCCGGCGGCTCGGCGCGGGAGACGATCCGACGACGTGGCCGCGTCGGGTCGCGTCGGCCAACATCGACCTGTCGCTGGCGCTGTTGACCACGGACCGACTGGACGAAGCGTGCGGCCACACGTTGCGGGCCATCACGTCCGGGTGCGTGGTTCCCTCCAACCACTGGCGCGCCGCTGAAGTGGTGCACGCCGTGGAAGCGCGAGGGTTGCCGGAAGCGGTGGAGTTGAGGGAGGCGTACGAGGAGATGGTCAGGCTGTAGGTCGCGCCTCCGCCAGGATCGGTTGCGCCACGGCGAAGGCGCGGTTCGCGGCGGGCAGGCCCGCGTAGATGCCCACGTGCAGCAGGACTTCCTTGATCTCCTCCGCCGTCACGCCGTTGCGCAGGGCCGCGCGGACGTGCATGGCCAGTTCGTGTTCCTGGCCCAGGGCGGCCAGCACGGCCAGCGTGACGCACGAGCGCGCCCGCCGGTCGAGTCCCGGCCTGGTCCACACCTCGCCCCACGCGTAGCGGGTGATGAAGTCCTGGAAGTCGGCGGTGAACGCGTCGGTGCCGGCGATCGCCCGGTCGACGTGCTCGTCGCCCAGCACCTCCCGCCGCACGCGCATGCCCTCGTCGAAGCTCACAGGTGCGCCTCCAGGATCGCCGAGACCTCGTCGGCCGACTCCACGTTCGCCAGGTGCGCCCCGGGCACGAGGTGGAACGTCGCGCCCGGCACGGAGTCGGCGATGAACCGGCCGCACTCCGGCGGCGTGGCCTCGTCGCACTCGGCCGCGATGACGGCTGTGGGGGCCTCGATCGCCGGCAGCACGGACCGCAGGTCCATCGCCGCCAACGCCTCGCAGCACCCCGCGTAACCCTCGTCGTCCACAGAGGACAGTCCCGCCGCGAACGCGGACACCACCTCCGGTGACCGCTCGCGGAACGCCGGGGTGAACCACCGGCCCACCGCGGCGGGCGCGAGGGAACCGGTGCCCGACGCCCGCACGGCCGCCGCGCGGTCCAGCCACGGCTGCGCGGACGCGAAGCCGGCCGTCGTGCAGCACAGCACCAGCCGCTCGATCCGCTCCGGCGCGTGCCCGGCCAGCCACATGCCGACCATGCCGCCCATCGACACGCCGCAGTACGACACGCGGTCCAGCCCGAGCGCGTCCAGCAGCTCCAGCACGTCGTCGGCGAGGTCGTCGATCCGGTACGGCCCGTCCACCGCCCCGGAACGGCCGTGACCCCGGTGGTCGTACCGCAGCACCCGGAACCGCCGCAGCAGCACGGGCAGTTGCCGGTCCCACAACGCGGTCGTGGTGCCGAGCGAGTTGCCCAGGACGACGACCGGCGCGTCCGGCGGCCCGCTCAACTCGTAGTGCGGCTTCACGGTCGGCTCCTCCCCCGGTGCGCCGCCAGGGCGCGGTCGGTGAACTCGCCCGCGCGGCCGGTGTACCCGGCCGGGTCGAGCGCGTCGTCCAGCTCCTCCTCCGACAACCCGATCCGCAGGTCGGCCAGCAGCGCGTCGCGCAGCGACTGCCCGGCCGCCACCGCGGTCCGGCACACCTCGGCGACCAGCTCCTGCGCCTCCGACCGGCCGATGCGGTCCGCGAGCCGCACGGCCACGTTCTCGGCCATCAGCAGGCCGCCGGTCAGGTCCAGGTTGCGCCGCATCCGCTCGGGGTCGACCCGCAGCCGCGACAGCAGCTCACGGGTGCCGCGCACCGCGCCGCCGACCAGGCGCAGCAGCTCGGTGACGGTCTGCCACTCGCTGTGCCACGCGCCGGCCGCGCGTTCGTGCTCCTGCGCCATCGCCGACAGCACCGTGGCCACCAGCCCCGGCACGCGGCGGGTGCACGCGGTCACCAGGACGGCGCGCACCGGGTTGTGCTTGTGCGGCATCGCCGACGACGTGCCGCCGTCGCCCTCGGCCACCTCGGCGACCTCGGTCTGCGCGAGCAGCACCACGTCCTGCGCGATCTTGGCCAGCACCCCGGACACCTCGCCCAGCGCGCACGCCAGCTCGGCCACCCTGGTCCGGTCGGTGTGCCACGGGATCAGCGGCGCGGCCAGGCCGAGCTGGGCGGCGAGCTGCCCGGTCAGGTCACCGCCCGAGCGCACCGCGGCCAACGTGCCCGCCGCGCCGCCGAACTGCACGGCCAGCCGCTGGGTGCGCACGCGGGTCAGCGCGTCGTCGGCCTCGTCCACCGCGACCAGCCAGCCCGCGCACTTGAGCCCGAACGTGGTCGGCAGCGCGTGCTGGGTGAGCGTGCGGCCGGCGATGAGCGTGTCCCGGTGCCGCTCGGCGAGCCGCTCGCACTCGGCGGCCACGCCCCGCAGCCCGGCCAGGATCGGCCCCAGCGCCCGGAACGCGACCAGCGACAACGCGGTGTCCAGCACGTCCTGGCTGGTCGCGCCGTTGTGCACGGCGGCGCGGCCCTCCGCGGTGACGTGCGCGCCGATCGCCCGCACCAGCGGCACGACCGGCGTGCCCGAGGTCAGCGCGCCCTCGCCGAGGGCGACCGGGTCGTAGTGGCCGACGTCGATGGCCGTGACGACCATCCGGGCGGCCTCCTCTGTCACGATGCCCGCCCTGGCCTGCACGATCGCCAGCGCGCGCTCGAAGTCCAGCATGGCCCGCAACCACGCCCGGTCGCAGGTCTCGTCGTCCACGTCCGGGTCGGTGAACAACGTGCCCCACAGCGAGCGCGTGCCCGGTTCCCGCGGTCCGGCGGACCGGCCGCCGTGCTCAGAGCTCGAAGAAGACGGTTTCATGCTCCCCTTGCAGGTGGATGTCGAAGCGGTAGCCGTGCGGTGCGCTCGCGGCCACGAGCGTGGCCCGCCTGCTCTCCTCGACCGAGGTGAGCACCGGGTCCTCGGCGTTGGCCTCCTCGTCGGGGAAGTAGATCCGCGTGACCAGTCGCACCAGCATGCCCCGGCAGAACACCGACACGTTGAGGTGGGGTGCCTCCCAGCCGCCCCCGCCCCCGGCCGCGGGCAGCGGACCGGGTTTCACGGTCAGCAGCGAGTACCGCCCCTCGGGGTCCGTGGCGCTGCGGCCGAAGCCGCGGAAATCCTTCCAGCGCACCGCGCCGCGCGGGTCGTCGGGGTGGGCGAAGCGGCCGTCGGGGTCGGCCTGCCACGTCTCGACCACCGCGTCGGGCACCGGCGCGCCCGCGCCGTCGTAGACCGTGCCGCCGATCCGGAACGCGCCGGGCGTGCCCTCGGGCACCACGAACGGGCCGTCGGCCCACTCCAGGCCGAACGAGAAGAACGGGCCCACGGTCTGCGACGGGGTGGTCTGGAGCCCGCCGTGGGAGTCACTCATCGTCGTCCTCTTCCTCCAGCGGCGTGGGGTTCTTGCCCCGCAGCACGATGTCCCACCGGTAGCCCAACGCCCACTCGGGCACGGTCGTGCCGAGGTCGAACCGGGCCACCATCGCCTCGCGGGCCTTCGGGTCGCGGACCGAGTTGAAGATCGGGTCCTGGTCGAACAGCGGGTCGCCCGGGAAGTACATCTGGGTCACCAGCCGCTGGGTGAACGCGGTGCCGAACAGCGAGAAGTGGATGTGCGCGGGCCGCCAGGCGTTGTCGTGGTTGCGCCACGGGTACGCGCCGGGCTGGATCGTGGTGAAGGAGTAGCGGCCCTCGGCGTCGGTGACGACGCGGCCCACGCCGGTGAAGTTCGGGTCCAGGGGCGCGGGGTGGCGGTCGAGGTCGTGCCGGTACCGGCCGCCCGCGTTGGCCTGCCAGACCTCCAGCAGGGTGCCGGCGACGGGCCGGCCGTCGCCGTCGAGCACGCGTCCGGAGACGATGATGCGCTGGCCCTGCGGCTCGCCGTCGTGGCCCAGGGTCAGGTCGTTGTCGTGAGGTCCGACGCGGCCCTCGCCGAGCAGCGGCCCGGTGATCTCGCCCAGGCGCTGCGGCAGCAGCACGAACGGCCGGTGCGGGGCGCGGAGCACGTTGGACCGGTACTCGGGGAAGGACACGGGCGGGTGCGACGGCGTGTCGGACCGGTAGGTGTGCGGCGGATCGGTCGGCACCGGGATCTCCTGTTCGTCGTGCCGAGAGGACGGGTGTCTAGCGGGTCAGCTCGCGCAGCACGGCGAGCTCGCGGTCGGTGGGCGGCTCGCTGTGCTCCAGCTCGTCGGCGACCTCGAGGTCCCAACCGGTGCGCTCGCGCGCGGTCGCCGGGTCGACGCCGGGGTGCACCGCGGTGAGCACCAGCTCCCGGGTGCGCGGGTCGGGCCGCAGCACGCCCAGGTCGGTGATCACCAGCCGGGGTCCCGCGCCGGTCAGGCCCAGGGCTTCCCGCTCGCCCGGCCCCGAGCCGAAGCCGAACGAGGTGACGAAGTCGACCCGCTCCACGAACGCCCGCCTGGTCTGCCGCACCACCACGACGACCTCGCGGCACGACGCGGCGATCTCGGGCGCGCCGCCCGCGCCGGGCAGCCGCACGCCGGGGTTGCGGTAGTCGCCGCCGATCACGGTGGTGTTGATGTTGCCGAACCGGTCCAGCTGGGCCGCGCCGAGGAAGCCGACGTCGATCCGGCCCGGTTGCAGCCAGTAGTTGAAGATCTCCGGCACGCCGACCACGCTGACCGCCGTGTCGGCCAGCACGCCGTCGCCGATCGACAGCGGCAGCCGGTCGGGTTTCGCGCCGATCGTGCCGGACTCGTAGACCAGCACGAGGTCCGGCGCGTGCGTGCGGCGGGCGAGGTTGGCCGCCGTGCTGGGCAGCCCGATGCCGACGAAGCACACCGCGCCGTCGCGCAGCGCCCGTGCCGCCGCGACCGTCATCATCTCGTCGGAGCTGTAGTCGTGGTCGGTGCTCACGCGATGCCCTCCAACCACTGCGCGAACTTCTCCCGGTCGCGACTGATCTCGTCCCAGGCCACGTAGAAGTCGTTGTCGCGCACCGAGTAGTCGTGCGCGTAGGACGGGTGCGCGCCGCCCGGCGCTTCGGCGACGTAGTCCACGACCCAGGACGGCAGCACCACCGCGCCGGGCCGCGGCTCCAGCTCGTCCACGACCTCCTCGACGGTGACCAGCGACCGGGTCGCGGCCAGCACCGCCTCCTTCTGCACGCCGGTGATGCCCCACAGCTGCACGTTGCCGTGCCGGTCCGCGCGCTGGGCGTGCACCACGGCGGCGTCCAGCCTCAGCGCGGCGACCGCGGTCAGCACCTCGCCGGTGAACGGGCAGGTCACCGCCGCGATGTTCGCCGTCTGGGCGGGCAGGTCGGTGCCGGTGTAGCCGCGCAGCACGGCGAACGGCAGCCCGGACGCGGCGGCGACGTACCGGTTGGCCATGCCGGCGTGGCTGTGCTCCTCCAGCTCCAGCGGCCGCGGCCAGCCGTTCTGCACGGCGTCGCGGAACCGGTGCAGCGAGCCGACACCGGGGTTGCCGCCCCACGAGAACACCAGCTTGCGCGCGCAGCCCGCGCCGATGAGCTGGTCGTACAGCACGTCGGGCGTCATCCGGACCAGGGTCAGGTCGCGCCTGCCCTGCCGGATCACCTCGTGCCCGGCGGCGAACGGGATCAGGTGGGTGAACCCCTCGAAGGCCACGGTGTCGCCGTCGCGCACGACGTGCGCGACGGCCTCCGGGAGGGGCGCGATGGTGGCCAATCGGACCTCCGGGTGTGCACGGCCGGAACTCGCGGCGTCGTGCGGCGGGCAGGGGCGAACGTGCGGCGAACGCTAAGGAGCGCGCCGGAGCCAGGTCAACGGGATCTTCCACTCACCGGAAGCCCGGCGACGCCCGCACCGGCCCGCTGTCCCACCGGGTGCCGGCCGTCGCCGGCGGGGTCGCCCCGCCCGTGAAGCCGGGTTCACCACTGTCCATTTCGGACAGTTCAGCGACGCGCCGTCCGTTGCCGCACCAGCCGGAGGACGCGTCGGAGGCGCGACGGGCGCGGGGTCGCGGTCGTTCCCGAACCGGCAGTTCGTGGCATCCCCAAGCCCTGAAACTTTTCACCAAGGCCGTTGCAACACTGAGCGAAGCGTTGCGAATAGATCCGCAGGTCGCCTCCATCGACGCGCCACGCGCTCCGGGTGGGTTGGACGGCTCGCGATTGAACGCAGCGCTGCAATTCTTATCGGGATGTTGCCATTGTTGACCCGCCTGCGGACAAGGCCATGGAGATCCACAGCGCACTCCGACCCGCATGGGGCCGGGCGCCGGGTGGCTGCGGTGATTCAGTCCGGCAGATCCTGACGGCGCGCCGGGTACGACGGCCACGGGCCCAGCTCCGGCAGCGGCACGGCGCAGGTCGGCGGCGCGTCGGGCACCCGGCCGGCGAGCCAGGCGGCCAGGTCGCGCACCCCGCCCACCACCTCCGTGCCCGTCCCCCACGTCCGCGGCACGTCGGTCGCCCGCAGCGCCACGCCATCAGGCAGCCGCGACCTCAGCACGGCGATCGTGTGCACCGCGAACTCCGCGCTCCACTCCGCGGGCCGCACCCCCACGTCGAGGTCGACCAAGTGGATCCACACCTCGCGCCACCGGGTGAACACCGGCGGCACCGGGTCGGGGTCTGCGGACGCGGACCAGTCGGTGACGCCCGCCCACGCCCGTTCCAGCCGGGAGGCGTGCTCGACGGTGGCGGCGCGGTGCTCGGCGGCGCTGCGGGACGCGGTGGCCTCGATGATCGCGTCCCGCTCCCCCGGCTCCCACAGCTCGACCCGTTCACCCCGTGCCGCGCGCTCGACCACCCGAGCGCGGGCGCGGGCGGCGTCGGCCAGGTGCGCCAGCACGTGCCCCCGCGTCCAGCCCGGCAGCAACGACGGCTCCGCGACCTGCGCGTCGGTGAGGTCGGCGATCGCCGCGAACAACCGGCGGTGTGCGACCGCGACCGCGGCCAGGGGTGGCTCCACGTCACCCGGTCCCAGTCCGGCGACGGCCTTCACGGCGCCGCCTGCAACACCAGCAACGTCAGGTCGTCGTGCTCGGCGGGCCCCAGCCAGTCGAACACCACCCGCCGCAGGTGGTCCGACACCGCCTCGGCCGACAGCCCCGCGCAGTCGCGCAGCGCCGCCTTCAGCCGCACGTCGCCGAACAACTGCTGCCGGTCGCCGTGGTTGCGCGCCTCGGTCAGCCCGTCGCTGTAGAGCAGCAACGTCTCCCCCGGCGCGAGGGCCACGGTCGTCTGGTTGAACCGCACCTCCGACAGCACGCCGACGATGCCGCCGTGCACGGCCACCTCGTCGACCCGCCCGTCGGCGCGCAGCACGAGCGGCGCGGGGTGGCCGCCCGCGGCCAGCGTCAACCGCAGGCCGCCCGCTTGCACGGGCATCATCGAGCCGACGACCAGCGTGGTGAACAGGCGGCTGCCCGCCGCCCGCAGCGCCGCGTTGAGCAGGTGCAACAGCTGCGCCGGCCGCTGCTCGACCACCAGGAGGGTGTGCAGGCTCTGCCGCACCCGGCCGCTGTGCGCGGCGGCCTCCAGGCCGTTGCCCGCCACGTCACCCAGCACGAACGCCGCGCTGCCGTCCTCGCGCGGGTGCACGTCGTAGAAGTCGCCACCGATCAGCACCCGCCGGTGCGCGGGCTCGTAGACGCTGGCCAGGCGGACCCCGGGCAGGTCGGGCAGCGCGGTGGGCAGCAGGTTCGCCCGCAGGGCCTCCACGGTCCGCTGCTGCTCGCTGAACCGGGTGCTCGCCTCGACCGCCGCCGCGGCCCGTGCCGCGTACCGCTGGAGCAGGTCCACGGTCCACGTGCCGCCGAAGCACACCAGCGCGCCGCCCTCGGTCAGCGGCACGGCCACGCCGACCCCCGACACGCCCCACGGCCCGTCACCCAGTTCGGTGAGTTCCGCGTGCTCGACGACGTGGTCGAGCACGGCGGTCAAGCCGGGCGCGGTGTCGGCCACCTGCCGCGTGGTGCGGGCCACGGCGACGTCGCCGCCGGGGGTGCGCCGCCACCATTCGAGACGGCCGCGCGCGCCCGGCAGCACCACGACGGTGTGCTCGGCGGGTGCCAGCTCGACCACGGCCTTCACGGCGTCGGCGCGTTCGGTCCGAGACGCCATCCGGCGCGCGGCCTCGTCCAGGTAGTCGTCCACGCCCCGGTACCAGGCGACCCACCCGCCGCCGAGGTCCTGTCGCCGACCGCGGCCGGTGGTCCGGGCCACGTCCTCGGGCAGCATCGAGCCGGTTCTGGCCTGCGGGAACAGCACGGACGCGAGGAAGTTGACCAACCGGACGACGCCTTCCGGGTCCAGCACGACGACGGCCTCGTGGAAGCCGTCGACCACACGACGCCACGCGTCGAGGTCGAGGCCCGTGTCGGCGCCTTGCCGGTAGCCCTGGGCCATCACGGCTCCTGTGTGTCGGGTCGACCCAACCTATCGGACAAGCCGCCTCCAACAGTGGCAGGCTTGGCGCAGTTGCGCTGACATCGGAGGCTCGTGTGACGACCGCCCAGGACGACACGGACGTGACCCTGGCCCGACTGCTGACCGCGATGCGGGAGATGAAGGACGGCAACTTCCGCCGTCGCCTCGTCGTGCCCCGCGACGGGGTGACAGCCGCGCTGGCCGAGGCATTCAACGAGATCGCCGAGCGCAACCAGTGGCTGGTCGGCGAGCTGGTGCGGGTGCGCCAGTCGGTCGGCCAGGAGGGCAGGCTGGGCGAGCGGCTGGCCCCGAGCACCGCCACCGGCGGCTGGGCGACGGCCGCGGACGCGGTGAACGGCCTCGTCGAGGACCTGACCCGCCCGACCGCCGAGCTGAGCCGCGTGCTCGCCGCGGTCGCCGAGGGCGACCTGTCGCAGGAGATCGTGGTCGACGCGCGGGGCGAGGTCGCGGCGCTGGTCGAGAGCTTCAACTCGATGACGGCGACGCTGCGGACGTTCGCGGGCGAGGTCACGCGCGTGGCCCGTGAGATCGGCACGGACGGGCGGTTGGGCGGCACGGCCGTCGTGCCGGGGGTGGCGGGCACGTGGAAGGACCTGACCGACTCGGTCAACTTCATGTCCGACAACCTGACCAAGCAGGTGCGCGACATCGCGCAGGTGGCGACGGCGGTGGCGCAGGGCGACCTGTCGCAGAAGATCACCGTGACGGTGGCGGGCGAGATGCTGGAGCTGAAGGACACCGTCAACACGATGGTCGACCAGTTGTCGTCCTTCGCGGACGAGGTCACGCGCGTGGCCCGCGAGGTCGGCACGGACGGGCGGCTGGGCGGTCAGGCGCAGGTCACGGGGGTCGCCGGGACGTGGCGGGACCTGACCGACAACGTCAACTTCATGGCGAACAACCTGACCTCGCAGGTCCGCAACATCGCGCAGGTGGCGACGGCGGTGGCGCAGGGCGACCTCTCGCAGAAGATCACGGTCGACGCGCGGGGCGAGATCCTGGAGCTCAAGTCGACCATCAACACCATGGTCGACCAGCTGTCGTCCTTCGCGGACGAGGTCACGCGCGTGGCCCGCGAGGTCGGCACGGACGGGCGGCTCGGCGGTCAGGCGCAGGTGCCGGGGGTGGCCGGTACCTGGCGGGACCTGACCGACTCGGTCAACTTCATGGCCGGCAACCTCACGTCCCAGGTCCGCAACATCGCCCAGGTGACGACGGCGGTCGCGCAGGGCGACCTGTCGCAGAAGATCGACGTGGACGCGCGCGGCGAAATCCTGCAGCTCAAGACCACGATCAACACGATGGTCGACCAGTTGTCGTCGTTCGCGGCCGAGGTGACGCGGGTGGCGCGGGAGGTCGGCAGCGACGGGCGGTTGGGTGGTCAGGCGCAGGTGCCGGGGGTGGCCGGTACCTGGCGGGACCTGACCGACTCGGTCAACTTCATGGCCGGCAACCTCACGTCCCAGGTCCGCAACATCGCGCAGGTCGCGACGGCGGTGGCGCGGGGTGACCTGTCGCAGAAGATCACGGTGAACGCGCGCGGCGAGATCCTGGAGCTGAAGGACACCATCAACACGATGGTCGACCAGTTGTCGTCCTTCGCGGACGAGGTCACGCGCGTGGCCCGCGAGGTCGGCACGGACGGGCGGCTCGGCGGTCAGGCGCAAGTACCGGGGGTCGCGGGGACCTGGCGGGACCTGACCGACTCGGTCAACTTCATGGCCAACAACCTCACCGCGCAGGTCCGGTCGATCGCGCAGGTCACGACGGCGGTGGCGGGTGGCGACCTGTCGCAGAAGATCACGGTCGACGCGCGGGGCGAGATCCTGGAGCTCAAGTCGACCATCAACACCATGGTCGACCAGCTGTCGTCCTTCGCGGACGAGGTCACGCGCGTGGCCCGCGAGGTCGGCACGG